>NZ_QEOO01000015.1 GCF_003121585.1 Nocardioides speluncae
TCGGTGTAGTTCTTCCTGGCCATGGGTGGATCTTCTCGCTCTCCCCAGCAGAACTGCTGGATTCAAGCGTGTCCACGATCCGGGGTCAGGCCCCCACCGACGGTCCCGAGGGCCCTGCCCACATGGCTGACCTCGTACGGCGCAGGCGCAGAGGCCGGACACACACCTTCACGGGGTGTCCGGCCCTCGTGCGTCCCGGCCCTAAGGTTGCCGGCATGCGACGTACCCCCGCCACCCTTCTCGTGGCCCTCTCGCTCACCGCCTCGGCGCTCAGCGCCTGCGGTGACGAGGGCGCTTCCGACAGCAACAGCAGTGAGGACCACCAGAAGCACGAGTGGCGGGTGGCCGGCGACCCGGACGCCACCGCGGACGAGATCATCGACGCCGGCAGCGCGGCGAGCGTCGCGACGAGTGGCGGACAGACCCTTGTCACCTACCGGGTCGAGTCCGACGACGACGAGGGCCCGCAGCAGGGGGCCTGGCGGCTGTACGACGACCAGGGCGAGCCGGTCGCCGACGAGAAGCTCGGGCAGGTCAGGGAGCAGGGCGCCGTGGCACGCGTCCGTGCGACCGACGGCGGCTTCCTGCTGGAGAGCTACACGGCGCCGGCACTGCTCCACGTCGCCGCGGACGGCACCACCACACCCGTCGAGGTGGCCAAGAAGCCGCGGCCGGTGCAGGCGGGCGACCTGCTCGTGCAGGGGGCCGAGGACGGCAATCTCGTGTACCGCCCGTCCGACAACGCGGCGTACCAGCTGCCGAAGCTGCCCACCGACCAGCCGCAGCGGATCGCTATCGACGAGGAGGGCGTGGTCTGGGTCGTCCTCGACTGGGCCGACGACCAGGTGAAGCTGGCGTTCTCGCCCGGCGGCACCGGGCCGTGGACCAAGGACCGGCTAGCCGCCGGCAAGGGCGGGTACCCGGTCTCCGAGATCCACACCGGGTCCGGCCGGCTGACGCTCGTCACCGGCCACGGCGGGGACGAGTACCCCGTGCTCGACTCGATCTGGACCCGTCCAGCAGGCCCGGGCAAGGTGGCCTGGCAGTCGAGCCCGCTGACCGGTGCGGACGGGTTGAAGGCGCTCGATGTGTACCTGGACACGCTGTCCGACGGGCGACTGCTGCTCGAGGGCGACGCCGAGGGCGCGTGGCTCCAGCAGGCCTCCGGCGACTTCGCAGAGCTGAAGCTGCCGGACAACCTCGGCTTCTTCCACAGCGTCTCGGCCGCCGGTGACCGGCTCTACACCACCGGCACCGAGAGCGGCGCCTTCCTGGTCAGCGACGACTTCGGCGAGAGCTGGGACGAGTTCGAGCGCTGACGCCTCACTCGCGCCACGCCCGAGTGATGCTGGTGTCTTCGGCGATCTCCGTGGTCGTCTGCAGGCCGATCGTCCCGACTCCCAGCTGCTGGTGGAGGTAGGCCCACTCGACCGCCGTCTCAACGGCAGCCAGCCTCGCCGGCACTCGGAAGCCGGTCTGGTGGAAGGCCACCAGCTGGTCCGGCCGCTGCTGGACCGCCCACACCTCCCCGGGTACGCCGGGAGCGGTCGGCGTCCACATCAGGTAGATCGGACCCGGGGCCGGAGGAAGCGGCGGTGCCATCTCGGCGATGCCGGCCTCGTACTCCTCGAAGGGCGCGTACTCCTTGCAACGACCGCGGAACCGGTCGGTGGCGCACGGGTCGCCCTTCAGCCAGGCCGGCGGCTGACTCGTGGCCAGCCAGTCGATGACGATCGGCGCCGTACCCAGCCCACCGCCGTGCAGCCGCGCACCGAGCGCCCCCTCCCCGAACATCGCCTTCAGTGGCGACGGCTCGATCGACGAGAACTCGCCGTACCCACCCCGAGTCGAGAGGTACGCCGCAGCAAGGGCACGGTCGGTCGAGGGGACGATGTCGCGGGCGTCCGGGTCGGGCTCGCCGCCCTCCCAGTCGTCGAGCTCCTCGCCGGCGGCGACGGCGTCCGGGCTGGTACGCAGCCGCAGCAGCGGGTCGCCGGCGGCGGCGATCAGGTCCTCGGCTGCGACCACGAGAGTCTGCTCGCGCGGATCCTCCTCGGTGAGGACGCTGCCCGACTCGCTGACCCTGATCTCGTCATCGCCACGGCGTACACGGACCCAGACGACGCCAGGATCCTCCTCCGGCTCCGCCGCCTGCCAGCCGAGCGTCATCGGTGTCCCGTCCTCGGCCTTCACCTCGATGCAGTCGACTGCGACCTCGCACATATCGTCCGCTTCACCCTCGGCCGGTTCGATCATGATCTGCACGGAGACCTCGCCGTAGTCGAGCTCAGCCCCCATCGCGTCGACGTACTGGTTGCCGCGGTCCATCGAGCGGCGGTGCTTGGTGCGCTCCGGGAGGTGCTCCAGGCCGATCGCGGCAATCGCCCGATCGGTGATCGGAACCCGCTCGCTCGCCTTCGGCAGCACCGCGTCGCTCAGATCGACGGACTCCTCGCCGCATGCCACGAGCACCAACAACATCCCGATCGCAGCGAGTCGTCGCACGTCAGCTCACCTCCTGCCACTTGCCGACGACGACGTCCGAGTCGGCGACGATCTCGAGCGTTGTCAGCCCGAGCACCGAGTTCGCGACGATGCCGCCCTGCCGGACCAGGTCGATCACCCGATGGACCTCCATCGCCCGGTGGGGGACGCGGAGGCCACTCCAGCGGAGCGCGACCACCTGGTCGACCCGCTGCTGCACCACCCAGATCTCGCCGCTCGGGCCGGGTCGCCACAGGATGTACACCGAGTTGTGGACAACCTTGCGGCGAGCGTCGCCGGTGAGCTCGGCGAAGGGCCAGGACGTGTCGCAGTAGCGGAAGCGCCTGCTCTCACACAGGTCGCCCGTCAGCCAGCTCGGACCCTCCTTGGCGGCCACGATGTCGAGGACACCGTCGCCGTGCAGGCGTGCGCCGATCGCACCAGCGCCGAAGTCCTTCTTCAGCGGTGACGGCTCGGCCCGGTTCACCTCGCCCGGGTCGCGCTGGTTCAGCAGGTACGCCGCGGCCAGGTCGCGGTCGCGTGCGGGTACCACGTCGGACCCCGCCGGATTGCCCTCGTCCTCGTCCCACCTGTCCAGCCGCTCGCCTGCGTCGACCGCCTCCTGGCTGGTCCGCAGCCGAAGCCGCGGGTCCTGGGCGATCTCGAGCGCCTGGTCCACCCACACTGACAGGTCCATCTCACGTGGATCGCCGAGGATCTCCTCCTGCCCGTGCAGCTCGATCCGCACCCGCTCGTCGCCGCGGTCCAGCACGACATCCACCACTCCGGGGTCCTCCTCGGGCTCCAGCTCCTGCCAGCGCAGGAACATCGGCGAGCCGTCGTCGGCCTTCAGCTCCTCACAGCCGTCGTACGGCTGCGGGCACGGCTCCTCGTCCACACGTGGGGAGACGAGCACGTCGAGAGAGACGTCGTCCTGCTCGCCGCCGTAGCCCAGGCGCGCTCCGGCCGCCCTCGGATCGTGGTCGACCGGACTCATCGGCTCACGCCGTTCGGTGTCAGCAGGGAGGTGGTCCAGCGCGATCGCGGCGATCGCACGTGAGGTGATCGGCACCCGGTCGCTCTCCGGCGGCAACGAGGTACCGGTGTCGGCCGCGGGGCCGGCGTCGTCGCACGCCATGAGCGTCAGCAGCAGTCCGACCAGGACCAGATGTCTCATGTGTTCCTCAACGAGGTGAGGATGTCGTTGGGTTGCAGGGGTGCGCCATTGACTTCGATCAGCCAAGATTCGCTGCTGCTTGACGGGCAAGCGCGAGCGCCTGGCGCGCCCAGGCGGGCGACGCACCGGCCAGGCCGCAGGTCGGCGTGACGACGAGTCGGTCGCCGACTTCCGCCGGGTCGAGGCCGAGCATGTCGAGCCAGCGCAGCACCTGTTCGGTGAGTCCCTTCTCGGTCGGCGCGGTGACCGGATCCAGCGCGGGTAGGACGCCGAGCAGCACCCGCTCACCCGCCTCCAGCGCCTCGGCGAGCCCGTCGTACGCGCTCGCGGCAACCGTGGTCAGATCCACCGACAGGCCGCGAGCGCCGGACTTGCGGAGCAGGTCGACCGGCACGTCACGGGCGCAGCAGTGCACGACCGGCGTCGCGCCGGACTCGCTGATCGCGGCGAGCACCCACTCGAGTGCCTCCGACGCGACCGGCAGGTCGACCGACCGGTGCCGATGAAAACCGGACGCGGTCGGCACCTCCCCGGAAAGTACGGCGGGCAGCGCCGGCTCGTCGACCTGGACCAGCAGCTCGGTGACGCCGGGCAGCCGGCGAAGGACGTCGGCGACATGGGTGCGCACCCCCTCGGCCAGCGCCTGGGCTAGATCGCGGCGGGCTCCGAAGTCGGACAGCACCCGGTCCCCGCGCGGCTTCTCGACGGTCGCGGCCAGCGTCCACGGGCCGGCGACCTGCACCTTGAACGCGCCTTCGTAGCCGGCCGCCTGCTCTTCCAGCCCGTCCAGGTCCTGGGCGAGCTGCGAGCGGGCCCGCCGGTGGTCGATGCCGGGGGCGTCGGTGAGCCGCCAGCCGGCGGGCTGCAGGTCGGCGCCGAGCTCGGAGACGATCGCCAGCGCGCGGCCGGTCAGGTCGGCGGGCGCACCGCGGCCGGGCACCTCGGGCAGGTGGGGCAGGTCGGGCACCTCGCCGAGCACCACCCGCAACGCCTCGGCGTACGCCGCATCGTCGTCGCCGGGATACGACCCGACGCCGGTCGCCAACGTCACGCGAGCGCCTCGCTGCGCGCGGTCTCGGCGATGGTGGCCGAGCCGACCACGCGGGTGCCGTCGTAGATCACCGCGGCTTGGCCGGGCGCGATCCCCTCGGCCGGGTCCAGCAGCTCAATGTCGACCTGGCTGTCCACCGTCGCCACGGTCGCGCGGTGCTCGCCGCCGTGGGCGCGCAGCTGGACGGTGACGTCGGGACCCGCCAGACGAGACGGGACGGTGCCGCACCAGCGCGCCTTGATGCCCCGGATCCGGTCGATCCGCAGCCGCTCGCGGGAGCCGACCGTGACGGTGCCGGAGACCGGCTCGATGTCGAGCACGAAGCGCGGCTTCCCGTCCGGCGCAGGGCGGCCGATCCGCAGACCCTTGCGCTGGCCGATGGTGAAGCCGAACGTACCTTCGTGCTGGCCGAGCACCTCGCCGGACGTCGCGTCGACGATGTCACCGCCGTGGTTGGGAGCCTGTTCACCGAGCTTCTCGCGCAGCCAGCCGGCGTTGTCGCCATCGGCGACGAAGCAGATGTCGTGGCTGTCGGGCTTGTCGGCGACCAGCAGTCCGCGCTCCTCGGCCTCGCGGCGTACGTCGGTCTTCACCGAGTCGCCCAGCGGGAACAGCGAGTGGGCGAGCTGCTCCTGGGTGAGTACGCCGAGCACGTAGGACTGGTCCTTGCCGTGGTCGACCGCGCGGTGCATCTCGATCAGCCCGTCGTCGCCGCGCCGCAGCTGTGCGTAGTGCCCAGTAGCGACCGCGTCGAAGCCCAGCGCGATCGCCCGGTCGAGGACCGCGGCGAACTTGATCTTCTCGTTGCAGCGCAGGCACGGGTTGGGGGTGCGGCCGGCGGCGTACTCGCTCATGAAGTCCTCGACCACGTCCTCGTGGAAGCGGTCGCTCATGTCCCACACGTAGAACGGGATGCCGATCACGTCGGCCGCGCGGCGGGCGTCGTTGGCGTCCTCGATGGTGCAGCAGCCACGGGCGCCGGTGCGGTACGACTTGGGGTTGCGCGAGAGAGCGAGGTGGATGCCGGTGACGTCGTGGCCGGCCTCGGCCGCCCGCGCGGCCGCCACCGCCGAGTCGACCCCGCCGGACATCGCAGCGAGCACCTTCACGACTTGATCCCCGCGGCTCGCGCCCGCTCCACGGCCGGGCCGATCGCCTCGACCAGCGCGTCAACGTCCTCCTGGGTCGAGGTGTGGCCGAGCGAGAACCGCAGCGAGCTGCGCGCCTCGGCGTCGGTGCAGCCCATCGCCAGCAGCACGTGCGACGGCTGCGGTACGCCGGCCGAGCATGCCGAGCCGGTCGAGCACTCGATGCCGCGCGCGTCGAGCAGCATTAGCAGCGAGTCGCCCTCGCAGCCGGGGAAGGCGAGGTGGGCGATGCCGGGAAGCCGATGGTCCGGGTTGCCGCGCGGTACGGCGTCCGGGACCACCTCGAGCACGCGGCGTACCAGGTCGTCGCGGAGCGCGCCGACCCGCACCGCGTGGTCGGCCTGCTCCTTGACCGCGACCTCGACGGCCGCGGCGAACCCGGCGATCGCCGGAGTGTCGATGGTGCCGCTGCGGATGTCGCGCTCCTGGCCGCCGCCGTGGACCAGCGGGGTGACCTCCAGCTCGCGCCGGACCACCAGCGCGCCGACGCCGTACGGGCCGCCGAGCTTGTGTCCGGTCAGGGTCAGCGCGTCGACGCCGGACGCCGCGAAGCCGACGGGCACCGCACCCACCGCCTGGACGGCGTCGGTGTGCACCGGGATGCCGTGCTCGCCAGCGATGGCGACCACCTCGTCGACCGGCTGGAGGGTGCCGACCTCGTTGTTGGCCCACATCACCGACACGAGCGAGACGGTGTCCGGCTCGCGCACGACGGCCGCCCTGAAGGCGGCCACGTCGAGCCGGCCGGTGTCGTCGACCGGCAGCAGCTCGATCTCCGCGCCGGACCCGCGCAGCCATTCGAGCGGGTCGAGGACGGCGTGGTGCTCGACCGCGGTGGTCAGGATCCGGGTACGGCGCGGGTCGGCGGCGTGCCGCGACCAGTGGATGCCCTTCAGCGCCAGGTTGTCGGCCTCGGTCCCGCCCGAGGTGAACACGATCTCTCCGGGCCGGCAGCCGAGCGCCTGGGCGATCCGCTCTCGCGACTCCTCGACCACCCGGCGGGCGTGTCGGCCGGATGCGTGCAGCGACGACGGGTTGCCGGTGCTGGTGAGCTGGGAGGTCAGCGCCTCGACCGCAGCCGGCAGCATCGGCGTGGTTGCTGCATGGTCGAGGTAGACGGTGGTCTCAGGGGCGCTCATCGCCTCCCAAGGGTACGGCGCTACGCATACCTCTGGTAAATGGCGCGAGTGTTAACCGAAGCAGACGTATCCGAGGTGTTATCAGACCCTCCTCACAGACATGGTGCTTCCCGACAACCTCCTCGCCGCGACCACCGAGCGGTTCGAGGAACGCACGGCCGAGCGCGCCGAGGTCGAGCAGAAGCTCGACGAGGTGAAGGCCGGCCGCGCCAGCGTGCTGGAGGTGGACTCCCCCGAGCGGGTCGCGCTGCGTGGCCAGCGGGTCGCAGCCCGCGACACCCTCGACGCCTCACCGGTCCCGGCCACCGAGAGCCCCGAGGTCCTCGAGCGGATCATCGACGGCAGCAACCTGCTGGCGGTGGCCTTCCTGGAGCTCGGCGCCCGGGTGGCCTCGACGGTCGGCCGGATCAACGTCCGTGACCAGGTGCAGCTGCGCGGCTTCGGCACCGGCTTCCTGGCCGCGCCGCGGGTGCTGATGACCAACAACCACGTGCTCTCCGACGCGGGCGAGGCCCGGTTCTCCCAGGTCGAGTTCGACCTGCAGAACGACATCGACGGCCGGCCGCGCCCGACGTACAGCTTCGACCTGCTGCCCGACGAGCTCTTCCTCACCAACCGCGAGCTCGACGTGACCATGGTCGCCGTCGCGCCCCGCTCCCGCGCGGACAGTACGGCGCCGCAGCGCGACCTGGCGGACTTCGGCAGCAACCGGCTCAGCCGCCTGCAGGGCAAGATTCTGCTCGGCGAGAGCATCAACATCATCCAGCACCCCGAGGGCCAGCCGAAGCAGCTGGCGCTGCAGCAGAACGAGTTGGTCGACCGGTTCGACGCCTTCCTGCACTACCGCAGCGACACCTCGCCCGGCTCGTCCGGGTCGCCGCTGTTCAACAACCAGTGGGAAGTGCTCGGCCTGCACCACTCCGGCGTACCGGCCAAGGACGCGCAGGGCCGGATCCTCGCCGTCGACGGCTCGGTCTGGGACCGCTCGATGGGCGACGACAAGATCAAGTGGATCGCCAACGAGGGGATCCGGATCTCCAGCGTGATCTCGTTCGCCGAGACCGAGGCCCCGAACCTCCCGCCGGCCGCCCGCGACCTGCTGCGGCTGGTCATCGACCCCGGCCCGGAGACCACCCCGATCACTCCCCTCCCAGCCGGAGTCGGCATCATCCCTGTCCCAGCCCCACCAAGCCCAGCCACGCTCGTCGGGTCCACCGAGACGCCGGCCGCGGCGACCACCACCTCGGTCGTCGCGGCCGCCCCGACGGCGGTCGCCCCGCAGGCGCCCGCTGGTACGGCGGACGTCACCGTCACGGTGCCGCTCAGGATCACCGTCCAGCTGGCCGGCCAGTCCGCTGCCGCGGTCACCCAGGCGGCGCCGGTCGCTGCGCCCGCCCTGGTCGAGGCGGTCAGCATCGACCCGGACTACACGACCCGCGCCGGCTACGACCCGGAGTTCACCGGCCTGACCGTGCCGCTGCCCGAGCTCACTGCCCAGCAGCGCGAGCAGGTCGCGATGAACCAGCAGCCGCTGCCCGGCCGCGATCCCGCCGTACTCGACTACCACCACTACAGCCTGGTCATGCACCGCGGCCGCCGGATCGCGTGGTACTCCGTGGTCAACATCGAGGGTGCGCTCTCGATGGAGCTCAACCGGGACCGCGACAAGTGGATCTTCGACCCGCGGATCGACCGCGAGGCGCAGATGGGCCCGGAGATCTACGAGGACAACGACTTCGACCGCGGCCATCTGGTACGGCGTCTCGACCCGGCCTGGGGCTCGGTGGAGAAGATCGCCCGGGTCGCCAACGACGACACCTTCCACTTCACCAACTGCTCGCCGCAACACAAGTTCTTCAACCAGGGCAAGACGCTGTGGGCCGGCCTCGAGGACCACCTGCTGCACGGCGCCCGCGCGGCCAAGCAGCGGATCACGGTGTTCAACGGCCCGGTGCTCAAGCCCGCCGACCCGATCTTCCGTGGTGTCCAGATCCCGCTGGCCTACTGGAAGGTGGTTGCCTTCCGGACCGCCGAGGGCAAGGGCGCCAGCGCGGCGTTCCTGATCAGCCAGAAGGAGCTGGTCGAGAAGGAGCTGGAGGCGGCGTTCGCGCCCGAGACCTTCCAGGTGCCGGTCCGCAGCATCGCCTCCCTGACCTCACTGGACTTCTCCCACCTGCGCGAGTTCGACTCGCTCGACGGCGAGCGCGAGGAGTCCGACGTGGTCGAGGAGTCCACCGACCTCCCCCTCCCCGGCGTCCGCCTCGGCTCGTACGACGACCTCCGCCTCTAACCCGACCCGGCCCGTCTTCACCCGTCAGCACGCCGACCCGGCCCGTCTTCACCCGTCAGCACGTCGACCCGGCCCGTCTTCACATGTCAGGCCAGCGACCCGGCCCGTGTTGACACGTTCTGCGTGAACACGAGCCGGGTCACCGTCGTACAGCGTCAACACGAGCCGGGTCAACGCCGTACAGCGTCAACACGAGCCGGGTCAGCGCCGTACGGCGTCAACACGAGCCGGGTCAGCGCCGTACGGCGTCAACACGGGCCGGGTCAGCGCCGTACAGCGTCAACGCGGGCCGGGTCGGCGTCAGACGAAGGCGACGTCGGCGATCACGGCCCGGTGGTCGGTGCCGGTGATGTCGACGGTGCGGGTGTCGAGGGCGGTGAGCCGCTCCCCCACCAGCACGTGGTCGATCTGGACGACCGGCGGCGAGGGCAGCCCGACCATCGACCCGTTGGCGGGCCAGGTCGGCTGCCAGCCGGCGTTGGCGACCTCGGCCGCGTCGCGGAAGCCGGCGTCGTAGATCCCGCGCATCGGGGCGTGGTCCGGAGTCGCGTTGAAGTCTCCGGCGAGCAGGTCGACCCGGTCGTCCGCCGTTTTCTCGATCACGCCGAGCTCGCCGGACCAGACGTCGGCGTTGTGCGGTGGCACCGGGTGTACGCCGAGCATCCGCACCTCGCCCTGGGGCAGCGCGACCGTCGCGGCGTACGAGCCCATGTGGGTGTCCAGGCGCGAGACCTCGGTGATCTCCCCGACGCTCAGGATCATCGTCCCCATGACCCCGAACCCCGGCTCGCCGGCCCGCTCCGGCAGTGCGGTCGACAGCCCGGCCTCGTCTAGCGCGGCCAGCGCCTCCGGAGTTACCTCCTGCAGCACCAGGATGTCGACCTGCTCGTTGGCGATCGTCTCCATCACCTCGAGCGGGTCCGCGTGGCCGGTCAGCAGGTTAGCGGTCATCACCTGGAAGGTCCGCGCGTCAGCCGCTGCGGCCGGCTGGCCGCCCGAGAACTGCGGCGCCAGCCACCAGCCGTGCAGGCCGAGCGGGAGCAGCGCGGCCACCGTCGCCGCCACCCACACCCGCCGCTGCCGGCCGGCGGGCCAGGCGATCCGGGCGAGCAGGAGTACCAGCGCCGCGGCGTACAACGGCAGCGCGAGCGGCGCGAACGACACGCCCCGTACCGCCGTACCGACGTCCGGCGTGGTCAGCCGCAGCACGGTCAGCAGCAGCGCCGGCAGCGCCAGCCCCGCCAGCACCACCCAGAACAAGACCCCCCGGACCCGCATGCCGCGAAACTACCCGGCAGATTCAAGGGGCCACCCGGGCCACCGCAGGCACCGGCGCCCAGGGCTCCGGCTCGATGCCGATGGCATTCACGTAGTACGAGACGCCTCGGTACTGCCCGGCCAGGGCAAGCAACTCCAGCAGCTGCGCCGGCGAGTGGGACGCGGCCAGCGCTGTCCAGATCCGGTCCGGAACGGCCGCGCTGTCGTGGAGCGCGTCGCTCAGCTCGAGGATCAGCCGGTCCTCGACACTCAGGCCCTCCGGCGTGAGCGGTACGACGGTGGTGGCGTGGACAGCTGCGTCGTCCAGCCCGACCTGGGCGGCGAACACTTCCACGTGCACCGACCACTCGTACCAAGCCTCGCACCGAGCGGTGGTGCGCAGGATGACCAGCTCGCGTTCGCGCGGGGCGACGTCGCCGTAGTTGAGCAGCAGCGTGCCCATGGACCGGAACCGCTCCAGCAGCTGCGGATGGTGGGCGATGGTGCGGAAGAGGGCGAGTGGCTCGGCGTCGACCCCGCCCATCAGCCGCCGCAGCGTGGTGGCCAGCTCCTCGTCGTACGGCGGCTCCAGTGGCCGGATCCGGGGTGCATCCATGACTTGCCCTCCTGCTTCGATTTTCGTAGCGTGAGGCTGTGAACCTAACACTACGGAATCCGTAGCGCAATGGCAGAGACCCCGCTTCCGGGCCGCCCCTCCCGGACCACGCGAACCGGCCGTCCGCTGCCCGCGCTGCTCGACCTACTCGGGCGACGCTGGTGCCTGCGCGTGCTCTGGGAGCTGCGCGACGGCGACCCGCTGACCTTCCGCGAGCTACGCGACCGCTGCGACACGATGTCGCCCAGCGTCCTCAACGACCGGCTCCGCGAGCTGCGCGAGGCAGCGTTCGTCACGTCCGGCCCGGACGGCTACGTCCTGACGAGTCAGGGGCGCGATCTGCTGGCGGCCCTCGCCCCCCTCGGCGCCTTCGCCGAAGGCTGGACGGCCAGCTAGAGCAGCGCCATGTCGTCGCGGTGCACGACCTCGCGCTCGTACGCCGCACCCAGCTCCCGCTTGAGCTCCGACGTCGAGCGGCCGACCAGGGCCGGCACCTCGGCGGCGTCGAAGTTGACCAGGCCGCGGGCGACGGCGATCCCGTCGGGGCCGACGAGGTCGACCGGATCGCCGGCGACGAAGGTGCCGGTCGCGCCGGTCACGCCGGCAGCCAGCAGCGACGCCCGGCGCTCGACGACGGCCCGCACAGCACCGGCGTCGAGCAGCACCTGGCCCTTCGGGTCGGTCGCGTGGGCCAGCCACAGCAGCCGGGTCGGGCGGCGGCGGCCGGTGGGGTGGAACAAGGTGCCGACCTCGTCGCCGGCCAGCGCGGCCGCGGCCTGCTCGGCCGCGGTGAGTACGACGGGGATCCCGGCGCCGGTGGCGATCCGGGCAGCCTCCACCTTGGTCTGCATGCCTCCGGTGCCGACCCCGGCCGCACCCGACGAGCCGATCCGGATCGCGGTCAGGTCGCCGTCGCCGGCCACCTCGCGGACCAGGGAGGTGCCGTCGTGCGCTGGGTTGCCGTCGTACAGGCCGTCGACGTCGGACAGCAGCACCAGCAGGTCGGCGTGCACCAGATGCGCGACCAAGGCAGCCAGCCGGTCGTTGTCGCCGAACCGGATCTCGCCGGTCGCGACCGTGTCGTTCTCGTTGACGATCGGCAGCACGCCGAGCTCCAGCAGCTTGGCGAAGGTCTGGTAGGCGTTGCGGTAGTGCGAGCGCCGGGTCACGTCGTCGACGGTGAGCAGCACCTGACCGGCGGTGATGCCGTGCCGGGCCAGTTCCTCGGTATAGCGGTGCACCAGCAGCCCCTGCCCCACCGACGCCGCGGCCTGCTGCGCGGGCAGCCCACGCGGCCGCTTCTTCAGGCCGAGCGGGGCCAGCCCGGCCGCGATCGCACCCGACGACACCAGGACCACCTCGGCGCCACGGCCCCGGCTGGCGGCCAGGTCGTCGACCAGGCGGCGTACTCGATCCGGGTCGATCCCGCCCGCGGCGGTGGTCAGTGACGACGAGCCGACCTTGACCACGATCCGCCGCGCGGCGGTGACGACGCCGCGCACCGTCACCGCTCGGCGTCCGGATCGGGCTGCGCTGGATCAGACTCGGCCCAGTCGGCGTCCGGGTCGTCGACCGAGCCGATGTCGTACGACGTCGGGCCGGTGTCGACTCGCCGGGCCACGTCGGCGCGGGCTTCGTGCTCGGCACGCTCGCCCATCGCCTCGTCGATCGCGCGGCGGCGCTGAGCGGCCGGCCGCGACTCCTCGAAGCGCTGGTCCTCGCCGCGGCGGCCGAGCATCTCGACGCCGGCGTCGATGCCGGGCTTGAAGTCGAACACCACCGAGTTGTCCGGGTCGCCGATGAGTACGGCGTCGCCCTCCTGCGCGCCCAGCTCGAGCAGCCGGTCCTCGACACCGAGCCGGTTGAGCCGGTCGGCGAGGAAGCCGACCGCCTCGTCGTTGCTGAAGTCGGTCTGCCGCACCCAGCGCTCCGGCTTGGTGCCCCGCACCCGCCAGCCGTCCGGAGTCTCGGTGACCACGAACTCCTCGCCGCCGGTGCCGGCCGGCCGGATCACGATCCGCGGCGTCACCTCTACGGCCTGGTCGGCCCGCGCCCGGGCCACGATCTCGGCCATCGCGAAGGTCAGCTGGCGCAGTCCCTCGGTCGACATCGCGGACACCTCGATCACCCGCAGCCCGCGCTCGCGCAGCTCGTCGATCACGAACGAGGCGATGTCGCGGCCGTCGGGTACGTCGACCTTGTTGAGGGCCACCAGCCGCGGCCGGTCCTCGAGGCCGCCGTACTTGGCCAACTCGTTCTCGATCACGTCCAGGTCGTCGACCGGGTTGCGACCCGGCTCGATGTTCGCGGTGTCGATGACGTGCACGATCGCCGCGCAGCGCTCGATGTGGCGCAGGAAGTCGTGGCCGAGGCCGCGGCCCTCGCTGGCGCCCTCGATCAGCCCGGGTACGTCGGCGACGGTGAACGTGAGGTCGCCGGCGGTGACCACGCCGAGGTTGGGCACGAGCGTAGTGAACGGGTAGTCCGCGATCTTCGGCCGGGCTCGCGAGATGGCCGCGATCAGCGACGACTTGCCGGCGCTCGGGAAGCCGACCAGCCCGATGTCGGCGACCACCTTCAGCTCGAGCACGATGTCGAGCTCCTCGCCCGGGTCACCGAGCAGCGCGAAGCCAGGGGCCTTCCGCTTGGCCGACGCGAGCGCCGCGTTGCCGAGCCCGCCGCGGCCGCCCTCTGCGATCACCATCTCGGTGCCGGCACCGACCAGGTCGGCCAGCACGTTGCCCTTGGTGTCGGACACGACGGTGCCGTCCGGGACCAGCAGCACCAGGTCGGCGCCGTGGCCGCCGTTCTTGTGGGCGCCGGCGCCGTGACCGCCGTGCTCGGCGCGGCGGCGCGGGCTGTGGTGGTAGTCGAGCAGCGTGGTGACGGCCTGGTCCACCCGGAGGATCACCGACCCGCCGGGCCCGCCGTTGCCACCGTCCGGACCGCCGAGAGGCTTGAACTTCTCGCGGTGCACCGACGCGACGCCGTTACCGCCGCGACCGGCGCTGACGTGCAGCGTGACCTGGTCGACGAACGTCGGCACAGCCATGAAGAATCCTTTGCTCGAAGGCACAAAGCCGAAGGCGCCCCCAGAAGTCTAGGGACGCCTTCGGTTGAAGCTGGGGATGTGACGCGTCAGGTCACTCGCCCGGGACGACGTTAACGACGCGACGGCCGCGCTTGGTGCCGAACTCGACCGCGCCGGGGACCAGCGCGAACAGGGTGTCGTCACCGCCGCGGCCGACGCCGCTGCCCGGGTGGAAGTGAGTGCCGCGCTGGCGGACGATGATCTCGCCGGCGTTGACGACCTGGCCGCCGAAGCGCTTCACGCCGAGGCGCTGGGAGTTGGAGTCGCGACCGTTCTTGGTAGAAGCCGCGCCCTTCTTGTGTGCCATGAGTTCAGTCCTTTATCTAAGTTCGGCGAGCGATCAGGCGGTGATCGCGGTGACCTTGACCTGGGTGTACTTCTGACGGTGACCCTGGCGCTTCTTGTAGCCGGTCTTGTTCTTGAACTTCTGGATGACGATCTTCGGGCCCTTGGTGGCGCCCAGGACCTCGGCGGTCACCGACGCCTTGTCCAGGCCGGTCGAGGTGACCTTCTCGCCGTCGACGAGGAGCACCACGGGCAGGGTGAGCGACTCACCAACGCCGGTCGAGACCTTGTCGATCTCGATGACGTCGCCCACGGCAACCTTCTGCTGAGTCGCCCCAGCCTTCACGATCGCGTACACCGCGGTCTCCTTCGTCGAATCACTGCTTGAGAACTGTCGAAATCTGTGTGCCTGCGGCGCCTCCAGACCCGCCGGCGCAACCAAGTTGGTGGTACGCCGGGTGGAGGGGCAACGCAGAACCGGCGCATGGGACGCGCGCCGAGGG
This sequence comes from Nocardioides speluncae, assembly GCF_003121585.1. Lineage (GTDB taxonomy): Bacteria > Actinomycetota > Actinomycetes > Propionibacteriales > Nocardioidaceae > Nocardioides > Nocardioides speluncae. The sequence goes on from NZ_QEOO01000015.1 coordinate 15,042, forward strand.
TCAATACTACGGATCGCGCGGCCACTCCGCAAAACGGCCGCGCGACCCGTGGAATCGCCTAGCGCCGGCGCGATCCACGCTTCTTGATCGGCACGTGCAGCTCCAGCTGAGGAGTGTCGTCACCGAAGTCGAGACTGTCCTGCTCACTGCCCTGCTCACCGTTCTGGTCGATCACCGCGACCGCACCTGCCACCGCACCCGCCTCGGCCGCAGCCGGGCCGGCGGGCCGGCTGGCGCTGCGCCTGCGTGTCCGGGTGACCACCTTCGGCGGCTCGACCGCGGGCGGCGCACTGTCGTCGGCCGCCTCGGCGGCCGGCTCGGTGTCATTCACGGTCACCGGAACGGCCACCACCGGCGCCTCGACCGGCGTGGACGATCCGGCAGCGCGGCGGGCGACGCGACGGGTCCGAGTGATGACTTTGGGCGCCGCTGCCACCTCGGGCTCCACCTCGGGCTCCGGCTCCGGCTCCGGCTCGGCCGCAACCGGCTCCACCGGGGCCGCCTCGTCGGGAACCTCGGCGACCGGCGCCTCCGGAGCCTCAGTCGGCTCGGTCGGCTCGACGGTCCCTACGGGCTCGGCGGGCTCTTCGTCGGCGGCCGGCTGCTCGGCGTTCTCAGGACGTGCGACGGCGGCGACGTCCTTCGGCGACGGCGGCCGGGCGGGGGTCGCCTCGGCGGCGTTGTCGCCCTTGCGGCCCCGGCCGCGACGGCCGGAACGCCGGCCCTCGTCCTCGGCCTTGCGGGGCTCGATCGGCATGTCGTGCACGAGTACGCCGCGGCCCTGGCAGTGCTCACAGGTCTCGCTGAACGCCTCGAGCAGACCGGTGCCGATCCGCTTACGGGTCATCTGCACCAGGCCGAGCGAGGTCACCTCGGCAACCTGGTGGCGGGTCCGGTCACGGCCCAGGCACTCCACCAGCCGGCGTAGCACCAGGTCGCGGTTGGACTCCAGGACCATGTCGATGAAGTCGACCACGATGATGCCGCCGATGTCGCGCAGCCGGAGCTGGCGGACGATCTCCTCCGCGGCCTCGAGGTTGTTCTTGGTGACCGTCTCCTCGAGGTTGCCGCCGGAGCCGGTGAACTTGCCGGTGTTGACGTCGACCACGGTCATCGCCTCGGTGCGGTCGATGACCAGCGAGCCGCCCGACGGCAGCCAGACCTTGCGGTCCACGCCCTTGGCGATCTGCTCGTCGATCCGGTACGCCGAGAAGACGTCGCCGTCCTTGTCGTAGCGCTCCAAGCGGGTCTCCAGGTCGGGAGCGACGTGGGAGACGTAGCCCTGCACGGTGTCCCAGGCGTCGTCGCCCTGGATGACCATCTTGGCGAAGTCCTCGGTGAACAGGTCGCGGACGACCTTGAGGGTCAGGTCGGGCTCGCCGTACAGCAGCTTCGGCGCGTTGCCGGACTTGACGCTCTTCTCGATGTCGTCCCAGCGGGCCTTGAGCCGCTCGACGTCGCGGGTCAGCTCGTCCTCGCTGGCGCCCTCGGCGGCGGTGCGGACGATGACCCCGGCGGTGTCGGGGACGATCTCCTTCAGCAGCGTCTTCAGCCGGGTGCGCTCGGTGTCGGGGAGCTTGCGCGAGATGCCGCTGGTGGTGCCGTCGGGCACGTACACCAGGAAGCGGCCGGCCAGACTGATCTGACTGGTGAGCCGGGCGCCCTTGTGACCCACCGGGTCCTTGGTGACCTGCACCAGCACCGCCTGGCCGGACGACAGCACCGACTCGATCTTGCGCGGCTGGCCGTCCTTGTGGCCGAGGCTGGACCAGTTGACCTCACCGGCGTACAGCACCGCGTTGCGGCCCTTGCCGATGTCGATGAACGCCGCCTCCATGGAGGGCAGCACGTTCTGGACGCGGCCGAGGTAGACGTTGCCGATCAGCGAGGTCTGCGACTCGCGGGCGACGTAGTGCTCGACGAGCACCTTGTCCTCGAGGACGCCGATCTGGGTCAGGTCGTCGCGCTGGCGGATCACCATCACCCGCTCGACGGACTCGCGGCGGGCCAGGAACTCGGCCTCGCTCACGATCGGCGCGCGGCGGCGGCCGGCCTCGCGGCCCTCGCGACGGCGCTGCTTCTTGGCCTCCAGGCGGGTGGAGCCGGAGAGCGAGGTGATCTGGTCCTCGCCGGTGCGGCCGGTCCGGACCCGGACGACGGTGTTGGCCGGGTCGTCCGGCGCCTCGCCGGAGTCCTCGCCCGCACGTCGGCGGCGCCGCCGCCGGCGGGAGCCCGCAGCAGTCTCGCCGTCGTCGGCGGACTCCTCGTCGGAGCCGCCGTTGCCCTGCTCGTCCGACTCGGTGTCGTCGGCACCGTCCCCACCCTTGCGGCGACGGCGGCCGCCGCGGCGACGGCGACGGCGGCTGGTGCCACCCTCGGTTTCGTCGGCGGAGTCCTCGGTGTCGGTCTCCTCGGCGGCCTCGGTGTCGGCGGCTTCGGTCTCCTCTGCGGGCTTCGGTGCGGCCTTCTTGCGGGTACGCGTGGGCTTCTTGGCCGGCTCCTCGGCCGGCTCGGCCTTGGCCTCGGTCTCCTCGACCTCGACCTCGGGCTTGGCCTCGGGCTTGGCCTCGGGCTTGGCCGCGGCCTTGCGGGTACGGCGTACCGGGGTGGCCTTGGCGGCGTCCGGTGCCTGGAACAGCGGCACTGCGAGCGCGGCCGCCGCGGGGGCGGCCGCCTCCTCCACCTGCGGCGTCTCGAGCGGAAGCTCGGCCGAGGCGACCTTCTTGGTCGTGGCCTTCTTCGCCGCCGTCTTCTTGGCGGCCGTCTTCTTGGCGGCCGCCTTCTTGGCGGTGGTCTTCGCAGCCGTCTTCTTGGCCGCGGCCTTCTTCGCCGGCGCCTTCTTGGCCGCCGGCTCATCGGCGGTCTCGGCGGTCTCGGCGACCTCCGGAGCCTCGGCCGACTTCGCGGCGGCCTTCTTGGCGGTGGTCTTCTTCGTCGTGGCCCGCTTCGTGGCGGTCTTCTTGGCCGCCGTCTTCTTCGCGGGGGCCGCACTCTCTGCGGCGGCCGGTTCCGCCGAAGCGGTCTCGATGGTGTTGTCCTCGTCGAGCAAGGGGTACTCCTCGGCTCCGGCCTGGCGGTCCTCACCGCGATCCGGAGCGTGTCCGACGCCAACCGGTCCGCTAGGGAGCCGGCGGCGTTAAGCCTTCGTGTGGCGGCGACTCCTCCGCTGGGAGCGTCAACCGGCGCCGGTCAAGTCACCTGCCGCGGTCGCTGGGCTCGGGCCTGAGCCTGGAAGCGGATGCCGCCGCTGTCACCGGCAAGCACCCAGCCGCGTCGCGGTCTGGTGACGACCTTCGCCCATCGTGCCGGTGCCTCCGGAACTCAATCCGCGGACTCCGGCGAAGCGTCGTCGGGTCGTGGTGCGCGGCGGCGCCGCACAACATCAACCAAGGTCGAGTATCGCACACCGGGTGACGGTTGCCGCTATCCCCGACTGCCGAGCGGGTCGCCGACCTCGCCGGTCGACTCATCGTACGGACCCTGCGCGAGGCGGGTCAGCAGCGGTGATTCACCGGCTTCCAGGCCGCCGGCGGCGGCCAGTCCGGTGAGCACGTCGTCCGGCCGGACCGCGGGTACGACGTGCCGCAGCAGGAGGTCCAAACGGGCGCCACCGGCACGCTCGACGACGGTCAGCGACGCCACCGCCGCGCGACAGTTGAACTCCCTGACGCCCTTCTTGGTCATCCGCTGGACCAGCACCTCGTCGCTCGCCAGGAACGCCGCGACCGCGGCAGCGGCAGCGGCCTGATCCGCGGTGGTGTCGATCAGCCAGCGGCTCGCGGTGAGCAGGTCGGCCAGCGAGCCGCCGGGCGACTCGACGACCTCGAGCACGTCCAGCCCGTCGGGGAGCGCCTCCTCGAGGAGAGCCTTGATCGCGGCCGGGTCGGCCACCTCGGCCAGCCCGATCTCGAGGTACTCCGCCTCGCTCGCCGAGCCGGTCGGCGCCGCGCCGGCGTACGAGATCCGCGGGTGCGGGTTGAACCCCGACGAGTAGGCCATCGGCACCCGCGCCCGGAAGATCGCCCGCTCGAAGGCCCGGCTGAAGTCGCGGTGGCTGGTGAACCTCAGGCGGCCTCGCTTGGCGTAGCGGATCCGAAGTCGCTGGACCGGAGGGGCTTGCTGCTCGGGTTGTTCACGCACCCGGTCACCCTAGTCGCGCGTCGGGGTCAGGGCAGGCGTGCCTGCTTCATCAGCACCGAGTTGTAGATCGTCGACACCTTGACCCCGTCGAGCCATTCGGTGAGCCGGGCCGCCTCGACGTCGAACGCCGCCTTCGCCTCGGCCCCGAGGTCCTCGCGCAGCAGCACCTTGACCACGCCGTCGTCGTCGTGCACCCAGCAGCCGACGATCCGGCCGTGCCACCACGCGGTGGTGCCGGCGTTGCCGGCGGTGTCGAAGAGGTATGGCGTGTGCGCGGGGTCGAGGTAGAACTCACGGTTCCGCCAGCCCATCGTGGTCGGATCCAGGACCGGCACCAGCGCAGCCCACGGCTCGACCGCGGGTACCGGGTCGAGGTCATCGGGCAGCACCCACCCCGCCAGCCCGCCGTCGAGGCTCACCGGCACCGCGCCGATGTCGGCCAGCGCCTGACGTACTGCGGTCTTGGTCGAGCCGAGCCACCACACGAGGTCGGCCTCGGTGCCGGGACCAAAAGTCCACAGCCAGTGGCGCACGAGCTCGGCGTACCCCTCCTCGACGGAGAGCGGGGCGGCCGGCTCGCCGAGCCAGTGCTCGGTGAGCGTCCATTCGTGGCGGGAGAGCCGCCAGTGACCGGTGTTGTTGCCGCGCACGATCAGCGCCTCGGCCCCGAGCGCGCTGAGGATCCGTGGGCCGAACGAGAACGTGCCGCCCCACTTCTTGCCCTCGCCCATCGTGAACTTGGCCTGAAGCTCGGCCACCTCCTCGCGCAGCTGCAGCGCGGTGAGTGCGTCGCCGTCGGCCAGCCGCGCCAGCACCGCGGCCCGGGCCGCGGCGAGCCAGGCTTCTGCGTCGTCGGACAGGCCGGAGGCGGCCACGTCCTTGAGCACATTGCGCCTTTCCTGCTGAGCAACCCGCGCGGAGATGCTGCCCCAGGCCGCAGGCAGCAGATCGCGCGGGAAGACGAACATCGTGCGGCGCATCGCCAGCTGCTTGACCAGCGCCCGGTCGTCGTAGAGCAGCTTGTCGATCTCGTTGAGCGTGACGTCGTGGACGCGGGCGAACAGCGACAGGTACGGGCTCGGCGGCTCCGTGGCGTGCAGCACCGTCATCGCCCGGGTCGCGGCCTCCGGGTCGTCGTACCGGTGCTGCGGGGCGAGGCCGTGCCGCCGGGCCAGCCGAGCGCGGCGCTCGTCGTCGTCGATGTGGCGGACCGGGTCGGGAACGGCGTACTTGGGCATGGTGGGTCCAGCATGCCGGACCGACCATCGGCGGTGGCTACGCTGAGCGCCATGTCGTACCCGCCGTCGTACCCACCGCCGGGAGGCCAGTCGGGTGGCCAGCCGCCCCAGCAACCGCCGTACGGCAGGCCGCCGCCGGGCTACTCCGCCCCGGGTCAGCCTCCTGCGCCTGGCGTTCTGCCGCGACGGCGAAGGGCCTGGCTGGGGCCGGTCATCCTGGTCGCCGTGCTGCTGCTGGTGGCCGGAGCCGTGGTGCTGGCGATCCTGCTCGCCCGAGGCAACGGAGTCTCCGTCGCGACGCTGGACGAGGGCGACTGTCTGGTCAGCTCCGACCTGGCCGCCGGCAACGGCTCGGTGGGCGAGATCGAGACCGCGGACTGCGCCGGCGCACACGACGCCGAGATCTTCGCGACATTCGAGCTCGACGACGACGAGGCGGACGAGTACGACGACGCCGCGCCGGCAAGGTGCGCCGAGCTGCTCGCCGAGCAGGACAGCTCGCTCGACCAGCTCGCCGAGGACGACCTCGAGGTCCGACCACTCACCCAGGACGAGGAGCCGGCCGCTGGCGACCAGGTGGTCTGCCTGGTCCGGCACACCGAGGGCGACGAGCTCGACGGGCCGGTCTTCGAGTAGAGCAGTTAGGCGCTCAGGGCCGGGGTGCGCCCTGCGAACTTCGTCATGAAGTCGGTCCAGCCGTGCTCGGTCACCAGGATCACGTCGCCGGTGTGGGCGCGCGACAGGTGGTTCGCGTAGCGCCAGGCGCTGAACCAGTGGGCCTCGTTGGGCCCGAACACGCAGAGTCCGGGTCGGACGACGACAGTCATTACCGCATGCCGCGTCGGCCAGGTATCTGGCACCGGCATGAGCTCCACGCGCTCTCGCAACTCCTCCCGAGCGGCCTCGCAGTCGTAGAGCACAGCGGGAGTGTCCAACCGCTCGACCAGAACGATTCTCTGCTCGGTCGCCGGGTCGACGACCAGGACGAGGTACGCCGTGCCCGGCGCCATCGGCACGCGCGCGGCCAGGTCGTTGATCAGTGCGCTGGGATCTCGGAACTCATAGGTCTGGAGTGTCATGCCGACGAGAGTGCCCGATCCGAACGTCAGCCGCTTTGGTTATCCACAGGCGCCGAATTCATCCGTGAGAAGCGGCGCGACTTCGGCAAGGCTCTGGGAACGACACAGCAAGGAGCCAGCTATGGGATACACCACCGACTTCGTCGGGCACGTCGACATCGACCCCGCTCTCAACGAGGACGAGATCAACTATCTGACCGCCTTCTCGGCGTCACGCCGGTTCGACCGCGCCGGTGGGCCGTACGCCGTACCCGGCAACCCAGCGGCCGAGCAGCGTGGCGAGACCGCCATCGAGGCCTACAACCGCTCCGCGCCAGGTCAGCCTGGGCTGTGGTGCCAATGGACACCCTGCTGGGACGGCTGCTGCCTCGCGTTCGACGGGACCGAGAAGTTCTACAGCCCGGTGCGGTGGATGAGCTATCTGATCGAGCACTTCCTGAAGCCGGGCGCCCAAGCATCGAGATCGGACGATCCGCAGTTCGCCGGATTCACATTCGACCACGTTCTCGACGGGATGATCGTCGGCTGTCGACGCGACAACAAGGAGCTGTACTCGATCACGGTGACCAACAACCGAGTGCGCGAGACGGTGCTACGGCCCTCCGACACCCGATACCTCGACTACCCGCCCCTGCCCTACGAGTCGGCCATCGACCGCCAGCGCGCCGACCGGGCCCGGCGACGACGGGGAACCCAGCGGCCGGACGGCATCGCCGACCTCGCGTCACCACGATCCGGCTAGGGGGTGTGGCAAGAATGCTACGGTTGGCTACATGGGTACCGTCGCGTCTCGGGATCTTCGCAACCACACCGCTGACGTGCTTCGTCGCGTGGCCGAGGGCGAGCGTGTTGCGGTGACGGTTCACGGCGAGGTGGTCGCGGAGATCGCGCCACCGACCGACCGTCGGGCAGCCTTCCTTCGGAAGGATGAGCTGATGGCGCTGATCGAGAAGAGGCAGGCGGACTCCGGGCTTCGCGACGACCTCGAAGCCCTGGCCGGCGACACCACTGACGATCTGGGACCGATCGGGTGACGCTCAGCGGACTGTTGGACACCAGCGTCTTCATTGCCCAGGAGTCGGGACGCTCCATCGACAGCCTGCGGCTTCCGCACCACAGCTATATCTCGGTGGTCACGATCGCCGAGCTCCAGGCCGGCGTGCTCGCCGCCAAGGACACCGACACCAGATCGCGCCGAATGGCCACCCTGGACGGTCTCGCTCCTCTGATGCCATTAGCTATCGATTCGACGGCCGCGGCCCACTGGGCCCGGCTGCGAGTGCGGCTCCACGAAGAGGGGCGGCGGATCAACGTCAACGACCTGTGGATCGCGGCCGTGGCGCTCGCCAACGACCTGCCGGTCGTCACCCAGGACGATGACTTCGCCGTGCTCAACGACCTCGGCCTACTCGAGGTCATCGCTGTTTAAGGTCAGTAGCGCTCGAAGAGGCCGGCCACCCGCTCCGGAGGGTCGTAGGGCTCGGGCCAGAAGTCGGTGACCTTGGTGATCAAGCCGTCGCTGCCGAACTCGAGGAACACCTGCGCATCACCGGGCTCCTCGTCGTCGACGCGCCAGGCGAACCACACCACCGCGCGCTCGGCGTCGCCGATCACCACCTTCGGCGTCAGGTGCCAGTCGCCCGGGTAGGTCTCGTTGAACTTCCGGTACGCCGCCCGGCCGCGGATCCGCTCCCGGGTCTGCGGCATCTCGTAGACGACGTCCTCGCTCAGCAGCGCCGCCCAACCGTCCCAGTCCCGAGCCTCCAGGCGCTCGACCAGCTCCCGCGCCACCCCCGCCGTGTCAGTCATGCCAGCGACCGTACCCAGCAGCACCGACAATGAAGCATGACTCCGAGACCGCTGCTGCTCGCCGCAGTCCTGCTCGGCCTCGCCGTAGTGCCCTTCCCGCAACCGCTCGCCTCGGCGTCGTGTGCGGCGCCGTACCTCAAACTCAATGAGCGGCCGGTCCTTGAGCGCGGCGCTACCGCGACGGTCGAGGGGCGCGCCTTCGTCGACGGCTGTCGGGACAGTATGAGCTGCTCGGAGGGCCTGGGTTGCGACTCCTGCGAGTACGACGACCCGCCCCCGAAGCCGCTGACGGACGTGGTGCTACGGCTGGTGCAGGGCGACCGAAAGTGGCGACTCGACGTCGCGGACGCGGGCACGGCGGACGACAACCAGCAGGGCCACGTGACCTGGACCTTCAAGCTCCCCGCGGACGCAAAGCCGGGCCCGGCGAAGCTGGCCGCGGACCACGCCCACCCGGTCCAGATCCGGGTCCGCTGACCGCCGACCTCGGTAACGCCGAGCTAGCCGCCGTCGCGGATCACGGCAAGGACCCGCGGCAGTACCTGACAGAACTCGCCACCACCCCACGAGTCGACCAGTCCGCCCGCTCGCTCGAGCGAGTCCCAGAGCGGCTCGGACGATCGGACGATCTCCGCTGCGTGAACCTCGTCCACGCCGAGCGTCGCTTGCACTGCGGCGACGACCTCATGACGCGACTCTTCGGGCATGTCATTCAGCGGATCGCGATTCATGTTCGACAGTCTCCTGTGTCGACAAAACTCCGCGACGCGTGGTCAGTCGACGCTGAGTGGCAGCAACTTCCGGCCGGTCGGGCCGATCCGGATCTCGGTGTTCATCTCGGGGCCAGATGGACAACACGAACAGAAGCATCCAGCGCCATTTGGGACGCACTCAGCTGCCGATGAGCGATCACATGCGGATCCCCGTCAGTTCGACGAGTGCGAGGTTATTCGCGAGCCCGCAGGAAGGTCCTCGGGAAGCGCTCCGGACAGGAGCACACACGGTCCTTCGCCTGGCTCGTCTGCCACGGGAAAGTCCAATTGAGCTTCGTACAGGGCGGGCTCGCTGTCACCAGGGCGTAGCACCTCAGCGAGGAAGGGGGTCACGAGTGTTCCTGCCGCTGGGCTACTAGGCCCCGCCACGAGCGCTCCGAAGACCGTGATGAACCCGCCTTCCCGCTTGCCGCTCGGCTCGTAGATCCGACCGTCGCTAACGAACTCAATCAACCCGGCTCCGCGGCTTTGTCCACACGGTGATGGTCTCACCTCAGGCATCCGACCGCGCCTTGGTTTCGAGACGGTCGCTGAGCGACCTCCTCAACCGGCGGCACCAGGTCAGACCACGCTGAGAGGCAGCAGCTTCTGGCCGGTGGGGCCGATCTGGATCTCGGTGTTCATCTCGGGGCAGACGCCGCAGTCGTAGCAGGGGGTCCAGCGGCAGTCCTCGACCTCGCCGACGTCCTCGCCGTCGGCCTGGGCGAGGGCGTCCTCCCAGTCGGCCCACAGCCAGTCCTTGTCGAGGCCGGAGTCGAGGTGGTCCCAGGGCAGGATCTCGTCGTACTCCCGCTCTCGGATGGTGTACCAGTCGAGGTCGACACCGGACAGCGCCTGCTCGCAGGCCGCGACCCAGCGGTCGTAGGAGAAGTGCTCGCTCCAGCCGTCGAACCGGCCGCCGTCACGCCAGACCTGTTCGATGACGGCGCCGACCCGGCGGTCGCCGCGGGAGAGCAGGCCTTCGATGATGCCGGGCTTGCCGTCGTGGTAGCGGAAGCCGATCGCGCGGCCGAACTTCTTGTCCTGACGGACGGTGTCGCGCAGCTGCTGCAGCCGGTCGTCGGTGGTCTCGTGGTCAAGCTGCGCGGCCCACTGGAACGGAGTGTGCGGCTTCGGCACGAACCCGCCGATCGACACCGTGCAGCGGATGTCGTTGCGGCCGGACACCTCGCGCCCCTTGGCGATCACCTTCTTCGCCAGGTCCGCGATGGCGAGTACGTCCTCGTCTGTCTCGGTCGGCAGGCCGCACATGAAGTAGAGCTTCACCTGCCGCCAGCCGTGGGAGTACGCCGTCGCAACGGTGCGGATCAGGTCCTCCTCGGTGACCATCTTGTTGATCACCCTGCGCATACGCTCGCTGCCGCCTTCGGGCGCGAAGGTCAGCCCCGAGCGCCGACCGTTGCGGGAGAACTCGTTGGCCAGCGTGATGTTGAAGGCGTCCACCCGCGTCGACGGCAGGCTCAGGCTCACGTTGGAGCCTTCGTAGCGGTCCGCGAGACCCTTCGCGACGTCGCCGATCTCGGTGTGGTCGGCGCTGGACAGCGACAGCAGGCCGACCTCCTCGAAGCCGGACTTGCGGATGCCGTTCTCCACCATGTCGCCGATGGTGTTGATCGAGCGCTCGCGCACCGGCCGGGTGATCATCCCGGCCTGGCAGAACCGGCAGCCGCGGGTGCAGCCGCGGAAGATCTCGACGCTGAACCGCTCGTGCACGGTCTCGGCGAGCGGCACCAGCGGCTTCGCCGGGTACGGCCAGGCGTCGAGGTCCATCAGGGTGTGCTTGGCGACCCGCCACGGCACGCCCTGGACATTTGGTGTGTACGACGAGATCGCAGCTCCGCCACCAGCAGCCCCGCCGTACGCGACGTCGTAGAACTTCGGGACGTAGACGCCGCCGCTCACCGCCAGCCGGCGCAGCAGCTCGTCACGGGCGCTCGGCATCTCGCCGGCCGGGCAGCCCTGCGCCTTCCACTCGCGGATCACCTCGGAGATCGCGAGCACGACCTCCTCGCCGTCGCCGAGCACCGCGGCGTCCAGGAAGTCGGCGATCGGCTCCGGGTTGAACGCGGCGTGGCCGCCGGCGAGCACGATCGGGTCGGCGTCTGTGCGGTCCACGGCGTGCAGCGGGATCTGCGCCAGGTTGAGCGCATTGAGCATGTTGGTGTAGCCCAGCTCGGTCGAGAAGCTCAGGCCGAGTACGTCGAAGGCGCGCACCGGCCGGTGACTGTCGACGGTGAACTGCGGGATCGGGCCGTGCTGGTCGCCGTCGCGGAGCACCTGCTCCATGTCCGGCCACACCGCGTAGGTCCGCTCGGCGACGATCCAGTCGCGCTCGTTCAGCACCTCGTAAAGGATCTGAACGCCCTGGTTGGGCAGGCCGACCTCGTAGGCGTCGGGGTACATCAGCGCCCACCGCACCGTGGGCCCGTCCGGCGCACAGTCCCAGTCCTTCAGGGTCGAGTTCAGCTCGCCACCGACGTACTGGATCGGCTTCTGCACCGACGGCAGCTTCGGCTCCAAGCGCGCGAAGACGCTCTCGACGGACACAGGCTCGACAGGCACAGCCTCGACGGACACGGGCACCTCAGGGTGAGTTGGGGACGACTCACCAGGGTACGGCGGTCGCCGCGGCCGCGCACATCGCGACTCAGCCCTTGACGTAGCTGTACTTCTCGCAGATCTTTCCGTCGCGGAACCGGATCACGTCGACACCGCGCGTGTGGCCGGGCGTCTCGCCGGCCCACGCGTAGGTCCAGCGGACCACGGCACGGTCACCGGAGACGAACGACTCCTCTTCGGTGAACGCCATGCCCGGCGTCCCCATCACCTCGCGCCACGCGGCGGCGACCGCCTCCCTGCCATCGACGCGCAGCCCGTCGGGAGCCGGGCTCGTGCTCTCGAAGGCGATGTCGTCGGTGATCAGCTCCATCGCGGCGGACAGGTCGCCGGCCCCGAAGGCGTCACCGAACCGGGCGAGTACGGCGTGGTTCCGGCCCCAGTGGCCGTCGCGGCCGAACCTCGCGAGCAGGTCGCGCTGCGGGTCGCCGCCGAGCGCGAGCTGGGGTCCGGTCGCACCGCCCTCGCGGTACATCGCCTCGCGCTCCACGAACCAGTCCGCGACCGCGTGCACCAGCATCGGGTCCATCCTGGTGTCGCCACCGGTCGCGGCAGCAAGATCCCAACCGTGGACGAGGTGGTCGGCGGCAAGCTGGAGCGCGTACTCGGCCACCTGCTCCTCGCCGTACGACAGGTGCACGGTGCCGCCTTCCGCCAGCCTTCTCGCGGTGGCGGGTACCGCTTCGCGGGCGGCAGCCAGCGACCTGCCGACCGGATCGTCGCCGAGCTGGTCACCTTCGAAGGCGGCTCCCACCTCCTCGACCGTGCTGCCCTTCATGAGCGGCACCGTCCACAGATCCTCGTAGGTCACGTGGTTGACCAGCTCGCGCACCGTCCACTCGCGGCATGGCGTCGGGTCGCCCCACTGGTCGTCCTTGACCGCGTTGACTCGATCCGCCCACGCCTCGACGGTGCGGTGGTAGAGCGTGTTCACATCCATCAGCTGCCTCCCTCTTGATGTCAGGCCTCTTGGATCAGGCCGGTCTCGAAGGCGAGCTCGGCCTGGTGCAGCCACCACGGGAGGGCGGCACGTTCACGATCGCGGACCTCAGGGTCCGGATGGTCGACGATGTCGAGGGCCTTGTTCCACCCCAGCCAGGTCAGACCACTCAGCAGTCCCAGCCGCAGCGCCGCATCGTCGTACGCCGGTCCGGCGGCCTCGCGGTGCACCGCGAGCAGGTCGTCGAAGCCGAGTGTCATGAGATGCGCGCAACCGGCCAACAACCGGCCGACGTCGAGCTCCGCGGGGCCGCGGGTCGCTATCCCCCAGTCGATCAGCACCAATCCCGGATCCAGTGCCATGTTCACCGTGGACAGGTCGCCGTGCAGGAGCGTCGCGGGCAGTCGCTCCAGCGCCGCGACCAGCGGGGTCACGTCCTGGGCCAGCGCGAGCACCCGCTGCCCCACCTCGCCTGGTGCGACCTCGGCGAACAGCTCCCAGCCGCGCAGGGCGAAGTTGACGAGCTGGTTGCCGGCCAGCGGACGGATCCGGGCGGGCTGGAAGAGCCCCACGACGTCAGACAGCGGCATCAGGCCGTCGAGCTCGCGGCCCAGGTAGGCCGCGTGCAGGTCCGCAACGGCGCACAGCACCGTGCTGATCTGGCCGGCCGAAAGCGTGTCCTTCCAGGTGAACACCCGGTCACCGAGGTCGCGCATCACGAGCACGCCATGTCCGGCGTCGTCGTACCAGCTGGCCAGGATCGGGTGGGCGACGCTGGCCGGGAGACCATCGAGCAGGCCGCTCTGATGGAGGTCCACCTCGCGCCCCGAGGAATCGTCGACGAGCCGCATCACCACATCGGTTGCCGGATCGAATCGCTTGACGATGACGGTCCGTCCGTCAGCGAGGCGCACGCGCTCCAGCGTCGCACCGGAACGGCCGTCGTCGTTGACCGGTGCGCGATCCACTGCTGCCTGCAGGATCGCCGGATCCACACAACCATCGTGGCCCTCCGCGTCCCTGCGAACAGCCCCAGAGCCTTACGGGCCGGTGACGGATAGTCACATTGGGCCGTGCTGCAACTTGACCACGGCGATCTCCCGGTCGGTGCGCTCGGCGTACTTCGCATAGTTCGGCCAGACCTTGAGCATCCGCTGCCAGGCCTCGGCGCGCTCGTCGCCCGACAGCCGGACGGCCGAGCAGACGGCACGGCGCCCGCGGTACTCGACCTCGGCCCGGTCGGCCGCGAGCAGGTTGCCGAGCCAGGCCGGCGGCTTGGGCTGGCCCCAGTTCGATCCGGCCACCAGCCATCCGCCGTCGACCGGGACGCACAGCAGCGGTGTCGTGCGGATGATCCCCGACCTGCGGCCCGGCACGATGAGGAAGAGCTCGGGGATTCCGGAGAGCGTCAGCAGCGTCAGCCGGCCGCGGCTCAGCCTGCGCAGCAGTCGGTCCAGCGCCGGGATCCAGCGGCCGCCAATTCGGGGCAGCCAGGGCTGCCCGCCCAGCCAGATGGCGAGCGCGCGAAACGGGTTCATAGTCGGTGACCCTAGTGAACGTGTCGAGTCAGATCCCGGTAGTCACAACGGGCAGTAGCGGGCGAGGCGCTGGCCGGGGACAGTGGAGAGATGCACGCATGGCGAGCTCGGGTTGCCTTCGACGGGGAGCGGTTCCTCGACGGCGGCGCCACCGTGCTGGTCGAGGGCGAGGAGATCGTCGGCGTCGAGCCGGCGGCGTACGACGTCCCGCACGACTGTGCGGTCACCGAGTTCGAGGGCACGCTGCTGCCCGGCCTGTTCGACTGCCACGTGCATCTGGTTGCGGACGGCACCGTCGGCGGCCTGGAGCGTGTCGGTGAGTACGACGACGCAACCCTGGACCGAGTCATCGTCGAGTCGCTGTCGGCCCAGGTGGCGATGGGCGTGACCACCGTCCGCGACCTCGGCGACACCGGCTACCGGACACTCGCGCACCGTCTCGACCCCGGCCTGCCGCGTGTGGTGGCCGCCGGTCCCCCGCTGACCGTGCCGGACGGGCACTGCCACTTCCTCGGCGGCGTGGTGACCGCGGACGGGATCAAGGACGCGATCGCCGAGCACGCGGACCGCGGCGTGGACGTGGTCAAGGTGATGGCCTCCGGCGGGATGCTGACTCCGGGCACCGACGTACTCGGCATCCAGTTCGACCCCGCCGAGCTCCGGCAGCTGGTCGAGATCGCCCACGACCTCGGTCTGTCCGTGCTCGCCCACGCGCACTCGCTGGCCGGCATCCAGCACGCGATCGCAGCCGGCGTCGACGGCATCGAGCACTTCACCGGCCTCACCGCGGAGGGCGTCCAACTGCCCGACGCCGTGCTCAGCCTGGTCGCCGCCGGCGGCATCGTCGTCGATCCCACTCTGGGCACCGATCTCGCCAAGCTCGCCGAGATCGGCGAGCCGCCACCGGCCATCAAGGCGGTGATGGAGCGGCTCGGCCTGGACCCGATGGACATGTTCGAGGGCCGGATCGCGCTGCTGTCCCGCTTCCGCGAGTACGACGTACGCCTGGTCACCGGTACCGACGCCGGGATCGGGCCACCCAAGCAGCACGGCAACGCCTGGCTCGCGGTCATGGATCTGGTCCGCGGCGGCTACCCCGTCGACGAGGCGCTTGCCACGGCCACCAGCGGCGCCGCCGACGCCTGCGACCTCACCGGCATCACCGGCCGGATGGCGCCCGACCATCTGGCCGACCTGCTCGCCGTCGACGGCGACCTGCGGACGGACCCGAACGCTCTCGGCCGACCCGCGACGGTGATGGTGCGCGGCTTGCAAGGCTGAGGGCTGTTGTGGGCTCGGGGCTTTGACTACCGATTTGCGTGGTTACTGTCGGCGGTGGTTGCGGTACCTGGTTCGGCTGCTTTTCGACTTACGGTTTGCTCGGGTCAACGGTCTGTGGTTGCGGTTTCCAAACCTTTGACTATCGCTCGAACGTATGTACAGTTGACGTAGTCAGTCATCGTCGGTACACCATGGGGGAGGTGCCGGAGGAATGCTCGTCAATTCACCACATCCGGTGCTCGCCTGTGCCGCTGCTATTGAGGCCGCGTTGCAGGACGTTAACGGCGTCGAACCGGCTTTCATGCGGACTTCGGAGAAGGCCGATGCGCTGCTCGCCCTCGCCCGGCTGGAGACTCAGCTGGCCGCGTTGCGGCTGAAGGTGATGGCCGCCGCGGACGACGTCGCCGAGGAGTCCGGGGCGCGTGATGTGGCGGCCTGGCTGGCCCATGAATCTCACGATGCCCCGGCCGCTTGTCGGGCCGACCTGCATCTCGGCACCGCACTTGACTCCCGGTGGACCCGCTTGGCGGCCGGCATCACGGCCGGTGCGGTGAACCTGGCCCAGGCCCGGGTGATCGCCCGCGCTCTCGACGAGCTGCCCGACGATCTCGACCCGGCGCTGCTGGTGCAGGCCGAGGAGCACCTGGTCGAGGCCGCCGGCGAGTACCGGCCCGACCAGTTGCGGGTGCTGAGTCGGCGGATCCTCGACGTGATCGCGCCCGAGATCGGCGAAGCCGAGGAAGCCAAGCAGCTCGCGCGGGAGGAAGAACGCGCCTGGGAGACCACCAGCCTCACCCTGACCAGGCGCGGAGACGGCACCACCCGCCTGACTGGCCTCCTGCCCGACGCGGCCGCGGTCCGGCTGGCCACCTACCTCGACGCCTTCACCTCACCCCGCCAGCAGTCCACCACCGCCATGCCACAGCATCGCGCGCGGGGGCAGGCGTTCTGCGCACTGCTGGAGCACCTCGACCCGGCCAAGCTCCCCGACCACGGCGGCGACGCCACCACAGTCATGGTCACCATTGACCACGCTGCACTCGCCAAGGACCTCGCGGCCGCCGCCGGGTTGGTCGGCACCGACGACAAGATCACCGCCGCCCAAGCCCGACGGCTCGCCTGCACCGCCCAGATCATCCCCGTCGTGCTCGGCGGGAAGTCCGAGATCCTCGACCTCGGCCGCACCCGGCGCCACTTCTCACCCGCCCAGCGCAAAGCCCTCCGACTTCGTGACCAGCGGTGCCGCGGCGAGAATTGTACGGTTCCGGCATCGTGGTGTGAGGCCCATCATTGGAAGCCATGGTCAAAAGACGGAAAGACCAACCTCGCCGACGGAATCCTGCTTTGCAGTCACCACCATCACCGAGCACACGACAATCGCTATTCATCGGAACGAATGCCCAACGGCGATATCCGATTCCACCGGAGAAACTAATAGACCGCAACCACAGACCGTTGACCACAACGGCGCGCAAGAATAGGCGACCACACTGAGTTGTACCGCAACCAAAAGACAACGGTAACCACGTAACTCGGTAGTCACCTCGAGCCAAGAAGCCCAGGCATGGATGCCACCGGGGTTGGCACGCGCGACGACGTCACTTAGGGTTGCCTAACCTAAGTCTCGGGAGGAATCCGCATGACCACGCGCCCCACGCTTCGCCGTACCGCTCCCCTGGCCGTCGCCGCGCTCGCACTCGGCCTGCTCGCCAGCTGCTCGGCTGACGAGAGCGACGCCAACACCAACTCCGAGAACAAGGCCGCCACCGAACCCGGCTATGTCCAGACCAACCTGGTCGCGAACTGGGAGGCGTACCACCCGCAGATCGTCGAGCCGGAGCTGGAGAACGCCTGGGGTATCTCGCTGCGGCCGGCCGGAGCGGGCGGGCACTTCTGGATCACCGCGCAGGCCAGCGGCAAGTCTTTCGAGTATGTCGGCGACGTCGGCGGCAAGAAGCTGTTCCAGGACGAGCTCAAGGAGGTGACGATCCCGGAGGTCGCGGCGGACACCGGACCCACCGGCACGGTCTTCAACGAGAAGGGCGACGGGTTTGTGATCACCCAGAAGCTCGAGGATGCCCCTGCCGGTGAGGACAGCATCACCGCGCCGGCCAAGTTCCTCTTCGCCACCGACTCCGGGATCGTCACCGCCTGGACCGAGCGCGAGAACGAGGACGGGACCAAGTCGTTCCCGGCCACCTCGGAGATCGTGTTCAACCAGTCCAAGCAGGGCTCGTCGTTCCTCGGCATGGCCATCACGCCGGCCAACGACAAGATCCTGCTCGCCGACTTCGGCGAGAGGCCCGGCCTGGTTGTGGTCGACGACAAGTTCCAGGTGGTCAAGAGCCCCGGCTTCCAGAGCCCGTTCTCGAAGGAGTACCAGCCCTTCAACGTGCAGACCATCGGCGAGTCGATCTTCGTCACCTACGCCGCGTGGGGCTCGCCAGGCGAGGAAGAGCCGGCTCCGGGCGAGGGCAGGCTCGCGGAGTTCTCGGCGGACGGCAAGCTGATCGCCGAGTGGGAGGGCGGCAAGTACCTCAACGCTCCGTGGGGCGTCACCCAGGCACCGGAGAGCGGCTTCGGCGAGTACGACGGCGCGCTGCTGGTCTCCAACTTCGGTGACGGCACCATCGCCGCACTCGACCCGGAGACGCACCAGGCGATCGACTTCCTGCGCCGGCCGGACGGTCACCGGGTGGAGATCGACGGGCTGTGGGACATCAAGTTCGGCAACGGCAAGAGCCTCGGCCGCGACGACGCCCTCTACTTCGCGGCCGGACCAGGCCCTGAGGCGGACGGCATCTTCGGCCGCCTGACCTGGGAGAAGTAGCTGCCTCATAGGCTTCGGGCATGACAGCCACCGCGACGCTTCGCCGCAACAGCTGGACGAACTGGACCACGGCGGTCCCGATCGTGGCTGCGGTGGTGCTGGCAGCGACCTGGGGCCGCTACCCACCCGACTGGGTGCTCGTGATCGTCGGGTTGGCGCTGATCGGTGCCGTGCTGGCCGCCGTACAGCACGCCGAGGTGGTTGCCCACCGGGTCGGCGAGCCGTTCGGGTCGCTGCTGCTCGCGGTGGCGGTGACGGTCATCGAGGTCGCGCTCATCGTGACCCTGATGGTGTCCGGCGGCAAGGACACCTCGTCACTTGCCCGGGACACCGTCTTCGCGGCGGTGATGATCAGCGTCAACGGCATCGTCGGACTGGTGCTGCTGGTGAGTGCGCTGCGCCACCACCTTGCGGTCTTCAACCCGGAAGGCACCGGCGCCGCGCTGGCGACGGTGATCACGCTCGCGAGCGTCTGCCTGGTGCTGCCGACGTTCACGGTCACCACGCCCGGCCCGGAGTTCACGCCAGGCCAGCTGGCGTTCGCGGCGATCGCGTCGCTCGCCCTATACGGCCTGTTCGTGTTCACCCAGACCGTGCGGCACCGCGACTTCTTCCTGCCGGTCGACAAGGACGGCGTCACGCTCAACGACGAGGACCAGGACGGCCACGCCGACCCGCCCTCGGACCGCACCGCGCTGGCCAGCCTCGGCCTGTTGCTGGTCTCCCTGGTCGCCGTCGTCGGCCTGGCCAAGGTCGAGTCGCCGGCGATCGAGGACGCCGTCGCCGCCGCCGGCTTCCCGCATGCCTTCGTCGGCGTGGTGATCGCACTGCTGGTACTGCTGCCGGAGACGATCGCCGCGGTCCGCGCGGCCGCCCGCGAGGAGGTGCAGATCGGCCTCAACCTCGCCTTCGGCTCCGCAATGGCTTCGATCGGGCTGACCATCCCCACCATCGCGGTTGCCTCGATCTGGCTCGATGGTCCGCTCACGCTCGGACTGGACCCGATGCAGATCGTGCTGCTGATGACCACCGTCGTGGTGGCCGTGCTCACCGTCGTACCGGGCCGCGCCAAGCCGCTGCAAGGCGGCGTACACCTGGTGCTCCTCGCGGCGTTCGTCTTCCTGTCGATCTCTCCGTAGGGCCTCGTGCCCAGCCACGGGCTTGCCGTATCGAATATCGATGTTATCGTTTTTCGACAACATCGATATTCGACATGGGGGCGGCTGATGAGTACACCGACGTTCACGGCGCGGAAGTACACCTTCATCCAGATTGCACTGTGGCTCACGCTCGTCATGGTCCCGGGCGTGACCCTCGGTCAGCACATATCGGACTGGTTCGAGCACAGCTGGTTGTCGTGGACCTTCGACACCGGTCGCATGAGGGTCCTGCCAGCTTCAGCTGCCGCACCCGGAGCAGACGCTCAGCTGAGCTGGGGCGGCCAGGTCCACATGAACCTTCACAATCCGTCGGCGAGCGACCGGTTGACGGCGATGCTGCCGTCTGCTGCGGTGTCGGCGCTGGTCATGACGGCCAGCGCAGTCCTGCTGCGGCTGGTCGATGCCGCCCAGCGGGGTCGCCCGTTCGCGCCGGCGAGCGTCGGTGGGATCAGGTTGCTCGGGGCGCTGGCGGTCGTCGGCGGCGTCGTCGTGCCCCTAGCCAACGGCTATGCGGACAGCCGACTGGCCGACCGTGCGCTCGCCGAGCCAATCGGCTTCGAGGCACACTTTCCCTTCGCCTGGTTCGTGGCTGCCGGACTGCTGTTCGCGCTGGCCGAGGTCTTCCGTGTCGGCAACCGGCTCGAGGCCGAGGTCGAAGGGCTGGTCTGATGCCGGTCGAAGAACCACACCGCGTCGTGTGCCGCCTCGACGAACTGCTGGCCGAACGTGGGATGAGCGTTACCGCCTTGGCCGAGACGATTGGTGTCACCAACGTCAACCTGAGCGTGTTGAAGAACCAGCGGGCGAAGGCGATCCGGTTCTCCACATTGACCGCGATCTGTGAGGCGCTGGATTGCCAGCCAGGTGACCTCTTCGTCGTCGGCGATCGGACCTGACTGACTCAGCGAGAGACCAGCGTACGGCGTGGCGCGACGACGTACCGAGTGGGCAGGGCGGCGGTCGAGCGCAGGTGGATGTTCTGGAGCAGGCCGACGGCGAGCAGGCTGGCGAACAGCGACGACCCGCCGTACGACACGAACGGGAGGGGTACGCCGGTCACCGGCATGATGCCCAGGCACATGCCGATGTTCTGGAACGCCTGGAAGCCGAACCAGCAGGCGATGCCGGCCGCGGCCACCCGGCCGAAGGTGTCGTCGGTGTGCGCGGCGATCGCCAGCGCCCGCCAGATCACCACGCCAAGGAGCGCAATCAGGACGGCTCCCCCGATCAGGCCGAGCTCCTCGCCGGCGACGGTGAAGACGAAGTCGGTGTGCTGCTCGGGCACGAAGCCAGCCCGGGTCTGCGAGCCGTCGAAGAGACCCTGACCGAACAGGCCGCCGTTGCCGACCGCGATCCGGGCCTGCTCGACGTTGTAGCCCGCGCCGCGTGGGTCGAGGGTCGGGTCGGTGAAGGCGAGGAACCGGTCCAGCTGGTAGTCCTTCAGCAGCCCGAGCCGCACCACCGCGACGGCGCCCGCGACACCGGCGACCACCAGCCCGGCGAGCCAGGCCCGGGCCACGCCCGCGATCGCGAGCGCGCCGAAGACGGTCGCGGCGAGTACCAGCATGGTGCCGAGGTCCGGCTGCAGCAGGATGAGTACGGCGGGGATGCCGGCGATCACCAGCATGCCGATCACGTCGACGCTCCCCACGTGGGTGCGGGACGCGCCCTCGGCGCGCTCGGCCACCAATAGCGCCATCCCGATCACGACCGCGAGCTTGGCGAACTCCGACGGCTGGGTGGACAGCCCGCCGAGCATCAGCCACGAGCGGGACCCGTTGACCGAGGTGCCCATCACCAGCACCAGCACCAGCCCGAGCACCGACGCCAAGTAGACCAGCGGCGCCACGATCCGGACCCAGCGATGGTCGGTAGCCAGCACCATCACCAGCAACACCAGGCCGATGGCGATGTTGACCAGCTCTTTCTTGAGGTACGCCGCGGGGTCGCCGAGGTTGAGGTCGTCGCGGTGGATGGTGGCCGACCAGATCAGCACCGCGCCGAACAGCAGGAGCGCGACCACGGCCGTCATCAGCAGCCAGTCCAGGCCCGGCACACGCAGGCCCGAGCGGGTCGGCCGCGGCTTCATCGGCGGGCTCCGGGCGGAGGCGGCAGGATGCCGCCGTCGGACTCGAACGTCGGCAGCGCGGCGGGCGGGACGGTGCCGGGGATCGCGGCCCGCGCCGGCAGCACCCGGTCGCCCTGCACGCCGTACAGCGCCTCCCAGATCTTGCGCACCGCGGGCCCGGACGTGCCGGAGCCGGTGCCGCCCTGGGACACCATCATCACGACCACGTAGTCCTCGGTGTACGACGCCACCCACGACGTCGACTGCTTGCCGTAGACCTCGGCCGAGCCGGTCTTGGACCGGATCCGGACGTCGTCGAGCGGGAAGCCGCCCATCCGCCACGCCATGGTCCCGACCCGGGTGACGTTCTGCAGCGCGCCGTCGATGTAGTCGCGGACGCCGCGCGGCAGGTCCAGCCGGCCGTTCGGCTTCGGCTCGATCTCGCGGACCAGCCGGCCGCTCGGGCTGACGACCGCCTTGCCGATCCGCGGGGCGTAGAGGGTGCCGCCGTTGGCGATCGCGCCGTACGCGCGGGCCAGCTGGAGCGGGGTGACGATGGTGTCGCCCTGGCCGATCGCGAAGTTCACCGCGTCACCCGCCCGGTAGTAGTTGCCCTCGAGGCAGAATTCGTGGGCGAAGAGCTCCAGGAAGCCGCCGCTGTCCTTCTCGTCCTCGTCGATCTTGCAGTAGTAGTCCTTCATCGACTCGTAGTAGGACTGCTTCCAGTGCCGGTCGGCGATCCGGCCGCTCGCCTCGCCGGGCAGGTCGACACCGGTCTCGCGGCCGAAGCCGAACTCCTTCGCCTCAGCCACGAGCGGGTCGCGCGCATCGATGTCGGCGGGGTCGGAGCCGAACCGCTGCCAATAGTCGAGCCCGACCCGGTAGAAGAAGGTGTTGCAGGAGACCTCGAGCGCCTTGTCGAAGCCGATGTAGCCGTAGGCGCCGGACTCGTAGTTCTTGAACGCGCGGTTGCCGACCTGCAGCGCCGAGGAGCAGTCCAGCCGGGTGTCGGTGCCGTAGCCGTTGGTGAGCGCGCCCGCGGTCATGAACGGCTTCCAGGTCGAGCCCGGCGCGTACTGCCCCTGCGTGGCCCGCGAGAGCAGCGGCGTCCCGGCCTTCTCGGAGTAGAGCCGCGCCAGCTGCTTCTTGCTGACGCCACCGGCCCAGAGGTTGGGGTCGTACGACGGCTGGCTGGCCATCGCCACGATCCGGCCGGTCTTGGCCTCCAGCACCACGGCCGCCCCGGCGTCGGCGACGTAGTTGCGCTCGGTGACCTCGTCGAAGGTCTTGCGGGCGGTCTGGATGGTTCGCCAGAGCTGCTGCTCCACCACCGACTGCACCCTGGCGTCGATGGTGGTGACGAGCGTGTCGCCAGGGCGGGATCGCGCCGTACTGTCGTCACCGAGCACCCGGCCCATCGAGTCGACCGCGACCCGGCGGTAGCCCGGCATCCCGCGCAGCCAGCGGTCGTACTGCTTCTCCACGCCGGCCCGGCCGACCGACGAGGCGCCGTTGACCGAGGCGTCGTCCGCCTTCTTGGCGGCGTCGAACTCATCCTCGGTGATCGGGCTGAGGTAGCCGAGCAGGTGCGCGGCGTTGACGCCGTACGGCTCGGGGTAGGCGCGCACGCTCTGCTTCTCCGCGAGCACCGACGGGTAGTCCTCCGGCTGCTCCAGGATCCGCAGCGCGACCTTCTCCGGGACGTCGGTGGCGACCGGGACGGGCTGGTACGGCGAGCCGTTCCAGCAGGTGCCGGCGATCGCGGCGGCGTCGCCGCAGACGTGCAGGCGGTCTTCAATCTCTCGCTGGGTCGTCTGGGTCAAGGCAGCGACGCGGCCCAAGACCGTCTGCTGCTCGGCGTCGGTCAGCTTGCCGAGGACGGTGCGGTCGACGGCGATGACGTGGGAGGTGCGGTTGGCGACCAGCGGCCGGCCCATCGCGTCCACGATCAGCCCGCGGTGCGGCTGGACCACGATGTCGCGGACCGACTGCGCCGCGGCCTTCGCCTGGTAGGCCTCGCCACCGTGCACCTGCACCACCCACAGCCGCGCGAACAGTGTCGCGAACAGCGACAGCACCAGTGCCTGCAGAACGATCAGCCGCAGCCGGCCGATCCGGGTCGCGTTCCGGGCCGCCGGACGGCGCGCGGCCATTACGCGACCGCCACCCGCTGCGGCGGCCACAACCGGCCGAAGACGGCCATCACCAGCGGCAGCACGAGCGGGGTGAGCAGCACGTCCCACACGACCGCGATCAGGATCACCTGGAGCATCTGGCCGACCGAGGCGCCGACATCGTCGAGCAGCAGCCCGGAGAGGGCGAAGACCGAGGTGCCAATGAACGACGACGCGGCCACCGCGATCACCACGGCGGTGGCGCCGGGCCGGCCCCCGGCACCGGTGTCCGTGCTGATGTCCGAGCGGATCCGGCCGGCGACGTACCCGACGACGACCAGGGCCAGCGCCCAGCGGCCGGCGATGTGGTCGGCCGGCGGCGCCAGGTCCACGAACAGGCCGGCCGCGAAGCCGAGCACCGCAGCGAACTCCGGGCCGCGGGTCAGCGCGGCGGCGACCACCACCAGCAGCGCCAGGTTGGGGACCACGCCCTCCCAGGCGAAGTGTGGGAACAGGCTCACCTGCAGTACGACGGCCACGCTCACCATCGCCAGCGCGAGTACGGCGCGCAGTGCCGTCATCGGGCGATCACCGGACTCCCCCGTCGGCGCGGACCAGCGAGCGGTCGCCCTCGGTGTCGTCCGGGACCACAACGCCGACCACGTCGAGTGCGCTGAAGTCGACGTACGGCTCGATCACCGCGCGCTTGGCGGTCTCACGCGGGCTGCTGTACACCTCGGTCACCCGGCCGATCGGGATCCGCTCGACGTACGGCGCGCCGCCCTCGCTCCCCCAGCTCACAACCGCGTCGCCCTCGCTCGGGGTGACCGCGTGGTCGACCAGTTCGAGGTCGAGGCGGCCGGCCTCGCCGACCTCGCCCCGGCCACGCAGGAAGCCCAGCTCGCGGCTGACGCCGATCCGGCCGCCGACCACCGACTCGCCGTCCAGGATCAGCAGCACGGTCGCGGTCGTGCGAGTGGCGCGGATGACCCGGCCGACCAGGCCGTCGCTGCACAGCACGGTCTGGTCCGGGCGGACGCCGGCGTCGGTGCCGGCGTCGATGGTGACGGTGCGCTTGAAGGACTGGCTGGGGCCGAGCGCGATCACCCGGGCGGGTGCGAGCGCGTAGCCCCACGTCGTGGCGGCCCGGGTCAGGCCCTCCAACTGCTCCAGCCGGGAGCGGTCGAACCCGGAGGCGGCGACCTTGCTGCGGAGGTCGGCGTTCTCCTGCTCCAGCCGGTCCACCTCGTCGCGCAGCGAGTCGCGGCTGCGGAACAGCTCAGACAGGCCGGCGAACGGGCGGACGCCGCTCGCGGTGGCCGACTCGACGGGTCCGAGAGCCTCGCCCATCACCCGTCGGGCCGGCTCGACCGGAGACGACTGCCCGCCGCGGTAGTCGAGTGCCATCAAGACAGCGCAGGCCAGCAGCAGCGCGGCGAGCACCGACAGCCGCGGACGTCGTACGCCGTCCCGGCGCTCTCGGTCGAGGCCGCTTCTCCGCAGGCCCATCAGAACCGCCGGGGCTCGGACACGAGCACCTGCTGCAGTGCCTCGAACTCCTCCACGCACTTGCCGGCGCCGAGCGCGACCGAGGTGAGCGGGTCCTCGGCGACGTGGACCGGCATCCCGGTCTCGTGTCGCAGCCGCTCGTCGAGGCCGCGCAACAGGGCGCCGCCGCCGGTGAGCACGATCCCGCGGTCCATGATGTCGCCGGCCAGCTCGGGGGGCGTCTGGTCAAGGGTGGTGCGGACCGCGTCGAGGATGTTGTGGAGCGGCTCCTCCAGCGCCTGCCGCACCTCCGCACTGGACACCAGCACCGTCCGCGGCAGCCCGGACACCATGTCCCGGCCGCGGATCTCGGCCTCCGGCTCCTTCGGCAGCGGGAACGCCGAGCCGAGGGTCATCTTGATCTCCTCGGCGGTGCGCTCCCCCAGCATCAGGGAGTACTCCTTCTTCATCCACCCGATGATCGCCTGGTCCAGGTCGTCGCCGGCGGTCCTGATCGACAGGCTGGTGACGATGCCGCCGAGGGAGATCACCGCGACCTCCGTCGTACCGCCGCCGACGTCGACCACCATGTTCCCGGTCGCCTCGTGGACCGGCAGCCCGGCGCCGATCGCGGCGGCCATCGGCTCCTCGACGATGTAGACCCGGCGCGCGCCGGCCTGGTAGCCGGCCTCCTTGACCGCTCGCTGCTCAACAGCGGTGATCCCGCTCGGCACGCACACGACCAGCCGCGGCTTGGCGAAGTAGCGGCGCCGGTGGACCTGCTGGATGAAGAACCGCAGCATCTGCTCGGTCGCCTCGAAGTCGGCGATCACGCCGTCCTTGAGCGGCCGGATCGCGGCGATGGTGTCGGGCGTGCGCCCGATCATCCGCTTCGCCTCGTGGCCGACGGCGAGGATCTCGCCGGTGCTGGTGTTGAGGGCGACCACCGACGGCTCGTCGAGCAGCACGCCCTTGCCGCGGACATAGACCAGCGTGTTGGCAGTGCCGAGATCCACGGCCATGTCGCGGCCGATGAAGCTGTTCGCCATGTCGTGATGCCTCGCAACGTGGTCGCCGGTCGGGACTGTGTCGTTTTGGGGGTAGGGGTACGCCGCAACGCACGGACCCAGATCGAGCCTAAAAGCGGACATGCGCCTTTCCCGGGAGCCACGCCGGGCAGGCCGGGCTGGGGCCTCGGAGCCGTCCGGACAGTGGTGCTTCCCACGGCGAGGGGCAGCGGATACGTTGCAGCCATGTCCGACGTTGACGAGATCCTCTCCAGCCTCCCCATCGACAAGATCGCCGCACAGATCGGCGAGGACCCGGAAGCGGTGGAGGACGCGGCGGCCGCCGCCGTACCTGCTCTGCTCGGCGGCCTCGACGCGAACGCCGGCGACCCGGCCGGCGCCGCCTCGCTCCTCGAGGCGATCGGCCAGCACGCCGACAAGTCCATCGACCCGTCCGACGTCGACGCCGCCGACGGCGAGAAGGCCGCCGCGCACATCTTCGGCGGCAACCAGGAGCAGGTGGTCAACCAGCTCGCCGGCACCGGCGTGAGCAGCACGCTGGTCAAGAAGCTGCTGCCGATCCTGGCGCCGATCGTGCTGTCCTGGCTGGCCAAGCGGGTCCTCGGCGGTAAGGGCGGGGCTGCCGCACCGAGCGCTGACGGCGGCGGCCTCGGCGGGATCCTGGGCGAGGTGCTGAAGGGCGCGGTGCAGGGCGGCGGCGGTGGCCGCGGGTCGGTGCCCAACGCCGGCTCGATCATCAGCGACGTCCTCGGAGGCCTGCTCGGCGGCGGCCGGCGCTGAGCGGCATCCAGATTTCCGCCGTACCAACTAGGTAAAGCCAGTTCACAACGCTTGACCTGTGGGCGGGGCGGCATGAGGCTGGGGCATCCCTGCCCCGAGATTGGGAGGCCCCCAAAGATGAGAGCCCTCACGGTCCCGCTCACAGCGCTTGCGCTGGCTGGCGGCATGCTCCTTGCCAGCCCGCCCGCAGCGCCGAACGCAACCGCCGCACCACCCGATAACAAGGATCTCGACGTGTACGTCGTCGAGGCCGCCCCAGACCAGCTCGGATCTCTGGCCGACGCCGGCATCGATGTCACCCACATCGCCCAGCACAGCGCCGGCGCCGGCAAGGTCGTCTTCGACGCGGTGACCACCGCCTCACAGGCCGACAAGCTGCGCGACGCCGGCCTGGACGTCGACCTGAAGAAGATCGACGGCAAGACCGTCGCCCAGCTGTCGCGGGCCCAGAACCTCGAGGGCCACGCCGTCTACCGCCCCTACAGCGGTGAGGGCAACATCGCCGACGAGCTGCGCCAGATCGCGGCCGAGAACCCGCGGATCACGAAGCTGGTCTCGATCGGCAAGAGCGTCCACGGCCAGGACATCCTGGCCATCAAGGTCACCAAGGACGCCCGCCAGGTCAAGGACGGCAAGCGCCCATCGGTGCTGTACGGCTCCGCCCAGCACGCGCGCGAGTGGATCACCCCGGAGATGACCCGGCGACTGCTGCACAAGTTCATCGATGACTACGGCACAAGCGCCGAGATCACCCGGCTCGTGAACACCACCGAGCTGTGGTTCCTCCCCGTGTCCAACCCGGACGGCTACGACTACACCTTCACCACCGGTAACGACGACGCGCGGATGTGGCGCAAGAACCTGCGCGACAACAACAACAACGGCACGGTCGAGGCCGGCGACGGCGTGGACCCGAACCGGAACTTCGCCACCAAGTGGGGCTGGGACAACGAGGGCTCCTCGACCGACCCGGCCAGCGAGACCTACCGCGGCACCGGCCCGGCTTCGGAGCCCGAGACCAAGGCGCTGAGCAGGCTCTTCGACCGGATCGGCTTCGAGTTCTACATCAACTACCACTCGGCCGCCGAGCTCCTGCTCTACGGCATCGGCTGGCAGGTCAGCACCCCGTCGCCGGACGACGAGATCTACAAGGCGCTGGCCGGTACCGACGACAACTCCGCGGTGCCCGGCTACGACCCGGACATCTCCGCCGAGCTCTACACGACCAACGGCGACACCGACACCCACGCGACCGTCGCCGCCGGCACCCTCGGCTTCACCCCGGAGATGACCACCTGCCAGGTGGTCTCCGACTCGATCCCGGACGACGAGTGGGAGGCCGAGGACTGCGGCAGCGGCTTCCACTTCCCGGACGACGAGGAGCTGATCCAGGCCGAGTTCGCCAAGAACATCCCGTTCGCGCTGTCGGTCGCCAAGTCGGCCCACGACCCGGACGACCCGGTCTCCTCGATCGGGCTGAAGGCGCCGGACATGGTCTCCGACCCGTTCAACGTCTCGCACGGCCGCACCCAGCCGGTCGCAGTGACCGCGAAGCGGGCTCTGCGCAACATCACGCTGAACTACCAGATCAACGGCGGCAAGGTGCGCACCGAGCAGGCGCGGGTCTGGCACGGTGGCGAGCGGTACGGCAAGACCCACGACGACTACTACGCCGAGTTCCGCGCCAAGGTGCGCAACACCAAGGCCGGTGACTCGGTCAAGGTGTGGTTCACGGGCAGGAAGAGCGGCAAGCCGGTGAAGACCGAGCCGTTCACCTACCAGGTGGCCAGCGACATCGGAGGCGACGTACTCATCCTCGCGGCCGAGGACGTCACCGGCATCAGCCCGGCGCAGGGAGTCACGTCGGCGAAGTACGCCGACGACTTCGCCACCGCGCTCCAGGACGCCGGCTACACCTCCGACGTGTACGACGTGGACGCCAACGGGCGGGTCGCACCGCACCACCTCGGCGTACTCAGCCACTACGACGCGATCGTGTGGGAGTCGGGCGACGACATCATCACCCGCGCTGTGGGACAGGTCCCCGGTACCGCCGACGACCTCGCCCTGCAGCTGGAGCTGACCGTCCGCGACTACCTCAACGAGGGCGGCAAGGCGCTGGTGACCGGCAAGTACAACCAGTTCGCGCAGTCCCAGGAGGTGTACGACTACAACCCGTTCGCCGCGGAAGGTCAGCCGGAGTGCACCACGCCGGACACCTACCCGTGCCTGCCGCTGCTGAACGACTTCCATCAGTACTGGCTCGGCGCGCACACCTATGTGAGTGACGGCGGCACCGGCGAGACCGGGCCGTTCCCGATCACCGGGCGGGCGGACGGTCCGTTCGCCGGCTTCTCGAGCACCTTCAACGGTGGCGACTCGGCGGACAACCAGGACCACACCGCGTCGCTGATCGCCACGTCGAGCCTGCTGCCGCCTGCGGAGTTCCCGCAGTTCCGGAGCTCGGCACCGACCAGCTGGGACCGGCCGGGCGCGGCGCCGTACGACCCGCACACCGGCGCCTGGGCGATCTTCAGCCAGTGGGCGGACCAGAGCTGGAAGCGGCTCACCCGCACCGTCGACCTGACCGGGAAGACGAGCGGCGAGCTGCAGTTCTGGACGTCGTACGACACCGAGACCGACTGGGACTACCTGACGGTCGAGGCGCGGACGGTCGGCCAAGAGGACTGGACCACGCTCCCCGACGCCAACGGCCACACGGCCCAAGGCACCGGTGAGTCGTGCGCCAGCGGCTGGCGTGACATCCACCCGCACGTCAGCCACTACCAGGGCGCCGACTGCTCGCCGACCGGCACCACCGGCGCGTGGCACGCCGCCACCGGCAACAGCGCGGGCTGGCAGGACTGGAAGATCGACCTGACGGCGTACGCCGGCAAGCAGGTCGAGATCTCGATCAGCTACGTCAGCGACTGGAGCACCCAGAAGCTCGGCGTGTTCATCGATGACGCGAAGGTGCTGGCCGACGGCGCGGTCGTCGACGAGACGTCGTTCGAGGACGGTCTCGGTGCCTGGACCACGCCCGGACCGCCGGCCGGATCCAGGGTGACCAACACCTTCATCCGGGCCCAGCAGGCGTTCGAGGAAGGCTCGACCACGGTCACCAACGACACCGTGTACACCGGCTTCGGCGCCGAGGGCCTGACCACCGCCGCGCAGCGAGAGGAGTTCGTCCGCAAGGCCATGGCTCACCTGCTCGACTAACCGCTGACCGGGCACAAATGGTCTGAGAAACACGCTGACCGGGCACTTCTGGCGACAGAAGTGCCCGGTCAGCGCATTCCAGGAACCATTCCTGCCCGGTCGGCGATGAGCGCCTATGATCCCCGACATGCCTTCACAGGACTCGACCGCCGGCCAGGACTACACCGACCGGCTGCGCGGGCTCGAGCAACCCATGTGGAAGCGGGTCCTGGACGTACAGCGGCCGTACCGCTGGAACCTGCGGCGCCTGTTCGGCGACCGTGAGGTGCTCGACATCGGTTGCGGGCTCGGCCGCTGCCTCGCCCATCTGGCGCCTCGCGGGGTCGGCGTCGACCACAACCCGCACTCGATCGCCGAGTGCCGCGAGCGCGGGATGACGGCGTATACGACGACCGAGTTCCCGGACAGCGAGCACGCCGTGCCCGGGCGGTACGGCGGCATGCTCGCCGCGCACCTGGTCGAGCACATGCCGCACGCCCAGGCCGTCGAGATCCTGACCGGCTATCTCGACTACCTCGCGCCCGACGCCCGGCTGGTGCTGATCTGCCCGCAGGAGGCCGGCTACAAGAGCGACGCCACCCATGTGGAGTACGCCGACCTCGACGCGCTCACCGACGTCGCCGGACAGCTGGGCTTCACGCCGGTCAAGCGTTCCTCGTTCCCGCTCCCCCGGCCCGCCGGGAAGGTGTTCAAGTACAACGAGTTCGTGCTGGTCGCCGACAGGTCCTGAGCCCGGACGTGAACTCCATCGGGGGCATCGGGCAACAACGGGTGTGAACGACGACAACGAGATTGTGGGCAGGTCGTGGGGCGATCCCCCGGCCTTCGCCGGACTGTTCGACCGCTACGCCACCACCATCCACCGCTACGCCGCCAGGCGAGCGGGCACCGCCGTCGCCGACGACGTCGTGGCGGAGACCTTCCTGGTGGCCTTCGAGCGGCGTCGTGCCTACGACCTCGCCGTACCCAACGCCCGGCCCTGGCTCTTCGGCATTGCCTCCAACCTCCTCGGCCGGCACGCCCGGCAGGAGGCGCGGCAGTGGCGGGCCTACGCGCGGCACCCCCGGACCGAGTCCGGTGACGACCACGAGGAACGCACGGTGGCCCGGCTCGACGCCGAGGCCGCCCGCGCCGACCTCGCCCGGTTGCTGGCCGAGCTCGACCCGGCCGACCGCGACGTACTCCTGCTCTACGCGTGGGCAGAGCTGCCCTACGACGAGATCGCCACGGCCGTCGGCATTCCGGTCGGCACCGTCCGTTCCAAGCTGCACCGTCTCCGCCGGCGCCTGAGACAGCAGCTCGACCTACCACTCGACGAACTGACGGAGGAGAACAGTCATGGATGAGTTGACCCTGGTCCGCGAGATCGGCGCGGATACCCCCGAACCCGAGACGCTGGCCCTGCGCCGCGCCCGCAAGCAGTTGCTGACGGCGTCCGAGCGCGAGCAACGGCCCCGAGTACGCCGCCCGCTGATCCGCGTCGCAGCAGCCGCGGCTGCCGTGGCACTGGTCGCCGGCGGCGTCGTCGTCGGCGAGACGTTCTGGCGCGACGGCAGCCACCGGGTGGTGGCCTCGGCCGACGCCGTCGACGTACTCGACCGGGCGGCTAAGGCCGAGCTCGCCCAGAACGACCCTGTCGTCGGCCCGGACAAGTACCTCAAGGTGGCCTTCAAGGAGCAGTACCTCGGCGAGGGAGAAGGCGCCGACGGCAACCGCGCCGCGTGGCTCGAGGAGGGCAGGCAGACGCTGTATGTTCCTGGCGACCCCGACCGGGACTGGGTGCTGGAGCTGACCGCGCGGCGGATCGTCGATGTGTACATCGGCGATCCCGTGCCGAGCACCGGCTCCGGCGAGACACTGCGCGCCCGCGACGGGGCGTTCTACCACCCGCTCGGTGAGGACTGGGGCAGCCCGAGCCCGGACTTCCTGGACTCGCTTCCGCGGGACCGGGACGAGTTGCGCGACCGGCTGTACGACGACAGCGCCGGCGGCGGTCAGTCCGTGGACGGCGAGGCCCTTGTCTACATCGCGGACCTGCTGCGCAGCGGCCGGGTGCCAGCCGACCTGCGGGTCGCGCTGTTCGAGGTCGCCAAGACGATTCCCGGGGTGACGGTGACCGATGACGCAGTGGTCCTCGACGGTCGGCGCGGAGTGGCGATTGGCCGCACCGAGGGCGAGAACGGTGTCCGCACCGAGCTCGTCTTCGACCGACAGTCCGGGCTGCTCATCGGCGAGCGGGGGGTCACCACCACCGACCGCTTCCTGCCGGTCGGCACGGTCACCACCTCGACGGCGGTCTCCGCATCCGTCGTCGACGAGGCGCCGTAGCGGCTAGGCCTAGAGCTCGGGAAACCACAGCTTGATCTCACGGGCCGCGGACTCGGGTGAGTCGGAGCCATGGACCAGGTTCTCGCGGTTGGAGATCGAGAGGTCGCCCCGGATCGAGCCCGGGGCGGCCTTCCGGCCGTCGGTGGCGCCGTTGAGCGCGCGCACGATCTCGACTGCCTCGTCACCCTCGAGTACGGCGGCGACCAGCGGGCCGCTGGTCACGAAGTCCCGCAGCGGCGGGTAGAAGTCGCGCTCGACGTGCTCGTAGTAGTGCTCGTCGGCGACGGCCGCGTCGATGGTGCGCTGCTCGAGCGCGACGATCGTGAGCCCCTTGGACTCGTACCGCGACAAGATGTTGCCGACCAGGCCGCGGCGGACGGCGTCGGGCTTGAAGAGAACCAGGGTGCGCTGCGTCATGCCGCGCAGCCTACAAGCCGCGCGCTCCCCACTCGGCGGCACAGTCGTCGACCTCGGCCGGGACCGGTCCGACTGCCTGCTCGTCCGGGATCGGGCTGTCGGCGACGGTGTGCAGCGGGATGTGGCCGGCCCAGCCGCCGGCGGCGTAGTCCTCGGGCTCGTCGACGGGACCCCCGGCGCGAGCCTTCACCGACGCCTCGTACAGCGGTACGGCGACGATCGCGGTCGCGGCGAGCTCCTTGCGGGTGTGCGGCCGCAGGGTCGAGGCGCGGCCGGGGATCATGTGGTCGATCACCAGGTCGAGCGCGTGCCGCTTCTCCGTGTCGTCGGTGACCAGCCGCGCCGTACCCAGGATCACCGCGGAGCGGTAGTTCATCGAGTGGTGGAACGCCGACCGGGCGGCGACCAGGCCGTCCAGCACGGTCAGGGTCACGCAGACCGTCACCTCGGACGACCGGGTCAGGATCCGGGAGGCGACCGAGCCGTGCACGTAGAGCGAGCCACCGGCGTCCGGGCCGTCCGGGTCGTAGCCGAAGGCGGTCGGCAGCACGAGCGGGTGCCCGACATCGACGCCGAGGTGACAGATCAGGGCGGTGTCGAGCACGTCGTACAGCGCGGCTCGCTCACTCACCACCCGCTCCTTTCCACGGGTCACCGTGGTCCGGGCGGTCGGCGACAGCGGCGGGTCATAGGTGGAGGTCGTGGCTACGGCGGTCATGTCTAAGATCGTGACCGAGGATTGGCCTGGAGTCCCGGTCCAATCATGCGCAATCTGAACAGGACACTTCGTTGGCGACGCCCGCACCCCTGCCTCTCGTGGTACGCCGCGGCGCGGGGACCCCGCTGCCCGCGCAGCTCGCCGCGCAGGTGCGCGAGCTGGTCACCCGCGGCACGCTGTCCAGCGGCACCCGGCTGCCCAGCTCCCGCGCGCTGGCCGCGGACCTCGGCGTCTCGAGGGCGGTCGCCGAGCAGGCCTACGAGCAGCTGCTCGCCGAGGGCTGGCTGGAGGCACGCCGCGGGTCCGGCACGTTCGTCGCCGCCGTCTCGCCGGCCGGTCGCCCGCACCCGCGACCGACGCCGCGGCCGGCCGCCTCCGCCGAGCCCGTGATCCGGCTCGGCACCGGCACGCCCTGGATCGACCCGCGCCAGCAGGCCGGCTGGCGCCGAGCCTGGCGCGACGTCGCCCACGCCGACCCGCCGACCGGCTATCCGGACCCGGCCGGGCTGCCCGAGGTGCGGGCGGCGATCGCGGCGTACGTCGCACGGACCCGAGGGCTGGACTGCGGGCCGGACGAGGTGCTGGTGACGCTCGGCACCGGCGACGGGCTCCGGCACCTGCTCCCCACGCTGCCGCCCGGCGCCGTCGCCTTCGAGGACCCCGGCTACCGGGCGGCGGTCGCCGCCTGCGAGTTCGCCGGACGCCGGGTGCACGACCTCCCCGTCGACGCCGAGGGCGCCTCGGTCGAGGCGCTGGCCGCGATGCCGGACGACGTCCGCGCCGTCTACGTCACCCCCGCTCACCAGCACCCCACCGGTATCACCATGTCCGCGGGCCGCCGGCTGGCGCTGCTCGAGGAGGTGCGGCGCCGCAACGCGTGCGTGGTCGAGGACGACTACGACTCGGAGTTCCGGTACGACGTGGCGCCGCTGCCCGCGCTCGCCACCCTCGACCCGGAGCGGGTGGTCCACCTCGGCACCGCCTCGAAGTCGGTCTCCCCCGGGCTGCGGCTGGGCTGGCTGGTCGCCGACAGCGGCCTGGTGGCCGAGATCGCCGAGCGCCGCGACCTCGCCCACGACGTACCCTCCTGGCCGGCGCAGCGGGCCTGGCTGTCGATGCTGCGCGACGGCCACGTCGACAAGCTGGTGCGCTCCGCGCGCCGGGTGTACGCCGCCCGCGCGGGCCTCGTGGTGGCCGCCCTGTCGCCGTACGGACAGATCGGCCAGCCGGTCGCCGGCATGTACCTCACCCTGGCCCTGCCCGGCGACGTCGTCGAGGCCGTGACCCGCGACTGCCTGGCCGCCGGCTTCGACGTACCGTCCCTGGCCGAGACGACCCGCAGCTCCCCCCGGACCGGCCTGGTGGTCGGCTTCGGCGGAGTCAGCGATGAGGAGCTCGCCCGTGCGCTCGACGTACTGACGACCGCGCTGACGACGGCCCTGGCCCGGCACACCTAGGCTGTCCGCACGACCCACCACGGAGGAGACCGCGACCGGCTTCCTCGACGAGGTCGACGACGGCGACGCCGCCAAGGCGTGCGAGTACGTCGCCACCCCGGACGGCGAGCCCGTCGACGAGGGCAGTGACGAGGCGGACGCGTGCGAGCAGAGCATCGAGGACCTGCTCAACCAGGCCGCCCAGCACTCGCTGGACGCGTGGCTGGACTCCGACACCGAGGTCACCGAGAAGGGTGCTGAGGCGACGGTGGAGTTCACCGGCGCCGACGGCAGCGTCGGGCTGACCAAGATCGACGACAAGTGGTATGTCGTCGACACCAGCCTCTACCCGGAGGCGCTCGCCCCGTCGTCATAGGCGGCGTACGCCGCGGCCCGCTCGCGCTCGATCTTCTTGCCGAGGAAGTACGCCGAGCCCCAGAGGATCGCGAAGATGGTGCCGAGCACGAACATCATCGGCACCAGGAAGCCGAGCGCGATCGCGGCGACCTGAATCGCCCAGCCGAGCCAGTAGGCCCACTCCGCGCGCAGCAGGCCGGACACCACGATGCACAGCACGCACAGCCCGACGCCGATCACCAGCGCCCGGCCGAGCGGTACGTCGCCGAGGGTGACCATGCCGGGCGTGGTGAGGCCGAGCACGATCGCCTCGAGGAACAGGATCGCCGCGCACATGCCGCGGCGCGGCGAGCGCTGCGGCGGCTGGGACGACGGTGCGGCCTCCTCGCTCACGACCGGCCCTTCAGCATCGCGCGGGCCTCGCCCACGGTGACCACCGAGCCGGTGACCAGCACCGCGCCGGAGCCGAGGGATGCCGAGTCGTCGGCCTCGGCGAGCGCCGCCGCCTGCTCGATGGCGTCGGCGAGCCGCGGCACGACCGTGACCCGGTCCTCGCCGAAGATCTCCCTCGCGGTCGCCGCCAGTGTGGTCGCCGGCAGCGCTCGCTCGGTGGCGTTCTGGGTGCAGACGACGTGGGCGAGGTAGGGCTCGAACTCGGCGAGCAGGCCGTCGGCGTCCTTGTCGGCCATCACTCCGATCACGCCGATCAGCGGGTCGAACGTGAAGGAGTCCTCCAGGGCGGCGGCGGCCGCGGCGGCGCCGTGCGGGTTGTGGGCGGCGTCGAGCAGGATCGTCGGGCTCCGCCGGATGATCTCCAGCCGGCCCGGCGAGGTGACCTCGGCGAACGCGGTCCGGACCAGCTCGTCGTCGAGCGCAGTGTCGCCGAGGAACGCCTCGACCGCGGCCAGCGCCACCGCGGCGTTCTGGGCCTGGTGGGCGCCGTACAACGGCAGGAAGACCTCGTCGTACCGCGCCCGCAGTCCCTGCAGGGAGACCAGCTGGCCGCCGACCGCTGGGGTCCGCGACACCACGCCGAACTCCTGGCCCTCGCGGGCCACGGTCGCGCCCACCTCTGCGGCACGCGTCTGCACCACCTCGGCGACGTCGGTCTGCTGCTGGGCGAGCACCAGCGTCGCGCCCTCCTTGATGATGCCGGCCTTCTCCTGGGCGATGCCGGCCGGCTGGTCGCCGAGGTACTTCGCGTGGTCGACCGCGATCGGCAGCACCACCGCCACCTGGGCATCGACGACGTTGGTCGCGTCCCACGACCCGCCGAGCCCGACCTCGACCACGGCCACGTCGACCGGGGCGTCTGCGAACGCGGCGTACGCCATCCCCACGATCGTCTCGAAGAACGACAGCGGGTGTGCCTCCTGCTCGTCGACCAGGTGCGTGTACGCCGCCACGTCGTTGAACGCGCGCACGAACTCCTCGTCGGTCAGCGGCTCGCCGTCGATGGAGATCCGCTCGCTCATCCGCTCGACGTGCGGGCTGGTGAAGCGACCGGTACGCAGGTCCAGCGCGCGCAGCAGCGTGTCGATCATTCGCGAGGTCGAGGTCTTGCCGTTGGTGCCCGTGAGGTGGATGACCGGATAAGCGGTCTGCGGGTCACCGAGCAGCTCGGTGAAGGCGCGGATCCGGTCCAGCGACGGCTCCAGCCTGGTCTCGGGCCAGCGGGACAGCAGCGCGTCCTCGACTTCGGCGTACGTCTCGGCGGGCCGCGCCTGCGGATTCAGCTCAGTCATCTCGCCCCGAAGTCTAGGCCGCAGTCACTCGATCACGACCTCGACGGTGTCGACGACCGGCCGGTAGCCGAGGGCGTGGTAGATCGCGTTCGAGGTCGGGTTGGCCTGGTCGGTGAAGAGGATCGGTCGCGCGCCCTCGTCGAGGATCAGCTGCGAGATCGCGGCGACCGCGCTGCTCGCGTAGCCGTGACCGCGATGCTCCTTCGGCGTGTAGACGGGGCCGATCCGGGCCGCACCGAAGCTCGGCGAGTTGGCGGCGGTGAGGTGGACCCGCTCGCCGCTCTCATCCAGCCACAGCCAGATCCGGCCGGCCTCGATCCGGCGCCGGACGTCATCGACCGGCGGGTGGTGCGGCTCCCCCGCGTCCCGCCCGGCCTGCTCGTCGGCCTCGATCCGGAACCGCTCGAACCACTCGGCCACCAGGTCGAGATCCTCGATGGTCGCGGGCCGCAGGGTCCCGCGCGCCGGCCGTGCCGGCGCCGTCAGCTCGCGCAGCTCGTGCAGCCGCATGTGTACGTCGATCTGCGCGGCGCCCCCGCCCAGCCTCGCCAGCTCACCGGCCACCAGCTCCGCGGCCGGCCGGAAGCCGTTGATCGCCGTCGGCCGCTCGCCGCGCTCGTGGATGACCCGCGCCAGCTCACGGGCGGCCTCCTCCGGCATCGCCTGGACCAGCATCGGATACGGCGCGAACGGCGCCGTCCGCATCGCGACGCCGACGATCGCACCGGCCTCGTCGCGCGCCGCGGCGTACCAGTGCGAGATCTCGGGATCACGCTCGACTCCGGCCGCGGTCTCCGCGGCGGTCCGCTCTGCGACGGTGGCGATGACGGTGTTCACGATCGGCTCGCGCGCGAGGTAGCCACCAGCGACCGCCAAGAACTCGGCGGGCTCGGTCCAGAACTCCCAGGTGTACGCCATTCCCGCAGGTTAGGGGCCACTTGGCGGAGCCGCACCCGCATTTAGCACGGCGCGCCCCCTAACTGAGTGTCGGTCTGGGATCACTGATCTCTAAGATCACCCCTATGAATGAGAACGCACCGAGCCCCGCCGAGGGCACCGAGCAGTCCGACCCGACGACCGCCGAACCGCGCGCGGTCGTCGTACCGGACAAGCCGGCGCTCGAAGGGCTCGAGGCGAAGTGGCTGGAGACCTGGAAGGCCGACGACACCTACGCCTTCGACCGCAGCCAGCCGCGCGAGAACGTCTACTCCATCGACACCCCGCCGCCGACGGTTAGCGGCAGCCTGCACGTCGGCCACGTCTTCTCCTACACCCACACCGACCTAATCGCGCGCTACCAGCGGATGCGCGGCAAGGCCGTGTTCTACCCGATGGGCTGGGACGACAACGGGCTCCCGACCGAGCGCCGGGTCCAGAACTACTACGGCGTGCGCTGCGACCCGTCGCTGCCGTACGACGCCGACTTCACCCCGCCCGATCAGAGCACATTGAAGGGCAAGGACGCCAAGAAGCAGATCCCGATCAGCCGGCCCAACTTCGTCGAGCTCTGCGAGGAGCTCGTGGTCCAGGACGAGAAGGTCTTCGAGTCGGTCTGGCGCACGCTCGGCCTCTCGGTGGACTGGACCGACACCTACACCACCATCGGCCCGAAGGCGCAGGTCGTGAGCCAGCGCGCGTTCCTGCGCAACTTCGCCCGCGGCGAGGCCTACCTCCAGGAGGCACCCACGCTGTGGGACGTCACCTTCCAGACCGCGGTCGCCCAGGCCGAGCTGGAGGCGCGCGAGACCACCGGCGCCTATCATCGGGTCGCCTTCCATCGCGCCGATGGCAGCCCGATCCACATCGAGACCACCCGCCCGGAGCTGATCCCGGCGGTGGTCGCGCTGATCGCGCACCCCGACGACGAGCGGTACGCCGAGCTGTTCGGCTCGACGGTCACCTCGCCGGTGTTCGGAGTCGAGATCCCGGTCCTCCCCCACCCCGCGGCCGAGCCCGACAAGGGCGCCGGCATCGCGATGTGCTGCACCTTCGGCGACCTGACCGACGTCCAGTGGTGGCGCGAGCTGGCGCTGCCGGTCCGCACCGTGATCGGCCGCGACGGCCGCTTCCACCGGGAGACGCCGGACTGGCTGACCCACAGCGACGCCGCCGCCGCGGCGTACACCGAGCTCGCGGGCAAGACCGTGTTCTCCGCCCGCGAGGCGATGGTGGCCAAGCTCCGCGAGTCCGGTGACCTCGACGGCGACCCGCAGCCGACCCAGCGGATGACGAACTTCTACGAGAAGGGCGACAAGCCGCTGGAGATCGTCGCGACCCGCCAGTGGTACATCAAGAACGGCGGCCGCGACACGGCCCTCCGCGACGAGCTGGTCGCCGAGGGCGAGCACATCACGTGGCTGCCGCCGCACATGAAGCACCGCTACGAGAACTGGGTGGGCGGCCTCAACGGCGACTGGCTGGTCTCCCGCCAGCGGTTCTTCGGCATCCCGTTCCCGGTCTGGTACCCGCTGGACGGCGACGGCGAGCCCGACTACGACCACCCGCTGCTACCGACCGAGGCCGAGCTGCCTATCGACCCGTCGACGGACGCGCCGCGCGGCTATGAGGAGAGCCAGCGTGGCAAGGCCGGCGGATTCCTCGGCGACCCCGACGTGATGGACACCTGGGCGACGTCCTCGCTGACGCCGCAGATCGCGGGCGGCTGGGGTTCCGACGACGACCTGTTCGAGCGGGTCTTTCCGATGGACCTGTGCACGCAGGCCCACGACATCATCCGCACCTGGCTGTTCTCCCGCGTGGTCCGCGCCCACCACGAGCAGGGCGTGGTGCCGTGGTCACACGCGCTGATCTCCGGCTTCGTGATGGACCCGGACCGCAAGAAGATGTCGAAGTCCAAGGGCAACGTGGTCGTCCCGACCGAGATCCTGGACAAGTTCGGCTCGGACGCGGTCCGCTGGCGCGCCGCGATGGCCCGGCCAGGTCTGGACTCACCGTTCGACGAGAGCCAGATGAAGGTCGGCCGCCGGCTGGCGATGAAGGTCCTGAACGCGTCGAGGTTCGTGCTCGGCTCGGTCGGCGCGACCAACCCGTCGCCGACCGCGGTCACCGCGCCGCTCGACTGCGCGCTGATCGGCCGACTCGAGGAGGTCATCCGCAGGACGACCGAGGCGTTCGACGACTACGACTACACCACCGCGCTGGAGACGGTCGAGAAGTTCTTCTGGGAGTTCTGCGACGACTACCTCGAGCTGGTGAAGGAGCGGGCGTACGGCGGGCCCGGCGACGCCGAGGACGCGACCGGCAGCATCGCCACCGAGTCGGCCAAGGCCGCACTCGCGGTGGCCCTGCACGTCCAGCTCCGGCTGCTGGCGCCGTTCCTGCCCTACGTCACCGAAGAGGTCTGGTCGTGGTGGCGTGAGGGCTCCATCCACCTCACCACCTGGCCGGCGCCCACCGACCTCGGCAGTGCCGCGGCCGCGGACGGCTCGATGATCGACGCCGTCGGGAGCGCCCTGGCGGGCATCCGCGGCGCGAAGTCGCAGGCCAAGGTCTCGATGCGTGCGGAGCTGTCTCGGGTGGAGATCTCGGGTCCGGCGGCGCTGGTGGCGGCGGCCGAACAGGCAGCCGATGACCTGCGCGCCACCGGCAAGATCACCGGCGACCTGGTCTTCACCGTCGTCGAGGACGCGGAAGACGGCGAGCTGACGGTTGCCGCCACCCTCGCCGAGTCGGACTGAGCAGGCGAGCGACGAGCTAAGCCCGGATCCAGCGATGGGCGTCGTTCGCTGCGCGTCACCAGGCGGGTGTGATGGCAAGGCGGCGAAGCGAAGGCGGGCCGGAGGCCCGTCGAGTCTTTGCCAACGCAGCCAGCGCGCCCGCATGGTGGCGCGCAGCAGGCGCCCATCGGTGGATCCGGGCTAGGGCAGCGGGGCGACCGGGTCGGTCGCGGCCGGTGGCTCCGTGCTGGTGCGGGTGTCGGCGGTGTCGCCGCTGTCACCGCCGTCCGACGGGTCGACCGGCATCGGGAAGCTCGGGTCGTCGCTCGGGCACGGGTCCTCGGTAGGCGTCGGGCTGGAGCTGTAGTCCGGGTCAGACGGTCGCTGCGCGTGCGGCTCATCGACGTCGGTCGTGTCGTCGGTGGACGGCGT
Source organism: Nocardioides speluncae (assembly GCF_003121585.1). Classification (GTDB taxonomy): domain Bacteria; phylum Actinomycetota; class Actinomycetes; order Propionibacteriales; family Nocardioidaceae; genus Nocardioides; species Nocardioides speluncae. Next base: position 56,256 of record NZ_QEOO01000015.1, read on the forward strand.
CGGGCCGTCGGTCTCGGTCTCGCAGTCGCCCGGACGCCCGGGAGTCGGCCGGCCGGGACCCGCCGAGCCAGTGTCGCTCGGGTCGGTCGACGGCGAGCCGGAGTCGCTGCCGGGATCGCTCGGGTCGTCGCTCGGGTCGTCGCTCGGGTCGTCGCCGGGCCCGTCGCCGGGGTCGTCGGAGGACGGCGAGTCGGACGGGTCGTCGGAGGAGTCGTCATCCGGCGAGTTCGACTCGCCGGGGAAGCTCGGGTCATTGGGGCTGGGGTCCTGGGAGTTCGGCATCCCGTCCCCGTCGTTGTCCCCCGGCTTGCCGACGGGCAATCCGTCGGACGATTCGTCGTCCGACTCGCTACCGCCGCCGCTGGGATCCGGTACCGCCCCTGGGTTGGGGTTGACCACCTGGCCGTTGTTGGCCATCGACGTCTGGTCGTTGCCGGATCGGCCGAAGCCCGAGTTGCTGATGATCAGCCCACAAATGAGCGCGACCAGCAGGAACGCATAGAGCGGCCGCTTGTGGTCGGCAGACACGAAACTACTCCTCCGAGACAGTCAGGCACATGACATGAACACTGAAGTATTCTCCTGAGTCGATCATTCTGCCTCGGTGCCGCACATCAAATGGCCCGAACGAACTATCCCGTCGTGGTCCGTTCACGCAGAAGTCGGACAGATGGGCATCAAAGCCCTAGGCCTTCTCAGGCACCCTTCAGGCGGACTTCTTCTTCTTGGCCTCGGTCTCGCGCGGGATCAGCGTCGGCGCCACGTTGTCGGCGACGACCTCGCCGGTGACCACGACCTTGCCGATGTCGCCGCGGGACGGGACGTCGTACATCACGTGGAGGAGCACCTCCTCGATGATCGCCCGCAGCCCGCGGGCGCCGGTGCCCCGCTCCATCGCCTTGTCGGCGATCGCCTGCACGGCGTCCTTGGAGAACTCCAGCTCGACCCCGTCGAGCTCGAAGAGCTTCTGGTACTGCTTCACCAGCGCGTTGCGCGGCTCGGTGAGGATCTGCACCAGGCTGTCGTTGTCGAGCTTGTTCACGCTGGCGATCAGCGGCAGCCGGCCGATGAACTCCGGGATCAGGCCGAACTTGGTGAGGTCCTCGGGACGGACCTGGGCCAGCAGGTCCTCGGCCTCGCGCTCGGCGGCGCCGCGCACCTCGGCGGTGAAGCCCAGGGTCTTCTTGCCGACCCGCTGCTCCACGATGTGCTCGAGGCCGGCGAACGCGCCACCGACGATGAACAGGATGTTGGTGGTGTCGATCTGGATGAACTCCTGGTGCGGGTGCTTGCGGCCACCCTGCGGCGGGACCGAGGCGCTGGTCCCCTCCAGGATCTTCAGCAGCGCCTGCTGCACGCCCTCACCGGAGACATCGCGGGTGATCGACGGGTTCTCGGCCTTGCGGGCCACCTTGTCGATCTCGTCGATGTAGATGATGCCGGTCTCGGCCTTCTTGACGTCGTAGTCGGCCGCCTGGATCAGCTTGAGCAGGATGTTCTCGACGTCCTCGCCGACGTACCCGGCCTCGGTCAGCGCGGTGGCGTCGGCAATCGCGAACGGCACGTTCAGCATCCGGGCCAGCGTCTGCGCCAGGTAGGTCTTGCCGCAGCCGGTCGGGCCGATCACCAGGATGTTGGACTTGGCCACCTCGACCGCGTCCTCCTTGGCGTGCTTGCCGCTGCCACCGACGGTGGACTGCAGCCCGGCCTGGACCCGCTTGTAGTGGTTGTAGACCGCGACCGCGAGCGACTTCTTCGCCTGTTCCTGGCCGATCACGTACGAGTTGAGGAACTCGAAGATCTCCTTCGGCTTGGGCAGCTCGTCGAGGCTGACCTCGCTGCCTTCGCTGAGCTCCTCCTCGATGATCTCGTTGCAGAGATCGATGCACTCGTCGCAGATGTAGACACCGGGCCCGGCGATCAGCTTCTTGACCTGCTTCTGGCTCTTTCCACAGAAGGAGCACTTCAACAGGTCGCCTCCGTCACCAATGCGTGCCACGGGCGCCTCAGTCCTCTAGTCCGGCCGACGTCAGTTCGTCAGCGTACGTGCGTTGAAACCCTTCGACGGTACCCCGAGCCGGCCCCAAGTGGAGCCGGGACACGGGAACCGACATGTCAGACACCGGCCGGAACACCCTTGCGGGACTCCAGAACGGCGTCGATCAGGCCATACTCGACCGCCTGCTCGGCGGTCAGGATCTTGTCGCGCTCGATGTCGCGGCTGACTTCCTCGATGCCCTTGCCGCTGTGCTCGGAGATCATCTTCTCCAGCAACTCGCGCATCCGCAGGATCTCGTTCGCCTGGATCTCGATGTCCGAGGTCTGGCCGAAGGTGCCCTCGGTGTAGGGCTGGTGGATCAGGATCCGGCTGTTGGGCAGCGCCAGCCGCTTGCCGGAGGTACCGGCCGCCAGCAGGATCGCCGCGGCGGACGCCGCCTGGCCCAGGCACACGGTCTGCACGTCGGGCTTGATGAAGCGCATCGTGTCGTAGATCGCGGTCAGCGCGGTGAAGGAGCCGCCCGGCGAGTTGATGTAGATGTTGATGTCGCGGTCCGGGTCCATCGACTCCAGGCAGAGCAGCTGGGCCATGATCGCGTTGGCGACGTCGTCGCTGATCGGCGTACCGAGGAAGATGATGCGGTCCTCGAAGAGCTTGGCGTAGGGGTCGATCCGGCGGAAGCCGTACGACGTACGCTCCTCCCACTGCGGGATGTAGTAGTTCATCGTCAGTCCTTTTCGGATCAGTCGGAGGAGTGGGCCGGCCGGCCCTCGTCGGCGGCCTCGCGGGCGCTCTTGATCACCTGGTCGACCAGGCCGTACTCGAGCGCCTGGTCTGCGGTGAACCAGCGGTCGCGGTCGGCGTCGGCGATGATCTGCTCGAGGTCCTGGCCGGTGTGCTCGGCGATCAGCTGGAGCAGGACCTGCTTGATGTGCAGCGACTGCTGAGCCTGGATCTTGATGTCGGAAGCCGAGCCGCCCATGCCGGAGGACGGCTGGTGCATCATGATCCGCGCGTGCGGCAGCGCGTACCGCTTGCCCTTGGTGCCGGCGCAGAGCAGGAACTGACCCATCGACGCGGCCAGGCCCATGCCCACGGTCGCGACGTCGTTGGGGATGTAGTTCATCGTGTCGTAGATCGCCATCCCGGCGTCGACCGAGCCGCCCGGGGAGTTGATGTGCAGGAAGATGTCCGCCTCGGGGTCCTCCGCAGACAGCAGCAACAGCTGGGCGCAGATCGCGTTCGCGTTCTGGTCGCGGACCTCGGAACCGAGGAACACGATGCGCTCTTTGAGCAGCCGTTGGTAGATGTGGTCGTCGAGGCCGTACGACGGACCACCGTTCATTTGCGGGCCTGGTGGCGCAGACAGTGGCTCAGACAGGAGTGGGGTCACGAGGCGACCCTAGCCCGACCTGGGGGTAGTTCCACGAGCATTCGGCCGGTGTTCGCCAAGAGCAGATTTCGGGCGGCTGGCCACTACGCTCACCGCGTGAACTCAGCAGGTGCCTTGGTAGCCGCACTTCTCTCCGCCGCCTTGGCAGGGTGCGCGACGACGTCACCTGCGGGTCCGCCCGCCTCTTCCGGCTTGCCCGGTTCGTCGTCGATCGAGTCGTCGCCACACATGCCGCCCGCGGAGCTAACCCCCGCCCGGCTTCAGTCGCTGTGGTGGACCTGGGCGAGCTCATCACCTAGCGGGGAAGGGCCGGTCGAGGACACCACCGGAGCGCGATGCGCGGATCACCAGCCCGCAGAGGTGTGGCTGGTCGCAGGCACGTACGGCGGCTCTGTTCGTAGGCGTTGCCAGGTCCCGGCGGGAGTGCCACTGGCCGGGCCGGCCATCAACCTGGTCGCGCCGTCGGCCGACGACTGCGCGACGTTCATGGAGGAGGCCAAGGGAGCCGCCAGCATCGATGGCGAGCCTGTGCAGCTGGAGCGGTTGCCCGCGACCGACATCGACTTCGAGGACCGAGGTCGGACGACGACCGGGTTCGCCTGCGGTTTGTGGGCCCGGATCGAGCCGCTTTCTCCCGGCAAGCACGTGCTGATCCTGCACGGTGTCCGCGGGACCTTCGCGGTCGACGCGAGGTACGAGCTGACCGTCTCGCAAGCCTCAAGCTAGCTCTCGACGGCGGTCTTCAGCCGGTCGAGGGTGAGGTGCATGTGGCCCTCGAGCTCGTCGGCGTGGTGGTCGACGCCCCCGAGGAATGCCCCGGCGAACAGCCGCGCGGTGACCGGCACCCGCGACATCGGCCGCCGGAGTACGACGCGGGTGCTGGCGTCGGTGCTGCCGTCGGCCTCGGAGAGCTCGTAGACCCAGCTGGCGCCGCTGGTCTTGGTGTCCCAGGCGACCGCGCTGCCCGTCTCGACCGTGGTCACCACGTTGCGCGAGGGCCAGAACACCCACCGGTTCCGGTTCAGCCCGAGGTACCACTGCCCGTTCCGCAGCCCGCCCGGCTTGAGCGGCACCATCCGCAGCAGCTCGGGGCTCCAGTCGGGCATCTTGGAGAAGTCGGTCAGGACCTCCCACACCCGCTGCCGCGGGGCGTCGATCGTGATCTCGGCCCGCAGCTCGCTCATCGATCTGCTCGTCGGTGTGGTCTCACTCATGCGCCCATCCTTGGGCGAGTGGTACGGCGCGGTCAATCGGGTACGGCGCGCCGCTCGGTCAGCTCGATGTAGTCGGTCAGCGCCCTGCGCGAGACCTCCAGCGCCCGGATCCGCCGCTCCAGGTCGGAGCGCCGGCTGCGCAGGGTGTCCAGCAGCGGCCGGCACGGCTCCAGCTCGGGCGCCGGCCCGGTCAGGCACGGCTGGAGGTAGGCGATCTCCTCGGTCGACAGCCCCGCATCCAGCAGTCCCCTGATCTGGGCCACGGCGACCACCGTCTCGGCCGGGTATTGGCGGTAGCCGTTCGCCGTCCGCTCCGGGGTCAGCAGACCCTGGCTCTCGTAGTAGCGGAGCTGGTGGGGCGCGACGCCGGTCCGTCTGCTGAGCTCGCCGATCTGCATCGTGGGCTTGACCTTCATATCGGTGTGAACGTTGAGGCTGTCCACATGAGCATGCCTGACAACGCAAGGGCCGATGTGGCCGTACTGGGACTGGGAACGATGGGAGTCGCGATCGCGCGAGCCTTGCTCGCCGACAACCACCGCGCGGCGGTGTGGAACCGGACGCCGACCCGCGCCGACGAGCTGGCCGAGGCCGGCGCGCAGGCCGCCGACTCCGCGAGCGATGCGGTCGGCGCCAGCGAGCTGGTGCTGATCTGCGTCACCGACTACGACGCCGCCCGCGCCGTACTCGGGTCGGCCGAAGGCCGCCTCGCCGGCCGGGTGGTCGTCAACCTCACCTCCGGGTCGTCGGCGGAGGCACGCAGCCTGGCGGCATGGGTCGAGGACCGCGGCGCCCGCTACCTCGACGGCGCGATCCTGGCCGGGCCCGCCGACCTCGGCACGGCCGACAGCCTGATCCTGTTCAGCGGCTCGCAGGCGGCGTACGACGAGCACCGGCCGGTCCTGCAGGCCGTCGCCGGGCGCGCGACGCACCTCGGCACCGACGCCGGCCTCGCCTCGATCCACGACGTGGCCGTCCTGGCGATCATGTGGTCGCTGCTCAACGGCTTTCTGCACGGCGCGGCACTGCTGAAGCGTGCGGGCGTGCGGGCCGAGGCGTTCCTGCCGATCGCCCGCAGCGGCATCGGCACCACGGCCGGCTGGCTGGACGAGTACGCCGTGCAGGTCGACGCCGGCCGCCACCCCGGCGAGGACGCCACGCTGGCGACGCACGTCGCGGCCATGCAGCACCTGCTCGACGAGACCCACAGTGCTGGCGTCGACCCGGCCCTGCCGAGCGCGTTCAAGGCTCTCGGCGACCGCGCGCTGGAGGCCGGACTGGCCGACAGCGGCTACACCGCGATCGTGGACCTGCTCCTGGAGAAGCAAGAGCGCTGAGGACACGACAGCGCCCCGCACCCGGACGGGTGCGGGGCGCTGGAGGTGCTCAGGCCTTCGCGGGCTCCTCGGCGGGCTCCTCGGCCGCTGCCTCGGTCTCGCCCTCCGCGGCGGGCTCGCCGATGGTGCCGTCCGGGAGCAGGTTCTTCAGCTCAACGACGTTGCCGGACGCGTCCTTGACCACGGCCGACTCCACGATGGTGGCCAGCGCCTTGCCTCGCAGGATCTCCTGTACCAGCTCGGGCACGTGGTTGTGCTCGAACATGTGGTTGGCGAACTCCTGCGGGTCCTGCCCGGCCTGCTGCGCACGGCGTACCAGGTGCTGGGAGAGCTCGTTCTGGTCGACGCCGAACTGCTCCTTCTTCGCCACCTCGTCCAGCACGAACTGCGCGGCGATCGCGTCACGCACCCGGCGCTCGAGGTCGGCCTCGAACTCCTCGATGGTCTGGCTCTCGTTCTCGAGGTACTGCTCCATCGTCAGGCCGGCGTAGACCAGCTGCTGCTCGATGTTCTCGCGGCGGGCGTTGAGCTCCTCGGTGACCAGCGTCTCCGGCAGCGGGATCTCGACCTTGTCCAGCAGCCGCTCGAGGACCACGTCGCGGGCGGCGGACGCCTGCTCCAGCCGCTTGCCCCGGCCGAGCCGCTCGCGTACGTCGGCGGTCAGCTCCTCGGCGGTGTCGAACTCCGAGGCCATCTGGGCGAACTCGTCGTCGAACTCGGGGAGCTCCTGCTCCTGCACCTGGCTGACGGTGACCTGGACCTCGACGTCCTCGCCGACCAGGTCGCCACCGACCAGCTGGGAGGTGAACGTCTTGTCCTCGCCGGCGCTCATCCCGGTCAGCGCCTCGTCGAGCCCGTCGAGCATGCCGCCGCGGCCGACCTGGTACGACATGCCGGCGACCTCGGCGCCCTCGACCGGCTCGCCGCCCTGGGTGGCCCTGAGGTCGAGTACGACGAAGTCGCCGTCGGCGGCCGGGCGGTCGACGTCGCTGAGCGAGGCGAACCGCTCACGCAGCGCCTGCGACTGCTCCTCGACGTCGGCGTCGGTGACCGCGATGTCCTCGACCTCGGCCTCGATGCCGTCGTACGCCGGGAGCGTGATCTCGGGCTTCACGTCGACCTCGGCGGTGAACTCGAGCGCCTCGTTGTCGTCGAACTTGGTCACCTCGATCTCGGGCTGCGCGAGCGGCTCGAGGTTGTTCTCCTGCAGCGCCTCGACGTACTTCTTCGGCAGCACCTCGTTGATCGCCTCGTCGAGCACGGCACCGCGGCCGACCTGGCGGTCGATCACGGCCGGCGGAACCTTGCCCCGGCGGAAGCCCGGCACGTTGATCTGCTGGGCGATCTTCTTGTACGCCGCGTCGAGGCTCGGCTTGAGCTCATCGAAGGGCACCTCGACACTGAGCTTGGCCCGGGTCGGGCTCAAGGACTCGACGGCGCTCTTCACAGGTGTTCTCCTCGCGATCAAATGCTGCATGTAGGTGGGTATGGAGGGTGCACGCACGCAGCGTGCAGCGTCGGGGCGACAGGACTCGAACCTGCGATCTCCTGCTCCCAAAGCAGGCGCGCTAGCCACTACGCTACGCCCCGCCAAGCCACTCCTGAACGGGGTCCGGGAGCGGGCTTGGAGCGGATGACGGGAATCGAACCCGCGTAATCAGTTTGGAAGACTGAGGCTCTACCATTGAGCTACATCCGCACATCCGGGCGTGACCCGGACGAGCACGTTCGTGCGTGCACATGGTGCCATATCGGCCAGATCCGCTCCCAATCGGTTCAGGAGCGGTTCAGGAGCGCCGCACGCGAGTCCGACGAGCGGCCCGTCGGCCCTTGTGCCGGATCGCCGCCGGCAGCGGCGACGGCTCCCAGGACGTCTCGGCGAGGCCGAGCATCAGCCACATGACCAGCGAAATCGCCATCGAGTTGGCGGGGTGGTCGACCATGCTCACCACCGCGAACGACGCCAGACCACCGGCCAGCGCGGCCGCCATCTTCGACCCGGCCAGCGCGGCCCGGCCGACCCGGATCCCGACCAGGACCGTGATCACCACCACCGCCACGCCGCCGACCACACCGGTCTCGACCAGCCAGTTCAGCCACAGGTTGTGGACGTGCACGAACGCCTCGGTGCCGGGCACCCGCCCGGCGACCAGGTGGCCGCTCAGGCCGAGGCCGGTGCCGAGCGGGTTCTCCGCCGCGACCCGCAGCGCGGCCGACCAGACCTCGGTGCGCACGCCGACACCGCCGCGGACGACCATCAGGAACACCAGCAGCAGACCGCCCACCCCGGCGGCAACGCCGGCGACCGTCAGCCGCCGCCTGGTCGGCTTCAGGAGTACGACGAGGACCACGGCGCCGACGAACGCGGCCGCCATGCCGCCCCGGGAGAACGTCGCCAGGATCGCGATGTAGGAGCCCCCGATCACGGTGAACGCCAGCGCTCGCAGGGACCGGTCGGCGACGCCGAGCGCCCCGACCACCGCGAGCGGGACGAACATGACCAGGAAGGCCGCGAGCAGGTTCGGGTTGTAGAAGGTGCCGACCACCCGCACCATCGCGTCGTCGTTGCACACGTTGCTGAGCTCGCCGCCGAGACCGGAGCGGCAGAACCCGGTGCTGGTCTGGTTGGACGCCTGCCCGAGCGCGACGCCGGCCGGGACCGCGACGAACACCAGGGCGATCGTGGCCAGGGTGCCGAACGAGAGGGCGCCGCCGCGGCGGGCACCCACCGCGAGGTAGTAGGCCGCCACGCCGGCGAGCAGACCGCGCCACGCCGAGAACGACTGCGAGTGCACCAGGGTGGCGAAGCCTGCCGCCGCCAGCAGCACGAGGATCGGGACGTCGAGCCGGGTGCGCAGCGAGCGCACCATCACGCCGGCGAAGCAGATGCCGACCAGACCGAGGATGATCGCCAGCCGGACCGGCGTGACGTTGAACCGGATCGGGTCGTCAGGAAGGGCGTCGGCGACCGCCTCGGACAGGACCAGCACGATCGCGATCGTCGCGACGGCGGCGCCGACGGTACGGCGTACCGGAGGCTGCTCGGGGACCGCGGGGCCTGGTGCGTGCCGCATCGGGCGGTCGAGCACGCCGGCGTGACCACTAGCCATATCTCTGTTGTCCCGTAGGCGGGTGACCGATCGGTGATCGGCAGGGGCCTGGCAGGAGGCTAGATGAGCTACTCCAAGGGGTCGCGCATGTGAGCGGTGCGCAGCGCGCGAGCCCTTGGAGTAGCTCATCTGGTCAGCGGATCGCCGGAGTATCTCCGCTCAGGAAGTCCACGACGCGCAGCCGGATGGAGTCCACCATGGGCAGCTGCTCGATCTCGGCCGGGGTGCAGAAGGTGACGTCGTACGACTCGTCGCTGATGCTCAGCTCGCCGCCGGTCACGTGGGCCGCGAAGCAGACGGAGAACTCCTGGCGGACCTCGCCGTCGTCGTACGCGTAGACATGGAGGGGGTCGGAGTAGACGCCGACGATGCCGGTCACCTCGATGTCGAGGCCGGTCTCCTCTTTGACCTCGCGGACCGCGCACCCGGAGAGCGACTCTCCCAGCTCGAGTACGCCGCCGGGCAGGGCCCACAGGCCGTTGTCACGCCGGCGGTGCACCAGGATCCGGTCGCTGTCGTCGACCACGACGACAGAGGCCGCGGGCACTACGGAGTTCGGGGGCGGCGCGTCCGCGTCGTCGTAGAAGTCGCGTCGAACCATGCCGCCTCTCGTCTCTCGATTCAGCCGGCCGCCGGTGCCGGCCTTCGGCTTCGGGTCTGGGTGGCCGGGGTGGTGTCCGCCCATATTCCCTCGAAGTGGCTGGCGAACCGAGCGAACATGCCGTTGGGCCCGACCCGTCGCAGATGGAGCAGCGGCGCGGAGTGACCAGGAGTCGCGTACAGGTGTGGCGTCACGAACATCTCCTCGTCGAATCGGAATACCGAGTTGTAGAGGGGTGCGGCCTGAAAGCGCAACTCCGCGTTCGGGCTGACCAGTAGCGGCTCGTAGGCGCGCAGGCTGGTTTCGATCCGGGCGACGAGCGTGATCGGCTCCTGCTCCTCGTCGTCTCGCAGCCGGACCTGCTCGCACTCCGGGTCGGCGATGACCAGCCGGACCTGGCATCCCGCCTCACACTTCTCCAACAGTATGTCCACGAACTCCGGTACCAGTTGCGGGAGAAAGTATGCGGTGTACCCCAGGAGGTCGATCTGCTGCTTGCCCTGGTCGATCAGCCGCCGCCATTTGAGTGCGTCCACGCTGGCCCGGCGCGGGAACGCGGCGACGATCTCCGCGATGTCACCGGCGCGGTCGGCGGCGTTGCGCCGCGCGTTGGGCCAGAGGAACTCCTCGTGTTCGTCGACCAGCTGGGAGACGGCCCAGCGGTGTCGTGGGTGCGGTACTCGCCCGGCCAGCCACTTCTGGACCGTCTTCGGGTCGACACCGACCTGACGAGCAACTTGCTCGTTCGTCAGTGCCGCTCGGCCGAGCGCCGCTCTTAGCCTGTCGTTCGCCATCTGTCCCCCGGGACGTCTAGACGTGTATACGAAACGTTTTAAACGTCCCGCGTGCGTGGTTAAGAGGCCGCTGCTCCCGTGTCCAAATGCATGAACAGGACAAAACAGAACACCTCACTCTGGAAGGAAAATACGAAGTGCCCAACGACGCTGGGACGAAGAAGATCCGCCTCCATGACGGAGCGGGGTCGAGAGAGTCGTGATCGGAACTGCGGGGGCGGCGGTACGAGAAGTTCGCCACCAACCCGAGGAGGACGACTATCTCGGGCATCTAGATGTAATCAAGAGGCGCCGGGTCCGCGTGTGGTTCGGCGAGCACGTTGTCGAGGAGTACCAAGCAGAGGCCGCGACCGCCGATCGCTACGCCGACGCGATGGCACAGAGGTTCCGCGGCCTGCGGGTGACCGTCGACGATGTGACACCGGATGGTCTGCAGCCGTTGTCCCCCGAGCGGCTGTGGACCATCCGTCCATGAGCGCCCGCCGATTCGTTTTGATTCGGCACCGTGATCCCAGTGGAGTCAGTGGCACCGGCCAAATAGCGGAGGGGGTCGTCTGGAGTGACGGCGAGATCGCCCTCCGCTGGCGAGGCCCGTTGTTCACGACGACCATCTGGCCGCACAGCATCGATGCCTTGCTCGCTGTGCACGGACACGGAGGCGCAACTACTATCCGCTGGCTCGACCCTGAGCCAGTCTCTACTGGAGCACCGCCCAAGCACCTGGCCTCTGCGGCCGCGCGCTGACTGCAACGGGCGAATGGGCGGGTCTGCCAGCCCGCCCCTCGCACCGTATTCAGCGCGCCGAGCAGGCATTTCTCGTTGTCGAGCCAGACGAGAAGTGCCCGCTCGGCGCGAATGGACGCGGAACGCGATCGAAGCGAGCCTGTTACGCGTAACGGCTGATGAGCTCGCCGAAGGCGGCCCGAGCCGTTGTACGCCGAAGGCGTGTTTACGTGTTTAGTGCCGGTGGATCAGCAGCAGCGCACAGTCGTCGTTGGTGGAGCCCAGCTGGGCCACCAGCTTCTTCGCGGCGCCCTGGTGGAAGCCACCGCCACGGAGCAGCCGCTCACCGAGACCGAGCAGCTTGTCGATGCCGAGCGTGATGTCACGCGACGGGGTCTCGACCAGGCCGTCTGTGTAGAGGAGCACGGCGTCGCCGCTGCGGACGATGCCGTAGATCGGCACGAACTCCGCACCCTCGATCAGGCCGAGCAGTGGCCCCTCCGTCTCGTGGACCAGCCACCGGCCCGACCCCGAGAGCAGCTGTACGGCGGGCGGGTGGCCCGCCGTACGCAGCTCGAACTGGCCGGTGTCCAGGTCAAGGGAGAGATGTACGGCGGTCGCGAAGCCCTCGTCCCAGTCCTGCCGGATCAGGTACTCGTTGGCCGCGGGCAGGAACTCCTGCGGCTGCTGGGCGCTGAGCAAGCCGCTCAGGGCGCCGGAAAGCAGCAGTGCGCGGGTGCCGGCCATCTCGCCCTTGCCGGACACGTCGACGACCGCGACATCGAGGCGCTTGCCGTCGTCGGTGCGGGCAGCGACCACGAAGTCGCCGGCGAACAGGGTGCCGCCCGCGGACTTCAGCTCCCACTCGGCTTGCCACTCGCCCGACAGCCTCGGCAGCGACCCCTGGCTCAGGATCCGGTCGCGGAGGTCGATCAGCATCGACTCGCCGCGCGCGCCGGCCACACCGAGCCTGGTCCGCCGGAACGAGGTCAGCATGATGATGAAGCCGACCACGAACTGGACCGCTACCGAGATCACCACGCTCCCGCTCATGAGCGTCTCCTGGAACGGCAGGGTGGCCGCGAGCATCGCAAGCACGAACACCACGAACCACGGCAGCCGGCTCGGGCCGAGCAACAGGCTGCCCACCACCAGCGGGATCACGAACAGCGACGGCGGCCACAGCTCCGGCTCCACGCTGACCACCACCGCGACCACGAGCGTGAGCACGACGAGCCAGACCATGGTGGCTGGCTCGTCGGCGCCACCCCTGCGACGCAGGGTGAGCCAGAGAAGACGGAACCGTCTCATGAGACTGCATCCTGTGCGGCGATGTTGTTTCTCACTGTAGTGCTCGCGGGCGGTAGGGACGCTGACATCGCGAACACCAGAAGATATTGCGTTCCTTGAGTACGGCGGTGCGCACCGCAGTCCGACAGACCAGGCAGGGCTGGCCGGTCCGCCGGTAGACGTAGACCTCGCCGCCGTGGTCGTCCTTGCGCGGTGGCCGGCCCATCGCATCCGGGGTGTGCTCGGGCCGGACGGTGTCGATCCGGCCGGTTCGCACACCCTCGGCCATCAGCTCGACCAGGTCATCCCAGATCGCGCGCCACTGACCGGCCCGGAGGGTGCGGCCGGGACGAAGGGGGTGTAAACGTCCCCGAAAGAGCACTTCGGCGCGGTAGACGTTCCCAACGCCCGCTAACACACCCTGGTCCAGCAACAGGTCGCCGATCGGCCGGTGGCTGCGCGAGATCCGGCGCCAGGCGAGGTCCGGGTCGGCCTCCTTCCGCAGCGGGTCCGGACCGAGGCCGGCCAGCACGGTGTCGCGCCGGGCCAGCGTGACCAGGTCGCACTGGGTGGCGCCGCGCAGGTCGGCGTACGCGGGTGCCGGCCCGTTCGCCTCCAGCCGGAGCCGGACCACGCCGACCGGCGCCGGCGCCGGTCCGGGGAGCACGTCGAACTTGCCGATCAGGCCGAGATGGATGTGCAGGAACCGGTCGGCCGGGAACTCCACGAACAGGTGCTTCCCGGCCGAGTCCGCGCCGACCAGCCGCTGCCCGTCGAGGGTCGCGGCATCGGCGGCGAACCGTCCGGTCGGGCTGGACACCCGCACCGCACGGCCACCGAACGCCTGCCCGATCTCGTCAGCAAGCCGACGAAGGGTGTGGCCTTCAGGCATCGCCTGCCGAGCCTCGGAGAGCGGACTCCGGCAGTGGCGGGAGCTCGCGGGTGGTCTCGTAGTCGGCCAGCTGGCCGATCCGGCGGACGTGCCGCTCGTCGCCGCTGAACGGCTCGCCGAGGAAGACCTCGACGTACCGGGTCATCTCCTCCACGGTGTGCATCCGGCCGCCGACCGAGACCACGTTGGCGTCGTTGTGCTCGCGGGCCAGCGCCGCGGTCTGCTCCGACCAGGCCAGCGCACAGCGGATGCCCTGGACCTTGTTGGCCGCGATCTGCTCGCCGTTGCCGGAGCCGCCGATCACGACGCCGAGGCTGTCCTGGCCGTCGGCCCGCTCGTCCGCGACCGCCTCGGCGGCACGCAGGCAGAAGACCGGGTAGTCGTCGAGGGCGTCGTACACGAACGGGCCGTGGTCGACCGCCTCGAAGCCGTTGTCCGCCAGCCAGTCGAGCAGGTGCTCCTTGAGCTCGAGGCCGGCATGGTCGGATCCGAGGTGAACGCGCATGGGCAGCAGTGTGACAGAGCGCGCGGCCCGTGCTGCGGCGTTCCGCACAGTGTTATCTCGCCGTGTCCACTGTGACCTCAACCGTGCAGGTGGAGGCTGTGCAAGTGGAAGAAGGCGACAACCTGCCGCAGCAACGGCTCGGCCGCGTCGAAGACGGTGTCGTGCCGCCAGAAGCCGTGGATCAGCCCGAGGTAGCGGGTCGCGACCACCTCGACGCCGAGCTCGGCCAGCCGCGCCGCGAGGTCCTCGCCCTCGTCGCGCAGCGGGTCGTGCTCGGCGGTCACCACCAGCGTCGGCGGCAGCGTGTGCAGCTTCGTGGAGCGCAGTGGCGCGAGGTCGGGGTGCTCCAGGTCGGCCGGGCCGGCGGCGTACTGCTGCCAGTACCAGGCCGCCTCGCGGGCGTTGAAGCCCTCGGCGGCGGTCTCGTACGACGAGTACCCCGCGGCGGGGTCCAGGAACGGGTAGATCAGGGCCACGGCGGCGAACCGGCCCGGGTTCCGCAGCGCGGCCACCAGCGCGAGGTTGCCGCCGGCGCTGTCGCCGTGGACGTACGCCGGGCCCTCGATGCCGAGCGCCGCGCTCTCGCGGTCGAGCCAGCCGAGCACCGTGTCGACGTCGTCGGGCGCCGCCGGGAACCGGTGCTCCGGCGGCCGCCGGTAGTCGACGCTGAGCACCACCATGCCGGACCGGTTGGCCAGCCGCCGGGCGGCCGCGTCGTGGACGTCGATGTCGTTGAACACGAAGCCACCGCCGTGCAAGTGGACGATCACGCCACCCTCGGGACCGTCGTCCAGGATCGGCCGGTAGAGCCGGCACGGCACCCCGTCGGCGTCGAGGTCGCGAGCCTCCACGACCTGCTCGCGGGCCACGGCGGCGGCGATCTTGCGACCGTCGGCCCGGGCGGCCTCGATGTCGAAGCCCGGGTCGTAGACCTTCGGCTCGGCGTCGTACGCCGCGACGGCCTCGCGGGACTGCGGGTTCAGCATGGCGCCATTGCTACCAGACACCGCTCATCAGAAGGGCTTGACCCTCCGGTTACCGGATATCTCAGGCTGGCGTCATGATCACCGATATCTTCACCGTCGTTTGCAGTGACAACGTCGCAGCCAGCCGCGACTTCTACGTCGACCTGTTCGGCTTCGAGGTCATCTTCGAGGCCGACTGGTACGTCCAGCTTCAAGGTCAGGACCCGCACCGTCGCCAGCTCGGCATCGTCGCCCGCGAGCACGACAGCGTGCCCGAGCGGTTCCGCGAGCGGCCGGCCGGCTTCCTGGTCTCGGTCGAGGTGGACGACGTGGACGCCGTCCACGACCGCGCGGTCGCGGCCGGCCACCGGATGGAACTCACCCTGCGTGACGAGGATTGGGGCCAGCGCCACTTCATCACCGCCGATCCCGACGGAGCCGCCGTGGACGTGATTACGCGGATCGCGCCGAGCCCGGAGTTCGCCGCCCTGTACAGCGAGGGTGCCTCAGCCTGAGCCTCAGCGTGACATCAGGGCGTCGAGCGCCACCGCC
Organism: Nocardioides speluncae; assembly: GCF_003121585.1. Lineage (GTDB taxonomy): Bacteria > Actinomycetota > Actinomycetes > Propionibacteriales > Nocardioidaceae > Nocardioides > Nocardioides speluncae. The sequence continues at coordinate 71,631 of NZ_QEOO01000015.1, forward strand.
ATCGCGGCCGCGAAGCGGAAGTCGACGCTGGGGTTCGCGACGTCGACGGTGTACTTGTCGCGTCGCTGAACCGGCGCAGGATGGCGCGGCCACCGTCCTCCGATAGGGCTCACGGTGGGGGCGGTCCGACCTCAGCCGTCCGCGGGCGCTGCGGCGGCGCGTCGCGCGCACAGCCACCGCCGTTGGTTGCGCACCGCTAGCGCGCGCCGCGGCCAAGCCGCTTGACGCCGCCCGCGGACGCCCGAGGTCGAACCTCCGGCATCGTCGGCGAACCTCCCTGTCGCGCGGAGAAGCTGGACGTTTCCGGAAGAGCCGATGCTGTCGCCGGGCGATACTTCTCCCTGTGAAGACCTTCGGCTGGACCGTGCTGACCTTGGTATTCGTCGACGAGCTGCTGGCGATGGCGGCGTTCGGGGTGTGGGGGTACTCGCTCGGCGGGCCGGTCAGGCTGCTGCTCGCCGTCGTGCTGCCGATCGCGGTGATGGCGATCTGGTGGGCGTTCGCCTCGCCGAAGGCGCCGTACGGCGGGCCGGTGCTGCGTTACCTGGTGATCGGCTCGGTCTTCTGCCTGGCGTCGCTCGCGCTCTGGCACGCGGGGCACCCCGGCTGGGCGCTGGCGTTCTTCACGTTTTCGGCGGTGATCAACTGCCTGGCGCTGATCCCGCCCGTGCGCGCGCTCAACCCGACTCGGAGAGAGAATGGAGCTGTCGACGCGTCGAAGTAGGTCAATTCGTGACAACAGCACCAGACTCGGGCATCTTTAGCACCACTGGCAACAGTTGGTTGCCAGACCTGGAACGAGCCTAGGACAGGCCATGGTCATCGTCGCCGGACACATCGAGGTCTCCCCCATCGAGCGCGAGGCCTATCTGCTGGGCTGCACCGAGATCGTCGACCAGGCGCGCAACGCACCCGGCTGCCTTGACTTCTCGCTCGCCGCGGACCTGGTCGACCCGTCCCGGATCAACATCTACGAGCGCTGGGACAGCCAGGAGGCGGTCGAGGACTTCCGCGGCGGCGGGCCGTCGGCCGAGCAGACCGCGGCCATCGTGTCGGCCTCGGTCGCGGAGTACCGGGTCACCGACGCCCGGCTGATCACGTCCTGATCACCTTCTGATCACGCCTGATCACGTCTTGATCGGGCGACGCTCGAGCTTGTAGTGCAGCCGGACCGCGGTCGCGTTCCACATTCGCAGCTCGTGGTCGGTGCGCAGCACGCCCTCGGCGTCGACGTACAGCCGGAACGTCTCGCGCACCGGCGCCCGCGCGGCGTACGCCGCGCCGTCGTCCTCGACCACGACGTACGCGCCGTGACCGCCGAACCGCTCGCCGGGCGACTCCAGCCGCAGTGAGCCGTCCGCCTCGACGAACGGCTGCAGGAAGACCTGGACGTTGCCGTGCTCCAGCGGGAACGCGACGTGCACGCTCGGCCGGTCGGCGCCAGGCAACAGCCGGTGGCTGTAGCAGCCGCTGTAGACGTACTCCCCCGTCGAGCGCAGCGTGCGCAGCCAGCCGGCCGCGAGCTGGTGGCCCTCGCCGTCGCGGATCACCGAGACCCGGCTGTCCATGCCGCGCGCGACGTCCAGCGGGCGCATCGGCAGCGTGAGCTGCTTCACCCGGCGGCCGAAGAGCCGGGACACCAGCTCGCCGCCCGGCCAGAACATCGGCGACCACTCGGTCCAGACCTCCATCCGCCAGCGCGCGGTGTGCTCGTAGAAGTCGCGGATCTCCGGCGCCACGTCAGTGGCCGCGAAACCGGGCCCGTCGAGGATGGTGAGGTCGGGGATCAGCCCGCCGTCGGCGGCGTCGGGCTCGAGCGTGCCACCGAGCAGCCTCGCCTCCGCGGCCAGCCAGTCGTCGGCCACCCGGGAGCGGGTGCTTGTCGGTGCCCGCAGCCAGGCGTGCTCGCCGGCCAGGTCCACGGGCCGGCCGACCCGGCGCCAGAACCTCCGGGTCCCGAGATCGAGGAGGTGGGACATATCGCCGGCTCAGACCCGGGCCTGCACGGCGGCGACGAACGCTGCTACCAGCGGATGCACGGGTGCACCGGTGGACGCACCGATGTGCGGCTGGAACATCGAGACCATGAAGAACCTGTTGGCCGGCCACTCGAGCACCTCGACACCGGCGTCCTCGGCGGTCGCGCCCACGACCGCGCCGGCGGCCACCAGCTTCTCGACGACGTCCGGCGCCGCCAGGAAGCTGCAGTAGTGCATGCCGACGAACGGCTCGGCGACCAGCTCCGCGAAGCGCGATCCCGGTACCGGCGTGACCAGCCGCTCCTCGCCGTACAGGCTGCACGCCGCGGGGACCACGACGTTGCTGTCCGACTCGCCGTCGGACTCCGCGTGGTCGGCGCCGGTCAGGCCGAGGACCGTGCGGGCCAGCTCGATCACGGCGTACTGCATGCCGCCGCAGGTGCCGAGGAACGGGATGTCCCGCTGTCTGGCCAGGCCGATGGCCCGGTAGACCGCGGCGTCGTCGGCGTACGGCGAGCCCGGCACCAGCCAGATCCCGTCGTACGCCGTCAGGTCCGCGCCCGCGTCGGTCGGCACCCACTCCGACTCGACGCCCAGCTCGACCCGCAGACGCGGCCGCAGCGCGTTCAGCTCACGATGACTGATGTGACCGCTCTCGTCGCCGAGCAGCGCGATGACGCTCATTCGGATCCTTCCTTCGGTAGCCGGCCGAAGCGGGCCAGCAGATGCCAGACGCGCTTGACCGCCTGTGGGTCGTGGCGACCGGACCGGGCAGCAGCGGCGACCACGTCCGGAGTGAGGACCGCGCCCAGCGAGCGGGCGAGCTCGACGTACTCCGCACCTCGGTACGCCGGGTCCAGGTCCGCGGTCCTGACCTGGAAGCCGGGATGGAGCTCGACCGGGCAGCCGAGCCGGGCCGCCGCCTCCGCCACCGGACCGTCGGCGTGGCACGGGTCCAGCACCAGCGCCTCGACGTCGAACCGGACGCCGTCATGAACGTGCGCCTCGATGTAGTCGTCGAGCAGGTCGTGGCCGGCCGCCTCGCACAGCCCGACCAGCTCCTCCAGCAGCTCCGGCCCGCCGATCGCGTCGGGCTCGAAGACCGAGTCCGGGAAGCAGAACGTGGTGCGCTCCCGCACTCCGGGCTTGAGCCGTAGGTGGGCCGAGCCGAACCGGAACGAGCCGCCGTGAGGCCGGCCGCGGTGGTTCCACGAGCCGTAGACCGGTCGCGCGGCGGCGGCACCGTCGTCGTACCGACCCGCGAAGATCCGGCTCTCCCACCGCCAGCGGTCCCCGCCCGGGTGCGCGGTCAGGCCGCCGTTGGAGGTGCCGGTCTCGAACTGGGAGCGGTAGCTGCCGTCCCCCGCCATCGCCTCGATCACCAGCCCGTCCGCGAACGGCCAGTCCGGATGGAAGTGCAGCGTGACCGACACCCCCGATGTCACCTCAGCCCGGATCCGGGCTCAGCCCTCGAGCCGGGCGAGCTCTTCCTCGATGATCGCCGGGTCGAGCTTGGTGAAGACCGGCGTCGGCTTGGCGACAGGAGTACCGACCTTGATCGGCGCCCGCTGCCAGGCCGGAACCGCCCTGTAGTCGCCAGTGATGATCGGGTACGGCGCTCCCTCGTCGAGGTCGTCGACCTCCTCGATGCGTGGCATCGGCGCGATCTCACCCGCACCGCCGAGCGCCTTGTCGACCTCGTTGGCCGAGAACGGCAGGAACGGCGACAGGATCAGGTTGAGGTCGGCGACGCACTGGGCGACCACAAACAAAATGGTCCCGAGCCGCTCCCGGTCGGCTGGGTCCTTGGCGATCTTCCACGGCTCGGAGTCGCTGACGTACTTGTTGACCTCGGCGACCGCGCGCATCGCCTCGCCGATCGCGAGCTTCATCCGGTTGCGGCCGATCAGGTCGCCGACCGTGCCGAACGCGGCATCGACGGCGTCGAGCAGCGCCTGGTCCTCGGCTGTCAGCGGACCGGCAGCCGGGATCTCGCCGAAGTTCTTCGCGATCAGGTTGGCCGTGCGATTGACCAGGTTGCCCCAGCCGGCAACCAGCTCGTCATTGGTACGCCGTACGAACTCGGCCCAGGTGAAGTCGGAGTCCTGGTTCTCGGGTCCGGCCGCGGCGACGAAGTAGCGGAACGCGTCCGGCTGGTAGCGCGAGAGCAGGTCGCGGACGTAGATCACGACCTTCTTCGACGAGGAGAACTTCTTGCCCTCCATCGTGAGGAACTCGCTGGAGACCACCTCGGTCGGCAGGTTGAGTACGCCGTACTCCCGCGGCTTGCCGCCCTTCTCCCCCTTGCCCGCGTACGCAAGCAACTCGGCCGGCCAGATCTGGCTGTGGAAGGTGATGTTGTCCTTGCCCATGAAGTAGTAGGACAGCGCCTCCGGGTCGTTCCACCAGTCCCGCCACTTGTCGGGGTCGCCGGTGCGGCGGGCCCACTCGATGCTGGCGCTGAGGTAGCCGATCACCGCGTCGAACCAGACGTAGAGCTTCTTGGTCGGGTTGTCCCGCCAGCCGTCGAGCGGGACGGTGATGCCCCAGTCGATGTCGCGGGTGATCGAGCGCGGCCGGATCTCCTTGAGGATGTTCTGGCTGAACCGGATCACGTTGGGCCGCCAGGTCCCGGATGCCTCCCGCTCGTCGAGCCACTCGGCCAGGGCGTCGGCGAGCGCCGGCAGGTCGAGGAAGAAGTGCTGGGTCTCGATGAACTCGGGGGTCTCGCCGTTGATCTTGGACCGCGGGTTCTTCAGGTCCTGCGGGTCGAGCTGGTTGCCGCAGTTGTCGCACTGGTCGCCGCGCGCCCCGTCGTACCCGCAGATCGGGCAGATGCCCTCGATGTAGCGGTCCGGCAGCGTCCGGCCGGTCGACGGCGAGATCGCGCCGAACGTGGTCTGCTCCAGGAAGTAGCCGTTCTCGTAGACACCGAGGAACAGCTCCTGCACGACCGCGTGGTGGTTGCGGGTGGTGGTGCGGGTGTAGAGGTCGTAGGTGCAGCCGAGCGAGGCGAGGTCCTCGGCGATCAGCCGGTGGTTCTGATCGGCCAGCTCCTGCGGCGACATCCCGGCCTCGTCGGCGGCGATCAGGATCGGCGTGCCGTGCTCGTCGGAGCCGGACACCATGAGTACGTCGTGCCCCGCCATCCGCATGTACCGACTGAAGACGTCGGAGGGCACGCCGAAACCGGCCACGTGGCCGATATGGCGCGGGCCGTTTGCGTACGGCCAGGCGACAGCGGACAGAACTTTGCTCATGCGCGAATCCTAGTGACGAACCGCCAGTGGATTTTCGCCTGGCTACCCTTCGAGCCATGGACGACGCGATCGTGACCGCGATCCGGCGGCTGACGGCCGACTGGGTCACTGCGCTGGCGCCAACGGGGAGTACGGCGCTCTCGGCGGTCGGTGCCTGGCCGCTGCTGGCACTGCTGGCGCACACCGCCGACGGTCCCGCACGTGCCGAGCTGGCCGCGGCCGTCGGACTCGAACCGGAGCAGGCCGGTGCGGCCGCCGTGCGGCTGCTCGCCGAACTCGACGGCACCGACGACCTGAGTGCCGCGCTCGGGATCTGGACCGGCAAGCAGCTGGAGCTGCGGGACGAGTTCGCCGCGCTGGTGCCGAAGGCGCACCGCGGCGTGCTCGCCGGCGATCAGGAGACCGACCGGGCGGCACTAGACGCCTGGGCGCGCGAACGCACCCGCGGGCTCATCGAGCAGATGCCGGTCGGCATTAGCGACGATACCCGGCTGGTGTTGGCCACCGCGCTCGCGCTGACCACCGAATGGCAGCAGCCGTTCAACGAGGGAAGCCGCGATCTCGGCGGGAGCGGCCGGCCCTGGCTGAGCCGCACCGACACCGACCTCGACAGCGTCCGCGTGGTCGACGGCTCGCTGTCGCTGCTCCGGGTCGCCGGGACCGGGCCCGTCGACGTGCTGCTCGCGATCGGCGAGCCCGACGCCGCGCCGGCCGGCGTACTCCTCGCAGCGCTCGCCGCCGGCCCGGACAGCGGCATTCCCGGCTCGGCGCTCAACGCGGACGAGCCGGGTCCGGGGCTGCGGACCGTGCCCGGCCGCGCGTATGCTCCGCCGCTGCTCTTCGTCGGGCTGCCGGCTTACGAGGTCCGATCGACGCACGACCTCCTCGCGCACGACGACCTGTTCGGACTCACGAGTGCCCAGGACAGCTCGCGCGGCCACTTCCCCGGCATCAGCGCCGACCCGCTGGCGATCAGCCAGGCCGGCCAGGCGACGGTCGCCAGGTTCCACGCCACCGGCTTCGAGGCGGCGAGCGTGACCATGATGGCGATGGCGGTCAGCGGCATGCCCCCACCGCCGCAGCGAATACGCAACCTTCACCTCACCCTGGACCGGCCGTTCGGGTTCATCGCCGTGCAACGCGAGAGCGGGCTGCCGCTGTTCGCGGGCTGGTCGGCCGAGGACTCCTGGGTCCTCGTCAGCTGAAGTCGAGCTCGCCGGTGCGGCTGCGCTTGAGCTCGTAGAAGTACGGGTACGACGACAGCGCGACGCAGCCGTCCCAGACCCGGCCGGCGTCCTCGCCGCGCGGGATCCGCGACAGCACCGGGCCAAAGTAGGCCGAGCCCTCGAACGAGATCGTCGGCGTGCCGACGTCGTCACCGACCTGGTCCATGCCGAGGTGGTGCGACTTGCGCACCGCGTCGTCGTACTCGGTCGAGTCCATCGCGTCGGCGAGCTCGACCGGCAGGCCGGCCTTGGCCAGGGCGGCCTCGATCGTCTCCCGGGTGACGGGCAGCTTGTCGTGGTGGAAGCGGGTGCCGAGCGCGGTGTACAGCGGCAGGAGTACGTCGCTGCCGTGGGCCTGCTCGGCGGCGATGAGCACGCGCACCGGGCCCCAGGCGGGCTCGAGGAACTTCCGGTAGCCCTCGTCGATGTCCTTGTCCTCATTCAGGTAGGCCAAGCTCATCACGTGCCAGGTCACGGAGATGTCGCGCACCTGTTCCACCTCGAGGATCCAGCGCGAGCTGATCCAGGCGTACGGGCACATCGGGTCGAACCAGAAGTCAGCATTAGTCACATCATGAGCAAGCCCGAGGGCGCGAGCAGTATTCCGACAAATGCACCGGCCACGATCAGCCAGCCGCTGTTGAGCCTGGTCCACAGCAGCGCGACCAGGCCGGTTGCGAAGAGCGCAACCGTGATCGGGTCCACGACCGCGGTCCGGGCCAGCTGCCAGGAGACGCCGGCCATCAGCGCCAGCGCGGTCGCGTTCACGCCGTCGAGCAGCCAGGAGGTCCAGTCGTTGGCCCGCAGCCAGCCGGTGAGCCGGGTCAGCAGCCCGACGAAGACGAACGACGGCGCGAAGATGCCGACGGTGGCGACGAAGGCGCCGGCCGGTCCGGCGACCAGGTAGCCGATGAAGGTGGCGGTCGTGAACACCGGCCCCGGCGTCACCTGCCCGACCGAGATCGCGTCGCTCAGCTGCTGGTCGGTGATCCAGCCGAGCCGGTCCACGAAGTCGCCGTCGAGGAAGGCGAGCAGCACGTAACCGCTGCCGTAGAGGACCGAGCCGATCTTCAGCATCGTGAGGAACAGCGTCAGCAACCGGTCCTCCTCACCGCTCGCCCACACCAGGGGCAGGGCGACCGCGCCTGCGGCGCTGCGGCGCGGCGGATGGCGGACGAGATGGGCGAGCGCGCCGAGCGCCGCACCCGAGGTCAGGATGACCAGCTCGTGCACACCGAGGAAGTACGCCGCCAGCGCGGCGCCCGCGAGCGCCACCAGCCACCAGCGCGGCCGCGCATCCTTTCGGAAGCCGAGGACGGTGCGCAGCAGCCCGGTCAGCGCGTGCGCGATGATCGCGACCACCACCGGCACCACGCCGTACAGCACCGACTCGAAGGCCGGGGTCTCGCCGTACTCCACATAGGCCCAGGCCAGGCCGGTCACCATCAGCGCGGCCGGCACGATGAAGCAGACGCCCGCCCAGACCAGCCCGCGCCAGCCGGCCCGCTCGTGGCCGAGGTGGATGGCCAGCTCGGTGGAGTTCGGGCCCGGGATCAGGTTGGTCGCGCCCATCAGGTCCACGAACCGCTCGTCGGTGACCCACTCCCTGCGCCGGACCAGCTCCTCGCGCATCATCGCGGTGTGCGCGACCGGGCCGCCGAACGCGATCGTGCCGAGCCGCAGGAAGACGCCGACCACCTCGCGGACCGATCCGTGTGGTGCCGCAGGCGAGGTCACGCGGCACATCATGCCGGTTGGAATATCGCGCTTGATTCGTGACCGGACCGTAGTCGCGCGTTTGGGTTGGCCGACCACACGGGTGACATGATGGCGAGCATGCCTGGAACCAACCTCACTCGAGACGAGGCGCGCACCCGCGCTGAGCTCCTGGACGTGACGTCGTACTCCATCGACCTGGACCTCACGACGTCCACGACGACCTTCGCCAGCACCACCACGATCATCTTCACGTGCAGCGATCCGGGCGCTAGCACCTTCGCCGACCTGGTCGGCGCCACCGTCCACGAGATCACCCTCAACGGGCGCAGCATCGACCCCGCCACGGCGTACGCCGACAGCCGGATCCAGCTCGACGGCCTCGCCGCCGAGAACGAGCTGGTGGTCCGCGCGGACTGCACCTACAGCCGCACCGGCGAGGGCCTGCACCGGTTCGTGGACCCGGTGGACGAGCGGGTCTACCTCTACTCGCAGTTCGAGGTGCCGGACGCGCGCCGCGTCTACACCACGTTCGAGCAGCCCGACCTGAAGTCGGTGTTCACGTTCAACGTGACCGCGCCCGCCCACTGGACGGTCATCTCCAACTCGCCGGCCCCGGAGCCCGAGCCGCTCACCGACGGCAAGGCGATCTGGCGGTTCGAGACCACCAAGCGGATGTCGACGTACATCACCGCGCTGGTCGCCGGCGAGTACCACACCGTGATGGACGAGTACGTCGGCAAGCACGGCACCGTCGCCCTGGGCCACTACTGCCGCCAGTCGCTGAAGGACCACTTCGACACCGACGAGCTGAACGAGCTCACCAAGCAGGGCTTCGCGTTCTTCGAGGACGCCTTCGACTACCCGTACCCATTCGGCTCGTACGACCAGGCCTACGTGCCGGAGTACAACATGGGCGCGATGGAGAACGCCGGGTGCGTGACCTACCGCGACGAGTACCTCCCGCGCTCGCGCCAGGTGCACGCGTTCTACGAGCAGCGCGCCAACACGATCCTGCACGAGATGGCGCACATGTGGTTCGGCGACCTGGTCACCATGAAGTGGTGGGACGACCTGTGGCTCAACGAGTCGTTCGCCGAGTGGGCCTCCCACCACGCCCTGGTCGAGGCCACCAAGTACACCGAGGCCTGGACCGGCTTCACCAACGCCCGCAAGAACTGGGCGTACCGCCAGGACCAGCTGCCGTCGACGCACCCGATCGCGGCCGACAACTACGACCTCGAGGCCGTCGAGGTGAACTTCGACGGGATCACCTACGCCAAGGGCGCCTCGACGCTCAAGCAGCTTGTCGCCTGGGTGGGCATCGAGGGCTTCCTCGCCGGCCTGCGCGACTACTTCAAGACTCACGAGTTCGGCAACAGTGAGTTCACCGACCTGCTCGCCGCCCTCGAGAAGGCGTCCGGCCGTGAGCTCAGCAGCTGGGCCGAGGAGTGGCTGCAGACCTCGGGCGTCAACACGCTGGCGCCGGTGTTCGAGGTCTCCGAGTCCGGCGAGTTCACCTCGTTCCAGGTCCGGCAGACCGCGATGGCCGAGTTCCCGACCATCCGGCGGCATCGTCTCGGTATCGGCCTGTACGACGAGGTCGAGGGCCGCATCGTGCGTCGCCACTCGGTCGAGATCGACATCGACGGCGACCTGACCGACGTACCCCAGCTGGTCGGCCAGCAGCAGCCGGCGCTGGTGCTGCTCAACGACGGTGACCTCACCTACGCCAAGATTCGGCTCGACGAGCGGTCGCTGCAGACGGTGATCGCCGGCATCGACAAGGTCGACGACTCGCTGGCCCGCGCGCTGCTGTGGGGCGCCACGCTGGACATGTCGCGCGACGCCGAGATGACCGCCACCGAGTACGTCGAGCTGGTGCTGCGCGGGATCGGCACCGAGACCGACCTGACCGCCGTCAGCCGGCTTCCCGTCTACGCCCGCAGCGCGGTCAACTACTTCTCCGCCCCGGAGCGGCGTGACGAGCTCAAGGCGACCTGGGAGACCGGGCTGCGCTCGCTGCTGGAGGGCGCCGAGCCCGGCACCGACCACCAGCTGGCGTTCGCCCGGGCCTACGCCTCGGCCGCCCACACCGACTCCGCGTTGGAGTTTGTGGCCGGGCTGCTCGACGGCACTGTCACGCTCGACGGGCTGACGGTGGACACGGACCTGCGCTGGACCCTGCTGGCCTCGCTGGCCGCGGCCGGCCGGGCCGACCAGGCGCGGATCGAGGAGGAGCTGGCGCGCGACAACACCATCTCCGGCCAGGAGCACGCCGCGACCGCGCTCACCCTGCGCCCCACCGCCGAGGCCAAGGCCCAGGCGTGGCGGGACGCGATCGAGCGCGACGACGTACCTAACGAGACTCAGCGCAGCATCGCCTACGCCTTCCCGGCCGCCGGCCAGGAGGAGCTGCTCGCGCCGTATCTCGAGAAGTACCTCGCCGTCGCGGACACCATCTGGGACGAGAAGGGCGTGCAGCGCGCCTCCACCGCCCTGGAGTACATGTTCCCGATGCCGCTGGTGTCCGAGGAGTCCGTCGCCCGGATCGACGCCTGGCTCGAGTCCTCGTCCGCCAACCCCGCCGCCAAGCGCTACGTCAGCGAAGGCCGCTCCGAGATGGTCCGCGCCCTCGCCGCCCAGGCCAAGGACGCCAGTCGCTGACCGGGCACAACTGACGCTCTGGCGGTTTCACAAGGTCCCTTGTGAAACCGTCCCAGCCCGTCGGAAACTTCGCGTGGGGCGGGACAGTTTCACTAGGTCCCTTGTGAAACTGCCCGCGCCGCCTACTCCCCTGCGTGCAGGGTCTGCGGAGCGCGGCCGTGCTCGGCGAGCAGGTTGATGCCGCGGCGTAGGCCGCCGACCAGGTCGCCGGAGGCGAAGGCGGTCTTCATGTCGGCGGCGGCGAGTTCGACCTCGTTGTCGGTGAGCTTGCGGCGTACCCAGTCGCCGGTCACGATCTCCAGGGCGCGGGCGGTGGGGTCGACCAGGATCAGGATGCTGCGGCCGGGGGCGACCAGGGAGCGGTGCAGCTTGGTGGCGAACTGGCGTGGCTCGCCGTCGGCCTTGCCGACGAAGACCGAGAACTCGATCCGGCTGAGCTGCTCGGCCTTGCGGATCGTCTCGTCGATCGAGCCGCGCTCGTGGCTGTTGAAGTAGTCACCACCGGCCACTTGCACCACCGACCTCTGTGTCCGCCGCGTCGTCGCTGCTCGGCGCGGTGAGCTCGGCGGCGCCCTGCCGCGGGCCGCCGAACCACTCGTCCTCCGCACCGACCGCGCCGGGAGCGATCCGCTCACCCTTCACGAACGCCGGCACGTAGACGAAGAAGGCGATCAGCAGCGCGAGCCCGAGCGGGATCAGCCCGACCACCAGCAGTGCGTGGAAGTTGTTGACGGGGTCCGGCTCGCTCCAGCCGTTGGGCACATCGGCGGACGCCGGGGTCGCGAGCAGCGTGGCCCCCGCAACCAGACAGCTGGCGGCGGCGGTGACGATGAGACGCAGGAAGCGGCGAGAGTTGGTCACAGCGCAACGATATCGGCAACCCGCACTCCCCCGTCACCGCAGCCGCTGGTTGTGCGTCACATACTGGTCCCCATGCCTGTGTCGCCTGCGCCGTACCTGCTCCCCCTGGCCGATCCCTGCGACGCCGACCAGACGACCTGTCGGCTGATGTGGGACCTCACCAGCAACGAGACCGCCGCCCGGGCCGCCGACGTCGTGATCGGCCGGCCGCTGGCGGTGGTTGGGCTCGTGGTGCTCGGGCTGGTTGCCCGCTGGGTCCTGCACCGGCTGATCGACCGGCTGGTACGCCGCGCCGAGGACGGCGTACTCCCGGGCCGGATCAGCACCATCACCCTCGGCGGCAGCTCGGTCGGCGCCGCGCTCGGGGTCACCGAGGACCCGGCCACCAACCGGCGGGTGCAACGCGCACGGACCATGGGCTCGCTGCTGAAGAGCATCGTGACCGGCGTGATCTTCACGATTGTGGTGATCATGTCGATCTCGGAGATCGGCTACGACATCGGCCCGCTGATCGCGGGCGCGGGCATCCTCGGCGTGGCGCTCGGCTTCGGCGCGCAGAGCCTGGTCAAGGACTTCCTGTCCGGGATCTTCATGATCTTCGAGGACCAGTACGGCGTCGGCGACGTGATCGACGCCGGCGAGGCCAGCGGCACCGTCGAGGCGGTCGGGCTGCGCGTGACCCGGCTGCGCGACGTCAACGGCACGGTCTGGTACGTCCGCAACGGCGAGGTGCTGCGGATCGGCAACATGAGCCAGAACTGGGCGCGGACCGTGCTCGACATCGCCGTCTCCTACAACCAGGACCTGGCAAAGATCCGGCGCGTGCTCAAGGAGGTCGCCCACGACCTGTGGGAGGACGACGAGTTCAAGGGCAGGGTGATCGAGGAGCCCGAGGTCTGGGGCGTCGAGGCGCTCGGCCCGGACACGGTGACGGTCCGGGTCACCCTCAAGACCGCTCCGATGGAGCAGTGGGCAATCGCCCGCGAGCTCCGCGAGCGGATCAAGGCCCGCTTCGACTACGAGGGCATCGAGATCCCGGTCCCGCAGCGGATGGTCTGGCAGCAGCCCGAGGGGCCGGCAGCCGAACCACCCGCCACGGGCGGGGCGTGACTCAGGGCAGCAGGGTCGCTTCGAGGGTGATCGAGGGAACCGCCTTCAGCGCCTGGCTGACCGGACAGTTGGCCTTCGCGGTCTCGGCGGCGGCCTGGAAGTCCTCCTCGGACAGCCCGGGAACCTTGGCCTGCACGGTCAGCTTGATCCCGGTGATGCCCTCACCCGGCTGGAAGGTGACGTCGGCCTGGGTGTCCAGCGACTCGACCGTGTGGCCGGCGCCGGCCAGGCCGTGAGAGAACGCCATCGAGTAGCAGGCCGAGTGCGCGGCCGCGATCAGCTCCTCCGGCGAGGTCTTGCCGTTGGCCTCCTCGTCAGTTCGCGCCGGCCAGGACACGTCGTACGTGCCGAGACCCGACGACTTGAGCGTGACCTGCCCTGCTCCTTGGAGAAGGTTGCCCTCCCAGTGAGTCTGGGCGGTGCGGGTCGCTGCCATGGGTTGCTCCTTCGACTTTCGTGGTCTGGTCAAGGCGAGTCTTCCACGCCGATGTGCGGCCCGGTTGGACCGCTCGGCAGAATGGGGTGGTGAGTACCTTCTACGACGAGGTCGGCGGCTTCGAGACGTTCCGCAAGCTCGTCGACCGTTTCTACGCCGGCGTCGCGACCGATGAGGTGCTCCGCCCGATGTACCCGGAGGAGGACCTCGGTCCGGCGGCGGAGCGGTTCACGCTGTTCCTCGTGCAGTACTGGGGCGGCCCGACGACGTACTCCGAGCAGCGCGGCCACCCACGGCTGCGGATGCGGCATGCGCCGTTCGAGGTGACGCCACGGGCCCGCGACCACTGGCTGAAGCACTTCCGGGCCGCGATGGACGAGATCGGGCTGACGCCGGAGCAGGACGCAAAGCTGTGGGACTACGTCACCCACGCCGCGCAGTTCATGATCAACACGCTGGAGTCCCCCGCCTGACCGCGGCCGGTCACTCGACGAGGGCGGCCCGCAGCGCGTCGAGGTACACCGCTGGGGCCGGCGCGGCCCGCTGGGTCTCGGCGTCGAAGGTCACCAGCACCACCCGCGCCCGGGCGAACACCAAGTCACCGTCGGCGACCTCCTGCTCGAAGGTGAACGAGGTCTGGCCCACCCGCGAGACCCAGGTCCACACGTCGTACGGCTGCTGGCGGAACAGGATCGGCGCCCGGTAGTCGACGTCCATCTGCGCGATCACCATCGGAACTCGCGGCGTCCCGTCCGGCATCGCGCCGAACGCGCTGGTGATCGCCCCGATCCGGGCCTCCTGGAAGTACTCGAAGTACTTCACGTTGTTGACGTGGCGGTAGATGTCGACGTCGGAGAAGCGCACCCGGAGCTGGTACGGATCGGTGGCCTCGGCGGGCCGGCGGCGCACGGGCGGCCTCGGCGGCACACCCGACGGCTCGTGGTACGGCGCCAGCCGGGCCCGCTCGTCCTCGGTGAACCGGCGCGGCCGCTCCGCCTCGAAGACGTACGGCGCGAGCTTGGTCGCGGCCCGCACGTAGACCACGCGGTCGCCGTCCGGCAGTGCGTCGTACACCTCGTAGGCGATGGTGAACGAGGAGGCGCTGATGTCGGTGACCCAGCAGTCGATCAGCACCGGCTCCGGGCGGTAGGTCAGCGGCGCGACGTACGAGACGTCGCTGCGCGCGACCACCAGCGCCTCGGCCAGCTCGTCGTCGGCCCGCTCGCCGGCGACGGCGAGGAACATCGAGATCCGCGCCTCTTGCAGGTAGTCGACGTAGGTGACGTTGTTGACGTGCCCGAGCAGATCCATATCGGCCCAACGCATCGGGCACTCGTAGGTATGGCGCACGTCGTCGATCGTGTCAGACCGCGGCGTCGACTGGCGCCGCGGTCCAGGGCTGGCTCAGTGGCTGTGGACGAGCCGGCCGTAGTACGTCGGGATCGACTCCTGGCGGCGGACCCGGATCCGGTGGTTGCGGGTCACGAACTCAGCGATGACGCCGATGGCCAGAGCCGCACCGAGGCCGGCGATCACGAAGAAGCCGACGATCCAGGGGGTGATGGTGGGAAGCAGTTCCATGATGGCCAATCCTTTCTACGTTTGTAGAGTTTCTACATGTGTAGAAGATACGCCGATCCCACGGCCGGATCAAGTTCGCCGGTAGTGTCGTTCGTCATGGAGTCGGCCGCACCCCTCAGCCCGCGCATGAAGGTGCTGATGGACGCGTCGATCGCGGTGGTCGGCGCGCACGGCACCCGCGGCCTCACCCACCGCGCTGTCGACCGCGAGGTCGGCCTCCCTGAAGGCAGCTGCTCGGCCTACCTACGGACCCGGCAGGCACTGCTGGTCGCACTGACGAGGTACGTCGCCGCGCAGCTCTCGGCCGACGTCTCCGAGCTGGGCGAGGAGCTCGCCGGCTGTCCGGGCGACGACCCGCGTGCCGTCGAGGCTACGACCCGGCTGATCCTCAAGTGGCTCGACAGCCCCGGCCTGGTGGTCACCCGGCTGGAGCTGGCCACCGAGGCCTCCCGCAACCCGGAGCTCGCGGACCTGTTCGCCGACTGGCGCCGCGACCTGGTCACCCTGGTCGACGACATCGTGGCGGCCAGCGGCAAGGAGCACAGCGCCAGCCGCGCGGAGACGCTGGTGGCGGCGTACGACGGGACGCTGCTGGGCGCGCTGCTCAAGCCGCCCACCGAGCGGCCCGACTACGTCCGCGACCGGATCTCGATGCTGATGGGCTCGCTGGCCACGCCGCAGACCGTCCTGGAGTCCTAGCCTCCGACCACGGGCGCTGTCGGCAGGTCGCTCTTCTTGATGCCGTTGGCCTCGTCCGGCCGTCGTTCCAGCGCCAGCGCGAGTACGGCGATCAGCGCGCAACCCACCACCATCACGGCCACGAACACCGTCTCCAGCCCGTGCTGGAGGAGCAGGCCGGCCGCGACCGGGCCGGCGATCCCCGCGCCCTGGAAGGCAGCGGCGTTGATCGCGTTGTAGCGGCCGCGCAGGTGGTCGGGCGCCAGGTCGTTGGTAATCGCCGGGACGGTGGGCTGCAGCAGCGTCTCGCCGAACGCGAACACCGCGTGGAACGCGAACACGCCGAGCACCGCCGTGACGGTCCCGGGCACCAGTCCGGTGCTGCCGAGCAGGAGCCAGGAGACGACCCAGATCAGGCCCATCACCACCATCACCCGGGTACGCCGCCGACCGGAGATCCGCGACAGCACCGAGAACTGCAGCGCCACGATCACCGCGGTGTTGATCGCGAATGCGATGCCGACCGCGCGGGTCGACACCTCCGAGACCTGCCGCGCGAACGCCGGGAAGCCCCCCTCCATCTGGCCGTAGCCGACGAACATCGCCAGGAAGGTCAGACAGGTCAGCCAGAGCACCGTCGGCTGGCGCAGGATCGCGAGATAGGTGGCCGGAACGCCCTCGGCGTCGGCGAGCGGCTGTTCGGCGCGGCCGTGGAGGTGACGGAGCGGGCCCAGCAGCAGCCCGAGCGGCACCAGCATCGTCGCGGCGTCCACCAGGAAGATCGTGGTGAACGTCGCCGGCCGGTCGACGTCGACGAACAGCCCGCCGACCACGCCGCCCAGGCCGATCCCGAGGTTGACCAGCGCGAAGTTGACCCCGAAGTAGGTCTGCCGGACCTCGCCGGTCACCACGCTGGCGATGAGCGCGTTGAACGCCGGCCAGGAGATGCCGAAGTTGATGCCGATCAGGACGAAGGCGAGCGCCGCCACGGCCGGGGTGGTGGCGAATGCCAGCACGGTGTTGCCGACCATCATCGCGAGCGTGCCGATCAGCAGCATCCGGCGCGCGCCGTACCGGTCGGTCAGCGAGCCGCCTGGGCCGGTGACCAGGAGCGCCACCAGCGCAATGACGCCCATCAGCGTCCCGGAGAGGCCGAGCTCGAAGCCGCGCACCTCGTGCAGGTAGATGATCGTGAACGGCAGCGTCAGGCCGCGGCCGAGGGTCTGCACGGCGACGGTGGAGAGCAGCCAGCGGCCCTCGGTCGGGAGCTGGCCCCAGAACGAGCGCAGGCCGGCGCGTTGGGTGGGCATATCAGGGATCGTGCCGCACGCCACCGACAGTCTGCGAGGCATTATCGTGGCCAGCGACAAACCCCCAAAGGAAACGGAGTCCCCATGCCCGAGGCCGTGATCGTCTCTGCCGCCCGTACGCCGATCGGTCGTGCGTTCAAGGGCTCGCTGAAGGACCTCCGCCCCGACGACCTGGCGGCGTTCGCCATCCAGACCGCGCTGGACAAGATCCCGGCGCTGGACCCGCACACCATCGACGACGTCTACCTCGGCTGCGGACTGCCCGGCGGCGAGAGCGGCTTCAACATGGCCCGGATCGTCAACGTGCTGCTCGGCCTCGACGACGTCCCGGGCGCGACCCTGACCCGCTACTGCGCGTCATCGGTGCAGACCAGCCGGATGGCCTTCCACGCGATCAAGGCCGGCGAGGGCGACATCTTCGTCTCCGCCGGCGTCGAGACCGTCTCGCGGTTCGCGAAGGGCAACTCAGACAGCCACCCAGACACCAAGAACCCGCTCTTCGAGGACGCGGTCGCGCGAACCGAGAAGTTCGCGGCGGGGGGCCAGACCTGGCACGACCCGCGCGAGGACGACGTCATCCCCGACGCGTACATCGCGATGGGCCAGACCGCCGAGAACGTCGCCCAGCTCAAGGGCCTCACCCGCCAGGAGCTCGACGAGTTCGGCGTCCGCTCGCAGAACCTCGCCGAGAAGGCGATCGCCGACGGCTTCTGGGAGCGTGAGATCACCCCGGTCACCACCCCGGACGGCACCGTCGTATCGACCGACGACGGGCCGCGCGCGGGCGTGACCTACGAGGCCGTGTCCGGGCTGAAGCCGGTCTTCCGGCCCGACGGCGTGGTGACCGCCGGCAACTGCTGTCCACTCAACGACGGCGCGGCCGCGGTCGTGATCATGTCCGACACCAAGGCCGCCGAGCTCGGGCTCACCCCGCTGGCGCGGATCGTGGCCACCGGCGTCTCCGGGCTCTCCCCGGAGATCATGGGCCTCGGACCGGTCGAGGCGACCAAGCGCGCGCTGGCGCACGCCGGCATGTCGATCGGCGACATCGACCTGGTCGAGATCAACGAGGCGTTCGCCGCGCAGGTGGTGCCGTCGTACCAGGAGCTCGGCATCGACCTGGACCGGCTCAACATCAACGGCGGCGCGATCGCGGTCGGCCACCCGTTCGGCATGACCGGCGCCCGCCTGCAGAACACGATGCTCAACTCGCTGGACTGGCACGACAAGTCCACCGGCCTGATCACCATGTGCGTCGGCGGCGGCCAGGGCATGGCGCTGATCCTCGAGCGGCTGTAGCGGCACTCGCCCGGACGTAGTACGACGCGCCCGCCGGTCCGCCGGTGGGCGCGTCGTACTGCTTCTAGCTCAGGCGTCCTGGTCGAGCACGGCCTGGACCGACAGGGTGATCGAGACCTTGTCACCGATCACGAACCTGCCGCCGTCGAGCGGGATGTTGAAGTCGATGCCGAAGTCCTTGCGGTTGATCTCGGTGGTGGCCTCGAAGCCGATCCGCTGGCCGCCGTAGGCATCGGCGTCAAGTCCGAGGAACTCCACGTCCAGGGTCACCGGACGGGTGACGCCCTTGATGGTCAGGTCGCCGGTCGCCGTCGTACCGTCGAACGCGGTGCTGGTGAACGTCATCGGACCGGTCTTCTCGACGTCGAAGAAGTCGGAGGAGCGCAGGTGCCCGTCACGCTGGGCGTCGCGGGTGTTGATCGAGTTGAGGTCGATGCTGGCCTCGGCCTTGGTCTCGGCGACGGAGGTCCCGGTGACGACCTTGCCCTCGAAGGACTCGAACTGGCCACGGACCTTGGTCATCAAGTGACGAACGGTGAAGCCGACCTCGGAGTGGCTCGGGTCGATGGTCCAGGTGCCGGCGATCAGGTGGGACTCGGTGTTCACGGTCATGCTTGACTGCTCCTTAGGTAGTTGAACATTCAACCTAATGCTTCAGCGTACACGCTTATTCCCGCGGTCCAGAATGTGCCACTCTCGCTAAACTGCCCGACATGTCCGACGAGACCGAGACCCGGTGGCTGGACGCGACGCAACAACGCTCGTGGCGCGCGCTGGTGATAGGCACGACCCTGCTGATGGACCGGCTCGATGACGATCTCCGCAAGGGCTTCGGCCTATCGCTGACCGAATACGAGATCCTGGTCCGGCTGTCCGAGCGCGAAGGCAGGCAGATGCGGATGGCGGCGCTGGCCGACGCCCTTCGCCACAGCCGGAGCCGGGTGACCCACACCGTGGCGCGGATGGAGAGGGCGGGTCTCATCGAGCGCTGTACGGCGGCCGACGACGGCCGCGGCATCATCGCGACGATGACTGACGAAGGCTGGGACCTGCTCGTGCGAGCCGCGCCGCTGCACGTGACCAGCGTGCGCGACAACCTCGTCGACCTGTGCGACGAAGACGACTTCGCCGCCGTCGGCCGGGTCATGAACGCGGTTGCCGACCGACTTGTCGGCGACCACCCCGAGGTCGACATCCGGTGACCCGGCCCGTGTTGACGCTGTAAGGCGCCGACCCGGCCCGTGTTGACACAAACCATGTCAACACGGGCCGGGTCGGCGGTCTATCTCGTGAACACGGGCCGGGTCGGCGCTTGGACCCGTCAATACGGGCCGGGTCGCGGGTCTTAGTCGCGGGTGAGGCGGCGGTGGGTGACCCGGTGCGGGCGGGCGGCCTCGACGCCGAGCCGCTCGATCTTGTTCTCCTCGTACGACGCGAAGTTGCCCTCGAACCAGAACCACTTCGCCGGGTCCTCGTCGTCACCCTCCCAGGCCAGGATGTGGGTGGCGACGCGGTCGAGGAACCACCGGTCGTGGGAGGTGACCACGGCGCAGCCCGGGAAGTCGAGCAGCGCGTCCTCCAGTGAGGACAGCGTCTCCACGTCGAGGTCGTTGGTCGGCTCGTCGAGCAGCAGCATGTTGCCGCCCATCTTCAGGGTGAGCGCGAGGTTCAGCCGGTTCCGCTCACCGCCGGACAGCACGCCGGCCTTCTTCTGCTGGTCCGGGCCCTTGAAGCCGAACGACGCGACGTAGGCGCGGGAGTTCATCTCGAAGTTGGCGACCTTGATGAAGTCGAGGCCGTCGGAGACGACCTCCCAGACGTTCTTGTTGGGGTCGATGCCGCCGCGGCTCTGGTCGACGTAGGAGATCTTCACGGTCTGCCCGACGACGAGCTCGCCCTCGTCGGACTTCTCCTGGCCGGTGATCATCCGGAACAGCGTGGTCTTGCCGACGCCGTTCGGTCCGATCACGCCGACGATGCCGGCCCGCGGGAGCGTGAACGACAGGTCGTGCATCAGGGTCCGGTCCTCGAAGCCCTTGCCGAGCTTCTTGGCCTCGAGTACGACGTCGCCCAGGCGCGGGCCTGCCGGGATGTTGATCTCGGAGGTGTCGATCTTGCGCATCCGGTCGGCCTCGGCCGCCATCTCCTCGTAGCGCGCCAGACGGGACTTGCTCTTGGTCTGCCGGGCCTTGGCGTTGGACCGCACCCACTCCAGCTCGCGCTCGAGCATCTTGGCCCGCTTGGCGTCCTTCTGGCCCTCGATCTTGAGCCGGTCCTTCTTCGTCTCGAGGTACGTCGAGTAGTTGCCCTCGTAGCCGTGGATCTGACCGCGGTCGACCTCGGCGATCCACTCGGCGACGTTGTCGAGGAAGTACCGGTCGTGGGTCACGGCCAGGACGGCGCCCGGGTAGGACTTCAGGTGACCTTCCAGCCACTGCACCGACTCGGCGTCGAGGTGGTTGGTGGGCTCGTCGAGCAGCAGCAGGCTGGGCTGCTGGAGCAGCAGCTTGCACAGCGCAACCCGGCGCCGCTCGCCACCCGACAGGTTGTCCACCAGGACGTCCGGCGGCGGGCAGCGCAGCGCGTCCATGGCCTGGTCGAGCCGGCTGTCGAGATCCCAGGCGTTCGCGTGGTCGAGGTCGGTCTGCAGGTCGCCCATCTCGGCGAGCAGCTTGTCGAAGTCGGCGTCCGGGTTGGCCATCTCCTCGGAGATCGCGTTGTAGCGGTCGAGCTTGCCCTTGATCTCGCCGACCGCCTCCTCGACGTTCTCCAGGACGGTCTTACCCTCGCTCAGCGGCGGCTCCTGCTGGAGCATGCCGACCGTGCCCTCGGGGTCGAGGATCGCGTCGCCGTTGTTGGGCTGGTCGAGGCCGGCCATGATCTTCAGAAGCGACGACTTGCCGGCGCCGTTCGGACCGACGACGCCGATCTTGGCACCGTGCAGGAACGACAGCGTCACGTTGTCGAGGACGACCTTGTCGCCGTGCGCCTTACGCACGTTGCGCAGTGTGAAGACATATTCAGCCATGGTCCCGGAGCCTATCTGGCGACCCGGGGGTGTCTCCCAATCCGGGTGGGACCGGGGCCGGTCTGAGACCGGGCCGTGCCGCCACCGCGTCTGGTGGGGTGAGGGCCGCCAACGGGGAGGCCCGGACGGGACACGACATGATGAATACCAGACGACGGGAGGGCGCGCGTGAGCCAGCGTCAGAAGCTCGATGACGAGTTCGCGGCGTTCGTCGCGGCACAGTCGCACAGCTTGCTCCGCAAGGCCTGGCTGCTCACCACGTCGCGGCACCGGGCCGAGGACCTGGTGCAGTCGGCGCTGGCGAAGACGTACGCCGCGTGGTCACGAGTGCGGCGGGCCGACGACCCGGTCGCCTACACCCACGCGATCGTCACCAAGACGTTCCTCAGCGAACGCCGCCGGCGCAGCAGCAGTGAGCTGCCGGTCGCCGAGCCGATCGACACTGCGACCGCCGACGAGGCGGCCGACGTTACCGACCGGCTGCTGCTGATGGCGGCGCTGCGCCAGCTCGACCGGCTCGACCGGGCCGTGGTCGTCCTCCGCTACTGGGACGACCGCAGCGTGGCCGACACCGCACGCCAGCTCGACCTCACCGAGGCCGCGGTCAAGAACCGCAGCCTGCGCGCACTGCGCACCCTCCAGTCAGATCCTCACCTCTCAGACCTTGCAACGGGGAGCAACCCATGACCACTCCACATGACCTCGAAGACCAGGTGCGCAACCGCTTCGAGCGCACCATGTCCGACACCACCGCACCTGTCGACGCCTTCCGTACCGGCGCCGTCGCCCGCGGCCGCAGACTCCGGCGCCGTCGCCGGACGCTGATTACCGTCAGCGCGATCACCGCGATCGCGGTCACCGGCCTCGGCATCCAGCAGGCCAGCGGCGGCTCGACCGCCCGCGAGTCGACCGACTACGCCGGCAACGGCTTGCCGGACGTCAAGCAGGCGGCCACCCCGTCGGTCAGCTGGTGGGACCTGCCTGCGTCGGAGATGGTCGCCCGACTCGAGCCGTTGCTGTCCACCGGAGTCCGGATCGTCGATCCACTGATCCGCGAGCCGGGCGCGACCGAGGAGAACTTCGGCTTCCTGATCTCGGGGATCACCTCACCCACCAGCGGCGGAACCGGTGGGTTCAACATGATCTTCTACAGCCCCGAGCAGCCGGACGAGGCCGTTCGCGACGACGGCAATGACCCCGGAGATTCCATGACGATCATGGCGGAGGGGCCACGGTATGAGCAGCAGGTTGACTGCACCTGGCTCCTGTCGCAAAACAAGACAGGGGCGACATGCGACCAGCTCACCGGTCCGGGCGGGGAGCGCGCCATTCTCATGGAGGACGCGTACGACGGCATCGAGCTCATCGAGTTCCGGATGCTGCGCACCGACGGCTCGATGATGTACGTCTCCACGTCCAACTCCAGCCAGGACAAGTGGAACGAGCCGACCTCCTATGCGCTCGCGCTGACCCCCGCGCAGGTACGGGCGATCGGTGAGAGCGACGTCTGGTACGACTGATCGGCGCGGCGACCTCGGCCCGTCGGCAACCGCCCGGCGGGCCGAGCGCTGCTTCAGGCGGCCGCGGGCTGTACCAACTCTCCGTCGGAGTCCAGGCGCGGGCCGTCCTCGTCGTACGCGTGGATAGTCTGCTGGACGTCGTCGCCACCGTGCAGCCTGCGCGGGGCCTTGGTGAACTGCGCCGTACCGCGGGAGAGGTCGTGACCGACCGAGGTGGCGACCACGATGTAGCGGACCGAGGTCTCGGTCGGGCTCTTCTCCCAGACGTCGGCGACGAGCTTGCCGTGCACGATCACGGCCTCGCCGTTGCGAATCGACTGATGGACGTTCAGCGCCAGCGAACGCCAGCACTTCACGGTGAACCAGACGGTCTCGCCGTCGGCCCAGGCGCCGTCGCGGAAGTGTCGCGGGGTAGACCCGACCCGGAAGGACGCGACCTGGGCGCCGCCTCGGGTCTCGGAGAGGCTGACGTCGCTGCCGACCCAGCCCTCGAAGGTGACGTAGGTGTCGTTCATGGTTTCTGCTCCTAGCTGTCGTGTTCGATGAACGACAACCAGCGTCGCCAGCGCCACCGACAGCCAGCGCCCGAGCGGGCGCAGCCTGTGGAGAAATCCGCGGTGCAGAAATTGTGGACGGTTAGTGGGCCGCCGACAGCCAAAGGACGCAGAGGTCAGCTGAGGGCCTGGTTGAGCCCGTTCCGCAGCGCGTAGAAGGCCTGCAGCTCCTGGTCGATCGGCTTCACGATCATCTCCTCGGCCACCTTGTGTACGCCGCCACGCAGCCGCCGGTCCGCGACCCGGGCGCGGCTGCGCGCGGTGATGCTGACCAGCCACCGGCACACGAACGCCAGCAGCCAGCCGAGCAGTACGCCGCCCACCAGTAGCAGCGCCGGCACCGGAATCGGCCCGAGCGACGGCGTATCGGGCACCTCGTCGTCCATCTGCAGGTAGGAGAAGACGAACAGCGCCGTCAGCCACAGCAGGCCGCCGATCGCGGACAGGATCAGCATCCACTGGATGAAGCGGACCAGCCCAGCCCACACCGGCAGCTTGTCGACGCCGAGATCGGTATCGGCGACCGTGGTGTCGAGTCGGTCGGTGATATCGGTGAGGTTGGAGACCGATGCCTTGCGGACCGCCGTCGCCCACGGCTTGGCCAGCCCCTCGGACACGTCGTCCGCCACGCCGCGCACCGCCGCGTCGACCCGCGCCCGCTGTACCTGCGTGGCTTCCGGGACCGAGGTCCGAGCGGTGCTGGTCAGCTCCTTGACGGACGACCCGAAGCCGAGGTGCAGCCGTCGCAGCGGGTCCGGCTTCAGCTTGGTGAACCACGCGATCGCCGGCCAGCCGGTCGACCGGTTGGCGCGCAGCCGCGTCGACTTCTCGACCGCGTCGACCACCATGGGGATGCCGGCAGCATCGGACAGCGCGTCCTCGAGCTCGGCGACCCGCTCCTTGGACAGCTTGCGAGGCTCGGTGGCACCGGCCTCCTGCTGCAGCTGGGTCGCGGCCTGCTTCAGGTCGGCGTCGAGCCGGATCTTGGTCGCCTTCTTCTCGTGCGCCCGGCGCGCGATCTCGTTCTTCAGCGACTCCACGCCGATGCCGTGCCGGGCGCTGATCGGCACGATCGGTACCGAGTCCAGGCCGTCGTTGTCGAGCAGCCGGCGTACGTCGTCGACCATCGCGTCGCGCCGGTCCTCAGCCACCGTGTCGATGTGGTTGAGCACCACCATCATGACGTCCTTGTGGGAGGCCAGCGGCTTCAGGTAGCGGTCGTGGATCGCGGCGTCGGCGTACTTCTGCGGGTCCAGCACCCAGACCAGCACGTCGGCGAGCTTCACCAGCCGGTCGACCTCGAGATGGTGGGTGACCTCGGTCGAGTCGTGGTCGGGCAGGTCCAGGAGTACGACGCCCTGCAGCGCCTTGTCCTCGTGACCGGTGTCGAGCATCGAGTCCCGCGTGACCTGGTGCCGCTGAGGGATGCCGAGCCACTCGAGGAGCTCGGGAGCGCCCTCCGAGCCCCACACGCACGCCATCGCCCAGGACGTCGTGGGGCGTCGTACGCCGACCGCGGCCAGCTCCAGGCCGGACAGCGCGTTGAACGTCGACGACTTGCCGGAGCCGGTCGCTCCCGCGATCCCGACGACGGTGTGGTTGGCCGAGAGACGGAGCCTGCTGGAGGCGCGCCCGACCACCTCGGCGGCAGCATCCACCGAGGAGTCGTCAAGGCGGCCGCGGGCAGCCCGTACGGCAGCTTCGAGTCCAGCGACTCGAGTACCGATATCGGTGCCGCGGCTGACCAGCTTCTTGGCCCCGTCGAGCAAGGACGTCAATTTTCTCCCTCAGCGCAGTTGCAACTGACTATTTTGCCTGAGCAACCGCCACTCTATTCACCCGCGCGGTGTGTCTTCGCACGCTGGGCACCAGCAAAGCGCAGATCGTCGACTCGTCGTGCCGCCGTCCTCATCTGTTCGGCGACGTCCGGAGCAAGCTCCAACGAGTCGACGAGGCCGGTATAGCGCACCCGCTCGTCGTCCAGCAAGAGCCGGACCCTGCGGTCGAGATCTTTGCGTGCCCGCTCGGCGAGCGTCCGCACCGCCTGGTCGCCGAAGACGGCCTCCAGCAGCTTCTGGCCGAGAACGGCCGAACCGCCCGCGATGCCGACCTCGGTACCGGTCACGCCGGCGGTGTGAGCGAAGACCACGACCATCAGTGCGACCGACAGCCCGTTGACGCCGAACGCCAGGAACCGCGCGGTCTGTCGCTTGTCGGCACCTTCAGTGCGGACCATGTCGAGTACGTCGGACTGCCAGTCGCGTACGGCGCGCTCGGCCTTGCGCCGGAAGTCGCGGGAGGCGCGGCCCAGGTCCTGACCGGCGTCACCGAGCAGCTGCTGCCCGGCCGCGGTCGACTGCCACGAGACCTCGGCGCGCTCGGCGGCCGCCTCGGCATGCTCCAGGATCAGCGTCTCTAGGCCGGACTCGACGGCGACCGTGACCCGCTCGGCCTGCTGCGGCTTGCCCTTGAGCGTGTTGAAGAGCTTGTCCCGCAGCCGCCCGATCCGGGTCTCCAGGTTGCGCAGCAGCTCACCGGTGCCGACGAACTCCTGCCAGCGGGCCAGTACCTCACCGCGCAGCAGGGTCCCGTCGGCGGAGGCCTTGTCGATCGCGGCGATCGACTCGTCGTACGCCTTGTCGGCGTCATCGCGGAGCCGCCGGGCCGCCTCGACCTGGTCCCCGCTCGCGTCGGCCACGGCGTACGTGCGCCGCGAGACCGTGCGGATCGCGCCCTCGAGGGTCTGCTTCACCACCAGGGTCCGGGCGTCGGCGTCCTCGGCCAGGCTCGTGAGCCACTCGCTGATCTCGGCCACCGACTGCGGGGGCAGCAGCCCCTCCTCGTCGATGCCGCCCTCCAGCACCGTGAACAGCGGCGAGTCCTTCAGGCCGCGGCTGGCCAGCATCCGGGCCAGGTGGGTCGAGACCGTCTCCACGGCTTCGTCCGGGGTCCGGTCGAGCACGATCGCGACCGCCGTCGACCGCTCCGCCGCCTGCTTCAGGAAGCCCCACGGCACCTGGTCGGCGTACCGCGCCGCCGAGGTCACGAACATCCACAGGTCTGCGGCGGCGAGCAGCTGCGCGGCCAGCGTCCGGTTGCGCTCCTCGACCGAGTCAATGTCGGGCGCGTCCAGGATCGCCAGGCCGGGCGTCAGCGCGTCGGACGGCACCAGCTGGAGCGCCGTCGGGTCGGTGGTCGGCTTCTCGACCCGCTCCAGGTCGGGCAGGATCCGGTCCTGGCCGAACCACTTGGCGTCGTCGGGGTGGTGGACCAGCACCGGTGAGCGCGTGGTCGGCCGGAGTACGCCGGGCTCGGTCACCCGCTTGCCGACCAGGGAGCTGACCAGGGTCGACTTGCCGGCGCCGGTCGAGCCGCCCACCACCGTCAGCAGCGGAGCGTCGATCGTCATCAGCCTCGGGATGACGTAGTCCTCGAGCTGGTCGACCATCTCCCGCTGCGCGGTGCGCTGCTCTTCGACCTTCGGGACGTCCAGCGGGAACTTGGCGTCCTGGAGCCCGCTGCGCAGCCGCACCAGCGCGGTCAGCATCTGGGTCGCGTCGACCTCGATCGGCTCGGAAACGCCCTTGCCGTGCTTCTTGGGGGGCTGCTTGCCCTTCTGCTTGGGCGCGTCCTTGGCCTTCGGGCCCTGGTGCTTGGGCTGGGGACTGGTGGCCGTGGCCGGTGCCGTCACCGGGGTGGCCGGCTTCGCCAGACTTGGCTTCTCGGCTGCCTTCTCGGCCGGCTTCTCCGCCGGCTTTTGCGCAGCCTTCTTGGCGGGCTTCTCGGCCGGCTTCTCGGCCGGCTTCTCGGCCGGCTTCTCGGCCGGCTTCTCGGCCGGCTTCTCGGGCGGCGCGCCCTTGCCGGTGGGATTTTCGATCATCGCGTGGACACCGCCTGACCCGGAAAGCTGATCTGCGGGCGAAGCGCCTGGAGCTGGTTCACGAAGTCCTGTCCTCGGTCGGAGAAGTCGCGCGGTGCGGTGCCCCGCAGGAAGCGATGGTGCAAGAAGCCGAGCTCGATCGCTGCCTGCTGGTAGCCGGCCATCGCCCGCGCACCCGCCTTCCCGCCATTGCGTTGTGCGAACCGCCGACTCTCGCGCCGAGCTCGCAGGTCAACCATGTACGGAATGTCGCTCGCGGGGAAGAGGCCGCGTCTGGCTGCGTCCTGAAGTGCCGCGGTCAGCAGCCGGCGCTCGGAGCGGCTGACGAACACCGCGAGCGCTGCGACGGCCAGGAAACCGGGCACCATGACCACGAAGTAGACCATCGCGAAGCTGTCGAAGCCGCCGAGGGTCGAGGTGTTCCAGGTGGCGTGGGCGAGGACCGCGAGGATGTAGCCGGCGATCGGGGCGACGGTTCGCACCATCGGGCTCCGGCTGGAGACCGCGAGGCCGACACCGATACCGGTGAACGCGGTGAACAGGGGGTGCGCGAACGGGCTGAACAGGCAGCGCACCACGAAGGTCGCGGTCACCGCCTGGACGCCGCCGGGGCCGGTGGCGTCGGTGCCGTTGTACGCCGCGCCGAGGTAGAGGATGTTCTCGATGAAGGCGAAGCCGATGCCGACCATCCCGGCGTACACGATCCCGTCGAGTACGCCGTCCAGCTCGGCCCGCCGCCACCACAGCAGTAGTAATAGGAAGAAGCCCTTGCTGGCCTCCTCGGTCACCGGCGCCACGATCGACAGGCTCTGCTCGTCGGTGATGCCGACGACCAGGCCGCCGATGCCGCCGATCAGCAGGGCCGCGGCGGTGGCCACGAAGCCACCCCACAGCAGGCCCAGCGCGAGCAGCGACCTGGGCTCCGGCTCGTAGCGGTCCAGCCAGAGGTACGCCGCGACCAGCGGGCCGACCGGCACCGCCGCCAAGACGACCGCGACCACGGTCGTCGCACCGCCTCCGGAGAGGCCGATGATCGCTGCCATCGGCACCGCGCACAACGCCACCAGCACGGTGACGACCACCGTGAAGGCAGCGCTCTCGCGGCGACGTACACGCATGGGGCGCATGCTATCCCGAGCGTCTTCTTCGCCCTGTTACGTGCGGCGTACAGTGGCCGGTGTGAGCGACGAGACGACCCCAGAGACCCCTGCCCAGAGTGCCGTCGAGCCGAAGACCGAGTCCCATGATCCGGCCGTGCCGGAGGCCTATGCCGCGTTCATGCGCGAGGGCTGGGGGGACCGCGAGCTGGACCTGCTGCCGCACCCGATCACGTCGTACGCCGCGGCCCGGCGCACGACGCTGGCCGAGACCTTCCCCGGTGAGCGGCTGGTGATCCCGGCCGGCACCTTCAAGGTGCGCTCCAACGACACCGACTACCGGTTCCGCCCGGAGACCGCCCACACCTATCTATCCGGCAACCAGACCTCCGATGCGGTGCTGGTCGTCGAGGACGGCGAGGCGACGCTCTACGCGCGGCCGCGGTCGGCGCGCGACACCGACGAGTTCTTCCGGGACCGCCAGTACGGCGAGCTGTGGGTCGGCCGCCGCCCGTCGCTGCACGAGATGTCGTCCTCCCTCGGGATGCCGGTGAAGCACATCGACGACCTCCCGGCCGCGCTCGAGCCCACCGGCAAGACCCGCGTCCTGCGCGGCATCGACGCCAAGGTCGACGGCCTGGTCGCGCCCGACGAGTCGCTCGACTCCGATTTCGCGCGGGTGGTGTCGGAGCTGCGGCTGGTCAAGGACGACTGGGAGATCGCCGAGCTGCAGGAGGCGTGCGACATCACCACGCTCGGCTTCGAGGACAGCGTCCGCGAGTGGGAGCGGGTCCTGGAGTTCGGCGAGCGCTGGATCGACGGCACCTTCTACCGCCGGGCGCGGGCCATGGGCAACGAGCTCGGCTACGACTCGATCGTCGGCTCGGGCTCGCACGCCACGACGCTGCACTGGATCGACAACACCGGCGCGGTCACCCCGGGCGAGCTGCTGCTGCTCGACATGGGCGTGGAGGGCCGCAACCTCTACACCGCCGACGTCACCCGCACCCTGCCGGTCGACGGCACCTACACCAAGCTGCAGCGCGAGCTCTACGACCTGGTGTACGCCGCCCAGCAGGCCGGCATCGACGCCATCCGCCCCGGCGTACCCTTCCTAGCGGCGCACGACGCGGCGATGGAGGTACTCGCCCACGCGCTCGCCGACATGGGCCTGCTGCCGGTCTCGGCCGAGGAGGCGCTCGACAAGGACTCGAAGGTCTACGCCCGCTGGACGCTGCACGGCACCAGCCACATGCTCGGCATGGACGTCCACGACTGCGGCCAGGCCGCTCCGGAGAACTACCGCGACGGCGAGCTCGCCGAGGGCATGGTGCTGACCGTCGAGCCTGGCCTCTACTTCCAGATCGACGACCTGCTGGTCCCGGAGGAGCTGCGCGGCATCGGCATCCGGATCGAGGACGACATCCTGGTCACCGCCGACGGCTCCCGGAACCTCTCGGCCGGCCTCCCCCGCGAGGCGTCGGCCGTCGAGGAGTGGATGGCCTCGCTCAGGGGCTAGCTCACGCCCGTCAGCTCACGGAGGGCCGTCGCGTCCCGTTCACCGAAGTCGCGGTGGCCCTCCGGCGTGAGATGGAGGCGGTCCGGCAGGTAGTCGAGCTCCCAGCTCGCCGTACTGATGTAAGGGACGCCCGCCAGCGCGGCGAGCCGGGCCAGGACCGTGTCCACCCGGTAGGCCCCCGCCTGTCGAGCCGGTGCCGCGGCGGGTCCGACGAGTACGACGTCACGGCCGGCCAGCGTGCGCAGCAGGCGGCGGGCATCCGCCTCGACCTGCGCGGCGGGTACGTCGTAGTCGTTCAGCCCGCCCTGCACGACGATCATGCCCGGCCATCTCGCCAGGTCGCGCCGGGCGCGGTCGGCGTACGCCACGCCTCGGCACGGGCCGGCAGAACGGGAGAACCCGGACCCGGCGAAGCCGTCGACTCGGACCTGGCCGTCTAGGTACGCCGGCCAGGAGCGCGCGGGATCGTCGAGGTCGGAGCCCATCGCGTAGGAGTCGCCGATCACCAGCACCGGCGCCCCGGAGCCGGTCACCACCCGCGCCCGCTCCTCGGATCGCGCGGCGATGTCCGCACAGCGCTGCGCCGCATCGTCGGCGGCGGCGCTCCCGACGCAGGCCGCGGTCAGCAGCACCGCCAGCACCACACCGCGCCGTACCCCCCATCCCATCAGGATGGCGTCGCCAGCCGCCCGCTGTTCAGGAAATCGGCCAACTGGCCAGGCGGTCGATACGGGTTCGCGTCGACTCGGATCGATGGGTGACAATGTGACCGCTCAACCACTTTCCAGGCCCCCGTAGCTCAGCTGGATAGAGCAGCAGCCTTCTAATCTGCGGGTCACAGGTTCGAATCCTGTCGGGGGCGCCTAGGGCAGCGCCGCGACCGCGGACACCTCCACGAGGGCGCCGGGTACGCCAAGGCTGGAGACGAGCAAGGCGCTGACCAGCGGGGGCGTCGCCGCCGCGGCGAACGACGGAGCGGCAGCGGCGTACGCCGACTGCACGTCGACACCCTCCACGAGAACCACCGTGACGCTGACGAGGTTCTCGATGCCCGCCCCGGCAGCGGCCAGCGCCGTGGCCAGGTTCTCCATCACCTTCACGGTCTGCGCCGCTGCGTCGGTGCCGCCAACGAGCCGGCCCTGCTGGTCGACCGCGTTCTGCCCGCCGATGAAGACCATCGTGGCACCGGGCGGAACGACTGCGACGTGGCTGAATGCGGGGCTGTCGACCAGCCCCGCGGGACGAAGTAGCTGAATCTCGGTCATGTCTGCATGCTAGGAACCGATGCGGACAGCATCTGACCTAAAGCGCGGTGAGGGCGCCCAGATCGAGGTTGAAGACGACGCCGCAGGCGGTCAGCGACGACACGCCCTTGTGCTCCTCGGCCGTGCGGTAGCTCAGCCGGTCGAGGTGGAAGCTGGTCAGCGTGACCGGGTCGGCGAGGTCGATGATCCAGTAGTCGGGGATCCCGGCCTCGGCGTACTCGCTGCGCTTGGTGACCCGGTCGGTGCGGCGGCTGCCCTCCGACACGATCTCCACGGCGAGCCGGATGTCGGCGACTGCCAGCCGCGGCGGGTTCGCCTCGACGGCGGCCTTGGTGGTGACGACGACGTCGGGGGCGCGGACGGTCAGCGGCGACTCGGTGATGAGCACGTCGACCTCGGGCAGCGCTATCAGGTCGGGCGGGAGGTGCTTGCGGATCAGGTAGACGAGGTTGGTCATCGCCAGCTGATGGCGGGGGAACGGCTTGGGGGTCACCGAGAGAACACCCTCACTGCACTCAATATGGTGGGACTCATCGACTGGCATTTCTTCCCAGTCGGGCAGCGTGAACAGCCGGTGGGGCCAACCAGCGGTCAGGGCCTGCGCCATATGTCATCACCTCGCCTGGCCAGTGTCTCAGCCATTGTCGCAGCCGCCAAGCGGCCGACACGCGTGACGAATGCGACTGGTGGGGCTGCTGGTGGACTACAAATGGGAGTGGCCCCGCGGAGTATGCGCCTGCGGGGCCTTGTTCATGCCGCGGTTCATCCCGCAGTTCATCCCGCAGTTCATCCCGCACCGTCATCCCTGCGCGGCGGCGTACGTCGCGATCTCGGCCCGCAGCCCCGTCTTCACCTCGTCCGGCGCGAACGAGGCATCGACCGCGGCCACCGCGAGCGCCGCCACGCCGGCGGTGTCAAGGCCGAGCAGCTCGGCCGCGATCTCGTACTCCCGGTTGAGCGTGGTCCCGAACATCGGCGGGTCGTCGGAGTTGACCGTGACCACGACGCCGGCGTCGACGAAGGCGCGGATCGGGTGCTCTGCCAGCGTGGGTACGGCGCGGGTCGCGATGTTCGACGACGGGCACACCTCGAGGGCGATGCCGGTCTCGGCGAGGTGCGCGAGCAGGGCGGGGTCCTGTGCCGACGACGTACCGTGGCCGATCCGCTCCGCACCCAGTAGCCGCAGCGCGTGCCAGACCGTCTCCGGCCCGGTCGTCTCGCCGGCGTGCGGCACCGAGCGCAGCCCCGCCGCGCGGGCGGCGTCGAAGTGGGGTTGGAACTGCGGGCGGGGTACGCCGATCTCGGGACCGCCCAGCCCGAAGCCGACCAGGGCGTCCACCCGGTGGTTGAGCGCGGCGTCGAGGGTGGCGTCGGCCGCCGGGATGCCGCTCTCCCCCGGGATGTCGTAGATCCAGCGCAGCACCAGCCCGAAGTCGCGCTCGGCGGCCACCCGCGCGTCCTCGATGGCCTCGGTGTAGCCCTCGATCGCGATGCCCGCGAGCTGGGAGGTGTACGGCGTGCACGTCAGCTCGGCGTACCGGAGCTGCTGGCCGGCCATCTCGCGAGCGACCTCGTAGGTGAGCAGCCGGACGTCCTCGGGGGTCCGGATCAGGTTGACGACCGCCAGGTAGACCTCGATGAAGTGAGCGAAGTCGCGGAACTCGAAGAACTTCGTGAGCAGCTCCGGGTCGCTCGGCACCTCACCGGGATGCCGGGCCGCGAGCTCGCTGACGATCCGCGGCGAGGCGGACCCGACGTGGTGGACGTGCAGCTCGGCCTTGGGCAGGCCGGCGATGAACTCGGCGAGTCGTGCGGTCATCCAGTCATCCTCGCGGTCACGCTTTCGCGTTGGCAAATTGGGCGGAATGCGGTCTTAGGTGACCCACAGGTTGACGCCGGCCTCGACGGCGTCCCGGTCGATCTCGGCCATCTCGTCGTCGGACAGCGGCGGGAACGACAGCGCGTCGAGGTTGGTGTCCAGCTGCTCGACCGACGAGGCACCGATCACCGCCGAGGTGACCCGACGGTCCCGCAGCGCCCACTGGAGGGCGAGCTGGGCGAGCTTCTGGCCGCGGCCGGCGGCGATCTCGTTGAGCCGGCGGACGTGGCCGAGGGTCTTCTCGTCGAGGTGGCTCGAGTCGATGGTGGAGCTGTCGCGGGCGGCGCGGGAGTCGGCGGGCACGCCGCCGAGGTAGCGGTCGGTGAGCACGCCCTGGGCGAGCGCGGTGAACACGATGCAGCCCATGCGCTGCTCCTCCAGCTCGTCGAGCAGTGACTCCTCGATCCAGCGGTTGAGCATGCTGTACGACGGCTGGTGGATCAGCAGCGGCGTGCCGAGTCCCTTCGCGATCGCGGCCGCCTCGCGGGTCTGGTCCGCGGAGTACGACGAGATCCCGGCGTACAGCGCCTTGCCCTGTCGCACCGCGTGGTCCAGCGCCCCGATCGTCTCCTCGAGCGGGGTCTCCTCGTCGAAACGGTGGCTGTAGAAGATGTCGACGTAGTCCAGCCCAAGCCGGGTCAGCGACTGGTCGAGGGAGGACAGGACGTACTTGCGCGAGCCGCCGCCCTGGCCGTACGGTCCGGGCCACATGTCGTAGCCGGCCTTGGTGGAGATCACCAGCTCGTCGCGGTACGGCGCCAGGTCGGTCTTGAGGTACTTGCCGAAGTTCTCCTCGGCCCGGCCGTAGGGAGGACCGTAGTTGTTGGCGAGGTCGAAGTGGGTCACGCCGCGGTCGAAGGCGCGCCGGATGATCGCCCGCTGGGTCTCCTCGGGCCGGTCGTCGCCGAAGTTCTGCCACAGGCCGAGCGAGAGCGCCGGGAGCTTCAGCCCGCTCCGCCCGGTGAAGCGGTATTCCATCGTGTCGTAGCGGTCGTCCGCCGCGGTGTAGGCCATGGGGCCATCTTGCCGGGGCGGCCTAGGAGGGTGCCGAACGATCCGGGCGTCGCGGCGCGGCGTCCGGTGCGTGCGATGGCAAGGCGGCGGAGGGAGGCGGGCCGGTGGCCCGTCGACCGACGCCAACGCAGCCAGCGTGCGTGCCGGGCGTCGCGCCGCAGGTCGGATCGTTCGGCACCCTCCTTAGGCGTAGAGGAAGTACCAGCCGATCGCGGCCGGCAGCAGGCCGAGCAGCAGCCAGACCGAGGCCACGGACGCGCCGTGGATGACCCGGGCGCCGACCATCGCGAACAGCCCGACCAGCGCCGCGATCACCAGCAGGCCGGGCTTGGCGCCGCCGCTGTTGTCGACGGTGCCGGCCAGCACGCACAGCCCGCCGGCGAAGACCGCCGCGACGGTGAGCAGCAGCGCGGTCATGACCCACTTCTGGACCCGCTCGATCTCCACAGGCGCCAGCCTAGGGGTCTGCTGAACCAATCCCGTCGAAAGCGAGCGGTGTGAGACGCGTGCGCTGGCAAGGCGGACGAGGGAGGCGGGCCGGTGGCCCGTCGACCGAGGACAACGCAGCCAGCGTGCGGGTATCGCGCCGCGTAGCCGACGGGATGGGTTCAGCAGATCCCTCGAGGTGGCCTACTGGGCGTCGTCGATCGCGGCCATGAGCGCGTCGGCGTACGCGTCCCAGCTCGTTACCTCCCCAGGCTCGAACTTCTCGCCGTTGACCAGGACGTACGGCGTCCCGGTGGCGCCGGCCTTGGAGGCCTCGTCGTTGGCGTTCTGGCCCCACTGCTCGAAGGTCAGATCCTCGATGCCGGCGCGAACGTCGGCCTCCTTGGCGCCGGCTGCGACCGCCTTCTCGACGAGCCAGTCGTTGTCAGGGAACGGCCCGGACTCCGACGGCTGCTCGTCGTAGAGCAGGTCGTGAACCTTCAGGGCGGCCTGGGCGCCGGCCTTGTCCTGGACGACGGCGTACGTGTTGAGCGCCTGGGCGGTGTAGGGGCCGAACTGAGCGAGGAAGGCGACCGGCCGGTACACGAGGTACACCTTGCCGTCCTGCGCCGCCTGGCGCAGGTCTTCCTTGGATGCAGCTTCGAATGCCTTGCACACCGGGCAGAGGAAGTCCTCGTACACCTCGACCTTGACCGGTGCGTCCGGGTCGCCGACGCCGAGCCCGTAGGTGTCTGCCGGCGCGACCTGGAGCCGCCCGGTCCCGCTGCTCGGGCTGCTCGAGTCGCTCGTCGTCGGGGTCGGGTTGCCGGGGGTAGCGGCGTCGTCGCCGGTGGTGTCGCGCTGGGACTGGATGATCAGGCCGACGCCGATGATCAGCAGGAGGGCCAGCACGATCCCGCCGCCGACCAGGAGCTTGCGCCGGGACTCGGCACGCTGCTGCTCGGCGAGAGCGGCAGCGGCCCGCTCGGCACGCGACCGTTCACGGTTGGACTTCGACATCGTCAGACCTTTCAGAGCTTCTGGGAGGAGGGAAGAGCACGGCGTCGGCGGCGTACTTGGTCCGCGGTCGCCAGATCAACAGTCCGGAGAGGAGCAGTAGACCCACGTCGCGGGCGATCTCCATCGGGTACTCGTCGGCGGCGTTCTCCTTGAAGCCGCCGCCGCCGAAGCAGCCGCACTCGATCTGCAGACCGCGCGCCCATGCCGACGAGATGCCGATGATGAACGCCACGAACAGCACCGCCGAGACCACCGCCGACCAGCGCGTGAGCAGGCCCACGATCAGGCAGAGGCCGACCACGACCTCGACGATCGGGAGCAGGTAGCCGATCGTCGGGACGACCGCCTCCGGCAACAGGTCATAGGCGCGTACGGCGCGCACGCTCGCCGCGGGGTCGGGCAGCTTGAGGGCGCCCGCGACGACCCAGACGCCGCCGACGAGCAGCCTCGCCCCTAGCCCGATCCAGGGTCCGATCCGCTGCATCACGACCACGACCCTAGGACCGTTGGCTGAGCAACGGCTGAAACGACACCTAACGTCAGCAAGTAGGGTGCGTTGATGTGACCGAGCGACTCGTCTGGATCGACTGTGAGATGACCGGCCTCGACCTTGAGGCCGACGCCTTGATCGAGGTAGCGGCGCTGGTCACCGACTTCGACCTGAACGTGCTCGGCGAAGGGATCGACCTGATCGTGAAGCCGCCCGCCGAGGCGCTCGCCCAGATGGGTGACTTCGTGCGGACCATGCACACCTCCTCCGGACTCCTCGACGAGCTCGCGGACGGCCTGACCGCGGCCGATGCCGAGGCGCAGGTGCTCGCCTACATCAAGAAGCACTGCCCCTCCGGCAGCCGGCCACCCCTGGCCGGCAACACCGTCGCCACCGACCGCGCCTTCCTCCAGCGGGACATGCCGACCCTGGAGGCGTTCCTCCACTACCGGATCGTCGACGTCTCCTCGATCAAGGAGCTGTCGCGGCGCTGGTTCCCCCGCGCGTACTACGAGGCGCCCGTCAAGCGCGGCAACCACCGGGCGCTCGCGGACATCCAGGAGAGCATCGAGGAGCTGCGCTACTACCGCGAGGCGGTGTTCGTCCCGCAGCCCGGACCGAGCGGTGCCGCCGCCCGTGAGATCGCCTCCCGGCACGGTGGCTCACTGACCGGACTGACCGGTGATGAGGCCGCCCCAGAAGGTGGCGACGCCGATGTCAGCTCCACGCCTTAGAACTAGTACACTCTCCTCGGCCTTGGCTCATGCCGAGGTCTCATGGTGGGCGTAGCTCAGCTGGTAGAGCATCGCGTTGTGGTCGCGAGGGTCGCGGGTTCAAGCCCCGTCGCTCACCCCAGGTAAGGCCCCGGTAGCCGTCAGGCAGCCGGGGCCTTGCGCATTGTTGGCCGTATCCTTCCGGTTCACCCTCGGGAGAAGGAGAAGGCATGGCTCTCAGTGAGGACGACCTCGCGGAGATCAAGAAGGCCGTCAAGGAAGCGCTCGACGAGTACAAGATCGAGGCGCCCGGCGGTCCCGGCGTACCGAAGTGGTCGCTGAAGACCTACCTCCAGTCGCTGTACAAGCGAACCTCCCCAAAAGCCCGCAGCCAGCAGAGCTGACCTTCGCCACCCACAACTCCGCCCGCGGCGCGGTGCTGTGGAAGCCGATCGGCGAGATCATCTGCTGGCAGGAGTGCACCACACCCGCGGTCCGCGACGAGCTCCGCGCGGCGCTGCCCGGCTACGACCACGAGACCTTCGCCGACCGCAACCTCGGCCCTGGGATGAACACGATGTCCTGGCGCCGCGACACCCTCCGGCTCGTCTCCGCCGAGTTTCGCAAGGGCTCCGAGCCGAAGGAGGGCGTCAGCCCGACTCGCTACGTCAACTGGCTGGTGCTGGAGCACCTCGGCACCGGGCAGCAGCTCGCGGCCGTCAACTGCCACTTCGTGTCCAAGGCGTTCTGGGACCCGCCCGAGCCGGACGCCGAGTGGCGCAAGGAGCAGTGGCACAACAACATGCGCGTGCTCCGCGAGGTGATCACCGAGCTGCGCGCTGACGACCTTCCGGTCATGGTCGGCGGCGACTTCAACCGTGCCGTGTGGGACCTGATCGGCCCCGACCTGGTCGAGCCGCGGTACCGCGAGGGGCGCCCGACCGTCGACCGGGTCGCTGTCACCACCGACATCGAGGTGGTGTCGTCCCGCCTCGGCCTGCGGAGCGGCTCCAACCATCAGCCGGTCATCGCCGAGCTCGTCCTGCCAGTTGTCTAGGCGAGCATCTCCCCCAGCCGGTCGAGAGTACGGCGCGACTCCCGGCGCACCCCGACCGGAACGATCGCGGCCCGGCCCGGCACGCGGACGCCGCCGGTGAGCGCGACCCTGGTCCGGCCGTCGCCCTCTTCGGTCGCTGCCATCGCCATGATCAGGAACCGGCTCTGCAGCCAGCAGAAGCCGTCGCGCGCCACCCCACGCAGGCGGGCGCGCTGACCGAGGCGGCCCTTGGCGGCCACCTCGACCCGGTCGCCGGTGCGGTCGAGCACCCGCACCTCGGTCAGGTCGGCCTGCAGGTCCGCGAAGCTGCCTTCGAAGTCGACCAGCACGCCCCAGACGACATCGAGCGGCGCGTCGTACACCCGCTCGGTCACCGCCGCGCCCGACACCGCGCCGGCCAGCGCGCGCAGGCGGCGTACGGGGTCGACCTCGGCGGTCGGCCAGCCCTGCGGCTGCTCGGTGTCGCTCATGACTGCCATGCCTTTCTGAAGGACTCGCGGGCCCGGTGCAGCCGTGACTTCACGGTGCCGACGGGCAGGTCGAGGAGCGCGGCGGCGTCCTCCTCGGAGTAGCCGTGCACGTCGCGAAGCAGCAGCACCGCGCGCAGCCGCGGCGTCAGCCTGGTGAGGACGTCGTGCACGTCAGAGATCAGCTCCGGGTCGCCCGGAGCCGGCAGCCGGGCCAGCGTGTGCTCCTCCAGCGGCCAGGCGCGGCGGTCGCGCTCGGCGTACCGGACCGCCTCCCGGACCGCGATCGCGCGCACCCACCCGAACAGCGCGGCCGGCTCCCGAAGCCCGCCGAGCGATCGCATCACCACCATCAGCGTCTCCTGGGCGGCGTCCGGCCCGCTGTCCAGCGCGATCGCGCCGCAGACCCTGCCGACGTACGGCGTGACCAGGTCGAGCACGTCGCACAGCGCGACGGTGTCGCCGCGCTGCGCTGCACGGACCAGCTCGCCCGGGTCGACCTGCTCGAGTTGGTCAGCCACCTAGATGACCAGGTCCAAGGGGTCGCGCGAGCGAGCGTCGCTCAGCGCGTGCGCTGGCAAGGCGCCGGAGCGAAGGCGGGCCGGCGGCCCGTCGAGCGACGACAACGCCGCCAGCGTGTGTGATGAGCGGCGCTCGGTGCGCGAACCCTTGGACCTGGTCATCTAAGAACCCTCTCATCGCGGCGTTCACCTCATCGGGGCAGTCGATGGTCAGGCCGTGGCCGCAGCCGTGGAGGATCCGCACCCGGGCGTCGGGCAGCCGCTCACCGAAGACCGCGGCGTTGGCGACCGGCAGCACCGTGTCCTCACTCCCCCACAGGACCAGCGTCGGTACGGCGGTGCGCACCAGCGCATCCTCTGTCTGCCGCCAGTCCAGCCGCGCCTCCAGCTCGTGGGTCGCCACCGCGTTGTCGGCGAAGCGACTGGGCCGGGCCAGGTCGCGGACCGTCGCGTCGTCGAGGTTGTGCTCGGCCAGTTTGCGCAGCGAGTCCTCGACCGCCGTCTGGTCGGTCGAGCCGAGCACCGTCAGCGCCCGGCCGACGACCGGCAGCTTGAGCATCTCCCACGCGCTCGGGTCCGGCCGGTCCAGCCCGCTGGCGGCCAGCAGCGCGAGCCGGGTCACCCGCTCCGGGTGCCGCTGCGCGTAGGCCAGCGCCCAGCCACCGCTCCACGAGTTGCCCGCCAGGGCGAACTGGTCCAGTCTCACGGCGTCCCGGAACGCATCGATCGCATCCGTCATCCCGCCGAGGTCGTAGGTGAAACTGTCGTCGGTGAGGGTCGTGTAGCCCTGCCCGGGCAGGTCGACGGCGTACACGGTGTGGTCGGCGGCGAGTGCCTGGAGCTGCGGCTGCCAGGCGGCGGCCCAGGAGGCCCCTGGCGCGAGCAGAACGACCGGACTCCCGCTGCCCGCCTTGAGGTAGTGGAACCGGGCCAGGTCGGTATCGACGAAGTGGGAGGTCGCGCCAGCCACCGGCGGCACGTCCGAGTCGGCTGCTGGTAGCGGCACCAGGTACGCGGCACCGAGTGCGGCCAGCGCCACCACCGCCGCCATCGCGATCGCCACCGCGCGAGACACCCTGGCGCCGACTCCGAGAGTGCTCAGGCCGCACCAGCCGAGGACGAAGCAGAGCGGAGTGTAGGCAACGAGGTTGAGCACGTAGTACGGCGGGTGGAGGTGACCGAGCGACGGCACTACCCACAGCAGGCCGAGCACGCCGCGGGTGAGCAGCGCGGCCGTCAGCAGCGCGATCCCCGCCTGCAGCGGCCGGCGGGCGCCGTGCCGCTCACGGGCCAGGACCAGCGCGGCCGCGGCCAGGTAGAGGCCGGCCTCCGGCAGCGTGATCCGAGCGCCGAAGTCAGCGCCGAAGCCGAGGACCGCGCGACTCAGCGTGTACTCGTCGGGCGCCGGCCAGACCGCACCGGTCGCCCAGTAGAGATGGGTCGCGGACAGCAGCAGGAAGGCGCCGGCGAGAACCCGCGCGGGCGTGACCCGTCGCGAACGGGCCGAGCGGCCGGGAGTCGCACGGGTCGGTTCGATGGTGGTCGTCATGCCAGGAAGAGGGGCGGCGTGGCGGAAAGGTTCCGTCGCTTTCGTGAATTTCTCGGGATACGGTGCCGGCATGACGAGTGGGGCTGAGACAGCGAGCCGGGAGTACGACGTCGTGGTCGTGGGCGGCGGGCACAACGGGCTCACCGCGGCCGCCTACCTCGCGCGCGCGGGCCTGTCGGTCCTGGTCCTCGAACGGCTCCCCCACACCGGCGGCGCGGCCATATCGACGACCGCGTTCGCCGGCAAGGACGCACGGCTCTCCCGCTACTCGTACCTGGTGTCGCTGATGCCGGAGCAGCTGATGGCCGACCTCGACCTGCGGGTGGACCTGAAGTCGCGGCGGACCGCGTCGTACACGCCGTACTCGCGCGACGGAGTCGCCGGCGGACTGCTGGTCGAGCGGCCGGAGGGCGAGGCGACGCGGGAGTCGTTCCGCGCGCTCACCGGCGGCGACGACGAGTACGCCGCGTGGCAGGCGTTCTACGCCGAGACCGCGACCCTGGCCGAGGCGGTCGCCCCGACCCTGCTCTCTCCGCTGCCGACCGACCGTGCGATCAAGGAGCAGGTGGCGGCGGAGATCTGGACCGACATGGTCGAGCGGCCGCTGGGTGAGGCGATCGAGCGCAGGTTCGCCGACGACACGGTGCGGGGCGTGGTCGGGACCGACGCGCTGATCGGCACGTTCGCCTCGCTGAGCGACCCGTCGCTGATCCAGAACCGCTGCTTCCTCTACCACCTGATCGGCAACGGCACCGGTGAGTGGCGGGTGCCGGTCGGTGGGATGGGCTCGGTCACCGACTCCCTGCTCGCGGCGGCGCTGGGCGCCGGCGCCGAGGTGGTCACCGGGGCCGGCGTCCGCTCGATCCAGGCGACCGGCGAGGCGGCCGAGGTCACCTGGGACGGTTTCGACGGCGCGCAGACGGTGACCAGCCGCTGGGTGCTGTCCGGCGTCGCCCCGTGGGTGCTGAAGATCCTGCTCGGCGACGGCCAGGAGGACGCCATCAAGCCGGCGGGCGCGCAGCTCAAGATCAACTTCCTCCTCGACCGGCTGCCCGAGCTCAAGTCCGGCGCCGACCCGGCCGTCGCCTTCGCCGGCACCCTGCACCTCGCCGAGGACTACAGCCAGCTGGAGGCGGCGTACGCCGATGCGGCCGCGGGCCGGCTGCCCGGCGTACTCCCGGGCGAGGTGTACTGCCACTCCCTCACCGACCCGTCCATCCTCGGCGGCGACCTGGCTGCCTCCGGCGCGCACACGCTGACCTACTTCGGGCTGCACACGCCGGCCTCTCTATTCGACGCCGATCCGGAGACGGCCAAGAAGGAGGCGGTGGACCGCGCCCTGGCGGCCCTCAACGAGCACCTGGTCGAGCCGATCTCGACCTATCTCGCCGTCGACGCCGACGGCCGGCCGTGCCTCGAGGCGAAGATCCCGCAGGACGTCGAGGCCGACCTGGCGATGCCGGGCGGGCACATCTTCCACGGTGACCTGGAGTGGCCGTGGGCGCCCTCGCGCGCTTCACTGGACACGCCCGCACAGCAGTGGGGCGTCGCCACCGACCTGGCCAACGTGCTGCTCTGCGGGTCCGGCGCCCGGCGCGGCGGCGCCGTCTCCGGCATCGGTGGCCACAACGCCGCCCAGGCCGTGCTGGCGAGCCGTTAGGAAGGCACCCCCGATTTGGTGCGACGTGGCGCCAGCGGTAATCTTTCTTCTCGCTTCACATGCGCGCCATTAGCTCAATTGGCAGAGCAGCTGACTCTTAATCAGCGGGTTCGGGGTTCGAGTCCCTGATGGCGTACAACACCCAGGTCGGTCCCGGATTCCGGGGCCGACCTTTGTGCTTCCGGCGTTGAACGACCGTTCGTTCAAAGCGGGATCTTGAACGAACGGTCGTTCAACGCCGGACAGGGGTCAGCTGGTCAGTAGGCGGAGGGCGGCTTGGCCGTCGGTGCGGATGGCGGCCGGGATCGGCTGCCAGGCGGGGTGGCTGTCAGGCATCGAGGCGGCGAGGGCCGTCAGCCGCTCAAGCTCGGGCGGGCTGAGCGCCTCGCGGTCGGCGTACGGGTCGTCGAGACAGCAGAGCAGCACGGCCGCGTCGTGCAGGTGCCGCTCGGGGTTGTGCGAGTCGGCCTGGTACGCCGCGGCCTTGAGCACCAGCGCCCCCAATGCGCTCGGCACCGTCAGCGTGGTGCGCCGGCCGGCGATGGTCAGTCGAACCTGGAACAGCCGGCGCAGTGCCTGGCCGCTGCCTTCGGCCTTCATCAGGGTCCGGCCGCGGATCCGGTCGGTGGGGCGAGGCGCGACGTCCTCGGCGACCAGCACGTCGACGGTCTCGCGCTTGGTCACGAGGTCGACGTGCGCCCGGCCGCGGACGAACCGGTGAGCGTGCTCGGCACGGTTGTCGAGCGGAAGCAGAAGCCGGTAGCCGAGGGACTCGAGTGCGTCGGCCACGAGGTCCGGCACGGCGCGCAGCGGGTCGAGGTGCAGCACGATGTCGACGTCGTTGGTCGGCCGGACCACTCCGACGCCGCGGCTGACGCCGTGCAGCTGCACCATCAGCCCCCCGATCAGCGTCCACGCGCCGGGCGCCAGCACCGAGGCGATCTCGGCGACGTTCGGCCACGGCGCCTGCCAGTCGCCCGGAGGTGTCGGCAGGTCGAGTACGTCGGGGTCAGCCACGGAACCGCCCGAGCGCGCCGGCCAGCGCGTCCAGGCCGACCCGCCGCTCCCGAGGGTCGAGCGACTCGGCCAGGTCCAGCGCGGAGAGTACGACGCCCGCGCCGGCGAGGTCTGCGACCAGGCCGAGGTCCATGGTCGTGGCCCGCAGCACGATCCGGCCGCCGGGCGCCCGGACCAGGGCATGGCGGCTGACGACGTCGTCCAGGTCGGCCGCCACGACGTACGCGTTCAGCCGGTCCGCCTCGGCCAGGCCGAGCATCACCGCACC
This sequence comes from Nocardioides speluncae, assembly GCF_003121585.1. GTDB lineage: Bacteria > Actinomycetota > Actinomycetes > Propionibacteriales > Nocardioidaceae > Nocardioides > Nocardioides speluncae. Next base: position 114,698 of record NZ_QEOO01000015.1, read on the forward strand.
CGCCGAGGTGTCCACGACGTCGCGGCGCAGCCGGGTCGGGGCGCTGCTGTGGCCGGCGTACCAGCCAGCGCGGGCCCGGTCGCGGGTCCGGCCGAGTAGCTCGTCGGCGGTCAGCCCCCTCAGCGTCGTCCGCAGCCGCGACCGCTGCGGAGCGCCCAGCCACGGCGCGGGGCGGGCCGACAGCAGCGCGACCGCCGCCCAGGCGGTCCGCTCGCTCCACGCCCGTCGCCGCGAGGCCGGGCGCGCGGCCAGGTAGCGATCAACCGAGGTGCGGTCGACGAGGCCGCGCGCCACCACCTGCAGCTCGCCGGCGGCGGCGAGATGCTGCACCTGCCGGGTGGACACCCCGAGCAGCCGGGCGGCCTCGGGGACGGCGACGTACTCCATGACAGATAGTTTCGCTTTCACGAAGCTATTCATCAATCAACTCCCTGCGGGCGCGCCGATGTCGTACCCGACTGGCCGAATTGTCCCCCGCCAAGCGCTCGCTGCTCGACCAGCCGGCGCGCACTGGACCCGCTCCACCCACACCTGCGCGGACGGGCCGGTGTCGGTGGTGCTGGCAGGAAGCGTCAAGCGGCTTGGCCGCGGCGCGCGCCATCGGCGGGCGACCAACGGCGGCGGCCGTGCGCGCGACGCGCCGCCGCAGCGACCGCCAGCGCGACCGGCGCCGGACCGTCCGCCCACTGGACCGTGGTCTCGACGACGCTCGCTGGCGCTCGCTGCTCGACCACCCTGAAAGCGCTGGGTGCAGTCGGCAACAATGTGCCGGTGTATCTGACCCTGACCTCGGCGGCACTGTCGCCGGACCAGAACGCCACCGACCTCGGCTATCTGCTGCACAAGCACCCGGACCGCGCTCAGGAGTTCGGCGTCACCGCCGGCACCGCGCACGTGTTCTACCCCGAGGCCGACGAGCACAGGTGCACGGTCGCGCTGCTGTTGGAGGTCGACCCGATCGCGCTGGTGCGCGGCCGGCGTCGCGGCGGTGGCAGGTCCGGGGACGGCCTCACCCTCGGCCAGTACGTCAACGACCGGCCGTACGCCGCGTCCTCGATGCTCGCGGTCGCGCTCGGCAAGGTGTTCCGCACCGCACTCGCCGGCCGGTGTGACGCCCGGCCGGACCTGGTCGACCGGCCGCTGTCGCTCGACGTACACGTGCCGAGCCTGCCGGGTGGTGCCGAGCTGGTTCGGGACCTGTTCGAGCCGCTCGGCTGGCAGGTCGACGCGTCGCCGGTCCCGCTCGACGAGACGATCCCGGAGTGGGGGCCGTCGCGGTACGTCGACCTCCGGCTCACCGGCAGCCAGGTGCTGTCCCAGGCGCTCTCCCATCTCTACGTGCTGCTGCCGGCACTCGATGACGCCAAGCACTACTGGGTCACCTCCGACGAGGTCGACAAGCTGGTCCGCGCCGGCGAGGGCTGGCTCGCCGGGCACCCGCAGCGGGAGCTGATCACCCGGCGCTACCTCAAGCACCAGCGGGAGCTGGTGGAGACGGCGACCTCGCGGCTGCTCGAGGCCGAGGACGTCCCTGTCGATCTGGCAGCCGACGAGCCAGCCCCGCGGCCCCTGGTCGCGCTGCGGAAGGAGGCGGTCCTCGCCGCACTTCAGGAGTCAGGCGCGCAGCGGGTGGTCGACCTCGGCTGTGGCGAAGGAGCACTGCTGCGGTGGCTGATCGACGACGCGCGGTACGGCGAGGTCGTCGGCGCCGACGTCTCACCGCTCGCCCTGAGCCGCGCCGAGAAGCGGCTCAACCTGGACCGGATGCCGGACACCCAGCGCGCTCGCCTGACCCTGCTCCAGTCGTCGCTGACCTACCGCGACGACCGGATCGCCGGCTACGACGCGATCGTGCTGATGGAGGTCGTCGAGCACCTCGACCCCGACCGGCTGCCCGCTCTGGAGCAGACCGTCTTCGGTCATGCCCGGCCGAAGACGGTCATCGTGACCACACCGAACTCCGAGCACAACGTGCGCTACGAGAAGCTCGCCGCCGGCGCGATGCGGCACCCGGACCACCGGTTCGAGTGGACCCGGGCGGAGTTCCGCGCCTGGGCCGACGGCGTCGCCGCTATGCACGGGTACGCCACGGCGTACTCCCCCATCGGCGAGGACGACCCCGAGGTCGGCCCGCCCACGCAGATGGCGGTCTTCACCCGGCGAGAGGCGGTGGCGACATGAGCGAGCTGGCTATCCCCGAGCTCTGCCTGGTCGTGCTGGTCGGTGCATCCGGGTCCGGCAAGTCCACCTTCGCGCGCCAGCACTTCGGCCAGTACGAGGTGCTCTCGAGCGACTTCTGCCGAGGCCTGGTGGCCGACGACGAGAACGACCAGGCGGCGACCAAGGACGCCTTCGAGGTGCTCAACTTCATCGCCGGCAAGCGGCTCGCGGCCGGCCGGCTGACCGTCGTCGACGCCACCAACGTGCAGCCCGACGGCCGGCGCCAGCTGGTCGAGCTGGCCCGCGCGCACGACGTACTGCCGGTCGCGATCGTGCTCGACCTGCCGGAAAAGATCGCAGTGGCCCGCAACGCCGAGCGGCCGGACCGCGACTTCGGCGCCCATGTCGTACGCCGTCAGCGCGACCAGCTGCGGCGCGGGTTGAAGCGGCTGACCAAGGAGGGCTTCCGGAAGGTGCACGTGCTCTCCTCGGTCGAGGAAGTGGACGCAGCCACGATCGTGCGCGAGCGGCTGCTCACCGACTTCACCGACCAGCACGGGCCGTTCGACGTGATCGGCGACATCCACGGCTGCCGGTCCGAGCTGGAGACGCTGCTGACCAAGCTCGGCTACGCGATCGTGCGCGACGACGAGGGGCGGCCCGTCGACGCCGTACATCCCGAGGGGCGGAAGGCGGTCTTCGTCGGCGACCTGGTCGACCGCGGCCCGGACTCGCCCGGCGTACTCCGGCTGGTGATGGGCATGGTCGGCGCGCGCCACGGGTTCTGCGTGCCCGGCAACCACGAGAACAAGCTGGTCCGGGCGCTGCAGGGGCGCGACGTGAAGCGCAGCCACGGCCTGGAGGAGACCCTCGACCAGCTCAGCCGCGAGACCGAGGAGTTCCGCAAGGAGGTCGAGCGGTTCTGCTACGACCTGGTCTCGCACCTGGTGCTCGACGACGGGAGGTTGGTCGTCGCGCACGCCGGGCTGAAGGAGGCCTACCACGGCCGCGCGTCCGGCCGGGTCCGCAGCTTCGCGCTGTACGGCGACTCGACCGGCGAGACCGACGAGTTCGGGCTGCCGGTGCGCTACCCGTGGGCCAACGACTACCGCGGCCGGGCGATGGTCCTCTACGGCCACACGCCCACGCCGGAGGCGGAGTGGGTCAACAACACGATGTGCCTGGACACCGGCTGTGTCTTCGGCGGCAGGCTCACCGCGCTGCGCTATCCGGAGAAGGAGGCCGTGGACGTCCCGGCCGAGCAGGTCTGGTACGAGCCGGTGAAGCCACTGGCGCCGTCGCCGGGCGCTGTCGTCGAGCGCGCCCACGACCAGCTCGATATCGAGGACGTCCTCGGCAAGCGGGTGATCGAGACCGCGTACCACGGCCGGGTCACCGTCCACGAGGAGAACGCGGCCGGTGCGCTGGAGGTGATGAGCAGGTTCGCGCTGCACCCGCGCTGGCTGCCGTACCTGCCGCCGACGATGTCGCCGGTCGCCACCTCCGCGCGGCCCGACGTACTCGAGCATCCGGACGAGGCGTTCGCCGGGTACGCCGCGCTCGGCGTCACCGACCTGATCTGCGAGGAGAAGCACATGGGCTCCCGCGCCGTTGTCCTCGTCTGTCGCGACGAGGACGCCGCCGGCAGGCGGTTCGGCGCGGGTGACGGTGAGACCGGCGCGGTCTACACCCGGACCGGACGCTCCTTCTTCTCCCCCGGCCTCACCGAGGAGCTGCTCGCCGGGGTGCGCGAGTCGGTTGGCAAGGCCGACCTGTGGACCGAGCTCGACACCGACTGGCTGCTGCTGGACTGCGAGCTGCTGCCGTGGTCGGCGAAGGGCGGTGAGCTGATCCGCAACCAGTACGCCGGCGTCGGCGCGGCCGCCCGGACTGCCCTGCCCAATGCCGTGATCGGGCTGGTGCAGGCGCAGGCGCGCGGCGTCGACATCGGCGATCTCGGCGAGCGGACCGCGCTCCGCGCGATGAACGCGGATGCCTTCACCGCGGCGTACCGACGCTATGTCTGGGAGACCGGCGTCGACCTGCCACCAGGGGAAGCCCATCTGGACGGGGTCAGTATCGCGCCGTTCCAGGTGCTCGCCACCGAGGGCCGGACCCATGTCGAGACCGACCACGGCTGGCACCTCCGGATCGCCGATCGGCTGGTCGAGGCCGCGCCGGAACTGTTCCGGACGACTCGACGGCTGCGGGTCGACACCGGCGCCCCGGAGTCGACCGCAGCCGGCGCCGCATGGTGGGAGGCGATCACGGCCGACGGTGGCGAGGGCATGGTGGTCAAGCCGTACGCCGGCCTGGTCCGCACCAAGAAGGGCGGGCTGGTCCAGCCGGGGATGAAGGTCCGCGGCAAGGAGTACCTCCGGATCATCTACGGCCCCGACTACACCGCGCCCGAGCACCTCGCTCGGCTCCGCGACCGCAATCTCGGCCACAAGCGGTCCCTCGCGCTGCGCGAGTACGCGCTCGGGCTGGAGTCGCTGACCCGGTTCGCCGGCGGCGAGCCGCTGTGGCGGGTCCACGAGCCGGTCTTCGCCGTACTCGCGCTGGAGTCGGAGCCCGTCGACCCTCGCCTCTGATCGGCCCTACTGTCCCGCGGCGAGATCCTCACAGATGCGCCAGGTCTCGTCGCGGATGAGCTTGGCATCGTCGTCCGCGAGACCCTTCACCTTCGTCTCGATGCCGACCGGGTCCTGCCGCAGCAGCGCGATTAGGAAGACGCAGGCGGCCAGGTAGGAGCCGGCGGCCGACGGGTGGCTGCCGTCGGAGTCGTGCAGCGCTGGCTCGTCGTGGGTGCGGAGGAACCGCTCCCAGACCATCCCGACGGGGACGAGCGTCACGCCGAGCTCTGCGGCGATGCTCGCGTACGCCGTGGTGATCGCGGCCTGACCGTCGGGCTGGTTCAGCCGCGTCCAGGTCATGTAGAGCACGGTCTCCGCTCCGGCCGACGTGATCAGCTCATGCATCTCCCGGACGTTCTCGTGCATCCGCTTGGCGTTCTTGCCCGGCAGCGTGCTCTGCTCCTGGAGGACGACGACGTCGTACCCGCCGGACTCGAGCGCGGCGGCAACCGCACCCGAGTTGAGGTGCTGGCGCAGCGACGCCCCGCCGGCCTGGATCAGCTTGTGCTGGAGCGTGATGCCACGCTCCCTGGCGAGGCCGGACACCAACCCGGGCAGGTTGTTGCGCGCCGTGAAGCTGTTGCCGACGAAGAGGATCCGCACCGCGCGAATCTACTACCGGCGGTCCGCTAAAGTTGTGACAGTACCGTCACAAGGAGGCCTGTGTGACTTCGAACGCCGTAGCCGAGCTCGGTGCCGCCGTGCGCGCCGAGCGGAAGCGTCGTGGCCTGACGCAGCAAACTCTCGCCGAGAGGGCCGGCGTCTCTCGCGAGTGGCTGAGCCGCCTCGAGAACGGTGCGCCGCGGCTCGAGGTCGACAAGGTCCTCCGGACTCTCAGCGTCCTGGAGATCAAGCTGGTCGCGGCAGATGCACGGCCGACGCAGCGCGACATCGCGTTGGCACAGTCGATCGCCTGGTCAATGTCCCTGGAGGCGCAGGGCCTCACTGACGACGGCTTCAACAAGGTCCTGGACAAGATCGTCGCGCATCGCCAGGCGCACCCCGACGTGGCATGACCGACGATGGACAAACACCGGTTGATCCCGATGCGGCCCAAGATCTGACCCCCGAGTTCTCTCAGATCCGCACCCGCGACGAGCTCAACGAGGCCGAGGCATAGAACATCACCGATGCCGTGATCTGGCACGATCGGCATCGCTCCGATGCAGATCCAAGAACAAACCCAGATCCTGCTCGGTGACGTCAGCGACTGGATCGATCATCAGACCTACGCCGCAACCGAGATCGGCGTCAGGTTCCACCACCGGCTGGTGTTCATCCATCCCTTCGTCAAGGGCAACGGCCGACATGCGCGGCCGCAAGCGCACTCGCAGGAGCACTCGGTCTGGGCTACGACCACTTCTCGTGGGGCGCCCGAAGCGGCCGGCCGGCCGAGGAGGCGCGCCGCCGCTATCTCATCGCGCTACGCGAGGCGGACATGGGCGACTACCGCGCTCTTCTCGAGTGCCGGTCGACTGAGCGCACAGTCAACCGAGGTAGCGCACGGCCTCGGCGGGTACGCCGACGGCGAGAGTCGCTGGCGGGACGTCCTTGGTGACGACGGCGCCGGCGCCGATGACGGAGTCCGCGCCGACGGTCACGCCTTGCAGGATCGTCGCGCCGGCGCCGACCCAGACGTTGCGCTCGATCCGGATCGGGGCCGAGGTGATGCCCCGGCGACGCGAGGCCGGGTCGCTCGGGTGGCCGGAGCTGATCAGGCGGACGCCGGGGCCGATCATCACCTCGTCCTCGATGTCGATGCCGCCGATGTCGTTGAGCTGACAACCCTGGTTGATGAAGACGTCGCGGCCGAGGCGGATGTTGATGCCATGGTCGGAGTACACCGGCGGAATCAGCCGAAAGGTCGGGTCGACGGGCTGGCCGGTCAGCTCACTCCACGTCGCCTGGATCGCGTCCTGGTCGTCGTACGGCAGCTTGTTGAGCTTCTCGGTCACCCGGATCGCTCGTTCGACCCGTTCCCGGAAGGAAGTCACAGTTCTCCCCCTCAATCCTCGTCAGGTCATCTTCGCAGCCGCCCGCGAACGCCAGCGGAACCCAAGGTCGCCGTGCGACTCTGAGGAGATGGAGCCGTCCGATGGCGAGCTCGTACTGGCCGCACAAGCAGGTGACGCGGAGTCGCTGACCGCGTTGCTGATGCGGCATCGCGCCGCGATGCACGCGGTGGCGGTTGCGATGCTGGGCCCGGGTCCGGACGTCGAGGACGTGGTGCAGGACGCCTCGCTGGTCGCACTCACCGGCATCGGAAGGATCAGGGACCCATCGCTCGCACGGTCATGGTTGACCGGGACGACCCGCAACCTGGCGCGCGCCCGAATCCGCCGCCGCGAGCCGCTGCCCGCCGACCTCACCCACCTTCCCGCGCCCGACGACCTGGACCGCCGGATCGAGGAAGCGGCGCTGCGGGACTGGGTCTGGGAGGCGATGGGTGGGCTGTCGGAGCCGCTGCACGACGTCGTCGTACTGCGCTACTTCAGCGAGGCAGCGAGCTACGACACGATCGCGGCCACGCTGGGCATCCCCGTCGGCACCGTGCGCAGCCGCCTGTACGACGCCCGCCGCGCCCTCGTCGCTCGGCTGCGTGCCCTCGACACCGCGGCCGCCGACGACCACTCCCGGGTGACGCGAGAGCGCGAGGAGCAGTTCACCGCCATCGTCGACGAGTACAACCTCGGCCAGGAGCCCGCACTGCTGGCCGGCGCGCTGGCCGACGGAGCCCGGCTCACCGCGGCCGGCACCGATGCCGTGTTCGTAGGCCCGACCGCCATCGCCCGCAGCCTGGCCGAGGACCTCGAGGCCGGGGTCCAGCTGACCCTCCTCCGCGTCGTTGCCGGCGTCGGTCTCACCGTGGTCGAAGGCATCTTCCGGAACCCCACCGAGTCGCCGGACCACTGCCCGCCCCTCACGACGCAGATCTACCGACACCGCGGCGAGGAGATCGTCAGCCTCCATCTGACCTACTCGTCCGGCTGAGCGAACTTTTCGCTCGCCGGCGACACCAGTAGGCATGACAACCAGCACCTACTCCACATTGAGCTCCCTCGGCGGCTTCCCGTTCCCGGTCTTCGTCAGCCGCGGTTCGGAGGAGCGCGGACGGTCCATCGCCACCCGAGCTGCCGACGCGATCGACTGGCTCGGCCAGGTCACCGGCAAGCGTCGGCGGCCGACCCTGGTGGTCGCCGACGAGCAGGACTGGCCGAGCGTCTGCGAGGTGCCGATCTACGGGATGATGTTCTCCGTCCCGGACAAGCTCGGCACCTCGCCGACCCCGGCCGCCTGGTGGTCGACGTACGCCGGCGCGTTGCGACCGCACCTGAGCGACCCCATCCGAGCCAGGCTCGGTGCCGCGTTCGGAGAGCCGCCCGACTACACCGGCATCGCCGACCTGATCATCACCCACGAGGCGACCCACCTGTTCCACGAGATCCACCCGGTCACCTGGGCCTCCGAGTTCCCCGCCGACTGGGTCATGGAGCTGTTCGCCAATCTCGGCATGCACGGGTACCTCGCCACCAGGGACCCCGATGGCCTGCATCTGCTGGCCGCTATGGCCGAGGCCACGCTCGAGGCCGGACACCAGATCTGGGACCTGCAGGAGCTGGCGCGGATGGGCGACAGCATGCAGGCCAGCGTCACCAACTACGTCTGGTACGAGTTCCGGCTGATCCGCCTCGCCGCGCAGCTGTGGGAGGCCGGCGGCGACGACGTGCTTCGCGACTACCAACGACTGCTCGGTCACCCGGACCTGACCCACGGCCAGATCGTCGAGCGGCTGTTCCGGCTCGAGCCAGCGGTGGCCGGTGCGATCAGCCGCTGGCCGGATCCCTGACCTGCGGCGAACCTCGACGGGGGCGATCTACGTCTTATTCGATGTGGGCCGAACGGTGGCGGAAAGTAAAGCCGACCTGACAGCATGGCCCGCTGGCATCGGGGCCGAGACGGGGAGGACTGTGACTGTGGCGCAGGATCGGGAACAGCAGGTACTGACCGGACTCTACGAGCCACCGGGCCGTCGCGAGGAGAAGCGCCATCTGCTCCGGCTCTCGTTTCTGCCGTGGATGCTCGCGCTCTACCTCTTCACGCCGCGCTACCGGTTGGGCAAGCCCGATCCGGTGGTCGAGGGCGCCCACCGCTGGCGGACCATCCTGGCGATCGCGATCGGCGTACTGGCGACCATCCCGTACCTCGCCGGGCCGGCCGACGCCGAGAAGGTCTACAACGGCGTCGTGGGTGACGGGTTCACGACCGCAGCGGCCGCGATCCCGCTGTTCCTCATCGCGTGCGGAATCCTGGTGTGGGCCGCCGGGCCACACTGGAGGCCGGCAACGATCCGGCAACTGCTGCGGCCGCTGGCCGCCCTCGGCGCGCTGGTCCTGATCTTCGGCTTCTGGGTGCTGATGATCGTGCTGGTTCTCGCCGACTCCAACGGCCAGGCGTACGAGGACTGGGGCCCGGCCGCGAAGGCGGCGTTCATCATCCCGATGCTCTGGTTCATCCCGCTGCTGCTGGTGAGCACCTGGCTGATCCTGCGGCACCTGTTCAACGCGGTCGACGGGCACCCGCTGCTGCCGCCCCTGTTCATAACGCTGGTGGCCTGGTGGGCGGTCCTGCAGAAGCTGATCCTCACCAGCGATCTGCGCCCGCTGCTGCTCGACGTCGGTCTCGGGATCGGCGGCGCGCTCACGCTGACGGCGCTGTCCGCGTGGGAGGTGTCCCGGCTCGCCGGCCGCGGTGTCACGCTCCGCAGCGGACCGTTCCCGACGTGGGACCCACCGCCCCCTCCGCCGCCACCCGGCCCGCCGATGCAGTACGGCGGTCAGTACAACCAGCACGGCCAGCCGCCCCCGCCGTACCGTCGCTGACCGGGCACAAATGGCTCGCTCAGACCCGCCGACCGGGCGCATACGGATCGTCACAACGTGTTGACCGGGCAAAATGGTTCGCCATTTGCGCCCGGTCGACGCCAGACCAGAACCATTTGCGCCCGGTCGGCGGTCAGCCTTTGGAGGCGTCGGACTCGGGGACGGCGCGGTGGAAGTAGTGCAGGCCGCGGCGGAAGGTGCGCGGGGCGAGGGTGATGCCGGCCGCGGTCAGATTGCCGAGCGCGGTGCCGAGGTGGTCCGGCTGGCGCCGGATGGCCTCGGCGATCATGTCGGCCGCCTCGTCGACCGACAGCGACTCGAAGCCGTCCCAGCCGGTCGGACCGATCATCTCGGTGTCGACCAGCGGCAGGTGCACGATCGTGAACTTCACCCGATCGGCAAGGCACTCGACCGCGGCCACCCGGAGAAACGCGTCCAGCGCTGCCTTCGAGCCGATGTACGCCGAGAACCGCGGCAGGTCCGACTGGACACCGACCGACGAGCTGGTCAGGACATGACCGGACCTGCGCTCCCGCATGCCGGGCAGCAGCCGCAGGGTGAGCCCGACCGCGCCTAGGTAGTTGATCCGCAGGGCCCGGTCGTAGTCGTGCAGCCGGTGCTCGGAGCGGGCGATCGAGCGGCGGATCGAGCGGCCGGCGTTGAGCACCAGTACGTCGGGCGCGCCGTGCTCGGCCAGCACCCGGTCGGCCAGCGCGTTGACACCGTCCTCCTCTGCGAGGTCAGCCGGCAGCGAGTACGCCGTACCGCCGGCGTCCTCGATCTCCTTGACCACCAGGTCCAGCTCCTCGGCCCGGCGCGCGGTCACCAGCACCGTCGCACCGGCCCTGCCGAGCCGCAGCGCCAGCGCGCGGCCGATGCCGCTCGACGCGCCGGTCACCAGCGCGGTTTTGCCGCTCACCCGCTGCTCCAGCGTCGGCGCGAACGGGTTGGGCGCGACGGCGGGTCGGGTCATCGCGTTGATCGCCCGGGTGGTCAGCCGCTTGCGTACGCTCACGAGCCGAGCTCCGCGAGCTTGCGCTTGAGCACCTTGCCGGTGGGATTGCGCGGGAGCTCGTCGAGGAAGACGACGTCGCGCGGCACCTTGTAGCGCGCGAGGTTGTCGCGGACGTAGTCGCGGACCTCGTCGGCGCTCAGCTCCGCACCTTCGTGGAGTACGACGAACGCCCGCAGCCGCTGCCCGAACTTCTCGTCAGGCGCGCCCATGGTGGCGACCTCGCGGACCGCGTCGTGGCCGACCAGCAGCTCTTCGACCTCGCCGGGGAAGACGTTCTCGCCGCCGGAGACGATCATGTCGTCGTCGCGGCCGTCGACGAACAGCCGGCCGTTGATGTCGAAGTGGCCGACGTCGCCGGTCGACATCAGGCCGTCGATCATCTCCTTGCCACCGCCGCCGGTGTAGCCCTCGAACTGGAACGAGTTGCCGACGAAGATCCGGCCGGTCCGCCCGGTCGGCAGCTCCGCGCCGTTCTCGTCGAGGATCTTCACGATGGTGCCGAGGACCGGCCGGCCGACGCAGCCCGGCTCGGCGGCGATGTCGTCGGGCATCGCGACCGTGGCGTAGGCGACCTCGGTGGAGCCGTAGAGGTTGTGGATCACCGGCCCGAACGACGCGGTCACCCGCTGGGCGAGGTCGGCGCCGAGCTGGGAGCCGGCGACCATGATGATCTTCAGCGCGCTCAGGTCCTTGCCGCTGAACGCGTCCGGGCCGAGGTCGACCATCCGCTGCAGCATCACCGGGACCACGACCATGCCGGTCGCGCGGTGCCGCGCGACGTCGTCCACGACCAGCGCCGGGTCGAACCGACGCCGGATCACGATCGTGCTGCCGAGCGCGAAGGCGAGCTGGGTGCTCCCGAACCCGAGCGTGTGGAACAGCGGCGCCGGGACCACCGTGATCCCCCGCGACTTGAAGGGGATCCGCGACAGCAGCCCGCCGATCGGGGCGAGCGAGCGCGGCTCGGGCCGGGGTGCGCCCTTGGGCGTGCCGGTGGTGCCGCTGGTCAGCAGCACGATCTTCGCCTCGACCCCCGGCGCCGGCGGGGAGGTGGTCGGCGAGGCCGCGATCAGCGCGTCGATGGTGTCGGCGTCATCGGCGCCCGGCTCGTCCACCCAGCAGCGGTACCGGCCGTACCGCGGTTCGACGCCGGCCAGGATCTCGGCGTACTCGTCGTCGTACACGAGCAGGTCGGTGCCCTCGCGGTCGGCCACCTCGCGCAGCTGCGGGCCGGAGAAGTCGGTGTTCAGCAGCACCACCTTCGCGCCGCACTTGGCCGCCGCGAAGTAGGCCTCCACGAAGCCCCGGTGGTTGCGGGCGAGGATCGCGACCCCGTCGCGAGGGCGCAGCCCGCGCTCGCGCCAGGCGTTGGCCAGGGCGTTGCTGCGCGCGTCGAGCTCGCCGTAGGTCAGGGTGCCGCGCTCGTCGATCACCGCCAGCCGGTCGGGGTGCTTGGTGGCGCCCATCCCCGGCAGCGCCCCGAGCATGCCGTAGCGGCGCAGCGGCCCGACGACGCCGGGCAACCGGTGCGGGGCGACCGGGCCGAGCAGGCCGGACCTGACCGCGAGCTGCAGCGACTTGAGCTCCACACCGACCCGGCCGGCGGTACGACGCATCTCCATCAACGAATCCTTCCGATGCCGAGCCGGCGCTTGAGGTCGCGACCACCGGTGAGCCGCAGCATGGTCCCGACGGTTGTCGACTTCGCCGCCGTGTACGGGTAGGTGGCGAGCTTCTGCACCAGGGACAGCTCGACTCGGTTGCTGGTGATCGCGTGCGACCGGGTGTACTTCAGGATGCCGTGCTCACCGCCGAGTCGGCTACCGATGCCGGAGGTCTTCCAGCCCGCCTGCGGGATCGGGAAGCAGGCCAGGTGCACCTGCGCGTCGTTGATGTCGACGGTGCCGACCTCGAGCCGGCGGGCCAGGGCCTTGCCGCGCTCCTTGTCGCGGGTCCAGACGCTGGCCGACAGGCCGTACGCCGAGTCGTTGGCCAGCGCGACCGCCTCGACCTCGTCGGCCACCGCCATCACCGGCAGCACCGGCCCGAACGTCTCCTCGGTCATCACCGCCATCGAGTGGTCGACCTCGGTGAGCACGGTCGGCGCGTAGCCGTGGCCGTCGAGCAGCCGCTTGCCGCCGGTGCGCAGGGTCGCCCCCTGAGCGACCGCCTCGTCGACGTGCCGCTCGATGATGTCCACCTGGCTGTCGACGACCGCCGGTCCGAGGTCGGTACGGCGCGGGTCGGCCGTTTGGCGCAGGGTCTCGACGAACGCCACCAGCCGGCCGACGAAGTCGTCGTACACCTCGCGCTCGACGTAGATCCGCTCGGTCGAGGTGCACATCTGCCCGGTGTTGGAGAGCGCGCCGAACGCGACGCCGCGCGCCGCCAGGTCGAGGTCCGCGTCCGCGAGCACGATCGCGGGGTCCTTGCCGCCGAGCTCCAGGCCGTAGGGGATCAGCCGCTCCCCCGCCTGCTTGGCGACCTGCCGGCCGGTCCGGGTGGAGCCGGTGAACTGCACGTAGTCGACCTCGTCGACCAGTGCCGCGCCGACCTCGCCGGCGCCCTCCACGGCGACCAGGACCGGCGGCGCGCCGATCTCGGCCCAGCCGGCCAGGGCCGCGGTGACCGCCCGCGGCGTCACCGCGGACGGCTTGACGACCACGGTCGCGCCGGCCAGCAGCGCCGGGATCGCGTCGAACAGGGACAGCGCCAGCGGGTAGTTCCACGGCGTGATCACGCCGACCACCGGGTACGGCCGCGGCGCCACCTCCAGCGCCTTGGTCAGCGTCAGCAGGCTGTGCGGCCGGGGCTTGCTCACCCGGAGGAACCGCTCGGCGTTGTCGAGGTAGTAGTTGGCCAGGTCGATCGAGAGCATCAGCTCCAGCGGCGCCTCGGCGGCTGGCTTGCCGGTGTCCTGCTGGACCAGGTCGTTGAGCCGGTCGCTGTGGTCGAGCAGCCAGTCGCGGTAGCGGGCCACCCACTCTGCGCGACCGGAGACGCCGAGCGCCTCCCACTCGGGCTGGGCCTCCCGCAGGGCCGCGACCGTCTTGCGGACCGCGTCCGGCGAGTCGCCGCTCACTTGTTGCCCCGCTTCTTGGTCGAGGCCAGGTCGAGGTTCTCGGTGCGTTCCCGGTACGCCGCCCGCTCGCCCTCGTCGGTGTCGTTCATGACGTGCTGGACACCGGAGATTCGCGAGATGGCGGACCGCACCACGGCCGGCATCATCCGCGTGGGCAGCACCATGCTGCCGGCCTTCCGTGGCACGATCCGCTGCCCGCCCTTGGTCTTCTCCACCGACTCGACGATCGCGTTGGACACGTCCTCGGGCTGCACGAAACCGAGCTTCTGGACCAGCCAGGGTCGCGGGATACCGGCGATCAGCTGGGTGTCGACGTACCCGGGGCAAATCGTGGTGACGGTGACGCCCTGCGGCGCCAGCTCCTGATGGAGGGCGTCGCCGAGGCCGACCACGGCGTACTTGGTCGCGCAGTAGACCGCGACGCCCGGCGCGGCCATCAGCCCGGCGACCGAGGCGATGTTGACGATCTGGCCGCGGCCCCGGGCCGCGAACCGCCTGCCGGCGAGCTTGGAGCCGACCACGACCGCGCGCAGGTTGATGTCGAGCTGCCGGTCCGTGACGCCGTCGCCCTCGTCGAGGAACGGGCCGGTCGGCATGATGCCGGCGTTGTTGACGAGTACGTCGAGCCCGCCCAGCTCCTCCTCGACCTGGTCGAGGAAGGCGGCGAACGCGTCGGAGTCGGTCACGTCGAGCGCCAGCCCGACGACTGTGGCGCCGGTGTCGGCGGCGATCAGCGCGGCTGTCTTCGCGGCCAGCTCGGCGTCGATGTCGCCGATGGCCACGGCGTGGCCCTTCCCGGCGAACTCTCGAGCGGTGGCGGCGCCGATGCCCTGGGCGCCGCCGGTGATGGCGATGTGCTTGGTCATGACGCTTGCTCCTCCAGTTGGCGTGCTCGGACGACGTACTTGTCGAGATCGATGCGCTTGGTGCGGCGGCGGTACTCGCTCATCAGTCCTGGCCAGTTGTTGGTGACCTTGCCCTTGCCGTCGACGTACCAGCTGGTGCAGCCGCCCGTGGCCCAGACCGATGTCGAGAGCCGGCGCTGTACCTCGGTGCTGAACTCGTCGTACACCTCGGGCTTGACGTCGAGATAGGCGGCGCGGCGCCGGCCGAGCTGGCGCACCGCGTCGACGATGTAGCGGGCCTGGCTCTCCAGGATGTAGATGATCGAGCCGCCGCCGAAGTTGGTGTTGGGGCCGTACATCAGGAAGAAGTTGGGGAAGCCGGGGACGTTCATCCCGAGGTACGCCGCCGGTCCGTCCTGCCACGTCTCGTTGATGTCGGCGCCGCCGAGACCGGTGACCTTGATCGGGGTCACGAAGTTCTTCGCCTGGAAGCCGGTGGCGTAGATGACCGTGTCCACCTCGTGGGTGGCGCCGTCGGCGGTGACCAGCCCGTCGGGCGTCACCTCGGTGATCGCCTCGGTCACCACGTCGACGTTGTCTCGGTTCAGCGCCGGGTAGTAGTTCGAGGACAGCAGCACCCGCTTGCAGCCGATGGTGTAGTCCGGCGTCAGCTTGGCGCGCAGCTCCGGGTCCTTGACCTGCAGCCGGAGCTGGGCCTTCGTGCCGGCCAGGATCGGCGCCAGCCAGGCCTCGCGGGCCCGGCTACTCCAGTTGCTGACCAGGGCCGGGTTGACGTACTCGCCGATGGTCCACCAGGCGCCGCGGAACGCTTTGAGCGCGCCCGGCACCTTGGCGTACATCAGGTGCTCCCAGCGCTGGTGCGGGTAGTCCGGCTTCGGTACGACGTACTCCGCGCTGCGCTGGAAGACCGTCAGCTCGCCGGCCACCTTCGCCACCTCGGGCACCAGCTGGACCGCGCTCGCGCCGTTGCCGACGACCGCCACCCGCTTGCCGGCGAGGTCGTGGTCGTGGTCCCACTCGGCGGAGTGGAACCAAGTGCCGGCGAAGCTCTCGCGGCCCGGCAGGTTCGGGTACGACGGCCGCGTCAGCTGGCCGCACGCCGCGACGAAGAACGTCGCCTCGTGACGGGCTCCGGTGTCGTCGGTCAGCGTCCACCGGCCCGTGGCGTCGTCGAAGGAGGCCTCGGTGATCTCGGTATTGAACCGGATGTGGCGGCCCAGGTCGTACTTGTCGACGCAGTGCTCGAGGTAGGCCTGGATCTCCGCCTGCGGCGCGAACGGGCGCGACCAGTGCGGGTTCGGCTCGAACGAGAAGGAGTAGAGCGAGGACGCCACGTCGCAGGCCGCCCCCGGGTAGGTGTTGTGCCGCCACACGCCGCCGACGCCCTCGGCGCGCTCGAAGATCGTGATGTCGTCGTAGCCGGCCTGCTTCAGGCCGATCGCGGTCGCCAGACCGCTGAAGCCGGTACCGACGATGGCGACCGATGGTCGGCTGGTCTCATGGCTGGTCACGTGATCGGACCTCCTGCTCCTGGTTCTCGGTCTTCATCCAGCATGGAATGTGACGGCCTGCACAACCAGCCGACCTTGGGCCTGAAACTTGATGATTTCGGCCACGGGCCGGGAGAATCGTCCTCATGCTGAATCTGGATCTCCCGCGCACGACCACGAGTGCGGCGATCCTGACCGAGCTCGCCGTCGAGCACGGCGTACCCGCGGCGCGGATCGTCGCCGGGACCGGCATCGACGAAGGCAGCCTCGGCGACCACGAGGCGGAGATCAGTGCCGGCCAGGAGCTGGAGCTGGTGCGCAACCTGGTACGCGAGCTGGGCGACGTGCCGGGCCTCGGCCTGGACGCCGGCCTCCGCTACCACGCGAGCACCCACGGCATCTGGGGCTTCGCAGTGATCAGCAGCCCGACGGTCCGGGCGGCGCTGCACGTCGCCGCCCGCTACTTCGAGCTGTCGTTCTCGTTCGCCACGGTCGTGCTGAAGGACAGTGGCGACCTGATCGAACTGGCTCTCGACGACCGGGCGACCCCCGATGACGTCCGGCCGTTCCTGGTCGAGCGCGACGTCGCCGCCATCGCGACCGTGCAGCGCGACCTGCTGGGCACGCTGGTCCCCGCGGAGTGGTTCCGGATCCGGCTGCCGCGGCCGGCGTACGCCGACCGCTTCGCGGAGATCACCGGCAACCGGCCGGAGTTCGACGCCGAGGTCACCTCGATCGCGGTCTCGACCGAGATCCTCGACCTGCCGCTCCCCCAGGCGAACCCGCACACCGCCGCGCTCACCGAGCGCCAGTGCGCCGAGCTGATCCAGCGCCGGCACGCCCGCCGCGGGGTCGCCGGTGAGGTGCGGGACCGGCTCGCGCGGCGCAGCAGCGTCGCCGACCAAGAGGACGTCGCCCGCGAGCTCAACCTCAGCGTGCGCACCCTGCGCCGCCAGCTGGCCGCGGAGGGTACGTCGTTCCGCGAGCTCTCCGACGAGGTCACCAGCCTGCTCGCCGAGGAGCTGCTCGGCGCCGGCCTCTCGGTCGAGGAGGTGGCGCGCCGGCTCGGCTACTCCAGCGCGTCGTCGTTCACCCACGCCTTCCGCAGATGGCACGACACCACGCCCGGCAAGTTCGCCCGGGCCCGGCGCCGTACCGCCGTCTGAGCTACCGGCCGATGCTGCGGAGCTGGTAGTCACCGACTGTCCTCGCCACCACGACCCCGTTGGTGTCGGTCAGCTCGGCTTCGAGGACGAAGTCGGCCTTGCCGTTCTCCTCTGCCATCGCCGTCACCTTGGCGACCGTGTCCGGGTCGATCGAGGCGGTCGCCGTGATGTCGGTGGTCGCCGGCTTCAGGAACCGGATGTCGAGGCCCTTCACCAGCGGGTAGTACGCCGAGCTGTCGAACGTCGAGATCGCCAGCCCGCCCCCGAGCACCTCCCCGACGGTGAACAGGACTCCGGCGTACATCGCGCCGAAGTGGTTGCCGTTGCCCTCGATCGGGACGACCGCAACGCAGCGGCCGGGCTCGGACTCGGTGAACCGGACGCCCATCCCGTGGACGACGGGCAGCAGGTGCTCCAGGCCGGCGTTGCCGAGATCGGCGTACGACGCCTCGTCACTGTCGGTCATCGGCTCAGCACTCCCTTGGCGGTGTGGGTGATCTGGACTTCGTTGCTGCCGGCGTAGATCATCAGCGACTTGGCGTCGCGTGCGAGCTGCTCGACCCGGTACTCCGACATGTAGCCGTTGCCGCCGAGCAGCTGGACCGCGTCCATGGCGACCTCGGTCGCGGCCTCCGAGGTGTACCACTTGATGGCGGACGCCTCAGCGAGCGACGGCATCTTGCCGGCTCGGCCGCGCTCCAGGGTGTTGAACACCATGTTCTGGACGTTGATCCGGGCCACCTCCATCTTGGCGATCTTGAGCTGGATCAGCTGCAGGTCGGCGATCGGCTTGCCCCACAGCATCCGCTGCTTGGCGTAGTCGACGCAGATCCGCAGGCACTCCTCGATCACGCCGAGCGACATCGCGGCCACGCCGACGCGCTCCATCACGAAGCCCTCCTTGGCGCTGGCCCTGCCGTCGCCCGAGGCGTGGTCCTCGGTCTCGCCGAGCAGCCTGTCCGGCGTCAGCCGGACGTCGTCGAAGAACAGCTCGCCGGTCGGCGAGGAGTGCAGCCCCATCTTCCGGAACGGTGCTCCCTGGGTGAGCCCGTCCATGCCCTTGTCGAGCACGAATGCCAGCACCTTGCGGTCTCGATAATTCTTCCCCGCCTGTCCTGAGCTTGTCGAAGGGTCGCCTTCGTCGAGCTTGGCGTAGACGACCATCACGTCGGCGTACGGGCCGTTGGTGATGAAAGTCTTCTGGCCCTTGAGGATGTAGTCCTCACCGTCCCGCTTGACGGTGGTGCGCATGCCGCCGAAGGCGTCCGAGCCGGAGTCCGGCTCGGTCAGCGCCCAGGCCGCGACCTTCTCCATGGTGACCAGGTCGGGCAGCCAGCGCTCCTTCTGGGCGAGGGTGCCGCGCGCCTGGATGGTGGCCGCGCCGAGACCGATCGATACCCCCATCGCGGCGAACATGCCCATGCTCACCGCGCACAGCTCGCTGCACAGGATCACGCCGATCGAGTCGGCGCCCTCGATGCCGAAGCCGCCCTGCTCCCTGCCCTCACCGGACGACTCCGCACCTTCCGGAGCCTCGGCGCGGGCGCGCTCCTTGGCCAGCAGCTTGGCGAGCGACTCGGTCGCCATCGCGTCGATGCCGAACGAGGAGAACAGCTTGCGGAGCAGGTCGTACGGCGGCAGGTCACCGTGCTCGAGCTCATCGACGTGGGGACGGACCTCCTTGTCGATGAACTCGCGGATCGCATCCCGCATGATCTGGTCGGTGTCGGACCACTCGAACATGTCAGTCGCCTCTCGCTCAGCCGAGCCGCGCGGCGATGTCGGCGAGCTGCCAGTCGCCGTCGGTCTCGATGGTGGTGCCGGTCTGCCAGCCGACGAGCTCGGAGATCGCGCCGCCCTGGACGGCGTACACCTTGCCGGTGAGCCTGCAGTCGGCGGACGCGAGGTGGGCGACCAGCGGTGAGATCTGGGCGGGCCCGAACAGGTCCGCCTCCCCCTCCGCCGGCTCGAGCGCGAAGATCGCGCCCATGCCGGGCGTGGCCAGCGTGAGCCGGGTGCGGGCGATCGGGGCGATCGCGTTGGCGCGGACGCCGTACCGCTCCAGCTCGTCGGCCGCCACCAACGTCATCGCGGCGATGCCCGCCTTGGCGGCGCCGTAGTTGAGCTGGCCGGCGTTGGGCAGCGTGGTTCCGGACGCCGAGGCGGTGTTGATCACCGAGGCGTTCGGCTGGTTGCCGGCCTTCGACTCCGCCTTCCAGTACGCCGCGGCGTGGTGCAGCACCGCGGCATGCCCCTTGAGGTGCACCGCGATCACCGCATCCCACTCCTGCTCGGTGATGCCCGCGATGTAGGCGTCGCGCAGGATGCCGGCGTTGTTGACCACGACGTCCAGGCCGCCGAACTCCGCGACCGCCTGCTCGACCAGCTTCTTGGCGCCCTCCCAGTCGGCCACGTTGTCGGTGTTCGCGACCGCCTTGCCGCCGGCGGCGAGGATCTCGTCGACGACCTCCTGGGCCGGACCGGCATCGGCGCCTTCGCCGGCGTTGCTGCCGCCGAGGTCGTTGACCACGACCCGGGCGCCCTCCTTCGCGAACAGCAGCGCGTGCTCGCGGCCGATACCGCGGCCGGCGCCGGTGATGATCGCTACGCGTCCCTCCAGGACACCCATCTCATGCTCCTTCGGTCGTGAACTCGGCGAGGCCGTCCTTGACGACGAGTACGTCGTCGACCGCGGTCTCGTAGGCGAAGCCGTTGTCGCCGACCCTGTAGATCCGGGTGGTCAGGTCCTGGCCCGGCAGCACCGGCTTGGCGAACCGCACCGCGAGCCGCTTGAGCCGGGTGACGTCGGAGCCACCGACCTCGGTCAGCAGCGCCCACGAGGTGAACGCCATCGTGCACAGGCCGTGCGCGATGATCCCGGGCAGTCCCATCGCCTTGGCGAACTCGTCGTCGAGGTGGATCGGCATCGGGTCGCCCGCGGCCGGCCCGTAGCGGAACGTCTGGTCGTCATCGACGTGCTGCTTGACCTCGGCCACCGGCTCCGCGCCGTGCTCGGCCGGGTCGAACTTGTGGCCAGGCGCGAGCTCGCCCTGGCTGTCGCCGGTGTCGAAGCCGCGGACGAAGAACGTGACGTGCTGCTCGTTGACCAGCTCGCCGGCTTCGGTACGGGTCTCGAGGTAGACACACGCCGCGGTGCCGTTGGACAGCCCCTCCCAGCCGGTCATCTTGCCCTTGGCGACCAGCTTGTCGCCCGGCCTGATCGGCCGGTGGAAGGTGAAGTCCTGCTCGCCGTGGACGATCTTGCCGATCAGGTCGAGCGGCACCACCTCGAGCGCCGGCTCCATCAGCGACTGGAAGACCGGCACGATCGCGAACACCGGGCTGGCCAGGTCACCGGCCAGGTGCGCCGGGATCGGGTCGTTGGTGGCCGCGGCGTACTCGGCGAGCCGCTCGCGGGTCACCTCGAACCTGGTCTCTTCGGTCCAGGTGCCGAGCCCGGCGGGGTCGAACTTCTCCGCTGTCATGACGGGCCGCCGCTCAGGCGAGCAGCGCGGTCAGGTTCGCGACCGACTTCTCGAGCTCGCCCTGGCCCTGCTTCTCGATGGCCTTGCCGAGCGCACCGACGATCATCTGGCCCTCGAAGTCGGTGCTCAGCGAGAACAGCGAGCCCTCGCCCTTCGGCTCCACCGACAGGTCGATGGCGATCTTCACGCCGGCCATGCCGGTGCCGGAGATCCGCAGGTTGCGGGGTACGTCGTACTCGTCGACGGTCCAGGTGATCGTGTTGGGCATGTTCAGCATCGAGACGACCTCGGTCATCTGGGTGCCCTGCTTGATCTCACTCGGGATGTCGCCCTTCCACTTCACGTGGAGGGTGAGCCACTTCTCGAAGGAGTTCGGGTCGCCGGCGACCTCGAAGACCTTCTCGGGGGTCGCGGGAAGCTCGACGGAGTGCTTGATGGTGCCCATGGTCTCTCCTCTTGGGTTGTTGCGCTGGTTGGTCAGCGCTCTGCGCGCTGGTAGGCGGTCACGACGGCGGCGCCGCCGAGCCCGATGTTGTGCTGCAGGGCAGCGGTCACTGGGTTGTCAGGAGTGCCGACTTGTCGCTTGTCGGCCTGGCCGCGCAGCTGCCAGGTGAGCTCGGCGCACTGGGCGAGGCCGGTCGCGCCGAGCGGGTGGCCCTTGGAGATCAGTCCGCCGGACGGATTGACCACCCAGCGGCCGCCGTACGTCGTGTCGCCGGCGTCGATCAGCTTCGGCGCCTCGCCCTCCTCGCAGAGGCCGAGCGCTTCATAGAGCAGCAGCTCGTTGGCCGAGAAGCAGTCGTGCAGCTCGATCACCTGGAAGTCGTCGGCGCCGAGCCCGGACTGCTCGTAGACCTGGCGGGCGGCCTGGACGTTCATGTCGTAGCCGATCAGGTTCTTCGCGGTGCCGTCGAAGGTGGACCTGAAGTCGGTGGTCATCGCCTGGCCGACGATCTCGACGGCCTGCCCCGCCAACCCGTGCTTCTCGACGTACGCCTCGCTAGCCAGGATCGCCGCGCCCGAGCCGTCCGAGGTCGGCGAGCACTGCAGCTTGGTCAGCGGCGAGTAGATCTCGCGGGAGTCGAGGATGTCCTGCAGCGTGTAGACGTCCTGGAACTGGGAGTACGGGTTGTTGACCGAGTGCCGGTGGTTCTTCTCGCCGATCTTGGCGAAGTGCTCGACGGTCGAGCCGTACTTCTCCATGTGCTCGCGGCCGGCGGCGCCGAACATCCACGGCGCGGGCGGGAAGACCGGGTCGTAGAGCTCGACCAGCGCGTTGATGTGGTTCATCATCGGCTGCTCGCGGTCGTTGAACGTCGAGCCGAGCGAGCCGGGCTGCATCTTCTCGAAGCCGAGCGCGAGTACGACGTCCGCGCGGCCGCCGCGCACCGCCTCGGCCGCCAGGTAGAGCGCGGTCGAGCCGGTCGAGCAGTTGTTGTTGACGTTGACGATCGGGATGCCGGAGAGCCCCAGCTCGTAGACCGCGCGCTGGCCGGAGGTGGACTCGCCGTACACATAGCCGACGTAGGCCTGCTGCACCTGGTCGTAGTCGATCCCGGCGTCCTCGAGCGCCTTGGTGCCCGACTCCTTCGCCATGTCAGGGTAGTCCCACTCCCGGCCGCCGGGCTTCTCGAACTTCGTCATGCCGACGCCGACGACGTACACCTTCTCGGCCATGGAGGGCACTCCTGAGTAGTTGATGACAGGTGTCCTCAACGTAGAAAATGAGGACGGGTGTCGTCAACCTTAGGCCCTACGTGATGCCAATCACATAGGGCGGACCGGCGCGCCCAGCAGCAGCTTGGTGCAGTGCTGGACCAGCTCCTCGCGAGATACCCGGAGGGTGCCGGCGAACCATGACGACAGCAGCGCCGCGAGCGCGCCCATCAGCCCGACCGCGGTCATCGCGCGCTGAGCCCGAGGAGCATCGGTCGGCAGCTGGGTCTGCACCAGCCGCGTGAACGCCGGGACCGCGGCCAGGCTGACCCCGGCCAGCGCCGGCTCGGTCAGCGAGTCGAGGAGCAGCAGCCGGCCCTTCGCCGGGTCATCGAGGATGTGCTCCTCGAAGACGCCTTGGAGCGCCTCGACCAGGCGGACCGGGTCGCCGTGATGCTGCTCGATCACCTCGGTCAGCGCGTGGTGCACCGCGTCGGCCGACTCCAGGAACATCGCGGCCAGCAGCGCGTCGCGGCTCTCGAAGGACTCGTAGAAGTAGCGGTCGGTCAGACCGGCCTGACGGCAGACCGAGCGAACGGTGACCGCTGAGGTGCCGCCCACCGTGATCAGCTCGTAGCCCGCCGCGCGGATCCGGGCCTGGCGCGCGGACTGGCGCTCGGCCTTGGTGGTGCCGGCCCAGCCACGCTCCGCGGTGTTGCTCATAGCTGACCAGCATAGGTGGCCGCGATCCGGTTACAGCGTCCTCGGAGCATGAAGGAGATGAGGAGAGATGGATACCTGGATCTGGATCGTCATTGTCATCGCGGCGCTGCTGGTGCTGGCCGCACTCGCGTGGCTGATCACCCGCCAGACCCGCGGAGCCGCTCATCAGCGTGCGGAGTCGATCCGCACCGACGTACGCGAGCGCGCCAGTGACTTCGGCGAGCGGACGGCCGCCGTCCGCGAGCGCGAGGCCGAGGCGGAGCACGCCAAGGCCAGCGCGGACCGGATGCGCGCCGAGGCCGAGGGCCTGGAGCAGGACGCCCACCGGCATCGCGCCGAGATCGACAGCGAGCGCGAGGGCTACCGCGACGCGCTGCACCGGGCCGACGAGATCGACCCGCGGACCCCGCCGCGGGACACGTAAGAAGCTAGAGGTAGAGCCCGGTCGAGGAGTCACCGAGCCGGTCCGCGGCGACGGCGTGTACGTCGCGTTCACGCATCACGACGTACACCGCGCCGTGGACCTCGACCTCGGCCTTGTCCTCGGGGTCGAACAGCACCCGGTCACCGGCCTGCACAGAACGCGCCTGCGGGCCCACCGCCACCACCTGTGACCACGCCAGCCGACGGCCGCCCATCTCGGCGGTCGCGGGGATGACGATGCCGCCGGCGGACTTCCGCTCGCCCGACTCGCGGTCCAGCTCGACCAGGATCCGGTCATGCAGCATGGTGATCGGGAGCTTCTCCCCCGATCCGTCCTGGCCGGGCGCTTGCTTGGGCATCCTCGGTCGCGGGATCAGTCGCGAACGATCTTGCGGACGACCGCGAAGAACACGATCACGCCCACAACACCGCCGGCCACCTTGAGGATGTTGTCGGTGCGGGGGGCGCCGGTCTGAAGGTCGACGAAGTGAGACTTCACCGAGGTCACCTCGCGCCGCACGATCGTCTTCGGGCTCGAGCGGTGGACGAGCTGGTCGATCGTCGAGGCGAGGCGCTCGCGCGTCTCCTCGATCTCGGCCTCGAGGGCGGACATCTGCTTGCTCACGTTGGAAGGCTACCAATGTGCGCGGGGCTAAAGCCGACTGGCAGTTCGAGGCGGTTCGCCTTCATCAGCTCGGCGTCGGTGAGCAGGTCGCGGGTACTGCCGTCGGCGGCGACCACGCCGTCGTGGAGTACGACGGAGCGCGGGCACAGCTCCAGCGCGTAGGGCAGGTCGTGGGTCACCATCAGCACGGTCACGTCGAGCGAGCGCAGGATGTCGGCGAGCTCCCGGCGCGAGGCCGGGTCGAGGTTCGACGACGGCTCGTCGAGCACCAGGATCTCCGGCTCCATCGCCAGCACCGTCGCGACCGCGACCCGGCGCCGCTGCCCGAACGACAGGTGGTGCGGCGGCCGGTCCACGAACTCGGCCATCCCGACCTGGTCCAGCGCGTCCATCACCCGCTTGTCGAGGTCGGCGCCGCGCACACCCATGTTGGCCGGGCCGAACGCGACGTCCTGGCGGACGGTGCCCATGAACAGCTGGTCGTCGGGGTCTTGGAAGACCACCCCGACGGAGGCCCGGATCTTCTGGAGGTTGGCCTTGGTGACGGGCAAGCCGCTGACACTGACTGTGCCCGCGCCGGCCGTGAGGATGCCGTTGAGGTGCAGCACCAGCGTGGTCTTGCCGGCCCCGTTCGGGCCGAGCAGTGCGACCCGCTCGCCGCGGTGCACGTGCAGGTCGACCCCGAAGAGCGCCTGATGGCCGTCCGGGTAGGCGTAGGCGAGTCCGCGGACGTCGAGTACCGGCGTACTCATGCGTGCGGCCGGTGGGTCGGAGTGGACATCTCGGGGAGGCTACCTGTGTAGCCGCGCGACAGCATCGCCAGATGCACCCGCTCGCCGCGCTCGTAGGAGCGGATGAACAGCGCGCCGAGCGAGCGGGCCAGCAGCGGCCAGTGCCGCGGCGAGCGCGGGTCGCAGCCACGGGAGCGCATCGCGGTGAGCATCCGGCGCAGGTCGCCCGCCACGATGTCGAGGTAGCGGACCATGAAGCCCATGATCTGCACGATCAGGTCGGGCACCCGCAGTCGCTGCAGCCCGGCGAGCAGCTCGACCGCCTCGGTGGTGGCGGCCAGCGTCAGCGACGCGACCACGCCGAGCGTCGCCTTGGTCATCAGCGCACCGGCCGCGACCAGCCCGGGCTCCGAGACCGTCAGCCCGAGGACCTCGGTCCTCGGCCCGTCGGCGACGAACGGCATCAGGAGCGCGAAGACCGCGAACGGCATCTCGACCACCATCCGCCTCGCGAGGAACAGCAGCGGCACCCGCGAGGCGAGCACCGCGCCGAGCAGGAGGACGGCGTACGCCGCGAACGCGGGGTGCCAGTGCGCGGGTGTGGCCACCACGACCAGCATGAAGCCGACCAGCGCCAGCACCTTCAGGTGCGCCGGCGCCCGGTGAACCAGGCTGTGACCGTGGTAATGAAGCGTGTGGCCGTGACCGGCGCCCATCGGTCGGCTACTCGGTCTCGGGCTCGCCGCGGCGGCGAAGCACGAAGAAGAGGCCGCCGGCGAGCAGGAGTACGACGAGGGTGCCGGTGACGCCGGCCAGTCCGCCCGAGAGACGCTCGTTGTCGACACCCTTGGTCTGGTAGTCGGCGAGCGGGCTGTCGGCGGCGCCGGAGTCCTCGGCGGTGTCCAGGAAGCCGGTCTTCTGGGCGACGTACTCGAGGCCGTCGGGGTGCGCGCTGGCGTAGAAGCTGGCCACGCCGGCGATCAGCAGTGCCGCGACCAGGCCGATGACGAGGAAGCGTCGGTTGCTCATGCGGCACCTCCTGCGGTCGCGCGGATCTCGAGCTTGCGGTCACCGAACAGCCCACGGGCGCCGTACACGAGGTCGGGTCGTACGGCGAGCACCGAGCCGACCACCAGGCCGGTGATCGCCGCCTCGCCGATCCCGATCAGCAGGTGCCAGCCGAGCATCGCGCCGAGCACCTTGCCGAAGCCGATCGGCGCCTCGCCACCGACCGCGAACAGCAGGCTGAACACCAGCGCCGCCGCCGGCACGCTCAGCAGGGCGCCGATCGCGGCGGCGGGTGCGACCGAGCTGAGCCGGCGCGGCAGCACCAGCAGCACGGCTTTGAAGACGGCGTAGCCGGCGACGACGCCGACCAGCGCCATCAGCGTGATGTTGGTCCCGAGCGCGGTGATCCCGCCGTCGGCCAGCAGCAGTGCCTGGACCGCCAGCACCACGCTGATGCACAGAACGCCGGCGTACGGGCCAACCAGCACAGCGGCCAGCGCCCCACCGAGCAGGTGGCCGCTGGTCCCGCCTGCGACCGGGAAGTTCATCATCTGGCCGGCGAAGACGAACGCCGCGACCAGGCCGGCCAGCGGCGCGGTCCGGTCGTCGAGCTCGTTGCGTGCGCCCCGGAGCGCGAGGGCGACACCGGCAACTGCTACAACTCCAGTGGCGACAGACGTCGGCGCGTCCAGGAATCCGTCGGGTACGTGCATGATGGTCAGCCTACGTTATTGCAAACCGTTCGCATTAAGGAGTCGTACGTGACCGACCAGACCCGCCTTGCTCCCGGCGACGCCGCCCCCGACTTCACGCTGCCGTCCGACACCGAGTCCGAGGTCAGCCTCGGCGGCCTGCGCGGCAAGAAGGTGATCGTCTACTTCTACCCGGCGGCGATGACCCCCGGCTGCACCAAGCAGGCCTGCGACTTCACCGACTCGCTGTCCTCGCTGCAGGCCGCCGGCTACGAGGTACTCGGCATCTCCCCCGACAAGCCCGCCAAGCTCGCGAAGTTCCGCGAGCGCGACGGCCTCACGATCACGCTCCTGTCGGACCCCGACAAGAACGTCCTCCGGGAGTACGGCGCGTTCGGCGAGAAGAAGCTCTACGGCAAGACCGTCGAGGGCGTGATCCGCTCGACGTTCGTAGTCGACGAGGACGGCAAGATCGCCGTCGCCCAGTACAACGTCAAGGCGACCGGCCACGTCGCCAAGCTCCGCCGCGACCTCGGCCTGGGCTGACATCGGGGGCCGGCAGTTTCACTAGGTGGGTCACATCGGTGAGTGCAACATCCTGCTCCTGATGGGTGTGTCGCATGGCTGGTCCGGTGTTCTCGTGGCGGATGGTGCCGTCTGTGTT
>NZ_QEOO01000025.1 GCF_003121585.1 Nocardioides speluncae
CTCCAACGGACTGGGGCCTGCTACCCGGCGCTCCGGTACCTACCGGGACGGGACTCACACCCGCCGGCCTGATCCAGCTTCCAGGACGCAACATGACCTCACACTAGGGCGAGTCAGGCGCGCAACGCCTCTACGGAGAGCCGGGCGGCGTGGCCGATCGCGAAGTCGGCCTCGAGCTGCACCGCCGCCGGGACCGACGAGCGGGTCAGCGCCACCACCGCGATCCGGTCCTCGCCGATCTCCACGACGCCGGCCTCGTGCCGGAGGTCCAGGAAGGTGCCGGTCTTGGAGCGGATCCGGACGCTGTCGCTGGCCAGCTCGACCGCGAGCCGGTGCATGGTCAGCTGGCGGCCGAGCGCGGCGCGCAGCCGGGCGCAGGCGCCCGGGCTGGCGACGCGGTCCGACCAGACGCGGTCCAACAGGTCGAGCAGCGCCCGCGCGGTCCCGGCGTTCGCGCGCTGGGGGTCGAGCTCCTCGAGGAGGTGACCGCCGTCCGCGGTCCGCCCGGTGGCGGCGAGGCCGAGCCCGACTCCGCTGACCGCGTCCGAGGCGCCGTAGATCGCCCGGATCTGGTGCCGGACCACGATCTCGCGGCATCCGAACCCGGCCAGCCGGCGGTTCACCTCGCCGATGCCGATCCGGTCGAGCAGCAGGTCCGTGGCGGCGTTGTCGCTGACGGCCAGGCTCAGCTGGACCAGGTCCTCCGCGGCCACCCGGCACGGGTGCCGGAACTGCGCGATCCCGGTCGGGCCGCTCGTGGCGCTGCCGGGGGTCACCTCGAACGCCTCCGCCGGGTCCAGGTCGCCGCGCTCGAAGGCGTCGTACACGACCAGCGCGATGGGCAGCTTGACCACCGACGCGAGCGGCCAGACCTGGCCGGCGCCGAATCCGAGCTGTACGCCGCTCGTGAGGTTGCGCGCCAGCAGCGACCCGTGGAGGCCGATGGCCGCCCAGTCGCGCTCGATCTCGGCGACCAGGCCGGCGTGCTCGGGCAGCATCACGGGAGATCACCACCGAGGCCGCCCGCGAGCCGTGACAGCAGCGCGGCCCGCTCGTCCGCAGCCAGCTCGCCGTCCCCGTCGAGGCGGTAGCCGCGGCTCAGCGCGAGCCCACCGAGCGCCGCCCAGGCCACTCCCTCCCGCTCGGCCTCGCCGGCCGCGGCGAGCACCGCGTCGCCACGCTCGTGCACCCGGGTCCAGGCCTCGTCCGCCGACGTACCGACGACGACCTGGTCGGCGCGCAGCCCGGCCGCGAAGCAGGCCTCGCGGAGCCGGTCCCGCACCGCGGGTACGTCGTCCTCGGCGAGCACGTGCACCGCCCGCGGCGGCAGATCGCGCTCCCGCATCGACCGCCGCAGCTGCTCGAGGAAGAACCGCGCCGCCGGCCCATGATCGTCGTGCCCGACGCCGAGCGGCACCCGGATCTCGGCCTCGTCGGGTGCCACCGCCCGCAGCCCCAGCTGCGCCGTACCGGCGCTCAGAGCGGCCACCCGCGCCGCCGGCTCGTCCTCGGCGAAGGTCACCGACCGGCCCGGCAGCCCGCGCCGGATCGCCGCCCGCGAGCGCGCCGACAGGCCGACCGGTACGGCGAGCACCAGGCCGGGCTCGGACCGCTCGAAGAGGTGGTCGATCCGGTCCGCGCGGGCCAGCAGCTCCTGCGCCAATGGCAGCAGCCGCTCGCCCTCCGCGCTCAGCTCGACCCGCCGCGAGGTCCGCACCAGCAGCGTCGTACCGAGCCGCTCCTCGAGCGCGGCCACCCGGCGGCTGGCGACCGGCTGCGGCTGGCCACAGCGCTCCGCGCCGCGGGTGAAGCTGCGCTCGACGGCTACGGCGTGGAACAGGCGCAGCGACTCGACCAGGTCCATGCCGGCAACCATACGGATTCCGCATCGATCGGCCGTCGGCGTCTTGGTCTCCGCCCGACCCGTCTGACCACGCTGTCCGGCATGGACTCCCGACTTCCTTCACCTCAGACCTCCCGCCGGACCGTCCTCACCGCCGGTGCCGTGCTAGCCGCCGGCGCCGTCGTCGGACCTGCCGCGGCCCGCACCGCCCCGATCACCACCCCGAGTGCCTCCCCTGGCAACGATGCGATCGCCGAGATCGAGCAGCGCCACGACCGCCGGATCGGCCTGTACGCCGTGAACCTGCGCACCGGCCGCGAGCTCGCTCACCGGCCCGACGAGCGGTTCGCGATGTGCTCGACGTTCAAGACGCTGGCGGTCGCCGCCGTGCTCGCCGGGCGGCTGGTCACCCCGGACCCGCACGTGCTCGGCCGCCGTGCCTACTACCCGCCGTCCATGGTCACCGGCGTGGGCTATGCGGCGCGGATGCAGGTCTGGCAGGAGCAGGGCTACGCCCCGACCGTCGCCGAGGTATGCGAGGCGGCCCAGTCCGACAGCGACAACGCCGCCGCGAACTGGCTGCTCCAGCAGCTCGGCGGCCCCGACGCGATCACCCGCCTCGCCAGGGAGCTGGGCGACTCGGTCACCACGCTGACCCGGTGGGAGCCCGAGCTGAACGCCTGGGAGCCCGGACAGCAGATCGACACCACGACACCGCGGGCCATGGGCGGGAGCTACGTCGAGCTGCTGCTCGGCCGCACCCTCGACGGGCCGGACCGGCGGCGGCTGACCCGCTGGATGCTGGCAAGCCGCACCGGCGGCGCGGCCCTGCGCGCGGGTCTGCCGGCGGGCTGGCGGATCGCGGAGAAGACCGGCTCCGGCGCCTACGGGACTCGGAACGACGTCGGCATCGCGTGGACCGACGGCGACGTACCGATCCTGATCAGCTGCCTGACCCGGTCGACCGAGCCCGGTGCACCGACCGTGGATGCGCCCCTGGCCGACGTCGCCCGGCACTGCGCCGAGGTACTGGCCTAGCCCGACACCTCCACCGGCGCGTGCGCGGCGATCCGCAGGGCGGCGACGAGCTCGGCGTACAGCTCGTCGCTGCCCAGCAGCTCGTCGTGGGTGCCCATCGCCCGGATCCTCCCGGCCTCCAGCACCACGATCCGGTCGGCGTCGAGCACCGTGGACAGCCGGTGGGCGATCGTGACCACCGTGCCGCGCTCGGCCTGGCGGCGGATGCCCTCGGCGACCGCCGCCTCGGTGAGGCCGTCGAGCTGGGCGGTCACCTCGTCGAGCAGCAGGATCTCGGGCGCGGCGACCAGCGCCCGGGCCAGGGCGATCCGCTGCCGCTCGCCGCCGGAGACCGTGGTCGGGGAGAGCTCGCTGTCCAGCCCGTCGGGCAGGGACCGCACCCGCTCGGTCATCCGGACCACGTCCAGCGCCGCCCATAGCTCGGCGTCGTCGGCCTGGGGAGCGGCGTACGCAAGGTTGTCGCGCAGGCTGCCGGGCACCAGCGGCGTGTCCTGCTCGACGTAGGCGATCCGGCCGCGCAGCTGCGGCAGCGGCCACTCGGCGTACGGCGTCCCGTCCAGCAGCATCACTCCGTCGTCGGGGTCGATGAATCGCAGCAGGAGCGAGAACACCGTTGTCTTGCCGGCACCCGACGGGCCGACGATCGCGAGATGGCCGCGCCGGGGGACGACCAGGCTGACGCCGTCGAGGGCCGGCGGCGCGCCGTCCCGATAGCCGAAGCGGACGTCGACCAGCTCCACCGCCGCCGCTTCGGAGTCGGCCGGCGGCGCGGGCCGATCGTCCTCGACCGGCTCCAGCTCGAGGGAGACGACCTCGTGGATCCGCGCAGCGGCCGCAAGCCCCGACTGCAGCGCGGTGAGGCTCATCGTCAGCATCATGACCGGCCAGGTCAGCCCGAAGAGATAGAGCAGGAACGCCACCAGCCCGCTCACCTCGAGCGCGTCCTGCGAGACCCGGTACGCGCCGTACCCGAGGACGAGCATCACCGCGAGGTTCACGCCGGCACCGGTGATCGTCCATGCCGTCGTCTCGATCCGCACCGCTTTGACCGCCTTGACCGCGGACCGCTGGGCGTAGGCGCCGATCCGCTCGCTCTCCCGCTCCTCGGCGCGGCTCGCCTTCACCGTCCGCAGTGCCCGGAGGATGCCTTCGAGGCGGCCGCCCATGTGGCCGATCTCGGCCTGCGCCTCTTCTTGGGCGCGCGCCAGCGCCGGCATCAGCAGGATTGCGAGTACGGCGACGCCGATGATCACCGCCAGCGTCGTCAGCAGCAGGGGTACGTCGAGCACTGCCATCAGCACCAGGGCGCCGACGATCGAGATCACGCCGTTGCTGCCGTAGACGATCGTGGTCGTGGTCGCCTCTCGGATCAGCAGCGTGTCGGAGGTGACCCGGGCGACCATCTCGCCGCCGGGCCGGTCGTCGAGCTCGGACACCCGCACCCTGAGCAGGTGACGAACCAGGCCGGTGCGGGCGGTCAGGATCACCCGCTCGGCCAGGGTGCCGAGCAGGATCCCTTCGATGAGACCGATAAAGGTGCCGGCCACCAGGAGCAGGGCGAGCACGGTCACCGGGCCTTGCAGCGACGCATCGGTGGCCAGGCCGTCGAGGATCTCCTTGGTCACCATCGGGGTGGCCAGCTCCGCGGCGGTGCCGGCGAGGCCGAGCCCGACTCCGATGGCCAGGACCCGGCGGTGCGGGCGGACGTACTGCCATAGCAGGGCCAGCTTCTCGCCGACGGGCAGCTCGGGGGTCTCGCCCGGGTCCGGGCGGGTGACGGGTACGGCGTACGACACAGCGATGCTCCTCGATCAGTTTGGTGATCAGCGCAACCAGGCTTGAGTCGAGAATAGGACATCAATGTCTCAAAATTCAACAAGAATGTTCTATTACGAACCACGCGGATACGATGCGGCCATGACAGAGACAGGGATCCGCCAGCGCACCCGCAAGGCGATCCTCGACGGCGCGCTCAGCGTCTGGGCGCGCGACTTCACCGCCACGCTGCACGACATCGCGGACGCCGCCGAGGTCAGCCGCAGCACCCTGCACCGCTACTTCCCCGACCGCCAGTCGCTGGTCGACGCGGCCAAGGACGCGGCAATCGCGGCGCTCGAGGAGTCCGGCGTCCGGGCCGTCTCGTCAGGCAGCGACGCCGCGGACCAGCTCGACGCGATGCTGCGCGCGACGGTCGACGTCGGCAACGCCGTGATCTTCCTGTTCTTCGACCCGAACCGCTTCGCCGACATCTGGGAGGGCGACGACGCCGAGGACGCCCATAGCGAGCTGCGTGAGATCGTCACCCGCGCCCAGGCCGACGGAGCGGTGGCCGCCGACGTAGCGCCCGACTGGGTGATCAACATGTTCTACGCCGTGGTCTACACGGCCGCGGAGTCGGTCAACGATGGCGCTCTCCCGCGCCATCGGGCGGGCGAGGTCGCGTCGCGGACCTTCTTCGGCGGGCTCGGCGCGCGCTAGGGGCGGGCGAAGAAGCTCGGCGCGATCCAGTAGTACATCGACACCTCTTCGACGTTCCGACCGGTGCGCGGGGCGTGGATGATCATGCCGTTCCCGGAGTACAGCGCGACGTGGTAGATCGAGTCGGGGTTGCCGTTGTCCGCCCAGAAGACGAGGTCGCCCGGGCGCAGGTTGCGTGACGAGATCGGTGTCGACTGCCGGTACTGCTCGACCGAGTAGTGCGGCAGGTACTTCCCGCCCGCGCGCCACGCACCCATCGTCAGTCCGGAGCAGTCCCAGGAGTTCGGGCCCGCCGCGCCCCACTCGTACGGCTCCCCGATCTGCGCCCGCGCGAACCCGATCGCGCGCTGCGAGCCGGACGCCGGCGGAGGTGGCGTGGGGTCGGGCTGCGGCGGCGGGTCCGGGTCGGGCTCCGGCTCGGGCTCGGGATCCGGCTCGGGGGCCGGCGGGTTGGTGGGCTCCGGGTCCGGCGAGGTCGTTGGAGCGGGCGGATCGCTGGGCTCCGGGTCCCGCGTGGGCTCCTCGTGGCCGGCCTCTTCCTGCGCCGCGGCCGCTGCCTCCTCGGCCGCCTGCTGCTCGAGATCGCGCTGTCGGTCCTCGGCAAGGGCAACCGAGATGTCCTGCAGCCGGGCCAGCTCGGCGATCAGGTCGTCCTTCTCGGTGGCGACGACCGCTGCCTCGGCACTCGCGTCCGCCTCAGCGTCGCGGGCCTCGTCGCGCGCCGCGGCAGCCTCGTCGGCGAGCTCCTTCGCATCGGCCCGGGCGTTCTCCGCCCGGGTCGTGGCGATGGTGGCGAGGGTGGCGGCCGCGCGCACCTCGCCGTACCCGCTCTTCAGGGCACCCTGTGCGGCGTGCAGCGTGTTCGACCGCTCCATGACGCCGTCGACGCCGTCGGCGTCCATCATCGCGGAGAGCGCGGTCAGCTCGGGGGCGAGCGCGTACGACGCGGCGAGGGACCGACCGTAGGCGACCTGGTTCCGCTTCAGGCCGGCCTCGGCGCGGCGCTCACCGGCCTCGGCCACGCGCACCTTCTTGCGCGCCTGCTGCAGCTCCCACCGCGCACCGTTGTAGGCCTCGGCGGCCTTGGCGGCCTCGATCGCGGCGTTCTGGAGCCGCTGGTTGGCGAGCACCAGGTCGGCCCGGACGGCGGCGACATCGCGGGCCTTGACCCGGGCCGCCTTCCGGGCGGCGTCCACGTCCGCCTGGCTGGGGGCGTCGTCGGTCGGGTCGGCGTGGGCGACCGAGCCGGCCAGGCCGAGCGCGGCGACGACGGCGAGTGCCGACGCACCGGCGACCGACGTACGGATCGGTCCGCCGCTCCGCCCGCCCCTCCGCCAGCCCCGCATCGCCCGCTCCTTCGAGTCTGAGGCCTCGGATCCCGCCTCGTTTGCCAGCCTCATCACCCGAGGCACTCTGTGCACGCTAATGCTCTTGAGTCACAAGCGAAACAGTTTTCACAGAAAAGTTCATCTGTCACGGCGTGTCGGCTTGACGAACTACATCGTTGTAATTCGCGAACGTGCGCTGGAGTCAGCGCTTGTCGAGCGAGAGCTCGCTGTCGTCGGGGTCGTCGACGACCTCGGCGGTCACCTCGACGGACACCTTGCGCAGGCGGACCTTGCGCGGCTTGCGCTCGCGCTCCTCATCGTCCACGGGTACGACGGAGGTCGTGGTCGTCGGATGCGAGGCGAGGCCGAAGCGATCGAACTTCTGGCCGCTGGCTATCGCGCCCAGGTAGAAGGCGATCAGCGCGATGACGACGCCGGCGATGTCGTCGGCGACGTAGTGCCAGCCGAAGTAGAGGGTCGCCACGATCGTGATCGCGAAGTTGATCCAGAAGACCCAGTGCAGGACCCGTGAGCGGATCGTGTACTGCACCATCAGCGCCACCAGCAGGGTGATCGCGACGTGCAGGCTGGCGAAGCCGGCGACAGAGTTCACCGCCCCGGCGTACTCATAGAACCGGAAGGTGGTGCGCCCGTTGAACAGCGCCTCCATCAGCTGGGTGGCGCCGGTCTCGTCGAGGTCGCGGTAGAGCCACGGGTACTCGAAGCCGGGGCCGAGCGTCGGCATCATGTAGTACGACGCGGTGCCCAGCGACCAGGCGACGCACTGCGAGGTGGCGAACCAGTATCCGAAGGACAGGTTGCGCGACCACACCAGCCAGGCGGCCAGTGCGAGCGGCACCAGTGGCAGGAACCACAGGTAGATCGTGGACAGGAAGTGCGCCACGATGCCGGAGCCGAACAGGTCGTGCAGGACGATCGCCGGCTCGCTGCCGAAGAAGAGCCAGCGGTCCATCAGGTGCAGAGAGCGGTCGTAGTCGTTGCGAGTCTCGAGGCCGCGGACGAACGGCAGGAACGACTTCAGGTTCCGGTAGCTCACATAGGTGATGTAGAAGCAGACCAGGCCCATCACCACGAGCAGGAGACGGTCGCGGGTCCAGTGGCTGCGCAGCCGCTCCGCCGCGACAGCCTTCATCTTCGCCGGGTTGCCACGCGTCACCCAGAGTGTGCGCGGCAGCAGATCGAGGAGGAGCGCACCGAGGACGATCAGCGGCAGGCGAATCCAGGCCGGGCCGAGGAACCCCTCAGGGTCGATCAGCGGCCGATTGATGCTGATCGAGGTAATCACCGCGAGCGACCCCATGATGGTTGCAACCCCAACGAGGAGTACGTAAGCCCTGCGATGCACCCAGGCAGTCTAGAGAACCGGGCAAGGCATTAGTCCACCGGTATTGCGGCGAGGCGCGTCCGATCGACATTGAGCCGGACCTGTTCGCCCGCTCCGGCGGTGTGGGTGCCGAGCGGAGCGACCGCGTCGAGCACCCCGAGATCGGGTACGTCGACCTCCAGCCGCAGCTGCTCCGGTGTCACCCGCGAAGCCACCACGATGCCGGCCAGCGGACCGTCGTCGGACACGGTCAGTGCGGACCTGCGCAGCGCCACGGCGGCACCGGTCGGCAGGCCTGCCGTGGTGAGCACCCGGTCGGCCGCCGCTCCGTCGAGCACCCGCGCGTAGCCCAGGAACCGCGCCGCGTCCGGGTCGGCCGGCTGCGCCCAGACCTCCTCGATCGGCCCCTCCTGCACGATCCGGCCGGCGCGCATCAGCGCCATCCGGCCCGCGACCGTGAACGCCTCATCATGGTCGTGAGTCACCAGCAGCGCGGTGGTCCCCGCCGTGGCCAGGATGTCGCGCAGCTCGGCCGCCAGCCGCTCGCGCAGCGTCTTGTCGAGCGCCGACAGCGGCTCGTCGAGCAGCAGCAGCCGAGGCGAGACCGCGAGCGCGCGGGCCAGCGCGACCCGCTGCCGCTCGCCGCCGGAGAGCGTGTCCGGCCGCCGGTCGGCGTGGTCCGGCAGGCCCACCAGCTCGAGCAGCTCGGCCACCCTCGCGCGCACCTCGGTTCGCGGCGTACGGCGCAGCCGGAGCGGGTAGCCGACGTTCTCGGCCACGCTCTGGTGACCGAACAGCTGGCCGTCCTGGAACATCAGTGCGAACCCGCGCCGGTGCGTGGGTACGCCGACGAGGTCGGCGCCGTCGAAGAGGATCGACCCGGACTCGGGTTCCTCGAGTCCGGCGATCGCTCGCAGCAGCGTCGACTTCCCGCACCCGGACGGACCGAGTACCGCGAGCACCTCGCCCGCAGGCAGGTCGAGCGAGACGTCGTCGACGGCATCCTGACCGTCGTAGGCCACGGTCAAACCACGTACGCTCAGCGCCGCCGCCTGCTTCAGCTCAGCCATCACACGGCTCCGATCGTCGGCACCCGCAGCCGTTCGACCGCGAGCATCACGATCGCCGTCGTGGCCGCCAGCACCACCGAGGCGGCGAGCGCCATGCCGTAGTTGTCCGCGCCCGGATGTCCGAGCAGCCGGAAGATCACCACCGGCACGGTCGGCTCCTGCTCGCGCACCAGGAACGACGTCGCGCCGAACTCCCCCAGCGACGCCGCGAACGCGAAGCCCGACGCCGCGAGCAGCGGCTTCCACACCGCCGGCACGTCGACAGTGAGTACGGCGCGCAGCGGAGAGGCCCCGAGCGAGGCGGCGGCCTGGCGCTGCCGATCGTCGATCCCGGCGAGGACGGGCACGATCGTGCGCACCACCAGCGGCAGCGCGACCAGTGCCTGGGCGATCGGCACCAGCATCGGCGAGTCGCGCAGCTCCAGCGGCGGACGGTCGAGCGTGATCAGGAACCCGAACCCGAGCGTGACCGCGGAGACGCCGAGCGGCAGCATGAAGAAGCCGTCGAGGAGCCCCCGCACCCGCCGTTCGGCTCGCGATCGTGACCGGCGGGTGACCACGACCGCGACGAGCAGCCCGAGGGTGAGCGAGATCCAGGTGGCGTCGAACGCGGTCCGCAGCGAGGTGCCGAGCGCGTCGGTGACAGGTACGAGTAGTGCGTCGTTGTCCCCCTTCGTCGTGAGCTTGCGGAAGTTGTCGAGGCTCCACGAGCCGTCGACCGTCAGCGACCCCGCGACCAGCGTCCCGATCGGGAGCCCGACGAGCAGCAACGTAAATGACGCCACCGACAGTGCCGGCAGATCGCGCACCCGCACCCGCTGCGCGGGCGCCGTCACCCGCGCCGTACCGCCGGACGGCGTCGCCCGGGTCCGCGCCGCGACCAGCAGCAGACCGACGACCACGACCAGCTGCAGCACGCTCAGTGCAGCCGCGGCCTGCAGGTCGAGGAGCTGGGTGGTGAGCAGGTAGATCTCGGTCTCGACGGTCGCGTAGCGGAGCCCGCCCATGGTCAGCACCACACCGAACGCCGTCGCGCAGAACAGGAAGACCACGCTCGCCGCCGAGACCAGTGCCGGCCGCAGCGCAGGCAGCGTCACCGTCCACCAGACCTGCCACGGTGAGGCACCGAGCGCGGCGGCCGCCTCGCCGGGCCGCCGGTCCAGCGACTCCCAGGCGGCGCCGACCGCGCGGACGACGACGGCCACGTTGAAGAAGACCAGCGCGGCGATGATGCCGAGCGCAGTGCCCTCGAGCCCGAGGAAGGCCAGCGGTCCCGACTCCCCGAACAGCTCGCGGAAGGCGACTCCGACCACGACGGTCGGCAGCACGAACGGCACCAGCAGCGCCGCACGCACCACCGAGCGTCCCGGGATCCGGAGCCGGTGCAGCACGTAGGCGGTGGGCACGCCGAGCAGCACTGCCAGCGCGGTCGCCGAGGCCGACGACCAGACCGTGAACCACAGGACCCGGTGCACCCGCGGCCGGCGTAGCACGTCCAGCACCCCGCCCGGGTCGAACGACCCCTCCGGCCAGAACCCGCGGGCGATCATCCCGCTGACCGGCAGCACGAAGAAGACGCTCAGCACCGCGACCGGCAGCAGCGCCAATGCGGCGAGGGTGAGGTGGCGGCTCAGCGCGTGGTGACGTCGCGCCACTCGGTCAGCCACTGCTCACGGTTCTCGGCGATCTCGGCCGGGTCGACGGTGTGCGGGTCGGTGGGCTGTACGGCGAACTTCGCCCAGGTGGCCGGCAGCTCGACGTTCTCGTCGACCGGGAAGACGTACATGCTGTCCGGCAGCGCCGCCTGCACCTCCGGCGACAGCAGGAAGTCGATCAGCGCCCGCGCGCCCTCGGGGTTGTCGGCGCCCGCCAGCACTCCGGCGTACTCGGTCTGCGGGAAGCAGGTGTGCAGCAGCGCCTTGGTCGTCGACGACGTGCCCGCCTCGTCGACGGTGAACGCCGGTGAGGTGTCGTAGCTGAGCACGATCGGCCGCTTGCCCTTGCCGCCGCCCTGGCTGAACTCGCCCTGGTACGCGCTCTCCCAGCCGTCGACCAGCAGCGTGTCGTTGTCCATCAGCTTGGCCCAGTACGCCGGCCAGTC
Source organism: Nocardioides speluncae (assembly GCF_003121585.1). Classification (GTDB taxonomy): domain Bacteria; phylum Actinomycetota; class Actinomycetes; order Propionibacteriales; family Nocardioidaceae; genus Nocardioides; species Nocardioides speluncae. The sequence goes on from NZ_QEOO01000025.1 coordinate 11,204, forward strand.
GTCGCCGTACTCGGCGATCGTGGTCAGCAGGAACGCCATGCCGGGCGAGGACGTCGCGGCGCCGGGAACCACGAACCGGCCGCGGTAGACCGGCTTGGCCAGGTCGTCCAGCGTTTCGGGCTCGGGGAGCTTGAGCTTCTCGAAGTAGCCGGTGTCGATGTTGACGCAGACGTTGGCGTTGTCGATCGGCGTGAGGTGGTCGCCGATGTCCTCGAGGACGTACTGGTCCGCGCCCGCGGGCAGCTTCGCGGCGTACTCCTCGAAGACGCCCTCGTCGACCGGACGGCTCGCGAAGGTGTTGTCGACGCCGAACGCGACGTCGCCGATCGGCGAGTCCTTGGTCAGCACCAGCTTGTTGGTGACCGCGCCGGCGTCGCCGCTCGCCAGGATCTCCAGCTGGAGGCCGCTGTCCTTCTCGAACTTGGCCTGCAGGTCCTCGGGCAGCGCGAACGAGTCGTGGGTGACCAGCTTGACGGTCGTGGAGCCCGAGCCGGACTCGTCGGCGGACTTGTCGTCGTCGCCGCCCATCGTCGAGCAGCCGAGCAGGCTGCCCGTGAGAGCGAGTGATGCCAGCGCCGCGAGCGCGCGCGCAGGGTGGTACATGGTGACTCCCTTCGCCGGTGCTAACCGGATCAGGTTCGGAGGGTCTGCGGCCCCGTGGGTCGAACTCAGCCGCACTCTCAGCACGCCGGGCGTGCTCCCCTGTCTGTCGAACTTGCCTGGACCGCCAACCTACTCCGGAGGCCGCTGGTACACGAAGCCGCCTTGGTCGGGGGTGCGAGTGAGCTCACCGCGCGCGACCAGCAGCTCGAGGTGGGCGCGGGTCTCCAAGGTGGCCAGGGCGGCGTTGAAGAGGTCGAGGTCGCGCATCCGCCGCTCGTGCCGGGTCCACGGCAGCTCCAGCGCGACGTCGTACGCCGTCCCGCCGCCGGCGGGCAGCGCGGCCAGGCAGAGGGCGAGCCGCTCGTCGTGGTGGACGACGAGCTCGTCGACCCGGGCGTGCGAGGACGGTGCGACCGGGCCGTGCGCCGGCAGCAGGGTCAGGTCGGGCAGCGCGCGCACCTTCGCCAGCGAGCCCAGGAAGTCGCCGAGCGGCTGCGCGGCCAGCACCGGCTCGAAGCCGATCGACGGCGTGATCGTCGGCAGCACGTGGTCGCCGGCGAACAGCAGCGACGCGGCCTGGTCGGCGAAGACGAAGTGGCCCTGGGTGTGCCCGGGGGTGTGTACGGCGTCCAGCGCGCGGCCGTCGACGTCGATGGTGTGGTCGCTCTCCAACCAGGTGTCGGGGTACTCCCACAGCGTGAGGTCGGGGGTCATGCCCTCGCTCATCTTGGCCCAGGCGTCGGCCATCTTCACCGCGCCGGCGTCGCGCATCATCTGCAGGTGCGGATCCTCCTCCGGCCGGTTGTCCTCGTCGAGAATGAGGTCGAGGGTCGGCTTGTCGCCCAGCCCGAGGCTGACGTGCGCGCCGATCTCGCGGCGTACCGTCACAGCCTGGGTGTAGTGGTCGCGGTGCACGTGGGTGACCAGGAAGCGGTTGATGTCGGAGACGGCGTACCCGATCTCCTTCAGCGACCGCTCCAGCAGCGTGCGCGCCTCCTCGATCGCCCACCCGGCGTCGATCAGGGTCAGCCCGCGGTCTGTCTCCAGCGCGTAGACATTGACCGCGCGCAGGCCGTCCATCGGCAGCGGCAACGGGATCCGGTGTACGCCGGGGGCGACCGGCCAGGCACCGGGCTCGGTCCAGTGCGGCTCTTCGGCCCTCGACGGGTCGGGCAGGGCGGCGTCGCTCATCCTCGCACTCTACGAGGATGTGGCTAGAACACGTACTAGTTCAGGGTGTGCCGCGCCTCACGTTGCTGGCTGCTGTTGTGTCCCCGCAGGTCGACCGATGTCGCGGCGCCACCAACGGATATCGGAGCAGCCTTGTGAGCGGCGCGCGGCGGCGCGACACTGGTAGGTGGGGTTGGACATGTGGTGGAGGCCGCCATGGACACGCTCGAAACCAGCATTACCGCGACCCACGAAGTGCTCGCCGCGCGGCTCGCGACGGCGGAGGCGCGCATGCCCACGCTGGCGCGCCCGCGCGACCAGTACCCGGCTACCGACACCTTCCTGGCCAGCGTCAGCCGACACAACTCTGCCGCGAACGCGGTGCTGGTTCCGCTCGTCCGCAAGCGCCTACCGAAGGGGCACGCCCGTGCGGCTGAGTTCGTCCATCAGAGCAAGCGGATGGAGCGGGCGCTGTTCCAGGTGAAGGCCAAGCTCTACGGCTCGTCGTACGCCATCCGCATCCCGTGGCCCGAGGTATGGGCCGAGGCGCGCCGCGAGTTCGAGGCGACCTGGGAGCTGGAGCACCGGATCGTCGACGAGCTCGCCCTGCTGCTGCGGGCCCCCGAGCGGCACCGGATCGCCGAGGCGATGTACGTCGCCGAGCTGCGCGCGCCGACCCGGCCGCACCCGTTCGTCCCGCACCAGGGCGTGACCGGCAAGGTCGCCCGGCGAGTGGCCCGTCAGATCGACCGGTTCTGGGACGCGACCGAGGGCCGGATGATCCCCGAGCCGGTGCGCACCCACGACCGCGAGCACCAGGGCCGACTCACCCAGTACCTCCTCGCCGACCCGCACCTCCCGGACGAGCCACCCGACTCCCCGAAGCTCCCGCCGCCGCGTGAGAGCGACTGAGTCGCGCACTTCCCAGGATGGTCCGACCGTCAGTCGGGCGTGACCAGTAGTCTGCTCGACAGCTCATCGTTGGAGGCGACGTCGAAGATGCTGATGTTGGCGTACTCGCCGACGATCCGCCACAGCTGCGGCCACACGCCCGACCGCTGCAGCTCGAACGGCGTCCGGGTCGACCTCGACGCCGAGGCCGGACGGCTGCAACAGCGCGCCGTCGACGTACGACATCGGCGTCCGTAGGATCCCCACGGGGACGGGCTGCACGACCAGCTCCACGCCTGCGGCCACCAGCCGCGGTAGATAGGTCTTGGCGGTGAGCACGTCCCATCGCGCGCTGCCGAGCTGGGGCCAGACGGTTTTGGTGATCCAGGTGGGTCAGTAAACCAGGCGTTAGTGACACACCTGGATCAGCAAGACCGTACCCCCTGCGGTCGAAGCAGCGGCTGCACAGCCGCAGTCCGGCAGTGACGATCCGGCGGCCCATCACGTCATCCTGGGTAAGGCGTCGATGCGGGAAGGCGGCACGGGGTGGCCACTGAGGAGCAGTTCAGCGAGTTTGCCCACTCGGTCGCCCCGATGCTGCATCGGACGGCCTGGCTGCTGACCAGCGACCGGCACGCCGCCGAGGACCTGGTGCAGGACACGCTCGAGCGGATGTACGGCGTGATGCGGCGCCGCCGACGGCTGGACAACCCGGCGGGATACGCCCGCACCGTGCTGGTCCGGCTGCACGTCGACCAACGGCGACGACGGTCGTCCACCGAGGTGGTGATGTCGGAGCTGCCCGAGGCCGGCACCGAGACCGACCGGAGCGGCGTGCTGGCGTTGCAGGCGGCGCTCGACGAGCTCGGCCGGCAGGACCGCGCGGTGGTGATCCTGCGGTACTACTTCGGGCTGTCGGTGGCCGAGACGGCACGCGAGATCGGCATCTCCGACGGCGCCGTGAAGATGCGCGCCACCCGCGCGCTCGGCCGGCTGCGCGAGCGGCTCACCGACGTCGTCGTACCTCACGAACCCGACCCCGCCCACGGGAGGCGACCATGACCGACGAGCTTGCCGACCTCATCCGCGCTCTCGAGGACGACCGGCCGGCCCTCGGCGACGACGTCATCGACGCCGGGATCCGCGCCGGACGTCAGTCCCGGCAGCGTCGTCGACGCCGTACCAGCGTCGTGGCCGCTGCCGTGTCTGCAGCCGCCGCGATCGGCGTTGCCAGCTGGATTGCGCAGCCAAACGCACCGGTTCCGGCCCCAGTGCCGACCCCTGATCCGGCCAGCGAGCTCGGCGACATCGTCGAGATGAGCGACGCCGGCGAGCCGCTGCTCTCGTGCGGGGACAGGAACGGCTGGCCGGCGTCGGTGATGGCCGACGGGCGCCCGGGCCTGCTAACCGACGCAGAGGCGCGGCGTACCTTCCAAGGGATGCTCGACGACCCGCGCATCAGCACGGATGTGCCGTTCCGCGACAGCGGCGACGTCGAGTGGCGAGTGCTGGACGGCGACGCTCACCGCCTCACATTGGGACTCGGCCGGTGGACCGAACGCGGGCCTGAGGGCGACGACGCGAACTATCTCCTCCTCGAGCGCGAGGGCGGCCGGTGGGAGGCCGTCGGCTGGGGCGATTGCCAGCTGGCTCCGGTGACGCGAGATTGGCAGGCGTGGGCACAGATCGAGCGTCGGGACGCCGCGCCCGGGAGTACGTCGGTCACGATGCGCGTCTCCGACTGCTACGGCCGCGACCTCGGCCCGATCCTCCAGGAGCCGGTCGTCGAGGAGCGGCCCGACGCGGTAGTTGTCTACTGGACCGTGAGCGCCGTGGACGGCCCCACCGCCGATGTCGGCTGCACACGCACTCCCAGTGTCGACCGCACGGTGCGGCTCGACGCGCCGCTCGGCGACCGGCCGCTGCTGGACGGATCGAGCTACCCGCCTGCGCCGATCGGCCGGACCGGCGCTACCGACTGAGCGAGGTCAGGACCGCCAGCGCCCGGGACAGATGCGGGGCGTCCTCGGCGGCGCGGGTCGCGGCCGCCAGCTCGACCCGCCCGCCGCCGACCAGCGGACGGTAGGTGGCGCCGGCAACGCCGAGCCGCGACACCGGCTCGGGAACCACAGCGACGCCCAGCCCTGCGGCGACGAAGGTGACCAGGGTCGAGGTCTCGCCCACCTCCTGCCGCACCCGCGGCTCGAACCCGGCCTCGCGGCACAGGGTCGCCACCAGCCCGCTCATCACCGACCGGCCGCGTCCCGGGTGGACGATGAACTCCTCGTCGCGCAGGTCTGCGATCCGGAGCCGCTTGCGCTGGGCCAGCCGGTGGCCGTCGGGCAGCGCGACGATCAGGCGGTCCTCACGCAGGTGGCGCAGCCGCACCCCGGCGTCGGCCACCGGCGGCCGGAGCAGTGCCAGGTCGATCTCGCCGCTCAGCAGCGCATCCACCTGGTCGGGTACCAACATCTCGCCGCGGAAGGAGAAGTCGACCGCCGGCAGGTCCTCCCGGAGCCGGCGGGCCAGGCTGGGCAGCAGGCTGTACGTCGCGGAGCCGACGCAGCCGACCACGAGCCGGCCCACCAGGCCTGCGGCTACCCGCTGCGCCTCGGAGGTCGCCGACTCGACATAGGCGAGCACGGCCCGGGCCCGGTCGAGGTACGCCGCCCCCGCGGCGGTCAGTTCGACCTTGCGGGTGGTGCGGTGCAGCAGTTGGACGCCGAGCTCGGACTCGAGCTGGCGGATCTGCTGGGACAGCGGGGGCTGGGCCATGTGCAGCCGCTCGGCCGCCCGGCCGAAGTGCCGCTCCTCGGCGACGGCGACGAAATAGCGCAGGTGACGAAGCTCCACGGATCCATACTTGCAGGCTCTCAATGCTGAGGAAATGAGTACTTTTCTCTCTCGGCGACTCCGCTTAACGTCATACCCATGGACGACGTCGTGATCTGCCACCCGCTCCGCACCCCAGTGGGCCGCTTCGGCGGGGCCTTCGCGTCGCTCTCCGCCGCCGACCTGGCCTCCGGCCTGCTCGCCGAGCTGGCCCGGCGAGCGGGGCTGCAGGAGGGCGACGTCGACGACGTCGTACTCGGACAGTGCTACCCGAACGGCGAGGCGCCGGCGATCGGCCGGATCGCCGCGCTGGACGCCGGCCTCGACACCGCCGTTCCCGGAGTCCAGGTTGACCGTCGCTGCGGCTCCGGGCTGCAGGCGGTCCTGTACGCCGCAGGCATGGTCGCGACCGGCTCGGCCCGGCTGGTGGTGGCGGGCGGCGCCGAGTCGATGTCGCAGGTCGAGCACTATGCGCTCGGGCTGCGCACCGGCGTCCGCGGTGGCAGCGTCGAGCTGGCCGACCGACTGGTCCGAGCCCGCGAGACCGCGGGCGGCCGGGACCACCCGGTGCCGGGCGGGATGCTGGAGACCGCCGAGAACCTGCGCCGCGAGTACGCCATCGCCCGCGAGGAGCAGGACGAGCTCGCGCTGCGCTCGCAGCAGCGGGCCGTCGCCGCCCACGACGAGGGCCGGTTCGCCGACGAGCTGGTGCCGGTGACCGTCCCAGGCCGCCGGGGCCGGCCGGACGTCGTCGTCGACCGCGACGAGCACCCCCGCGCCGACACCACGCTGGAAGGTCTGGCGGCGCTGCGGCCGGTGCGCGCCTCGCTCGATCCGGAGTCGACGGTCACCGCCGGCAACGCCAGCGGCCAGAACGACGGCGCGGCCATGTGCGTGGTCACCACCCGGTCCGAGGCCGAGCGCCGCGGCCTGCAGCCGCTGCTGGCGCTCCGGTCATGGGCGGTGGCCGGGGTCGGGCCCGAGGTGATGGGCATCGGGCCGGTCGCCGCCACTGCCGCGGCACTGGACCGGGCCGGGATCACGCTCGACGAGATCGACGTACTGGAGCTGAACGAGGCCTTCGCCGCACAGGTGCTGGCCTGCCTGCGCGAGTGGAAGGTCGACGCGACCGACGACCGGCTCAACCCCAACGGCTCCGGCATCTCGCTCGGCCACCCGGTCGGCGCGACCGGGGCCCGGATCCTGGCCACGATGGCCCACGAGCTGCGGCGCCGCGGTGGACGCTACGGGCTGGAGACGATGTGCATCGGCGGCGGCCAGGGGCTCGCCGCGGTCTTCGAGGCCGTCTCATGAGCGCGGTCGCGGTCAGCCACGTCGTCACCGGCCGGCCCGACGGCCCGGTGGTGGTGCTGTCGAACTCGCTCGGCGCGACTTGGGAGATGTGGGACTTCAACCTCGCCGAGCTCGAGAAGCACTTCCGGGTGGTCCGCTACGACACCCGCGGCCACGGCGACTCCCCGGTGCCGGCCGGCCCGTACGACCTCGACGACCTCGCTGACGACGTCGTAATGCTGCTCGACGACCTCAGTGTCGAGCGGGCGCACTTCGTCGGCCTCTCGCTGGGCGGCATGACCGGGATGCGGCTCGCCGCGCGCGAGCCGGACCGCGTCGACAGGCTGGTGCTGCTGTGCACCTCGGCCCTGCTCGAGCCCGCGTCGGCCTGGTACGACCGGGCGGCGCTGGTACGGGCCGAGGGCACCCGCGCGGTCGCCCCGGCGGTGGTCGGCCGGTGGTTCACCGCCGGCTACCGCGAGCGCCATCCGCGCCGGCGGCGATACGCCGAGTCGATGGTCGCCGGGACGCCGCCCGAAGGCTACGCGAGCTGCTGCGAGGCGATCGCGACCATGGACCTCACCACCGACCTGGCATCGATCAAGGCGCCGGCCCTCGTGATCGCCGGGGCCGACGACCCGGCCACCCCGCCGGACCACCTGGCCCGGATTGCCGACGGGATCGCCGACGGCCGGCTGCTCGTCGTACCCGACGCGGCGCACCTCGCCAGCGTCCAGCAGCCGACGGCGGTCACCTCCGCGGTCCTCGAGCACCTGGTGGCGTCGTGAGCCTGGACAAGGTGGTCGGATCGGCGGCCGAGGCGGTCGCCGGCATCCCGTCCGGCGCGAGTCTCGCGGTCGGCGGGTTCGGGCTGGCCGGCATCCCGTGGTTCCTGATCGAGGCGCTGCTGGACCAGGGCGCCACCGAGCTGACCGTGGTCTCCAACAACTGCGGCGTCGACGGCGCGGGCCTCGGGCTGCTGCTCGAACGCGGCCGGATCGCGCGGGTGATCGCGTCGTACGTCGGGGAGAACAAGGAGTTCGCGCGCCAGTACCTCGCCGGCGAGCTGCACGTCGAGCTCACCCCGCAGGGCACCCTCGCCGAGCGGCTGCGAGCCGGCGGTGCGGGGGTGGGCGCGTTCTACACGCCGACCGGTGTCGGCACGCTGGTCGCCGAGGGCGGGCTGCCCTGGCGGTACGCCGCCGACGGCTCGGTCGCGGTCGCCTCGCCGGCCAAGGAGCTGCGCACCTTCCAGGGCCGCGAGATGGTGCTGGAGGAGGGCATCGTGACCGACTACGCGCTGGTCCGGGCCGCGGTCGCCGACCCGGCCGGCAACTGTGTCTTCCACGCGTCGGCCCGGAACTTCAACCCGAACGCCGCGATGGCCGGGCGGGTCACCATCGTCGAGGCGGAGCGGCTGGTCAGTGTCGGCGAGCTCGCGCCGGACGACGTACACCTGCCGGGCGTGTTCGTGCAGCACGTGGTCCCGCTGACGCCCGAGCAGGCAGCCCGCAAGGACATCGAGAAGCGGACCACCCGGCCGCGGGCGGAGGTCTGAGATGGCCTGGACCCGCGACCAGATGGCCGCCCGCGCGGCCGCCGAGCTGCGCGACGGCGAGTACGTCAACCTCGGCATCGGGCTGCCAACGCTGATCCCGGCGCACCTGCCGGCGGGCTCCATGGTGACCCTGCACGCGGAGAACGGGATCCTCGGCGTCGGGCCCTTCCCGTACGACGACGAGGTCGACCCCGACCTGATCAACGCCGGCAAGCAGACGGTGACGGTGGTCCCGGGGGCGTCGTACTTCGACTCCGCGGCCAGCTTCGCGATGATCCGCGGCGGGCACATCGACGTCGCGGTCCTCGGCGGGATGCAGGTCGCGGCCAACGGCGACCTGGCCAACTGGCTGGTCCCGGGCGCGATGGTCAAGGGCATGGGCGGCGCGATGGATCTGGTCAGCGGCGCCCGCCGGGTCGTCGTACTGATGGAGCACCTGACCCGGACCGGCGAGCCGAAGCTGGTCGCGTCGTGCAGCCTGCCGGTCACCGGGCGCGGTGTGGTGGCCCGGGTGATCACCGATCTCTGCGTGGTGGATGTCGGGCCTGGCGCGTTCGAGCTGGTCGAGCTGGCGCCCGGCGTCGAACTGGCCGACGTTCTCGCCGCCACGGCCGCACCTGTGACCGACCGGCGGCCGGCGGTGGCGTGATGGACCTCGAGGCGCGGGTCCGGCGGCTTGAGGACCTGCACGAGATCGGCCAGCTCCGCGCCCGCTACTGCCAGTACCTCGACGACGGCCGCTGGGACGACCTGGTCGAGCTCTTCACGCCCGACGGCACCTTCGCCGGGCTGTCGACGGTGACCGGTCGGGCGGCGCTGCGGGAGTTCTTCGCCGGTCTGCGGGAGGGGTCGCTGCAGGCGTGGTGGCACTTCAGCAGCAACGAGACCATCGATCTCTCCGGCGACGTGGCCACCGGCCAGACCTGGCTGGACCAGCCCTGCGTGGTCGACGGCGTCGCGCACATCGCCGCCGGCCGCTACACCGACCGGATGGTGCGCTGCGACGACGGCCGCTGGCGCTTCGCCGAGCGCCGGGTCACCTTCTTCTTCTGGTCGCCCCTCGCGGACGGGTGGCAGGCCGGCCGCTACGACTACCCGCCCGCCGCCCACGCCGCCGACGCAAACAGATAGTGCTTAGGGGCGCTACGGCCGCTCTTTACGTAGGAGCTCGAGTTCCTCGCTCGTGAGCGGCTCGGCCTGGAGTGCGTAGTCGAAGTTCTCGACCCTAGGCCCGAAGATGGTCAGCTTCTCCTCGGCCTCGGTCTGCTCTTCCTCTTTCGGTTCCGGAGACATCGCGACACTCCTCATATTTGGGATGGATCGCCCATTTTACGTGCGTGGAGCCGTACCTGGGCTTCTCACTTCTGGCCTGCGACGATGAGCGTGGACGAGGACCATGAACCCGACATCAGCCCGTGCCCGCACGGCCTCCGCCACACTCGCCGTACTCACCTTCGCCGCGTGCTCGTCACCGAGCGGCGAGAGCAGCGACGCGCCCGCGGCAACTCCCGGATCCAGTACGCCGACGGCGGCTCCGGCGACCCCTACGCCCGCCCCCACCCCCACCGAGGAGGCGCCGCTCGCGTCAGACGGCAGGCCGATGCGGGCCGACCTCTCCATCCCGAAGATCGGGCTCTTCGACCTCGCGGTGCTGCCCTACCGGGGGTGGACCGACGACGCCCCCGGCACCGAGATCCAGAACACCGGCCGCGCCGCCAGCCCGCACGGCCCGCGCGGCGGCACCGGCCCGGGCGGCGTCGGCAACTACCAGGTCACCGCTCACCGTCTCTCCTCGACGCGTGCCTTCCTCCGGCTGCCCGAGCTCGAGCGGGGTGACCGGGTACGCGTACGCACCAAGAACGCCACCTACGTCTACCGCATCACCGGCACCCGCCGGACGTCGTTCAGGTCGCCGAAGTCGCTGCGGGCCCAGCGTGCCGCCGTACCCGGGAATCCGGGGCAGGAACCCACCCGCGCCATGATCACGCTGTCGACCTGCGCCACCCTGGAAGACCACGCAGCCGGCAACTACTGGTACGACGAGTTCGACAACCCGGAACACCGCATCGACAAGATCGGCGTCCTCCTCGCCATCCGCTGAGGCGGGGCAGATTCGGTCAGCCGGAGCTGCGCGGATGAGCGTCGAGGGCGGGGTCGACGCCGTAGCCCTGATTGTTGAGCAGCCAGGTCGAGTACCGCGGGCTGCGGGCGATCACGTCGAAGTAGGCGAGGCCGGCGAGTTTGATGACCTGGTCGGCGACACCGACCGCCGGTCCTTCCGGGTGCCAGCCGATCAGGTGTCGCCAGCGAAGGGGCACGCCGGCGATCGGCAACGCCACCACGCTGTCCATGTGCCGGAACATGGGCTGACACAAGACCACCGCGTCGCCGGATTCGACCAGGTCCAGACAGCTCGCCATGTCCGTCTCCAACAAGGTTCGCGGTATGAAGCCAGCCTTGGCGCACGCAGAAGTGAAGCAGTCGGCGAAGCAGCCATCGCCTGGTGTCGCGGCCCACTGCTCATCTGCAAGGTCGCCGAGTTCGATCTCTGATCGATCGGCGAGGGGATGGCGTGTCGGTAACAGCACGAATACTGGATCGATGCCGAGTACACGCCAGGTGAGACCCGCCTGCGACGGCGGCGGCGCCTCATCGCAGACTCCGACCAGGGTGTAGTCGACACGGCCGGCCGCCACCAGGCTGGCCAGTTCGTCTGCGGACCAGGAGACGTGGGTCGCGACGTGCAGCGCTGGATAGGCAGCGGTCAGGTGATGCACCAACCGACCCAGAAGATGACCAGTGGCCGATCCGACCGTTAGCTGGGCCGGCAGCTCGCCCGGGCGCCCGTGGTCGCTGAGCCGGGCGGCCTCTTCGCGCAGCCCGGTGACCGCGGGGAGCAGCAGGCGGGCCCTGGCGATCATGAAGTCGCCCAGCGGTGTCGGCCGCGCCCCGGTGCGGTTCCGCTCGAAGACCGGCCCACCGAGCATCCGCTCGATGCGTCCGAGCTGGGCACTGAGAGCGGGCTGCGCGAGTCCGAGATTGGCGGCCGCCTTGGTGACGCTGCCGGCGTCGGCCACCGCACAGATCAGCCTCAGGTGGCGCACCTCCAGCTCCATGCCAAGCAACGTACTTGCCGGGTCGAGGTGCCAGGAAGGGGCGAGCGTGGGCAGGTGTTCACAGTTAGACGACCCTGCAAGGTCCTACTCAGGTGTGTCAGAGGCAGGTTTGGCAATGGCCGCCCGGAGTCCGGTCCCGCTCCGGGCGGCCATGCCGGTCATCGCGCGCTCGGCGTCAGAGCCGGCGCCACAACGCGGGAACGTTGGGCGGCTCCCAGCCAGCCTGGGCCGTATGGCCCTGCCAGCACTCGTACCGCAGACCTGCGTAGGTGACGATCGCGCCTGCTGCGTACGTCGTACCGGCCTGCCAGGTCGTTCCACCGCCCGGCGGCGGGGTCGGCGGAGGTGTCGTCGGCGGGGGCGTCGTACCGGTCACCGTCAGCGACAGGCCGTAGGCGCCGAGGATCTCGTTGAGCGGCTGGAAGTAGATGACACCGCCCGACGTGCAGTTGCCGGAGCCACCGGACGTCACACCTTGAGCCTGGTCACCGGTGATCCAGGAGCCGCCGGAGTCACCTGGTTCGGCGCAGGCGTTGGTGCGGGTCAGTCCGGTGATGGTGCCCTCCGGGTAGGTCACCGACGCGTTCTTCTGCTGGATGGTGCCGCAACGCCATCCCGTCGTGGAGCCGGATCGGCATACCGACGAGCCCACCGGGGCTTCGGACGACCCCGCGACCGGCACCGTTCCCGGGTAGCGGTTGACCAGTGCCCTGGGCGTGTTGCCCGCGGCAACGCGTACCCAGCCGTAGTCGTTGCCCGGGAAGCTCGATCCGGCCACAGTGCCGCTCGGCTGCGAGGTCGGCTGACCGGTCTGGCCGCAGTGGCCGGCGGTGACGAATCCACCGGTGACTGCGAACCCGACCGAGCAACGCATGCCGCTGCCGATGTAGTAGGCGTTGCCGCCGATCACGTCGATCAAGGGCCGTGGAGTCTCCTTGGAGGCAACGAAGTTCACGACCGACAGATCCAGTCCGCTCGCGGTGGCGAACCTCTTCGCCCGCTCGGTGGCGCCGGCACGGGTGAGGATCGTGACGGAGTTGTTGGCGAGGTCGACGTACCACCCGGGCACCCTTCTCGGCGCCCGCTTGCCGTTGCGGTCCAGCTTGGTCTTGAGCGCGTCGAGCTGGATGAGGCTGTGCTCCACGACCTTCGGTGAGGCGCCAGCGGCGCGGACCGCATCGGCCTTGCTCGCGTCCGTGACACCAACGGTCAGGGCCTCGCTGCCGCTGGCGAACCAGGCTCCGGCGAACGTCGTACCGAGACGGGTGCGCAGGGCCGCCTCGATGCGTGAGGCATCCTTCTCCCGGGCTAGCCTCGCCCGCGCCTGGTCGGGTGTGATCTTGAGATCCCGGGCGAGGGCGGCGAGCATGGCGTCCGACGGGTCGTCGGCTGCCTGCGTGATTGTCCGGTCACTCGCGGGCATGATCGTCGAGGCGACCGACGGAACCGACAGGGCGGCGGCCGCCAGTCCGGCCGCCGACAGCACAGCCGCGATGGCTGCTGATCGTCGTGACATTTCGTCCTCCTACATGGGCGGGGGTTGCTGCAGGACGAACGGAACGTAACTGCCAGAAATGGCGCCCGGGCACACCCCATTTGGGTCATACCGCGGCGTGATGCCATCGCGCTGCGTGGGTCGTTCGGCCCATTCCGGCGCCGGGAGAATGCGTCGTTCACCCGATGCTGCCGACGTGTCGGGCGCCTACCGTCGAGGCATGGAAGCGACGCTGCCGGTCCTCGCGGGAATGGTCTCCACGGCCGTGTTCGCCGGCAGCATGCTGCCGATGCTTCGCAAGGCCCTCCGCACGCGCGAACTGTCGTCGTACAGCCTCGGCAACATCGCGCTGGCCAACGTCGGCAACGCGGTCCATTCGATCTACGTCTTCAACCTGCCGCCCGGGCCGATCTGGTTCCTACACGCGTTCTACGTGGTCAGCTCTGCGCTGATGCTCTACTGGTACGTGCGCTACCGCCCCGTCCACCTCGTACGCCCCTGGACTGCGGCACGCGCGGTGCCGACGGCGGCAGCTGCTCGGGGGACGCAACCGTGAGCGTCCGGGAGCGCCTGCAGGCGGCAGCGGACAGCATCCCGCTGCCCGCCGAGACATTGGCTGGCGTCGTGATAGGGGTGCTGGCACAGCGGTTTCGGCCGCTGCCGCTCCCGGCGTGGACCCGTCCGGTCGGCTCGGTGCTCGCCGGTACCGGTCTCGCGGTGGTGGTGGCGGCCTGGCAGGAGCGCGGGCCAGGGTCGCTGGAGGATCCGGAAACGCTGGTCACGACGGGGCTGCACCGGGTTTCCCGCAACCCGATTTACCTCGGCTTCACGGCGGCCCATCTCGGCCTTGCAGGCGCGACCCGCAACGGCTGGATGCTGGCCACCTGCCCAGTGAGCGCTGCCCTAGTGCACCGGTGGGTGCTGCGCGAGGAAGATTGGCTACGCGACAGGTTCGGGAGCGAGTACGACGCCTACCGGGGTCGGGTCCCCCGCTACCTCGCACAACCAACGGGGTGGATCGCGGTCACTCCTGTGGCAGCGAACCGCGGCTACATCACGAAGACCCAGTCTCGTTGAGCGGACGGCAGGACTCGAACCTGCTCCTCCTGGCTGGAAGCCAGGCGCCCGACCAGTCGGACCGCATCCGCGTGGAGCCGCCTGTCGGAATCGAACCGACGACCTAATCATTACGAGTGATTCGCTCTACCGACTGAGCTAAGGCGGCGTGCTGCCCGGCGTACGCGTGGACGGCGGAGCCGGGCAACCCGCAGAAGTATACGGACAGCGCGCCGTGCCGAGAAACCGCCGTCAGTGGTCCCGTCAGCAGTCAAGCGTGCCGGTGGGGACGGTGCCATCGAGGAGGTAGGACTCGATGGCCTCGTCGACGCACTCGTTGCCGGAGTTGTACGCCGTGTGGCCGTCGCCGTCGCGCCGGATCAGCACCGCCGACTCGAGCTTGGAGGCCAGCGCCTCGGCCTCCTTCAAGGTCGTCGCGGGATCGCGCGTGGTGCCGGTGACCAGGATCGGGTCGATGCCGGTCGCATTGATCTGGTGGCGAGCGTGCAGCGAGCGGCCCTGGAAGCCGGAGCAGGTTGCCAAGCCATAGGCGGCCATCTTGCCGAAGATCGGTGACACCTTCTCGAAAGCCGGCACGCGAGCCGGGATCTTGTCGACCGTCAGCGACGATGGATCGTCGGCACAGGTGATCCCGACGAACGACTCCCAGGTGCCGTCGTAGTACCAGCTATCACCGTCTGGCCAGCGGCCTGTGAACGCATCGGCAAACGACAGCAGCGCGGTGCCATCACCGGCGAAGGCGTCCTCGAAGGCAGACGTGAGCGAACTCCAGTACGCACGGCTGTAGAGCTGGGAGACGACGGCGCGGAGCGCGTGGCCCTCGGTCAGGTCGCGATCGGGGTCGTCGGTGTTGAGCGATGCGGCGTCCAGGCCATCGAAGAACTTCGAGATCCGGGCCAGCCCGGCCTCTCGCGATCCGCCGAGCACGCAATCGCCGCCCTCGACGCAGTCAGCGACGTAGGCCTCGAGCGCGGTCTGGAATCCCTTCACCTGTGAAGGCACTGCGGCATCGTCGTTCAGCTCACCCAGACCGCCATCGAGCACCATTCGGCCAACGCGCTCCGGGAACAGGTCGGCGTAGGTGGCGCCGAGCTTGGTGCCGTACGAAGCGCCGAAGTAGTCCAACCGCTCGTGGCGCAGCGCTGCACGAAGGACGTCCATGTCCCGCGCCACCTCGACAGTGGTGACGTGGGCATAGTACGGCGCATCGTCGTCCGCCGAACAGCCCGCTCCGAACGCCTCGGTGGCCTCAGCGAACTCAGCCCGCTCGGCCGCGTCATCGGGCGTCGGATCCAGAGCAAGGTACTCGTCCATGGCGCTGTCGCTCAGACAGTCGAAGAAGCTTGACGAGCCCGTTCCCCTGGGATCGAAGCCAACTATGTCGAACCGTTCGAGGATCGGGTGAGCGAAGACCTCGCCGGCAACGTCCGCAAAGTCCATGCCGCTGTGGCCAGGCCCGCCCGGGTTGACAACCAGCGATCCCATCCGCCGGGCAGGGTCCGCAGGCACCCTCAGCACGCTGATCCGACCGCGATCGCCGCGGGGCTCAGCGTAGTCGAGCGGCACCTTCAACAGGGCACACTCGTGGTCGTCGTCGAACCAGTCGTCGTACCACTCGTCGCAGCTCCGCCAGAAGAGCTTCTGGGAGTAGTACACCTCCAGGCCCTTCGGTGCGCCGGCTAGCGGGTCGGTGAGAACCGGCCGGACGGGCGGCCCAGCGAACTCGTCGACGACGTGGTCGGCGGATGCCATCGCGAAGAGTCCTACAAGCTCGAGCAGGAGGACGGCGAGGTACAGCCGTCTCACGGCGAGCCCATCAGCAGTCCAGGGTGCCGGTGGGGACGGTGCCGTCGAGGAGGTAGGACTCGATGGCCTCGTCGACGCACTCATTGCCGGAGTTGTACGCCGTGTGGCCGTCGCCGTCGCGGCGGATCAGCACCGCCGACTCGAGCTGGGAGGCCAGCGCCTCGGCCCACTTCAGCGGGGTGGCGGGGTCGCGGGTGGTGCCGGTGACCAGGATCGGGTCGGCCCCCGCGGCGCGCACCTGGTGGCGGGCGTCGGGCGAGCGGTGCTCGAAGCCGCCGCAGAAGATCATTCCGTAGGCGAAGATCTCGCCGAAGGTGGGCGCGACCTTCTCGAAGGCCGGCACCTGCGCCGCCACCTTGTCGACCGGCAGCGACCACGGGTCGTCGAGGCAGCTGATCGCGAGGAACGCCTCGGAGCTGTTGTCGGTGTAGCCGCCCGGCCCACGCGAGGCGTAGGCGTCGGCGAAGGAGAGCAGCAGGGTGCCGTCGCCGTCGAACGCCGACGCGAGCGCGGGGGTCAGCAACTCCCAGTAGTCCTGGTTGTAGAGCGTGGCGGCGATGCCGTAGAAGGCGTAGCCGATGGTCAGGTCGCGCTCGTCGGGGTCGTCGGTGTCCACCGGCTCGGCGTCCACGTCGTCGAGGAACTTCGACAGCCGATCGAGTCCCTTCTCCCGCGACGAGCCGAGGAAGCAGTCGCCGCCGTCGACGCAGTGGTCGATGTAGGCGTTCAGCGCGGTCTCGAAGCCCTCGGCCTGCTGCAGCGACGCGTCCCGCGATGACAGCGCGGGGTCGACGGCGCCGTCGAGGACCAGCCGGCCGACCCGGTCGGGGAACAGGTCGGCGTACGTCGCACCCAGCTTGGTGCCGTACGACGCACCGAGGTAGTCGAGCCGCTCCTGGCCGAGCACTGCTCGGAGCACGTCCAGGTCGCGGGCGGCCTCCACCGTGGAGACATGCGCGTCGACGCCGGCGCTCAGCCGGGCGCAGCCGGCGCCGAACGCCGCGGCTTCCTGGGCGAACGCCTTCCGCTCGGCAGCGTCGTCCGGCGACGGGTCGATGGCGAAGTGCTCGTCCAGCGCATTGTGGCCGAGGCAGTCGACGGCCGCCGAGTCACCGGTGCCGCGCGGGTCGAAGCCGACGATGTCGTAGTGCTCGAGCAGCGGGTCGCGGAAGACCTGGCGGGCCTGGGCGGCGTACGTCGTACCCGGAGCGCCCGGTCCACCCGGGTTGACCACGAGCGAGCCGATCCGCCGGTCGTCTGGTGCCGGCACCCGGAGCAGCGCGATCTCGATCTGCTCGCCGCCAGGCTTGGCGTAGTCGAGCGGCACCTTGAGCTTGGCGCACTCGTGCTCGTCGCAGTCCTCCCACTGGAGGTCCTGCGAGTAGTACTCCTCGAGCCCCTTCGGCGCCCCCTCGCCCGAGTCGGCGGTCGGCCGCAGGTCCGGCCGGGGCCGGTCGCTCGACCTCACCCCGTCGTCGGTGCCGTTGTCGCCGTCGTCGATAAGGACGTACGCCGCGGTCGCGAGCGCTGCCAGCACCAGGGCAAGCACCAGCAGTCCGGCCACAATCTTCGTCAAAGCTCAGTTTCCTTCCGGGAGCCGCAAGGCCACCATCATCGACTCCAGCGCCAAGGCCGGCGGCACGTTGAACTCCAGCATCTGCTCCCGCGCGGTGAAGATCGCCTCGATCCGGCGCAGGTGCTCCTCCGGCGTGGAGAGCCGGACGAGGGTGTCCAGGTCGGTGCGCAGCTCCTCATTGACCAGCGCTCCCCGCGCGCCGGTGCCGACCGCGATCGCGTCACGGTAGACCGAGGCGATGTCCATCAGCCCGCGGTCCACGACGTCGAGCTGGCGGCGCTTGGCGCGGGTCTTCTGACCACGCTCCAGAGCCGCGAGGGCAGGAGCGTACTCACGCGGGCGACGGCCGCGCTCGACCACGCCGTACGCCGCGTCCAGGTCGGCCTTCTCCCGCGCGTCCAGCTCGGTGGTGATCGCCTCGGCCTCGTCCTTGGCCACGTCGACCAGGCTGGTGGCGGCGGCCATGCAGGCGCCAAGCGAGCGCAGCCGGGCCGGGATCGCGACCACCTCGCGGCGCCGGTTGCGGGTGGCCTCGTCGCGGGCCAGCGCCTTGGCCCGGCCGATGTGGCCCTGGCTCGCGCGGGCGGCGTACGACGCGACCGCCTCGTGGACCTCCTCGGTGCGGACCAGGAACGCCGCGACGTCGGCCGTCGCCGGAGTGCTCAGCGTGACCAGCCGGCAGCGGGAGCGGATCGTCTGCAGCACGTCCTCGACCGTCGGCGCACACAGCATCCAGACCGTCCGCGGCGTGGGCTCCTCGATCGCCTTCAGCAGCGCGTTGCAGGCCTGGTCGGTGAGCCGGTCGGCGTCCTCGACGATCATGATCTGCCAGCGCTGCCCGGCCGGCGCCAGCGACGAGGAGCGCACCAGCGCCCGCACCTCGTCGACACCGATCGACAGCTTCTCGGTGCGCACGACCGAGACGTCGGCGTGCGAGCCGGCGAGCACCGTCGTACACGAGTGGCACTCGCCGCAGCCGCCGCGCTCACACTGCAGGGCTGCCGCGAAGGCGATCGCCGCGTTGGAGCGGCCCGAGCCGGGCGGGCCGGTGAACAGCCAGGCGTGGGTCATGCCGTGACCGGCCACCGCATTCTTCAGCGTCTCGATCATCGGCCGCTGGCCGACGAGAGAGTCCCAAACCGTCATGCCTTGACCTCCGCCTGCTTGGCCTGGTCGAGCAGCGGCGCCAGCCGGCGGCGTACCTCCTCGGCGATCTCCGCGACCGGTCGCCGGCCGTCGATCACCAGGTAGTGCTCGGGGGCCGACGAGGCCATCCGCAGGAACGCCTCCCGCACCCGGCCGTGGAAGTCCGCGGACTCCTGCTCGATCCGGTCGCGGCCTTCGAAGCGGGACATGCCGTCGGCCGGAGGAAGGTCGAGTACGACGGTCAGGTGCGGCCGCAGGTCGCGGGTCGCCCACCGGGCCATCCGCTCCAGCTCGTTGTCGGGCAGCGCGCGGCCGGCGCCCTGGTAGGCCAGCAGGGAGTCGACGTAGCGGTCGGAGATGACCACCTCACCGCGGTTGAGCGCGGGCGCGACGACGGTGTCGATGTGCTCGGCCTTGTCGGCGGCGTACAGCAGCGCCTCGGTGCGGTCGGACAGGTCGCCGGTCTCCGGGGAGAGCACGATCCGGCGGACTTCCTTGCCGACCTCGGTGTCGCCGGGCTCGAAGGTCAGCAGCACCGAGTAGCCCTCGGCCTCCAGCCACTCGCGCAGCATGCGCGCTTGGGTGGACTTGCCGGCCCCCTCGCCGCCCTCGAAGCACACGAAGACACCGGTGGCGGAGTAGACGCCCCCACCCTTGAACACGTTGCGCAGATCCTGGCTCAGCGGAATCCCCTTCCGGTCGTCCATGTGACGGTACGAGGTGACACCGACAATGGTCATCAGCACCCCCGCCAGCAGGAACGTCGCGGCGGCGCCGCCGTACACAACGGACGTGTCATCGGAGAGCTCGTACTCGTGCCTGCCGATCAAGCCTGCCACCAGCGGCGCCAGCGCCAGCACCGTCGACATCACCAGTCTGCTCATCGAGCCGACGAACGCGAAGGTCCGCGACCGCATGTCCTCCGGAATCTCCAAACCGAGCAGGGTGTTGCCGGTGATCCAGCAGACGCCCGCGCAGAAGCCGAGCAGCATCGCGAACAGGCTCACGAACTCCAGCTTCTGTAGCAGCGCCAGCGGCAGCATGAGTACGCCGTCCGCGACCAGCGCCAGCCCGAACAGCCGCCGCCGGGACAGCCCGCGCAGCAGCCTCGGCCCGCCCCACATGCCGACCCCGAGGCCGAGCGTGACCGCGGTGAACAGCAGGCCGTAGCCGGTATCGCCGCCGCCGATGTCGGAGACGAAGACCCGGGCCAGCCCGATCACCACGCCACCGGCGGCGAACGCGCCGAGGATGCCCATGACCAGGCCGCGGGCGAGCGGGTTGGTGGCGATGTAGGCCCAGCCGCCGACGACCGTGCCCCAGACGCCGGCCCGCTTGGCGTACTCGGACGGCCCGCGCGGGATCGTGGTCAGGGTGCCGAGGAAGGCCCCGGAGACGGCGTACCCGGCGGCGGTGAGGAACAGCGCGAGGTAGAGCGGGTTGAGCGGCTGGCCGTCGAAGACCAAGTTGGTGGCGCTGGCGAGGTAGGTGAGCGCGGTGAAGATCAGCGCGCCGGGCAGGGCGCTGCCGTACGTCGTCGCCAGGTTGACCTGGTTGGCGGCCTGGAGCCGGTGCGGCGGCACCAGCTGCGGGATGGTCGCGTCCTTCGCCGGCCCCCAGATCACGCTCACGCACTCGATGAGCAGGGTCGCCGCGAAGATCCAGTAGAGGTTGTCGACCAGCGGCATGCTCGCGTAGAGCGCGGCGCGGGCGTAGTCGCCGGCCACGAGCACGGCCTTGCGGTCGAAGCGCTCCGCGATCCAGCCGGCTAGCGGTCCGAGGATCAGCGCGGGCACCACGCGTAGGAAGAGCACGCCGGCGATCGCGAAGTTCTGCAGCTTGTAGTCGTCGGTGCCGTGGCCGAGCACCGCGCCGAGGTCCTCGGCGCTCTTGTTGGCCAGCGCGGTGATCGCGAGCAGGCCGACCCACTCGCCGAGACTGGCCAGGCCGAGCCCGATCCACATCGTCCGGTAGTCGCGGATCTTGAGCACCGCAGAGATGGAGTGAGGGGGTGCGTGAGTGAGGTCGGCGTCGGTCGCGGGAGTCCGCTCGGCCGGGATCACGGCCGACACCATAAGGGACGGTGTCGTCAGGCAGGTGAACGCAGAGATTTACTGGTCGTGCAGGTGGTCTCAGCGCTCGGCGTACGACGTCAGCCGGGTGGCCAGCTGGCCGATCACGGAACCCAGGGCCTTCTCGAAGATCCGGCCGGTGCCGGGGACCCGCTCGGTGAACTCGCCGCGCCAGCTGATCTCGGTACGGCCGTCGGCGGTCGGCGCGAACCGGACCTCGGCGTGGTAGCCGGAGATCGGCGCCAGGCCGAGCAGCTTGTAGGCGTGCCGGTAGCCGCCAACTGCGTCCTGCTCGTACGCCGTCGTCTCCTCCTTGACGCCGAGCGGGCCGACGCCGAGCTTGCGGACCGCACCGACGCCGGCGTCCTCGAGTGCGCCGCGGCGCGCCCATGAGGAGGACGGGATCAGCGGTCCCGCCCACTCCGACCATCGGCTGCCGTCGGCGACCAGCCCGAACAGCGTGGACGCGGGGGCGGAGCTGGTGCGGTTCACCTCGAAGGCGAAGGACTTTCCGGCCATGCTTCCTCCTGCTGATCGGGAGCTACCGGTTGCAGACTAGTGCGGTTCGGCGCGGCCGCAGTCGCTAGGGCGGCACCTGGAACAGGGCCATGAACTGCTGCAGCAGCCGCCAGTCGCCGTCGACCTCGAGCCGGCCGGCGCGCTCGGCGGCCCGCAGGGTCTGGAGCCCGAAGGCGACCGACTCGAGGGTGTCCGGGTCGGTGGTGACGGCGACGTCGTGCTGGTCGGCCGCGCCGCGGGCGATCGCGAGCGCGCCGTCCGCGACCTGGACCCGGAAGGTCGCCGTCTCGAAGCGGACCTCGACCGTCACCGCGAGGTCGCCGGCGGTCTCCGGGTCGAAGGCGTTCCTGAGCGCCAGCATCGCGGCGTCACAGCCGAGCGGTACGTCGTGGGCGAAGGCGGGCGAGCCGGCACCCCACCGCTGCAGGCCCAGGAGCACCGGCTCCAGCTCGGCACCCCACTCGGTCAGCTCGTAGACCATCGCCGAGGCCGGGGCCGGCAGCTTGCGGCGACGGACCACGCCGGACTCCTCCAGCTCCCGCAGCCGCTGGCTGAGCACGTTCGGGCTGCCCTGGGGCAGGCCGACACGGAGATCGGTGAAGCGCTTCGGCCCGAACAGCAGGTCACGCACGATCAGCAGCGCCCATCGCTCCCCGACGACGTCGAGGGCGTGGGCCGACGTACAGCCGTCTCCGTAGGTGCGCATCGAGCCTGTCACGGCACCCATCCTAGCGGATTCAGTCCTAAATTTGAAATATTTGATTGACTTTCAGGATGCTCTAGTCCTAATTTAGGAGTATGAAGTTCGACAAGGTGACCACGAGGCTGCTCCCGCTCTTCGCCGCGTTCTTCCTGGGCGGGGTGGCGTTGTGGGTGCCGATCGAGAAGCTGTTCCTGGTCGAGATCGGCTTCACCCCGCAGACCGTGGGCGTGATGGCGGCGGCGTACGCCGCGCTGGTGCCGCTGCTCGAGGTGCCGTCCGGGATCCTGGCCGACCGGTGGAGCCGCCGTGGCGTGCTGATGATCGGCAACCTCGGCGCCTTCGCCAGCGTGCTGCTGGGCGGGCTCAGCACCAACGTCGGGACCTACATCGCCGCGGCGATGCTGCTCGGCGTCTACTTCGCGATGCAGTCCGGCACCTTCGATGCGATCGTCTACGACACCGTGCTCGAGGAGACCGGCAGCAGTGACCGCTTCGAGTCGGTGATCGGCCGGGTTCGGCTGGCCGAGAGCGCGGCCCTGGTGCTCGGCGCCCTCGCCGGCGGTGCGCTGGCCGCGGCGACCGAGCCGCGGGTCACCTACTTCGCGACGCTGCCGTTCCTGGTCGCCTCCACGCTCTGCCTGCTCGCCTTCCGCGAGCCGGTGCTGCACCAGCAGGGCGAGTCCCGGTCGCTGCGGGAGCACGTCTCGGTGACCGCCCGCACCCTGCGCCGCAACCCGCGGCTGCTGCCGGTCGCGGCGCTCCTGATCCTCGCCGGGCTGGTGACGACCACGCTGTTCGAGTTTGGGCCGCTCTGGCTGGTCGACGGCGATGCCGGCGCCGCGGCGTACGGCCCGATGTGGGCGGCATTGATGGCGGCACTCGGACTGGGCGGGATACTGGCCGGCCGGTTCAGGTTCGACACATCCGCGGCGCAGGCCGCGACCGCTGTGGTGCTGCTGGGCGCCGGCGCGGTACTCGTCCTCGTCGAGTCGCTGCTGCTGGTCACGGTCGCGCAGGTGCTGCTGGTGGCGCTCACGGTGACCCTGGCGATCTTCTTCACCAGGCTGCTCCACGACGGCGTCGCCTCCGACGTCCGGTCCGGGGTGGCCTCCGGAGTCGGCGCCGCGACCTGGCTGGTGTTCCTGCCGTTCGCGCTGCTGTTCGGCTGGGTCAGCGAGCGCTGGGGCGTGCACGCGGCGGGCTCGCTGCTGCTGCTGGCCGGCGCCGCCGCCGTACCGCTGCTGCTGGTCGTGACCCGGCGCGGCACACCGACCGCACCGGAGGTCGTCGTGCGTGAGCCGATCGCGGCCTAGGAGCGGCATGGTTGAGTGAGCGGGTGATCGATCTCTACGACGAGCAGCGCCGGCTGCTCGCCTTCGCCCGGGCTGCGGCCGACTCACCGCACGGCTTCGCGTGGCTGGACGACCATGGCCGGCCGGATCGCGACCAGCCGACGTACACCTGGATCACCGCCCGGATGACGCACGTCTTCGCGCTCGCGCACCTGCGCGGCGAGCCCGACTGCCTGCCGCTGGTCGAGCACGGCGTCGCCGCACTCGCGGGCCCGCTCCGCGACCCGGAGTCGGGTGGCTGGCTGGCCGGTGTCGACGGCGCCGGGCGGTCGGTCGACGACCGGCTCGCGGCGTACGACCAGGCCTTCGTGGTGCTCGCGGCCGCCAGCGCGACTGCCGCCCGGGCGACCGGCGCCGAGGGGCTGCTGGCCTCGGCCCTGGACGTGGTGACGACCCGGTTCCTCGATGAGGCCGGCCGGGTGGTCGACGGGTACGACGGCGACTGGTCCGCGCCGGACCGCTACCGCGGCGCGAACTCCAGCATGCACATGGTCGAGGCGTTCCTTGCCGCGGGCGCGGTCAGCGGCGATCCGTCCTGGTACGACCGGGCCCTGACAATCGCGGCGCACCTGATCGACGAGGTCGCGCGGGACTACGGCTGGCGGCTGCCCGAGCACTTCACCGCCGACTGGACCCCCGAGCCGGACTTCAACGCCGAGGAGCCCGACGACCCGTTCCGGCCGTTCGGGTGTACGCCGGGACACTTGATGGAGTGGGCGCGGCTGCTGGTCCACCTCGATGCGGCGCTCTCATCGCCGCCCGAGTGGCTGCTCGCGGACGCACGGGAGCTGTTCGCCGCGGCCGGGCGGATCGGCTGGGAGGTCGACGAGGCGCCGGGGTTCGTCTACACCACCGACTGGGCCGACCAGCCCGTCGTCCGGTCCCGGATGCACTGGGTGCACGCCGAAGCGGTGCTGGCGGCCTGGGCGCTCGGCGTACGGACCGAGGAGCCGGCGTACGACGAGTGGGCGCAGATCTGGTGGGAGTACATCGAGGCCAACCTGCACGACCCCGCCGCCGGCAGCTGGCACCACGAGCTGGATGCGGAGAGCCTGCCCGCGTCGACCACCTGGTCCGGGAAGCCGGACGTCTACCACGCCTACCAGGCCTGCCTGCTGCCTACGCTGCCGCTCGCGCCGTCGGCGGTGGGTGCCGCGCTGCGGCGCTGAGCGTAGATCCAGGCTGGAGGCCGACACGATCGGACGACGCGCCGCCCTCCCCTCGACGGGTCGTCCGATCGCGCGGTCACCGAGGCGTCCCGGACCAGACCGTAGCGACGGCGGGACCGCGATAAACCGCTCGCTGGAAATTCTGGAATCCTCGCCAACGAGGGTGCCTCCGGACCGCTAATCTCATCCCCTCTGATCGCACCGAGTCCGGGAGAGGGAGACCTAGGCCGATGCCTTTCGCCGTACGCCAGATATGGCGCCGTCTCGGCCGCCTGTCGTGGACGACACCGCTGGCCGTCATCGCGTTCGTGTTCGTCTCCAGCTGGATGCTGATGGCGGTCGCGGAGCCGGACGCGCCGCTCACGGAGCCGCGCAACTTCTGGTGGTACTTCCTGGTGACCTCGTCGACCGTCGGGTACGGCGACCTCTTTCCCACGACCACCCCCGGACGCCTGGTCGCGGTCTACATCATCTTCGGTGGGATCACCGCGCTCACCATGATCTTCGCGCGGGTGGCGACCGCGCTCGAGAACGCAAGGAGCCGTCGGATGCAGGGTCAGCTCAGCCACAAGTACCGCGACCACTTCGTGGTCATCGGCTACCAGCCCGGCCGTACCGAGAAGATCATCCACGACCTCGCTCAGGGCTCGGACCAGCCGGTGGTGCTGTGTGCGTGGGACGACCAGGCGACCCAGCACCCGATGCCCGGGTCCGCACAGGTCCACTTCGTGCGCGGCAACCTCACCGACGAGGACGTGCTCGACCGGGCCAACATCGAGGCCGCGCACGCCGTACTCGTAGACGCCCGTGACGACAACGAGGCGGTGGCGGTCACCATCGCGGCCGAGCGGGCGGCGTCCGGCGTGCACACCGTCGTCGCCCTGCGCGACCTGGAGCGGCGGCGTACCGTCCACAAGGTCGACGCCACCGCGCACTGCGTGCAGTGGCACTCGGTGGCGATGATCGTCGAGGAGCTGCACGACCCCGGCATCGGGCTGGTCTACCAGGAGCTCACCAGCGCCGGCGGCGGGACGGCGACGTACTCCTCGCAGCTGCCCACCAACGTGAAGACGCGCACCTACGGCGAGTGGCAGACCGTGCTCGGCAAGGCGCACAGCGCGACCGTGCTGGCGTTCTCTGCCGGCGAGGGCGTGCTGGTCAGCCCGCCCTGGAGTACGCCGGTCCCGCCCGGCGCGACCCTGTTCTACGTGTGCGACCAGCGGCTCACCCAGGAGGCCCTCGGGATGGCGGCCAGCGCGTACGCCTGACCGCCACCCCAAAGCCACCAACAGGGCTAGAGCGTGTTGATCCCCGTGGTCTCGCGGATCCACTGCCGCCAGGCGGGTACGTCGACGTAGATCGCCGGCGCCTTCCCGACGTAGATGACACGTGAGGTCGCACCGGTCAGCTGCCACTCGCCGTCGACCCTGGTGACCGCCGGGCCGCCGGAGTCGCCGAGAGCGGCGCTGCGGCCGGAGTTCCACTCGCCGACGCAGCTCTCCACCGTGAAGTGGATGGCGAGCGGGATGCAGTTGAAGTCGGAGATCGTCGTGGTGTCGAGCTGCTTGAGCTTGACCGGCGCCCCGCAGCCCTCCTCCACGCACTCCATGCCCCAGCCGAGGATCCGGGTCTCGCCGAGCGCGGCGCTGGCGGCGATCTTCACCGGCGCGTTCGGCACCGCCTCCTCCAGCTCGAGCAGGGCGATGTCGGTGCCGGCCGACGGGATTGGGTTCCGCGGCGGCTTGTGGATCTCGGCGATGCCGACGACGGTGCCACCCTGGGTGCGGTCGACGCTGCCGATCCGCAGCTGCATCTGCGCCGGGTCGAGCGGCTCGTCGAGCACGATGTCGGGGGTGTTGGCGCCCTTGATCACACAGTGCCGGGCGGTCACCGCCCACCGCGGAGCGATCAGCGACGCCCCGCAGCCGTGGTAGTAGACGCCGTCCGGCTCATCGATGTCGTACTGCAGCGACGCCATCCAGGACGGGGCCTCGGTGGCGGTCTCACCGCCGACGATCGCCTGTGCGGTCGGGCTCGAGGTCAGGGTGGCCACCGACATCAGCGTCGCGAGGCCGAGCGCTACCGAGAATCTGCGCAGGTTCATGGGTTCCTCTCCAGGTGGGAAAGCACGGAGCCCCGGACGCTAGTGACGCCGCGACCGGAGAAGTGGTCACGCTGGAGATTCTGGAAACTGCGAGTCAGCCGTCGGTGACCGTGATGCAGTCGTAGGCAGGGTGGCTGCGCCTGGTCTGCTCCGAGCAGGTGTCGCGCGGGACACTCAACAGCGCCAGGGTCGCGACAGGCATGGCGAGCACCAGGAGTGCGGATAGCCAGCGCCCCGGATCGTCGAGGCGGCGCCACAGAAGGATCACGAACACGACCGTCAGTACAGCGGACAGCAAGATCAGGTCGATGCCGGGCGAGGCGAACGGCGTGTCCGCATCGGTGGCGCACACCCGTCCCTGCGGCGACGCCTCCGCCGGGAACGTGTCACCGGTCTGGCCGACGGCTCCGCATGTGACCACGAGGAAGAACACGCCTGCCACGTAGTGGGTCGCCGCCGACGCCGCAGCCACCACCAGGACGCCCAACCCGCCGGCCACAACTCTCATCGGACCAGTGTCGGGCAGACGCTCGGCAGGCGCCTTGGTTTCGAGCCCTTCGAGACGGTTGCTAGCGCAACCTCCTCAGGAACCAACGGTCGCAGAGCGACCTCCTCAACCAGCGGCCGATCGCTCTCGGCTACTTCTTCTTGGCGGCGGCCCTCTTTGTCGTCTTCTTGGCGGCCGTCTTCTTGGTCGTCCTCTTGGTCGTCTTCTTCGCCGGGGCCTTCTTGGCGCCGCGCTTGGTGGCCTTCTTGGCAGGGCCCTTGGCGCGGCGTTCGGCGAGCAGCTCGGCGGCGCGCTCGATGGTGATCTCGGCGACCGAGTCGTCCTTGCGGAGGGTGGCGTTGTACTCGCCGTCGGTGACGTACTCGCCGAAGCGGCCGGCCTTCACCACGACCGGCTGACCGCTGACCGGGTCGTTGCCGAGCTCCTTCAGCGGCGCCGCGGCGGCGGCCCGGCCGCGCTGCTTGGGCTGGGAGTAGATCTTCAGCGCCTCTTCGAGGGTGATCGTGAAGAGCTGCTCCTCGGTCTCCAGCGAGCGGGAGTCGGTGCCCTTCTTGAGGTACGGGCCGTAGCGGCCGTTCTGGGCGGTGATCTCGACGTCGTCGTCGCCGACGCCGACCACCCGCGGCAGCGAGAGCAGCTTGAGGGCCTCGTCGAGCGAGACCGTGTCGATCGTCATGCTCTTGAACAGCGAGCCGGTCCGCGGCTTGGCGGACTTGGGCGCGTCGTCGGGGAGCACCTCGGTGACGTACGGCCCGAAGCGGCCGTTGCGGGCCACCAGAACGTTGCCGGACTCAGGGTGCCGGCCGAGCTCGCGCTCCTCGCCGGCCGGGGTCGCGAACAGCTCCTCGGACTTCTCCAGCGTCAGCTCGTCGGGCGGCAGGTCTTCGGGAACGTTGGCGCGCTGCACGCTCGGCGTACCGTCGTCGCCGGCGGGGCCCTGTCGCTCGATGTACGGCCCGTAGCGGCCGACCCGGAGCACGATCCCGGACTCCGCGCCACCCACCGGGAACGTCGCGAGCTCCTTGGCGTCGATCTCGCCGAGCTCGCTGACGGTCTGCTTCAGGCCGTCGAACCGGTCGCTGCCGAAGTAGAACTCGCCGAGCTCGGTGTTGCGGTCCTTGCGGCCGGCGGCGATCTCGTCGAGCACGTCCTCCATGCCGGCGGTGAACTCGTAGGACACCAGCCGCGCGAAGTGGTCCTCCAGCAGCCGGACCACCGAGAACGCCAGCCACGCCGGCACCAGCGCGGTGCCCTTCTTGTAGACGTAGCCGCGGTTGATGATGGTGCCGATGATCGAGGCGTACGTCGACGGCCGGCCGATCTCGCGCTCCTCGAGCTCCTTGATCAGGGTGGCCTCGGTGTAGCGGGCCGGCGGCTTGGTCTCGTGGCCGAGCGCGTTGACGCTCGCCGCCGAGAGGGCGTCGCCCTGCTGCACGTTCGGCAGCCGCGACTCCGCGTCGTCCTTGGTCGCGTCGGCGGCGTCGGTGCCCTCGACGTACGCCTTGAGGAAGCCGTGGAAGGTGATCACCCGGCCGCTCGCCGAGAACACGACGTCCTCGCCGGTCGCGGCCTCGCCGCCGATCCGGATGGTCACGCTCTGGCCGACCGCGTCCTTCATCTGGGAGGCGACGGTGCGCATCCAGATCAGCTCGTAGAGCCGGAACTGGTCGCCGGTCAGCCCGGTCTGCGCCGGGGTCCGGAAGGTCTCACCGGCGGGCCGGATCGCCTCGTGCGCCTCCTGCGCGTTCTTCACCTTGCTGGCGTAGACCCGCGGGCTGTCGGGGAGGTACTCAGCGCCGTACAGCTCGCGGACCTGGTCCCGAGCGGCACCGATCGCGGCGCCGGACAGCGTCGTGGAGTCGGTACGCATGTAGGTGATGTAGCCGTTCTCGTACAGCCGCTGTGCGACCGACATCGTCACCGACGCGCTCATCCCGAGCTTGCGGGACGCCTCCTGCTGGAGGGTGGTGGTGCGGAACGGGGCGTACGGCGAGCGCTTGTAGGGCTTCGACTCCACCGAGCGGACGTCGTACGCCGTGTCCCGAAGTGCCTGCGCCAGCGCCTCGGCCTTCGCCTGGTCGAGGTGGGCGACTCCATCACCGTTGGTCGAGCTTGTCGAGACCTTCAGCAGACCGTCGGGACCGAAGTCGCGGCCGCTCGCCACCCGGGCACCGTCGACGGTGTAGATCCTCGCCCCGAACATCCGCTGGTCGTGGCCGGCGCCGGCGTCGAAGGTCGCCTCGAGGTCCCAGTACGACGCGGCCCGGAACGCCATCCGCTCCCGCTCGCGGTCCACGACCAGACGGGTGGCGACGCTCTGCACGCGGCCGGCCGAGAGCCCCGACATCACCTTGCGCCACAGCACCGGCGAGACCTCGTAGCCGTACAGCCGGTCCAGGATCCGGCGTGCCTCCTGCGCCTCGACCAGGTCCATGTCGATCTCGCGCGGGCTGTCGGCGGCGGCGAGGATGGCCGGCTTGGTGATCTCGTGGAAGACCATCCGCTTGACCGGGACCTTCGGCTTCAGCTCGTCGAGCAGGTGCCAGGCGATGGCCTCGCCCTCGCGGTCCTCATCGGTGGCGAGGAAGAGCTCGTCGGCGTCCTTCAGCAGGCCCTTGAGCTTGGTGATGTGGCTCTTCTTGTCACGGGGTACGACGTAGTAGGGGGTGAACTCGTTGTCGACGTCGACCGCGAGCCGCCCCCACGGCTTGTCCTTGATCTTTGCGGGGGTGTCGGCGGCGCTCTGCGGGAGGTCGCGGATGTGCCCGATCGAGGACTCCACGACGAAGTCCCGGCCGAGGTAGCCCCCGATGGTGCGGGCCTTGGCCGGAGACTCGACGATCACGAGCTTGTGTGCCACGGGCGTGCTTTCTCCTGGTTCCTGCAAGTGTTCTGCGGTGGGTTGCGCCGCTACGGTAGCGCGCACTGCCATGGGGTGAGTGCTGGTCTACCAAGGACGGTCACCGCACGAGCAGATCCCGAGTCTCCTGGTCAGCAGGGTAGAACGCCTCGATCGCCAGCTCGGACAGCGTCACTTCGCGCGGCGTACCGAACACCGTAGTGGTCGACAGGAACGACAGTGTCGCGGCCCCCGCCTGCAGCCGCAGCGGTACGACGAGCTCCGGGCTGGCCTCGCTCGGCTTCGTCTCGTGGCCGAACTCCTCGATCAGCTCCGCGAGCCGCGGGTCCGCGCTGACGTCGTGCTCCTTGCGGAGCCTGTGGATCAGGTGGTTGCGCCACTCGGTGAGGTTGGCGATCCGCGGGGCGAGGCCGTCCTGGTGGAGCGAGAGCCGGATGACGTTGATCGGCGGCTCAACCAGCTCCGGGGCGACGCCGTCGAGCATCGCGTAGACGGCGTCGTTGGCGTCGACCAGGTCCCAGCCCTGGTCGATGACCAGCGCCGGGAACGGCAGGTGCGCGGTCAGGATCGCGGTGATCGCGGCGCTGACCTGGGCCATCGGCGGGTCGGCGAGCCGGTGCTCGGGATGGGCAGGCGCGTAGCCGCCGGCCAGCAGCAGCCGGTTCTGCTCGCGCAGCGGCAGGTCGAGGTTGTCGGCGAGCCGGAGCAGCATGGTGCTGGTCGGCTGGGAGCGCCCGGTCTCGATGAAGCTGACGTGGCGAGCCGAGACGCCGGCGCGGAGGGCGAGGTCCAGCTGGGAGACGTTGCGGCGCTGCCGCCAGTCGCGGAGCAGGGTGCCGGCGGACTCGGTCGCGGTGGCGGTCATGTCTGGCGACACTAGCCGCGGTCGGGTCGTGCCGACGATTACCTCGGAGGTAAGCGCAGCTCAGCGCGACGTCAGGGCGACGCGAACACCGAGCGCGACCAGGACCGTCCCGGTCACGGCCTCGAGCCGGCGTCGTACCGCCGAGCGCCGGAACCAGCCGCCGGCCCGGGCCACGCCCATCGCCAGCGCGAGGTAGAGGCAGATCTCGATCGCGACCTGGAGCAGCGCGAGCGCCGCCGTGGTCGCGAACAGGGGCCGGTCGGACGGCACGAACTGCGGGTAGAACGAGACCATGAACACCGCCGCCTTCGGGTTGGCGAGCTGGACGCCGAGGCCCTCGCCGAACGCCTTCCAGGCGCTGTGGCCCTGGTCCTCCTCGGTGGCGGCGGCCGGCTGGTCGCCGGACCGCCGCATCCGCCAGGAGGCGCGCAGGCACTTGAACCCGAGATAGACGAGTACGACGGCGCCCACGACCCGCAGCACCACGAACGCGACCTCCGACGCCGCCACCAGCGCGGCCACGCCCGCGGCCGCCAGCAGCGCCCAGAGGTAGAGGCCCGCCTCCAGCCCGAGGATCGTCGGCACCGCGCCGCGCCAGCCCCGGATCGCCGAGCGGCGCAGGATCAGCGCCACCGCCGGCCCCGGCGACGCCGAGATCAGCACCACCGCGATCACGAAGGCAGGGAGCGAGGCAACCAGGTCCATGGCGTCGAGTCTGCCTTACCTCCGAGGTAATCGCGCCTGGGTTGTTCGCGGCCCAGAGTTGATCTCACCAAGCCAGAACAAACCAGATCCGAGGAGCCACCATGTCTGTCCCGCACTACGCCATCGCCTACCTCCGCGACGTCCAGGTCGGCGAGGAGATCCTGGAGTACATCCACAAGATCGACGCCACCCTCGCGCCGTACGGCGGCCGCTTCATCGTCCACGGCGGCAAGCTCACGCCGGCCGAGGGCGAGTGGGACGGCGACCTGGTGATCATCGAGTTCCCGTCCTTCGAGGCGGCACAGCAGTGGTACGAGTCCCCCGCTTACCAGGAGATCCTCCCGCTGCGCACCGAGCACTCGAACTCCATGGCCGCCGTCGTTGCCGGCGTACCCGCCAACTACCAGGCCACCGACAAGATCGCCGAGCTGCTCGGCAGCGCCTCCTGACGGGTCAGCCGAGCCAGTCGACGATCGCGGGGACGACCGTCTGCGGGCGACGGGCCCACTTGAAGTGGTCCGTGGGCTCGTCGGGCGTGAGGTGCAGCCGGGTGACCTCGGCGCCGGTGAGCTTGTCGGCCAGCGCGTCGACTGCTCGGCGGGGCGCGAAGGTGTCGCCGGTGAGTGAGATGGCGAGGACGGGTACGTCGACCTTGGCGAGCTCGTCCTCGCGGTCCACCCGCGGCGAGCCGGTGGCGAAGCGGCCGGTCCGCGCGACCCGGGCCCAGTCGGCCATCACGGTGCGCGCCTCGCGGCCAGCGAAGCCGACCCGCTTGCCCGGGAAGTGGCCGACCGCCTTGGCGGTGAACCCGAAGAACTGGCTCAGCGGCAGGAACGGCCAGCCGTAGTGACGCCAGTGCACGGCGGCGGAGGCGATCAGCACCAGGCCGTCGACCTCGCCGGGGTGCTGCGCGGCGTACAGGCTGCAGAGCTGTCCGCCGAGGCTGTGGCCGAGCAGGTGGAGCGCGGCGTCCGGGAACCGGTCGCGGACGGCGGCGACGGCCTGGGCGAGGTCCTCGTTGACCATCTCGTCGTATCCGAAGTCGTAGCCGCGCGACGCGTGGCGGCCACCGGACGCCTCGTGGCCGCGCAGCTCGGAGACGACCGCGGTGAGGCCGGCGAGCTGGAGCGCTGTGGCCAGCCGACCGTAGTAGCCGGCCTTGGTGCCCATCGCGGGCTGCAGCAGGAAGACCGGAGCGGCGGCGTCGGCCGCGGCGTGCACGGTGAGCTGGAAGCTGGTGCCTTCGGCACGGTCGAGTACAACGGAATCGGGCGTCACCACTCCAGAATCCCAGAGCGAACGGCCCGAGGATCTGCCGATTAGTGAGGAGCACATCACGCGCAGCGGGTCGAATACCCACCCAATTAGTAACGAATCGGACCAGATTTCCATACGCAACCCTGCTAATGTCCACGCGCATGGGACGACACGCGAAGGCAAAGAGCCCGTTGTGGGTCCGCAGTCTTCCCGTGATCGGGGTGGCTCTCGCCGTCGCGCTGATCTGCGGGGTGACCGCCAGCTTCGTCCTCCTCGACAAGCCGAACGAGACGGCGACCGGGCTGAACGACGACAGACTGACGTCGTCGAACGGTGGGGAGAACACCACCGGAGTCGAGGAATCGGCCGCCGACACGTCGTCCTCGCCGTCGCGCAAGGCGAAGCCGAAGCGCTCGAAGTCGTCCGACCCGACCTCCTCGTCGCCGACGGCCAGCGAGCCGCCCAGCCAGAACCCACCGAAGCCGTCCTCGCCGAACACCGGCCCCGGATCGCCGAGCACACCGCCGCGGAACTCACCGTCGGCGCCGACCTCGAGCCCGGCGTCTTCGGCGCCCTCGGGCGTGCAGGGTCAGCTGCTGCGGCTGGTGAACCAGGCCCGTAACGACGCCGGCTGCGACCCGGTGACGCTCGACTCCCGGCTGACCCGGGCCGCGCAGCTGCACGCCGAGGACATGGAGCAGAACAACTACTTCTCGCACAGCAGCCAGGACGGCCGGACCTTCGTGGACCGGGCGGAGGACCAGGGGTATCCGTCCCCGTCCGCCGAGAACATCGCCCAGGGCCAGTCCACGGCCAAATCGGTCTTCGACGCGTGGATGAACTCCAGCGGCCACCGCGCCAACATCGAGAGCTGCACAAGCCGCACCATGGGCATCGGCCACACCGACGCCGAGGACTACTGGGTCCAGGACTTCGGCTTCTGACGCTAATGCCGCTTCCGCACCGACTCTGACCTGCGGAAACGCTTCACCTGTGGATAACCACCGCTGACTGTCCGTGCCGTCGGGCACTGTTTCTCGCATGACATGCACCCGGGGGACAGGAGTAGATTCATGATCGTGGCGACGATGAACATCAAGGACCCGGAGGTGCGCCGGCTCGCTGCCGAACTGGCCGCGCGACGGCATACCTCGATGACCGGCGCCGTGCGCCAAGCGTTGGAGGAGACGCTCGAGCGCGATCGGTCCAGCCGGGCCGGCATGGCCGACCGACTGCTGGCTATCGGACGAGAGGCAAGCCGGTTCAAGGATGACTTCCTGACCGACGATGACCTCTACGACGAGCGCGGACTGCCACGATGATCGTTGACTCGTCGGCGCTGGTAGCGATGCTCCGCGATGAGGACGACGCGACGGAGTTCGCTACTGCCATAGAGGCTGCCGAGACTGTCCTGGTTTCAGCGGCGACCGTCGTCGAGACATCGCTCGTCATTGGGCCGCGAGCCCAATCCCGGCTCGACAAGTTGCTGGCCGAGGCCGAGCTGAAGATTGCCCCGTTCGACGCCGAGCAAGCGGCGGCCGCTCGAACGGCCCACCTACGGTATGGCCGTGGCTCGGGCTCGAAGGCACGGCTGAACTTCGGTGACTGCTTCTCCTACGCGCTCGCGAAGGCGACCGGTCTGCCGCTGCTGTTCAAGGGCGACGACTTCACGCACACCGACATCCGGCCGGCCGCTTAGCCCGCCCTACTCGGCACCGAGGAAGCCTTCGGCGACGAGCTCGCGCACGACCGAGGTGTACGCCGTGCGGGTGGCGGCGGGCTCGGCGTCGAGGAGCTGGGCGACTGCGTCCAGGATCTGGCCCACGGTCAGCTCGCCATCGCAGGTGCCGACCAGCGCCGCCTCGATCGTGTCCGCCTTGCGGGCTCGGCGCAGCCCGCGCTGCTGACGCAGCACGACCGCCTCGGGGTCGGCCGCGCCCGGCACACCGACGGTCTCCTGCTGGACGTCGGGGCGCACCACCAGCCGGCTCGCGAGCAGGGCCTCGTTGGTCGGCAGCGCGTCGAGCAGGTCGACGGCATCGCCCCAGGCCGCGATCGTGGGCGCGACCGGATGCTCGACGTCGTACGGCCACTCGTCGAACCGCACCGTCGGCGTACCACCGGACCCGGCCCGCCGGCGCAGGTTGATCCAGCCGAAGCCGACGGCCTCGACGCCCTGTTCGTCCAGCCAGGACAGCCAGGTGTCGTAGCGGCGCGGGTAGTCGTCCGCGCCGTGCCGGCCGGCGTCCTTCAGCCAGAGCTCCACGTACGCCGCCGGGTCCAGCACCTCGCGCTGAACCACGAAAGCGTCGCAGGAGTCGTCGAGCCAGGAGGTCAGCCGTTCGTCCCAGGGCGTACCGCGCGCGATCACCCAGTTGGCCAGGATCTGGCACCAACCACCGGGCGCCAGGTGGGCGGGTGCGGTGCGCACGATGTGCTCGACCACCCGGTCACCGGGCAGACCCGAGTCGCGGTAGACCAGCCGCTCCCCTGTCGCCGGCGAGATCACGAACGGCGGGTTGGTCGCGATCAGGTCGAACGCCTCACCGTGGACCGGATCGAAGAACGACCCCTCGCGCACCTCGATCGCCGGCGCCTCATTGAGCTGCGCGTTCAGCGAGGTGATCCACAGCGCGCGCCGGTTCACGTCAGTGGCGACGACCTGCCGCGCGTGCCCGGCCAGGTGGAGGGCCTGCACGCCGCAGCCGGTGCCGAGGTCGAGCGCGCGGCCGACGGGTCGGCGGATCGTCAGCTGCGCCAGCGAGGTCGAGGCACTGGAGATGCCGAGCACGTGGTCGGTGCCGTCGCGGTTGGGCGCACCGTCCAGGCCGGGCGTCAGATCGCTGACGATCCAGAGCGGCTGGTCGCCGGCGGCGTAAGGACGCAGGTCGAGCCGTGCCGCCACCTCGCCCACAGACTGCACCAGCAGGCCCTCGGCACAGAGCCGCTCGACCAGGCCGGGCAGCGCCGCCTCGGCCGCGGCCTGCGAGACCGGTGCCTGGAGCAGGAAGAGCCGGGTCAGCGTCTCCAGCGGCGAGCCACCCGTCGTACGTCGAAGGCCGGGCGTGGTCTCGTTCCGCGACAACGCAGCGTGTCCCGCCTCGCCGAGCAGCGCGACCACCGCGTCGTACGTGAAGTCGGCAGCGGTCAGCGCCGCGCGCAGGCCTGGCGCGAAGTCGAGGTTGCTCACTCGAGGACCCTACGGCCGCTTGGACCGTCGGCAACACTGACGCCATGCGCCTCGCCACCATGTTCGCCGCCCTCACCCTGACCACCGCCACCCTCGTCACAGCCGGCTCCGCAACAGCCGCGCCGGCACCTGCCGAGAAGCCAGTCATCACAAGTCCCGCCGACGCGGAGTGGTACGCCGAGCCCGGCCTCGCCAGCCAGCGGATCCGCGCCAAGATCGTCTTCAACAAGAACCCGACGAACCAGTTCCAGAGCCGCCTGGTCTGGAAGGTGGAGCGCCGCAACGACGCCGGCAAGTGGCGGGTCATCGAGCGCAAGGTGTGGCGCGCCGGCAGTGGCCTGCCCGACCAGTGGGGCAAGGACGAGTGCGTCCGCAACCACGGCTGGGCGCCCAACGGCACCTACGCGCCGATCCAGTACGACCAGTACGACGGCAGCGTGATCAACGGCCGGGTGTTCTTCCTCGGCGCCAAGCGGTGCACCGACGGCACCATGCGAAGCCAGCTGTTCATCCACTCCGAGGCGAACCCGGACAACACCCAGTGCGCCGACGCGGCCGGTGACCAGTCC
Source organism: Nocardioides speluncae (assembly GCF_003121585.1). GTDB lineage: Bacteria > Actinomycetota > Actinomycetes > Propionibacteriales > Nocardioidaceae > Nocardioides > Nocardioides speluncae. The sequence continues at coordinate 47,640 of NZ_QEOO01000025.1, forward strand.
TGCCGCTGGGAGCACCCGGCGATCAACGAGTACAAGTCCAACGGCTGCATCAAGATGGCACCCGGTGACATGAAGGCCCTCACCAAGGCCTACCACCGCTACTTCAAGGCCGGCCTGCGCTACCCCACCCGCCAGTTCAAGGTCGACGTCATCGCCTGATCACGGCTTGGGTGCGGTCGTGGCCATCTGCGCGTGGCAACGCCGCCCCGGCGTCCCGTCGCCGATGGAGTAGGCGACCCGCTCGCCGAACAGAGGGATGCAGGAGTCCACGGTCAGCTCGCGGCGGTTGGCCCCGTCATCGAAGCCGTTGTTGACGCACGAGATGTAGTAGACGTACATCTCGTGCACCTCGGCACCACGCGCGAGCCGCAGGACCAGGCCCGAGCCTTCGACGTCGTGCAGGCAGGTCTCCGGGCGATCCGGGCCACCGCCGATCGGTGCGTTCTTGATAGCGGCGAGTACGTCGTCCGCGGCGGCGCCGGTGAGCTTCCGGGACGCCAGCAGCCAGGGCTGGGAAGTACCGACGCCGATGCCGTACTGACACACACCAATCGTGTCGATGTCGTCGATCTCGGCGACATCGAACGGCTCCTTTGGCCCGACCCACCTGTTGGCCTGGATCGGCGAGGTGACCGCGCAACCATTGTGGTCCGCCTCGACCACGCGTGCTGACTCGACGATCTCGCGCGCCTCGTCGAGGTGCTCGCTGTCGGTGAGCACCCGGACCTGCGCCAGGCCGACGGTCCGCGCGATGCGTGTCCAGCCGGCGGCAGTCTCGGTGCCGTCGTCGACCCCGTCGACGCCGGCGTCCGCGAAGCTGACATGGGTCGTCCAGAGCCGTTCGGGTACCTGGCCGCCGAGCAGGTCCGGCGCACCGTCGCCGCAGTGAATCATGCGAACTCCCCCGCGTGGGACGCCGACGTAGGGCTCGGTGGGGAACCGACCCTCACCGCCCGGCACAGCGGCACACCAGTCAGAGCCCGGCGCCGCGTCGTAGTCCCACGCCTCCGGCACCTCGACCTGGACGTCGCGGTAGGACTCGTAGCGCCAGCCGTCGGGGGCCGGCTCGTTGGCGGTCGTGCGGTCAGTCTCACGACCCGGCTCGCTCGCGTCGTCGCGCGACAGGACCACCGCGAGCGCCGTACCGCCCAGGACGGCCAGCACGCTCGCCGCGGCCACGACGCCGGCCCAGCGGCGGACTCGCGGCCGACCGGTGACCGGTCCGAGCGGGGCGGGCTCGAAGCGGTCGGCGTGCTCAGCGAAGGCGGCCCGGAAGGCGTCCTCTGCGCGGTCGTCGAGGAGATCACTCATGGCTGGACTCATGGCTCGGCTCGCTTTCGGAGAGCCGCTCGCGCAGGGTGCGGACGGCGCGGTGGACGTAGGACCGGGCGGTGGCCTCGGGGCAGTCGAGGATCACCGCGATCTGGGGGAACGAGAGATCCTCGTAGAAGCGGAGGACGACCGCCGCGCGCTGCTTGGCGGGCAGCTCGGCGCATAGCCGCCACGCCTCGTCGGCGTCGTCGACCGCGTCCGATGCGGACTGCTGCGGGGCGACGTACTGCTCCGGGTCATCGACGCTGACCAGCCGCCGGTTCTTGCGCCAGCCGGAGATGTTGGCGTTGACGATGCTGCGGCGCACGTACGCTTCGGCAGTGCCACGTCGCGCCAGCTCCGCCCATCGCGGGTAGGCCTTGCTGAGCGCCTCCTGGACCAGGTCCGGCGCGTCGTTCGCGGAACCGGTGACCAGGTACGCGAACCGCTGCAGGCCCGGCCCTCGCGCCGCTAACCACGCCGCGAAGTCCCGCGGGTCCGCGGCATCCTCGTCCGGCATTCGTGCCACCTCCGGTTCGACCGTCATACCAGTTCCTACGCGACGGCGACCGCTTCTGTTGCACTCAGCCCGGATCCAGATCGGCCGCGCGGTCCACATCACGTCCGGCCGCGAGGTCCGAGCAGTCGACCACCCGCAGGTCGGGGTGTCCGGCGAGGAAGGCGCGCGCCCCGCGGTCGGCCTCCGCGGCGGCCACGAACTGCGGCCACCAGTCCCGTCCGCACAGGACAGGATGGCCCGGCCCCGCGCCGTACTCGGCCCGGGCGAGCACCGCGGGACCGGCCAGCGCAACCAGCCGCGCGACGACGCCGGCACCGACGTCAGGTAGGTCGACCAGGTGCACCAGCACCGCATCCGGCGCCGGGTCGAGGGTCGCGATCGCCGCCATGCCGGCCCGCAGCGAGGCGCCCATTCCCGACTCCCAGTCGGGGGCGGTGACTGCGATCCCGGAGTCCGGGAGCAGCCGCCGTACGTCGTCGGCCCTGGCGCCGACCACGACCCGGACCGGCTCGCATCCGCCGGCGGTCAGGGCATTAAGAGCCCGTACGACGAGCGGCGTGCCGTCGAGCTCGGCCAGCGCCTTCGGGCCGCCGAACCGCCGCCCGGCACCGGCGGCGAGCAGCAGGCCGGCCACGCGAGTCACGCTCCGACTCTAGCCCCGTCCGTCTGGACGCTGACCGGGCACAAATGGCGCCGGAAATGCGCCGACCGGGCACAAATGGCGGGGGCTTCCCACCATTTGTGCCCGGTCAGCGTTGCTACCGGACCATTTGCGCCCGGTCGGCGACTAGGCCTTGTCGAGCACGGGCTCGTCCGCCGGGGCGTCGTCGCCGATGGCGATCGGACGACGCTTGGAGATGTAGACCGCGGTCGCGATGATCGCCGCCGCCACCACGGCGATGCTGATCCGCAGCGCGTCGTTCTGGTCGTCGCCGACGCTCATCGAGACGATCGCGCTGGCAACCAGCAGCGAGACCAGGTTCATCACCTTGATCAGCGGGTTGATGGCCGGACCGGCGGTGTCCTTGAACGGGTCACCGACGGTGTCGCCGATGACGGTCGCGGAGTGGGCGTCGGAGCCCTTGCCGCCGTGGTTGCCGTCCTCGACCAGCTTCTTCGCGTTGTCCCACGCACCACCGGCGTTGGCCAGGAAGACCGCCATCAGGGTGCCGGTGCCGATCGCACCGGCCAGGAAGCCGGCCAGCGCCTCGACGCCGAGGCCGAAGCCGACGGCGACCGGAGCGAGTACGGCGAGGATGCCCGGCGTGACCAGCTCGCGCAGCGAGTCCTTGGTGACGATGTCGACGACCTTGCCGTACTCCGGGCGGGTGCTGCCGTCCATGATCCCGGGGATCTCGCGGAACTGGCGGCGTACCTCGAACACCACGGCGCCGGCCGCGCGGCCGACCGCGTTGATGGCCAGACCGGAGAACAGGAACACCACGGCCGCACCGAGCAGCACACCCACGAGCACGCCCGGGTCGAAGACCACGAAGTCGAGTGCGGCCGCTTCGTCGTTGGTCGGCTTGGCGTCGGCCAGCGCCTCGGCCACCGAGGTGGCGTAGGAGCCGAACAGCGCGGTGGCGGCGAGAACCGCGGTCGCGATCGCGATGCCCTTGGTGATCGCCTTGGTGGTGTTGCCGACGGCGTCGAGCTCGGTGAGGATCTGCGCGCCCTCCTCGCTGACGTCGCCCGACATCTCGGCGATGCCCTGGGCGTTGTCGGAGACCGGGCCGAAGGTGTCCATCGCGACGATCACGCCGACGGTGGTGAGCAGACCACAACCGGCCAGCGCGACCGCGAACAGCGAGACGGTCAGCGTCGCGCCGCCCAGCAGGAAGGCACCGAAGACCGCTGCGCCGATGACCAGCGTGGTGTAGACCGCCGACTCGAAGCCGACCGAGAGGCCGGACAGGATCACGGTGGCCGGACCGGTGAGGGCGGTCTTGCCGACGTCCTTGACCGGACGGTGCTCAGTGCCGGTGAAGTAGCCGGTCAGCGCCAGGATCGCCGCGGACATCACGATGCCGATGACCACCGCCAGCGAGGCAATCAGCCGCGGGTCGCCGTCGGCGCCGACCATGTCGACGCCCTGGACGTTCTCGAACTCGGCGAAGCTGCCGGGCAGGTAGAGGTAGGAGAGGATGACGCAGGCAATCGCGGAGACCGCGGCCGAGATGTAGAACGCGCGGTTGATCGTCTTCAGGCCGCCCTCGTTGGCACGCGGCTTGGTGAGGTAGACACCGAGTACGGCGGTCAGCGCGCCGATGGCCGGGATCAGCAGCGGGAAGACAAGGCCCTCGTTGCCGAACGCCTGCGAGCCGAGGATCAGCGCGGCGACCAGGGTCACGGCGTACGACTCGAACAGGTCGGCGGCCATACCGGCGCAGTCGCCCACGTTGTCGCCCACGTTGTCGGCGATGGTGGCGGCGTTGCGCGGGTCGTCCTCGGGGATGTTCTGCTCGACCTTGCCGACCAGGTCGGCGCCGACGTCGGCGGCCTTGGTGAAGATACCGCCGCCGACTCGCATGAACATCGCGAGCAGCGCGGCACCGAAGCCGAAGCCCTCGAGCACGTGCGGGGCCTCGTCCTGGAACAGGAGTACGACGACGCTGGCGCCCAGCAGACCGAGGCCGACGGTCAGCATGCCGACCATGGCACCGGTGCGGAAGCCGACGTTCATCGCCGGGTCGCGGCCGGTCTCGTTGGCAGCCGCGGCCACGCGCAGGTTGGCGCGGACGGCGAGCGACATGCCGAGGTAACCGACGGCACCGGAGAACCCGGCGCCGACCAGGAAGAAGATCGACCGGCCGATCCGGACCCACGCGTCGTCGGCGGGCAGGGCCAGCAGCACGAAGAACGCCACTGCGGCGAAGATCGCCAGCGTCCGGAACTGCCGCGCGAGGTACGCGTTGGCGCCCTCCTGGACAGCGAGTGCGATGTTCTTCATGCGGTCGGTGCCTTCACCGGCGGCCAGTACCTCGGCCCGGAACATCGCGGCCATCCCGAGCGCCGCGAGGGCGATCAGAGCGACGACGATGACCAGCACGAGATTGCCACCGGAGAGTTCCACGACAGCGGGGTGGAGCCCGGCCATCAGTTCCTCCTGGAGTTTGTGATTCTCATAACAAGCCGGGCGCAGTCTGACAAAGGTCGGCTTGGACCACAACTACAGGGTCAGTGTTTGGGCCGACGAGCCCGGCGCCGAGTCGGGCGCCGGTTCGTGGCAGTTCGTGGCGGAACGGAGCGGCTGGGTCAGCCGGCTGCCAGCTGGTCGGCGCTCTCGTGGATGGTGAAGACCTTGGCCAGCCCGGTGATCCGGAAGATCTTGAGGAGCCGCTCCTGGTTGCAGATCAGCTGAAGCGAACCGTCGTGGGCGCGGACCTTCTTCAGGCCGCCGACCAGGACGCCGAGTCCGGTCGAGTCCAGGAACTCCACCCGCTCCATGTCGACCACGATGTCGTAGACGCCACTGGCAACGAGCTCGGTGATCCGGTCGCGGAGCTTGGGCGCGGTGTAGACATCGATCTCGCCCCCGACGGCGACGATGGTCGCACCATCGATCTCGCGGGTAGCAAGGGTCAAGTCCACGATCCACTCCTCAGGGCAGTGTTGCCGGGGGCCAACGATCGGCGCCACCTGCCCCGAACGTAGCCAAGCAGTATCAAACCACGGGTGGCCAAGAGGCGCATCGATAGTTCCCCCAACCCAACCCGTCGGTGCAGTTTGCCAGACTGCGCCCGTGAGTCCAGCCTACGACCCGAACCTGCCACATGTGCGGGCGCTCGTCGAGAGGCTGTCCGCGGTGCCCGGCCGGGAGGACCGGCTCACGCACCTGGAGGTGCTGCCGCCGCGGGCCGCGGCGTACGCCGAGTGGCCCTCGTGGGTGGCGACTGACCTGCGTGCGGCGCTGGTCGCGCGCGGGATCGAGCGGCCGTGGGCGCACCAGGCAGCGGCCGCGGAGGCGGCGTACTCCGGCGGGCATGTGGTGGTCGCCACCGGGACCGCGTCCGGCAAGTCGCTGGCCTACCAGCTGCCGGCGCTGTCGGCGATCCGCTCCTCGCGCGGCGAGCGCGGGCAGCGCGGCGCCACGACGCTCTACATCTCGCCGACCAAGGCGCTGGCGGCCGACCAGCACTCCGGGCTGGCCGCGCTCGGGCTGGACGTCCGCGCGACCACCCACGACGGCGACTCGTCACGCGAGCAGCGGGAGTGGGCGCGCGACCACGGCGAGTACCTGCTGACCAACCCGGACATGCTGCACCGCTCGCTGCTGCCCGGGCACGCGCGCTGGGCGCGCTTCCTGTCGCTGCTGCGCTACGTCGTGGTCGACGAGTGCCACCACTACCGCGGGGTGTTCGGCGCCCACGTCTCGCACGTGCTGCGGAGGCTGCGCCGGGTCTGCGCGATGTACGGCGCCTCCCCGACGTTCGTGCTGGCGTCGGCGACCGTGGCCTCGCCGGCCGAGGCGGCAGGGCGGCTGACCGGGCTTTCCGTGCGGGCATTCACCGAGGACTCCTCACCGCGCGGGCAGGTCGCGCTGGCGCTGTGGGAGCCGCCGTTCACGTCGTACGCCGGGGAGAACGGTGCGCCCGTCCGTCGGGCGGCGTCCTCCGAGACCGCGGACCTGCTCGCCGACCTGGTGGCCGAAGGGGTGCAGACGCTGGCGTTCATCCGCTCCCGGCGGGGTGCGGAGTCGGTGGCGCTGACCGCCGCCGAGCTGCTCGAGGAGGTGGAGCCGGGGCTCGGCGCGCGGGTGGCGGCGTACCGCGGCGGCTACCTGCCCGAGGAGCGCCGTGCGCTGGAGGAATCGCTGCGGAGTGGCGAGCTGACCGGGCTGGCGGCGACCAACGCGCTCGAGCTCGGCATCGACATCAGCGGTCTGGACGCGGTCCTGCTGGCCGGGTTCCCCGGGACCCGCGCCGCGCTGTGGCAGCAGATCGGGCGGGCCGGCCGGGGCGCGCAGGACGCGCTCGGGATCCTGGTCGCCCGCGACGACCCGCTGGACACCTACCTGGTCAACCACCCCGCCGCGCTGCTCGGGCAGCCGGTCGAGGCGACGGTCTTCGACCCGACCAACACCTATGTGCTCGGCCCGCACCTGTGCGCCGCCGCCGACGAGGCGCCGCTGACCGAGGCGGACCTGCCGCTGTTCGGCCCGACCGCGCGGGCCGGCGTCGATGCGCTGACCGCCGCCGGGCTGCTGCGGCGTCGGGCGCGCGGCTGGTACTGGACCGACCGGCGGCGCGCCAGCGACCTGGCCGACATCCGCTCGACCGGCGGTGCGCCGGTGTCGCTGATGGAGGGCTCGACCGGACGGGTGGTCGGGACCGTCGACGCCTCGTCGGCGCACTCCACCGCCCACGCCGGCGCCGTCTACCTGCACATGGGCGAGACCTGGCTGGTGACGTCGCTGGATCTCGAGGACCGGGTGGCGACGATCGAGCGTGCGGAGCCGCCGTACTCCACCTCGGCGCGGGAGATCACCGACATCTCCATCACCTCGGAGCGGTCGGCGGTGTCGTGGGGCGAGTGCCGGCTGGCGTTCGGGGACGTCCAGGTCTCGCACCAGGTGGTGTCGTTCCTGAAGCGCCGGGTGCCGAGTGGCGAGGTGATGAGCGAGGAACTGCTCGACCTGCCGTCACGGGTGTTGTCGACGACCGCGGTCTGGTGGACCGTGCCTGGCGACGTACTCGTGGACGCCGGGCTGGCGGCCGCCGACCTGCCCGGCGCCGCGCACGCCGCCGAGCACTGCTCGATCGGGCTGCTGCCGCTCTTCGCGACCTGCGACCGGTGGGACATCGGCGGCGTCTCGACGGCGCTGCACCCGGACACCGGACGGCTCACCGTCTTCGTGTACGACGGACACCCCGGGGGCGCAGGCTTCGCCGAGCGCGGGTACGCCGCCGCGGCTACCTGGCTGCGGGCGACCCGCGACGCGATCGCGTCGTGCCGGTGTGAGGACGGCTGCCCGTCGTGCGTGCAGTCGCCGAAGTGCGGCAACCAGAACAGCCCTCTCGACAAACGCGCCGCCGTCGCGTTGCTTGATGTCCTGTTGGTCCACTCGCGAGTAGCCTGAGGCTTATGGTCATCCTGGGACTGCTCCTCATCGCGCTCGGGGCTCTTGCGATCGCCGCCGGCATCTTCCTGACCGACGTCGAGGGCGGGCACGTCGAGTTCCTCGGCATCGACATGGGCGCCGAGGCGCTCTTCCTGATCGGGGTCGCCGCAGGCCTCGCCGTGCTGTGGGGATTTGGGATCCTGAAGTTCGGCACGAAGCGCGAGATCAAGCAGCGTCGCGAGCACAAGAAGCTCGGCGAGCTCTCCGAGAAGCTCGACAAGGTCGAAGCGGAGCGCCGCGCCGAGGACACCACCGAAAACTGACGCCTACGCCGCGCCCACGGCGCCGCTGTCGAGCCGGGCCAGCTGCTCCTCGCTGAGGGTCAGGTCGCGAGCGGAGAGGTTCTGCTCCAAGTGGTCCGGGCTGCTGGTTCCCGGGATCGGCACCAGCATCGGCGACCGCTGCAGCAGCCAGGCCAGCGCCACCTGGGTCGCCGTCGCGCCCACCTCATCCGCAACCTCCGCGGCTGCCTGCGCCGTCGGCGAACCGGCGCTGCCGAGGTCCAGCGGCCGCCAGGGCAGGAAGGCGATGCCCTCCCGCTCGCAGAACTCCAGGACGGCCTCGTCTCGCCGGTCGCCGAGTGAGTACTTGTTCTGGACCGAGACCACCTCGACGCCATGCCGGGCGCGCTCGATATGGTCCACGCGCACCTGGGACAGGCCGATGTGGCGGATCTTGCCGTCCTGCTGGAGCTCGGTGAGCGCGCCGATCTGCTCGTCGAACGGGACCTTCGGATCGATCCGGTGCAGCTGGAACAGCTCGATCGCCTCGACCCGGAGCCGCATCAGGCTGAGGTCCACCTGCTGCTTGAGGTACTCCGGCCGGCCGAGCGGCACCCAGCCGCCACCCGGCCGCGACTGACCGGCCTTGGTGGTGACGAGCAGGTCGGCGGCGTACGGGTGGAGTGCCTCGGCCACCAGCTCCTCGTTGCGTCCGTAGGCATAGCTGTCGGCGGTGTCGATCAGCTGGATGCCGGCGTCGACCGCGCGGCGCAGGATCGCGACCGCCTGTTGGTGCGGCGGCCCGACCTCGCCCGGGTCCGGGGACAGGCGCATGGCGCCGAAGCCAAGCTGGTGAACGGCGCGGTCGCCGATCTTGACCGTGGTGGTCATCGTTCCTCCGTGCGTTGATGGGGTGACCGGACGAGCATCGTCGGACCAGCGCCGACCCGCGATGGATTCGCTCTAGAGTGAATCCTTGTGATCACCGTGAGGCTCTCGCCCGCCGATCTCGCGGACGTGCGCTTCGCGATCTCGCCGGTCTGGGAGGCGGTGGCCGGCCTGCGGGCGCTGCGCGATCCGGGGATCCATGCCGTCCACCTCCCGTGGGTACGACAGCACCGCTCAGAGGTACTCGGCTCCGCCGAGTTCCCGCTGCTCAACGATCTCGGCATCCGGCCCGCCCGGCAGCTGCCCGGCTTCCTCGCACCGGCGCCGACCTCGCCGGTCGCCGACCTCGACTCGGAACTGGCCGTCGTGGCGGCATCCCCGGCCGAGGTGGTCCGGGCCGAGATCGCGGCCGTTTTCGGCCCCACCCCCTCACCCCTGACCGCCGAGCTGTACCGGGCGCCTCGGCGCGGACTGCGCCGACTGACCGACGAGCTCCGGGCCTACTGGCAGCTCACGATCGAGCCGCACTGGGACCGGATGCGCGGGCTGCTCGAAGGCGATGTCGCGTTCCGCGCCCGCGACCTCGCCGACCGTGGGCCGCGTGCGATGTTCGGCGGACTGGACCCGGCGATCAGCTGGGCCGACGACCAGCTCCACCTCGACATCCCGCGGATCGAGGACGAGGTCGCGCTCGGCGGCCGTGGGCTGGTCCTGGTGCCGACCCTGTTCGGATGGCCCCGGGTCTTCGTCAAGACCAACGAGCCCTGGGCACCGCTGGTGCGCTACCCCGCCCGCGCCGTCGGCGCGCTCTGGGAGACCGCGCCGCCCGCGTCGGACCTCGCCCCGGCGCTCGGCGCCACCCGGGCCCGACTGCTGACCGAGCTGGGCACTCCGGCCACGACCTCCGACCTGGCCCGGCGTACCGGCCTCGCCCCCGGTGGCGTCTCCGAGCACCTCCGCCGGCTCACCGCGTCCGGCCTCGTCGCCCGGCACCGCACCGGCCGCACCGTCGTCTATGCCCGGACCGCCCGTGGCGAAGCACTGTTCGGGTGACGCCGGCGGTCAGGGTGCCGGACCGGCACGCGCACGGCCGGTGACCTCGGGTGAGTAGCCGGCGTAGGAGCGGGCCGCGACCGTCACCTCGAGGACGACGTCCTCGCCGCTCACCGCGCATGACCGCACCGAGGCACCGTTGGCGCCGGCGATCCGGCCGGCCGCGGCGCAGGGGTCGTGGCCGCGCTGGAGCGCCTGGGCACCGGCCAGCGCTGCCAGATCGGCGGCCGACTGGGCGGCGCGGTGGTCGGCCACCACGCCGGCGACGAAGGACATCGCGGCTCCGAGGAACATCAGCAGGCCGAGCAGCGCGACCACCAGCAACGAGGCCGACCCACGCTCCCCGGGCGGTGGCTGCCGCCGCCTCACGAGGACTCCTCGGCGAGCGCGACCGCCTCGGCATCGACGGTCGCCGACGGGACGAAGTCGAACAGCCCGCCCGGCCCCCGTACCTGGCTGGTCACCCGCACCGTGACCGTCCCGCCGGCCTCGGCGACCTCGATCCGCGCCCCGTCGGGCGCGACCTGCCGTCCGAGACCCACCGCGACCTCTGGTGGCTCGTCACGCGCCAGGGCCCGGGCCGTCTCCCGCGCGGCGTCCACGGTCCGGACCTGAGTGACGCCGAGGGAAAGCAGCCAGACCAACCCGACCGTCATCGCCACCAGCAGCGGCAGCACCATCGCCGTCTCGGCGGTGACCGCGCCGTCGTCTCCGCGCCGGAGTCGTCCGGTGCGGCACCGCCGAGGGCCGGTCATCAGCCGATGCCGAGCAGGCTGAAGACGTGGTCGAACAGGGTCTTCAGCATCTTGTCGCCGAAACCACCGCTGAGCATCTGGAAGAGCAGACCCGCCAGCCCGGCCCCCGCGGCCGTGCCGACGGCGTACTCCGCCGTGGTGATGCCCTGCTCGCCGCGCCGGGCGCGTCGTCGTGTCATGAGTCCTCCTCATCGTCGTCCGCCGGCCTGGGTGGCCGTGCGGTGCCGAGGACGACTCTGCGCCGGATCACCGACGCCCGCTCGAGGGTCAGCCGCTGCTGTGGAGAACTCGGCCATCGTCAATCTGTGGACGATTCGCGGGCCTGCGGGATGGACCTGGCGGCGATGCTGCTGCGCCTACCGAGGAGTGGGCCCTGTGACACGTCGAACCGCCCCGGACCCTCCGTCAACGATGACCTGCACGTTGCCGCCCCTGTGGGTCACCCACGTTCGAACCGCCCAGTTGCCGTAATGGCGGTATGCGCGGACTGGCTCTTGCCAAGGCAGACCTCGCCGGAGTGCGTCCTGTCGCGCCAAGTCAATGGCACGCGTCCTGGTGACTGGCCACGATGACCCGGGCGACAAGAGGCGACAGATTCTCATTGGGCCCACCAGTACACCAGTCCGCCCACGCCAGCGGCAGCGCCTCTAACCCCGAGTGATCTCGGCCTGGATCTCCGCGACGCTGGGTCGGTAGTGGCGGCGCGACTGCATGCGCAGTTCCCTCAGCCTGGGCAGGTCGGCGATGGGCGTTAGATCGCCGTCAACGACCTTGGTCGTGCCGTACATCAGCAAGTCTTCGATGGACGTGAGTCCGCGCAACGGAGCGACCGAAGGAAGGTCGCCGCACTCGCTGAGGTTGAGACGACGCAGTCCGACGCACTGGCTCAGGTCTTCGATGGTGTTCAGCTTCCGACAGGCTTCCAGGTCGAGATCCTCGAGCTGCGCGAGACCTCGCAGTGCAGACACGTCAACGAGGTCCTTCGCCAAGGGCACGGCGAACTCCTGCAACTCCGGAAGCTCGGACAGGCCATCGAGGGATCGCACGCGCGGTCGATCCATGAGCACCAGTCTCCTCAGGTGGACGAGTCGACAGAGCGGTGCCAGATCAACTCCGTCGTACCGGCCGATGTGGAGTCGCTGAAGCCTCGCGGCCGATTCGATGGTCGCGCCCAGCTGCTGCCAGTCGGCCGACAAGTCAGTCAGCTTCGGGAGGCGCGTGAGATCGATGGCGAGCGCCGGATCCGACGTAATGCGCAGCCACTCAAGGGTGTCCCCCAGTTCGCTGATCGGCGTCAGACTCGTGAGCCGCCGATCGACGACGTCCAGTTGCCGAACCGGCAATCCGCGAAGGAAACCCAAGTCGGGCTCGCTGAACCCGTGTGCGTAGTTGAGGACGAGACGATCTGCCTCGCCGGACTCGATCAGCCGCCCCGCGTCGGCGGTCCAGCGCCCGGTCAGTGTCACCTCGACTCGGTCGGGAAAGCGGCCGACCGCGAACTCATGCTCGCCGCTCATCGTAAGCAGGTGGGCCGGACGCCCGCCGGCACGGCCGTACCGCCGTTGCTGACTGCGCTCAGGCGGTCACGATGGCCCTGTGGGATGGCCATTCCATAGCGCCACTCAAGGTCGGAAGTCGCGGCCGGGTCGGCATCCTGCGGATCGTTGAAGGTGATTGGCACGGTCACTTGTCTCCCCTCGAATCACGGCGGCTCTGCCAGGTGTCGAGTCCCGTTGTGTAGATCCTCGGAATGAATATCAGGGTCCGCCGATCTTCTACGCGGTGCCACCGATACCCGCTGAGAGTTTTCGGGTAGATCGGCAGCTCAGGCGCGAAGCGATTCCTCGACCCGGTCCAGCCACTCGTGGACCAGCGCCGCGAACAGCACGTCCTGCTCGATGTGCACGTTGTGGCCGGCTCGGTCCAGGACGGCGTACGTCATCCGTGGATAGGTGTCGACCAGCGCCCACTGGTCGGCGTAGCCGGTGATGTGGTCCTGGCGGCCGGCGATCATCAGCGACGGGCCCTCGAAGCGCGGACGGGGCCGTGCTTCCCAGGACCCGGTGTAGCCGGACTCGATCCGGGCCAGTGCATCGGCATCGGCGAGGGCGGTCCCGGGGTCGATCTCCTCGGTCGTACGGCGCAGCGTCCGGGCATCCGCGGCCACAGCCAGCTGGGCGAAGTTGCTGTCCGGGTCGAGCTCGCCAGATTGGATGGCGGCCGCGATCTCCGGGTCCTGGAAGACGATCTCGCGTGCCGGTAGCACCCGCCGACCGTGCGCGGCGATGACGGCCGGCGCGACCAGGCAGACGCCGGCCACGCCGGTGGCCGGCTGGTCCTCGACGAGACCCTGGGCCAGGTAGCCGCCGTACGACTCGCCGGCCACCAGCAGCGGGCCTTCCGGCACCAGGGCGGCGATCGCGTCGGCCATGACGCCGAAGACAGCATCGGTCGAGTCGATCCCCGCCGAGCCGCTGCGACCGTGACCCGGGAGGTCGAGGTAGATCCGGCTCCAGTCGCGCCGGCTCTCGAAGACCGGCTCGAACGCGGCGGTCATCATCCGGTGGTCGCAGGTGAACCCGTGGAGCAGCAGCACCGTGCCGCTCCCGCGCGAGTCGCCTGGGTACTCGACGTAGTGGAGGTCGACATCGCCAACGGTCAGCAAAGCCATGCGGACAGTGTTGCGAACGACTGGCTGAACGGACGGCGATGCGCTCCGCAGCAACCGGCCACCTCAGGGAGTGTCGGAGGACGGTATGGCGGGAGGACTGTCGCCGGCTTGGGAGGTTCTCCGGAACTCGACCCACCGACGGCTCACGTCACTCCAGATCGCCTGTTGATCAGCAAAGAACCGCTCGAGCTGCTCTCGCGTGACTTGCGCCGGGTCCCCGGTCACCAGCAAGAAGTCGATCTCGTCGCGAAGCCGATTCATGCGGTACAGGGTCTCCTCCATGAGAACCCAACGGGACCGCCAGTTGAAGAACGCGTCCAAGCCTCCCAGCAGCGTCACCGACGCGACCAACGGGAGCGCCCAGGAGGCCCTGTTCGGGATTGCGCTGATGCCGAGGATGACCGTGGATAGCGCGGTCATACCAAGGGCGAGGATCCGGACGACTGCCGCGCTCCTGCGGAATCGGGTCTTGCGTGAGTCGGCCCAGTCCATGTCGGCCGAGACGAGATCTCGGAACGCAACCAGCGCTTCCTCCGGCGACAGGCCGGTCCGGTTGTCCACTAGCCCGAAGAGTCCGAGTTCGGAAGGGAGAGTCTCGCGTCGACGCAACAACCATTTGGGCACCGTCAATTTTTGCACGTAGACGCACCCACCTGCCCTACCAATCGAGTGCGGAGAGGGCGCCGGCCACCAGCGGCACGATCCCGATCAGCAGGAACGCCGGCAGCAGGCAGAGCCCGAGCGGAACGGCCGCCTTCACCCCGACGGTGCGGGCTCGGTCCTCGGCGTCGCCGCGGGCCTGCGCGGCCAGATCGTCGGCCAGGGCGGCGACGGTCGTGGTGACCGAGGCGCCGCTGGCGTGCGCACGCGTCATTGCCCGGCCGAGCGGACCCAGTGCGGCGTGAGCGGCCAGGTCTCCCCACACCTCGCCCGGCGGTACGCCGAGCCGCAGCCGAGCGCAGGTCGGAGCGAGCTCGTCGGCGGCGGCACCGGGCAAGGCCGCGCACACCACACCGAGCGCCTCGGCAGGAGCCGAGCCGGACCGCAGCGCGGCGGCGTAGAAACCCACCAGGTGCGGGAGCTCGCGGCGGCACTGCTCGCGCCGTCTCCGCAGCGCGGGCGGCTCCATGCGGACGATGACGGCGTACGTCGCCGCGGCGGCCGCCACGCCCGCGATAGGTGCGACCGGTCCGTTGGCGAAGGTGTGGGCTCCGATCCCGGCGAGCAGCGAGAGCAGCCAGCGGTACCGCACCAGCGCGCCCCGCTCGTCGGGCTCTCCCGGCGCCTCGGGCGCCACCGGTCGTGGCCAGCGCGGGGGTGGCGGCGTGGCCAGCAGCACCGCGGCGGTCAGGGCCAGAGCAGCGATCAGCGCGGAGCTCATGCGGTGTCCTTGGTGATGCCGTCGGCGATCGCCTCGATCCACCAGATCCCGGCCAGACCGAACGCCAGACCGAGGCCGAGGCAACCCAGGCCGAGCGGAGTGCCGAATAGGAACGCCCAGGGGTTGCCACCGATGCCCGAGCCCATGAGCAGCGCGAGCACCGGCAGCGCCGCCATCAGCCGTGCGGTCGCCCGGGCAGATGCGAGCTCCGAGGCGACCACCCGGCGGGTGGCCCGGACGGCGCGCAGCGAGGCCGCGACTCCACTGACCGCGTCGGCCAGCCCGGAGCCGGAGCGGGCCGCGACCTGCCAGGCTCCGGCCACGAGCCGCAGGTCACCGCCGCCCGGGGTGCTGGCGAGACTGCGCCAGGCCGCCGGAACGTCGGAGCCGAGCTGGTGGGCACGGGCGACGGCGCCGAAGGCGGCGAACTCCTCCGAGACCCGCCCGAGCGCGACGCCCGGCGGCTGCCCGGCCTGGAGCTCGGCCGCCAGCAGCTCACACGCTTCTAGGGCGTGGTCGCCGAACCGCTCCGCCTCGCGCCGCCGCCGACGCCGGGCCAGCAGCGCACTCGCTCCGAGCGCCGCGGTGCCGACGACCAGGGCCAGGACCAGCACCCGGCCATGCAGCAGCGCTGTGACCAGGGCGAGCGCGACGACCGCGGCCACCACCACCCGCGGCCGGCTCCGGACCGCGACCGGAGCAGGACGCGGTGGGACCGACAGCCACACCGCCAGCGCCGCGCAGCCCGCCGCCGCGAGCGTCATCGGTCCAGCCTCGTGGCCAGGGCGTCGATGCCGGGACCGGTGTCGCTCGCCCCGGTGTCGTCGAAGCTCACCGCGGCAGCCATCCGCACCAGTCCGGATGACTCCCTGACCGGAACCGCGACCTCGCGAAGAACCCTCCGGCCGTCGCTGGCCCGATCGAGATGGAGTACGGCGTCGAGCGCTGACGCCAGCTGGCTGTGGGCGGCCTCGCGGCCCAGCCCGGCGGCGAGCGCGAGCGCCTCGATCCGGGCGGGGACGTCGAGCGCGGAGTTGGCGTGGAGCGTCCCGCAGCCGCCCTCGTGGCCGGTGTTGAGCGCGGCAAGCAGGTCGACGACCTCAGCGCCACGCACCTCACCCACGACGATCCGGTCCGGCCGCATCCGGAGGGCCTGCCGGACCAGGCTCTGCAGGGTGATCTCGCCGACGCCCTCGATGTTCGGCGGGCGAGACTCGAGACCGACGACGTGCGGGTGGGCCGGTCGCAGCTCACTGGCATCCTCGACCAGCACCAGCCGCTCGGCGGTCGGCACCAGTGAGAGCAGCGCACTGAGCAGCGTCGTCTTGCCGGTGCCGGTGCCGCCGGTGACCAGGAACGCCAGCCGGCCGGTCACGATCCGGCGCAGCAGCCGGGCGCCCGGCTCGGTCAGGGTCTCGCAGGCGACCAGCTCGTCGAGCGTGAACACCCGCGACCTCGGCACCCGCAGCGACAGCGAGGTCCCCGGTCGAGCCACCGGGGCCAGCACGGCATGGAACCGGGTCCCGTCGGGCATCCGCAGGTCGACGTACGGCGTGGCGTCGTCGAGGCGGCGTCCGCCAACCCCGGCCAGCCGCTGGGCGAGCCGGCGCACCGACTCGTCATCGGGGAAGGTGACCTCGGTCAGCTCCAGCCCGTCGCCGCGGTCGAGGTAGACCTCGGCCGGCCCGTTGACCAGGACGTCGGTGACGCCGGGCGTGCGCAGCAGCGGTTCGAGCAGGCCGGCGCCAAGAACCTCACGCCGGAGCGCGTCGTGAACGGCGAGCACGGTGGCGTCGCCGACCGGGCGGCCCTCCTCTCGCAGTGCCTCGGCGACGCCCTGCGGGGTGAGTGGGTCGCCGCGCCTGGCCAGCCGATCCCGGACCGCTTCGACCATCCCGGCCGGGAGGTCGCCGGTCATGACCGCACCGTCGTCGACGGGCATCCGCGGTCAGGGTGCGTGCAGCGCAAGGCCGAGGAACGAAGTCGTAGTTGGGCTCCTGCAAGTGACGACAACGCAGCGATGTGCGTGCCATGGCCGCGGAGGGCCACGATGACGGTGCGGTCACGACCGGTGCTCATGCCACGCCTCGCACCGGCGCCTGAAGCCCGGCCAGGACGGTGTCTGCGGCGCGGCCGAGAGCGCCGCGCGCCGAGCGGACCGGGCCCGCGCCGAGGTCGATCGCCTCGGCCAGCCCGCGCTGGTCAGGCATCGCCGCGAGCACCGGCGCACCGACCACCTGGGCGACCTCGTCCGGGTCGATGCCCCGACCGCGGAGCACCAGCATCGGCTGCGCGACCGCCTCCAGCCGCGCACACAGCCGCCGGGCGGACGCGACGCCCGGCACCGTCGGCACCGCGACCACGATCAGTTGGTCGCAGCGCGCGACCAGCTCCTCGACCAGCGGTCCCAGCGATCTCGACAGGTCCAGGACCACCACGTCGTGGCCACGCTGGGCAGCGCTCAGCGCCTCGCGCACCGCGAACGCCTGCAGCGTCCCTTGCGGGCCGGCCGACCAGGTCAGTGCGCCGAGGCGGTCACGGCGAGGCACCGCCTCCCGAAGCGACCTGGCACCCAGCCGGCCGGTCGTCTGCTGCAGCGCGTCCCAGCGCACGCCGTCGACCATCTCGAAGCCCAGCACGCGGTCCACACCGGGACCGAGTGGGTCGGTGTCGATCACCAAGGCCGGACCGGCCGAAGCCGCGCGCTGCGCGAGCGCGCAGGCGAACGTGGTCGCGCCGGCGCCGCCCGAGCCACCCACCACTCCGACCGTCAGCGCCGAAGGTCTGTCTCCGTCGCCGAGGTCGGTCAACGCATCGACCACCCAGGTGTCGGAGCGCGGCAGCTCGGCGACGTTCTCCGCGCCGACCGCCAGGGCCAGCGGGAACACCTCGTGGGGCACGGTCCCCCACGCGACGATGTGGACCCGTTCTCGCCGCGGCACGGCGAGCCGGGCGGCGTCGGCAAGGAGGTCGGTCCCGAGCAGCACCAACGGCGCTGTGGACCAGCCTCGGAGCGCGGCGCCTACGTCATGGGCGACGTCGGGCACCACGCCGGCCGCGGCGCCCAGGCGCAGCAGCTCGTCGAGAAGGGTGTCGTCACGGGTGATGATCAGCGGTGCGGTCATGGGTCCGACGATCCCCGCGATCACGGACAGTTCCGAGCCGGGTGCCGGCGCCCTGTGGAGAAATCGGGGTCCGAAAAATTGTGGACGACTCGTGGGCCGTCGGGGGTGGTCTCGACGACGCTCACTTGCGCTCGCTGCTCGACCACCCGGGCTGCGACCTATGCTGAGGCCCATGCCCACGGCGGCCTTCTTCGACCTCGACAAGACGATCATCGCGAAGTCGAGCACGCTTGCGTTCAACAAGCCGTTCCAGGCCGGTGGGCTGATCTCGCGGCGGGCGGTGCTGCGCTCGGCGTACGCACAGTTCGTCTATCTCGCCGGCGGCGCCGACCACGACCAGATGGAGAAGATGCGGCAGTTCATGTCGCAGCTGTGCGCCGGCTGGGACGTCGCGACCGTGCGCGAGATCGTGGCCGACACGCTCCACAACATCGTCGACCCGCTGGTGTACGACGAGGCCGTGAGCCTGATCGAGGAGCACCACATCGCCGGCCGGGAGGTGGTGATCGTGTCCGCGTCCGGAGCCGAGGTCGTCGAGCCGATCGGCACGATGCTCGGCGCGGACCGGGTGATCGCCACCCAGATGGAGATCGTCGACGGCAAGTACACCGGCGAGATCGACTTCTACGCGTACGCCGACAACAAGGCCGCCGCGATGCGCGACCTCGCCGCCCAGAAGGGCTGGGACCTGGACCGCTGCTTCGCCTACAGCGACTCCTCGACCGACGTACCCATGCTGGAGGCGGTCGGCCACCCGTACGCGGTCAACCCGGACAAGGAGCTGCGCAAGGTCGCCGAGGCCAACGGCTGGCCGGTTCTGGTGTTCAGCCGCCCGGTCGCGCTGCGCGGCCGGCTGGCCCCGAAACCGACCCTCGCGGCCCTCGCGGTCGGCGGCGTGGTGGCCGTCGGTGGGGTGATCTGGGCGAGCGCCCGGAAGCGCCGCTCGGGCGCCTGATCGGCGACCCGCCGACGGGCACGGGTCGCGGCCAAAGTCAAGGCTTGAACCGGTAACGATGTCGGCGTAGAACGGTAGTAACAAATCCACAACAGACCCGCACGTGAGCCGGGTACCCACGCGGCGATCTACCCTTCCTACAGGGCGCCTGTCACTGGGAAATGCCCAGGTCAGCAGTTAGATGTTGCACGCTTGGTAACCAGCGGTCTCACGTGTCAGCGGCGGCATCCGACATCCACGCGAGATCGGGTGCCGCTCGCATGTTGTCAGCCCTTCAGCGGGCTCGCCTCCGCGGCCGCCGAGTAGGCCTCCGCGGCGTACAGCGCCCAGGCATGGACGCCCTTCCGACCGCCCTCGCGATAGCCCCGCAGGTTCGACTCGTACGCCGACCTCAGCGCGAGGTGCCCCGCCTCCGGAACCAGCAGAGACTTCTCGTCGACACCCCGCGCCACCAGCACCAGCCGCTCGGCCGCGCGCGCCACGATCCCGTTGTGCGACGGGAACGGCTCGGCCGTGGCGAGGTCGGCGTGCACGATCGCCGCCACCATCAGTGCCGGCGCCGCCGTCTGGGCGAGCAACAGGCTCGCCAGACCCTGCAGCCGGTGCGCGGCCTCGGCGTCGCGCGGCCGGCCCAGCCGGTCGTCGTCGAGGCTGCCGGTGGCCGCGACGGCATGGATCCGGGCCAGCGCCTGCAGCGGCGTCCGCTCCAGCACCGGCGCCAGCGCCAGCAGCTCGGTGGACACCCGCACCGCGTCCTGCGCGACCTGGTCACCCGTGCCCTCGCGGATCTCGTCCACGGAAGCGACCGAGCCCTCCAGCACCGCCGACGCGTGTGCGCCGCGCAGCAGCGACTCGGCCGTCAGCTCCGGGGAGGTACGCCGCAGCCCGCGGTCGCGCAGGAGTACGTCGATCCCGTCCCGAGTCGCGGCGTACGCCGACGGCACGCCCTCCAGAGAGGTCAGCCAGGCAAGCGGATCGGCAGTCACGAGGCCACATGATGCCTGCTGTGCGACCAGCCCGGCCGCAGAGGTCCCAGGATCGGGACGTCCGGAACGCTAACCTCGGATGCAATGTATGCCCATCCCGCTGCTGACCGACCCACCGTTCCGGCCGATGCCGCCGCGTGGCTGGCCGGCTCGTCCCCGCGGACGGTGCTCACCGTCGGCGGCGCCGGCCTCGCTGGGCCGTTCGCCGCGCTCGGCCACGACGTGCGCGCAGTGAGTGGCTGGCTGACCGAGCTGCCGTTCCAGGACGCCTCGATCGATGTCGTGGTGGCGGTGCAGGTCCCTGACGACCTGACCGAGGTGGCCCGGGTGCTGCGGCCGCGCGGCGAGCTGGCTGTCATCTGGCACGAGCGCGACCAGCGGATCCCGTGGGTCCGCCGCCTCGACAAGCTGCTCGGCACCAAGCCGCTGGGCGAGCACCCGCCGGACGCGCTGGTCACCACCCACCGGTTCGGCTTCGTCGACACCTCGTCGTACCGCTTCTGGCAGGTGGTCACTCGGCAGTCGCTGGAGGCGCTGGTTCGCGGAATGCCCGAGGTCAGCGGTCTCGCCGACACCCCGCGCGAGCAGAAGGTGCTCGACGTACTTTCGCTGTACGACGAGTACGGCCGCGGCGCCGACGGCATGCAGCTGCCCTGGATCTGCCGTTGCTTCAAGTCGACCGTCATCGACCGCCCCGCCCCCAAGCCGGCTCCGGTCCTCGAGCCGACCCAGCCGATCGCGATCGACCCGGCGAAGCCTGTCAAGAGCGACGGCGGCGATACCGACATGCTGCTCATCGACTTCCGGTAGGGCGGACTCGCTTACCCTGGGCCGATGCGCGTGGGTTGGCCTCGGGTACGGCGGTCTCGGCTCGGCGGCGAGGCCGACCGGGCGACGTTCCGCACGCTGCACACCGCGAGCCTTGCCTCGCCCGCGCTGCGCGAGGGCCTCACCGCACACAGTGCCGAGCGGTCGATCCGGCACCTGCGCACCCTCCTCGGTACGCCGGCGGTCGCCATCACCGACACCGACCGCGCCCTCGCCTGGGACGGCAGCGGCGAGCACCACATCGGCCAGACCGCCATCCTCGCGCGCGCCGCCGTACGGCATGGCAGCACCCGCGTCGCCGACCGGAAGGACCTGCCGTGCGACGAGCCGGGCTGCCCGGTCCGGCATGCGATCGTCAGCCCGCTGGTGGTCGAGGACCGGATCGTCGGCACGCTGCAGGTGTTCGCCGACCGCCAGTCCGCCGGCCTGATCCGCGCGGCCGACGAGGTCGCGGGCTGGGTGTCGGGGCAGCTGGAGCTGGCCGAGCTGGGCGCCTCGCGAACCCGGCTGGCCGAGGCCGAACTGCGTGCGCTGCGCGCTCAGATCAGCCCGCACTTCGTCTACAACTCGCTCGGCGCGATCGCCAGCTTCGTGCGCACCGACCCGGACCGGGCGCGCGAGCTGCTGCTGGAGTTCGCCGACTTCACCCGCTACTCGTTCCGCCGGCACGGCGAGTACACGACCCTGGCCGAGGAGCTCCGCTCGATCGAGCGCTACCTGCTGCTGGAGCAAGCCCGCTTCGGCGAACGGCTGCAGGTGACGCTGCGGATCGCGCCGGAGGTGCTGCCGGTCGCGGTGCCGTTCCTGTGCATCCAGCCGCTGGTCGAGAACGCCGTCCAGCACGGCCTCCAGGCCGGCGACGGCACCGGCCACATCAGCATCGTTGCCCGCGACCTGGACCAGGAGTGCGTGATCGAGGTCGAGGACAACGGCGCCGGCGACGACCCGGAGAAGGTACGCCGGGCTCTGGCCGGCGACGCCGACGTCCAGTCGTTCGGCCTGGCCAATGTGGACGCTCGGCTGCGCACCTCCTTCGGTGACGACTACGGTCTGGCCGTGGAGACCGCACCCGGCGCAGGCACCAAGGTGATCGTGCGCGTGCCGAAGTTCGCCCCCGGGGTACAGGTGACCGGGGCCGGCGCGTGACCGGCGGGTCCTCGGCCGTTGGCCCTGCCCGGGTCACTGTGCTGGTCATCGACGACGAGCGACCGGCACTCGACGAGCTCGCCTTCCTGCTGAAGCGCGACCCGCGCGTACACGACGTACTCACCACCGACTCGGCCACCGCGGCGCTGCGGATCCTGCAGGAGCTGGAGGTGGACGCGGTCTTCCTCGACATCCAGATGCCCGGGCTCACCGGGCTGGAGCTGGCGCAGGTGCTCGCCCGGTTCAAGTCGCCGCCGCCGATCGTGTTCGTCACCGCCCACGACGAGCACGCGGTGGAGGCGTTCGACCTGCGCGCGGTCGACTATGTGCTGAAGCCGGTGCGCGAGGAGCGGCTGGCCGAGGCGGTACGCCGGGTGCTCGCCGAGACCGCCCGCCCGCAGGAGAACGGCGATGAGCAGATCGCGGTCGAGCGCGGCGGCGTCACCCGGTTCGTGCGCCGCTCCGAGGTCCGGTACGTCGAGGCGCAGGGCGACTACACCCGGCTGCACACCGGGCAGGGCAGCGACCGGGCGACCCACCTGGTGCGCACCCCGCTCAGCACCCTGGAGGAAGGGTGGGGCCCGGCCGGCTTCGTGCGCATCCACCGCTCGCTGCTGGTCAACCTGGCCCACATCGACGAGGTTCGGATGGAGAGCGGGGTCTGCACGGTCGTGGTCGGCGGCGCGCCGCTCCAGGTCAGCCGCCGGCACACCCGCGAACTGCGCGACCTGCTGACCCGCCGGGGGTCGAAGGCGTGACCAGTACCCCGCCCGAGCGGGTCCGGGTGACCGGGCCGCCGCGGCGGCGTACCCCGCAGAAGGCGGCCCTCCCGCGCACCCGCGAGATCGACGAGGAGACCCGGCTCGGCGAGATCTACATGGGGTCGCTGCTGCGCGAGCAGGCCCGACTGGCGGTGGCGGTGCTGGTGGCGCTGTTCGGCACCGTCGGCGCGCTGCCGCTGGTGTTCCACCTGTGGCCCGGCTTGGCCGGCGTCCGGCTGGCCGGCGTACCGCTGTCCTGGCTGCTGATCGGTGTCCTCGTCTATCCGTACCTGGTGCTGCTCGGCTGGTTCTACGTCCGCGCCGCGGAGCGCAACGAGCGCGACTTCGTCGACATCGTGGAGGCCGACGAACCGTGAACTACGCGCCCGGCGTGGTCGCCGTCGTCCTGGTCACCCTCGCGACCCTCGCGGTGGGCACCTGGGGGCTGCGGTTCTCCCGGACCACCAGCGACTTCTACGTCGCGTCCCGGACCGTCCGCCCGGCCCTCAACGCCAGCGCGATCGGCGGCGAGTACCTCTCGGCCGCGTCCTTCCTCGGGGTCGCCGGGCTGGTGCTGGTCTTCGGCGCCGACATGCTCTGGTACCCGGTCGGCTGGACCGCCGGCTACCTGGTGCTGCTGGTCCTGGTCGCCGCGCCGCTACGCCGCTCCGGCGCCTACACACTGTCCGACTTCGCCGAGGCCCGCACCGGCTCCACCCACGTCCGGACACTCTGCTCGGTGATGGTGGTGGCGATCGGCTGGCTCTACCTGCTGCCGCAGTTCCAGGGCGCCGGTGTGACCCTGCAGGCGACGGTCGGGGCGCCCACCTGGGTCGGGTCCGTTGTCGTAGGCGCGGTGGTGCTGATCAACGTCAGCTCCGGCGGGATGCGCAGCATCACCTTCGTCCAGGCGTTCCAGTACTGGCTCAAGCTCACCGCGCTGCTGCTCCCGGCGGCGATCCTGGTCGCGGTCTGGGCCGGCGACGGCGCACCGCACCCCGTCGACGCGGGCGGCGGCGGTGACCTCTGGTCGCTGCCGCTCGGCTCGGGCGGCGGCGCCGGCCTCTACACGACGTACTCGCTGATCATCGCGACCTTCCTCGGCACGATGGGCCTGCCGCACGTGGTCGTCCGCTTCTACACCAACCCGGACGGCCGGGCCGCGCGCCGGACCACGCTGGTGGTGCTCGCGCTGCTCGGGCTGTTCTACCTGCTGCCGCCGATCTACGGCGCGCTCGGCCGGGTGTACGCCGCGGAACTGGCCGCCAGCGGCCGCACCGACGTACTGATCCTCGAGCTGCCCGGGCTGATGATCTCCGGCGTGCTCGGTGACGTACTGACGGGGCTGGTCACCGCGGGCGCGTTCGCGGCGTTCCTGTCGACCTCGTCCGGGCTGGCGATCGCGGTCGGCGGCGTACTCAGCCAGGACGTGACCGCGCGGGTGGTCAGCAAGCGTGGCCCGAGCGGTATCACCGCGTTCCGGCTCGGCGCGGTGCTGGCGATCGTGGTGCCCTGCGTGGCCGCGCTGGTCGCGCCGGATCTCGCGGTCGCCCGCGTGGTCGGGCTGGCGTTCGCGGTCGCGGCGTCGACGTTCTGCCCGCTGCTGCTGCTCGGCATCTGGTGGCGCGGGCTGACCGCCCCCGGTGCGATCGCCGGGCTGGCGGTCGGCGGGCTCGGGTCCGGCTTCGCGGTGGCCTGGACGCTGGTCGACCCCGCCGCAGGCGCTGGCTGGCTCGACGTACTCCTCGGCCAGCCCGCCGCCTGGAGCTGCCCTGCCGCCTTCCTCACGATGTACGCCGTGTCCCGCGCGACCCGCGACCAGGTACCCGCCCACGTCCGCCGGTTCATGGTCCGGCTGCACACGCCCGAGGCCGTCGAGCTCGATCGCGGCTGAGCCCAGCGGTCGACGGTCAGGGTGGTCAGCGGATCGCGATTTGTACGTACAGATCTGTACGTACAAACCGGGCGCGTCGCATGCCGGAGGCCACTGCCTCGCCGGATTGGTCGCGGCTACCGGTGGTGGTCTCGACGAGCTCACTAGCGCTCGCTGCTCGACCACCCGGAGCTGCCTTGACCGTTCGTCGCACCAGATCGACCGCTCGGCGATGAGCCGGTTCCACTCGGCGCGGGGTTCGCTCGCACCCCTCCCGAGGTCCAGCGCGGCCACGCCACAGTGACGACAGTCACAGCCGCCTGCTGTGCAGCCTCGAGAAAGGCGCCGCCCATGACCGCCCCTGCCCATGACCACGCCGCACGCCATGATCCGGTCTACGACCGGCTCAGTGAGACCTCAGAGTTCAAGGAACTGCGGCGCCGCTACCGCGGCTTCGTGTTCCCGGCCACCGTCGCCTTCTTGGCCTGGTACCTGCTGTACGTCGTCGCCTCCATGTGGGCCCACGACTTCATGAGTCAAAAGCTCGTCGGCAACATCAACGTCGCCCTGGTCTTCGGCCTGCTGCAGTTCGTCACCACGTTCGCGCTCGCGTACCTCTACAGCCGCTACTCCACCGCCAAGCTCGACCCGCTCGCCCGCGAGCTGCAGGAGAGCTACGAGGCGAACGGCTCCAACGGCTCTACCGGGAGGGCGATCTGACATGGATGGCGACCAGCTTCTCACCACCACCCTGTTCCTCGCCGTCGTCGCAGTGACGATCGGCGTCACTGTGTGGGCCAGCCGCAACACCAAGGGCGCGGCCGACTTCTACGCCGGCGGCCGCTCGTTCACCGGCTTCCAGAACGGCCTGGCGATCGGCGGCGACTACATGTCCGCCGCGTCGTTCCTCGGCATCTCCGGCGCCATCGCGCTCTACGGGTACGACGGCTTCCTCTACTCGATCGGCTTCCTCGTGGCCTGGCTGGTCGCGTTGCTGCTGGTGGCCGAGGTGCTCCGGAACTCAGGTCGCTACACGATGGCCGACCAGCTCGCCTACCGGATGAAGCAGGTGCCGGTCCGCACCGCCGCGGCCACCTCCACCGTCGTGGTCTCGATCTTCTACCTGCTCGCGCAGATGGTCGGCGCGGGTGCGCTGGTGACGCTGCTGCTCGGCGTGGAGAGCGACGCCTTGAAGAACATCACGATCTTCATCGTCGGCGGCCTGATGATCTTCTACGTCACCGTCGGCGGGATGAAGGGCACCACCTGGGTCCAGATCGTCAAGGCCGTGCTGCTGATGACGGGCTCGGCGCTGATCGTGGTGATCGTGCTGTTCAAGTTCGGCTTCGACATCTCCGACATGCTCGGCACCGCGGCGTCCAACTCCGGCCAGGGCAGCTCGTTCCTCGAGCCCGGCCTTCGGTACGGCGTCGACACCACCAGCAAGATCGACTTCCTCTCGCTCGGTCTGGCCTTGGTTCTCGGCACCGCCGGGCTGCCGCACATCCTGACCCGCTTCTACACCACGCCGACCTCCGCGGACGCCCGCAAGTCGGTGCTGTGGGCGATCGGGCTGATCGGCACCTTCTACCTGATGACGCTGGTCCTCGGCTTCGGTGCCGCGGCGCTGCTGAAGGGCGACGCGAAGGAGAAGGTCGCGGAGTCGAAGGGCAACCTGGCCTCGCCACTGCTGGCCGAGAACGTCGGCGGCGGAGCGGGTACGACGGGCGGCGCGATCCTGCTCGCGCTGATCGCCGCGGTCGCGTTCGCGACCATCCTCGCGGTGGTGGCCGGGCTGACGCTTACCTCGAGCGCCAGCGTCGCGCACGACATCTACAACACGGTGCTCCGCAAGGGCGCGGCGACCGACGCCGAGGAGATCAAGGTGGCGCGGTTCGCCGCCGCCGGGATCGGACTGGTCGCGATCATCCTCGCGATCCCAGCGCAGAACCTGAACATCGCGTTCCTGGTGGCGCTAGCGTTCGCCATCGCGGCGAGCGCGAACCTGCCGTCGATCATCTACAACATGTTCTGGCGGCGCTTCAACACCCGCGGCGCGGTCTGGAGCATCTACGGCGGCCTGATCTCCGCCGTGGGCCTGGTGGTCTTCTCACCGGTCGTCTCCGGCAAGGGTGTCGACCCGGTCACCGGCAAGAGCCTCTCGCTGCTGCCGGCCGACATCGACTTCTCGTGGTTCCCGCTGGAGAACCCGGGCATCGTGTCCATCCCGCTCGCCTTCTTCCTGGGCTGGCTCGGCACGGTGACGTCGAAGGAGCTCGCCGCCGAGGAGCGGTTCACCGAGCTCGAGGTCCGCGCCCTCACCGGCGCGGGCGCGGAGACCGCCGTCAAGCACTAGGACCGCCCTTCGTCCGAGCTTGATGGAGGGGGGTTGGCGAAGCGGGGCTGCGACCGCAACGTGGTCGCAGCCCCGCAGGTCTGACCCTCGTCGTACCGCCCTGTCAATGGTGACCGGGGCCACTAGGCTGAAACTGCCGTTCTAGTCGATCGATGAGGCGTGGGAGCAACGATGTCGGAAGAGACCCTGTCCAACCTTCTGCACGAGAACCGGAGGTTCGAGCCGCCGGCCGAGCTGGCCGCCGACGCGAACGTCAAGGCCGACGCCTATGAGCAGGCGCGCGCCGACCGCGAGTCGTTCTGGGCCGAGCAGGCCAACCGGCTCGACTGGGCACAGACCTGGGACCGCGTGCTCGACTGGGACAACCCGCCGTTCGCGAAGTGGTTCGTCGGCGGCCGGCTGAACGCGGCGTACAACTGCGTGGACCGGCACGTCGAGGCCGGCCGCGGCGACAAGGTCGCGTTCCACTTCGTCGGGGAGCCCGAGGGCACCGATGGAAAAGCAGAGGGCCGCGACATCACCTACGCCCAGCTCAAGGACGAGGTGTCCAAGGCGGCCAACGCGATCGCCGCGCTTGGTGTTGCCGCCGGCGACCGGGTGGCCATCTACATGCCGATGATCCCGGAGGCGATCGTCGCGATGCTGGCGTGTGCCCGGCTCGGTGCGCCGCACACCGTGGTCTTCGGCGGCTTCTCCGCCGAGGCGCTGTCCAGCCGGATCCTCGACTGCGGCGCCAAGCTGGTGATCACCGCCGACGGCGGCTACCGGCGGGGCGCTGCATCGGCGCTCAAGCCCGCGGTCGACGAGGCGGTCGCCAAGGTCGAGGCCGAGCAGGCGGGGCTGGTCGAGAACGTCCTGGTGGTACGCCGTACCGGCCAGGAGGTCGCGTTCGGTGACCGCGACGTCTGGTGGCACGACGCGGTCGACTCCGCGTCGGCCGAGCACGAGCCCGAGGCGTTCGACAGCGAGCACCCGCTCTACGTCATGTACACCTCCGGCACCACCGGCAAGCCCAAGGGCATCCTGCACACCACCGGCGGCTACCTCGTCGGCGCGTCGTACACCCATCACGCGGTGTTCGACCTCAAGCCGGAGACCGATGTCTACTGGTGCACCGCCGACATCGGCTGGGTCACCGGCCACAGCTACATCGTCTACGGCCCGCTCGCCAATGGCGTCACCCAGGTGCTCTATGAAGGCACGCCGGACACCCCGCACAAGGGCCGCTGGTGGGAGATCGTGCAGGACAAGAAGGTCACGCTCTTCTACACCGCGCCGACCGCGATCCGGACCTTCATGAAGTGGGGCCGCGAGATCCCGGACAAGTTCGACCTGTCCTCGCTGCGGCTGCTCGGGTCGGTGGGCGAGCCGATCAACCCGGAGGCCTACATCTGGTACCGCTCGGTGATCGGCGGCGACCGGACGCCGGTCGTCGACACCTGGTGGCAGACCGAGACCGGGATGATCATGATCTCGCCGCTCCCGGGTGTCACCGCCAGCAAGCCCGGGTCGGCGATGACGCCGCTGCCCGGCGTCTCGGCCGACGTGGTCGACCTCGAGGGCAAGCCGGTCGGCAACGGCGCCGGCGGCTACCTGGTGCTGACCGAGCCGTGGCCCGCGATGCTGCGCACGCTGTGGGGCGACGACGAGCGGTTCAAGGAGACCTACTGGTCGCGGTACGCCGCCCAGGGCTTCTACTTCGCCGGTGACGGCGCCAAGAAGGACGAGGACGGCGACCTGTGGCTGCTCGGCCGCGTCGACGACGTCATGAACGTCTCCGGCCACCGGTTGTCGACCACCGAGATCGAGTCGGCGCTGGTGTCGCACCCGCGGGTCGCCGAGGCGGCCGTGGTGGGCGCGGCGGACGAGACCACCGGCCAGGCGGTCTGCGCGTTCGTGATCCTGCGCGAAGGTGGCTCGGGCGCCGAAGGTGACGAGCTGGTCCAGGAGCTGCGCGGCCACGTCGCCAAGGAGATCGGCGCCATCGCCAAGCCGCGCCAGATCATGGTCGTCGCCGAGCTCCCGAAGACCCGCTCCGGCAAGATCATGCGCCGCCTGCTCCGCGACGTCGCGGAGAACCGCCAGGTCGGCGACGTCACCACCCTCGCCGACTCCACCGTGATGGACCTGATCGCCAAGGGCCTGTCGTCGGGCAAGGCCGAGGACTGAGGGCTCCCCGGCCAGCCGGTGGAATCCCCGGCCGGCCGGGGATTCCTGACGTTGTTGGGTGTTGCAACGCCCAACAACGTCAGGAAGAGGCTGACAACCCTGGGCCGCCAGCCAACCGCCGTGGTCTCGCGAGAAGGACTAGACCCACGCCTACCTCGTACGGCGGAGCGCAGGTTGTAGGGTCATCAACGACGTTTCGACGACGGCGAGCGAGCAGAGGAACGATTGATGGCATCCGACAAGGTGCAGCCCGACGAGCCCACCATCGGACGGCTCGTCTCAGACGCCAGCCGGGACATCTCCAGCCTGATCTCCAAGGAGATCCAGCTCGCCAAGTCGGAGATCAAGGTCAGCGTCAAGGCCGGCGGCCTGGGTGCGGGAATGTTCGCCGCGGCGGCGTTCCTCGGTCTGATCGCGATCATCCTGGCGTCGATGACGATCGCCTATTTCATCAACTGGAACGGCGACGGCCTGGACTTGCACTGGGCGTTCCTGATCGTCACGCTGTTCTACCTGCTGGTCGCCGCGCTGCTGGTGTTCGTCGGCCTGCGGATGGTGAAGAAGGTGAAGGCGCCCGAGCGTGCCATCGCCCAGGCTCAAGAGACCAAGGGCATTCTCAGCAAGCGCTGACCGAGGTCTACTGCTGCACAAGAAGGGCGGAAGGCCATCGATGCACCGCGCCGCGGCGACGGCGAGAATGACGAGTCGTACCTCAAACGGCTCGCCCAGTCGCAACTCCCCGACGACATCGCGGCCAGTTGGCTGCGCATGCTCCGTCCCGCGATCCAGCTGACCACCGCCCACCCCGGCGACCCGATCGTCGCCCGGATCGGCGGTCGCCCGCGACTGCCCACCGACGTCGAGTGGCCGGAGTGGGACGGGCACGGCCCGCTCTCCTTCATCGCCGAGGTCGACCTCGGCGCCCTCGCCCAGCTCGGCCTCGACGCCGGCATCCCGCTGCCGAAGCAGGGCTACCTGTCGTGCTTCTACTTCGACGGCACGTACGACGAGAACGCGGGCATCGTCAGCGTCCAGGACACCGACTCGATGGCCGGCGCCCGGATGCTGCACCTGGAGGGCGACGGCGTACGGCGGGCGCGGCGCGCGGCGGACCGGGTCCCCGTCTTCGAGGAGCGGCTGCTGACCGGACAGCAGATCATGACTGCACCGAGCTATGAGCACCGCACGCTGGTCGAGGCGTTCGGCACCCCCGGCCAGGACTACGACGAGTGGCTGGCGCACCCGATCAACGCGGAGCCGTTCACCAAGGCCCTGGCCGAGATGCGCGGCGACGGCGAACCCCTCCACCAGATCGGCGGCTGGGCCGCCCCGGAGCAGGAGCCGGTGGAGCTGGACGCCGCCCATGCCGCGCTCGAGCT
Organism: Nocardioides speluncae; assembly: GCF_003121585.1. Lineage (GTDB taxonomy): Bacteria > Actinomycetota > Actinomycetes > Propionibacteriales > Nocardioidaceae > Nocardioides > Nocardioides speluncae. The sequence continues at coordinate 78,139 of NZ_QEOO01000025.1, forward strand.
CGGCAGCAGCTGGGACGACGCCCGGGTCGAGCGCGAGGCCGAGCGGTGGACGCTGCTGCTGCAGGTCGACTCCGACGGTGACATGTGCTGGGGCGACGTCGGCAAGCTCTACTGGCTTGCCCGGCACGACGACCTCGCCGCGGACAAGCTCACCGACACCGCCTTCACCTGGCAGTCCGGGGCTCAGCCCGGATCCACGGCTCAGTAGGTGCAGCCGCCGGTGTCCACCTGGTCGCTGGCACGGACCCCGCTGGCCGCCGCCTCGGCGACCTGGTCGGCGGTGAGCGCGTAGCCGGTGTCGTCGTCGGTGACCGAGGCCGCGAAGACCACGCCGACCACGTCGCCGCCCGAGGAGACGAGCGGGCCTCCGGAGTTGCCGGGGCGGATCTTGCCGCGCACCGAGTAGACGTCGCGGATCACCGAGCCGCCGCCGTAGATGTCGGGTGAGCGGAGCCGCTGCTGGGCGCGGATCCGGGCCACCTGGACGTCGTACGGGCCGTCCTGCGGGTAGCCGACCACCGCGACGCCGTCCTTGGCCTTCGCGCCGCGGTCGAACTTCAGGACCGGCCGGCCGCTGTCGTCGAAGGAGAGTACGGCGACATCGAGCTCGGAGTTGTAGTAGACGACCTCGGCGTCCACCCGGTCCTCGCCCACCAGCACCTCGGGGTCGTCGACGCCGGCGACCACGTGGGCGTTGGTCATCAGCCGGTCGTCGGCGTACAGGAAGCCGGTGCCCTCGACACCGCGGCCGCAAGAGTTCTCGCCGTGGATCTTCAGCACGCTGGGCTCGACCCGCTCCACGTCCGGGTCCTGCAGCAGCCGCTTCGGGCCGGGCGCCACCTCGACGATCCGCTCCGGCGCGAACGGCTCGAGATAGCGCGGGAAGAAGGTCGTCCCAACGACGTCGTTGAACGCCTTCAGCGCGTTGCCGGCCGAGCCGGGCAGCGCCTTGTTGACGCTGGCGAGCACGTTGGACTCGCGTACCAACGGCGTGACCGGCCCGATCCGCGCGCCGCTGACGGCCACGCCGAGCGCCCACGCGACGATGAGCACGGCGATCCCGCTGAGCACCGCGCCGCCCACGGCGTCGACCGCGCGCGCCGGCTGCCACTGGATCTGCTCACGGATCTGAGAGCCGGCGTACTGGAGCGCGGCCTGCCCGATCGACGCGGACAGGATCACGATGAACAGTGCGCCCATCGACACCCACAGCCCGGGCTCGGCGTTGCCGAGCGCCAGCGGCGCCAGCCAGATGCCGACCAGGCCGCCGAGCAGCAGCCCGGCCGTCGCGAAGGCACCGGTCACGAAGCCCTGCCAGTAGCCGGACAGGGCGTAGGCCGCCACCAGGACCAACAGCAGCCAGTCGAGGACGTTCATGTGTGCCTCACGTCCTAGGAGTCGTCGTCGCTGATGTCGAGCAGCTCGGCATCGCGGTCCTGCGGCTCGGTCCTTCGAGGACCACCCTGCAGCATGTACGCCGGAAGGTCACGCACTCTCTTGTCGTCCCAGGGGATGGTCCAGCCGACGAAGTCGAAGAGCCGGGCGATGATCCCGGCGGTGAAGCCCCACAGGATGACGTCCTTGTCATCGCCGATCAGGAAGCCGGGGCCGACCCAGCCGATCGGGTGCCGGACGCCGATCCGGTGCTCGGGATCGAGCAGGTCGTCGATGGCGACGTGGTGGATCGCGTGCACCTCGTCCTCGCTCACGACGCGCGCTTGCACGGTTTCGCGACCCCAGCCCAGCACCGGCGTGACCGCGAAGTTGCTCGGCGGCAGCCACAGCACCGGCAGCTCGCCGAAGACGTCGACGCTGGCCGGGTCCAGCCCGGTCTCCTCATCGGCCTCGCGCAGCGCGGTCTCGACCGCGGTCTCCCCCGGGTCGACCGACCCGCCGGGGAACGACACCTGGCCGGGGTGGGAGCGCATGTGGTGCGCCCGCTCGGTCAGCAGCAGCTCTCCGCCGCGCTCGCCGTCACTGAACAGCATGAGTACGGCGCCCTGCCGGGCCCGGCTGCCCGGCGGCGGCGTGAACCGAGTGAGGTGGCGGGCCTTGATGTTCGCCGCGGCCTCCCGGATCGGCTCCATCCAGGCCGGGAGCTCGACGTCTCCGGTGACGGTCATGAGAGCGTCACGTCCAGGTGCTCCTCGACCAGGTCGACCAGCTGTTCCTCGCTCTTGACCTGTACGAAGACCTGCTGGCTGATCTCGCCGTCAGCGTCCACGAACAGCCACATCGGCAGCTTGTTGATCACCGGCAGCGGCTCGGCGGCGGAGAGCTCGCCGCCGGGATCGGCCACGAGCGGGAAGGTCACCCTCGCCTGCTCGGCCATCACCATCGCCAGGTCCGGCAGCCGGTCCTGGAAGTTCACGCCCAGGACCTGGACCTGGTCGCCGTACTTCTTGTGAAAGTCCTGCAGGATCGGCAGCTCGTCGCGGCACGGCTTGCACCACTGCGCCCAGAGGTTCACGACCAGCGGTCCGCGCAGCGCGGACAGGTCGACGTCCTTGCCGCCACCGAGGCAGGGCAGCGTCACCTCCGGCAGGCCGTCGTCGACCGGGTCGCCGGTCCCTGGCACGCAGTCCTCGATGCCGGCCCGTTCCTTCTTCCGGCGCAGCTCGGCGGTGTCGACGTCGACCTTCGAGCCACCGACCTTCTGCGGCACGATGAAGCCGTCGTCGTCCTTGTCGCCCGTCCCCGGCGCGCAGGCGGCCAGCGACCCGGCCAGGACGACAGCGACAAGCAGGACGAGCGGTCGTCTCATGCGCGGCCCTCGGTACGGACCAGCTTGGCGGCCACCTCAGCGTCGGTCGGGCCCTCGCCGTACGACGGGCACCAGCGCGCCACCGGGCAGGCACCGCAGGCCGGCTTCTTCGCGTGACAGATCCGGCGGCCGTGCCAGATCAGGTGGTGGCTGAGCATCGTCCAGTCCCGCTTCGGGAACAGCTCGCCGATCGCGTGCTCCGCCTTCACCGGGTCGGTGAGCTCGGTCCAGCCGAACCGGCGCGCGAGCCGCCCGAAGTGGGTGTCGACGGTGATCCCGGGGATCCCGAACGCGTTGCCGAGCACGACGTTGGCCGTCTTCCGGCCGACGCCCGGCAGCTTCACCAGGTCGTCGAGGCGCGGCGGCACCTCACCGTCGTAGTGCTCGACGAGCGCGGCGCTGAGCTTCAGCAGCGACTCGGTCTTGGCCCGGAAGAACCCGAGCGGGCCGATGATCGTCTCGAGCTTCTCCCGGTCGGCGGCGGCCATCGCCTTCGCGTCCGGGTACGCCGCGAACAGGGTCGGCCGCACCGCATTGACCCGCTTGTCGGTGGTCTGCGCGGACAGCACGGTGACCACCAGCAGCTCGAAGGCGTTGTCGAAGTCGAGCTCACACTTGGCGTCCGGGTAGGTCTCGCCCAGCACCCGGTCGATCTTGCGGGCACGCCTGACCAGCGCAGTCCTGGATACGTCGGTCACGGTGTTCGCCATGCCGCAAGAGTAGATGGCCGCGCCGACAGCTACGTGGTCGCGGCTTCCGGCATCAGGCGGGCCAGCAGCTGGGACACGCTGATCGCGCCGATCATCGGCGCCGTCTTGCTCATCGACTCGACCACGGCGACCAGCGGGCACCGGTTCGCGGCCATGATCGCCGCGATCTCAAGCATCGTGTCGTCGGGGGCAACGATCGGCAGCGGCACCCGCTCTTTGGGCAGCAGGTCCCGGACCGTCTTCTCCTCAAGCGCGTCGCAGAGGTGGTCGGCGAACTCCTCGTCGAGTACCCGGGCCAGCGCCGGGTCGTCCTGCACGTAACGCGGGATCAGGAACCGCAAGACCTGGGAGCCCGGCAGGATCGCCACCGGATGGTCGTTGGCATCGACCACGATCAGGCCCGGCCGGCCGACCTCGGTCAGCAGCCGGGCCGCGTCACTCGCCCGAGAGTCTGCCCGCACCGTGGGGTACGGCGCGGCAATATGTTGAGCCTGCACGCTTCGAGGCTAGCGCGGGGTCTCGGCAATATCGCATGGCCTGTGCCTGGATTCCGTTAGTATGTACCCCTGGTGCGCCGGGAAGTCTGGTCGGCTTCAGTTGCTCTACGCCCTCGTCGACCCCGCTCAGGAGCCGCCCGTGGCTATCGCCGCCATCACCATCTTCGTCGTCGCCTACATCCTGCTGGCCACTGAGTGGGTCCATCGGACCAAAGTCGCGCTCGTCGGCGCCGGCCTGATGCTGCTGCTCCACATCTCCGACGCCGAGAAGGCGTTCTTCAGCGAGCACACCGGCATCGAGTGGAACGTCATCTTCCTGCTGTTCGGCATGATGGTGATCGTCTCGGTGCTGCGGCGTACCGGCGTCTTCGAGTACGTCGCGATCTGGGCCGCCAAGCGCGCTCGAGGCAAGCCGTACCGGCTGATGGTGATGCTCTGCCTGCTCACCGCGTTCGCCTCGGCGCTGCTCGACAACGTCACGACAGTGCTGCTGATCGCGCCGGTGACCTTCCTGGTTTGCGATCGGCTGGGGCTGCGGCCGGCGCCGTACCTGATCGCGGAGGTGATGGCCTCCAACATCGGCGGTGCCGCCACGCTGGTCGGTGACCCGCCGAACATCATCATCGCCGCCAAGGGCGGCCTCAGCTTCAACGACTTCCTGGTCCACATGGCACCGATCGTGCTGATCCTGCTGGTGGTGTTCTGCGGGTTGTGCCGCTGGCTGTTCCGCGCCGAGTTCACCTATGACGCGAAGCGGGCCGCCTCGGTGATGAAACTGAACGAGAAGGAGGCGATCACCGACAAGGCACTGCTGGTCAAGGCGCTGGCCGTGCTGCTGGTGGTAGTCACGGCATTCGTGCTGCACCCGGTCCTGCACTATGAGCCGTCGATCGTCGCTCTGCTCGGCGCGGGCCTGCTGGTGCTGATCACCGACGTCACCGCGCAGGACGCGCTCGAGGACGTGGAATGGCCGACGCTGGTCTTCTTCGCCGGGCTCTTCATCATGGTCGGCGGCCTGGTCGAGACCGGGGTCATCGGCAACGTCTCCGAGGCCACCGCCGACGCCACCGACGGCCGGCTCGGCGTCGCGACCTTCGGTCTGCTCGGCGGCTCGGCACTGCTGTCGGCGATCATCGACAACATCCCGTACGTCGCCACGATGAGCCCGATCGTCGCGACCCTGGTCGAGAGCCACGGGTCGAACGGTCAGGTGCTGTGGTGGGCGCTGGCCCTCGGCGCCGACCTCGGCGGCAACGCCACCGCCATCGGCGCCTCCGCCAACGTGGTCGCGCTCGGCATCGCCGAACGCCAGGGCCACCGGATCAGCTTCTGGACCTTCACCCGTTACGGCCTGGTGGTCACCGTGGTCACCGTGGCGCTGTGCGTGCCGTACCTCTGGCTGCGCTATCTCGCCTAGCTTGTCGGTGGGTCGTCGTAGCGTGACGGCATGGGTACGACGCTGACGCGGGAGGACGTGCTGGCGTTCCGGGTGCGCGCTCACCAGCTCGACCGGGACGCCGGCGCCGGGACGCTCGCCGACACCACGATCCTGGACACCGGCGTCCAGGACACCGGTCCGGACGGCGCGCGCTGGGCGCTGGCGATCCGCGGCGTCGACGTGACGACGGTGACCGACGACGACGTCGCGATGGCATGGACGCTGCGCGGCGCGCCGCACCTCTACCGGCGCGCGGATCTCGGTGCGGTGGCCGCGGCCGTCGCGCCGCTGTCCGACGCCGACGCGGGGAAGCGGATCTTCGACGCGTCCAAGCCCTTGAAGGAAGCCGGGATCGGCAACCTCGAGGCGCTGGACGCGATCGCCGACGCGATGCGGAAGATCGTCACCGAGCCGCTGGTCAAGGGCGAGGTCTCGACCCGGCTTACCGAGGCGATGCCCGAGCCGTACCGACGCTTCTGCCGCCCTTGCAACACCATCCACCTCTACGAGCAGACCTTCCGGCTCTCCGCGCTGCGCGCCGGCCTGGAGCTGCAGCCCGGCACCTCGCCGCCGGTGCTGCAGCCGATCCCCGGCTTCAAGCCCCATCAGCGGGTGGCCAAGCGGTACGACGTGATCCGCGGCTACCTGCGGCTGCTCGGCCCTGCAACCCAGAAGCAGGTGTCGGAATTCGTCGATGCGCCGGTGAAGGACATCAAGGCCCACTGGCCCGAGGATGCGGTCGAGGTCACGGTCGAGGGCGAGCGGCGGTGGGCTCTCGACCTCGACGACGGCGGCCCGGCACCCGCGGTAACTCGGCTGCTCGGCCCCTACGACCTGTTCCTCCAGGGCCGGGACCGGCCGCTGCTGGTCCCCGACCCCGACAACGCCAAGTCGCTGTGGCCGGTGATCGGCCGGCCGGGCGCCGTACTCCATGAGGGTGAGCTGGTCGCCGCCTGGCGTCCGCGACTGTCACATGGAGGTCGGGCAGGCAAGAAGCTCCGCCTGCAGATCGAGCCGTGGCGAAGGCTGTCGGCAGCCACCCGCACGTCGATCGAGGAGCAGGCCGAGCGACTCGCCGCATTCCGAGGAGTGCTACTGACCACGGTGGAGTACGACGCTGGATAGGATCAGAGTGACGTTCACCCTGTTCCCAGGGGTGGCAACGAACTTGGAGGAACCGTGGACAACGACGTACTCCGTCAGGCGCCGCTGTTCAGCGCGCTCGACGACGAGGCAGCAACGGCATTGCGCGCCTCGATGTCCGAGCAGCGCCTGCGGCGTGGTGAGGTGCTGTTCCACGAGGGCGACTCCGGCGACAAGCTGTACGTCGTCCTCGACGGCAAGGTGAAGCTCGGCCGCACCTCCTCGGACGGCCGCGAGAACCTGCTTGCGATCCTCGGCCCCGGTCAGATGTTCGGCGAGCTCTCGCTGTTCGACCCCGGCCCGCGCTCGGCAACCGTCACCGCGGTGACCGACTCGTCGTTCGCGTCGCTGTCCCACGAGGACCTGATCCGCTGGCTGGAAGGCCGCCCCGTGGTCGCCCGCGGACTGCTCTCCCAGATCGCGAGCCGGCTGCGCAAGGCCAACGACGTCAACGCCGACCTGGTCTTCTCCGACGTGCCGGGCCGGGTGGCCAAGGCGCTGCTCGACCTGGCCGACCGCTTCGGGCGGACCGCCGACGACGGCGTCCACGTCCACCACGACCTCACCCAGGAGGAGCTGGCCCAGCTTGTCGGCGCCTCCCGCGAGACGGTCAACAAGGCGCTCGCCGACTTCGCGTCGCGCGGCTGGCTGCGGCTGGAGCCGCGCTCGGTCGTGATCATGGACATCGAGCGGCTCTCGCGCCGCGCCAGGTGACATCCAGCCGATGCTGAGCGCGGACGACGCGCTCGCGCTGGTCAATGCCCTCATCCGGGACCTCGGAGGTGCCTCGGGCTGGGTGGCAGCGAATGCGGTGCACCAAGGTCTGCACCCCGCGCCCGGGGCTGGCGACACCTTCCTCATCGAGATCCGCGACGCCCAGGGCCGGACCGCGGGCTGGGTGTCGATCGCGGCAGGTGACGCCGCCCTGGCGGCCGAGTCCGCCGCTGCCAACCTGCAGGACCTGCTCGCCGAGAGCGCCGAGATGTGGGGCGAGCCGGTCCCTCGGTGTGATCTGCACGGCCAGCATCCGATGACCGCGGAGGTCGTTGACGGTACGGCGATGTGGCGTTGCGGCGGAGTCTCCGTGCGACCGGTCGTGCCCATCGACTAGGTGCATCCGCCGGTTGAACGAACGTTTGTTCAAAGCGGCCGGTTGAACAAACGTTCGTTCAACGCGTCAGACCTGTGCCCGCTCCTCCGGCGAGACCGACGCGGCCTCGGCGGGCTCCTGCGCGTCGGCCGGCGCCTCCTTGGGCGAGAACGTGTAGCTCGCCGAGATCGCCAGGTCGATCAGCAGGATGATGCCCCAGTTGCGGATCGAGTAGGCGAAGGTGGCGGTGCGGTCCCAGTCGCCGACGTACAGGATCGCGAGCCCCATCAGGCCGCTGCCGACGCTCCACGCCACCAGATGCTGGAGCCAGCCCTTCCACTCCCGCCGGGCGCGGGCGGCGCCGTACTTCGGCTTCGGCGCCGGCGTCGGGCCGCCGCCGAACCGGTGCGCGAAGCGGACGTCGGCCCAGCGGATCATGCTGTGCCCGAAGCCGACCGAGACGCCGATGTAGACCGCGGCGAGGGTGTGCGCGAGGTGCGCGTCCGCGCCGTTGCGAAGGTCGATGGTGGTCGCGGTCAGCAGGATCAGGTCGACGAGCGGCGCGGCGATCAGCAGCGCGGCGCCGAGCTTGGGACGGCGCAGCAGGTAGCGCGCGATCAGCCCGGCGGCGATCACCACCCAGAACAGCACCTCGCAGACCAGGATCAGGGCGACGAGCATGTCTTTCTCCCCCTCGAGATTGGCTTGACACCAAGACCGTTTTGATACGAGCGTATTAATACGACTGTGTCAGAATAGCAGGCATGCCGAAGACCGTCGATCACGAGGCCCGTCGGGTGGAGATCGCCGAAGCGCTGATGCGGGTCGTCCGCAGGGATGGGTACGCCGGGATCTCGGTGCGCAACGTCGCTACCGAGGCAGGCTGGTCGGCCGGTGCGATGCGCTACTACTTCGCCAGCCAGGCCGAGCTGCTGTCGTTCGCGCTGCTGGCCATCGCCGACCGGATGGGGCCTCGGATCGACGCCCTGCTGACTGCGGCCACTGACCTCCACGGCATCGAGGCGGCTCTCGCCGAGACGCTCCCGATCACCGAGGAGCTGCGGGCCGAGTCGGAGGTGTGGCTCGGCCTGGTCGCGGCCTCCCGCACTGACCGCACGCTGCGCCCCCTCGCCGAGCGAGCCCACACCGCACTCCGCGGCTTCTACGTCGAGACCGTCCGCCGGCTGGCGGAGGTGACGGGCGCCGACTTCGACCAGGAGGCCGAGTCGGTCCGGCTGCACGCATTGATCGACGGGCTCGCCATCCAGGGCACCCTCTACCCCGACCAGCTCACCCCGGACACCATGCGCGCGGTGGTACGCCGCCACCTCACGAGCCTGACGAGCGGATAGTCCAGAACGTTTGACATCACTTCGGCCGCGAAAGTGATGTCAAACGGCCTGGACTATCCCGCTCCGGCGCGGGTGGTGAGGTAGGCAAGCTGGGCACGGACGGAGAGCTCGGCGGCGGGCCAGAGGACCTGGTCGACGTCGGCGTAGACGCGCTCCACCACCGCCCACGGCGTGACGGTGGCGCCGGAGCCGGCGTCGAGGTCGACGTGCGGGAGCGCGCGGGCAAGGGTCGACTCGTTGGTGAGCGCCAGCACCGCCGCCTCGACCTGGGCCAGCCGCTCGCGCCGGTGCGCGATGTAGAAGTCCAGGGCGCCGAGCGCGTCGTCGATCACCGGTCCGTGCCCGGGCCAGATCGCGGCAACCTCGTGCTCGGCGGCCAGGGCGTGCAGGCGGTCCAGCGAGCCGAGGTAGGCGCCGAGCTGGCCGTCGGGGTGGGCCACCACAGTGGTGCCGCGGCCGAGCACGGTGTCGCCGGTCAGCACCGTCCGCTCGGCGGGCAGCACGAACGACAGCGAGTCCGCGGTGTGCCCGGGCGTGCCGACCACCCGCAGCTCCAGGCCGTCGACCTCGACCACGTCGCCGTCGATGAGGCCTTCGGCGCCGAGCCGGTACGCCGGGTCGAGGGCCCGCACCCCGCAGCCCATCCGCTCGGCGAACTCCCGGGCGGCCTCGGAGTGGTCGAGGTGGTGATGGGTGAGGAGGACGACGCCGACCTCGCCGGCCTGCTCGGCGACCGCATCGAGGTGCTCGAGGATCGACGGTCCCGGGTCGATCACCACCGAGCGCCGGGCGCCCGGCTCGCGGAGCACCCAGGTGTTGGTGCCGTCGAGGGTCATCATGTTCGCGTTCGGCGCCAGCACACACCGGCCGCGCTCGCCGAAGTCGCCGCCCGCCCAGCTCACGGGAGCGTCCTCATGACCCGTGCACCTTCTCGTAGAGCTCGGCGAACCGGTCCGGGATCTCCAGCGTCGCGCCCTCGTCGTCGAAGACCGCAATCGGCTCGACCATGTCTGCCGGCGCGGCCGCGGCGATCTCGAGGGCGGCGGCCGGCGTCGGGGCGTCGTACAGCTCGAGCAGGGTGCAGTACGTCGGCGGCAGCATCAGCATCTCGCCGGCGTCGACCGAGGCCACGGCGGCGCGGATCGTGGACCAGTGCACCCGGTCGGACTCGGTGGACACGTCGCGGGTGCGCTGCCCGGCCGGCAGCGTCGCGACGAAGAAGTACGTGCGGTAGCGGCGCGGCTCGAAGACCGGCGTCAGCCAGGCCCCGAGTGCGGCCAGCAGGTCGGTACGCAGCACCAGCCCGCGCCGCTCCAGCAGCTCACTGAACGCGAGCGCCCGGGACTCGAGTGCGACACGGTCGGCCTCCCAGTCGTCGCCGGTGGTGTCGGCGACCACGGTCGTGTCGGTCCCGGCCAGCAGCACGCCCGACTCCTCGAACGTCTCCCGCACCGCCGCACACACCAGCGCCTTCGCCTGGTCCGTGTCACAGCCCAGCCGCTTGCCCCATTCCTCCGGCGACGGCCCGGCCCACAGCCGCGCCGCCAGGTCGGCGTCCCGGTCGTCGACCCCGCCACCCGGGAACACGCTCATCCCCGCCGCGAACTCCATCCCGACATGGCGCCGCAGCAAGTAGACCTCGAGCTTGCCTCGGTCCTCGCCTTGGTTTCGAGACGGTTGCTGCGCAACCTCCTCAACCAGCGGCAGCAGTTCCCCGTCGGTTGAGGAGGTTGCGCTAGCAACCGTCTCGAAACCAGGGGACGGCGAACGCAGGAGGACGACGGTGGCAGCGTTGCGGGGCTCGACGGCGACCCGCCGGCCGTCGGCGTACTCCCGCGCGGTCTCGACGAGCGCCGGCGGCAGCCGCCGGGTGGGGTCCGGCACGACGTCAGACCTCGACGATCAGCTCGACCTCGACGGGCGTGTCCAGGGGCAGCACGGGCGCGCCGACCGCGGACCGGGCGTGCCGGCCGGCTTCGCCGAACACCTCACCGAACAGCTCGGAGGCACCGTTCGCGACCCGCGGCTGGCCGGTGAAGTCCGGCGTCGAGGCGACGAACGCGACCACCTTGACGATCCGCTTGACCTTGCTCAGGTCGCCGATCTCGGACTTGACGGCCGCGATGGCGTTCAGCGCGCACTGTTGGGCGCACGCGATCGCCTCCTCCTCGCTGACCTCGCCACCGACCTTGCCGGTGAACATCAGCTCGCCGGACTTCATCGGCAGCTGGCCCGAGGTGTAGATGTAGTTGCCGCTGCGCACGGCCGGGAGGTACGACGCCACCGGCTTGGCCACCTCCGGCACCGTCAGCCCGAGCTCGGTGAGCCGCTCCTCCGGCGTGCTCATGCCTCCACCGGCCGCTTGAAGTAGCCGACGAGGTTCTCCGGGTTCATGCCCGGCGCGATCTGGACCAGCTCCCAGCCGTCGGAGCCGAAGTTGTCGAGGATCTGCTTCGCCGCGTGCGTGAGGATCGGCGCGGTCAGGTATTCCCACTTGGTCATGCTGCTGAGCGTAGTGGCCACGCCTGGAAGGCGTGACCACCAGTGGCCGGGTCAGCGGAGGTCGGAGGCACGGACCTCGTCGAAGTGAACGACCACGTCGTAGCTCGTCGCCAGCGCGGTCTCGAGCGGGGCGTCCGGCCAGACCAGACCGACGAGGTTGCTCGGCCGGCTGCCGGCGGTCCAGGCACGCGCGGCCGGGCCAACGCGGCGCAGGTCGACCAGGTAGTCGTCGTACCGCACCCGGTCGAAAGTCTCCTCGTTCGAGCCGGGCGCTGCGCCCTCGATCGCGAAGACGCCGAGCCGCCCGCCGAACTCGCCGTCGTACGCGTTGAAGGAGCCGTGCTCGAAGGAGGTACCCACCGGCAGGTAGCCGGCACCGAGCGCGCGGTTCAGCACGCCGCCGACGGTCTCGGGGAACAGGTCCGGCTGCGAGCTGACCCGGGTCACGTGATTGTCGTGCGCGGAGTAGAGGACGCGGTCGCCGACCACCTCACGCCACCACAGCAGGTTCTTCGCCATCTGCTCGTCGCGGTAGCGCATCGACTCGGCGAACTCGGTGGCCATGTCGTACGCATAGAGCATGGCCGTCTGCATGACCGCCTCGGCGTGCCGCAGCGCCCAGGTGTACGCCGTGTGATCGGCGCCGGGCCCGGCCGCTGCGAGCAGCGTGTACGCCGTCCTGGCGTCAGCGGCGAGCTGATCCCTGTCGCCTTGCGGGAGGTCGATGTACCCGGCCATCTGCTCCTCCGGCGTCTGGCCGGGCGCCGGCCGCAGGTCGGCGTACAGACGCGCGATCCGATCGGCGAGCGCGGCGTCGCGCGACCCGGCGTACTCCTCGACGGCGTCGAGGACGTTGGGTCCGGCGTAGCCGAGGTCGGCGCCGACGAACCGGACGCGGTCGCCCGGGTGCCGCAGGTTCCAGGCACGCATCCACTCGACGAGGTCGACGTACTCCTCGGTGTTCCAGAACCGGTAGGGACGGACGAACTCGGCCCGCATGATCGCGTGCGGGTCGCCCTCGCCGGTCTGGACGTAGTGGTCCAGCTTCAGGCCGGTGCTCCACGGCGCCTCCAGCGCAAAGGTGCGGAAGCCCTTGGCTCGCACCAGATAGCGCAGCACCCGGTCCTTCAGCGCGAAGAACTCGTGGCTGCCGTGCGTGGCCTCGCCGACCCCCACGACCGTGGCATCGTCGACCATCCGACCGAACGGCCGGAGGTCGCCAGCCGGGCCGCCGGGCTCAACTGACCGCAGCGGATGCGCGCGGCGCTCGATCTGTTGTACGACGACGTCGCTGGTCGCCTGGGCGGGAACGACGGGCGCGGCGATGACGGCCAGAGTGCCGGTAGTGACGATGGCTGCGGTGAGGATGGTGCGCATTGCTGCTCTCCTTGAGGTCGGTCTTCGGTGTTACCTCACGATCGCGATCGACGAGCGGGAGCGCAGTGGCTCTCGACCGTCTATCCAGGTAGGGAAAACCCCACCCCTGGAGAATGGTTCTCATCCGCGTTAGGCTCCCGCGCGTGTCGGTCGAAACCACCAGCGACGAAGTCGCACAAGAGAAGCCACCTGCCGACAAGGCGGGGTGGGCCAGCGGCGCTTCCCTATGGATCGTGGTGGGCATCGTCGGTGCCTGCCTGCTCCTGCGCGGCCAGATCTCCGGCCGGCTCGACTCCCCCGCCTTCCTCGACTTCGCCACCCGCTTCGTCTCGGTGATGGTCCAGGCGACGCCGTTCCTCGTCTTCGGTGTGCTGATCTCCGCCGCGATCTCGGCGTTCGTGCCGGCCTCGGCGCTGCAGCGGCTGCTCCCGGAGAACAAGGCGCTCGCCGTTCCCGTGGCGGGCGCCGCCGGTGTGATTCTCCCCGGCTGTGAGTGCGCGTCGGTGCCGATTTCCGGCAGCCTGATCCGGCGCGGCATCGCCCCGGCAGCCGCCCTGACCTTCCTGCTGGCCGCACCCGCGATCAACCCGGTGGTGCTGGTGTCGACCGCGGTGGCGTTCCCGAACCGCCCGGACATGGTGATCGGCCGGCTGGTCGCGTCGTTCGCGGTCGCGGTGATCATGGGCTGGCTGTGGCTGCGGTTCGGCAAGGCCGAGTGGCTGACCATGGGCCGGCGTACGCCGCACGACCACGACGGCGAGAACAAGGTGGCCACGTTCCGTGACGCGATGCAGCACGACTTCCTGCACGCCGGTGGCTTCCTGGTGATCGGTGCGGCAATCGCGGCCGCGTTCAGCACCTTCGTCCCCAAGGACATCGTCGACACCCTCGCCGACAACTGGATCCTCGCCGTACTCGCGCTGGTGCTGCTCGCCTTCCTGGTGGCGATCTGCTCGGAGGCCGACGCGTTCGTCGCGGCGAGCTTCGTGGGATTCTCCGACACCGCCAAACTGGCCTTCATGGTCGTCGGCCCTGCCGTCGACGTGAAGCTGGCCTCGATGCAGGCCGGCGTCTTCGGCTCCAAGTTCGCCATGAGGTTCGCTCCGGTCACCCTGGTGGTGGCCACGCTGAGCGCCGTGATCGTTGGGTGGGTGCTGCTGTGAACCGTCAGGCCGCCTCGTGCGTCGTCACGCTGATCGGAGCCGCCATGCTGCGGCTGTCGATCACCGACGAGCACCTCTCCTACATCAAGCCGTGGATGCAGTATCCGCTCCTGGTCTCCGCAATCGTGCTGCTGCTGCTCGGCCTGCCCGGCCTGTTCCTGGTCAAGGAGGACGACGAGCACGACCACCAGCCGACCGTCGCCTGGGCGATGCTGGTGCCGGTCCTCGCGCTGCTGGTGATCGCGCCGCCGTCGCTGGGCAGCTACGCCGCCGCCCGGACGCTCCGGCCCGCGCCGCCGCCCGCCGAGTCGACGTTCTCCAAGCTGCCCTCGGCCGACATCAACAAGATCAAGATCGGCGAGTTCGTGGTGCGCGCCAACTACGACACCGGCAAGTCGCTGGAGGACCGCCAGATCGAGCTCACCGGCTTTGCGGTCAAGGACTCCAAGGGCTGGTACATCGCCCGTATGTCGATGGCCTGCTGCGCGGCCGACGCCTTCACCCAGGCGGTCCGGATGGACGGCGCCGAGGCACCCAAGGACGGCCAGTGGGTGCGCGTGGTGGGCACCTGGGTCGACTCCGACAAGGAGTACCCGCGCGAGGACATGCCGACGATGGCACTCGAGTCCATCGAGCAGATCAACGAGCCGCGCCAGCCTTACGAGTAAGGCTGCCGGCGCGTCCGTAGGCTCGGGACCATGCAGAGCCCGCCCCGGTTGACGCCGACGCTGCTGCCGCAGCCGATCCGGCTGACCCGGCGCGGCCAGCAGATCTTCGATCTGTTCCTTGCCGGTGGGCTGCTGCTTCCGGTCCTCGCCTTCCCGATCGTCGGCATGCCCTGGGAGGACACGCTGCTGTCGATCGGCCTGCTGGCGCCGCTGTTCTGGCGGCGGCAGCACCCGTTCGCGGTGGTACTCGCGGTCTCCGCGGTCAGCCTGACCCAGGTCCTGACGATCAACACCGCGCTCTATGCCCAGATCGGGCTGCCGATCACGATGTACTCGGTGGCTCGGTTCGGCACCACGCTGCAAGGGCTGGTCTCGGTCGGGATCGGCTTCATCGGTGCCGTGCTGGCCAGCATCGACTGGCTGCGCCACTACGCCGGTAACCAGCTGACCTTCGGCGCGTTCACGTCGTACTTCATCTCGATGTCGGTCGTGGTGATCGCGTCGTGGGCGCTCGGCACGCTCGGCCGGACCCGGCGGGCGTACGTCGACGCGCTGGTCGAGCGCGGCGAGCGGCTGGAGCGCGAGGCCGCGCAGCAGGCCGAGCTGGCGGCGTCCGACGAGCGGGCCCGGATCGCGCGGGAGATGCACGACGTGGTCGCGCACGGGCTGTCGGTGATCGTGGTCCAGGCCGACGGCGCGCGGTACGCCGCGGCCAAGGACCCCGGCGCGGCGGTGGACGCGCTAGCGACGATCTCGGCGACCGGCCGGGACGCGCTGGCCGAGATGCGCAAGATGCTCGGGCTGCTGCGCTCCGACCAAGGCAACGGGGGCACCGGCACCCGTCCGCAGCCCGGCCTGGCCGACCTGCCGTTCCTGGTCGACGAGGCCAGGGCCGCGGGGATGGACGTGGACGCGACGCTGCCGCCAGTGAACGTCGCGGTGCCCGACGGCGTCGCGCTCACGGCGTACCGGGTGGTGCAGGAGGCGCTCACCAACGTCCGCAAGCACGCCGGCCTGCAAGCGCAGGTGACGGTGGCCGTCGACGTGGTGACCGGGCCGCGGGGTCCGGAGGTGCGGGTCGACGTCGCCGACGACGGCCGCGGCGCCGCAGCGACCGACGACGGCAATGGGCTCGGGCTGGCCGGCATGCACGAGCGGGTGGTGGTGCACGGCGGCACCCTCGACGTCGGCCCACGGCCGGGGGGCGGGTACGGCGTGTCTGCGAGGATCCCGTTGTGAGCGAGGAACGAGCGAGCGGTCCGGCACCGTGAGCGAGGGCGAGAAGATCCGGGTCTTCCTGGTCGACGACCAGCAGCTGGTCCGGACCGGATTCCGGATGCTCGTGGACAGCCAGGACGACATGGCGGTCGTCGGCGAGGCCGGTGACGGCGCCGCGGCGCTGGAGCTGCTCGAGGTGACCCGGGCCGACGTCGTACTCATGGACGTGCGGATGCCGCGGCTGGACGGTGTCGAGGCGACCCGGCGGCTGGCGGCCCGGGCGGAGACGGCGGCCGGAGCGCCACGGGTGATCGTGCTGACCACCTTCGACCTCGACGAGTACGCCTTCGCCGCGATCAAGGCCGGCGCCGCGGCGTTCCTGCTCAAGGACGCCGCACCGCCCGACCTGCTGGGCGCGATCCGCGCCGTACACGGTGGCGACTCGGTGGTCGCGCCGTCGACGACCCGGCGGCTGCTCGACCACTTCGCCGGCTCGCTGCCCGACCACGACGCCTCCGGTGCGGCCGCGCACGACCGGCTGGACACGCTGACCGACCGCGAGCGGGAGGTACTCACGCTGGTGGGACGCGGCCGTTCCAACACCGAGATCGCCGCCGACCTGGTCGTCGCCGAGGCGACCGTGAAGACCCACGTCAGCCGGATCCTCGCCAAGACCGGCTCCCGGGACCGGGTCCAGCTGGTGGTGCTCGCCTACGAGACCGGTCTGGTCACGCCCGGCTGACGGCTCTCCTGGGATTGGCACCAAGGCGTCTGTGGCCTGGACCGTCCAGGCCAACGGCGGCGACGCGGGGTTAGCCTGCAGGACATGACCGGACTCGAGTATGCGGTGGACGGTGGTGTCGCCCACCTGACGATGAACCGCGCGGACGTCGCGAACGCCGTCGACCTGCCGACGGCGCGCGAGTGGGGCGCCGCCGTGGAGCACGCCGCCCAGGACCCGGCCGTCAGGGTCGTGCTGATCAGCGGCGACGGGGCGCGGTTCTGCGCCGGCGGCGACCTCGGCTCGATGCTCGGCGAGCCGGACCCGCCGGCGTACGTCAAGGAGCTGGCCGACACCCTCGACGCCGCCTTCCAGCAGCTGGTCGCGATGGAGAAGCCGGTCGTCGCGGCCGTGCACGGCGCGGCCGCCGGGGCCGGCCTCTCGCTGGTGCTGAGTGCCGACCTGGTGGTGGCCGCGCGGTCGACGAAGTTCCTGGCGGCGTACGGCGCCGCCGGCCTCACCCCGGACTGCGGCATGTCCTACCTGCTGCCGCGCGCCGTCGGCCAGCAGCGCGCCCTCGAGGTGCTGCTCACCGGGCGGGTGCTGACCGCCGACGTCGCCCGCGAGTGGGGCCTGGTCACCGAGGTGGTCGAGGACGGCGAGCACCTCACCCGCGCCACCGAGATCGCCACCCGGCTCGCCGCCGGTCCGACCTTCGCCCTCGGCCAGGCCAAGCGCCTGTCCCGCGCCGCCTGGACCACCACCCGCGCCGAGAGCGGTGCCGACGAGTCCGACACCATCAGCAAGGCGGTCTCCACCCAGGAGGCCCAGCAGCTGATGTCCAAGTTCGCCAAGTAGTGCGACCCTGAGCCTCGCCGTACGACCTGGGATGTACGGCGCGGGGCGGGGTCAGCCTGACGGGGTACGCCGAGTTCGGCCCACGGCCTGACGATCGGTGAGCCGAACGTTCATAGCGTCAGGGACATGCTGGAAACGACGACCCAACAGCCCACCCAGACCACCCCCAACACCGCCCTCGCGGCGAGCGCGCGCGGCCTGACCAAGACCTACGGCCGCGGCGATGCGCAGGTGCACGCGCTGCGCGGCGTCGACCTGGACCTGCCGGCCGGCCGGTTCACCGCAATCATGGGCCCGTCCGGGTCCGGCAAGTCGACCCTGATGCACTGCCTGGCCGGGCTCGACCAGCCGAACAGCGGCTCGGTCGCCGCGGCCGGCGTCGCGCTGGAGTCGCTCGACGACACCGCGCTGACCAGGTTCCGGCGCGACCACCTGGGCTTCGTGTTCCAGGCGTTCAACCTGCTGCCGATGCTGACCGCCGGCCAGAACATCCTGCTGCCTCTGGAGCTCTCCGGCCGCGGCCAGGACGCCGACACGAAGGCCCGCTACGACTACGTGATCGGCGTGCTCGGCCTGACCGACCGGATCGGGCACCGGCCCAGCGAGCTGTCCGGCGGCCAGCAGCAGCGGGTCGCGATCGCCCGGGCGCTGGTGAGCAACCCGGCGATCGTGTTCGCCGACGAGCCGACCGGCAACCTGGACAGCGAGTCCTCGGCCGAGGTGCTCGGCTTCCTGCGCCGCTCGGTGCGCGAGCTGGGCCAGACCGTGGTGATGGTGACCCACGAGCTGGAGGCCGCGGCGTACGCCGACGACGTGGTGGTGATCAACGACGGCGTGGTCGTCGCCCACCTGGCCGAGCCGTCGGCCGAGCAGCTGGTCGCGGCCCTCCGTGCCCGCACCGGCGCCCCTCACGACAACGGGCAGGGCGCCGCCTGATGCGTACCGTCATGTTCGCGTCCATGCGGACGCATACCCGGCGCTACCTGTCGGCGGCCCTGGCGGTGCTGATTGGGGTGGCGTTCGTGGTCACCACCAACGCGCTGTCCTCGGCGACCCGCAACGGTCTGCTCGACGGCGTGGACGCGCCGTACGAGAACGCCGACGCGGTCGTCAGCGACATCAGCTCGGACGAAGCGGTCGCGCTGATGGAGCGCGCCGAGAAGAACGGCGACCAGGCCTCGATCCTCGGCTGGTCGCTGCTGCCGGTCTCCCGGGACGGCAAGCTGTTCGGCGACCAGATCGACGTCGGCGGGATCGCGCCCGCCAAGTCCCAGCAGTGGCAGGTCGTCGAGGACGGCCGGCTGCCGTCGGCGGCCGGAGAGGTCGCGGTCGACGTCAACTCCGCCAAGCGGGAGAAGGTCGAGGTCGGCGACGAGCTCCAGATCGGCAGCGGCAGCCGGGCCAAGGACGTCACGGTCGTCGGCCTGGTCGACTCGCCGTCCAGCCTGGTGTACGCCTCGGTCTACGTCACCTGGGCGGACCAGCAGGCCTGGACCTCGTCGATGTACATCGACAGCGTGGCCTACGCGGGGGCGAGCACCGACGAGCTGGCGAAGGCCTACCCGGACGCGAAGGTGCAGACCGCCGACGCGTACGTCGCGGACCAGCAGGCCGAGATCACCAACGGCACCAACGTGATGGCGATGGTGTTGCTCAGCTTCGCCGCGATCGCGCTGTTCGTGTCGATCCTGGTCATCGCCAACACCTTCTCGATCCTGTTCGCGCAGCGGCAGCGTGACTTCGCGCTGCTCCGCTGCGTGGGCGCGACCCGGCGGCAGATCGTGCGCTCGGTGCGCGCCGAGGCGCTGGTGCTCGGCGTCCTCGCCTCGCTGCTCGGTCTCGCCGCCGGCACCGGCCTGGGCTTCGGCCTGGTCGCGCTGACCAACAAGCTGATCCCGTCGGCCAAGCTCGGCACGGTCGAGCCGTCGCCGCTCTGGTACGCCGTTGCGTTCGTCGTCGGCGTCGGGGTCTCGCTGCTGGCGTCCTGGCTGCCGACCCGGCGTGTGGTCCGGGTCAGCCCGCTGGCGGCGCTCCGGCCGGACGCGGGCGTCGACGTCCGCACCGGCGCCGGTCGCTGGCGACTGGGCACCGGCCTGCTCCTGCTGGGCGGGGGCACGGTCCTGCTGATCGCGGCGGCCGCCGCCCAGGAGTCGGTGCTGATGCTGGCGGGCGGGTTCGCGACCTTCGTCGGGGTGCTGCTGTTCGGGCCGGTGCTGGTGCCCGCCGCGATCCGGCTGGCCGGCGCGGTCGTCGGGCGGGTCACGGGGCCCGCCGGACGGCTGGCGACCGGCAACGCGGTCCGCAACCCGCGCCGTACCGCCGCCACCACGGCGTCACTGCTGGTCGGGGTCACCCTGACCACCGCCGTACTCACCGGGATGGCCGGGTCGCGCGACGCGGTCGCGGCGGACATGAACAAGTCGCACCCGATCGACGTGACCCTGACCGCTACCGGCAAGCCGCTGCCCGACGACCTTCTCGAGGGGGTACGCCGGACGGCCGGGGTCGAGGACGCGATCGCACTGCCCGGCGCGGCTGCGAAGGCCGACCACGGGATCGGCGAGCTCGAGCTGGTCGCGCCCGGCGACATCTCGTCGATCGCGCGCGACGAGGAGATGAAGGCGCCCGAGCGCGGCGTGCTGGTGGTGCCGCCGGACCGCCTCGGCCCGAAGCTGGCCACGGGCGACCGGGTGATGGTGACGGTCGGCGACCGGCACCGGAAGCTGCGGGTGGAGAGCGGTGAGGGCTTCGGCGCCGCCGGGCTGGTGGCGCCGGCCACGCTGGCCGCGCTCACCGACGCGCCGACCACGCGTGCCGTGTGGCTGCGGGCCAAGGACGGGACCGACGCCGAGGACCTGAGCGGCGACCTGTCCGTGGTGGCCCAGCCGGCCGAGGCCGAGGTGGCGAGTGGGCTGTCCGACCGGGCCTGGGTCGACCTGCAGCTGGACATCTTCACCGGCTCTGTGCTGGCGCTGCTCGGGATCGCGGTCGTGATCGCGCTGATCGGCATCGGCAACACGCTCGGGCTGTCGGTACTAGAACGTGCTCGCGAGCACGCGCTGCTCCGGGCGCTCGGGCTGACCCGACGGCAGCTGCGGCTCACGCTCGGTGTGGAGGCGGTGCTGCTGTCGCTGGTGGCGGCGGTGCTGGGGACCATCCTGGGTGTCACGTACGCCGCGGTCGCGATGCAGGTCGTGGTCGCGAAGGTGGCCGACGAGGTGTCGGTGGTGCTGCCGTTCGGCCAGCTGGCGGTCGTCGTACTGGTGGCCGCGTTGGCGGGCCTGCTCTCCTGCCTCCTCCCCGCCCGCCGCGCCGCCAAGGTCACCCCCGCCGCCGGCCTCGCCCTGGACTGAGGTCGCGATAGTCCAGAACGTTCGGCATCACTTTTCGTCCGGAAGTGATGTCGAACGTTCTGGACTATCCGGGTCTGGTGCCCGACGGCGGCCCAGATCGATATTGATAATGATTATCAAGTCATGGTTTGATCGCGCCATGAACCTGCCTCGCATCACGCCCGGCCCACTGGCGGCCGCCGTACTCGCACTCCTGATCACCCTGACCGGCTGCGGTTTCGCCGGCGACTCCGAGGACGCCGGTGCCACCGACGACACCTCGGCCGGAGCCGATGACCAGGCGTGGCCGCGCACCGTCACCAACTGCGGCCGCGAGGTCACCATCGAGGCCCAGCCGACCAGGATCGTCGGCTTCGAGGGCGCCGCGGAGACCGTGTTCGCGCTCGGCGCGGGGGACCAGATGGCCGGCTACTTCGGCAGCGAGCGGGCAGCGCTGCCGGAGGACCTGGCGACCGAGGCGGCCGAGGCCGAGCACCTCGGCGGCTCGTTCCCGACCCCGAAGCTCGAGGCACTGATCGAGCCGGACCCGGACCTGATCGTGTTGTACGGCTACAACCAGGAGGCCGGGATCACCCAGGAGGCGCTGGACAAGCTCGGCGTACCCCACCTGATCCTCAGCGAGCAGTGCCCGGAGAGCCCCGACAACACCGTCGAGGGCTACTTCGAGGACGCCGAGACCTTCGCCACCGCGATCGGCGCCGACGAGGCCGGCAAGACCGTGGTCGGCGGGTGGCGGACCGAGATCGAGAAGGCCACGGCGACGCCGGTCGAGGGCGAGCCGACGGTGTTCATCATGGGCAGCCCGGACCCGAAGTCGCCGTTCGCCTCCGGCGGCGCCAGCCTGGCCGACGAGCAGATCACGCTGGCCGGCGGCAGCAACCTGTTCGGCGACACCGACGAGGCGTTTCTGGAGCCGTCCTGGGAGGAGATCGCCGACCGCAACCCGGACGTGATCGTCGACGGCTCCGGCGGCAAGGACGAGAGCATGGCCGCGCTGAAGAAGTACCTCAAGGGTGACGCCGCGCTGTCCGGCATCACCGCCGTCAAGGACGACCGGTTCCTGGTCCTCGACTACTACGACAACGTGCCCGGCCCGCGGGTCGTCGACGGCGTGGTGAAGCTCGCGGAGTTCCTCCGCGGATGACCGTCGTACAGGACCGGTCGGTACGCCGGGTCCCGGCCACCGCGGTGGCCGGGACGTGTGCCGTCCTGCTGGCCGCGGGCATGGCGTCGTCCAGTCGGGTCGGCCCGGTCGACCTCCCGCTCGGCCAGCTGGTCACTGCCGTCTGGGAGCGGGTCACGGTCGGGCTGGAGCCGCTGACGCTCCAGGAGCGGCTGGTCACCGAGCACCGGATCCCCCGGATCCTCCTGGCAGCGGTGATCGGCGCCGTACTGGCGGTCGCGGGGTGCGTCCTGCAGGCGCTGACCCGCAACCCGCTGGCCGACCCCTCGATCCTCGGCGGTACGTCGGGCGCCTCACTCGGCGCGGTCGCGATGATCGTGGCCGGGGCGTCCGGTCCGCTGTCGGTGACCGCGGCCGCGTTCGTCGGAGCCGGCTGTGGCTTCGCGGCGACGCTGGCGCTGGCCTGGCGCGGCGGCGGGGTCAGCCCGCTGCGGCTGGTCCTGGCCGGGATCGCGGTCTCCTACCTGCTGAGCGCGCTGACCTCGATGGTGGTCTTCCGCGCCGACGACGACCGGCGGCTGCGGTCGGCGCTGTTCTGGCAGCTCGGCTCGGTGGCCGACGCCTCCTGGGGCTCGCTGTTCGTGCCGTCGGTGCTGATGATCGCCGGCGTCGTCGTACTTATGCTTCGCGCCCGCCGTCTCGACGCCCTGTCGTACGGCGACCTGACCGCGACCGCCCTCGGCGTCTCGCCGCAGCGGCTGCGCGCGGAGATGTTCGTGATCACCTCGCTGCTCACCGGCGCGGCGGTCGCGCTCGCCGGCGGGATTGGCTTCGTGGCGCTCGTCGTACCGCACGCGGTGCGCCTGCTCGCCGGCCCCCGACACTCCTCGCTGGTCCCTCTCGCCGCTCTGGCAGGTGCCGCGTTCCTGGTCTGGGCGGACCTGGTCGGCCGGGTCGTCGCCCCGCCGTCGGAGGTACCGCTCGGCGTGGTCACCGCCCTGGTCGGCGCGCCGATCTTCGCGCTGCTGATCGCGGGAAGGATGCGCGATGAGCTTGCCTGACACCGCTCCGGTCGAGGCGCGCGACGTCCGCGTCTCCCTCGGCCGTCACCCGGTCCTGCACGGCCTCTCCCTCACCCTTCCGGCCGGTTCGGTGACTGGCGTGGTCGGGCCGAACGGGTCCGGCAAGACCACCCTGCTGCGGGCGATGTTCCGCGGCGTCCGGCTGGGCGGCGGCGCGGTGTACGTCGCCGGCGCCGACGCGGCGGCGCTCGGCGGCCGGATGCACGCTCGGGCGGTCGCGGCGGCCGTCCAGGAGCCGAGCCAGCCCGAGGGCGTCACCGTCCGCGAGGTGATCGACCTGGGCCGCTACCCGCACCGCGGCGACCTCGGCCGCGCCTCGGCCGCCGACGCCCGCGCGGTCGCCGACGCAGCGGCCACGATGGACCTCACCCACCTGCTCGCACGCGACGTCGCCCGGCTCTCCGGCGGCGAGCGGCAGCGGGTCCATGTCGCCCGCGCGATCGCCCAGGAGGCGCCGGCCCTGCTGCTCGACGAGCCGACCAACCACCTCGACATCGCGCACCAGTTCGCGCTGCTCTCAACGCTGCGGGGCCTCTCGCGGGACCGCGGCACCGCGGTGGCGCTCGCCTTGCACGACCTGACCCTGGCCGCCCGCTACTGCGACCTGATCGCCGTCCTGCAGGGCGGCCGGCTCGCGGCGTACGGCAAGCCCGACGAGGTGCTGACCCCCGAGCTCACCCTCGAGGTCTTCGGCGTTCGCGCGGTCTGGGGCGACGGCTGGCTGCACCTCGACCCGGCGGGCTCCTAGATGTCGGTGGCGTGCAGCCGCTTGACCGTCTTCGAGCTCTGGACCGTGGCCGGGTCCGGGTAGGTGCCGAAGAGCCGGTCGGCGGTGCCGGCGCTGGTGACGGTGAACCAGTAGTGCTCGTTCTTGTAGTGGTGCAGCCGGTGGTTGCGCCACACCGACCGGTACCAGCGCGAGCGCGGCTTGTAGTCGCTGTGGATCAGGTAGTGGGTCCACTCGTAGCCGAACTTGATCCCGTAGACCGCGACCAGCAGCGACAGCGCGCTCGGCAGCGTCGGCATTGCCAGCAGCGCGATCGCGGCGTACGCCGGCAGCAGCCAGCACAGCGCCTGCCAGGGGATGAAGACCAGCGGGATGTCCCGAGGGTCGGCGTGGTGCTCGCGGTGCTTGCGGGCAAGCAGCGAGTCGACCTGCAGGCCGGCCAGCCGGCGCGGCCGCCAGTGCAGGATCACCACGTGGATCACCCACTCAATCACCGGGAACAGCGCGATCAGCACCGCCGGGATCACCAGCTCCCACCACGCCCCGCCGCCGACCACGACCCGGGCCACGATCGCCGCGGCCAGGCAGGACGAGATCATCGGCGGGCTCGGGTGCCGCCAGAACGCGCGCCAGGAGTCGCGCAGGGTGACGTTGGTACGGCGCCCGGGACCGGCCGCGCCGGTGATGCGGGCCTCGTCCTTGGCCAGCCGCTCGGCGGCGAGGGCTTCGATCTCGGGGCTTGCCTTGGTCATGACTCCTCCAATGCGCTGAGTGCGGCGATCAGGCTGTCGGTGGCTGGGCGGAGCACCCGGTCGGCGGCCGCGCGGGCGGTGTCGGGATCGCCGGCTGCGATCGCCGCGGTGAGCAGCCGGTAGGCGTCGGCCTGGCCGACCTCCTCGGCCATCGCGGGGGCGAGCGCCTCCAGCGCGGGCTCGTACGCCGCACGCAGGCTGTTGAACATCAGCCGGAACACCATCGAGTCGGCGGCGTCGACCACCAGGTCCCAGTAGGTGAGCGCGTGCAGCTGCCGCTCGACGTCGTCGTCGGTGCCGGCGAGGTCGTCGACCACGCCGGTCAGCTCCGCGGCCAGCGCCGGCCCGCCGCGCTCCGCGGCCAGGGCGGCGACGCTCGGACCGACCGCGAGCCGGGCCTCGAGGATGCTGCGGGCGACCTTGGCGTCGAGCTGGCCGCGGCGTACCAGTAGCTGCGGGAGCAGGTCGAGCCCGGCCGCGATCCGGAAGTCGCGAACAGTGGTGGCGCCGCCGTGCCGGACCTCGACGAGACGGCTCTGGGTCAGCCGCTGCAGCGCCTCGCGCACCGCCGGCCGGGACACCCCGAGCACCTCGGCGAGGCGGCGCTCGCTGGGCAGCGACTCACCCGGCTGGATCTCGCCGTCGACCACCTCGGCCAGCATCTGGTCGAAGACCTCGTCGGGGACGGAGCGGCGGTTGACAGGCTGCAGTGGCATGTCAACCACGCTAAGTGCGGCCTGGTCAATTGGTCAAGTGGTAAGACCAGTTGAGTTTGACCAAGCCGTTCGGGCGCGCGCCGTCGCGACGGCGAGGAACGCGATCCAGAACGCATGGTGCGCGAGCATCACCCCGAGTACGTCGAGCGACCAGACCCGGCACAGCAGCAGACCCAGCGGCAGGAACACGGCGTACTCGCCGACCAGGCTGGCCGCCAGGGAGGCGCGGGTGTCGCGCAGCGCACGACAGACCGTGACCGCAAGGACACACACGACCAGCCAGCCGACCTGAGTCCAGGCCAGCACGCCCGACCACCCGACAGCGACGCCCGCGTCCGCGCCGGCCACCAGCCGCACGATCGGCTGCGCGAGCGGTGCGCCGAGCAGGAACAGGCCGACGGCCACCGCGGCGAGCAGCCGTGCGGCACGCACCGTCGCGACCCGGAACAGGTCGTCCCGGCCGGCGCCGCGGGCCTCGCCGAGCAGCGTGAGCAGCGCCGTACCGATGCCGGAGAGCACCACCCAGGCCACGGTGATCTGTACGTCGACGAGCCGGACGCCGGCCAGTACCGCCGACGTCGACCCGCTCACCACGAACGCGACGACCACGCCGGAGGCGGTGCTGAACGTCGCCAGCAGCGCCTCCGGCCAGCCGAGGTCGACCAGCCGGCGCTCGACGCCGGTCGGTCGGAGTGGCAGGGTCGGGCGCTCGGCCCGGTCCAGCCGGGCCCGCCAGACCAGGAAGGCGGTCGCGGAGGCGGCGTACCCGCAGACGGTGCCGATCGCGACGCCCCGCCAGCCGAGGACCGGTGTGAGGGCGAGCGCGACCGCGATGTCGGTGCCGGCGGCGGCGACCGAGGCGACGAGTACGACGCGGGTGCGGGCCAGCGCGGTCGCGTAGGCGCGGAGTACGCCGGCCAGCACCGCCATCGGCACGCCGCACAGCGTGATCCTCAGGTAGGTGGCGGCGAGGTCGGCGTCGGCCGCCGTACCGCCGATCTCGCGGGTGAGCAGCGGCGCGGCAAGTGCGGTGACGGTGACGACCGGCAGTCCCGCCAGCACGACCACCCGCAACGTGGCGCTGGCCGCGACCGTCGCCCCGCGCGGATCCCCCGCACCGCGCGCCCGCGACCCCTCGATCTGGGCGCCGACCGCGAACGCCGCGAGCCCGGTCACCAGCACCGTCAGCATCGCCGAGGCCACTGACGCCGACGCGATCACTAGCGGGCCGGCACCGCCCAGCAGCACGACGTCGTTGGCCGAGACCAGGATCGTGACCAGCCCGTGCAGCACGAGCGGCCAGGCGACCGCCACCAGCCGCCTCGTGGTGAGGTCTGGGGTGACTACACCAGTGGACACGGCAGCTCCTCCGGCCGGTCACCCGCCGGCCGCACCACCTCTGCCCCCGCCGCCAGCACCCGCACCACGACGTACGGCGCACAGTCCGGCGTCGACAGCTCCACCAGGACCGCGTCGTCCAGCAGCTCCATGGCCGCCACCGAGGCCGCCGGTTGAGGAGGTTGCGCAGCAACCGTCTCGAAACCAAGGCCCACGAACCGCTCCCAAACCGCCTCCTGCAGCTCCGGGTCGAGCAGCAGCTGGGCATGCTGGGCGATGTCGGCGACGTGGGCCCAGCCGCCGGCGGCGTACCGGCGGTCCGCCCGCCAGGGATCGAGGCCGGCGCCGGCCGCAAGACCCGGACCGGTCACGGGATCGGCCAGCTCGGCCTGCTGGGCGAGCGAGACGACCGCCTCGGTGAACGCCTTCGCCAGCCCGTCGACCGGCTCGGGACGGTACGCCGAACCCACCCCGATCAGCCTGCGCCCGCCGTGCCGCAGCGCGACGACCGCTACCCGCGCGACCGTCGCCCGCACCGGCAGCAGGTGTGCCGACACCGACAGCTCCTCGGCCAGGGCGAGCTCCGCCAGGGCAGCGGGGAGCGCGGTGCGCGGCATCGGCGTACCCGCCCGCCAGGCCCGCGCGAGGGTGTCCCGTTCGACGACCTCGGCGGCCGCCGACTCGGTGGCGGCAGCCAGCGTCGGGCCGGCGGCCAGCCCGGTCGAGCCCTGCGGGTAGTAGCCGTCCTCGGGCGGCGCGGCCAGCGGCGAGAGATGCCCGAGCACGGCGTTGCGCGCGACCGGTGTCCCGTCCACGGCCGCTAGCCACGCGTCCGGCCGCGGCACCATCGCGGCGTACCGCTCGACCCCCTCGGCCACGCACCGAGCCAGTGCCGTGTCCACGTCGCCGTCCAGCGCCGCGCCGGCGACGGTCACCGGACCGCCCGGCTGGTGCACGCCGGCCCGGAACCGCGGCACCTCCGCCGCGAGCGGCCATGGCCCGGGGCCGGCGACCGGTACGCCGACGATCCCGGTCCGGTCGGAGACGATCACGTGTGCGGGAGCGGCCGGAGGTTGCGGTTGGTACGGCGCCGCGGGTCGCGCGGCGCGAAGCCCGCTGGGGCGTTGGTGTAGACGCCCGGCGCGACCACTCGGACCACGCTCAGCCCGGCCTCGGCGATGTCGGCGGTGGTCACGTCGACCGACACCGGCGGCCGCCCGCCGATCCGGGTCAGCTCGTCGCGGTAGTACGTCCACGGCTCCCCCTCGACGGGTGCGATGTCGCTGAGCGGCACCCGGCTGGGCGGCGCGAAGAGGTGCTCGGTCCAGGGCCGAGTGCGCGGATCGAGGTAGATCTGGGACTGGCAGAGCAGGTCGGTGACGTCGTGGAAGTCCGCGGCGTACGAGTCCAGATAGTGCCGGTCGGCCCGCCATGGCTTCAGCGCCCCGGAGTCGAACAGCCCGAGCTCGGCGGCCTGCCACAGTCCCGCGCCCCGGTCGAGCAGGCCCTTGGACAGCGAGCGCAGCGAGATCGCCTCACCCGCAGCCTTCAGTACGGCGTTAGCCGGGTCTGGGCGGGCGGCGGTGCCGAGCGCGACGATGTCCAGCTCCGGGTCGCGCACCGCCACCCCGAGCACCGGCACTCGCCACGGTCCCGGGATCTGCAGCACGACGTACTCGAGTGCTGGGTCGGCGCACGCGGTCATCGTCTGCAAGAGATCGTCGGGCAGCTCAACACCCACCGCCGGTTCGCCCGAGTCCCACCACAGCTCGACGCCGTCGCGCTCGATCAGCTCCTCCATCGCGGCGGTCTCGGCCGCGCGCCGATCCGGGCCGGCCGCCAGGCCGGCGTAGAAGACGAAGTTGGTCAGCGGCTCGGTCATCCGGGAGCCGAGGAAGTAGTTCACGTAGACGATCGAGGCCGGCACCAGCGCCTGGGCGCCGGTCGCCAGGTCCCGTCCCGGCGCCCAGCGCACCGGCAGCCCACGCTCGAAGGGCACGAACGGAAATCCCTCCAGTGCGTACTGCGCGGCCGAGAAGAGGCACAGCGACGCCGGCTCCACGGCCGCATACTCGGCCGCCACCAGCTCGGCGTACGACGCCCGGACCAGGCCGTCGGGCACGAAGTTGCCGCAGTACCGCTCGATCCCCTCGCCCATCGCGGAGACGGTCGCGCGCTGCAGCGAGCCGAACGCGGTGCCGGTCGACAGCTGGTCCGCGCGCCAGGGCCGGTCGAACCCGACGGCGGCGATGCTGCCGCCGACCACCCGGAACTCATCGGGCCATTCGGGCGGGTTGAGATAGTGCTCGGTCCTTGTGATCACGCCGGTCCGGCCGTCGACCAGCAGCTCCCACGGGTCGCTCATCGCACGGCTCCCATCAGTCCCCGCGGTACGGCGAGCACCGGATGCGCGCTGATCGGGCCTCCGTCCAGCGGCACCAGCGCCTGGTGTCGCAGCAGGTCGCCGCCGGCGGCCAGCCAGCCCTCCAGGGCCGCCACGGCTCCGGTCAGCTCCATCAGGCCCGGACGGATGTCGTCGCGGTCGCCGTACTCGCTCCACGACCGCCACAGCGCCAGCAGCTGGGAGCGCGCCGGCGACGCGGCCAGCCGGCGGAACCGCACGTCGGCCCAGGTCAGCGGCCGCTCGACCGGCGCCGGCCCGAGCACCGGGCCGACCGCCACCGCGCCGAGCTCGCGGTGCACCGGCACCCACACGCCGGCGTCCGGCTTCTCGTCGCGCGCCAGCAGAGCCGCGTCGTCGAGGACCTCTCCGACCACCAGGTCGGCGTCCCACGCGGCGCCGGCCAGGCGGCGTACACCGGACAGGAGCGGCGCCAGCTCGATCCGGCCGCGCTGCTGTGTCCGGGGCCGGTCGCCCAGCACACCGGCGCCCCAGTCGAGGACGCCGGCAACGCTGTCGGCCGTGTCGCCGGTCGCAGGCACCTCGACGGACCCTCTGAGTACGTCGGCCAGCGCGGCCTCCGCGCCGCGCAGCTCGGCGAACCGCTCGTCGGGCGCGGCGAGCAGCAGACCGCCGCCGTCGGGGAGGGGGAGGACGCTGCAACCGGTGGCGAGATGGAGGTAGCTCATGGGCTTGCCTTCCAGATATGTCTGGGTGTGTTGGACCATGGCCGAGTTGCGGCGCCCGGTTGGGTCGGGCGCCGCAACCCGGTGTGGATCACTTCCAGGCGAATGCCACGGAAGCGGTACCGGCGTGGTTGCTCGAGTGAACGGACAGGCCGGCCGGCTTGGCACCGACAACGGCGAAGGCCTTGTTCGAGGTCTGCATAGGGATTCCCTCCTTTCAGCGGATCCGCCGCCCTCATGGACGGCGGCGGATCACACTGTTGTGGACATGAGAATCATTGTCAAGTAGAGTCTTGGTTGTGCCGGTGCCGCACTGGTGGGTGGGGCCGGCACTCCACTGCCGGGCCGTGCGCGAGCTGCCGAGATGGGCTCAGCGCACGGCTCGGCGGCGCCGTCCGACCTCCCTGTGGATAGAGCTCACGCCCGCCTGTAGATCTGGGCACCCTAGAGCGCATGACAAGGCACCGATGGGCTCCGCGCCGCTGTCGGTGGGCGCTCGCACCGTGAGCGGGGTACGTCAGCTCTACGTCGACGAGTCGAAGGCAAAGGGGTACATCCTGGTCGCCGCAGGTCTCACATCTCCTGCGGCAGCCGAGGCGCTTGCTTGGACCTGCTGGTGAAGGACGCAGCCGGCCTCGCGGCAGCGCGCCTCACGCTCGACCTTGACGAGTCGCTACGGAAGTGGGACAACCAGCAACTCATCGAGCTGGTTCGTCGAACAGGTGCCGGCGATCGATTGCTCTACACCCATGGCAAGGCAGCCCAGGAGCCCCTCTTGTCCATCCCAGACGCCGTGGCGTGGTGCTGGGCGAAAGGGGCACCTGGCGCGACCGGGTACGGCCCGCCGTCATTCGTTGCGGGATGTCTGATCCGCATCCCTGAAATGCGCGAGACCCGAGCGCCACGACCGTCCGGACGGGTCTCGGGTCCACTTCCACCAGGCTCAGCGCCTAGGGCTACAAGCATGGTCCCACCCGACCCGCCCCCACACAACCACTGACTTACCAGCGGAGGATCTCATGTCTGGTTGCGCCTCAGGCCAGCTCGGGCTCGGTCTTCTCGCGGACCTCGTCCTCGGTGACGCCGGGGGCGAGCTCGACCAGCTTCAGGCGGCGCTCGCCGAGGGCGCCGGACACCGCGACCTCACCGGTCTCGACGTCGATCACGTCGATCACGGCCAGGTCGGTGATGATCCGCTGGACCACCCGCCGACCCGTGTAGGGCAGCGAGCACTCCTTGACGATCTTGTAGGTGCCGTCCTTGGCCACATGCTCCATCAACACGATCACCCGCTTCGCGCCGTGCACCAGGTCCATCGCGCCACCCATGCCCTTGACCATCTTCCCGGGGATCATCCAGTTCGCGATGTCACCGGCGGTCGAGACCTGCATCGCACCCAAGATCGCGGCGTCGATCTTCCCGCCACGGATCATCCCGAACGACGTCGCGGAGTCGAAGAACGACGCACCCTTCCGGACCGTCACGGTCTCCTTGCCTGCATTGATCAGGTCCGGGTCTTCGGCGCCTGCCACCGGGTAGGCGCCGACCCCGAGGATCCCGTTCTCCGACTGCAGCACCAGCTCCACGTCATCGGCCACATAGTTGGGCACCAGCGTCGGCAGCCCGATCCCGAGGTTCACATACGAACCATCGGAAAGCTCTGAGGCCGCCCGCGCAGCCATCTCCTCACGATTCCAAGCCATGTCGTCAGCCTCCCGGGTTCGCTTCTTGACGGATACCTTCGAGCGTGGCGCCCTCGGCGGGCTGGACGGTGCGCTTCTCGATCCGCTTGTCCGCGGCCTGCTCCGGGGTCAGCGCGACGACCCGCTGCACGAACACACCCGGCGTGTGCACGTCGTTGGGTGGCAGCTCGCCGGGCTCGACCAGCTCCTCGACCTCCGCGATCGTCACCCGGCCGCTCATCGCGGCCAGCGGGTTGAAGTTGCGGGCGGAGTCCCGGTAGACGAGGTTGCCGTGCCGATCGCCCTTCCAGGCCCGGACCAGCCCGAAGTCGGCGACGATCGCCTGCTCCAGCACGAACTCCTTGTCACCCTCCGCGGTCGTGAAGACCCGCGTCTCCTTCTCCGGAGAGGCGACCAGGATGTTGCCGACGTCGTCGTACTTCCACGGCAGCCCACCCTCGGCCACCTGGGTGCCGACACCGGTCGCGGTGAAGAACGCCGGGATCCCGGACCCACCGGCCCGCATCCGCTCGGCCAGCGTGCCCTGCGGGGTCAGCTCGACCTCCAGCTCACCAGCCAGATACTGCCGCGCGAACTCCTTGTTCTCCCCCACATACGACGACACCATCCGGCGCAGCCGCTTGGCCTGCAGCAGCCGGCCCAAGCCCCAGTCGTCGACGCCGCAGTTGTTCGACACCGCCTCCAGCTCGTCGACCCCGGTCGCCAGCAGCGCATCGATCAGCACCGACGGAATGCCACACAGCCCGAACCCGCCGACGGCCAGCGTCGCCCCACTCGGGATGTCGGCCACCGCCTCCGCGGCCGAGCCAACCACCTTGTCCACAGCGAGCTCCTTCTCCCTTGAAGTCGATCGCAAGCGATCCTAGCCACGGCACTCTTGCGGCGGCGCGCCCGGTCGGCGCGAACAAATCAGGGAGTCGCAGCATCGAAGAGTGTGAGTTCTCTGTCCCTAAGGAGTCCACTGTGAGAAGACTCGGGTACGCCGTCCTGGCGGCCGCGCTGCTGACCTCCATGATCGCATTTCTGCCGGCTCATGCGAGCACCGACACCACCCTGACCGCGCGGCTGGAGTACCTCAAGCGGCAGCAGCCGCGCGGCTTCGGCGGCTACTTCGAGCTGCACGTGACGACCGACGGGCCCGTCGCGGACGGCACGGTCCGGTTCGAGACCCCGCGGGGGGTGAAGGTCGACTTCTACGACTGGGAGCAGGGCTGGGACTTCGAGGGCGGGGGCGGCCAGACCTGGTACCTGACGCTCACGAACAACCGCGCGGGCTGGAGCCGGGTCACGCTGGTCGTCGACGCCGCCAACGCGGAGCCGGTTCGCGTTCCGTTCCAGATCTACGCGCCCGGCGGACCGACCCCACCGGCCACCGGCAACCTCGCCGGGCGGCGGTACGCCGCCAGCGGCAGCGACTACTTTCCGCCGTCGGGCTACAGCTACAGCATCCGGGAGGCAGTCTGGTTCCTGGACCGGCGGTTCGCGTACGTCGGCGTACCCCGGCACGGCAAGCCCACCTGCACCGCAGCCAAGGTGAACCCGAACTCGTTCACCGGCTGCCAGCGGTACTGGTGGGACAAGGCCGCCAACCGGCTCCAGGTCGGCAAGTGGGCCGGCCGTGTGCACGCCCGCTCGCTCGACTACTTCAACTACCGCTACACCCACCGGGTCGGGATGCCGGCTGCCGGCAAGCGGTTCGGCGGCGCGTGGACCGACTGGCTCCACTACTACGGCAGCAACGTCACGTTCCGGCTGCGGCTGAACGCCGACGGCAGCTTCCGGTGGGTGAAGGACGGCAAGGTCTCACGCGGCCGGTACGCCGTCGGCGCCAACGGCCGGCTCACCCTCAGGTTCCGCAACGGCCACACCGAGGTACGCACGCTGCTCGTCGGGCTCAACCGGCACGGCAAGCAGGACCCGCGGGCGACCGGCCTGCTGCTCAGCCTTCCCGACAAGGACCTCCGCGCCGTCTGGTTGACGCCGGTCCGCTGAGCGCGAATATGTGCGGCGATCGCCCAAACGCAGCGTCGGCGATCCGTTGACGCCGCCCAACCCGAGGCCTAGTTTACAAATTGGAAGCGCTCTCACCGTTTCATGTCAGTAGTCCTGACGAATCTGCCCGCTTCCTGGCGGGCAGATTCGTCACCTCTCGGAGGCCTACGATGCTCTCTCGCCGCTCCTTCCTCGGTACGTCGCTCGCTGCCGCAAGCGTGGCCACGCTCCCGCAGCTCGCGCCGCACCCGCTCACGGCCCGCGCGTCCGCCGCTCCGGAGACACTCCGGTTCAACCTGGTCAACAACTCCGGACGACCGGCGCACGCCTACGTCGTCGGCCTGTACGGCGCCGACGGCCGCTCGGTCTTCGTCCGGCCGGACGGCAGCCTGTTCTTCCCACCTCGGCCGGGTGGGGCGCCCGAGCCGATCGCACAGCACGTCGCCATCCCGGTCAGTGCCGCCACCGAGGTCGTCGTACCCCGGATGTTCGGGGCGCGCGTCTACTTCGTCACCGACAACACTCTGGACTTCCTCGCAGTGGCGACCGGCGACACGGTGGGCATCGCGCACCCGAGCTTCGTCAACGAAGCCGACAGCAACTTCGCGAAGAACTGGACGTTCGCGGAGTTCACCCTGAACGCCACCCAGATCTACGCCAACATCAGCTACGTCGACTTCGTGGCCGCGCCGGTGGCGCTCCGGCTGGACCACGCCGGCGGCGTCCAGGAGGTGCCCGGTCTCCGCGCGGGCGGCGTCGACGCCATCGCCGGCGCGCTGCGCGGCACCGACGGCGGCCGTTGGGGTACCTGCGTGCAGGAGGCCGGCGGCCAGGCGCTGCGCGTCCTGAACCCCAACCACCGGGCCGCCGACTTCGCCGGCTACATGGAGCCGTACGTCGACCAGGTCTGGGCCAAGTACGCCGGCGAGACCCTGTACGTCGACTCGCAGCGCGGCGACATCGGCATCCTCGAGGGCCGGGTCCAGGGCAACGAGCTGGTGTTCGGCAACGAGCGGTTCGCCCGGCCCTCGTCGATCGACATCTGGGGCTGCAACAGCGGTCCGTTCGCCAATCCGGGCAACGACAGCGAGCAGCGCAAGGCGCTCGTCCCTCGGCTCGCGGCGGCCTTCAACCGCACCACGCTGCTGATCAACAGCCGCCAGCCGCACGGCGAGAACCCCGCGACCTTCTACGACCACCCGGTCACCAACCACTACGCGCGCGTGGTCCACGAGAACCTGCCCGACGGCAAGGGCTACGCCTTCGCCTACGACGACGTCAGCTCCAACCCCGGCGAGGACCACAGCGGGAAGGTCAACCACGGCGACCCACACCTGCTCACGGTGACGCTGAACCCGCTCCGCTGAGGCGGTTCCGCGAACAAAAGGAGGCTTTCGCGCATCTCACTTGGTGAGTTCTCTGCCCACCAGGAGGATGACGATGCGAAGGCCTTGGTACGCCGCGCTCGCAGGCGCCCTGTTGACGTCCATCATCGCAGGCGTGCCCGGCCAGGTGGCCGCGGCCGACCTGCGCGGCCCCGCCGACTACCACCCACTGACGACCTTCACCGCCGACACTCCCGGCGATGTCACCCCCGGCACCAGCGACTTGGCCGGCTTCACACTGCGGCTCGACCCCAACTACGGGCAGGTCGACGTCGACGGCTCCCTCGGCGCCGACCCCGGACGCTGGGTCCGGCGCGTCATCGCGACTCTCGGCAACCTCGACAACGAAGGCACCTGCCAGGCCGCGGTCGAGGTCGTCAGCTCGACCATGGCGGGCTCGACCGACGATGTGAACATCGCGCTCGCCGTACGCCTGCCGGGCGAAACCACGCTGCCTCCGGAGCGAGAGTTCAGCCTGGGCAGGTTCACCGGCTGGCGCGAACAGGCCGCGCTTCTCGAGAACCTGGTGCCGGACTGCGGGAGCGTCCGGATGGTCAACGCGACCGGGGCCACTTTGGACTCCGGCGTGGCGACGCTGGTCCAACGGCCGGCAGAGGAGACCGGCGTGGAGGTCTCGCCCCGAGGTGTGCCGGCGCGCCAGTTCCTGCTGGGCACGCCGACCCGTTTCCGCATCCGGGTCGAACGCACCCTGCCCAACCCGGTCTACGACGGCCTGATCACGGTCACGGCCCCGGCCGACCTCGAGGTCCGGCACGGCCGGTCCCCGAACTGGGAGGGCCGGATCTACGACCACTACTTCACCCTCATATCGACCGGGGAGACCAAACCCGGCTGGAAGCGGGTGACAGTCCGGGCGACCAGCGGGAACGCCGACCCCGCGACGTACGAGTTCTGGACCTACGCCATCGGCCCACCGCCCGAGCGGACCGGCAGCCTGAGTGGCCGCCGCTACGCGGCGCGCTTCGACCACGAGGGTGCACAACACCCCGCCGCGCGCGAGGTCGCCGCGCGCGGCCCCGGGCCGGCGTACTCGCAGCGCGAGACGCTGTGGTTCCTCAGCGATCGGCTCGTCTTCCTCGGCGTACCGACGCGCGGGAAGCCCACCTGTACGCCGGACAAGGTCGTCCCCGACTCGTACACCGGCTGCCAGCACTACTGGTGGAACAAGGAGTCCAACCTCCTCCAGATCGGGCGCTGGGTCGGCCGGGTCACCGCGACCGGAATCGTCTACCACCACCCCGTGCACAACGTGCCGGTCAGGTTCGAGCATCGCTTCGGCACCGCCAGAGCCGGCACCCGCTACCGCGGCACCTGGACCGATCAGATCTACCGAGGCAACGAGGAGTGGATCCTGACGGTGCGGCTGACCCTGCGTCGCGACGGCACGTTCACGCTGGCGCAGAGCGAGTCGGGGCTGATCTCCCGGATGCGCGGTCGGTACCGGATCAACCAGGACGGGCGGCTGACGCTGCGCCTGCGCGACGGCAAGACGGTGACCCGCACGATCGTCATCGGTAAGAACCGCCGCGGGCGCCTGGACCCCGGGAACGCCGGCATCTTCATCAACCTCCCCCAGAAGGCGACCGGCGCCTGGCTGAGGAAGGTCCAGTGAAGCTCGCCTCGCGCCGCGGCGTACACACTGTTGCCGGATCGCTCGCTTGCCTCCTGCTGCCGCTGGCCGCGGTGGCCGGCGGCGGCACCCCAGCCACAGCCGACCCCAGTGACGCAGCCGACTACGACCCGATCACCACCGCGAAGGTCGTCGCCGACGGCGGCGACGTCACGCCGGGAACCAGCGACCTCACGACGGCGAAGATCCGGATCAACCCGATCCTCGGCGATGTCACCGTCGAGGCCGCCCTGGCCACGCCGCCGGCGACCTACGTGCGGCGCGCGGTGATTGCCCTCGGGGTCACCGATGCGGGCGGCACCTGCCAGCCGGTCGCCGAGATCGCGGCGTCCAACGCGACCACCAACCTGGTGGTACGCCGTCCCGGCGAGACCACCCGGCCCGCCGAGGGGAGCGGCGGCGGCGACATCGACGCCTACCTGCAAAACGACACGCCGCTCGCCGAGGGGCTGGTGCCGGACTGCGGGACGTTCCGGCTGACCAGCACGACCGGCGCCGTACTCGACACCGCGGAGCTCACGTTCGCCCAGACGCCGATCCGGCAGGTGACCCTGACGGCATGGGGACCGAGGGGCCTGCAGCAGCAGCCGCTCAACCGGACCCGCACCCTCGACGTGTATGTCCGCACGGACCGCCGGTACGGCGACTGGCCGTGGTGGGCCTACGACGGGAGCGTCACCGTCGACGCGCCCGCCGGCGTGCGGGTCCAGCTGGTCGACGGCGACGACAACTATTGCTACGGCGACCCCGAGCCGACCTTCACCGGCTCCGCAGCCTCATTCTGCTTCGACGTCAAGGTCACCCGCCCCGGCGTACACACCGTCGCGTTCCGGTTCGACGCCGGCAACGCCGACCCGATCACCCTCGAGATACTGGTCTACGCACCCGGGGGGCCGCCGCCGCCCGCGACCGGTGACCTGACCGGGCGCCACCACGTGCTCTTCGAGGAGTTCGGGATCGTCGAGCAGTACAGCTTCGGTGAGCGCAGCTCGATCTGGTTCCTCGACCGCCACTTCGCGTACGTCGGCTCACCCCTGCACGGCCGGCCGACGTGTACGGCGGCCAAGGTCGACCCGACGAAGTTCTACGGATGCCAGCGCTACTGGTGGGACAAGGCGCACAACGTGCTCCAGGTCGGCAAGTGGCGAGGCTCGGTGCACGCGCGCCGAATCGACTACGTCAACGACCAGCAGACCAACAAGAGCTACCGCATCCCCTTCGGCCTGGCGCCGCGCGGCAAGCGCCTCGCCGGCACTTGGCGCTATCAGTCCGGCTTCGACTCGCTTACCCGCGCCCGGCTGCGGCTGACCCGTGATGGCCGGTTCGAGCTGGCCGTCAACCAGCGGACCAGCCGCGGCCGGTACGCCGTCGGTGCCGCAGGCCGGCTCCGGCTCACCTTCAACAGCGGCCGGACGCAGGTGCACACGCTCGGGATCGGCAAGAACCGGGCGGGTCGCCTCGACCCTGCCACCGGCGTACTCCTCTCCCTCCCGAACTTCAACAAGGGCGAGGTTGCCTGGCTGACGCCGCCGAAACGCTGACCCCACCTCGATAGTCCGTCACGAAAATCACGTCCCCGTCCCCGCGGACCATGATTTCCGTGACGGACTATCCGGCCTACGCTTCCGGGGATGAGTCCGACAAAGCGCAGCGACTGGCCGAAGGTGCGGGTGCACGTGGTCACCGGCAAGGGCGGCACCGGGAAGTCGACGGTTGCCGCGGCTCTGGCGTTGGCGCTCGCGTCGACCGGCAAGAACGTGCTGCTCTGCGAGGTCGAGGGCCGGCAGGGCATCGCCCAGATGTTCGACGTCGCCCCGCTGCCCTACCAGGAACGA
Organism: Nocardioides speluncae; assembly: GCF_003121585.1. Lineage (GTDB taxonomy): Bacteria > Actinomycetota > Actinomycetes > Propionibacteriales > Nocardioidaceae > Nocardioides > Nocardioides speluncae. The sequence goes on from NZ_QEOO01000025.1 coordinate 116,384, forward strand.
CGGATCGCGACCGGCCTCTCCGACGACCACGGCCGGGCGGGCGCCGTACACGCGCTGCACATCGACGCCGAGTCGGCGCTGCTGGAGTACCTCGCGATGTACTACAAGCTCGGCCGCGCCGGGCGGGCGCTGGACCGGTTCGGCGTGATCGACTTCGCGACCACGATCGCGCCGGGCGTCCGGGACGTGCTGCTCACCGGCAAGATCTACGAGGCTTCCAACCGCAACAGCCGTAACAAGAACGCCCAGCAGTACGACGCGATCGTGGTCGACGCGCCGCCGACCGGCCGGATCACCCAGTTCCTCAACGTCACCAACGAGCTCGCCGGGCTGGCCAAGGTCGGCCCGATCAAGAACCAGTCGGACACGGTGATGACCCTGTTCCGGTCGCCGAAGACCGCGGTCCACCTGGTCACGGTGCTGGAGGAGATGCCGGTCCAGGAGACCGCCGACGGGGTCACCGAGCTGCGCGCGACCGAGCTCCCGGTCGGCGGTGTGATCGTCAACCTGGTTCGCCCACGCGACCTCGACGCCGACGACCTGGCCGCGGCCCGGGCCGGCAAGATCGACCGCGGCGCGGTCGCCCGCGACCTGAAGTCCGCCGGCGTGGAAGCCGACGACGCACTCATCGACGGCCTGCTCGACGAGGCCCACGACCACGCGGAGCGGCGCGCCCTGGAGGACACTCAGCGCGCGCTCGTGGACGAGCTCGACGTACCCCACTACGAGCTGCCCCGGCTGCCCGGCGGGGTCGACCTGGGCGGACTCTACGAGCTCGCCGCGGCCCTGAAAGAGCAGGGGATGGCATGAGCCCTCAGCGCACCAGCCGCGAGCAGACCCGGCGGGTCGGCCCGCTCGCCTCGACCGGAAAGTACGCCGCCGCGCTCGACGTCGACGCGCTGCTCGACGACCCGGCCACCGAGATCGTGGTGTGCTGCGGCTCCGGCGGCGTCGGCAAGACCACGACGTCGGCCGCGTTGGCCCTCCGGGCCGCCGAGCGTGGCCGGAAGGTCGTCGTACTCACCATCGACCCGGCCCGCCGGCTGGCCCAGTCGATGGGCATCGAGGCGCTCGACAACACACCGCGCCCGGTGCCGGGCGTGCCAGCCGCCAACGGCGGCTCCCTCGACGCGATGATGCTGGACATGAAGTCGACCTTCGACGAGGTCGTCGAAGGCCAGGCCAGCCCGGAGAAGGCGAAGGCGATCCTGGAGAACCCCTTCTACGTCGCGCTGTCGACGTCGTTCGCGGGCACCCAGGAGTACATGGCCATGGAGAAGCTCGGCCAGCTCCACAAGGACGCCAAGAAGACGGGGAAGTGGGACCTGATCGTGGTCGACACCCCGCCGTCGCGGTCGGCCCTGGACTTCCTGGACGCACCCGAGCGGCTGTCGAGCTTCCTCGACGGTCGGTTCATCCGGCTGCTGCTGGCGCCGGCGCGAGGCCCGGCCAAGCTGATGACGGCCGGCTTCTCGCTGGTGACCAACGCGCTGACCAAGATCCTGGGCGCCCAGGTGCTGCGCGACCTGCAGACCTTCGTGGCGGCGTTCGACACGCTGTTCGGCGGCTTCCGGCAGCGGGCCCAGAAGACCTTCGAGCTGCTCCAGGCCGAAGGCACCGCGTTCCTGGTGGTCGCCGCGCCCGAGCCGGACGCGATGCGGGAGGCGGCGTACTTCGTGGAGCGGCTGAGCGAGGACCAGATGCCGCTGGCGGGCCTGGTCGTCAACCGCGCGAGTACGACGCCCGAGAGCACGCTGTCCGCGGACGGCGCGATGGCCGCCGCGGAGCGACTGCGCGCCAACAACGGCGAGTCGCTGACCGCCGGCCTGCTGCGGCTGCACGCGGACCGGGCCCGGATCGAGGCACGCGAAGCGCTGCTGCGGGAGCGATTCGCGGCCGCGCACCCCGACGTACCGACCGCGGTGGTCCCGGCCCTCGCGACCGACGTCCACGACCTGGGTGGCCTGCGGCAGATCGGCGAACTCCTCGCCGGCTGACCACCCAGCGCACAGTACGCCGACCAGGCACAAATGGTTCCGCCCGGTACGCCGACCGGGCACAAATGGTTCCGTCCAGAGCACCGACCGGGCGGAAATGGCGAGACGGTTCGAGCGGCATGCTCGGGGAGCAAACCAGAAGTGCCCGGTCGGCAGCCCCACAGGAACCAGAAGTGCCCGGTCGGCAGCCCCACAGGAACCAGAAGTGCCCGGTCAGCGGGGCGCATGGCTGGCCAGACAAGCTTCGGCGGCGAACGCTGTCTGCTTCCGGACATCGTCCGACTTGCCTCTGCGCCCAGGGAAAACACCGCGTTAACTTGTCTGTACAGGTTGTGTGAAGGGGTTGACCTGGCCCGAGCGGGCCGTCGAGCCTGAGTACCGGCCAGCCGCCCGCCCACCAGAGGAGCACACCCATGCCCACTCGCGCCCGAACCCTCGCGGCCTCGCCGCCCTGGTCGCTGCGGCCGGTCTGACCGCCGGCGTCGCCCATGCCCAGCCGCCGGCCGCGCCATCCCCGGCAGCGGCCGCCGCCACCGACTACAAGGACCTGCCGGACGGCACGCTGCCCAAGAAGTCCCTGGTCGTCGGCGTCGACGGCGCGGCCTTCCACATGGTCGACCCGCTCAACCTCCCCGCGATCGACGCCCTGCGCGCCGAAGGCGTGACCGCGCCACACAACCTCTACGGAACGCCGATGGCCGGCACCATCTCCGGGCCGGGCTGGTCGTCCATCGCGACCGGCGTCTGGCCGGACAAGCACAGGGTCGTCGACAACAGCTTCGCCAACCCGGACTACGCGACGTACCCCGACTTCCAGACCCGCCTGGAGACCGCGAACCCCGCCGCCTCCACCCTGGTCGTCGGCACCTGGAACCCGATCCCGGACCTCGTCTTCGGCGAGCGCACCGACCTGCGGCTGCGCGGCGGCAACGACGAGGGCACCACCGCCCAGGCCGTCGACTACCTGAGGAACGGCAACCCCGACTCGACGTTCGTCCACCTCGACGAGGTCGACGGCGCCGGCCACACCTGCGGCACCGGCTGCAGCCAGTACGCCGATGCGCTGAGGCGTGCGGACCGACAGATCGGCGAGCTGGTCGCGGCGGTCAAGGCGCGGCCGTCGTACTCGAGCGAGGAGTGGCTGATCACCGTCACCGCCGACCACGGGCACACCCCAACCGGCGGCCACGGCGGCAGCACGCCGGGCGAGCGGCAGGACTTCGTGATCGCGGCCGGCGCCGGCATCCCGGCGGGCAGCACCCGCTACGACGTGAAGATCGTCGACATCGCGCCGACCGTCCTCGCCCACGAAGGCGTCGACCGCGACCCCGAGTGGAACCTCGACGGGGCGGCGCTCGCCGACCTGGCCGCCGACGACTTCGACGCGCTCCGGCCGGCCCTGCGGACCCAGGTCGACGAGACCCGGCCCGGCGCCACCGTGAAGGGCTGGACCCACACCGCACCCGATGGCTGGAGCGTCGACAACTCCGCGATGCCCGCCGGCGGCATCACCGAGTGGCGCGGCTGGTCGTTCGCCACCGACGAGTTCTGGACCAACGTCGAGCTCGGCCAGAAGCGGGAGTCCAGCGTCCGCATCCGCGACGTGTTCGCCGTCGCCGACTCCGACGAGTGGGACGACAAGGCGCATGACCCGGGCCAGTTCGACTCCACGCTGGTCAGCCCGGCGTACCCGATCGCGGGCACGGGCCAGGTCCGCGTCAGCTACGCCACCAACTACCAGGTCGACGGCCCACAGACCGGCGACGTGTACGCCGTGTGGAACGGCGGCGAGCCGGTGCTGGTGAAGTCGTACCGGGAGAACCTGAACACCCATGAACGCCTGGCGCTCACCCCGCCGGCCGGAGCGACCAGCTTGAGGCTGCGGTTCCGCTACACCGGCACCAACAGCTACTTCTGGACCGTCGACCAGGTGCGGGTGGAGCAGCGGCAGCCGTCACAGCTGGCGGTGTGGTCGATCCAGGCCACCACCCGCAGCATCGACGAGCCGGACATCGCCACCCCGTGGCGGATCGACGCCAGGATCCTGATCACCAACCCGGCCGGCCGCCGCGTGCCCGGCGCCACCGTTACCGCCGTACTCCGCTTCGACGGGCATGCGACCAGGCTCACCGGCGTCACCGGGTCGACCGGGGTGGTCCACCTGCGGGGCTATGCGATGTACGCCGACAGCGCGGAGCTCGAGGTGACCAAGGTGGCGAAGGGCGACCTGCCCTACTACGGCGAGGCCGACAAGATCTCGAAGATCACCCTGCAGCGACCGACCGAGCGCTGAGTCACCGGCGTACCTGCTGCAAATACAGATCGTCGGGCCGGCCCCCATGGCCAGCCCGACGATCTATTGCGGTGGTCTTGTGCTGTCGCCGTCGCCCTCAGGCACTCACGGCGACCGCGTCGTTGCGCGCGGCCTCCAATACGGTCCGCCATGACGCCTTCGGACGCCGACGCAGAAGCGCGCGACGCTCCCGCTCGGTCATGCCGCCCCAGACGCCCCACTCGATCTCGTTGTCGAGTGCCTCAGCCAGGCACTCGGCCCGCACCGGACATCCGGTGCACATCAGCTTTGCCTTGTTCTGCTCCGCCCCACGCACGAACAGCTCGTCAGGCTTTGCCTGTCGGCACGCTGCGTTCGGCGCCCAGTCCTCAGTCCACATTTGCCCCACCATTTCGTCCGAGCGAGGCGGCCTCCCCATCCCCGCCGCCAGGGCCGAAGCCCTAAGCAAAAAGTTAAGAAAAAGTGGGGTCGGCTAACAGACACCTTCGGGCCTCTTCGGAGTGGCCCAAATGGACTAGACCAGCATGGTCCTCCCGAGCAGGCCCCGTTCCGTGGTCGTCCGGTGAGCGCTTTCCGCAGCTCCCACGCGAGGACTGGGTGCGGCGTGGCTCGCCGGTTACCCTGGGCGCATGTCTTTGCCTGAGTCCGAGCGGTTGTCTGCCTCCCGCATCGCCTCCCACATCGGCGTGATGCTCGCCGTCGCGGCCGTTCTGGGCGTCGTCGTGGCCGGTCTGGCGATCCCGTTCGCCGGCGTGCTCGGCCTCGGTGCGCGCAACGTCGCCGACAGCATGGACTCGCTCCCCGCGGAGCTCGAGGCCAAGCCGCTGCCGCAGAAGACCAAGATCCTCGACGGCCAGGGCAACGTGCTGGCCACGCTGTACGACGAGAACCGGGTCAACGTCTCGCTGAAGGACGTCTCCAAGACGATGGTCAAGGCGATCGTCGCGATCGAGGACTACCGCTTCTACCAACACGGCGCGCTCGACCTGAAGGGCACGCTCCGCGCCTTCATCACCAACCAGGCAGATGACAGCGGCTCGGTCCAGGGTGGCTCGTCGATCACCCAGCAGATGGTCAAGCAGACCCTCCTCACCCAGGCCGAGACCAAGGAGGAGAAGAAGGCAGCGACCGAGCGCACCATGTCCCGAAAGATCCGCGAGCTGCGCTACGCTATCGCGTTCGAGGAGAAGTACTCCAAGGACTGGATCCTGGAGCGCTACCTCAACATCGCCTACTTCGGTGACGGCGCCTACGGCATCCAGGCCGCCGCGCGCCACTACTTCTCGAAGAACGCCTCGAAGCTCAACCTGCGCGAGTCCGCGATGCTCGCCGGGATGGTGAAGAACCCGACCGGCTACGACCCGACCAACTACGAGAGCAAGACCACCGCCCGCCGCAACCTGGTGCTGGACCGGTTGGCCGAGCTGAACGTCATCACCGAGGCTCAGGCCGAGGAGACCAAGGCCATCGGTCTCGGCCTGAAGCTGACCCGGGCCAAGAACGGCTGCGTCGAGTCGCGGGCGCCGTTCTTCTGCGACTACGTGGTGCAGTACCTCGAGGCCGACCGCTCGCTCGGCAAGACGATCGAGGAGCGGCGCAAGCTGCTGAAGACCGGTGGCCTGGTCATCCGCACCACCGTCGACCTGCGCTTCCAGAAGGCCGCCGACGACTCGGTCCGCGACCACGTGTACCCGACAGACCAGGCGATCGGCGCCCTGGCCATGGTCGAGCCTCGCACCGGCAACGTGAAGGCGATCTCTCAGTCCCGCCCGATGGGCCGGAAGAAGGCCGAAGGCGAGTCCTACCTCAACTACGTGGTCAACTCGAAGTACGGCGACTCCAACGGCTTCCAGCCTGGATCGACCTTCAAGTCCTTCGTCCTCGCGGCCGCCATCAACCAGGGGATCCCGCTCAACACGCAGATCGCCTCGCCGCCCGAAGTCTTCATGCAGGAGAACGAGTACAAGGTCTGCAACGGCGAGAACTACGCAAGCAGCGCGGTCTGGGACCCCAACAACTCCACTGACTCGGGCACCTTCAACCTCTACACCGGAACCCAAAAGTCGGTGAACACCTTCTTCGCCCAGCTCGAGCAGCGCACCGGCCTGTGCGAGCCATACACCCTCGCGAAGCGGATGGGGATCGAGCTCACCGACCCTACCCACGAAATGGTGCCGTCGTTCACGCTCGGTGTTGCCGACGTCAGCCCACTCGAGATGGCCGAGGCCTACTCGACGTTCGCCGGTCGCGGCGTGCACTGCAGCGCCCGTCCGGTCACCTCGATCGAGGACACCGCCGGCCACGCGCTGAAGAAGTACCGCAAGGCCTGCACCCGAGTGATCCCGGCCGCGGTTGCGGACGCCGTCAACGACATCCTCCGCGGTGTCCAGGAGCCGGGCGGCTTCGGGTACGGCGCCGGGATCAGCTTGGTCCAGCCGTCCGCCGGCAAGACCGGCACCACCAACGACAACAAGGCGGTGTGGTTCGCGGGCTACACCCCGCACCTCGCCACTGCCTCGATGATCGCGGGCGCGAACTTCGACGGTCAGCCGATCACCCTCAACGGTCAGAGCATCGGCGGCTCCTACATCTCGTCGGCGTATGGGTCCACCGTCGCCGGCCCGCAGTGGGGCGACGCGATGAAGGTCATCGAGCAGTGGCTTCCCGACGACAACTTCGTCACGCCTGATGCCACCCAGATCCAGGGTGTCCTCACGCAGATCCCGGATGTCGTCGGTATGTCCATCGACAGCGCCACCGCGGCGCTCAAGGCCGCCGGCTTCAACGTGTCGGTTGGACCGAGTGTCAACTCCAAGCTCGACAAGGGTCTGATCTCATCTCAAGACCCGAGCGGCTACTCCGAGATCAGTGCGGGCACGACAGTCGTGATCTACCCCTCCAACGGCACCCCGCCGAAGCCGCCGTGCAACAAGCGGCCGAAGTGGAAGTGCAACCGCGACAACAACGACGGTGGCGACAACGACGGCGGCGGTGACCGGGGTGGCAACGATCGGGCCCCGATCGTCGGCACCCTCCCCGACGGCCGGCGGATCACCCTCGACTGACTGAGGGCGCGTCAGCTCACTGGTGGTCACGAGATGCGGTCGGCCAGCGACACGGTGACGACCAGCTTGTCGCCGGAGAGCCGATAGTCCGTGCACCGCTCGCGACGGTCGATGACCCAGCCGTTGGGCCGGCAGTCAGAGCTGCGGACCAGCTGGGCGACGTCGTCCGCAGAGACGTCAGGTGCGACGTCGTACGTCCGGCTGCGGTAGCAGCTGCCCGAACCGCAGCCCTCGGTGTCGGCGGCGACCGGCGTAGCCGATCCCGAGCTCCCATCGCCCGTGGGCAAGCGTTCCGGTCGTGGTCAGAGCGACCCCGGCGACGAGGCCGAGCATCAGGACGACGGCCACCGGTACGCCGCCGTCTGCCATCCGACCCCGTCGCCCTGGATTCGAAGCTACCTGACAGCGCCGAGCGCAGCCAGGGTGATCGTCTCGATGCCGCAGCTCGAGGCGTCGATCATGCTGTCCAGAATCAGGGCTCGCTCAGGGATCCCACAGGTTCGGATGGAAGCGTTCTGGATGAAGGTTCAACCACTTCGACGTCCATTGACTCGCTCACTCGGAGGCCCGCCATGAACGCCCTGTTCGGAACCAACACCCCTGCTCCCCTGCGCGACGTCGCGCTCCTCATCGCCCGCGTCGGCCTCGGCGTGGTGCTGATCAGCCACGGCCTGGACAAGGTCGACGCCGGGCTCGGCGCGACGGCCGACGGCTTCGACGCGATGGGCATCCCGCTGCCCGACGCCGCCGCGGCGTTCGCGATCGTCGCCGAGGTCGGCGGCGGTGCGCTGCTGGCCCTCGGCCTGCTGACGCCGGTCGCCGGCCTACTCGTCGTCGCCCAGATGGCAGGTGCGTTCTGGTTCGCGCACCGCGGCACCGAGGTGATGTCCTCGGCGGGCGGCTGGGAGCTGGTCGGCGTGATCGCCTTCCTCGCGCTCGTCCTGGCGAGCACCGGCTCCGGCCGGTTCTCGCTCGACCGGTTGATCGCCGACCGTTTCGCCGGCGACCGGGCCCGGCCCGCCGAGGCCGCGGCCGTCGCGGGCTGAACCGCAGGTAGCCGAGCCGCGGAGGCTCAGCCCGGATCCACCGATGGGCGCCGTAGCGAGCGTCACCAGGCGGGTGTGATGGCAAGGCGGCGGAGCGAAGGCGGGCCGGCGGCCCGTCGAGCGACGCCAACGCAGCCAGCGCGCCCGCGTGGGGGCGCTCGGTAGGCGGCCATCGGTGGATCCGGGCTCAGGCGCCGAGCTGGCGGCGTACCTCCGCGGCGACGGCACCACCGTCTGCCTTGCCCTTGACCTGCGGCTGAACCACGCCCATCACCTTGCCCATCGCGCGCATCCCCTCGCCGGCGGCGCCGGTCTGCTCGACGGCGGCGGTGACGATGTCGCGGATCTCGTCCTCGGCGAGCTGGGCAGGCAGGTAGTCGGCGATGACGACGGCCTCGGCCTTCTCCTTCTCCGCCATCTCCGCGCGGCCGCCCTCCTCGAACGCGGTGGCCGCCTCACGGCGCTTCTTCGCCTCAGTGGACAGCACGCCGATGATGTCGTCGTCGCTGAGCTCTCGCTGCTCCTTGCCGGCTACCTCGGCGTTCGTGATCGCCGTCAGGATCATCCGCAGCGTGGACGACCGGACGTCGTCGCGACCCTTGATAGCGGTGGTCAGGTCGGCACGAAGTCGGTCCTTGAGAGCGCTCATGGCGCCATTGTGGCAGTAGCCGCCGTTAGGCTCGGCGCGTGCGACATACGAGCATTCTCGGTCGAACCATCGGCCTCGGCGCCGTCGCCGGACTGTCCGCGCTCGCGTACGGCGCGTGGGAGGCGCAGGCGTTCACGCTGCGGCACGCCACCCTCCCGATCCTGCCCGCCGGTCAGTCACCGCTGAAGGTGCTGCACCTGTCCGACATCCACATGACCCCCGGGCAGACGCGCAAGCAGGAGTGGGTACGCCGCCTCGCCGACCTCGAGCCCGACCTGGTCATCAACACTGGCGACAACCTGTCCCACAAGCAGGCCGTGCCCGCCGTACTCGACTCGCTCTCGGAGCTGCTCGCCTTCCCTGGCGTCTTCGTCTTCGGCTCCAACGACTACTGGGCACCGACGCTGCGGAACCCGCTGCGCTATCTGCTGCCCGACGACGGCACGCGAAGGACCAGCGTCCCGCTGCCGTGGCAGGACCTGCAGCAGGGCATGCACGACGCCGGCTGGCTGGAGCTCACCAACCAGCGCAACGAGCTGAAGGTCGGCGGCACCTGGATCGCGTTCGCCGGCGTCGACGACCCGCACCTCAACTACGACAACCTCAAGCTGGTCGCCGGCCCGGCCGACAGCGGCGCCGACGTCCGGCTCGGCGTGACCCACGCGCCGTACCTGCGGGTGCTGGACCGGTTCGCCGCCGACGGGTACGACGCGATCATCGCCGGCCACACCCACGGCGGTCAGGTCTGCCTGCCCGGATACGGCGCACTCACCACCAACTGCGACCTCGACCGGGCCCGCGCCAAGGGCCTGCACCGGCACCCGGCCGACTCCCGCGACGGCGATCCCGGGTCGGCCTGGCTGCACGTCTCGGCCGGCATCGGCACCAACACCTACACCCGCGTGCGGGTCGCTTGCCGCCCCGAAGCCACCCTCCTCGAGCTGACCCCGCGACGCGGCTGACACCCCCGTCGATACTCGTTTAGGAGCGTGGCCGCGGCTCCGGTATGCTCACCCGTGCTCGCGGCCCGGCGTACTCGCCCGGTGCCGCGATCGGGCTGTGGCGCAGTTTGGTAGCGCGCTTCGTTCGGGACGAAGAGGCCGCAGGTTCAAATCCTGTCAGCCCGACTCGCAAATCCCGCAGATCAGAGGCGGTCCGGCAGCATGCCGGACCGCCTCTGGTCATTTCCCCGTCAGCCGACCAGCCGGTAGAACCGCCAGAACGGGTGCTCGATGCCGAGGATCTCGATGTCGGACCAGCCCGCGTCCCGGACGACGCCGCGGAAGCGGTCAGGCCGCATCACGGTGCCGATCGCCTCCGAGTCGGGCTCGACCCGGCCCTGCGGCAGGCACCACAGCACGCTGGCGGTGGCGAAGAAAATCTCGGTCGGCTCGCCGATGGTGAGCGTCTCGGCGACGCGCTCGTCCATGACGATCACGTGCCCGCCCGGCGCGACGGCGTCGCGGGCCTGCGCCATCGCCTCGACAGGGTGCGCCATGTCGTGGACGCACTCGAAGAAGAGCACCAGGTCGTAGCGGCCGGCGCCGTACCCGCCCGACGCGTCCGCCACGTCGAACGTGACCCGGTCGGCCACCCCGGCCTCGGCCGCGTTGCGGCGGGCAGCGGTGATCGACGCCTCGTCGGAGTCGTAGCCGTCGACCCGCAGGTGCGGGTATGCCTTCGCGAGCTCGATCGCGGCCCAGCCCAGGCCGCAGCCGACGTCGGCAACCCGGGCCTGCCGCGTCGGGTCGGCCAGCAGCGCGGCGACGTCGGGGATCTGCGGGATCCACTCGGGCACCAGCTGGTGCGCGAACGCGGGCCGGTTCAGGGCGGCCTGCGCGGCCACCGCGTCCTCGCCGTACGCCGAGTAGGGCACGCCGGCGCCGGTGCGGAACGCCGTCAACAGCTGCGGCATCACCGACAGGGCGGCGGCCTGGGCCAGCGGCAGCCCCCCGATGTACGCCGGCCCGGTCTCGTCGACCAGGGCCTCCCGGACGCCCGGGGCCACGGTGAAGCGGCCCCGGCGCAGGTCGTCCTCGTCGTCGGCCAGCACCAGCCCGGCCGTCACCTCCGCCTGCAGCCACTCGCCGACGTACCACTCGTCGAGGCCGGCCTCGGTGGCGAGCTCGGCGGTGGTGAGCCGCCGGCCGTCGAGGAGGGCGAACAGGCCGTGCTTGATCCCGAGATAGACGGTGGCCAGATGGAACGCGCCCACGCCCTCCATGAAGATCCTGCCGACCAGCTCCTCGATCGCCTCGGGCGTGGTCTCGGTCTCGGCAACTGTGGTCATGATGGTGCCTCCTTCGTGCGGGACCGTCCCGCTCATCTGGGAGGCGCCACACCGCGTGTGGCATCGTCACGGCCTGTCACGACCGGGTCACGACAGCTGCCAGTCGACGTCCTGATCGGGTCGGTAGCAGCAGTACCGGCCGGTGGTGACGCTCACCGCGAGGTGCCGGGCGAGCTCGGGATGAACCCGGCCGATCGCCCGAGAGGCGGTCGCGATGCGCATCGTCACCGCCTTCCGTGCCCGCTCGGCGCGGTCGCCGGTGACCCGGACCCGGCCGCCCAGTCCGAGCGCGGCCGACAGCTCGGCGACCAGGAAGCTCTTCTCGTCGTCCAGCCGTTCCAGCCGCCCACGGTCGTGGTCGCGCGCGGCCTCCTCGATCTCGTCCTCGAGCTCCCGCAGCCGGCGCTGGTACGCCGCCCGCGCGGCCGCGTCGAGCTGCGGCCCGGTGTCCGCGCCCGCCTCGTCGCGTGCCGGTCCACCGGCCGCCTCGACCAGGTCGAGCGCGTGCACCTCCACACCCGGGCGCGCGAGCAGGGTGGCCAGGTCGTGCATGCCCTTGGAGTCGACGACCGACGCCGTCCGGCCGCGGAACGCCAGGCTCCAGACGGCTCCGGACCGGACGAACGCGGCCCGGGCCGGGTCCGGCGCGGCCGGTCCGCCGTCGTACGCGGCCAGGCGGTCGAGCAGCTCACGCACCTGCCCGAAGCAGGCGTTCCCGAAGCCATCGACCGCCCACAGGTCGGCGTACGGCTCCATCGCAGTGTGTACGGCGTGCACGGCGTCGCCCTCGTCGAGCAACAGCGCCGCCTCGCCGAGCACCCAGATCAGCTCAACCCACTCCGAGTCCTTGGGTACGGCATCCAGTCCGGACGCCAGTATCCGGCGGACCAGCTGACGGCCCCGCTCCGCCTCACCGAGCTCCGCGTAGACCAGTGCCAGCATGCAGCGCCAGGCCGGGTAGTCCTCCAGGCCGTCGATGATCAAGCCGGTCATCTCGCGGATGGCCGCGATGTCGCGCCGGGCCCGAGCGATGTGGAAGCGCAGCCCCCACCCCATCATCTCCGCGTTGGCGCTCTGCGCCTGGACGGCCAGGCTGTCCAGCTCATCGGCCAGCGACGACGCCAGCGCGAAGTCTCCGGCCCGCAATGCCAGCATTCCGCGCCACATCGGGACCAGCCAGGTGTACGTCGGCGATCGCAGCCGCTCCGCGACCCGGGCATAGCCAGCCAGGTCGGCCTCCACGCCGGCGAAGTCGCCCCGCTCCAGCCGGGCCCGCAGCCGGAGCCGCCGACCGAGCAGTTCCAGCACGGCGTTGCCCGCGGCGAGCTGGATCATCCGGCTCGCGGCCGCGATCCGCTCGTCGACGTGGTCGGGCCCGGAGCGGGCGTCGCACAGCGCCGCGAGCGCCGCGACCTCGGCACCCGGGTCGGCCACGGCCGCCGCCATCGACGCCGCCTGCCTGGCGAGGTCGGCTCGCTCCTCGGCCGGCAAGGTCGCCGCCGAGGCGATCGAGAGCCGCGCGAGTACGGCGGCACGCAGGTCCGAGTCCGCCTCGGGCAGCAGCCGCAGCGCCTCCTGGAGGAAGGTCCGCTGCTCGGCGTCGAAGGTGTCCACCTCGAAGCCGCCGACCCCGCCGCCGAAGGCCAGCACCGCGCGCGCCAAGGTGTCGGCGTCCTCGCCCGCTCGTGCCTCGACCGCCACCTCGTGCAAGGCGCGCCGGCCGTCCTCGATCTGCCCCGCCTGCACCAGCGCCTCGCCCAGCCGGCGGCGTACGGCGAGGGACCGGTCGCCCGACTCCAGAGCGAGCCGGTAGTGGCCCGCCGCCTGCTCGTGCGCCTGCCCGGCCACCGCCAGGTCACCCGCGACCACCGCCAGTTCGGCGGTGTGCCGCAGGGCGTCCCTACCCGCCGCGAGTGACCAGTGCCGGGCCAGCTCGGCCGGCCCGGCCGCCTGCAGCGTCTCGGCCACCCGGCGGTGCAGCTCGGCACGGACGCCGGGCGCGATGCCGTCGTACAACGCCTCGCGCACCAGCTCGTGGGCGAACCCCTCGGCGGCCACCAGCCCGGCCGCGACGGGCCCGGCGAGAAGCTCGTCGACCTCGGCGACCGGGAGTCCGGCCATCGCGGCCAGCGCGTCGCGTCGGGGCGCGCCCAGCACGCTGGCCATCTGCAGCAGCTCAACCGATCCCTGCGGCAGCCGTGCCAGCCGGTGTTCGAGCACCTGACGCACGCCGGCGGGCACCGCTCCCGCCGGGCACCGCCGACTCGCCTGGAGGTGCGCGACCTCGGAGACGAAGAACGGGTTGCCGCCGGTCCGCCGGAAGACCTCGGCGAGGTACTCCTCCGCCGGCTCGGCCTCGACGTACCGGCGTACCAGCTCGCCGGTCTGCTCCAGGTCCAGGCCGGCCAGCGCGATCCGGCGTACGCCGGCGTTGGGCAGCCGGTCCGCGAACCCCTCGCGGCTGGTCGCCAGCAGGAGCAGCCGCTCGCCGGCGACGACCGCCGCGAGGAACTCGGCCAGCCGCAGCGATCCCGAGTCCGCCCAGTGCAGGTCCTCCGCGACCACCAGCAGCGGCCGCCCCCGTGAGCGGGCCAGCACCGCCTCGGCAACCGCGGCGAACATCTCGGCCCGGCTGGGGAAGCGGCCCGGCTCGATCAGGTCGCTGCGGCCGATCGCCGCCAGCACCTGGGACCAGAGCCAGTACGCCGGCGCGTCGTCGGCCGAGCACCTGCCCCACACGACGTCGAAGCCGCCCGCGCGGGCGAGCGCGTCGGCGGCCTCGGCCAGGCAGGTCTTGCCGATCCCCGCCTCACCCGTAAGCAGCACGACGCGGCCGCGCCCCATCCCGGCGTCGTCGACCGCCAGGGCCAGCGCCGCCAGCTCCGGGTCCCGTCCGACCAGCTCGGCACGAGGCGGGTGGGTGATGGCCACGGCTCCATCGTGACCCACGGACCGCGCCCCCACGACCAGATCCGTCCGAGCCGGTGCGACCTCAGGCATGGCGCGACCCTTGACATTCGAAACTTGGTAAGCGAATACTTACCGTTCGTGAACACTTACCGAGTTGCCGGGCTGACCGCCCTCGGCGACCCGACCCGGCGGGCGATCTTCGAGCGCCTGGCCGAGCGGCCCCGGGCGGTCGGGGAGCTGGCCGCCGAGCTGCCGGTCAGCCGGCCCGCGGTCTCGCAGCACCTGAAGGTGCTGAAGCAGGCGCGGCTGGTCACCGACCGCAGCGTCGGCACCCGGCGCGTCTACCAGCTCGACCCGGACGGCCTGGCCGAGCTCCGCGGCTACCTCGACCACTTCTGGGACCAGGCCCTGGCCGGATTCAAGGCAGCCGTCGAACACGATCCGAAGGAGAGCAAATGAGCACCCCGACAGCACGCAGCACCAGTACCCAGCACGAGGTCGTCGTCGAGGCGTCGATCGAGCGCGCGTTCACGGTCTTCACCGAGGGCTTCGGCAGGTTCAAGCCACGCGAGCACACACTGCTCGAGGCCGAGATCGCGGAGACCGTCTTCGAGACGCACGTCGGCGGCAACATCTACGACGTCGGCGTCGACGGCAGCGAGTGCCGATGGGCGCGGATCCTTGCGTACGAACCGCCGCACCGGGTGCTGTTCAGCTGGGACATCAGCGCGCAGTGGGAGGTCGAGACCGACCACGACAGGACCAGCGAGGTCGAGGTGACCTTCACCGCCGAGACGCCCGAGCGCACCCGCGTCGAGCTGGAGCACCGCAACCTCGACCGGCACGGCGACGGCTGGGAGGGCATCCCTGCCAGCATCGGTGGCGAGCAGGGCTGGCCGCTCTACCTCGCGACGTACACGCAGCTGGTGCGAGCCTAGGCGTGCCTGGGTTCAGCCACGTCGTCCCGCTCGTGACGCGAACTCGTCCAGGGCGGAGATGACGCCGTCTGCCAGCCAGACGCGGTTGCGCCGACTCGCCGTGGCGGGCGTGACGATCTGAGCGGCAACAAGCTGGTCGATAGCGTTCTGCGCCGCGGGATTGGACACCCCAGTGGCGTCTTGGACGAACTTCACAGTGATCGCAGGTTGGCAGACCAGGTGCGGCAGGACCTTCCACACAGCGGCGTCCCGCCGCGCGACGATGAGGTGCTCCCACTCGGCGTACAGGTCAGCGATATCCCGGTTCAGCATCCGACCGTTGCTGACTGCCGCAAATGCCGCTGCGGTGAATCGCTCGACAATGGGAGCCACCTCTCCTCTCCTGTACGCCGTGAGCGCATCGAAATAGGCCTCGGTGTCGACTAGCAGCCCGGCTGAGACCGGTACGGTCAGCCGCCTGGTCGCGCCCGCGCGCTTCAGCATCACGTGCACCAGGGCGCGTCCGCTGCGCCCGTTGCCATCGGCGAACGGGTGGATGGTCTCGAACTGGGCGTGCCCAATCGCGACGTGGGGCAGCACCGGGATGTCGGTGCGGTCGAGGAAGGCGAGGAGGTCGGCCATCGCCGGCTTGATGCGGTCGGCGTGGGGCGGCACGAAGGACGCCGTGTGTGGAGTGGGCGCGGAGCCGCCGATCCAGACCTGCCGATCGCGGAAGCGCCCGGGTTGTGCGTACTCCTGGCCCTCCATCAGCGCGCCGTGGGCGGCCAGGATGGTGTCCTCGCTCAGATCGTCGGCCATGTCGACGGCCCGCTGCATTGCCGCAACATTGGCCGCCACCAGCTGCGCGTTCGGTCCGGCGTTCTCGTGAATCGTCGCCATCGCCAGCGCCTTCGCGCCCGCCGTCACCTTCTCGATCTGCGAGGACGACGCCGACTCGGTGCGCAGCAGGATCGCGGCCAAGGGAGCGAACTCGCCATCTCGGCCCAGGTCGGTCGCCGACAGCTCGGCGTCGAACCTGGCAATCTCCATCAGCGCGTCGGCCGCCTCGGCCTCAACCTCAGCAGGCAGGCGAAAGGCACGATGGGCGATCTCAGGCAGGACCGCCGCCAGATACGGGCCGCGCGCCTTCAGGCGAGCGCGCCGCGACATTGCGAAGTCGCTCTCGGCTTCGGCGGCCGCCCACCGGTGCTCCTCATAGGTGACAGCCAGCTCATCGCTCTCCTGTGAATCGCTCGCCGCGCTCGGAGTCGTGGGTTCGTTGATCACGGGACGATCTTATCCAAGGATATGGACATAACCTTGGATAAAGTCGCCCAGTGTCGAACCTACGAACCTGGAACGCCCCCTGAACCGAGCGCTCGGATCAGGGGGCGGCCTGTGGGGCGGAGGTTTCAGCCACGCTTTGCCTCCGTCGTGCTCCACGGGTGGGCCGGCAGCTGGCGCAGCCGGGCGGCCAGCGTGGCGCCGTACACCCGAAGCTGCTCGCGACGCCGGGCCCGGTCCAGCAGCGGCTGGAGGCTGACCGTCGGCGCCCCGGGGATGCCGGTGCCGATCCGGGTGCTGTCCGACGCCGGCGACTCCAGCGGCGGCTCACCGCCGAGGCCACCGATCTGCAGCCGCAGGAACGCGTACGGCGTGATCGCCTGGTCGGCCACCCGCTGAACGTGGTCGATCGTCTCAGGGACGGTCTTCCCGATCAGCCGGCGGTCGATGTCCTCCGCGCCACGCAGGTTGCGCTCGACCTGGGCGACCAGGTCCTCGTACGCCGCGTGGTCGGCCTCCAGCCCGGCCACGAGCGCGTCCCGCTCACGGCTGGCCTTCGACCCGTCGGACACGGTGCCCAGGTAGCGCAGCGCCGGCAGCACCACGCCGACCACCATCGCCAGCAGCACCATCAGCGCCACCCCGCCGACGGTGACCGAGGCCGCCGCCTCGACCGCCCGCAGCGCAAGGCCCGAGGTGACGCCGATGGCACCGAGCCCGGCGATGGTGCCGAACCGGAAGCGGCGGTTGCGCGCCTTCTCCGCCGGTCCGGGCTGCCCGTCGGCCTCGGCCGCGAGCAGGTCGGCGTGCGAGCGAGCGGCCCGGTCGACGAGCCAGGTCTGGCCGAGCACGATGTACGGCAGCACCACGGCCAGGTAGCCCCAGGACGCCAGCGCCAGCCAGAACCCGACCGGCAGGTACGCCGCCAGGTAGCCGACGAAGCCCGCTCCGGCCAGCCACGGCGTCCACCGCGCGAGCGCGGTGAGCCAACGCGGCGCCCGGTCGTGGTGCCGGTGGCCGACGGCCCGGTCGCCCTCGATCCGGGCCCTGAGCTCGCGGGCCCGGCGTACCGCCTCCGAGCCGGAGTAGGTCACGCCCGGCTCGCTGCCGGCGATGTCCTCCGGCAGCCGCTCCAGCCGGTCGAGGTAGAAGTCAGCGACCCGCAGCAGCGCGTCGTGGTCCTCCAGCAGCGCGTCGACCTCGCACTTGAGCAGGTCGTTGAGCTCCTGCGCGGCGTGATCGACGTACGGCTGGCTCAGGCTGAAGCCGACAGACTCGGTCGGCTCCCACTCGGCGCGCGGCGTGCCGGCGGCGAGGTGGTAGCGGACGGTCATCGCGTGGTACGGCTGCGTCCGGTCGTAGATCTCGCGGTCACAGAGACCGCCCTTGACGGCGTCGGACTTGCTGAACGTGGGTGCGGGAACCTTGTAGCGGCGGGTTCCGGTCGCGGGTGCGCTGCCCTCGGGAAACGGGATGACGCGGGCCTTTTCTGCCATCGAACTCTCCCTTCTCGTACGGCCACCGCGAGCGGCGGCCGGCTTCTGGCCGGCGGGCCTTCCGCCGACAAGTGCGCGAAGAGTGCGATGTTGATACCTACCGTTGGTCCCAGGACGATCGATCCCCGGCGTCGATCGTCCGACGGTTCATCAGAGCCCCCGCGCCCTATTGATATGTCGTTAGTCACATGGTGTGTCCAGACCCTGGTCGGGGGGCGTCCCCGGAATGGTCAGTTACTGGGCAGAATGTGGGCGTGACTCTCGGTGCCCGCCCCAGCTTCGAAGACGTCCTCGCCGACCTCGAGGACGTGCTGAAGCTAGGTGCGGGCCGGCTCCGCGGCCAGGAGCTCCCCGCGCTGCGCGCGATCGCGGGCGCCGTCGGCCACAGTCCGCCCGGCGACAACGAGCCCGGACCGCTGGTGAAGCTGCTCCGAGATGCCGTCGACGAACGGCTTGCCGAGAGCCCCGACGGGCCCACCGCGCGCTACGCGCTCGGCCTCGAACGAGGCGGCGGTACGACGAACAAGGGCGACCGGCTGCGCCGCGCCGCGTCGTACAAGGACATCTCCTACGAGCGGTTCCGCAAGGAGCCGGTCAACGTCCTGATGCAGACCGTCGCCGAGGAGCTGCTGGGGCTGTGGGACGACGCCCACGCCTCGCCCGCCGCGGGCACGCCGGCGGCCGCGACCGTCCGCGACGACTCGGACCCGGCGCCGTGGCCCTGGCACCCGCGGATCGAGACCGTACCGCTGCCCCGCGCGCACGCCAGCTCGCTGCTGTGGAGCGCGGTCCAGCACGAGCCCGGTACGCCGATGGCCGAGGTCGTCGAGACCTGGGGGCGGGCCACGGACTCCAACCTGCTCTACGTCTGCGGGCCGATGGGCTCCGGCAAGACCTCCGAGCTGTCGGTCTGGGCGATGTCGCTGGAGCCGAGCCAGCGGCCGGCCCGGGTCAGCATGCTCGAGACCGACCCGCGCGGGCACCTCGAGGAGGTCGCCGGACCCGGGACGATCGTGATCGAGGACTTCGACTCGCTGTCGACCCGCTCGGAGCTGGGCTCGATCCGGCCGGACCTGAGCTGGCTGCGGAGCGCGATGAACGCCGGGGCGCGCTGCGTCGTACTCACCCGGCGGGACCCGGAGACCGAGACCGACGAGCTGACCGACCAGGTGCGCAGCCCGAACCGGCTCGCGGACCTCGGCGTGAAGAACCCGCACGTGGTCCGGATCAACGCGGTCACCGCCACCGAGCTGCGGGACTTCGCGAACGAGGTGGGCGACCAGCGACTGCTCAAGCTCGCAGAGGCGATCGAGCACGCCGACCAGATGAGCGCGCTGCTGATGACGCCGATGATCCTGGACCAGCTGTACCAGACCCACGCCGGCGGCGGAATCTTCCCGCACAACGTCTACGAGGCGTACGGCGGCTATCTCAAGTACGTGTGCGGGCGGGAGTACGACCGCGAGGTGTCACGAATACCCGGTCGCGTTCGATATCAGGCCTATGTCGATCTGGCGTGGGATATCTTCCGCGGTCTCGAACGACGCCATGCCGGCGCCGGACCGCTCGATGTCAGCCTGGCACGCGTCGCCGAACGCGTTCAGGAGAGTGTCCAGAGCGACCGCAATCTGCGGATGTCGAGAGACTTTCTGCGTTACGAGTGGACGACCGACTTCGTCGCCAATGGACACGTCTTCGGTCTGCATCGCGAGGACCAGGGAATGTGTTCGTTCCTCAACTCCGGCTATTACGAGTACTTCGTCGCCGAGGCCGCCCGCGGCCTGCTGTCGGCCGGTCGGCCACTCGGGCTCGACGAGGCCAGGTTCGCCGAGACCACCATGGACTCGCCCATCCTGACCTTCCTCCGGGCCGGCCTCACCCGGGCGGACCTGGACGTGCTCGCGGAGCTGGCGGCGCGGGGTCGGCTGTCGTGGCTGGACCGGCTGGTGTGCCTCTACTTCCTGGAGGAGCACGACGAGTTCCTGCCGCTGCTGCAGGGCTCGCCGGCGGCGTACTGGGAGAGCCTGCGGACCTCGTCGAGCCAGTTCCAGTCGCTGTTCCTGCGCAAGGCCACGCTCTACCAGGAGGTGGTCGTCGGCCGGCAGTCCGCCCAGTCCTACATCGACCTTCTACACGAGCAGGAGCGCGCTGTCGACCTTGCGCTGGAGCGCCAGCTGCTGCGCTCCGGGGTCGGGATCACCGAGTCGCTGCTGGCCAGGCTGGAGAACCCCGGGCTCGCGGCGGCGCGCCCGATCACGATCTACCGCCTGGGGCAGATGGGGAACAACGCTTCGGCGATTCCCGTGCTGCAGTGGGCCATGGAGTCGGACAATGACCTGCGTAGCCTCGCCGAGGCTGCCATCGCCCAGATCGAGGAGCGGACCAATGCCGGCCAGTAATCCGGTACTGATCATCGGCGCCACCGGCGACCTGGGCGCAGGCGTCGCCCGGGCACTGCACGCGCACGACGTACCGCTACTGCTGCACGGCGGCTCCAACGAGCGCGCGCTCGCCGACCTCACCGACGAGGTCGACGCGAGCGCGGCGTGGACGATTGACCTCCGCACCCACGAAGGGATCGACCAACTGCAAGAGGCGCTCGACCGGTACGACAGCCTTGACGGTGTCGTCTTCACGGCCGGCGTGAATCCGACCGCCGAGACCACCGCCGAGATCTCCGACGACGACTGGGACGAGGTCTACCGGGTCAATCACTGGGCGGCCTGGAAGGCGATTCAGCGCACTTTGCCGCTGCTGCGGGCCGATAATGGCGGATCGCTGGTCCTGGTCAGCTCGGTCTTCGGCATCAGGACGCCCGCGCGTCGGGCGGCCTACGGAGCGTCGAAGCACGCGCTGCTGGGACTGGTCCAGGCAGTCGCCCAGGAGGAGGCAGGCGTGGTGCGTGCCAACGCGGTCCTACCCGGACCAATGTGGAGCGAGAATGTAAGGCGAATCTTTCAGGAGCATGCCGAGAAGGTGGGCGCGTCGATCGACGAGTACGTCGCCTCTCGGGCAGCTGGTATTCCCCGGAGAGGCTTCGTGACGGTCGAGGAATGCGCGAACGTATGCCGCTTCCTTTTGTCAACGGACTCCTCCGGTATCAATGGACAGAGCATTATTGTTGACGGTGGTGAGTATTAGGAGTGTCTTAACTCTCCTACCACCACGGGAAAGGTTGAGGAATGGGTGCTGCTGATTCAGTGCGGCGCATCATGTCCGGTCAGAAACTGGCGCAGCTCGCGTCAATGAGCATGGCAGGACCCAGAGTATTCAGCGTTTGGTATGCGTATCTGCCCGACCGAGACGCGATCATCTTCGCGTCGAACCGCAACCGCAACCACTCGCGCGAATGGGTAGCCGACCCCCGGGTCGGCGGGACGGTCACGGGTGAGATCCCGGACGGGCTGGGCGACAAGGTGGAAGCGGTCAGCTTCTTCGGAGAGGTCCGCGAGCTGAGCGGCGCCGAGCTTACCGAGCTGTCCTCGGTCTATGGCGCACGCTGGCCCAACGCCGAGCAGATGTTCCCCCTCGCGGACGTGGAGTCCGGAACGGTCGACATGCGGTTCTACCTCATCGAGGTCTCCGAATGGGTGCTCTTCTCCGAGGTCGACTTCCCGCACTCGCCGAGGCAGTCGGTCCCGGTTCCGAAGTGACCAAGCTCTGGGTGGCGCTCGACCACGCCGATCCATCCGCCCTGGTCAGGCCCGGCGGCGGCGATCTCCGGGTCTGGCTCTGCGAGGCGATCATCGCCGGCCATGCGCCCTGGGGAGTCGTCGTACCGTCGTCGTTGCTGGCGCGGGCACTGGCGCACAACGCCGACGACCGGGTCTGCTGGGGGCTTCCGGACGAGCCGGAGCCGCAGCGGGCCGAGCTGCGGGCCGAGCTCGCCCAGGCGACGACGCCGGTCAAGGTGGGCTACTCACACGTGCCGGGCTGGAGCTGCGCCGACATCGCCCGGCTGCTGCTGGAGGCACGCCCGGCGGGTGGCCGGCTGGTCCTCGAGCCGTACTGCGACCGGCCGGACTGCCTGGCCGCGTGCTCCGCCGTACTCACCGAACAGCGGCTCATGTGGAAGCTGACCATCGTCAAGGAGATGCTCGACGTGTACGCCGAGATCGGCTTCCGCGGCCCGTGGGTGGCCCGGTCCGGGCCGCTGACCTGGCAGGAGTTCGTCGACCAGCTCGCGCAGGCGGTCGAGCTCGGCTGCAGCGGCGTGATCGTCGGCCGGGCGCTGTGGGCGGACCTGCTGCCGCTGGACGAGGCGGCCCGGCAGGCGCTGCTGGGCCAGCGGCTGGCAACGCTCAGGTCGCTGCTCGACCCTGCTGGTCAAGCGTCCTGAACCTGCCTCAACCGTGACCTTCACGTCCGCGAATCGTGGGTGAGACGCGCGTCGTCGAAGCCGGTACGTCGAATCCGGCGTCTGGCAGACTGCCGCGCATGGTGGAGAAGGACCCCGGCAACGAGGACGGTCCGTCGCTCGAGTTGCCCAAGCTCAGCTTCGGTTTCCGGCGCAAGCGCAAGCAGGAGGACCAGCCCGAGGCGGAGACCCCTGCCGATGACGAGACTGCGGCCGAGGCTGATCCGGACACGATCTTCGACGAGGACGAGCCGGTAGCCGACCAGGACGACGACACCGCCGAGCCGGACGAGGAAGCCGGGCCGGTGCTCGAGGACCCTGAGCTCGCCGAGATCCCGCCCGCCGCCGACACCCCCGTTGTCGAGATGCCCGTCGCCTCCCCGGACGAGGAGCCGGACGTCGAGGCCACGGCCCCGGTCAAGGTCGAGGAGGTCGAGGAGGTCGAGGAGGCATCCGAGGCCGAGGACACCGCGGACGCCGACGGCACTGACGAGACGGTCGTGCTGAGCAAGCCCGAGGCACCTGCCGCTGAGGTGGCAGAGGACGCCGACGTGACGACTGCTGAGCCGGACACCGAGCCAACCGCCGTGCTCACCGACGTACCCGAGACCGAAGCTGCCGAGGCCGCCGAAGCCCAGGACGACGCCGCTCCGGCGGCCAAGCCGGAGCGCACGGTCTCTCTCCCGGCACTGTCCGGGCTGCCCGCCGCGGCCGTCACCGGCGTGGCGGTCGGGCTGCTCGCCGTACTGCTGACCTACCTGGCGCTCCGCGGCTGCGAGCAGGTGCAGGGCACCTCGTCGTGCGGCGGCCCGGGCCTGTTCCTGCTGGTCGCAATCATGGTGATCTGCGTGCTCGCCGGGCGGTTCCTGCTGGCCGGCTGGAACATCCCCGACCCGGGCAGCACCAGCTTCCTCGCCGTCGGCCTACTGGCGGTGATCGCGCTGCTGTTCCTGGTCAACGTGCTGTTCGAGTGGTGGATGATCATCCTGATCCCACTCATCGGCCTCTGCACGTTCATGCTGTCGCACTGGGTGACCACCGCCCTGATCGACCCCGCCGACCGCGACTGACCCAGTCCGCGCCGCCATTCCCCGTACGAAACTGTCCCTCCCCGCTGGATACTTCGCGCGGGGAGGGACAGATTCACTAGGTACCTTGGGCGAGTTCGGGCGGTCAACGCAACAAGAGGTCTTGGATGGCCTCTGAGGGGCGAGCGTAGTCGAGGCGTTTGCGGGGCCTGTCGTTGAGTTCG
>NZ_QEOO01000023.1 GCF_003121585.1 Nocardioides speluncae
GCCAGGGCACGCACATCGCTGCGTTGTCGTCGGTCGACGGGCCACCGGCCCGCCTCCCTCCGACGCCTTGCGCTGCACGCACCCTGACCACTCATACCCACGAAGAACTTCCGGAGATACCCACTAGGCACGATGGTGGAGTGGACGGGACGATCGAACTGCCGGACGGTGTGGTGCTGCGCGGGCGTGGGCTGCGCAACCCGATGCCCGCCGGCGCCCCGGCGTACGGCCTCTATCTCGGCGGCCCCTCGTCGCAGCGCAGGTACGACGCGGCGCTGGCCTGGGAGCACGCCTGGATCGACTGGCCCGACTTCCTGCTCCCGCGCGACCGTGAGCTCGCCACCTCGCTGATCAAGGACCTGCACGAGCGAGCCCGGCGTGGGCAGGCGGTCGAGGTCGCCTGTAGCGGCGGGGTCGGCCGGACCGGCACCGTCATCTCCTGTCTCGCCGTACTCGCCGGTCTCGATGCCGCCGCGGCCATCGCGTGGACCAGGGCGAACCACCACCGCCGCGCGGTCGAGACGCCGTGGCAGCGGCGGTGGGTCGCTCGGTTCTGCTGACTTCGGCTACTTGTGCGTGGCGAACCACGGCCGGTGGAGGTCGATGTACTCCACGTCGGCGATGGAGCTCTGCCAGTCGGTCATCATCTCGGCCGGCATCTCCTGCTTCTCACCGACCCGAGCCGTGGCCTCGTCGGTGAACGAGATCGTCTCGGTGAACGTCCCGTCAGGCTCGAACAGGAGCGTGGAGCCGATGATCTCGGGGCGCGCCTGGTGGAGCATGTTGGTCATCTCGGTGTCGGTGTTGAAGTGACGGAACCTGTCGGCGTCCAGCACCCGGCCGCGCATCACCTGCACGAAGCCGGCGTCGTCGGAGCCGCCGTCGAGCATCATCGAGACGTCCTCGGACTGGTGGATCTCAGGTGCTCCGTCGAACAGCATCTCGGCCTGTGCCCACCAGGCACCGGCGTCCTCGCGGCTGCAGTTCTCGCGGCACGACGTCTCCGAGTCGTAGCGCACCACGCCGACGAACCGACTGTCGTCGGTGAACCCGTAGGTGCCGCCCAGCCAGCCCGGCCGTTCCGACATCGTGGCGCACCAGCTGTCGACGAGGCTGTGCATCTCGTCCTCGCGGGTGCAGGTTCCCTGAACCATCTGAATGAACACAGTGGGCCTCCTTGAATGAGTAGGCCGCTTCCTCCAAGGGATCGAGTTGGGAAGTGGTCTGGTCCGTGAACCACCCTGCTACTAGAAAGCGGCGCTGTCGACCCATGCCTGGGGGCACTTCTCCGGACCGGGCGGCCGATAGGATGGACGCCCGTGGATACCCCCTTCAAGGCGCTCGTCATCGGCACCGGTGGCCGTGAGCACGCCCTCGCTCTTGCCCTTGCCCGCGATCCCCAGGTGTCCGAGGTGCATGCGGCGCCCGGCAACCCGGGAATGGCGCAGGTCGCGACGCTGCACGACGTTGACCCGATGAACGGCGCGGACGTCGCCGCACTCGCGACCAAGCTGGACGCCGGGCTGGTCGTGGTCGGGCCGGAGGCGCCGCTGGTCGCGGGGGTCGCGGACGCGGTGACCGATGCCGGGATCTCCTGCTTCGGCCCGTCGCTGGCGGCCGCGCGGATCGAGGGCTCGAAGGCGTTCTCGAAGGAGGTCATGGCGGCTGCCGGCGTGCCGACAGCCGGCTCGCGGGCCTGCACGACCGCCGCCGAGGTCGAGGCGGCGCTGGACGACTTCGGTGCGCCGTACGTCGTGAAGGACGACGCGCTGGCCGCCGGCAAAGGCGTCGTGGTCACCGCCGACCGGGCCGAGGCGCTCGCCCACGCCGCGACCTGCGACCGGGTCGTGGTCGAGGAGTTCCTCGACGGCCCGGAGGTCTCGCTGTTCGCGGTCTGCGACGGGAGTACGGCGTACCCGCTGCAGCCGGCCCAGGACTTCAAGCGGATCTTCGACGGCGGCCGCGGACCGAACACCGGCGGCATGGGCGCCTACTCGCCGCTGCCCTGGACCGAACCGGACCTCGTCGAGACCGTGATGACGACCGTCGTCCAGCCGACCCTCGACGAGCTGGCCGGCCGCGGCACGCCGTTCCGCGGGTGCCTGTATGTCGGCCTCTCGATCACCAAGACCGGCCCGCGGGTGATCGAGTTCAACTGCCGCTTCGGCGACCCGGACATCCAGCCGGTGCTGGCGCTGCTGGAGTCCCCACTCGGCTCGCTGCTCAAGGCGGCCGCCGAGGGTCGCCTGGGCGAGGTCGAGCCGCCGCGGTTCGCCGCCGGCGCCGCGGTGACCGTCGTCCTCGCGTCGAAGGGCTACCCCGAGTCGTCGTCCAAGGGCGACGTCATCATCGGCACCGAGACGCTCGACAAGGAACTCGACGTCGACGTCATCCATGCCGGCACCGCGGGCCAGGGCGGCAGCCTGGTCACCGCCGGCGGCCGGGTGGTCGCCGTCCGGGCCGTGGGTCGCGACATCGCCGACGCCCGGGCCAAGGCCTACGAAGGGGTCGCCTCGATCAGCTTCCCCGGAGCCCAGCACCGCACCGATATCGCCGCCGAGCCGCTCGGTGTCGTCGAAGGCAGAGGAGCGACCGAAGCATGAGTGTCCCCAACGTCCTGGCCAGCCGGTACGCCGCGCCGGACCTCGCCGCGATCTGGTCGCCGGAGCACAAGATCGTGCTGGAGCGGCAGCTGTGGATCGCCGTACTCAAGGCGCAGCAGGACCTCGGGGTCGAGGTCCCGGACGGCGTGGTCGCGGCGTACGAAGCGGTCGTCGACAACGTCGACCTCGCCAGCATCGCCGCCCGGGAACGGATCACCCGGCACGACGTGAAGGCGCGGATCGAGGAGTTCTCAGCGCTGGCCGGCCACGAGCACATCCACAAGGGGATGACCAGCCGCGACCTCACCGAGAACGTCGAGCAGCTCCAGGTCCGGCAGTCGCTCGCGCTGATCCGCGACCGCGCGATCGCCGCGGCCGCCCGCCTGGCCCGGCTCGCCGCCGAGCACGAGGCGACGGTGATGGCCGGCCGCTCCCACAACGTCGCCGCCCAGGCGACCACGCTCGGCAAGCGCTTCGCGACCATCGCCGACGAGCTGCTGATCGGCATCCAGCGGATCGAGGAGCTGCTCGCTCGCTACCCGCTGCGCGGGATCAAGGGACCGGTCGGCACCTCGCAGGACATGCTCGACCTGCTCGGTGGCAACGCGGCCAAGCTCGCCGACCTGGAGCAGCGGGTCGCCGGTCACCTCGGCTTCGAGCACACCCTGACCAGCGTCGGCCAGGTCTACCCGCGCTCGCTCGACTTCGACGCCGTCTCGTCGCTCGTCCAGCTGGTCGCCGGCCCCTCCAACCTGGCCACCACGATCCGGCTGATGGCCGGCATCGAGCTGGTGACCGAGGGCTTCAAGGAGGGCCAGGTCGGCTCGTCCGCGATGCCGCACAAGATGAACACCCGCTCCTGTGAGCGGGTCAACGGGCTCGCGGTGATCCTCCGCGGCTACCTGTCGATGGTCGGCGAACTCGCCGGCGACCAGTGGAACGAGGGCGACGTCTCCTGCTCGGTGGTACGCCGGGTCGCGCTGCCCGACGCGTTCTTCGCCGCCGACGGGCTGTTCCAGACCTTCCTGACCGTGCTCGACGAGTTCGGAGCCTTCCCGGCGGTGATCCAGCGCGAGCTGGACCGCTACCTGCCGTTCCTGGCCACCACCAAGGTGCTGATGAGCGCGGTCCGCAACGGCGTCGGCCGCGAGGTCGCCCACGAGGCGATCAAGGAGAACGCCGTCGGCGTCGCGCTGGAGATGCGGCAGGGGCTGGCCGTCAACGACCTCTTCGACCGGCTCGCGGCCGACGAGCGGCTGGGCCTGACCCGCGACCAGATCGACGCCCTCGTCGCCGACCCGATCACGTTCACCGGTGCTGCGGTCGACCAGGTGCGCGCGGTGGTGGCGCGGGTCGAGAAGCTGGTCGCCAGCCACCCGGACGCCGCGGCGTACGCCCCGGGGGAGATCCTCTAGGAGTCCTGGGCCGGCTTCACGTCGAGTACGACGTCGAACTCCAGGAGGTCGGCGCCCGTGGAGACCGGCTTGCGGGGCGCCTCGCCCTCGGGTGTCGCGTGCGCGGCCCGGCCGGTCCCGTCGCGCCAGGCCGCGAACGACTCCTCGTCGGTCCACTGGGTCACCACGAAGTAGCGTTCCTCGCCCGCGGTCGGCCGCAGCAGCTGGAAGCCGAGGAAGCCGGGCGACTGTTCGATGGTCCCCGCGCGGGCGGCGAACCGGCGTTCCAGCTCGGCGCCGGCCTGCGGCGGGACGGAGATGGCATTGATCCTGACAACGGGCATGGCCTTAACCCTAGGACCCCTGGTTGAATCTCCGCGGTCCTACTCGGAGGGAAGGCTGTTCCATGTCGCGTTTGAGGTTGTTGCCCGCCGTCGTACTCATCGCCGCCGCGCCCTGGCTGGGAGGCTGCTCAGGTGGTGACGACGACCCCGCCGCGGCCGCGCCGGACCCGGTGGCGGAGACCACGCCCGGCGTCACCGGGGAGTTGCCGGCCGACTTCCCGACCGAGAAGATCCCGCTCATCGATGCCGAGGTGGTCAGCGCGCTGGCGACCGAGGAGGGCGGCTACCACGTGACGGTCGCGCCGACGAAGTCGTACGCCAAGGCGTTCCAGGCCGCGCTCAAGAAGCTCAAGGGCGCGGGCTTCAAGGTGAAGTACAACCAGAAGCTCGGCGACGTGCGGACCGCGAAGCTCGCCTCTCCCGCCTTCACCGCCGTCCTGTCCGGCGGCGAGGGCGGCGCGGCCGGCCAGACCTCGCTGACCTACCTGATCGAGAAGAAGGTCTGACCCGCGTCGCCGGGAACCCTCGCACTTCCCGCGGTGTAGACCGGGCATGAGACGAGCGATCATCTGTATCGCGTTGATGCTGGCCCTCGCGACCGCGTGTACGGCGGCCGGCGGCGAGCGCCGCAATGACGAGCGCCGGAGCGACGAGCGGCCGCGGCCAGCAGCGAGTGCGGCGGCGTACCAGGTCCCCGCCGAGGAGATGCGCGGCGTCCGAGTCGAGCCGGACGGCGACCGCACGACGATCACTGCCGCTGACGGCAGCAGGCACCGGCTCGCCGGGCGGTTCACGTTCGACGCACTTTCCAGCAACGGCCGCCTCCTCTACCTAGTCGAGCACCGGCCACCAGCGGGATCGGAGAACTACCGGGTCCGGCTCTTCAACCTGCGCACCGGGAAGCTTCGGCCGCAGCCGATCGCCGACAAGGCCAACCTGGAGACCGACATGACCGGTGCTCCGAAGGCCAGGGCGACCACAGCGTCAGGCGAGTGGGTGTTCACCCTGTACCGGGATCCGCATCACTCGTTTGTGCACGCACTCAACGTCGATGAGGCTTATGCGCTGTGCCTGGAGCTTCCGCCCTGCTCCTGCTCCGACGACGGCGCTTGGTCGCTCACGCTTTCCGCGAACGAGACCAAGCTGCATGCCGTGGCAGGCTCACGCGAGGACGCCGCGACCTTCGACCTCCGTGCGGAGCTCGGCGCCTGAGATCGCCTACTGGCAGCGCGGACGAGCTCCAACCAGGCTCAGACCAGCGCGCGGCCGTCGTGGGTGGCGAGCTTGCGGGCCACGGTGGCGATGTCGTCCTGCCAGACGTCCTCGGGTGCCGGCGGGAGCATCTCGTCCCACTCGACGGCCGTGGATCCCTTGACGTTGGGCAGCCGGGCTGTGCGGGCGATGAACCAGGAGTGCAGGTGCTCCGAGCCGTCGCCCCAGCGGCTGACGTGGACCCGTCCGATGTTCGGCAGCCGCTCCATGATCCGGCACAGCCACACCGAGATCCGGCCGTACTCCGCGGCCAAGTCGTCGCTCATGTCGGGGTAGTCCATGTGCTCGTTGGCGTTGAGCCACAGCACCAGCGGCATGCCCTTGGGAACGGCGGGACGCTTGACGTGGAAGTTCCAGCTCTCCCAGATCTTCGTGCCCTTGTCGGAGTCGTCACAAAGGTCACAGTCCACCCCGCCGACGCCGGCCCGCGCCGGCTCCGCCTCGGCGTACGGCGGCAGCAGGATCTTCGGCTGCAGCTCGCCGTCGACAACCTCCCACGGGAAGATGTCCCACTCGTGGACCGGCGACATCGGCAACCGGCCCTTCTCGCCGACGAGCTCGACGACCCGGGCATATACCTGCTCTGCGGACTCCGGCATGACCACACCCTGCCATGGTCGAAATCGGGGCCAACGATCGGGGGTGATGCCTGTACGGCGGCGTCCGGCGCGCGCCATGCTGGCAGGCATGGAGCTGTCGATCCGGCTGGCGTCCCACGACGACGTACCGCTGCTGCACGAGGTCATGGAGGACTCGATCCTGGAGCTGCAGCGCGACTTCCTCAGCCCGGAGCAGATCGAGGCCAGTCGCCTGTTCATGGGTTTGGACACCCGGCTGATCGACGACGGCACCTACTACGTCGTGGAGATCGGCGGCGCGATTGCCGGGTGCGGCGGCTGGAGCCGGCGCGCGACCCTCTACGGCAGCGACTACACCCCGGGCCGCAGCGACCGGCTGCTCGACCCGGCGCTGGAGCCGGCCCGGGTGCGAGCGATGTACACCAACCCGGACTTCGCCCGCCGCGGCGTCGGCCGGATGATCCTCGACGAGTGCGAGCGGGCCGCGGCCGCCGAGGGCTTCCACTTCCTGGAGCTCGCCGGCACCCTGTCCGGCGAGCCGCTCTACGCGGCGTACGGCTTCACCGAGGTAGAGCGCCTGGTCGACAGCCGTGGCGGCGTACCGGTACCGATCGTGCGGATGCAGAAGCCACTGGAGCGCCGACCGACTCGCTGACCGGTCGGTTGCGACGGGCAGTCGCGGCGTCGGAGCCGACCGCGTTCACTCGGTCGGTAGGCTCAGGACGCGGGTCGCCGATCTAATAAGGACGCTGGGGCATGCACTTTTCGGTCGTGGTGCCGTTCACGCGGTCACTCGATGACGTCTACGCGCTGCTCTCGGACGTGGAGCGGCGCCCCGAGTGGCAGGGCGGTCTGCGCGCGGTGGAGCTGGTCGGTGATCCCGAGCCCGCCGTGGGCCAGCGGTGGTACGACGTACTCGCGTTCGGGCCGCGACCGCTGATGGAGGTCACCGAGCTCGAGCACGGCAAGGTCTGGGCTGAGGTCGGTGAGTGGCTCGGCTTCGTGGCCGGCCTTCGGCTGGAGTTCGCGCCCACCGGCGCCCGCGAGACCGTCGTCCGCGCCAACGTCACCATCGCCGCCCCCACCTGGCGGCACCCGGTCGGCTGGGGGATGGCCGCGGTCGGACCAGAGGTGGTACGCCGCGACCTGAGGACGGCAGCCTCACTCCTCCACTAAGTTGCTGGCCATGCCGAACCTGTCGTCCCTCCTCGAGGACTCTGCCAGCAAGTACCCGACCCGCGACGCTGTCGTCCTCGGCGACACCCGACTCAACTACGCCCAGCTCAGCGGCGCCGCCAACCAGGTCGCGAACCTGCTGGTCGACAGCGGCATCCGGCCGGGCGACAAGGTCGCGCTGAGCTGCCCGAACCTGCCGTACTTTCCGATCGTCTACTACGGCATCCTCAAGGCCGGCGCGGTCGTGGTCCCGCTCAACGTGCTGCTCAAGGGCCGCGAGGTCGCCTACCACCTTGCCGACTCCGAGGCGAAGGCCTACTTCTGCTTCCAGGGCACGCCCGAGCTGCCGATCGGCGCCGAGGGGTACGCCGGGTTCCAGGAGACCGACGGGTGTGAGCACTTCTTCGTGATCACCGCCGACCCGGCCGCGCCGAGCCCGATCGAGGGAACGACGACCCTCGGTGCCGGGATGGCCGGCAAGGCGCCGACCTTCGAGACGGCCGCGACCGACGACGGCGACACCGCGGTCATCCTCTACACCAGCGGCACCACCGGCCAGGCCAAGGGCGCCGAGCTCTCGCACGCCAACATGCACGGCAACGCACTCAGCGGCGAGCCGCTCTTCGGCGCCAACGAGTCGAGGCCGGACACCTACCTATGCGTGCTGCCGCTGTTCCACTCCTTCGGACAGACGGTGATCCAGAACGGCGCCTTCGCGTACGGCGGCACCGTGGTGCTGCTGCCGCGCTTCGAGGCCGCGCCGGCGCTCGGCCTGATGCAGAAGGAGAAGGTGACCTTCTTCGGTGGGGTACCCACGATGTACTGGGGCCTGCTCGGCGCCCTCGATGACTCGGTGGACGTGGCCGCGATCCGCGACAACCTTCGGATCGCCGTGGCCGGCGGCTCGGCGCTGCCGGTGGAGGTCCACAAGGACTTCGAGGCGAAGTTCGGCGTCACCATCCTGGAGGGCTACGGCCTCTCGGAGACCAGCCCGGTGGCCAGCTTCGCGCCGCGCGGGGAGGAGGTGCGGGTCGGCTCGATCGGCGTACCTATCGCCGGCGTGGAGATGAAGCTGATCAAGGACGACTGGTCCGACACTGAGTCAGGTGAGATCGGGGAGATCGCGATCAAGGGCTACAACGTGATGAAGGGCTACTACAACCGGCCCGACGCCACCGCGGCCGTGATCAAGGACGGCTGGTTCCGCACCGGCGACCTGGCCCGCAAGGACGACGACGGCTTCTACTACATCGTCGACCGGTCCAAGGACATGATCATCCGCGGCGGCTTCAACGTGTACCCGCGGGAGATCGAGGAGGTCCTGATGACCCACCCGGACGTATCACTCGCCGCGGTGAGCGGCGTACCGCACGAGTCGCACGGCGAGGAGATCAAGGCGTTCGTGATCCGGAACGCGGACGCAGGTGTCACCGAGGACGAGCTGGTCGCCTGGGGCAAGGAGCAGATGGCGGCGTACAAGTACCCGCGGATCGTCGCGTTCGTCGACGCGCTCCCGATGACCGCCACCGGCAAGATCCTCAAGCGCGAGCTCAGCTGATGCGCGGCACGCTCGCCGTCGCCGTCGGCGGCGTGATGTTCGTCGTGGGCGCGCTGTGGACGATGCAGGGCTTGGACTACGTCGGCGGCAGCCCGATGTCCGGTGTCGAGGTATGGGCGATTGTCGGCCCGATCGTCGCTGGCCTCGGTGTGGCGCTGATGATCGTCGGGCTGCGCGGGCAGCGGCGCTAGCCTGCCGCCTTCGACGGGTGCCAGTTCGGCAGGTGCTCCTGGTCTCTAGGGAACCGCTCCTGGTCCTGCTGGAGCAGATCCGCGACCTCCTCTCCTGGGAAGGGAGGGGTGTCATAGTCGAAGTCGGCCTCGATGGCACCTTCGGGCGTCACCTTGAACTGAGCGTTGTACCAAGTTCCGGTGCCGGGCTGATACATCGCCTTCCGGAGCGCGACGCAGGCGTCCTCGGTGTCGTCATCGATCTCGACGGCCTGGTCCAACGATCCGTCATTCGCGATGACGGCGAGACCGGATTCGAGCATCCTGCCCGCCGCGGTCAGCTGGAGTTCCATGAAGGCCCAGGCCGACTCTGGAGCCGCGCGGAGGATGCCCTTGCCGATCGCCTCGACCAGTGGCTGGGACTCGGTAATCATGCGCTCACCTTTCCGCGGGCGTGTTGTCGATGTTGACACGTTTCCAGACCCGGGCGAACTCGCCGCCGTCCGTGTGTCGATGGCGTATCCGGAAGCTTGTTGGCCTGCGCTCGTCTGTGTCTGAGTAAACGAGTCGCACCTCCACCTCGACTCGCTCACCTGCCTCGATCTTCTCGCGCCATAGCCGCTCAAGACGCCCGTACTCGCCGCGGTTGACGCCAAGGGACTCCATCGGTGCGAGGTTGATCTTCTGGCCGGGGCCTTTGAAGATCCGCGCGAACAGGTGCCCGGCATCGTCGCCGGGCAGCTTGCCGGAGAGTGTCTTCTGGGCGTGCTCGGAGCGTGGGTGCTCCAGGTCGATGGTCTCCAGGGTGGCGGTCGCCTTGACGACCCGGCCGTGCTCGTCGGTCTCGTACCTGAACCGCCCGTCGACCACGATGGTCGCATTGGCGGGCGGTTGGTTGAGGCGGCGTACGTGGGCCGGGTCCGAGGATGACAGCCGCAGGACCTGGCCGCCGGTCGCTTCTTCGGCGGAGGCAATCGACGTCACGGCGCCTGGCGAAGCCGAGGAACCGGCTGATCCACCTCCCTCAAGCTCCGCGAGGTAGCCCCGAATGCCGGCCAACGCATCGAGCGCATTCGCTTCGGCGTTGCGGAAGAGCCTGTCGGCGTCGTCCAGCTCAGCCAAGGATTCCTTCAGCGGTGCGGGTGGTCGTCGGCCCGCCACGGTCTCCACGGTCTGGCGTATCCGGTCGACACCAGCCAATGCCTCCGCACTGGATCCAGCCGCCCTGACAGCCTCCGCCTCCGCCGCGCGCAACGCGCGGATCAACTCCTCGGCGCCCGACATGTGCCTCCTCAACTGCCGGCTGGCCACCAGGACTGCTGGCCACCAGAGATCAACTTCACGATCTTGCCGACCTTGGTCACCGCCACAATCCGTCGAGACAAGCCTCCGATTCCGGACAGGCAAACCCTAGCCGAGCGGACCGTTAGCGGCGGCCCCCGTTTCGCCGACGAGCGGGCAGCGACACGCCGTACTGACGGTGGGTCGGGGTGGAGGCTGAGACGGAAGTGGTGGCTCCTAGACTGGGCCGTGTCCCGCACACCCCCAGCAAGGAGCCGCACCGTGGCCCGTTACGTCGTCGACGTGATGCCCAAGCCCGAGATTCTCGACCCGCAGGGCAAGGCGGTGCTCGGTGCGCTGCCGCGGCTCGGCTTCGATGACGTGACCGAGGTCCGGCAGGGCAAGCGGTTCGAGCTGGAGCTGGCCGGCGAAGCGACCGACGAGGCGCTGGCCGAGGTGCGGAAGATGGCCGAGACGTTGCTGTCCAACCCGGTCATCGAGGACTTCACCGTGCATGTCGAAGGCGCGTCCCAGTGAAGGTCGGGGTGGTCACCTTCCCCGGCTCGCTCGACGACGTCGACGCCCAGCGCGCGGTCCGGATCGGCGGCAACGAGGCGGTGCCGCTGTGGCACGGCGACCATGACTTGCGCGGCGTGGACGCGGTCGTGCTGCCGGGCGGGTTCTCGTACGGCGACTACCTGCGGGCCGGCGCCATCTCCCGGTTCGCGCCGGTGATGACCGAGGTCGTCGCCGCGGCCAAGGGCGGGCTGCCGGTCCTCGGCATCTGCAACGGCTTCCAGGTCCTGTGCGAGTCCCACCTGCTGCCGGGCGCGCTGATCCGCAACGACCACCGCAAGTTCGTCTGCCGCGACCAGAAGCTCAAGATCGAGAACAGCCGGACGGCCTGGACCGCGTCGTACCAGGAGGGCCAGGAGATCGTGGTCCCCCTGAAGAACCAGGAAGGCTTCTACGTCGCCGACGACCAGACGCTGGACCGGCTCGAGGGGGAGGGCCGGGTGGTCGCCCGGTACGTCGACGTCAACCCCAACGGCTCGCTGCGCGACATCGCCGGCATCACCAACGAGCGCGGCAACGTGGTCGGCCTGATGCCGCACCCCGAGCACGCTATCGAGGACCTCTGCGGCCCGGGCACCGACGGCCTCGGCTTCTTCACCTCGCTCGCTGCCGCGACGCTCAGCGCATGACGCCCCGGCCGCTGTTCCGCCGGGTCGCGATCGCCGAGGCGGTGACCTGGGCGCTGTTGCTGTCCAGCATGGCGCTGCGCACCGTCAACCACGACCTCGGTGAGCGCGCGGTCAGCGTGTTCGGGATGGTCCACGGCGTTGTTTTCATCGCGTTCTGCCTGGTCACGGCCCTGATCTGGGTCGACCAGCGGTGGCCGGCCGGGCGCGGCGTACTCGCGCTGGCATCGGCGGTGCCGCCGTTCGCCACCGTGCTCTTCGATTGGCACGCCGAGCGGCGCGGGCTGCTGGCCGACGCGTGGCGACTGCGCGACGAGCCGGCCTCCGGCTCGGTCGAGCGGCTCGCCGCATGGCTGATCGGCAACCCGGCGAAGGCCGCGGTGACCGGAGCCGTCGCCGTCGCGCTCCTGACCGCCGCGGCGCTCGCGGTCGGCCCGCCCGCCGGCTGAGCACCCGCTGCACGTCCCGATGTCCTGATTATGGAGACATTCGCTATGGTGTTGTCCTAATGATAAGGACATCGAGACGTGGACCAGCTCTTTCAACCGCCTGACATCGACCTTGAGGACGCCCGCGTCCTCGACGAGATCCGAGCGATGCGGTCATCGCTCGCCGACGTCCTTCGCGCGCCACGGCGATGGGCTGGTGGGCTTCGCCGAACGACGCAGGCTCGCGCCATCCAAGGCTCGAACACCATCGAGGGCTACACCGTGTCCGACCAGGACGCCGTCGCGGCGGTTGACGAGGAGGAACCGCTCACCGCCGATCAGCGAACCTGGGCCGAGATCATCGGCTATCGGCGGGTTCTGACCTTCGTCCTGCGCATGGCCGCGGACCCAGAGTTCGTGATGCGGCCATTCACGCTGCGGTCTCTGCACTTCATGCTGTTGGAACACGACCTGGCCAAGGATCCTGGAGAGTTTCGTCGCGGCACCGTCTACGTCCGCGACGAGGCTGCCGGGACCACGGTCTACGAAGGTCCGGACGCCGCATTGGTCCCACGACTCGTCGAGTTGCTCGCCGCAGACATCCAGGCTGGCAGTGATGAGCCGATGGTCGACGGAGCGATGGCCCACCTGAATCTCGTCATGATCCATCCGTTCCGAGACGGCAACGGGCGGATGGCACGAGCACTACAGACTCTGGTTCTCGCCCAGGACCAGGTGCTCGAGCCGACGTTCTCCAGCATTGAGGAATGGCTTGGGCACAACACCGATGACTACTACCGGGTGCTCGCGATCACCGGCCGCGGATCCTGGCAGCCGGAAAACGATGCATCCCTCTGGGTGAAGTTCAACCTGCGTGCTCACCACATGCAGGCGCAGACCCTCGAACGCCGGTTCCGGGAGGCGGACACCACGCTCCTGGCACTCGACGAGCTCATGTCGCAGCATTCGATACCGGACCGCTTGGCCGATGCCCTCTTCGACGCTGTGAACCTTCTGCGGGTGCGCCGCCAGACCTATGTGCGACGCACCGGCGTGGAGGAGCGGACCGCAAGCCGGGATCTCGCTCGCCTGGTTACGACCGGTCTTCTGGAGGCTCGCGGCCAGACCCGCGGTCGTTATTACGTTGCCGGCGGCGAGCTGCGTCGGCTCGCAAACCGGCTACGTCACGAGCGTCGTCCCCTCACCGATCCCTACCCGTGGCTGCCCGGTGAGCTGCGCACGCTCGCAGGTCGCTAGTGGCGCCGCCGCTCGCCACAACGGCGGTGGCGGCTATCGCGCGATGGTGCGGCTGTGGGCGAGCGTGGCCGTGGCGGTCGCGACGTTCACCGTGTAGGCCTTGATCACCAGCTTGTCGGCACGCGGCTGGAGCAGGAAGAACCCGGCGTTGTCGTAGTTCTCCCAGTACGCCAGGTTGGGCCTGGTCGTCGCGCTCGCGCCGCTCACCTTGCCGGCGGCGCCGCTGACGATCATGCCGGTGCCCTTCATCTCGGCGCCGAGCCTGAGGTGCTGCAGCGAGTGGTCGTGACCGGCGAGCAGGTAGTCGGCCTTGCCGAGCACGTCCTGCTCGATCAGCTCCTTGAAGTACCGCCCGCTGGCCGGGTCGAGGAAGGTGATCCCGTCGTACGAGCCGGCCTCGCCGTGCTTGCCGTTGTTCTTGTACGGGTGGTGGGCGAGCACGAACTTCCAGCGAGCATTGCTGTTCGCGAGCTGCGTTCGCAGCCACTCACGCTGGGCGGTCATGAACGGGCCGCGCGGCCACCAGTACGGGTTCAGTTGCGGGACGTACGACGTCACCGGGTTCTCGTCGAGGATGATGAACTGCGCCAGCGGCGTCCGCTGCTGGGTCCGGAATCGTCGCCGAGTAGTAGCGAGCCGGCATGAACCACTTCGCGGAGTACTGGTGGTAGGCCACCTCGTGGTCGCCGCGGGTGAGGTCGCCGCCGTCGCCGGGGATCAGGAACGACGAGTTGTCGTGGTTGCCCTGGACCATCAGCCACGGGACGTCGATCCCGGCGTTGGGCTGCTCGAACTTGGCCTTGAAGTCGTCGTCACAGGTCCCGGTGACGCCGAACTCGTAGACGTTGTCGCCGAGCCCCACCGCCAGATGGATGGGGATCGTCTGGCTGAGCTTGCGCGCGGCCGCCGCGACCGCGGTCTGGGTCGCCGTACCGCTGCCGGCGTCGCCGGTGACCAGCACGTTCGGGTACCGCGTGACCGGCATCGGCAGCTTCGGCGTCGGGACCGGGCACGCCGCCAGCCGCGCCGCGGGACCGCCCATCAGCGGATGGGTCGTAGCGGCGGCGTGGGCCGGAGCGAGTACGTCGGCGGCAACGCTCGCCGCGGCCAGGCCAGCGGCACCGGCGAGGACGGTACGACGGGGGACGGTCGGCATGGCACTGAGTGTCGGGGGAGGTAGCGGACTTGGTCAAGCGACCCAGTGAGGTCTTTCCCGATCGTTCATCGGCGTGACCGGGTCACGACCGGGTCACGACCGGCCGCGGACCAGCAGGCTCCAGGTCTGGTTGTACGCCGTGCCGGTCGTCGGCTGACCGACCCGCTTCTGCCAGCGGCGCAGCGCGTGCATGGTCGGGCTGGTGAACACGCCGGTGATGTCGAGCTCGCCGGCGCCGGCGGCGTTGAGGGTGCGCTGCAGGCGGCGGACGGGGGCGCCGGCCGAGCCGTACTTCAGGATCTGCCAGCGGCCGCTGGCCAGCAGCGACATCCAGTGCCGGTGGTTCCAGGTCGCGGTCGGGGTCATCCCGACGCGCTTCTGCCAGGCGCGGGCGGCGCTGATGGTGGTGCGGTTGTAGACGCCGTGCAGCCGCCCGTCGTACAGCTTCTTCTCGCGGAGCAGGCACTGCAGCGCCCTCACCTTGCCGGGCTCGTCGCGCTCGCCGGCGGCAAGGGTGGGGTAGACCCACCAGTTGATCTTGACCCCGCCGCAGTGCTTCGGCTCCGCCGGGGCCACCGAGCCGCGGCCGAGGTCGAGGAAGTTCCGGTCGATGTTGATCGTGACGCCGCCGTGGGTCGCGTCGTGCGGGCCGAGGTACTGCTTCATCCGGCGGCCCGGCCGCCAGCCCTTCTCGCTGATGTGCGAGGTCGAGGTGTTGGCCTTGCCGTCCCAGCGCGCGATCCAGATGTAGCCGGGCAGCACGATGCCCGGCGTCTGCTTGATCCGCGCGTCGTCGAGCATCTTGATCCCCGACGAGGCGCTCGAGTAGACGCCGGTCGCGTAGCCCAGGCGCTTGACGTTGCTCACCCAGCTGCTGAGGAAACGAAGCGCGGACTCGCGGCAGTGCCGGTTGGTGATGTCGAAGCCCTCGAGGTCGTACCAGAGCGTGCTGCGCTTGGCGATGCCCAGCCTTTCGGCGTCGCGGACCGTCCTCGTGGCCTCCTCCGCGCCCATCCGGCGGGCCTTGCGGTAGCCGCCGTCGGCGCCGGGCGACTGGTCGATCTTGGGGTCGTCGCCGTGCCGCGGGTATTTCGGGTGGCAGCCCGCCTGCGGGCCGAGCGCGATCGGCAGCAGCCGCCAGCCGCGCTTGAGCTGGGTGCGGACCCAGGTGGGGGTGAGGTTGGGCTGCTCGCGGCACGCCCGCGACTTGCCGGAGATGTAGATGCCGACCCCGGTGAACGGCGAGTGGGTCAGCCAGCGGTCCATCTTCTGCTGGGTCGGCGCGTCGCACTGGTCGAAGCCGAAGCCGGTGAAGCTACCGGGCGTGACCCGGTTCTCGGCGGCTGCGGGCGGGCTGGCCGCCGTCCAGGCTACGGCGATCAGGGCGAGCGAGGTGAGTACGGCGAGGGTACGGCGGCGCATCGTGACTCAGCTCCAGGATCGGGGTTGGATCTCATTCACCATAGGCCGCATACGCCACATTGGTCACACGAATCGCCGCACCAGCTCCTCAAGTGCGGCGGTCAGCTGATGGCGCTTCAGCCCGCCGCCGCTGCTGACCGCGTGGAGGGCGAGCCCGTCGACGGCGGCGAAGAGTACGGCGGCCCGCTGCTCGGCGTGGTCGAGATCGCCGAGCGCCTCGGTGAGCTCGGCGCGGATCTCGGCGAGCTGCGCGGCCTGGATCGCGGCCAGTGAGGGCGAGGTCGCTGCGCGGGCTGCGAAGGCCGCCATCACCCGAGCCTCGCGGGTCCGCGCCTTGTCGAGCGGCAGCAGCTCGGCCAGCACCGTCAGGAGCCGTTCGGGGAGCGGCGCGGTGAGGTCGACCCGCCCGATCCGGGCCCGCACCCGGGCGACCAGCGCGGCGAAGGCGGCGGCGTACATCTGGTCCTTCGTCGCGAAGTGGTGCTGCACGGCGCCGATGGAGACGCCGGCGCGGGCGGCGACGACGCGGACCGTCGCCGCGTCCAGGCCGCTCTCCGCCGCGACGTCGAACAGTGCCTCGGTGAGGGCCTCGGGACTGGTGGCGGCGTACTGACGAACCATAGACAGACCATACACTCGTATGGAACCATACAGTCGTATGGAAACCATGAAGATTGCCCGCGCCGTCACGACCGGCTCCCTCGCCGCCATCGCACTCACCTGGATCTGGTGGCTGGCCGACCCCACCGCGCCGGCCTCGCCGGCCCAGCCTCTTGCCGTCACCGCACTGCTCACCGCGAACGTCGTCCTCACCACGGCGCGACCCAGCGCGAAGCGGGCGCTGGTGGCCTTCGTTCAGCGCCGCGCGGTCAACCCTCTGGTCCGCACGCTGTTCCGGATCGGGTTCGTGCCGTTCGGCTTCGCCCTACTGGAGACCCGTGGCCGTAGGTCCGGGAAGTCGCGGCAGACGCCGGTCAGCAACGGCCTGGTCGGTGACACGTTCTGGGTGATCGCCGAGCACGGCGCCCAGGCCAACTATGTGCGCAACCTGCGGGCCGACCCGCGCGTGAGGGTGAAGCTGCGCCGCGGGCTGCGGTTCGTCTGGCTCGACGGCGTCGCCACGGTGCTGCCCGACGACGACCCGCTCCGGCGGCAGCGACTGGTGTGCGGCTGGCGGCCGCTGCGCTGGTTCAACGCGATCACGGTCCGCACCCTCGGCACCGAGCTGCTGACCATCCGCATCGACCTCACCGGCCACTCCCTAGACTCCGAGCGTGACCGGCGAAGACTCCCGCAAAGTCTCCACTCTTGAGCTCTTCTTCGACCTGGTCTTCGTCTTCGCCTTCACCCAAGTCACGCTCGGCCTCTCCAAGGACCCCACCTATGAGGGGCTGGGCAAGGGCTTTGCGGTGTTCTTGCTGCTCTGGTGGGCGTGGGGCGCGTACGCGTGGCTGACCACGGTTCTGGAGACGGCGCATCGTGCAGCTCGGCTCGTCGTCATCGTGTCGATGGCTGCGATGCTGCTGGTGGCCTTCGCGGTGCCGACCGCGTACGACGCCGGAGCCTGGGTCTTCGCGGCCGGCTGGACGGTCGTGATGGTGCTCCACGCGCTGCTGTTCTGGCTGACGACCAAGCAAGGCGGTACCACGCCGCGTGCGGTCATCCAGATCGGCGCCGGAAATCTAGTGGCCGGCGGCGTCCTGTTCGGCGCCGCGGCGGCGGACGGGACGCTCGCCCAGGTGCTGCTGATCCTGGCGGCCGTGATCGCCTACGCCACGCCCTACATCTGGGGCGTCGGCGGCTTCTCGATCTCGCCGTCTCACTTCGCCGAGCGGCACGGGCTGATCGTAATCATTGCCCTCGGTGAGTCGATCGTTGCGGCCGGCGCAGGCGCAGGGGAGATCCACTTCGACGCACGCACCATCGTCACCGTCTTGCTCGCGCTGCTGCTGATCAGCGCGCTGTGGTGGTCGTACTTCGACGCGACGGGGGAGAGGGTCGAGCAACGCCTGCACGACACTGCCGACGAGCGCCGGGCGCGGCTCGCCCGCGACGTCTACAGCTACCTGCACATCCCGCTGGTGTTCGGTGTGGTGATGGTTGCGCTCGGGCTGAAGAAGACGCTCGCGCATCCCGACGAGCCGCTGAGCGCGGTCGCAGCCGTGTGCCTGGCCGGCGGTGCCGCGCTCTATTTCCTCGCGTTGGCCGCGATTATGTTGCGCTGTCGGCTCAAGGGCTGGGACACCCGCCTGTCGATAGCGATCGCAAGCCCGATCTTCTTTATCTCCCATGACCGACCGGCAGTAGTCCTTCTCGGCATCGTCGCGCTCTTGGTCGTCATCACCACCGCGCTCGACACGTGGCTAGCCGCCATCCCCGACCGGAGTCCAGCAGCCTAGAATTCGGCTCGTGCCTGACACCCCCCTCCTCGACACCGTCGCCGTCGCCGCCAAGGACCCGGAGCGCGAGCAGCCCTGGGCCGAGCTCGGACTCAAGCAGGACGAGTACGCCAAGATCCGCGAGATCCTCGGCCGCCGCCCGACCAGCAGCGAGCTGGCGATGTACTCGGTGATGTGGAGCGAGCACTGCTCCTACAAGTCATCGAAGGTGCACCTCAAGCAGTTCAGTGAACTCCCTCAGGAGACGCCGCGCGGCAAGATGCTGGCCGGCATCGGTGAGAACGCCGGCGTGCTCGACATCGGCCAGGGGTACGCCGTGTCGTTCAAGGTCGAGTCGCACAACCACCCGTCGTACGTCGAGCCCTACCAGGGCGCCGCGACCGGCATCGGCGGCATCGTCCGCGACATCCTGGCGATGGGCGCGCGGCCGGTCGCGGTCATGGACCCACTGCGGTTCGGTCCGCTCGACGCGCCGGACACCCACCGGGTGCTTCCCGGCGTGGTCGCCGGCATCGGCGGCTACGGCAACTGCCTGGGCCTGGCCAACATCGGCGGCGAGGCGGTCTTCGACCCGACGTACCTCGGCAACCCGCTGGTCAACGCGCTGGCCGTCGGCGTCCTCCGGCACGAGGACCTGCACCTCGCCAAGGCGGCCGGCAAGGGCAACCAGGTGATCCTGTACGGCGCCCGCACCGGCGGCGACGGCATCGGCGGCGTCTCGATCCTGGCGTCGGAGACCTTCGAGGACACCGGCCCGGCCAAGCGGCCGAGCGTCCAGGTCGGCGACCCGTTCATGGAGAAGCTGCTGATCGAGTGCACGCTCGAGCTCTTCAAGGCCGGCGTGGTCAACGGCATCCAGGACCTCGGCGGCGCCGGGCTGTCCTGCGCGACCTCCGAGCTGGCCAGCGCCGGTGACGGCGGCATGCACTGCAACCTTGACCGCGTTCCCTTGCGTGACTCCACGCTCGCTCCCGAGGAGATCCTCATGAGCGAGTCGCAAGAGCGGATGATGGCGGTCGTCGAGCCGGTCCACGTCGAGGAGTTCCTCGCGATCTGCGCCAAGTGGGACGTCGAGGCGGTGGTGATCGGCGAGGTCACCGACACCGGCCGGCTTGAGATCGACTGGCACGGCGAGCGCGTGGTCGACGTACCGCCGGGCTCGGTGGCCCACGACGGCCCGGTCTACCACCGCCCCTTCGAGCGCCCGGACTGGCAGGACGCGCTGCAGGCCGACGTGGCCGAGAAGCTGCCGCGGCCGTCCTCGGGCGAGGAGCTGCGCGCCACCCTGCTCCAGATGGTCGCCTCGCCGAACCTCTGCGACCGGTCCTGGATCACCGACCAGTACGACCGCTACGTGCGCGGCAACACCGTGCTCGCCCAGCCCGAGAACAGCGGGATGATCCGGATCGACGAGGTGAGCCACCTGGGCGTGGCGCTGTCGACCGACTGCAACGGCCGGTTCGCCAAGCTCGACCCGTACGCCGGCGCCCAGCTCGCCTTCGCCGAGGCATACCGCAACGTCGCGACCGGCGGCGCCACGCCGCTGGCGATGAGCGACTGCCTCAACTTCGGCTCGCCGGAGGACCCGGGCGTGATGTGGCAGTTCGCCGAGGCCTGCCGCGGGCTCAAGGACGCCTGCCTTGCTCTGGGCATTCCGG
The DNA here is from genome assembly GCF_003121585.1 of Nocardioides speluncae. Classification (GTDB taxonomy): domain Bacteria; phylum Actinomycetota; class Actinomycetes; order Propionibacteriales; family Nocardioidaceae; genus Nocardioides; species Nocardioides speluncae. The sequence goes on from NZ_QEOO01000023.1 coordinate 19,899, forward strand.
TCACCGGCGGCAACGTCTCGCTCTACAACCAGACCGGTGAGACCGCGATCCTGCCGACGCCGGTGGTGGCGATCCTCGGCGTGATCGAGGACGTACGCCGGCGTACCCCGAGCGGCTTCGTGGCGCCGGGTGAGCGGGTGTTCCTTTTGGGTACGACGGCCGAGGAGCTGTCCGGCTCGGAGTGGGCACACGTCGTACACGGGCACCTCGGTGGCCTGCCGCCGCAGGTCGACCTGGCTGCGGAGAAGGCACTGGCCGCACTCCTGGTGGCGGCCGTAGGCGTGGTGAGCTCGGCGCACGACCTCTCCGACGGCGGGCTGGCCCAGGCGCTGGCCGAGTCGGCGATCCGCAACGGCATCGGCGCCTCGGTCGCGGTCGACGGCGACCCGTTCGTCTCCCTCTTCGCCGAGTCGACGGCCCGGGCCCTGGTGACGGTGCCGGCGTCCGGTGCCGACGCGCTGGTCGCGCTCGCCCACGAGCACGGCGTACCCATCACCCCGCTCGGCCAGACCGGTGGCGACACCCTCGAGGTCGAGGGCCAGTTCACAGTCCCCGTCACCGAGCTCCGCGACGCCTGGACCGCCACCCTCCCCACCGCCCTCGCCTAATTGAGGGCGGGTTCCCCGTCGAAAACTGCCCATTCCGCGGGAAGTTTCCGACGGGGTGGGACAAATTCACTAGGTACCTAGAGAAACTGCCCGCCGCCCCGTCAGCGGTCGAGCAGGAAGTCGGCCACGGCCTGGTTGACCTCGGGGTAGTGCCGGCCGATCTGGATCGAGTGGCCGGCGTTGGGTACGACGATCAGCTCGCTGCCCGGCATGGCCCGATGGGCGGCCTTGGCCCAGTGCAGCGGGGTGCCGAGGTCGCGTTCGCCGTTGATGATCAGCGCGTTCACGCCGGCCAGCGACAGCTCGTCGTCCGGCACCTCCTCGTCACGCACCCGCGGCCAGTGTTCGCACAGCGTCATCAGTCCGTTACCCCGAGCGGCCTCGGCGTTGAACGGGAACAGCTCGCGCGACGAGTAGCGGCTGACGGCGCGGTCCGCCTTCCAGTCGCGGGTCTGCTCCCACGAGTCCGCGCCGCCCCACGGGAAGTCCGAGTCGGCACAGAAGGTCGAGGCCTGGATGCCCTGGCTGTACTGGGACGGCGTCGCGGCGAAGGCCTCGTGCCACTCGGCGTAGGTCTGGTCGATCGGCGCCATGTTGCCGGCCGCGCCGTCGTGCAGCCACTGCGGCAGGTCAAGGAAGGTCTCCGCGTCGGCGTACGCGACGGTGGTCACGAAGTCGAACATCATCGGCCCGCGCGCCGGCTCCCGGCGCAGGATCGTGCGCAGGTCGTTGGCCATGTCACCCGGGCAGGCCCTGGCGGGGTCGGCGCAGACGTCGCGCAGCACCCGCGTGTAGTCCGGGTACGAGCTGACCAGGGTGCCGTTGAACCCGGCGATCGGGACGACCGAGTCGAGCACCAGGTGGCTGACCCGGTCGGGGTGCACGGCGGCGTACCGCTGGCCTGTGTAGGTGCCGTAGGAGACGCCGTTCACGGCCCAGCGCTGTACGCCGAGCGCGCGCCGCAGCGCCTCGAAGTCGGCGACCGAGTCGGTCGTGGAGTAGTGGGCCCGGTCGGGTCCGAGCAGCTCCGCGCAGTCCCGGATCGCCTGCCGGGTCGGCACCCGCAGGTCGGAGAAGCCGCGCTGTGCCTGCAGCTCGGGGCAGACCAGCGGCCGGTCGCCAGTGCCCCGCTGGTCGAGGAAGATCACCCGGTACTGGTCGGTTACCCCGGACAGCGCCTGCAGGATCCGCGGGGCTAGGTCCGGGCCCGGCTGACCGGGTCCGCCGGTCAGGAACAGCATCGTCCGCGACGCGTTCGGGTTGCCGCCTTCGAGCACCGACAGGTCGAGCGTGCGGCCCTCGCGGTGCCGCGAGGACCGTTCGAGCGGCACCGTCAGCGTGCCGCAGCGGTACGCCGTGAGCGCGGGCTTGGTGCACAGGCTGAAGCCGGTCCAGGCGGTCGAGCCGGTCCGCCCCGTGTCGTGCTTGCCGTCCTGCTGGCGGTCCGGCTGGCGGTCGGCGTACGCCGTGGTGCCGGCGGTCAGGCCGAGCGCGAGCGTGCTCGCCGCCGCGGTGGCGACCAGCATCCTGATGGGTCTCATCTTCTCGTCTCCTTCGAGTGGTCTGTGCGCTGAGTCCAGCCCGCGCCGACCGGTCGCCGCCAACGATTCGAGAACGGTTTGAACGTCGCCTGGAGAACCCTCCGGCCGGCGGGCAGCATGGCTGGCGAGACGCAGCCGCGCCTGAAGGGACGCCGATGATTCGCATCAGCCTGACCAGTGACCAGCTCGCCAACGCGCGGTTTGCGATCTCGCCGTTGCTGCAGCTGTCGATGGCGATCATCCGGATTCGCACGCCCGGCTCGAACCCCGGACCGTGGCTGCCGCAGCGCTGGCGCTCGCTGTCGCCGGGGAACCGGGCGCTGCTGGAGCACCTGGTCAGCCCGGCGACCGGCTACATCCCGGACTTCATCAACCCGTACCCGCGGACCGACCGGCCGTCGCTCGACGACGAGCTGGCGGCGGTCTGCGCGACCCCGCACGAGCGGCTGCGCGAGGAGCTCGGCCGCGCGGTGCGGCTGGGTCCGGTGACGCCGGAGTACGCCGCCGCGCGCGGCGTGACCGTCGCTGAGGCGGACGCCCGGCGGCGTACTCCCACCGAGCTGGAGCGAGCGGCCTGGGAGGACCCGCGGGCGCTGACCGAGCCGACGGCCGAGGCGCTCGCCGAGGCGTGGTCGCTGCTGATGGAACCCAGCTGGCCGCTGATGCGCGGCGTACTCGACGCCGACATCTGGTACCGGGTCCGGCAGATCTCGGTCGGCGGTGTTCAGGACGCGGTGCTCGACCTGCTCGGCGGCGACCGCTGGAACGGCTCCACCCTCGAGCTGGACACCCCGCTCGAGGCCGACCTGAGCCACCGGACGGGAGTGATCGTCTTCGCGCCGTGCGTGCTCGACGCCCTGCCGCCGCTGGCGCTGCTATGCGCGCCGACGCCGAACGACCTCTACCTCGGCTACCCGTGTCGCGGGCACGGCGTCGCAACCGGGCCGTTCAGCAGCGGCCGGGCGGACGATATCGATGTCGACGCCGGCCTCAGCGACCTGGTCGGCGCCACCCGGCTGCGGGTGATTGAGGCGCTCACCGAGCCGCACTCCGGGCGCGCCCTGGCGTCGCGGCTCGGGGTCTCCGCGGCGACCGTGTCCTACCACCTCAGCCGACTGCACCGCGGCGGCCTGGTGGAGCGGCGCCGGGTCGGCAAGGAAGTGCTGTACTCGCTCACCGACCACGCGGCGCAGATCAAGGCGCGGGTCTGACCCCGGATCCACCTGCCATCCTGAGGCGGTGCTGACCCGTCGTATCGCTCTGGGCGCGCTTGGACTGGGCGCGCTCGCGGCCTGCGGCGACGACAACCGGCCCGAGCGTCCTGAGCCATCTAGGGGAGCGTCAATGGAGCGGATCAAGTACGGCGACGACCCGGCGCAGTACGCGCAGCTGCATCGCCCTGACGGCGACTCGCGCGGCGTCGCGGTTGTGATCCACGGCGGCTTCTGGAAGTCGATGTACGACGCCTCACTGGGCGACCCGCTCGCCCGGCGTCTGGCCGCCGAGGGCTGGACGGCGTGGAACCTGGAGTACCGCAGGGTCGGCAACGGCGGAGGGATGCCGGCGACGTTCGACGACGTCGCGGCCGGGATCGACGCGCTGGCCGACGTCGACGGGCTGGACCTGTCGACAGTGGTGACCATCGGTCACTCCGCGGGCGGACACCTGGCCGCGTGGGCCGCGGGGCGGGACCGGTTCGAGCAGTGGCAGCCGGCGCGGGTCCCGGTGACCGCGGTGATCTCCCACGCCGGAGTGCTCGACCTCCGGCAGGCGCACGCAGACCGGCTGGGCGGCGGCGCGGTCGAGGCGCTCCTGGGCCGGCCGCCCACCGCGGACGACGCGGCCGTCGACCCGACGCAGCAGCTGCCGCTCGACGTACCGGTCTGGTGCGTACACGGCCGCGCCGACGACATCGTGCCGCTGTCGCAGTCCAGCGACTACGTGAAGCGGGCGACCGCCGCTGGCGCCCAGGCCGAGCTGGTGGAGGTCGAAGGCGACCACTTCGTGATGCTCGACCCGGACTCCGAGGCCTGGACCCGCACCTTCGCCGTCCTCGACTCGCGCTGACCCGGCCCGTGTTGACGGCAGGAGCGTCAACACGGGCCGGGTCACCGTGAGCTTGATGCGGTCGAGACCAAACGCGGGTCTAAACCACAGCCTGCCTCTGGTCAGCGGGACTTCTGCATGGTGCGGACGCCGACGACCAGGCCGAGGGCGGCGACGACGGCGGCGCCGGCGAGGCCGGAGGCGATCGTGGAGAGGTCGTACTGGCCGGCGAAGAGCTCGCGGCCGGCCTCCACGACGTAGGTCAGCGGGTTCAGGTCGGAGGCGACCTGGAGCCAGCCGGGCGCGCCGTCGATCGGCAGCATGATCCCGGCCAGCAGCAGCACCGGGAACAGCAGCGTCTGCTGGATGGTCCAGAACATCCAGTCCTGCCCCTCCGAGGCCAGCGCCAGTGCGAACGACAGTGCGCCGACCCCGATCGAGAAGACCGCCAGGATCCCAAGAGCGACGAGTACGCCGCCGACGTGCAGGTCGAAGCTGAACGGCGTGACCACGACCAGGATGATCGCGGTCTGCGCCAGCATCGGCACGACCTCCTTCAGAGCCCGGCCGACCAGCAGCGCCGGGCGGGACAGCGGCGAGACCAGCAGCCGCTCGTGGGAGCCGGTGTTCATCTCCTCCATCAGGTTGGCGCCGGTGAACGACGCCCCCATCAGGCAGGTCATCGCGATGATGCCCGGCACGAACCACTGGAGTGCCGAGCCGCTCTCGAGCTTCGGCAGCAGGGGTGCGAACAGGGCGAGGAAGACCAGCGGCTGGACCATCGCGAACAGGATCGAGGCCGGCTCGTGCTTGATCGGCTTCAGCTCGCGGGTCATCACGTTCCAGGTGTCGGCGGCGAAGGTCGTACTCATGCTGCGATCTCCTCGAGGGTCTCGTCGGTGCTGGCCAGGGCGGTGTCAGTCGCGGTGTCGTTGTCTTCCCGCAGGCTGCGGCCCGTGAGGTTGAGGAAGACGTCGTCGAGCGTCGGCCCGGCGACCTCCATCCGGTGCACGCGGTCGCCCGCGACGGCCAGGTCGGCGACCAGCGCCGGCGCCAGCTCGCGGCCACCGGCCACCCGGATCGTGACCTCGTCGCCGAGAGTCTTGATCTGGGCCTCGGGCGCGCTACGGCGAACCCGATGGGCGGCGGCGGCCGCGGTCGCCTGGTCGTAGAAGCCGAGCGTGATCAGGTCGCCGAGCGAGCTCTTCAGGTTGTACGCCGTGTCGTCGGCGATGACCTGTCCGTGGTCGACCACGATCACCCGGCCGGCGAGCGCGTCGGCCTCCTCCAGGTAGTGGGTGGTCAGCACGATCGTGGAGCCGGTCTCGGCGTGCAGCCGCTGGATCTGGGTCTGCAGGTTGGCCCGGTTCTGCGGGTCCAGGCCGGTCGACGGCTCGTCGAGGAACAGCACCCGCGGCCGGTGCACCAGCCCGATCGCGATGTCCATCCGGCGGCGCTGGCCGCCCGACAGCGTGGAGACCTTGCGGTCCGCGCAGGCAGCCAGGTCGAAGTCGGCGATCAACTCCTCGGCCCGCGCCCGGGCCTCCATCCGGCTCAGTCCGTGCGCGCGGGCCTGGCTGACCAGCTCGTCGCGGCCGTGCTGCTGGTGGCCGGCGGCGTTGCCCTGGCCGACGTACCCGATGCTCTGCCGCACCTGTCGCGACTGGGTCGCCACGTCGAAGCCGGCGACGCTCGCCGAGCCGGACGTGGGCGGCAGCAGCGTGGTCAGCATCCGCAGGGTGGTCGACTTGCCTGCGCCGTTCGGTCCAAGGAAGGCCACGAGCTCGCCCTGGGCGATCTCCAGATCGAGGCCACGGACCGCCTCGACCGTCTGCTTGCGCGCCGTGAAGGTCCGGGTGAGTCCCCTAGTTTGAATCACAGGCTGGATCACGGGTCCTGCCACGGTGTTTGTCAGGTTTGAGTTCGTCATGTCTTCAGTCTGGAATCGCTTTAGGCCACTTTCTGTCCTCAATCTGATTTAGTTTGAGATTCATGGCGAACACGAGCGCACGAATGCTGCGGCTGCTCTCGCTGCTGCAGACCCACCGCTACTGGCCCGGCACCGAGCTCAGCGATCGGCTCGAGGTCAGCGCGCGCACCCTGCGCCGCGACATCGACCGGCTCCGCGAGCTCGGCTACCAGGTCGACGCCGTCCGCGGGGTCGCGGGCGGCTACCAGCTGCGCGCGGGCGGGTCGCTGCCGCCGCTGCTGCTGGAGGACGACGAGGCGGTCGCGATCGCGGTCGGGCTGCGGACGGCCGCGGCCGGCGCCGTACAGGGGCTGGAGGAGACCTCGGTGCACGCGCTGACCAAGGTGCTCAACCTGATGCCGCCGCGGCTGCGCCGGCGGATGGACGCGCTGCAGTCGTACACGGTCCCGGCGCCGATGCGCGGCCCGACGATCGACGCCGGCGCGCTCACCACGCTCGCGCAGGGCTGCCGCGACGACGAGGAGGTGCGCTTCGGCTACACCGCCCGCGGGGGTGAGCGGACCCAGCGCCGGGTCGAGCCGCATCGCCTGGTCTCGCTCGGCCGGCGGTGGTACCTGGTCGGCTACGACCGTGACCGGCAGGACTGGCGCTCGTTCCGTGTCGACCGGCTGTCCGACCCGGAGCTGACTGGTGCCCGGTTCCGGCAGCGCGAGCTGCCGGCGACCGACGCGCTGGAGTACGTCCAGGGCGGCATCGCCAGCATGCCGATGCGGTACGCCGTCCGGGTGTGGTTCGACGCTCCCGTCGAGACGATCCAGGCCGCGACCGGCCACTGGGCCACCGTCGAGGCGTCCAGCGAGGGCAGCGTGATGATCATGAACGCTGACCACCTCGACTGGCCGCTGATGATGATCGCCGGCATCGACGCCCCCTTCACCGTCGAGGAGCCGGCCGAGCTCCGCGAGCTGGTCACCGCCACCGCCGCCCGCCTCGCCGCCTCCGCCTGAAGGCCAGCACACCTGAGTCGTGGGAGCTGGTGCAGGTTTCCCCGGGCGCCCGGGGAAACCTGCACTGGGCAGGCATTGCAACGCCTGCCCAGTGCAGGAAGTGCCTGCCAGGTGGCCGATTCAGACCCCGGCCGGCTTGGTCTCGGCGGCCTTCTCAAGCTCAGGCCGCTCGATGGCGACGTGCGGCAGGATCTTGTCCAACCACCCAGGCAGCCACCAGGCGCGCTCGCCGAGGATCCGCATGATCGCGGGTGCGACCAGGCAGCGGATCAGCACCGCATCGAGGAGTACGGCGACCGACAGGCCCAGCCCGAACTGCTGCAGGAACCGGTCCGGCGCCAGCAGGAAGGCTCCGAAGACCACGATCATGATTGCCCCGGCGGCGGTGATCACGGCGCCGGTCGTGGCCAGCCCCTCGCGCACCGCCCGCGTCGCATCCTTCGTCCGGGTCCACTCCTCGTGCATCCGCGACATCAGGAAGACCTCGTAGTCCATCGACAGGCCGAACACGATCGCGAAGGTCATCACCGGCACGAACGCCTCGATCGGACCCTCCTGCGCCCCGAACCGCCCGTCCTGGAAGACCAGCTTCATCACGCCGAGCGCCGCGCCGATCGACAGCAGGTTCAGGCAGGCCGCCTTGATCGCGACCGGGATCGACCGGAACACGATCATCAGCAGCAGCGCCGACATGCCGACGACCACGGCCACGAACAGCGGGAACTTCCGGTCGACAGCGTCGGAGAAGTCGATCGCGGCCGCCGTCGCACCTCCAACCAGGTGCTCGTCGCCCAGCTCTGACCGGACCGACTTCACCAGTTCGGCGGTCTCGGTGTCCTGCGGCGAGGTGGTCGGGAAGGCCAGCGAGGTGTACATCTCGCCGTCCTCCGACGGCTGCGGCGGGGTCACCTCGGCGATCCCCTCGAACCCGTCCAGCTTCGTGTACGCCGCCTGCGCCTGCGTCTCAGTCCCTTCGGTCACGACGAACAGCGGGCCGTTGGCACCCGGACCGAACGCCTCGGAGACCCGGTCGTAGGCCTGCCGGCTCGACGTACTCGGGTGGTCGGTGCCAGCGTCGGCGAAGCCGAGCTGCATCCCGAACGCCGGCACCGCCAGCGCGCCCAGCGCGGCCACCGAGACCACCAGCGCCGGCCACGGGTAGCGCTGCACCCAGCCGGCCCAGACCCGCCAGCCGTGCCCGGACGGCCGCGACTTCTTGGCAGCGTGCTTGCGGACCACCTTCTCGATCCGGTTGCCGAACAGCGACAGCAGCGCCGGCAGCAGCGTCAGCGAGGCGACCATCGTCAGCAGCACGGTCATCGTCACCCCGACCGCGATTCCCTGGATCGCGCCCAGCCCCAGCACATAGAGCCCGAGAAGCGCGATGATCACGGTCGCGCCGGCGAACAGAACTGACCGCCCGGCCGTGTCCAGCGCCGTCCTGGTCGCCTGGTCACGGTCAGCGCCCGCCAGCAGTTCGGAGCGGAAGCGCGAGAACACCAGCAGCGCGTAGTCGATGCCGACGCCGAGCCCGACCAGGATCAGCACCGGCGCGGTGTAGTCCGGGATCTTGACGAAGTGCGAGGCCAGGATCACCAGGCTCAGCGTGGTGCCGACCGCGAAGATCGCGGTGATCAGCGGCAGGCTCGCGGCCAGCAGCGAGCCGAACATGAACAGCAGGATGACCAGCGCAGCCAGCATGCCGACGCCCTCACCGCCGCCGCCCGCGTCGCTCTCCTGGACCTCGCGGACCGAGTCGCCGGTCAGGTCGACCTCGAACCCGCCCTTCTCGTGGTCCTTGGCGGTGTCGATGATCGCCTTGATGTCCGAGATGTCGACCTTGGTGGCGACCTCGTCGAGTACGACGTCGGCGATGCCCGTCGTACCGTCCGGCGACAGCGTGCCGCCGCGCGGATCTGGCGCAGTCACCGAGGCCACGTGCGGGAGCGCGGCCACGTCGTCGACCAGCGCCTTGATCGCCGCCTGGTCGGCGTCCAGCCCGCCCTCGTCGTAGAGCACGATCATGATCGTGTCGCCGTCGGCCTCCGGCTGGTGCCGCTCCATCGCCGCCACGAGCTTCTGCGACTGCGAGCCCGGGATGCTGTTGTCCATCTCGTACGCGTCGCCGACGGCCATCGAGCCCGCCGTGATCCCGACCATGGCGACGACCCACAGCAGGACCGCGGTCCAGCGGTGTCGCTGCGCCCAGCCGGCCAGTCGTTGCATCCGGTTGTCCGGCGGCACGGCCGCCGTTCGTGGTGTTTCAATAGTGGTCATCGTCAGCCCCTTGTGTAGCGAATCTATAGGTAGCGCGTCTACAGGTAGGTAGCCAACTTAACAACGTGTTGTGTAGCCTGTCTACATGAAGGCCGATGCCCTGCGTGGACACCTCGACTCGCTGATCCTGGCTGTGGTCGAGAAGGAACCGCTGCACGGTTACGCGATCATCGAGGCGCTCCAGATCCGCAGTGGCGGCGAGCTCGACCTGCCGACCGGCACCATCTACCCGGCGCTGCGCCGGCTCGAGTCCGCGGGCTACCTCGACAGCGCGTGGTCCGAGACGAGCGGCCGCAAGCGGCGTACCTACACGCTCTCGTCAGCCGGCCGCCGTCATCTCAACGGCAAGCGCAAGGAGTGGGTGGCCTTCTCCGGGGTCATCGAAGGCGTGCTGAAGCCGCGCTAGCAGGCGGCGAGAGTACGCCGCGCAGAGATCGCCGCGACCGAGAGCGGCGCGACCAGGAACGGCACCAGCGCGCCCACCACGTGGGCCGGGACCAGCTGGTCGGATGCGAGGCTCATCGAGACCGCGAACACCGGCAGCGTCACACACGACGCGATCGTGAAGAACGCCGTGCCCCGCGCGATCGCCTTGCCGGCCCGGAACCACCGGTTGCCGATCGTGGTCAGCACCAGGATCGCGATCGTGCCGACGATCATCACCGCGCCGACGATCTCGATCGCGGCGTCGAGGAACGCGTAGAGCGCCATCGACGGCGGGTGCGCGTTGGCGTTCTCGGCCAGCTTGATGCCGCCGTCCCAGATGAACGGCTGGGCGGCCAGGATCGCGAGCATCACCCAGGCGGTACGCCGGGACTCGGCCACCGCGAGCGTGGTCTGGAAGGCCGGCGCGATCTCCTCGACCGGACCGAAGTCGGCCACCGCCATCTCGGCGGCCTCGTGCTCGTCGTACCCGGCGTCGGTGTAGGCGTCGGTGGCGTCCACCAGGTGGTCGCGAGCCTCGTCGACCATCCCTCGCTTGACCCGGCGCGGACCGACGAGCGCGGCGCCGAGCGAGTCGGCATACTCGTCGATGGCGGCGGCGGACGGGATGGTCGACAGAGCCATGTGCTCAAGTGAACCGAAACCGGTCTCGCTCGGCAACCGGGATCACCCCTGACTGACCCCTGACCTCTTGCCCGTCCGTGGTCGAATGGCTGCGTGCCTCGCCGACTCGCTCCCGCCGACCCGGCCGCGGTGGCCGCCGCGCTTCACGGCTGGCGCGCGGGTGAGCGGGACTCCACGCAGCTGCGGCTGCTGGTGAAGCACTATCTCGCGCTGCTCCAGGAGCGCGCGCCCGGCGCCTCGGTCGAGGTGCGGGTGCCGCCGTACGCCGCGGTCCAGGTGGTCGAGGGCGTCCGGCACACCCGCGGTACGCCGCCCGCGGTCGTCGAGCTAGCTGCCGACGTCTGGGTCGAGCTGGCCACCGGCTCGCTGACCTGGGCCGACGCTGAGCAGGCCGGCCGGGTCCACGCCAGTGGTGAGCGTGCCGACCTCACTCCCTATCTACCCCTGGAGGCGTCACGATGACGGTCGTCTGCCTGCCCACCGCCCGGCTCCGCGACGCGGTCGGCGAGGTCCCAGGCGTCAGCTTCGTGCTCTGGGACGGCTCCCGCGCGCCGGAGCAGGTCGACGAGGTCGAGCTGCTCGTGACGCCCTACCCCGCGGGCCCGGCGCTCCGTGCGCACATCGCTGCCTTCCCGCGGTTGCGGGTCGCCCAGCTCCAGGCGGCGGGGTACGACGGCATCCCGGAGCTGCTGCCCGAGGGAGTGGCGCTGGCCAACGCCGCCGGCGTCCACGACGATGCGACCTCCGAGCTTGCCCTCGGCCTGACCATCGCCAGCCTGCGCGGCATCGACGACGCGGTACGCGATCACGGCAATTGGCAGCAGGCGCTGTGGCGCCGCTCGCTCGCCGACAGCAGGGTGCTGATCCTCGGCTACGGCTCGATCGGCCGGTCGGTCGCCGAGCGGATGCTCGCGTGCAAGGCCCACGTCACCGGGGTGGCGAGCCGTCCGCGCGGCGACGACCTGCTCGGCGAGGTCCGCGGGCCCGGCGATCTCGACGGCCTGCTGCCGCATCAGGACGTGGTGGTCGTCGTACTCCCGCTCAGCGACGCCACCCACCACTACGTCGGCGACGACTTCCTCGGCCAGCTCACCGACGGCACGCTCGTCGTCAACGTCGCCCGCGGGCCGGTCCTCGACACCGACGCGGTTCTGCGTCATGCCGGCCGGCTGCGGTTCGCCCTCGACGTGACCGACCCGGAGCCGCTGCCCGACGGCCACCCGCTGTGGTCCGCGCCCGGCGTACTCATCACGCCGCACATCGCCGGCGGCACCACCGCGATGCTGCCGCGGATGGCCGCGCTGGTGCGCGATCAGGTCAGCCGGTACGCCGCCGGCCGGCCGCTGCGCAACCTAATCCCGTAACGAAGCAGCCGCACCCAGCCGCTCCACGCCGGTCGGTCGTCCGAGCCGGTGGCGACAAAGTCCGCCCGGGCCAGCGCGTCCTCGATCAGCGCGTCGTGCAGCGGTCCCCACAGTGGCCGCCAGAGGAGCCGGGTCAGTCCCGTGGGGCGGATCCGCACCAGGTGCCACAGCACACAGCGCTGATCGTCGCCGATGACGACGAAGCCGTGGGTCCCTCGCAGGCCGGCCGGACGTCCGGTGAACTCGAAGGTCACGCTGCGGCCCGGTTCGTGCCCGGCGACGCGGTAGCCGATCGGGCCGTGACCGCCGGTTGAGCCCAGGACGAGACCGCGGTCGAGTCGCAGGCGGGGCCAGCCACGTCCCGGCCAGAGCTGATCGTCGTCGGACGCCAAGGTGTCGATCAGCGCCCCGACGGTCGCTGCGGGCGCCTCGATCGGACGCGCATGGGTGTTGAAGATCTGCGGGCTCATGGCCACCTCTTTCTAGAGAGTGTTCTCTAAAACTAGCGTAGACCATACTCTCGGCTCATGGGCAGACCGGCGACGCACACCGTCGACAGCTTCCTGGACGCGGCAACGCGTCTCTTCGCCGAGGGCGGCGCCCGCGCGGTGACGATGGCTGCGGTCGCGCGCGAGACGGGAGCGCCGAGCGGCTCGGTCTACCACCGGTTCGCCGACCGGCCGGCGCTGTTCGCCGCGCTCTGGCTGCGGACGGTGCGCCGGTTCGAGGACGGCGTACTCACGGCGATCGAGAGCGTGCCGGCGGCCGACGCGGCCGTGGTCGCGGCGACCTGGGCGATCGAGTGGAGCCGCGAGAACCTCGGCGAGGCGATCGTGCTGTACGCCGGCCCGCAGGCGTTCAGCCCCGACACCTGGTCGGCCGAGGCGCAGGCGGAGCTCGCGGAACACGACCGGGGTCGTGACCGGACGCTTGCAGCCCTGGTCAAGAAGCTCTCGGCCGGCGGCGTACCGGCCGACGAGATCTCGCTGGTGATGTTCGACCTCCCGTACGCCGTGATGGGCCGCTACCTCGGGCGGGGTGAGGCGCCGCCGGCGCGCGCCCGGGATCTGGTTGCCCGGGTTGCCGCCAAGGTGGTTGCGCCGCGCTAGAGTTCTAGAGAGGACACTCTAGAAACGAGGAGACGGCGGATGACTGGTGAGATCACGCTCGAGCAGGGCCAGGCGGTGCTGGCGGCGCAGCCGTTCAACGAGCACATCGGAGCCCGGCTGACATCGCTCCGCGACGGCGAGGCGGTGCTCGAGGTCGACATCGAGGATCGGCACCGCCAGCAGTACGGCCTGGTGTTCGGCGGCGTGCTCGCCTGCCTCGCCGACAACTCGCTCGCGTACGCCGGCGGCACCCGGCTGGGCGCCAGCGTGCTGCTCGGCGGGTTCACGATCAGCTACCTGCGGGCGGCCCGCGACGGCACCCTGCGCGCCCACGCCCGGGTTGCCCACAGCAACTCCCGCCAGGCGGTGTGCACGACCGAGCTCACCATGGTTGCGCCGGACGGCACCACGACCGTCTGCGCGATCGCTCAGGGGACGGTGGTCGCGACCGCCCGCGGCTGAGTCGTGCAGAGCGCCGTCCTACAGTGGGCGCCATGACTGACGAGCTCCGCGCAAAGGTGCGCGACGTACTGCCCGGCATCCGCAAGGACCTCGAGGACCTGGTCCGGATCGAGTCCGTGAGCGCCGACCCGGCGCGGGCGGGTGAGGTGCAGCGGAGTGCCGAGGCGGTCGCCGACCTGTTCGCCAAGGAGGGCTTCGACGCCAAGATCGTCAGCGCGGGCGGCGCGCCGGCCGTGATCGCCCACAAGGCGGGACCGGAGGGTGCGCCCACCGTCCTGCTCTACGCGCACCACGACGTACAGCCGGAGAACGACCACGCCGAGTGGGACTCCCCGCCGTACGAGCCGACCGAGCGGGACGGCCGGCTCTACGCCCGCGGGGCGGCCGACGACAAGGCCGGCATCGCGGCCCACCTGGCGGCGGTCCGCGTGTACGGCGACGACCTGCCGGTCAACGTCACGATGTTCATCGAGGGCGAGGAGGAGGTCGGCTCCGATACTCTTCCCGCCCTGCTCGCCGCCCACAAGGACGAGCTCGCCGCCGACGTGATCGTGATCGCCGACTCCGGCAACTGGGACATCGGCGAGCCGGCGCTGACCACCAGCCTGCGCGGCCTGGTCCGCGCCGACATCGAGGTCCGCACGCTGACCCACGCCGTGCACTCCGGCATGTGGGGCGGCCTGGTCCCGGACGCCCTGATCACGCTGAGCCGACTCATCGCCACCCTCCACGACGACGCCGGCAACGTCGCCATCGAGGGGCTGCACAGCGGCCCGGCCGCCGACGTGGAGTACCCCGAGGAGCGGCTGCGCGCGGAGTCCGGCGCCGCGCCCGGCATCGAGTGGATTGGCACCGGCTCCACCGTCGAGCGGCTGTGGACCAAGCCCGCCCTCGCCATCACCGGCCTCGACGCGCCCAAGGTCGACGGCGCCTCGAACACCCTAACCCCGACGGCCCGCGCCAAGATCTCGCTGCGGATCGCGCCCGGTGACACCACCGCCAACGCCGTCGAGCGGCTCCGCGAGCACCTCCAGGCCCGGGTGCCGTGGGGCGCCACCCTCACCTTCACCGTCGTCGACACCGGCGAGGCCACCCAGATCGACGCCACCGGCCCGGCGTACGACGCCGCCCGCGCCGCCTTCACCGAGGCCTGGGACGGCACCGCCCCGATCGACATGGGCGTTGGCGGCTCGATCCCGTTCATCGCGGAGTTCCTGGAGGCGTTCCCGCAGGCCAGCGTGCTGGTCACCGGCGTCGAGGACCCCGACACCCGGGCCCACGGCGCCAACGAGGGTCTCCACCTCGCCGAGTTCGAACGCGTCTGCCTCGCCGAGACCTTCCTGCTCCGCAACCTCGCCGGCTGAGACCGCGGCCATCATGATGGCCTCATGAGTGAAACCCGGCAGATCTCGATCACCCTGCCTGCGGACCTGATCGACTCAATCAAGGCCGCAGTCGCCGACGGCGAGGCGCGGTCGGTGTCGTCGTACATCGCCGACCGTCTGAAGCCGGGCATGATCATGGATGCCCTGTTCGCCGAGTGGGATGCCGACCGGGGGGCGCCGCCGGACGAGGTCCGTGACTGGGCCGAGTCCGAGCTCGACCGAGCCTTCGGCGATCAGGCTCGATCCACCCGCGCGACCGCATGACGGGTTCGATCGTTCTCGAGGCAGGTGCAGGAGCTGGTTCGAGCCGCACGTCGACGCAACTCGCGACCGTTCTTGAGTGGGGTGCTCCCTCGAAGAACTTCGGGAGACGACCACTAGCCAGGTCGACGCGCGGTCGGCGCGCGCCAACTGAACGGCTGGGACGGCCTGACCGTTAGTTGATGTTCAACTGACACGTTCGGACTACTCCCAGGGCCCCGAGGTAGTCCCAAGTGATGGTTGTCACACTGTTCCGGCCTGAACTCCGTCATAACCCTTTCAGTCGCACCGTTCCCGACTTAGCGTCTTGGCGACTGGCCGGGGGGCCTTGGGAACTGGGGTACAGCAATGGGTGCTGCACGTTTGACACGCGCGCGCCGGGAGACCGGAGCAGCCGCGGTGGAGTTTGCGCTGGTGGCGATGGTGCTGCTGACCCTGCTCATCGGGATCATCCAGTTCGCGATCTACTTCTGGTCCTACCAGGTAGGCGCGCACGCCGCGCGCGAGGGCGCCCGCCGGTACGCCGTACAGCCGTGTGACTCCGCCGCCAACAACGCGCTCGTGGTGGATCGGA
Source organism: Nocardioides speluncae (assembly GCF_003121585.1). GTDB lineage: Bacteria > Actinomycetota > Actinomycetes > Propionibacteriales > Nocardioidaceae > Nocardioides > Nocardioides speluncae. Next base: position 35,531 of record NZ_QEOO01000023.1, read on the forward strand.
TCGGCGCCGCGGCCGCGAACGCGCCGGGGGTGTCATCCAGCTTCGCGAAGGGCAGCGGCAACACCGGCGCCGGCCCCGAGACCGGCGACTCGGTCACGGTGACGGTGACCTACTCCGCGCCCAACATCGGCGACCTGATCTCGCTGCCTGCCATCACGAAGTCGGCGACAGCACGGGTCGAAGACGTCTCGGGGTGCACGCCGTGACCGCCCGGATGGGCGCGCAGCGCGACGAGCGTGGCGCCACTGCGGTCCTCGTGGCGGTGCTGGCGCTGGTCCTGCTCGGCGTCGGCGCGGTGGCGATCGACATGGGGCAGGTCTACGCCAAGCGGTCCTCGCTCCAGAGCGCCGCCGACCTGGCCGTGCTCGCCGCTGCCGCCAAGCTCGACGGCTCGGGCGACTGCTCCGCGGAGGCCGTCGCCGCCGCCGAGAGCTACCTCGAGGAGAACTGGATCGACCAGGACGGCGACCCGTTCGACGTGGACCTCGGCGGCTCCAGCGACGACGGCGACGGCTTCATCCAGTGCGACGGCTGGAAGGTCGAGCTGTGGGCGCCCGCGGCGCGCGTGAACTTCGGCCTGGCCAAGGCGCTGTCGCCCGACAACGACGGCGTGGACGTCCCGGCGTACGCCGAGGCCGGCGTCTACTCGCCCGCCAGCGGAATGATGCCGGCGTTCGCGGCCGCGGGCTGCGACTACGGCCAGCAGACCCTGCTCGACAACTCGCCGGGCGGGACGACGCCGCTGCCCACGCCGGACCTGCAGCAGGACAGCCCCATCGACAACACACTCACTATCGACTCGCTGACGCCGGACCGGATCGACCTCAACCAGCCGGGCACCATCGCGCTGTCGATCACTGGGAACAACGCCCTCGAGAACGTCACCACGATCGCGTTCAGCACACCGGAGAACGGGTCGAACCATCACATCACCGTGCCCAGGACCACGGCGGCCAAGAAGCTGGTCACGCTGAGCGACATCCCCGCGACCGTGCGCTCGATCCAGGAGACGTGGTACGTCCGGGTCTCCAAGGACAACGGGACCACCTGGTCCGCGGCGCTGCCGTTCCAGGTCGGTGAGTCGATCCTCGAATGCGCGTCGACGGTGACTGACGGCAACTTCGGCGCGCTCAGGCTGCCGCGCGACAGCGGCACCCCGAGCGACTGGCTGGCGATGAACATCGCCACCAGCCTCGACTTCACGCTCACCACCTACCCCAACCCGCACCCGGGCTGGACCTGCTCCGCGGGCGACGGCAGCGCCGTACTCGCGCCCAACGACGGCACCAACTGCGTGGACACCGACACCGGTCTGCCGGCCTCCGACACCGAGGCCGGGCTGCTCACGGGCAAGGGCATCTCGGCGCCGGCGCGGCTGGCCAAGCCCACGAACCCCGACTGTGGCCGCCCGGACCAGACCATCGACTTCGGCGGCAGCATCGGCTCCAGGACATTCAACAACGACACGCTGGCCTGCTTCGTCGCCAGTGGCGCGACGACGTCGTACCAGACGCCCGGGTACAGCGGCCCGGCGGTGATCTCCAAGGACATCTTCGCCTCGCCCAGGTACTTCTGGGTGCCGGTGTTCGGCATCGCGGCCAGCCCGGGCGGCAGCCAGCGCTGGCAGATCATCGACTTTCGGCCGGCCTTCATCACCGGACCCGACGGTCCCGACGAATACAACGGACTCGGCTTCAAGACCCAGGGCAGCGCGAAGTCGCTGCGCTCGGTCAAGGTCGTGTTCTTCAACCCCAAGGCCCTTCCGGAGTCGATCTCCGGTGGTCCGGTCATGGACTACCTCGGTGTCGGCACCAAGGTCATCGTCCTCACGGACTGACGCCACCACCGCAACAACGCAAGGTAAGGAACCTCTCATGGCACGACGACCGATCCTCCTTCTGGTGGCCTTCCTCATCGCCGGCCTCGGCACTGCCCTGATCCTGATGTACGTCTCGGGCATCAACGCTCGCGCCACCCAGGGCCAGGAGCTGGTCGAGGTGCTCACGGCGACCGAGACGATCGAACCGGGCGAGTCCGTTGCCGACGCCCAGGGCGCGGGCAAGTTCGAGAAGATCAAGGTCGCCCGCGACTCGATGGTCGACGGCGCGCTGACCTCGGTGTCGTCGATCGACGACCAGGTCGCCGTCGGCTCGATCTTCCCGGGCGAGCAGATCATCAGCCAGAAGTTCGGCGACCCGGGTTCCGAGGAGACGCTGCGCATCCCCGACGACAAGCTGGCGATCAGCGTCGAGCTGACCAACCCCGCGCGGGTGGCGGGCTTCGTCAACCCGGGCTCGCGGGTGGCGATCTTCGTGTCGGCGGACCCGGAGCTGATCAGGGCTGACGGCAGCACCCAGAAGCTCCCGCCGGTCACCCGGCTGCTGCTGCCCGACATCCAGGTGATCGGCGTCGGTACGACGACCGTCTCGTCGAGGACCACGACCAACGAGGACGGCGAGCAGACCACCGAGGAGATCCCGCGGACCATCCTCACGCTCGCTGCCGACCAGAAGCAGGCGCAGAAGGTCATCTTCGCCGCCCGCAACGGCGAGCTCTCCTTCGCTCTGCTGAACGACAAGTCGAAGGTCTCCGATGCCCGGGGCATCACCGCCATCGACATCCTTCCCGAGGCATTCGGAGGCCTGTCATGACCGTCATCCTCGAGCGTGACCCCGACCAGGCCGAGCAGCTCCAGGCCGCCCTCGGCGGCGGCGCGACCGTGGTCGGCAGCTTCGACGCGGTCGAGCGGCACCTGGCCGCACACCCGCGGGAGTACGCCGTGGTGCTCGGCGCCGGCGTCGAGCTAGACGCCGCGACCGGCTTCGCCCACAACCAGCGGATCACCCGCCCGGCGCTGGGCGTGATCCTGGTCCGCTCCCGTGTCGACAGCAACATCCTGGGCGACGCGCTGCGATCCGGGATGCGGGAGGTGGTCGAGCTTCGCGACCTGACCGGCCTGGCCGTCGCCGTACGCCGTGTGCACGAGGTGTCGCAGGCGGTCGCCGGCCTGGCCACCCCGGGCGCGGCCGAGCCGGCTCCCGGGCCGACCGGCACCCTGGTCACGGTCTTCTCGACCAAGGGCGGGGTCGGCAAGACCACGGTCGCCACCAACCTCGGCACCGCGCTCGCCGACCACGGGCACCGGGTGTGCCTGGTCGACCTCGACGTCCACGGCGGCGACGTGGCGATCATGCTGCAGCTGTTCCCGACCCGGTCGCTGTCCGACCTCGCGAGCCTGAGCACGGTCGACCAGGGCGGGGTCGAGTCGGTGCTCACCGAGCATTCCGAGCGGCTCTGCGTGCTGGCCGCACCGCTCACCATCGACGCCAAGGACCAGGTCTCGGCCGCGGCGGTGACCCCGGCGCTGCACATGCTCAAGCAGCTGTTCGACGTGGTGGTCGTTGACACCTCGGGCCAGTTCGACGACTTCGCGCTGGACGCCTTCGACCAGAGCGACCTCCTGGTCCTGGTCGGCACGCTGGATATCCCGTCGCTGAAGAACCTCAAGCTCGCGACCGGCACCCTCGACCTGCTCAACATCCCGCGCGAGGACTGGCGGCTGGTCCTGAACCGCGCCGACGCCAAAGTCGGCCTCTCCCCGAAGGAGGTCGAGGAGACCCTCGGGCTGGAGATCGTGGCGTCGATCCCGTCCAGCCGCGACATCCTGGCCGCCGTCAACCGGGGCGAGGCGATCGTCCAGGCACAACCTAAGCATTCGGTGAGCCGGACCTTCATCGCGCTGGCGCGAAGTCTGGTCGAGCGGCCGCCGGCCGACCATCCCGAGAGCTCCAAGGGCCGCGGCTCCCGCCGGCTCCGGTCGAAGCAGGTGCACTGATCATGACCCTCTCCGAACGCATCGCACAAGCCCAGAACGGACTCGCGGACGCCCGCTCGGCGGCCAACGGCAGCCCCGCGGCGACCGCAGCCCGCCGAACCCGGCACCGTGCGCCCACCGACCCGTTCGCCGATGTCAAGCGCGTCGTACACGCCCAGCTGGTCGAGTCCCTCGGCCCGAAGCTCTACGACATCAACATGACCCAGGAGGAGCTCGAGCTGCTGGTCCGCGGGGCGCTGCATACCGCCATGTCCGCCTCCGAGCGGCCGATGTCCGGGGCCGACCGGACCCGGCTGTCCCAGGAGATCGCCGACGACATCCTCGGCTACGGCCCGCTAGAGCCGTTCCTGCACGACCCGGCGCTGACCGAGGTGATGGTGAACAGCGCCCACGACATCTTCGTCGAGCGCGACGGCCGGCTCTCGCGCGTCAGCGCGACCTTCACCGACGAGGCGCACCTGCGCCGCACCATCGACAAGATCGTGGCCAAGATCGGGCGTCGGGTCGACGAGACCAGCCCGATGGTCGACGCCCGGCTTCCCGATGGCAGCCGGGTGAACGCGATCATCCCGCCGCTCGCCCTGGACGGCTCGAAGCTGACCATCCGGAAGTTCTCGGCGGTCCCGTTCACGGTCGAGGACCTGATCTCGTTCGACACCCTGACGCCCGGCTCGGCCGCGCTGCTCGAGGCGTGCGTCCGGGGCCGGCTCAACATCCTGGTCTCGGGCGGCACCGGCGCCGGCAAGACCACGACGCTGAACGTGCTCTCGTCGTTCATCCCGTCCGACGAGCGGATCGTGACCATCGAGGACGCCGCCGAGCTGCGGCTGCACCAGGAGCACGTGCTCCGGCTCGAGTCGCGCCCCGCGAACATTGAGGGCAAGGGCGCGGTCCAGATCCGCGACCTGGTCCGCAACGCGCTCCGGATGCGGCCCGACCGGATCGTCGTCGGCGAGATCCGCGACGCCGCCGCGCTCGACATGCTCCAGGCGATGAACACCGGTCACGACGGCTCGATCTCCACCGTGCACGCCAACTCTCCCCGCGATGCGATGGCCCGCGTCGAGACGATGGTGATGATGGCCGGGATGGAGCTGCCGGTCCGGGCGATCCGGGAGCAGGCCTCCAGCGCGATCGACCTGGTGCTCCAGCAGACCCGGCTCAAGGACGGCACCCGGCGGATCACCGCGATCACCGAGGTTGTCGGCATGGAGGGCGACATGATCACCCTCCAGGACGTCTTCCTCTTCGACTATGGCGCTGGCTTCGACGAGCACGGCCGGGCGCTGGGCCACCTCCAGTCGACCGGGCTGCGGCCGAAGTTCCTGGACCGGCTCCAGGACCACAACGTGTCCGTCGACCCGACGATCTTCCTGAACGAGAGGGCCTACCGGTGACCAGGCGAGGGGCTCTCCGCGCGGTCGCTGCTGCCGCGGCCGCAGCGCTCTGCGGCCTGGCGGGCCCGTCGTACGCCGCGGACGAGACGCAGATCGACCACGTCGAGGTCGCCGTCGACGGCACCGTGTCGGTCCTGCTGGCGGTAGACGGGATCCCCGCGGGGGCCAAGCCGCAGCCAGGGAGCGTCGAGGTCACGGTCGATGGCACGCCCGTCACGGCCACCGCCAAGCAGGTCAAGGCCGGCGAGATCGAGCGCACCACCGTCCTCGCGCTGGACGCCAGCAACAGCATGCGCGGGCCGCGCTGGAATGCGGCGAAGGCCGCCGCGAAGGCGTTCCTCGCCGCCGCGCCGTCCGACGTACGGATCGGCCTGGTGACGTTCGCCGGCGACGTTCGGGTGGTCAGCCAGCCCACCGCCGACCACGCCGCGCTCGTGGGGGCCATCGACGACATCGAGCTGACCGCCGGCACCCAGGTGTACGACGCCGTGGTCGAGGCGGTCGAGGTCGCCGGCAACGACGGCGCCCGCTCGGTCCTGGTGCTGTCCGACGGCCAGGACGAAGGCCGCGGCGCGCCGATCGAGGACGCGATCAAGGCAGCCACCGACAACGCGGTGGTCGTGGACGCCGTCGCCATCAACCAGGCACCCGAGCACCTGGCGCTGCTCGCCCGGATCGCCGACAGCAGTGGCGGCGCCGTCGTGGACGCCGACCAGTCCGCGCTCGCGAAGGTGCTGACCGCCCAGGCCTACGCGCTGTCCAGCCAGCTGTTGGTCACCTTCCCGCAGCCGAAGGGCACGAGTGGCGGGGCGTCTGTGGCGGTCACAGTGACCGCCGGCGGTACGACCTACCGCGACAGCGCGTTCGTGACCCTGGCGTCCATCGACACAGGCGCGAGCGCGCTGCCCAGCGTCAAGCCGCTGATCGGGCCCGCAGGCCTGTTGGTCGGCGGCCTGGCCCTCGGTCTCGGCTTGACCGGCATCCTGGCCGTAGTGCTGATCGGCGCGCGCAGGCCGACTCTGGTCCAGCAGCAGATCGCCTACTTCTCCGGCCAGGCTGAGCACGGTGGGAAGTCGGTCCGGAGCCTCCCCGGCCCGACGGCCCCCAGCCTCAAGGACAGCGCGGTGTCGCTGACCGAGAAGCTGGTCAAGGGCGACCTCGAGACCCGGCTCGCCACGAAGCTGTACGGCGCGGGCAGCAAGATCTCCGCTGCGGAGTGGCTGCTGCTGCACGCCGGCATCGCCGTCGGCGCAGCATTTGTCGGCTTCGTGATTCGCGGGGCGGCACTCGCCCTGGTGCTCCTCGTGATCGGCGGGCTGCTGCCATGGGTCTATCTCAAGGTCAAACACGGCCGTCGGCTGGCGGCGTTCAACGCCCAGCTGGCGGAGACGCTGACCCTGATGGCGGGCGGCCTGTCGGCCGGCCTCTCGATGCCCCAGGCGGTCGACACCGTCGTCCGCGAGGGGCACGAGCCAATGGCCGGCGAGCTGCGCCGGGCGCTGGCCGAATCGCGGCTCGGGGTCGACATCGCGGACGCGCTCGACGGTGTCGCCCGGCGAATGGATAGCGAGGACTTCTCCTGGGTGGTGATGGCGCTCCGGATCCAGCGGGAGGTGGGCGGCAATCTTGCCGAACTGCTGAACACCGTCGCCGACACCCTCCGGGAACGGGAGTTCCTGCGCCGCCAGGTCAAGGTGCTCAGCGCCGAGGGGCGGTTCTCGGCCTGGATCCTCGGCGCCCTGCCGCCGGTGATGTTCGTCTACATGCTGCTGGTTCGGCCCGAGTTCGTCCGCCCGTTGTACACCGAGCTGACGGGACTGGTGCTGCTGGCCACAGCAATCGGCCTGCTCATGTTGGGCTTCTTCACCCTGTCCCGGCTCGTGAAGGTCGAGGTCTGACATGTCCGCAAACCTGATCCTGCTCCTCGGCGGCGCGCTGCTCTTCGCCAGCGCTGCCCTGGCTCTGTCGATCGTGGGAGTCCTGACCACCGAGAAGCGCGGCGTGGCTCGCTCGCTGGCCGCGATCCAGGCGATGGACAAGGCACCCGACGTACTCAAGCAGGAGCTCGAGCGCCCGTTCTCCGAGCGGGTGATCGCCCCGCTCGGCGAGCGACTCGTCGGCATCGGTAAGAAGCTCACCCGCGCCGACACGGCCGACCGGATCCGGCACAAGCTCGACGTCGCCGGCAACCCGCCCGGCTGGGACGTCAACCGGATCATCGGGCTGAAGGTGCTCGCGATGGCCGTCATCGGTGGGGTCGGGTTCGTCTACCTGATCGGCCAAGGTACGGCGCTTCCCAAGCTGGTCCTGATCACGGTCGGCGCGGGCGCGTTCGGCTTCGTGCTGCCGAACATCCTGCTCAATAATGCCGGCCAGAAGCGAGAGCTGTTGATGCAGAACGCGCTGCCGGACGCGCTCGACCTGCTCACGATCTCGGTCGAGGCTGGTCTCGGCTTCGACGCGGCCCTCGACCGGGTGGCCAAGAACACCAAGGGCCCGCTGGCCCAGGAGCTCTCCCGGCTGCTGCAGGAGATCCAGATCGGGGTCGGCCGGATGGAGGCGATGCGGGCGATGGGCGAGCGGACCACGATCAAGGACCTGAAGTCCTTCTGCCTGGCCATGGTGCAGGCCGACGCGCTGGGCATCCCGATCGCCCGGGTGCTGCGCGTCCAGAGCAAGGAGATGCGCACCAAGCGGCGGCAGCGCGCCGAGGAGAAGGCCCAGCAGGTGCCGGTGAAGATCCTGTTCCCGCTGATCTTCTTCATCCTGCCTTGCCTATTCATCGTGATCATCGGACCGGTGGCCATGGAAATCACGGACTTCTTCGGCTCATGACCACCCTGCCCGTGTTCCAGCGCCCGACCACGCCGCCCCCTGCGCGCTCGTGGCGGCTGACCACAGCTGCGCGAGTGTTCGCGCTCGCCTTCGCCATCGGCCAGGCGCTGAGCGCAGGCAGTCTCGAGCCCGCGGCCGTCGTGCTGATCGCGCTCGGCGTGCTGGCCGCCTCGGCGTGCGCCCTCGACCTGCATCCGTCGCCCACGACCGCCCGGCTGGCCCCGATCGGGGAGGGCGTCTTGGCTACGACGCTGACCGTCAGCGCCGGCGCCGCGGCGACCCCGCTGCTGGTCTACCTTGCGGTGCCGCCCGTCGTTGCGGGCCTCCGCACCGGCTGGGTCACGGTCGCCAACACCTCGCTGGCGATGGGCATTGTGCTGATCGGGGAGGTGCTCGGGGCGCGGGCGCTGGACATCTCGGCGCCGAACGTCGCGGCCGCGGTCCCCTGGCTGGTGCTGGGCCTCGGCGCCGGCCTGCTGGCGGCGCGGCAGACCCGGTCGGTCCGGGCTCTCGAGGAGTCTCAGGCGCCGTACGTCGAGGCGCACCGGCTGCTCAGCCAGCTGCACACGGTGGCCCACAATCTGCCAGGGGGGCTGGATACCGCCAGCGTCGCTCGCAATCTCGTCGACCGGCTGCACGCCGACTCCGGTGCCGTGCGCACCGCACTCCTGGTTCGCGTCGACGGCGCCGAGCTGGTCGCGCTCGCTGCGACCGGCACGGATCGGCCGCTCGGAGAGGAGGGGATCGCTCGCCGCTGCGCGCGCACCGGCCGCGCCGTACAGGCCGGGCGGATGGTGGCCCTGCCGGTCCGCGTCGCCGAGGACACCTTCGGCGCCGTGGTGCTCTGCGATCCCGGCCAACACCGCCGCGGCCTATCCGGCCTGCAGGGGATGGTCGATGAGCACGGCCTTCGGCTCGACACGTCGATGCTCTTCGACGACGTCAGGTCGCTGGCCACCGTCGACGAGCGGAACCGCCTGGCGCGGGAGATCCATGACGGCGTCGGCCAGGAGGTCGCCTCGCTCGGCTACCTGGTCGACGAGCTCGCGGCCGAGACCGACGATCCGGCCACGCTGCGGGCCGCTGCCGACCTCAGGCGCGAGGTCACCCGGATCGGCAACGAGCTGCGGCAGTCGATCTTCGACCTGCGGCACGGCGTGGAGGAGGCCGGCGGCCTCTCCGGCGCCCTCGCGGAGTACGTCCGCGAGGTATGCACGCGCAGCGGTCTCCGGGTGCACCTGCTTCTCGACGAGAAGGGCGCGCCGCTGCCCGCCCGCACCGAGGACGAGCTGCTCCGGATCGCCCAGGAGGCGATCGCGAACGTGCGTAAGCACGCCAACGCCGTCAACCTCTGGGTCACCCTCACTACCCAGGACAACCGGCTGCGCCTGGCGATCGAGGACGACGGAGTCGGCTCGCCGGCCCCGCGGGCCGGTCACTACGGCTTGCACACCATGCGCGAGCGCGCCGAGCGTATCGACGCCGACCTAACGATCAGCGAACGACCCGATGGCGGCACGGCCGTGACCGTGCAGTCCCGCGTCCAAGCAGCACCCGCCCAAGGAGAACACCATGCCGATCACCGTGCTGCTCGTCGATGACCACGAGCTGATCCGCCAGGGTCTGCGCCGGGCACTCGAACGCAACGGCTTCCAAGTCGTCGCCGAGGCCGGCACCGTGGCCGACGCCCGCCGCTTGGCCGGCCTGACCCGGCCCCAGGTCGTCGTCACCGACGTCAACCTCCCTGACGGCACCGGGATCGACCTCGCCCGCACCCTGCGCCAGGCGGATGAGTCGATCGGCATCGTCGTACTCACGATGTACGCCGGCGACGACACACTCTTCGCCGCCCTCGAGTCGGGCGCATCCGCGTTCGTCAGCAAGGCCGCGCCGAGCGACGACGTGGTAGCCGCTGCCCGGCATGCCGCGGTCGCACCCCGCTCGTTCACCACCCGGGACCTGGCCGGCGCCATGCAGCGCCGTGCCGAGCCGAGGGGCCCGGTGCTCTCCTCGCGGGAGCAGGAGATCCTGGTCATGCTTGCCGAGGGCCTCGGCGTGGGACCGATCGCCCGCCAGCTCTACATCTCCGAGTCCACCGCGAAGACCCACATCTCGCGGATCTACGAGAAGCTCGGCGCCGCCAACCGCGCGCAGGCCATCATGCACGCCGTTCGTGCCGGCCTGCTCACGCCGATGAGCGGATGACTAGGCCGGCCTAGTCACTTGGGGCCAGGAGCCGACCGTTCGGTCAGCGGCACGGACCGATCGACCGATACCGGCAACGAGCCCGACGACCAAGACTGGTTGTAGTTGGGCGTGGGGCCCAATCTCAGATCTCGTCAGAGAACGACAATCCGGAGGGGTTTCCAATGCTCGAGAAGCTGCTTTTCATCACCCTGTCTCTCACCGATCTGCGCGCCGAGCGCAAGACCGAGCGAGGCGCCACCGCGACCGAGTACTCGCTGCTCGTCGCGTTCATCGCGTTCATCATCATCGTCGGCGTCACCGCCTTCGGTAACGACCTGAGCGCCTGGTTCACCGCCTTGGGCAACGAGGTCGAGACCTGGGTCGCTCCCTGATTCGGGAGACCACGATCGTGGCCGGTCATCGCAGGGGGTGCGGTGGCCGGCCATCTTTGTTGGACAGACAAGCGAACCGGAAAGGCTTGCCATGCTCGAGAAGATCCACCTGTTCCTGACCGACGTGCGTGCCGAGCGCAGGTCCGAGCGGGGCGCCACCGCGACCGAGTACTCGCTGCTCGTCGCCTTCATCGCGCTCGTCATCGTCGCCGGCGTCTTTGCGTTCGGCACCGACCTCGGCACCCTGTTCGAGGACATGGGCGCCGTCGTCGGCCTCTGGCCGACCTCACCGTGACGTGACCGTCGGCCTATTAGTTCTGACGTAGGCAGAACGAACTCATGCCTCGTGGGGCATTGACGCTGAATTTCGCCAGGTGGTCCTCTGTTCCTGCGGATATTCGCTCCCGTTTCTAGTTAGACCTTGTCCCTCTCGGCGGGACCGGTCCGCCATGTGCGCGCGCCGGTCCCGGACAGTTCTCTAGGAGTCCGCCCATGCCCACGACCCTGCGTCGGGTCGCCTGCTTCGGTGCCACAACCGCCCTGGCCGCGACCGCCCTGACCGCCGTCGCCACGACCTCCGCCCCGCCCGCTGCGGCGGCGGGGGAGACCGTCAACATCCACCTCACGACGACGTCCGACACCGGAGGCAGAACGGTCACCCGCGGACTGGAGCGGCAGACCCCGATCACCTTCGGGTCCGGCGGCAGCGCCGCGCACACGATCACCGTCGACGAGAACACGACGTACCAGCAGTTCGAGGGCGGCGGCGCGTCGATCACCGACACCACGGCGTACCTCCTGCGCGGCGGCGCGGTAAGCGAGGCGACCCGGAACGAGGTGATGCGCAAGCTGTTCTCGCCGACCGACGGGATCGGGCTCTCCTTCGTCCGCAACCCGATCGGCGCCTCCGACCTGTCCCGGCCGGGGATGGTCTCGCTCGACGACACCTGCTGCGACCTCGGCGACTTCGGTAGCAACGGCTACGACACCAACGTCCGGCTGCTGACCCAACAGGCCAAGCAGCTCAACCCGGCGCTGCGGGTCAAGGGCGTGCCGTGGAGCGCGCCGGGGTGGATGAAGGACAACGGGCGGATGGACCAGATGGGCTGGCTCAAGTGGGAGCACTACCCGACGTACGCCGCGTACCTGGTCAAGTACATCCAGAGCTACGAGTCTGCCGGCGTCCCCGTCGACTACATCTCGGTGCAGAACGAGCCGAACTGCTGTCAGGCCGGCAACCCGACGGCGATGAACTACCCCGGCATGAGCTGGAACGCCTCCGGCCTGGTCGAGCTCACCAAGAACCACGTGTACCCGGCGTTCCGTGCGGCGGGCATCGACGCCAAGGTGCTGGTCCACGACTGGAACTACGGCGACTACCCCAACTTCGGCTCCCCGATCCTCGCCGACGCCGGGGTGCGCAACGATCCGCTGTTCGGCGGCATCGCCTGGCACGGCTACTTCGGCGACCCGGCGACCGGCAGCCAGGTCCACGACCAGTACCCGCAGGTCAGGCAGTTCAGCACCGAGCACTCCGGCGGCAACTGGATCGCCAACCAGCACAACGAGGACCTCACCGACATCGTCAGCTACGCGCGAAACTGGAGCAGCAGCCTGGTCAAGTGGAGTCTTGCGCTGAACCAGTTCCAAGGCCCGCACAACGGCGGCTGTGGAGTCTGCACCGGCCTGATCACCGTGCAGGAGGGCGGCCCGCGAGCGGGCCAGGTGGACTACACCGTCGAGTACTACACGACCGGCCACCTGACGAAGTTCGTCCGCCCCGGCGCCTATCGGATCGCCTCGACCGCCAACGCGACCATCCGGAACGTCGCCTACCGGAACCCGGACGGCTCGAAGGCGCTGATCGCGCACAACGGCGGTACCTCGGCCCAGTCGGTGAAGGTCAACTGGGGCAACCAGTCCTTCGTCTACACCCTGCCCGCGCGTACGACGGCCACCTTCACCTGGTCGGGGACGCCCGCCTCGAGCCCCGGCCAGGACCAGATCACCGGACTGGCCGGCAAGTGCATGGACGTCGCCGGCGCCAGCTCCGCCAACGGGACCGCGGTACAGCTGTGGGAGTGCAACGGCACCGGCGCCCAGCAGTGGACCCTGCCCGGCGACGGCACCATCCGGGCGCTGGGCAAGTGCCTCGACGTCGTCGACCACGGCACGGCCAACGGCAGTCGGCTCCAGATCTGGTCGTGCAGCGGCGGCGCCAACCAGCGGTTCACCCGGTCCGCGGTCGGCGAGCTGGTGAACCCGGTGTCCGGCAAGTGCGTCGACGTCACCGGCAACAACAGCGCCAACGGCACCCGGCTGCAGCTGTGGACCTGCACCCGGGCACCGAACCAAGCCTGGTCGGTCACCTAGGGGGCGTCGACCGGCTTCCGCCCCTCCTCAGCGGGGATCGGGATTGCCGCGATGGTGTTGGGTGGCGACACGATCAGGCGGTCGCCGGCCACGGCGTAGGACGAGAAGCCTGGTCGCCAGTCGCCTCTGCCGAGGAGGCTCACCTGATCGAGGTCCGTCAGCTCGCTGTAGAGAAGCTCCGCCGCGAAAAGGGAGTCGTCGGCCGCCGGTCGTTCGGTCAGGATGCCGTCGTCGTACAGTCCGATCAGCCGCTCGTCCTTGCCCAGTGCGCGGGACCCGACCTCATCGCCGGTGGCGATGTCGTAGACGGTCATCGAGCGGTCGCCTTTTCCTAGTTCTGCGACGACCACCTTGTTGTCGATGACCTTCGCGATCCCCGCGCGCTGCCCGCTGTAGCCCTCGTTCTGCCTACCGAGCTCGGCGCCGAGGTTGCCCTCGTCATCCACCGTGCGGATAGCTGGCACGCCCTCCTCAAGGATGTCGAGTACCAGCGGCTCGAGGTTGACGATCTCGTAAGGCTCGTCGGAGCGGTCGGCCGGCCGCCGCCACAGCTCCTCGCCGGTATCGCCGTCGTACGCCACGAGGTCGATGTTGCTCTCCCCGCCGTCGGGCTCCTTGATGATCACCGTTCCCTCGGCAGCGACCGCTTCGTGGTAGACGCACTCTGTGTCGTCCTCGAAGAACGGCTCCAGCTCGCCGCCGTCGGCCAGCGAGAACCGTGCGGTTGCGCACGACACGGCGACGAGTGCGTCGTCGCCGACGCTAACCGCGTCGGTGGGCTGCTCCAGATCGAGTGGGTTCTCGAACTGCTGTGTCCACTTCACGTCGCCGGTGGAGGTGTCGATCGCGGCGGCGGTCTCGCACGCCTGTCCGGGGTTGCCGAGCAACAGGCCCGCGAGCCCGTCGTCGTTCACCTCGGGAGAGGTGGCACAGATGGTGAGGCCGTCCGGTGCGGGCGTGCTCCACTGCTCGGTGCCGTCGTCGAGGTCGAGCGCCACGAGGGTGTTCTGGCTGTTGGTGACGACGAAGTCGTCGGTGAGCCAGACCGGCTGCCCGCCGGACTCTTCCCACGCCGGCTCGAGAGTGGCCGCACCGGCCGGCGGCGTCTTGTCGGGGGACGGCTTGTCCTCCGAGCCGCCGCTGCAGGCCGAGACGAGCAGGGCGACCGCGACGGTCAGTGTGGACAACATCGTGGTGGTACGACGACGCACGAGGATCGGTTCCGTTCCGAGATAGCGGGCTGACGGCGCGGACACCTTCCCAGACGTTCGCATAGGTAAACAGGGTGGGGTGGGCTGGTGGGAGGCTGCGGCCGCGCCGAATCGGCGTACCACCCGTCGCCAATCTAGAATCAGGGTCGTGCCCACACCCAGTAGCGCGCGCAAGGGAGGAGACGGGCGGCTGACCGCTGCCCTCGATCCTCACGATCTTGGACCCCAGGACGCCTGTGGCGTCTTCGGAGTGTGGGCGCCGGGGGAGGACGTCGCGAAGCTGACCTACTTCGGCCTCTACGCCCTCCAGCACCGCGGCCAGGAGTCGGCCGGCATCGCGGTCAGCAACGGCCGCCAGATCCTGGTCTACAAGGACATGGGGCTGGTCAGCCAGGTCTTCGACGAGTCCACGCTGGAGGCGCTCAAGGGTCACGTCGCTGTCGGCCATGCGCGCTACTCCACGACCGGCGCCAGCACCTGGCACAACGCGCAGCCGACCTTCCGGCCGACGCCGGACGGCTCGATCGCGCTGGCCCACAACGGCAACCTGATCAACACCGCCGAGCTGGCGAAGATGGTCGACGAGATCGGCCTGGCCGGCGAGCTCGACCTGCACATGCGGCTTCCCGACATGGGTGCCACCAACGACACCGACCTGGTCACCGCGCTGCTGGCGCACCACCCGGGGACCACCGTCGAGGAGCGCGCCGCGGAGCTGCTGCCCAAGGTCAAGGGCGCCTACTCGTTCGTGTGGATGACCGAGAACACCGTGTACGCCGCCCGCGACCCGCAGGGCATCCGGCCGCTGGTGATCGGCCGGCTGGAGCGCGGCTGGGTGGTCGCCTCGGAGACCGCGGCGCTGGACATCGTCGGCGCCAGCTTCATCCGGGAGGTCGAGCCGGGCGAGCTGATCTCGATCGACGAGGAGGGCCTGCGCAGCCGCCAGTTCGCCGAGCCGGCGCCCAAGCACTGCCTCTTCGAGTTCTTCTACCTCGCCCGCCCGGACACGGTGATGAGCGGCCAGCGCGTGCACAGCGTCCGGGTCGAGATCGGCCGCAAGCTGGCCAAGGCCTTCCCGGCCGACGCCGACCTGGTGATCCCGGTGCCCGAGTCCGGCACCCCCGCCGCGATCGGGTACGCCGAGGCGTCCGGCATCCCGTACGGCACCGGCTTGGTCAAGAACTCCTACGTCGGCCGTACGTTCATCCAGCCGAGCCAGACGATCCGGCAGCTCGGCATCCGGCTCAAGCTGAACCCGCTGCGCGACGTGATCGAGGGCAAGCGGTTGGTCGTGGTCGACGACTCGATCGTGCGCGGCAACACCCAGCGCGCGCTGATCCGGATGCTGCGAGAGGCCGGGGCCCGCGAGATCCACGTCCGGATCTCCAGCCCGCCGATCAAGTGGCCGTGCTTCTACGGCATCGACTTTGCCACCCGCGCCGAGCTGATCGCCAACGGCCTCACCACCGAGGAGATCTGCCGCTCGATCGGCGCCGACTCCCTCGGCTACATCTCGCTGGAGGACCTCGTCGAGGCCACCACGCTGCCGAAGACCAGCCTGTGCGCCGCTTGCCTCACCGGCGAGTACCCCATCCCGCTTCCCGAGCCCGAGCTGCTCGGCAAAAACCTCCTCGAGGCCGAGCCGCTGCCCGTCGACCAGGTCAGGCTGGACGCGGACGGTCTGGCCGTCTCGGTGCCGGGCGGCGGTGCCACCGACGCCCTCAACCGGCCTTAGCCAAACTCGCTAGTCCATCGGCCGGGTCGCGGGAAACAGGCTGAACTGGTCGGTCAGCCTGCGGATCAGCCACGCCGATCCGACGAACGACACGATCATCAGTGCGACCACCACGACCACGAAGATGACGGCATGGTCGGCGACGGCCTGCTCGGGCGTGCCGCCTGCGGTCCGGCCGATCAGCGCCTTGATGGGTTCCTGGAGGCTGAGGACCATCGCCGCGGTGCCGACCGATGCCCCGACCAGTGCGCTCGTCCAGTCCGACCGCGCGTCGATGCGGCCTTGGAACCACGCGAGGTTGTCGCGCACCTGGCGCTCGAGGTCGCCGATGTCGCGGATCAGGATCTGCTCGACGTTGTGCCGACGTACCGGCTCGATCAGGCGTGCCAGCCGGTCGTGCAGCACGTAGTTGTCCGTCGTACTCGCCACCACGTGATGCCACCGGTCAACCTTGTCCAGCGAGACCCGCCGTCGTTCGGTGAGCACGCGCTGGGTATCTCGTTGTACGCCGCGCAGCGCGCCGCGCCGGATCGTCAGCGCCTCCAGGAGCTGGGTGCGGTCGACTCCGATCACGTCGAGCGTGGGCGACACCTCGCCGTGGGTGGCCAGCGTCAGCGCGTGGTTCTCGGTGAGGTACCACTGGGCGGCCGCGGTCCCGGCTAGGTTCATCGGCGCGATGTCGGCAGCCGGCTGTTCCGGGTGCAGGAGGGCGCGAGCGAGCAGACGCCGCTGCGGTCCGCTGATGTCGGGCGCCACGACCTCGAACTGGGTGCCGAAGCTGACCGGGTACGGGAAGTGCAGCCGGCGCTGCACGGTCAGCTCGTGCAGGCGCTCGCAGCCGTGCTGGCCCTCGCTGGCCCAGGAGCTGAGCTGGCCACTGGTCGGCGTGCGGCCGTGAGCTCGCTCGTAGATGTCGAGGAAGACCCAGTTCATCAGCGCCCGGACGCCTCCGACGAAGGAAGTGCCCTCGCCCACATGCCACGAGAGCGGCTGGTCCAGATTCCAGAACGCCTGATCCAGGGCGGCGAGCAGTGTGCGTACGTCGCTCACCTCGGCGCTCAGCGTGCTCGACACCACCGTGGGCCGGAGCCCCAGGAATCCGGAGGCATGCACGAGCCCATGCACCGCAACCCGGCCGGTCACCCCAGGATCGAGGCCCGGGAGGCCGGTGACCTCGACGTGCCTCAGCAACGCCCGTGCGGCGTGGCCCTGACGCAGCGCCTGGACGTCGAAGCACTCGTTCAGTGCCAGGTCGCGGTTCCGCGCTTCTGGTGGCTGGCCGCTGGCGAGCACCTCGCGGGGTTGCCGTATCGCCAGATCGCCGAGGTCGTAGGCGCGAAACCAGCTGACGGTCCAAGCCGAGACGGACGGAGACTCAGTGGTCACGGGCGGCGATCCTAGCGATACGGAAAGGTGTGAGAGGGCTACGGTCGGCGACCATGGACGACGCTGCACGACGCTGGTTCGCTGCGCGCCGCTGGTCCGCCGAGGACTTCGGTGAGGAGCTTCTGCGTGACGCGAAGCAGAACATCCGCGTGAGCGTCGTCGTACCGGCGCGCAATGAGGCGGACACGGTCGGCGAGGTCGTCAGCGAGCTTCGGAGCTCGCTGCTGACGACCGGGCTGGTGGATGAACTCGTCGTGATCGACTCCGGTTCGTCCGATGGCACAGCTGCCGTCGCTAGGCGAGCGGGCGCGACCGTGTACGCCGCGCACACCATCGAGGCCGGAACGTCGCCCCTGCCGGGCAAAGGGGAGGCGCTGTGGAAGTCGCAGTTCGTCACCTCAGGTGACGTGCTCGCCTTCATCGACGCCGACCTGACGGCGTGGGGTCCGCACTTCGTCACGGGCCTGATCGGTCCGCTCCTGACCGACGAGAGCGTGCTGCTGGTCAAGGGCTTCTACGACCGGCTTGCCGATGGGCATCCCGCCTCGTCAGGGGAGCGAGTGCCGCAAGGCGGCAGAGTCACTGAGTTGGTGGCCCGGCCGTTGCTCAACCTGTACTGGCCCGAGCTGGCTGGCGTCGTACAGCCCCTGGCGGGTGAGTGGGCGATTCGGCGCAGCCTGCTGCAGACCTTGTCGGTGCCGGTCGGCTACGGGGTCGAGTTCGCCACGCTCACCGATACCTACGCGCTGCACGGCCTGAATGCCATCGCGCAGGTCGATCTCGGCCGGCGGGGGGACCGGCAGCAGAACGTCCAGGACCTTGGTGTGATGGCCGCCGAGATCTTGGCAACAGCCTTACGCAGGCTGCCCGGCGGTGACCTGGATCGCACAACGGTGACGCCGCGGCTGCACCAACACGATCGATCCTGCGAGGTCGGCTGGCGGACGCGTCACGTGCCGGTTGACGAACGACCTCCGGCAGTACTGATCAACCGGCAGCGATGACCGTAGGATCAGCCTCATCCCCCAACCCAGGAGAATCGTGACCGAGAACGCGTACGCCGCCGCCGGTGTGTCCATCGAGGCCGGCGACCGAGCCGTCGAGCTGATGAAGGAGTGGGTCGAGAAGGCCCGTCGGCCGGAGATGGTCGGCGGCATCGGCGGCTTCGCGGGGCTGTTCGACGCGAGCGCGCTGAAGGCCTACGACCGGCCGCTGCTGGTGACCAGCACCGACGGCGTCGGCACCAAGGTCGCCATCGCCCAGGCGATGGACAAGCACGACACGATCGGGTTCGACCTGGTCGGGATGGTTGTCGACGACATCGTGGTGTGCGGCGCGGAGCCGCTGTTCATGACCGACTACATCGCCACCGGCCGCGTCGTACCCGACCGGATCGCCGCGATCGTCAAGGGCATCGCTGAGGCATGTGTGGCGGCCGGCTGCGCGCTGCTGGGCGGCGAGACCGCCGAGCACCCCGGCCTGCTCGATCCCGACGAGTACGACGTCGCGGGCGCGACCACCGGCGTGGTCGAGGCCGACCGGGTGCTCGGGTCCGGCCGGGTCCGGGCCGGCGACGTGGTGATCGCGATGGAGGCCAGCGGGCTGCACTCCAACGGCTACTCCCTGGTCCGGCATGTGCTGCTTTCCCAGGCTGGCTGGGCGCTCGACCGGCACGTCGACGAGCTGGGCCGGACCCTCGGCGAGGAGCTGCTGGAGCCGACCCGGATCTACACCAAGGCCTGCCTGGCGCTGGCGGCCGAGACCGACACCCACGCGCTCTCCCATGTCACCGGCGGCGGTCTGGCCGCCAACCTGGCCAGGGTGATGCCGACCGAGCTCACCGCGACCATCGACCGCGGCACCTGGACCCCGCAGCCGATCTTCGACGTCGTACGCCGGGTCGGCGAGGTCGCGCAGCCCGACCTTGAGCAGACCCTCAACTGCGGGGTCGGCATGGTCTCGCTGACCGCCCCCGACGACGCCGACCGGGCGATCGATCTGCTGGGCGGATTCGGGCTCCGAGCCTGGGTCGCCGGCACCGTTTCCGAGTCCGCGGATCGCGGCGGCGAGGTGGTCCTGGAGGGCCAGCACCCCGGTTGGTGACCTCCGAGAGGCCAATTTTCGTCTGCACACGGCTCAACGGGCCCAAAAAACCGATCTCGGTGTGCGGGAACACCCACCCACCCGGTAGCGTTAGCACCACGAGAAACTGACCGACCAGACCGGGTTCCCCCCTGCCAATGGCTGGGCCCCGGCCAAGCGTGCGAGGGGGTCGACCCTATGGGGCGCGGCCGAGCTAAGGCCAAGCAGACGAAGGTCGCCCGCGACCTGAAGTACCGCACTCACGAGACGGACTTCGGGGCACTGGCGGCGGAGCTGCATGGCGAGAAGCCGAACACTGACCAGACCGACTCGAGCCAAGATGGCGACGAGTACGACGACTGGTCCGATTACTCCGACTCGCGACGCGACTAAGCGTGGTGGAGACCGGGGCGCTCGACGCCCCGGCCTTTCGCCTGTCCAGGTAGCGCGGTCAGGATCCGGTGGCGATCACCGGCAATGACGCGGCGACCAGCTCGAGCCGCACGACGCCGCCTTGAAGTCGCCGACCGCGTTGGACAGCGGGAACGGACGCCTTCAGGCCGGCGTGTCGTGGGGCCCGCTCATCGGCTTCGGTGACGGGTCACTTGGCGAGCGCAGGAGCGGGCTCGATGCTGCGGCGGCGCACGATGAGAAGTGTCCCGACGATGAGGTAGGCGAGGATCGCGGCCATGGAGCCGAGGTAACCGCCCTGGTCCACAGCGATGGCGGTGGCCGAGAGGATCGAGAAGTCGAACAGGCCGTGCAGGACCGAGTTGAGGACGTTGCCGCCGCTGACGCGTCGGATGAGATAGAAGAAGTAGCCGGCGAAGCTGACCGCGATGGCCTGCGGCAACGCCTTGCTGATGTCTCCGGTGAGGGCGTTGCTGATGTGAACGGCGCCGAAGATCACGCTGGACCACATCGCCACCTTTCCTTCGGTGAGTCCGTGGGAACGCAGGGTGGTGACACCGATGCCGCGGAACATGCCTTCCTCGCCCCAGCCGACGAACTGGGTGGCGACCAGGAGGGCCAGGATGTAGCCGAGGCCCTTGTCGGCGAGATCGGCGTAGTCGATCGCGAGGCCGATGCAGACGGCGAAGATGATCGGCACCGCCCACACCCACCGCTGCACCGGGTGCCGTTCCCGGAGCACCGGGTCCCACCACCGCAGCACCGCGACGACGGCGTAGGTGAACACCAGGGCGGCCCCCAACGGCAGCCACATCCCCACCACCACGTCCTGCGTGGTGTAGATCCCGTCGTTGACGTCCCAGATCTGGCCGGCCACGTACCCGACGCCCTTGATGATCGCCAGGTAGGAAATCACGATGACGGCGAACCAGAGGTAGGAGAGCCTGTGCGGCGACCCAGCTGGCACGGACGTTGTCATGGCGGAACTCTAGGGGAGCCACTGACCTGCCGCGGTGACCACGACCAACGCGAGTACGCCGACTGCGGCGCGACAAAACCGAAGCATCGGGGCTCCTCCTAGGACTTGTTCTAGGAGGAGCCCCGGATGCGCCGTGGTTACGTCGAGGAAAGCCAGATGCCGCGGAGTCGACCGACCTCGTGCATCCGCCGCTCGGCCAGCCTGTCGGCAGCCACAGCGGGAGGTACACCGTCGGCCTCAGCGAGCGCGAAGACCTTCTTCGTGGTGTCGAAGATGCCGGTGGCGCGCTGCTTGGCGCGCTCGAAGGAGAAGCCCTCGAGCTCGTCGGCGACCTGGATCAGGCCACCGGAGTTCACGCAGTAGTCGGGCGCGTAGAGGATGCCGCGGTCCGCGAGCAGCTTCTCCACGCCGGGGTGCGCCAGTTGGTTGTTAGCGGCACCACACACGATCTTGGCCGACAGCGTGCCGACCACATCGTCGGTCAGCGCGCCACCGAGGGCGCAGGGCGCGTACACGTCCAGGTTCGCCGCGACGAGCTCGGCGGTCGAGGCGACGGCGGTGACGTCGGGGAACTCCGCCCGCACCCTCTCGACGGCGGCTGGGGCGACGTCGGTGACCACGACCGAGGCGCCGTCCTCGACCAGGTGCCGCACCAAGTGGCGGCCGACCTTGCCGACGCCGGCGACGCCGACCACCCGGCCGTCCAGGGTGGGTGCGCCCCAGACCACCTCTGCGGCCGCGCGCATGCCCTGGAAGACGCCGTACGCCGTCAGCACCGAGCTGTCACCGGCGCCGCCGTGGGCGACGGTCCGGCCGGTGACGTAGTCGCACTCGCGCGCGATGTGGTCCATGTCCTCGGAGAACGTGCCGACGTCGCACGCGGTGTAGTAGCGGCCGTGCAGTGACTGGACGAATCGGCCGTAGGCCCGAAGCAGCGGCTCGGACTTGAGGGTGGCGGGATCACCGATGATCACCGCCTTGCCGCCACCGAGGTCGAGGCCGGCAAGTGCCGCCTTGTATGACATGCCACGGGACAGGTTCAAAACGTCCCTAACGGCCTCCTCGGTGGAGGCGAACGGATAGAAACGGGTGCCGCCGAGCGCCGGGCCGAGCGCTGTCGAGTGGATCGCGATGATCGCACGAAGGCCGGAAGCAGAGTCGTTGCAAAAGAGAATCTGCTCGTGATCGGCCCCTAGGTCGAAGAAATTGACCCCAGGAACTGCCTCAGACATTGGTTGTGCCTGCTTTCTATGTTGCCATGGGTGTATGGCATCGTTTGTCCTGTTTCGGAGACGTGCATGGGTTGAGCGCGTCCTCCGAGACACAGCCTAGGGCGCAAGCCCGCAGTTGTTTGAAGAGGTAGCAGTTCCCGCCTTCGGCTTGGATTTCCGGGGGGTTTGAAGGTGGGTCATTCCAGGGAAGCAAGGCAGTGCGCTCACGACGGGCATGACGAGGGCGCGCGAGCCTACGAACATGTGAGGGTTAGATGGCGATGACGCCCAACAGTGCAGAAGCGGAGACCCTGCTGACGCCAGCCGAAGTTGCGGCACTCTTCCGCGTGGATCCGAAAACGGTCACGCGGTGGGCTAAGGCGGGCAAGATCAGTTCGATCCGAACGTTGGGAGGGCACCGTAGGTTCCGTGAGACCGAGGTGCTGGAACTTCTGGATCGCAAGGCGGGCTGACGGGGTTACCGTTCGTCCTTCAACGTCAACGAGGCCGGGGCAGCTGCCCTGGCCTCGTTGCATGTTCGAGGGCTGTCAGGTGCTCGTTTCCGAGCACCCCAGGCACCCGGGACACCCCAGTATTAGCCTCGTTCGAGCAGCACCGTGACGGCGTACGACGCAACGAACGTCGTGGCGAGCACAAGCAAGCACAGCACTGCGAGCATCCAGCCAGGCATCCCACGGCTCTCGCCGGCCGGCTGTGGTGTGCTCAGCGGTGTCGCCGACGGCGTCGAGGTCCCGGCCGTCCTCGGGCGCGGGCTCGGGGAGGGGCTGGCCAGCGGCGGGCTGTGGGTGACCGTGGCCTGCGAGTACGGCGGCGCCGTACCGGTGTGCCCGGCCAGCGCCCGGCCGAACTCCCGGGTGAACGTCGCGACGTCGGGCCAGCGCTCCTCCGGTCGCGGGTGCAGCGCCCGGAACATCACCTCGTCGACGCTGCGCGGCAGATCCGCGATCGCCGACGGCGCCTGCGGCAGCCGGGCGTCGATCAGGTCGGAGATGCCGCCCTCGCGGACCAGCTTGCCGGTCAGCATGTGGTACGCCACCGCGCCCAGCGCGTGCACATCGGCCCGGATGTCGATGCCGATCCCCGCCGCCTGCTCAGGCGCCATGTAGGACGGCGTGCCGACCACCTGGGTCAGCCCGCTCGCGTGCAGCATCGCCTTCGCGACGCCGAGGTCGGCGACCAGGAGTCGGGTACCGCCGGATCCGGCGGTGCGCAGCAGCAGGTTCTGCGGCTTGATGTCGCGGTGCACGACGCCGTGCTCGTGCAGCACCGACAGCCCGAGCCCGGCCTGCCGGATCAGCTCGACGGTAGTCGGCACCGGGACCGGCGCCGACTTCTCCATGAGGTCGGCTAGGGAGCCGCGGTCGGCGTACGACATCACGAAGTACGGCGTGCCGTCGTGCTCGCCGATGTCGTAGACCCGGACCACGTGATCGGAGTCAGCGCGGCGCAGGATCCGCGCCTCTTCGAGGAACCGCTCGCGGATGTCGAAGCGCTGTGCCCAGTTGTCGGCGAGGGCTTTCACGGCGACGTCGGAGCGTAGCTCGTCGTCGTGGTAGAGCCACACGGTCGCGAAACCCCCGACACCCAGCCGCTCCACCCGCCGCAGCCTGCCGAGGCGATCAGGTAAGGACACGCTGGGTATTGTGCCGTAAGGCCAGATTTTTGAATCCACGGGAGGACCTGACCGTGACCACAGGGCACGACGAGCCCATCGATCTCGACGAGTTGGCGCTGCGCGCCGCCGCCGGGGATCGGGATGCGCTCGAAGACCTCTTGGCCGCCATCCAGCCCCGGGTGCAGCGCATCTGCGGGCGGATGCTGCTGTACCCGCAGGACGCCGAGGAGGCCGCGCAGGACGCGCTGCTGCTGGTCGCGACGAAGATCAGCTCGTTCGCAGGCCGGAGCAAGTTCACGACCTGGCTGCACGCGGTGGCGTCCAACAGCGCGCGCTCGACGTACCGCTCCCTGAAGCGGCGCGCCGCGGAGCGCTCGGCCGACGACATGCCGGTGCTGGCCGACCCGCGCACCACCAGCGTGATCGCAGGCAGCCGGCTCGACCTGCTTGAGGCGCTGGAGATCCTTGGCTCGACCCACCCCGAGCTCGTCGAGCCGCTGGTGCTGCGCGATGTCCAGGGTCTGCCGTACGACGAGATCGCGCAGACGCTCGAGGTTCCGCTCGGCACCATCAAGTCGCGGATCCACCAGGCCCGGCACGCCGTCCGGCCGCTGCTGGCCATCCACGACTGACGCCGGTCAGGGAGCGCCGAGGACGACCTGGTTGTCGATCCGGGTGACCTCGGCACAGGCGCCCGACGACTCCTTGCAGATCGAGATGACGCTCGGCCCGTCGTCCGTCCGGGACAGCACGAAGAAGCTGTGGTCGTCGTACCACTCGGCCGCGGGCGGGTCGCCCGCGATCTGGAACTCGATCGGCCCCGCTTGGTCCTCGGCGTCGACGATCGCGAACGTGGTCGCCGACCCGGAGTCGGTCGGGACCGCGAGCAGCTTCTCGCCGGACGGGCTGTAGCGCGGCCCGTAGCTGGAGCCGGCCGCCCACTCGCAGTCCTTCCACCAGCCCGCGGCGTTGCCGACCGGACCGCCCTGCAGGCAGCGCGCGCCGTCGGGGTTCGCCGGGTCCTCCGCCTTCTCGCCGGCCAGCAGCAGCCCGCCCGGTGACGCCGACCAGTCGTAGAAGTCGGTCCCGACCACGTCGGTCAGCCGGGTGCCTAGCTCGGTCTCGTAGAGCCTTGAGCGGTTGCTTTCGAACGGCGTCCACGCGGTGACGACGCCGGTCGCCGAGAAGGCCCCGACCCCCGCGGCCTCGGCGGCCTTGGCCTCCCCGACGTCGGCGGGCGCGATCCGGCCGAGCTCGGATCCGTCCTGGGTCGAGCGGACGACGTACGCGCTGGAGTCGGTGGTCATCGCGATCAGCTGGTCGCCAGCCTCGGACAGGTCCCACACGCCGGCGAAGTCACCGATCACCCGCACGGCGCCAGTCTGGTCCACCCGGACCGCCTGGTAGGTGTTGATGCTGTCGCTGGTCGACAGCACCAGCAGCCAGGCGTCGCCGGCCAGCCGCTGCACGGCGACGATCCGGTCGTGCTGGTCCGCCGGCAGCCCGGTCAGCGGCACGATCGCGCCGGTGTCGTGGATCTCGTCCGGCGTGGCGTAGAAGAGTGGCTGGTCGACAGCCAGGTCCTGCTGGTCGGTGGCCGACGGGCTGCCTGAGGGGCTGCCGGAGGGGCTGCCGTCGTCGCCGGGCCGTCCGATCATGATTCCGGCGTACCCGCCCGCGACGATCCCCACCACCGCAGCCGAGGCGAGCAGCACGCCGCCGATCCGGTTCACTCCTGCCTCCATCCGCACCCGGAAGTTCGCGTCCGCCCACTATGCCGTGCACCCCAAGCCCCCGCCGACACGCCTCGTGTTGACGTCGTACGGCGCTCACCCGGCCCGTGTTGACGCGGTACGTCGCCGACCCGGCCCTTGTTGACGCGATCGGTGTCAATACGGGCCGGGTCAGCGTGCTGTGGCGTGAAGACGGGCCGGGTCAGCATCAGCCTGAGCTTGCGAAGGCTGATGTCGACCCGGAGCTCCGCTGGCGGCGTGCTGTGGCGTGAAGACGGGCCGGGTCAGCGGAGGGCGCGGAGGTAGGTGCCGGCGAGACGGACCTCGCGGAGGCGTCGTTCCCAGGTGATGCCCAGGACGAGCAGCAGGGTGCCGGCGAGGCCGATGGTGGCCCACTGGGGCACGCTGCCGGCGTACGGCGCCGCCTCGCGCAGCACCAGCAGCCCACCCGCGGTGGCGCCGGCCACGAGGGGTGCGCTCCACTTCAGCTGCACGCCGACCAGCACCAGAGCCAGGCAGCCGACGCCGAGCAGCAGCGCCCGCAGCGAGACCGGGTCGGTCAGCGCCCAGAGCAGGCTCGGCACCAGTGCCAGCGCGAGGCCCGGCATCAGCGCGGTGTACGTCGAGGTCTCCGGGCGCCGGCGCAGGTGCAGCAGGCCGACGACAAGCAGCGCGAGGGCGGTCGGCAGCGTGTACGGCTCCGGCTCGGTCACCCCGATCTCCTCAAGCCGCACCCAGGTCGCGGCCGCGAGCAGAGCGCCGCCGAGCCAGCCCAGCAGGCGCCGGTCCCGGTTCACCAGTGACGAGGTCACCACGACCGCGCCGGCGAGCGTGAGGTGCACCGCGAGCCAGGTCTGCGGGCGGTCCGCGGCGGCCGTGGCCACACCGGCGGTCACCAGCATCGCGAGCGCGGAGCTGATCTCGCCCACGACCCGCGGTCGCGCGATCGCGAGGCCGCCGACCAGCAGCAGGATGGGTACGGCGCGATGTTCGGTCGGCAGTGCGCCGATCTCCGCGACCGTCCAGATCAGGCCGGCCAGAGCCGGGGCCAGCACCGCTTCGCCGAGCTGCCTTGCCACCGCCGGGCGGCCGGCCCACTCCAGCGCCGCGGCAGCGGCCACCACGACCGCGAGCACGAGTGCGGTGAGCACCTCGTCCACCAGGGCGGTCCCGACCGCCAGCAGCAGCACCACGGCCGCCGGGGCCAGCCACGGCCACCGGGCGTCGGCCGCCGCGAGCTGGGTCCAGGCGCCGACCGCGACAGCCACCGCGACCAGGCCGGCCAACACGACCGCCACCGGCACCGGGTACAGCGCCAGCGTCGCCAGCCCGGCGAGGAGGACCGCGGCGCCCAGCGGTACGGCGTACCGCTGGACCGTCGGCAGCGGGTTCACCCAGAACCGCGCGGTCGCGACACCGGCCGCGACCAGGCACAGGAACGACGGGACCAGGATCCACGGCGCGAACGCGGCAGCCTCGTCCGGGAGCCGGACGCCGGTCGGCGCCGCCCACGCGGATTCCGGTGCCAGCCGGCCGAGTGCCTGGCCGCTCAGCGTCAGCTGGACCACGAGCTGGTCGATGGCCGCGATCACCATCGGCGCGGCGGGCACCGCCCGCCACGGGTTCGGGACGACGTACGTCGCGACCGCGGTCACCGCGAGCACCAGCAGCCAGGCCAGCGTGGTCCGAGTCGCCGTCTCGTCAAGGACGGGCAGTGTCAGCGTGAAGACCGCGACCACAGCCGCGATCGTGGCTGCGCCCACCCGGGCCCACACCGGCAGCGGCCGGACCAGCGCCACGGCCGCCATCGCGACGATCGCCACCAGCAGCGTCCAGGCGTTCAGCTCGCCGTACATCGCAGCGAGGGTGGGCTCGTCGGAGGCCTGCACGAACCCGTTGATGGTCAGCGACAGCCAGGTGAAGCCGGCGACCACGGTGGTCGCGAAGGCGGCCACGACCAGGCGCAGCCGGTAGCCGAGGTAGGCGACGAGTACGGCGCCGGCCAGGCCGAGGGTGAGTACGACGCCGTGGTCGTCGTTGGCCGCGGCGAGCGAGCCGATCACAGTCAGGGCGGTGCCGCCGGCGACGCCGAGCTCGGCCACCACCAGGCGCTTGATCGGGAGCGCGGCCCCCGCGAGCGCGCCGCCGGCGCCGAGGACGCCGACCGTGACACCGGTGACCATCAGCAGTGCGCCGATCCCGGCGTCGCCGAACCAGCCGGCGTTGGCGGCGCCGGCGATGTCCAGGCCGACGAAGCCGAAGGTGACCACAGCGAGCGACTCGGCGGCACCGCGCAGGTCGAACTTCGCCGAGGTGAGCGAGCCGGCTCCGGCCAGCAGGGTCAGGCCGACCAGGACCGCGGTCCGGCCGCCGACGCCGAGCACCGACCACGCGAACGCCAGGAAGACCAGCGCCGCGACCAGCAGGCAGAGCGCGCCGAGGCCGAGCAGGATCTTGGGTACCGACGGGGCGCTCAAGCCGCGGCGCGGCGGCGCCGGGCTGGGCGGCAGCGGAGGCGCAGTGGGGAGCGGGCCGGGCGTGAAGACCGGCGGCGGCCTGTGGGGGTGCATGGCCGGCTGGGGCGGCGCCATGGGCGCGGCCGCGCCGACCGAGGCGTCGGAGGTGCGGAGCTGGGTGAGCAGCAGGTCGGCCCGCTGCAGGGTCTGGAAGAGCGTCTGCGCGGTGATGCCGGTCAGCGGCAGTCGGCATGCCACGCACGCGGGCGCGCCGGGCGTGATCGGGGCGCCGCAGTCGGGGCACTTCTGAGGATCGGCGAAGCGGGTCATGGGGTCATTTCCCCACGGCCCGGAGGTCGCCGACCATCTCCGTATCGCTCAATGCCGCTGAGTATGCACGCTCAAGCGCTATCTGCCAGGGTGTCGCGCGTGCGACCCGCCATCCACACCGACTTCGACGCAGACGACCTACGGTTCGGGATCGAGGCCGAGTTCGGCCTGGTCGCCGAGGGAGACCGGCTCTTCGACTTCACCGCGGACACGGCCGGCCAGCGGTCGCAGCGGATCATCGACCGGCTGCCCGACCACAGCGACGCCGACCTCACTCGCGGCGACCTCGCGATCAAGTGGACCCGGTGGTACGTCGAGGGCGACGAGCGCTTCGACGCCGAGGGAACGTTCCTGCGCTGCGTGCCGAAGGGGGTCGAGACCAGGACCCCGATCTGCGACGGGATCGAGCCCACGTTGCAGGCGCTCGGCCAGCAGACGACAGCCCTGTCGGCCGCCGCGGCGGCCGAGGGCTGCCGCCTGGCCGCGATCGGCTACAACCCGCACCTCCCTGCGTACGTCCCGGAGCCGCCGTACCTGCCGTGGGAGCTGGAGATGCGGCGCGCGCACCCGGAGTACGACGCCCCCGAGGTCTACATGCTCACCTACGGGCCGGACGTGAACTTCTCCCATTCCGGCTGGGGCCCGGAGCAGTCCGTGGACATCGGCCGCAAGCTCGCCTACTACGCGCCGGCGCTGGTGTCGTTCGCCGCCGGCAGCCCGTTCCACGCAGGCAAGCGGTGGGACGGGCTGTCGGTCCGCGGCCACCTCCGGGCCGGCCATCGACCGGTCGCCCGGGTCTTCCTCGCGACTCCACCAGCCGGGAATCCGTCGAGGCTGATCGCCCGCGCCCGGATCGAGGCCGAGGCCGGCCGGATCGAGTTCAAGGCGTTCGACGCGTTCGCCGACCTGGCGCTGTTCGGGCCGCTGATGGCACTGCTCGGCGGCCTGGCTCTCGACACCGAGCTGCCCGGCCGTGCCGACAAGGCCGACGTCGCGGCGCTGCGGCGGGCCGCCGTACTCGGGTTCGACGACGACCGGCTGCGTGCCGAGGCCGCCACGGTGCTCGACGCGGCGACTGCCGCGCTCGCCGGCAGCAGCCACGCGCCGTACCTGGAAGCGCTGCACATAGCACTCCAGGAGCGGCGCACACCTGCCCATGCCCTGGTGACCGCATTTGAGGAGAATGGGAGGATTCCGCTACCGGAACCGGTGCCGCCCCCTGCCTGAGAGGCCCCTGCCATGGTCCATGCGATCGCCGTCGTCGGGGCCGGCCCCGTGGGGTCGGCCGCCGCCTACCATCTCGCCCAGCGCCGGGTGCCCGGCGTGGTCCGGGTCGACGGGTCCGCCGTGCGGGGCGCATTCCGGCAGTCCGGAGGCAGCGTGAGCTGGCACCGGCCGGATCCGGAGCGGTCGCGGGCGATCGAGGAGACGGCGCGGTTCATTCGCTCCGAGGTGGCTTCCGGTGCGCCGATCCGGATGCGCGACGAGCCCTACCTCTACCTCGACACCGGTGAGCTGGTCGACGGGATCAACATCGAGGCCGACGACCTGGTCGACCACCTGCGCCGGAGTACGGACGGGGTGGCCGACCTCGACGTCGGCGAGGTCCGCGCGGTCGAGCCGGGCGACGGCAGCCACCGGGTTGTCGGCACTGACGGCGAGGTCGAGGCGGAGGTGGTGCTGCTGGCGCTCGGCGTGGCCAACGTCGGCCTCTCGCCGGGTCTGACCGGCGAGGTCGAGAAGCGCCAGCTGCTCGTGCTGGACCTTCCGGTCACACCGAGCCAGCAGCGGCTTCCACACATCATCACGCGGCTCGGCGAGGGCTTCGTCTACGTGTTCATCAAGGAGATCGACGGCCGGCTCCGCTTCGTCGTCGGCCAGGAGGACCTGGTCGAGGACGAGGACCACGCCAGCCCGGTCGACTACCTGCCGCAGCTCTTCGGCGCCGGCCTCGCGGAGCGGTTCCCGTTCCTCGCCGGCGCCAGCACCGCCCAGGTGCGCTGGGGCTCCGACTGGGCCGGCAAGGAGCCCCACGTCCATGAGCCTGCCCCCGGCCTGATCAGCGTGAACTGTGGCAGCGCGGTGCGCTCCTGCATCGCCGTCGGCCGGGCCGCCGCGGACGCCGTACTCACGGCTCAGCGGGCGGCGGCGACCTCCGCGCCGACGTAGTCAGGGAAAAGCTGATCCGGCCGTGCTGCTCCAGCTGGCGCAGGTTGCTCACGGTGAAGCTGCCGCGCCAGTCGAGCGCCTGTCCGGGCGACCAGTGCAGGAAGTCGAAGTCCCACCCGCCGTCGTCGAGCTGCTCGCGCTGCAGCCGGTCCAGGTCGGCGGCCACCTGCTCGCCGGTGAACAGGGTCCGGCTGCGGCTCCCCGGCTCCGGTGACAGGGCCAGCGGGGTGACCTGCTCGCCCTCGACGCCGCCGGGTACGGGCATGCAGCCGGCGTCGTCCAGGAGCGGACGCAGGCTGTCGAGTACGGCGCCGGCACGGTCGGCGTCCGGTACGGCGTCCAGGAAGCGCAGCGCGAACACGACGGTGTAGGTATGCGGCGCCTCCAGGCTCTCCAGCTCGGTCCAGGCCCAAGTGGTGGCGCGGTCCAGCCAGTCCGGCCGGGCCTCGGTCCGCCAGAGCGCGCCGGCCAGGGCGTAGGTGAGGAACGTCGGGCCGCCGGGGTTGATGAACGGCGCGTGCGGATAGCCGGCGCCGGTCGCCATCATCTGCGGCAGGGTGCCGTCCGGCGCCGCGGCGCTGGCCAGCCACTCGGCGGCGCCGTCGATCAGCGGGTCCTTGGTGGCGCCGGCCTCGACCAGCGTCTCCAGCGCGAGCAGCGTTGCCGCCGGCTCACTGCCGGGTGCGCGCATGTCGGGCTCGAGCGCGTGCCCGAAGCCGCCGTCGTCGTTCTGGTAGGCACGCAGCGCCTCGACGACCGCGTCCGCGGTCCCGGCACCGGTAAGGTGCTCCAGCCGCCGCCGGTCGAGCAGGCGGGCGTTGGCGTAGACGAACTGTTCTGCGGCCTTGATGTCGGTAGTCATGTGTTCGATGCTGTCGTGCGGCGGCGGCCAGCTCTTGTACCAATCGGCCACACCGCGATCAGGCGCCGCGGATTAGTGGTCACGCTCGGAAGTTCATCGGGGTCTGAGCGGCCAGGGCACGCACATCGCTGCGTTGTCGTCGGTCGACGGGCCACCGGCCCGCCTCCCTCCGACGCCTTGCGCTGCACGCACCCTGACCACTCAGACCCTCGACGAACTTCCGGGCGTGACCACTAGGTCCTCGGTCCCGGTGAGCAGCCGCCCGCCCGGCCAGGCGGCGGCCCCTGACCGCTCGCGCCGCAGGCTCAGCGGCGTCACCCCGGCAAGCCGCTTGAGGTCACGGGACATGTGCGCCTGGTCGGTGTAGCCGGCCTCTGCGGCGAGCCGGGCGAGCGGGAACCTCGCCTCGTCGAGCAGTGGCAGCAGCCGCTGCAGCCGGCCGACGTGGCCGAGTTCCCGCGGCGACATGCCGGTCAGGTCCCGGACCGCGCGACGGGCGTGCCGCTCGGAGACTCCCCACTCGCGTCCGGTCACCTCGACCGCACCGCTGGGTGCCCGCAGCAGGCCCTTGACCAGGTCCATCTGCCACGGAGTCGTGTCGATCGACCGCCAGCGCCTCGGCACTCGGCCGCGCCACACCTCGGCCGCGATCTCGCGGGCCCACCGGCTGCCCACCAGCGCGTCCAGCGGCAGCACCCGGTCCCGCACCTCGGTCGCCGTCAGCCGGAACAGCAGCGGCACCGCCCACGGCTGCAGCCGCAGCCCGCGCAGCGTCACCTTCGAGCCGAGCGCATGGCGGTGGGGCAGCAGCGTCGGCCCGACCAGGACCGCGCCTCCGGACTGGTCGACGATGATGTCGGCGCAGCCGTCGGGCAGCACGGTCGCGCTGGCTCCGCCGAGGTCCGACCCGGTACGGCGCCACGCGCAGCGGAACACGTCCGGCAGCTCGGCCGGCAGCTCGACGTACCCCTGGGTGACGCTGTCGTCGTCCACCTTGTCCATGCTGGCACGCAGCGCCGACAAGACAACCGACATGCAAAGGCCCCCGCCGAGTCCGGCGGGGGCCTTTGGCGCAGGTCAAGAGCCTGCTGCTCGTGGGCAGGGGCGGGGTCGAACCGCCGACCTATCACTTTTCAGGCGATCGCTCGTACCAACTGAGCTACCTGCCCGAGCGGAGAAACCATACCTCAGACGTGGCGGCGCGATGAATTTGAGGCGCTTCCGAGCCGACCCCTATGCTGTACCGGTCCCAGCCCCCATCGTCTAGTGGCCTAGGACGTCGCCCTTTCACGGCGGTAGCACGGGTTCGAATCCCGTTGGGGGTACGGCAATACTCCAAACTCCCGGCTCCTGCCGGGGGTGCGGGGTACGGCAATACTCCAAACTCCCGGTTCCTGCCAGGGGTGCGGGGTACTCCAGCGCAGCTCTTCGTTACCGATTGGGAGAGACCGCGTTGGGTAGGTTAGAGTTCCACCGCTCCTGAACGAGCAACCTGGCCCCGTAGCGCAGTTGGTTAGCGCGCCGCCCTGTCACGGCGGAGGCCGCGGGTTCGAGTCCCGTCGGGGTCGCAGAGACGCTCCGGACCGCATGGTCCGGAGCGTCGAGCCATTT
Organism: Nocardioides speluncae; assembly: GCF_003121585.1. GTDB lineage: Bacteria > Actinomycetota > Actinomycetes > Propionibacteriales > Nocardioidaceae > Nocardioides > Nocardioides speluncae. The sequence goes on from NZ_QEOO01000023.1 coordinate 68,362, forward strand.
CTGGGCAATGCGAGTCACAATGCTTGTGCGCACTCACGCGCAAGGAGGCACGCATGACTGCGAACATCTCGATCGACTCCGACCTCGTGCAGCATGCCCTGGAGATCAGCGGGCTGCGATCCGAGGAAGAAGCCGTGACCCTCGCGCTCGAAGAGCTCATCGCAGACCGCCAATCGCGGGACCGCAAGCTGGCGCACGTCGAAGACTGATCGCCGAGCTCGCTCTGGCCGGTCGCAGCGGCTACTGGCCGCCGGTCACAATTGCAGGATGGCGATCGACATGACCCGCGAGCGGTTCGAGGCCCTGGTGGACCAGGCGCTCGACGACATTCCCGACGAGCTGGCCGCGCTGATCCGCAACGTCGTCGTCCTCGTCGAGGACGAGCCCCCCGCGGACGACCCCGACCTGCTCGGCCTGTACGACGGGGTCGCGCTCACCGACCGCGACGGCTCGTACGCCGGCCAGCTGCCGGACCGGATCTTCATTTTCCGCAACCCGCTGCAGGAGATGTGCGAGTCCGAGGAGGAACTGGTCGACGAGGTCCGGATCACCGTGGTCCACGAGGTCGCCCACCACTTCGGCATCGACGACGACCGCCTGCACGACCTCGGCTACGCCTGAGGGCTGCGAGTCAGTACGCCGGCGGCAGCGGCCCGAGGTGCGCGCCGACCCGCTCGCGCAGCAGCAGGTAGGCGTCCCAGCGGCGCGGCAGCGGGCCAGGCGGGCGCTGCCTGACCCGGGAGTCGCGGAGCGTCTCCCCGCGCCGGAACTGCTCGAGGGTCAGGTCGAGCTCGACGCCGCTCGCCAGCTTGTTCCACCAGTGGTAGCCGCGCTGGGCGCCGTCGACGTACACCTCCGCCATCACCAGGTCGCCACCGAAGAGGTCGTTGACGACGAGCGCGGTGACGTCGCAGTGACCGAAGGCCGGGTTGTCCGGGCTCCAGCCGTCGACATCGTCAGGGGATGCGGTGTCCACCGACCAGCTGGCGCGCAGCGCACGGTCGAGGTCGAGCAGGCTCCAAGCGGGCATGGACTATGTCGCCCGGCACCGACAAAGACGCGCTACAGCGCGCGTCCGAGCACGAAGCCGAGGTAGGCCGCGGCCAGCCCCGCGGCCACCGTGACCAGCGCGTACGCCGTGCCGCGGCGTGGGCCGTGCTCAGTTGCTTGGACCGCGAAGGCGGAGTACGTCGTCAGCCCTCCACAGAAGCCGGTCCCGAGCAGCGCGAGCCAGGCGCCGGACAGCGCCCAGCCCGAGAAGACGCCGAGGAGGAACGAGCCGGCGACGTTGACCAGCAGCGTGCCCCGGTGCCAGGTGCCGTCGAGGTAGTGGCCGGCGAGGTAACGCAGCACGGCGCCGGCCGCGGCGCCGACGGCGACGAGGAGCGGCGTCATTCGTTGCCCTCCTCGTCCTCGAACTCGTGCTGCGCCTCGGCGGACGACAGCAGATGGGCGAGCCGGACCGCGACCACGCACGACAGCAGGGTCCCGGCCAGGTAGGCGAACGCCAGGGCGGTCGACCCGTCGGCAAGCATCCGGCGCGAGTGCTCGGTGTACGCCGAGAGCGTGGTGTAGCCGCCCAGCACGCCGGTGCCGAGGAAGACCGGGAGCACCGGGTGGTCGCGGATGTACGACGAGGCCGGTAGCAGGGCCAGCAGGAACGATCCGGACAGGTTGATCGCGAGGGTCGTCCAAGGAATCCCGGCACCGTCGGCGACCAGCACGCCGGCGTACCAGCGGAGCAGTGCACCGAGCGCGCCGCCCACCGCGACCGCGGCGAGAAGTCGGGGGGTCGGAGCGGCACCTTTCACGAAGCGCTCTGCTTGTGCTGCTTCACCTGGGCGCCGCCGCCCAGGGCTGCGCCGTCTCGCCGCGGCCCTGGCGGACGAACTCGCCGAGGTACCACCGCTGGAACTGGTGCTGCTGGGCGGTGGTGGCCAGCGCGAGCAGCCGCTCGGCCCGGCAGAACGCGTCGGCGAGCTCCAGCAGCTCCAGCATCTGCTTGATGGTGGCCGGGGCGCTGCGGGGGATCTCCACCTCGTGGTCGGTGACCGTGAGGCCGCCCTGGATCGCCCCCTCCAGCCGGTCCGACTCGACGCCGACCAGCAGCTCGCGCTCGAACTGCAGGAACAGGTCGGAGAGGCTCTTGGCGATCGGGTAGCTGGTCTCGTCGGCCAGCGACAGCAGCCGCAGCTCGCGCCGCAGCTCCCGGTAGTGCCGGCGGAAGTCGGCGTACAGGTCGACCGGCAGCTTCAGAAGCTGTACGACGATCCCGTCGACCACCGGCTGCGGCTCGTAGGACACCGCGTCGTCGATGTCGATGCGGCCGGCCAGGTCGACGTCGGCGCGAGCCTCCGCCACGGGCAAGAACCACACCACCTTGCCGTGCCGGTCGATGTCGGCGCCCCACGCGCTCGAGCTCATCGCGAGCATCCCGAGCCCGCGGCCGATCGTGGACAGCAGGTTGTCATCGTCGGTCATCCCGAGGTCGGCCCTGGGTGGGGTGGTGGAGCCGTCGTAGACCTCGATCCGCGGGTGCTCCACGGTGCCGCGCACCGCCACCCGGAACGGCGGCTCGGCATGCAGGAGGGCGTTGGTCACCAGCTCGGAGACGCCCAGCTCGGCGGAGTCGACCAGGTCATCACGGCCGATGTCATGGCAGATGCCCGCGACCCACCGCCGCGCGTCCTGTACGGACCGCGGATTTGCAGGTAGCTCTAGTGCTTTTCGGTTCAGCGGCAAGTCCGGCACCTTTAGCGGGGCGGGGGACCAGCCGGTCCCGCAAGTGGTGTTGTGAACTGGTCAGACCATCTTGCCCTGACTACCCGCAAATATTGTGTCCCAAACCACTGTTTCGCAGGACTAGTGATGGGCACCCACGAACCCTCTCATGAGCAGTGGGATGGTTGTAGGGACAGAGTCGTGAACTTTCGCACCTGCACACATCCGCGGGCCGCGAATGGGCAGAGAGGCTTTCGATGTCAGGCACGAGCACTGCAGGCGGAGTAGCGAAGGGCCAGCGCCACCAGGTCGTCGTGGTCGGCTCGGGATTCGGCGGCCTGTTCGGCACCAAGGCGCTTCGGCGAGCCGACGTCGACGTCACCATGGTCGCCAAGACGACACACCACCTCTTCCAGCCGCTGATCTACCAGGTCGCGACGGGCATCCTCGCCGCCGGTGAGGTGGCGCCGCCGACCCGCGAGGTGCTCGCCTCCCAGAAGAACGCCACCGTGCTGCTCGGCGAGGTCACCGACATCGACCTCGAGCGCCGGGTGGTCACCTCCCAGGTGCTCGGACGGCCCACCGAGACGTCGTACGACTCCCTGATCGTGGCCGCCGGGGCCAGCCAGTCCTACTTCGGCAACGACCAGTTCGCGGAGTTCGCGCCCGGCATGAAGAGCATCGACGACGCGCTCGAGCTGCGGGCCCGGATCTTCGGCGCGTTCGAGATGGCCGAGCTGGGTGCCAGCCGCGGCGACGACGTCGACCACCTGCTCACCTTCGTGGTGGTCGGTGCCGGCCCGACCGGCGTCGAGATGGCCGGCCAGATCGCCGAGCTGGCGCACCGCACGCTCAAGAAGGACTTCCGCTACATCAACACCCGGACCGCCCGGGTGATCCTGCTGGACGCGGCGCCGCAGGTACTGCCGCCGTTCGGCCACAAGCTCGGCGCCTGGACCAAGCGGGAGCTGGAGAAGCACGACGTCGAGGTCCAGCTCGGCGCGATGGTCACCGACGTCGACGAGCGCGGCATCGAGGTCAAGGACAAGGACGGCACGCTGCGCCGGATCGACTCGGTCACCAAGATCTGGGCCGCCGGCGTCTCGGCGAGCCCGCTGACCAGGACCCTGTCCGAGCAGACCGGCGCGCCGCTCGACCGGGCCGGCCGGATCCACGTGAACCCCGACCTCACGCTGCCCGGGCACCCCGAGGTGTTCGTGGTCGGCGACATGATCGCGCTCGACAACCTGCCCGGTGTCGCCCAGGTGGCGATCCAGGGCGGCAAGTACGCCGCCAAGGAGATCAAGGGCCGGCTGGCCGGCAAGCCCGCGCAGAAGCCGTTCCACTACTTCGACAAGGGTTCGATCGCGATCATCAGCCGGTTCAGCGCGGTCGCGATGGTCGGCAAGCTCAAGCTGAGCGGGCTGCTCGCCTGGCTGATGTGGCTCGGCGTCCACCTGGTCTACCTCACCGGCTTCAAGAACCGGGTCTCCGCGCTGATGAAGTGGGCGATCGCCTTCGTCGGCCGCGGCCGCGCCAACCGCACCTCGACCGAGCAGCAGATCTTCGGCCGCGCCGCCCTGGCCCGGCTCGAACACGGCGCCGCCGACCTGGTCAGCGATCCGGGTGTGTACGACGCGGCGCTCGAGGAGCGGCGCAAGGAGCTGGAGGCGATCGCGGCCGAGGAGGCCCGCCTCACCGACGCCCGGGAGCGCGGCGTACCGGCGGAACGGCGTACCGTCGGCTAAGGCGCGGGATGGTCCGTCACGAGACGTTGGTACGGCGGCTCGTGACCGACGTTTCCATGACGGACTATCCAAATCCACCCCCACCGCCGACCGGGTGTGGGTAGATCTAAGACATGTGTGAGGACGACGCAGAGCAGCAGCACGGGATCTCGCTGACCCGGCGCACCGCGCTGGGGGCGGCGGGCTCGGCGCTGCTGATGGCCGGCGCGACCTCGGCCCAGGCCGGCGTGATCAGCGATCGCGCCGGCCGCTCGGCTCCGCTGCCGGGCGCCGACCGGGCGTCCCGCATCTCCAGCGGTACGACGCTGCTCCACGCCGACCTGCATAACCACACGCTGCTCTCCGACGGTGACGGCGACCCCGCGCGGGCGTTCGCCTCGATGCGCAGCGCCGGGCTCGACGTGGCGGCGCTGACCGACCACGCCACGCTGTCGGACAACGTGCTTGGCGACGTCCTGGACGGGATCCTGCCGCCGGAGTACCGCGACGTGGCCGGCCTGACCAGGTCCGGGTGGCGCCGTACCAAGGAGCTCGCGGACCTCGCCAACGAGGACGGCGCGTTCACCGCGATCCGCGGCTTCGAGTGGAGCGAGCCGCTGCTCGGTCACGTGAACGTGTGGTTCACCGAGCACTACACCGACGTTCGCCAGGCCGGGCTGATGGCGCTGCTGTTCGACTGGCTGGCCCGCAAGCCCGGACTGATCCTCGACGGCGGCGCCGACGGGATCGCCGGCTTCAACCACCCCGGCCGCGAGCCGCTGCGGTTCAGCGGCTTCCGCTACGACCCGCGGGTGCGTGACCGGATGGTCTCGCTGGAGATGTTCAACCGGGCGGACGACTATCTGTTCCGCGGCTACGAGCAGGGCCGGCGCTCGCCGCTGGTGGCCTGCCTGGACGCGGGCTGGCGGACCGGGCTGTCCGGGGTGACCGACGAGCACGGCACCGACTGGGGTCATCCGGAGGGCAAGGGCCGGACCGGGATGTGGGTCGAGGAGCACTCGCGGCGCGGGGTGAAGGCGGCGATGCTGGCGCGGCGCTTCTTCGCCACGCGTACGTCGGGACTGCGGCTCGACGCGACCGCGACGGCGAGTGGCTCAGGCGGCCGCCAGCCGGTGCGGATGGGCTCGACCCTGCCGCACACCTCCGGGGTGGTCACGTTCGCCGTCGACCTCGCTCGCGGCGCCGACTGGGTCGGCCGGCGCCTCGCCTGCCAGGTGCTGCGGTCGGGCGGCGAAGTACCCGAGGTGGTCGACGTCGTGGAGTTCGAGGTCGGCCCCGAGCTGCGGTTCCGGGTTTCGCTCGCGGCGGCCGACGGCGACTGGGTGGTGCTCCGGATCAGCGACCCGAGTGCGCCCAACGACACTCCCGGCCCGGGCGGCCACCCCTGCAATGACCTCGGCATCGCCTACTCCAGCCCCTGGTGGCTGGCCACCAGCTGACCGCCGGGATCGTCCGCCACCGTCACCGGCCCGGTGCGGAAAGTTAAGTCCGAGGCCGAGGTCGGCGTCGAGGGCGAGTAGCCGTATCTAAGACCTGCGCCTGGTCTCTTCCACGTATTACGGCCGATTTGCGGCCGTCGTACGGAGGAGACAGAGACATGCCCTACGACAAGATGACGGCGAGCGAGGCGAAAGACCGGTTCATCACCAACCTCGTCCCTTCGGTCGGCACCGAGACCGACTGGACCTACGAAGACTCACTCGACGCCGGGGTGCTGGAGGAAGCGGCCGCGCTGCCGCCCTCGGTCGACCTGCGGGCCGACTGGTGGACGATCAACAACCAGGAGAGCACCGGCTCCTGCGTGGGCTGGGCGAGCGCCGACGGCGTCGCTCGGTGGCACTTCTTCACCGTCGGCAAGATCGGCGCCGACGAGCTGCTGTCGCCGCGGCACGTCTGGATGGGTTCGAAGGAGACCGACCAGTTCACCGACCGCCCGTCGACGTTCATCGAGGCCGCCGGGACGATGCTGAAGCCGGCGGTCGACGTACTGCGCAACTACGGTGCGGCCCTGGAGACCGACCAGCCATTCCACATCAACACCACGATGTACATCGGCAACGAGAACGTGTACTACGCCAAGGCGGCGGAGCGGAAGATCGCCCGCTACTTCAACCTCGGCCTGAACCTCGAGGGCTGGAAGCGGTGGCTCGCCGAGGGGCGCGGTCCGATCCTGGCCGGCTTCCAGGTCGACGACAGCTGGTACGAGGCGACCGAGAAGGACGGCCTGGTCGACGTGTTCCAGCCCGCAACCGTCGTCGGCGGGCACGCGATCGCGATCGTCGGCTATCGGGCCGACGGCAGGTTCATCGTGCGCAACAGCTGGGGCACCGGCTGGGGCGACGAGGGCTTCGGCTATCTGGCGCCGGCGTACATCGAGGAGGCCTTCTTCGGTGAGTCGTACGGCGTGACCCTCTGAGTCACGCCCGCTACCCACCGAGCTCGACGTGACCCCGCACGTCGAGCTCGGTGCCGCCGTTGAGCTCGGAGTCGAGGTGCGCGTCGATGTCGAGCTCGAGCATCGCGGGGTCGCAGCCGGCGCGGACGATCGTGAGCGTGCCGGAGCTGTCTTCTTGGGCGGTGGAGACCTCGACGTCGAGCTCGGCGCGCTCCGCGCTGTAGAACAGGAGGGCGTTCGCAGCACCCTCTTCGTCGCCGGCGTCCACGGGGAGCTCGAAGGTCTCGCCGTCGACCTTGTCCGGCACCACGTCGATCAGCAGGATCGACGACTTGTCGAAGTCGTTGACCTTGACCACCTGAACCGACTCGTAGTGGTCGCTGGGACCGCAGGTCACCTTCTTGGGGACGACGGTGAAGGTGTCGCCGTCCGGCTTGGTGAAGGTCAGCTCGTTCTTCTGCGGCGGGTCAGCGGCCTCGGGCCGGGTCTCCTCGCCGCAGGCGACCAGCATGCTCAGGGCGAGCACCGGGAGTACGGCGAGCACGCGGCGGCTGGTCATGAGCGACGGTACCGCCGTTCAGCGCCGGGCGTCGGCAAACCAGCCTTCGATCGTGGCCCACGCCGCGAGGGCCGGATCGGCTCCGTCCGGTAGGTGGCCGGCCATCATCAGCGTCGCGAGGCCGTGGACCTGGGCCCACAGCGACACGACCACGGTGGCGTGGTCCGCGGGGCGGAAGGCTCCGCTGTCAAGCGCCCGCTGCACGGCGTCCGAGATCCGGGCCACCGCCCGGAGCCGGGCCTCGCTGAGCTCCTCGGACGGCGTCAGCCCCGCGAGCGCCTCGCCGTACATCGCCTCGTAGAGCCGTGGGTGGTCGATCGCCCACTGCACGTAGTGGGCCCCGAGGCCCGCGATGTCGGTGACCGGGTCGTCGGTCACCTCGATCAGCTCCTGGTCGTCGGCGAACTCACCGAAGGCCCGGGTCAGGACCGCCCGCTGCATGCCTTCCTTGTTGCCGAACAGCGCATACACCGCCGTCGTCGAGGTCTCCGCACGCTCGGCGATGCTGCGCAGCGGGAGCGAGCCGATCCCGTCGCGAGCCACCGCCTCCAGGGCGCACTCCATCAGCCGTTCGGCGACCTCAGCAGTGTGGGTCTTCGGCCTTGCCATGCGCTCAGGCTAATGGTTACGTTGTTATATAACAACGTTATGGATGGAGCAGGTCGATATGCCTGTCGCCGTTGTGACCCGCACGGTCCTGATCAAGCCGCGGTACTTCGCGCCGTTCGGCATCGGCAGCATCCGGGCCGGTCTGCAGGCGCGGCGTACGCCGGGCTACCTGGCGGGCGCGCTGCGGGTCACCGGTGAGCCCTGGCTGTCGTACTGGACGCTGACCGTCTGGCGCGACGGGCGCAGCATGGTCGCCTTCCGCGACGGCGGAGCGCACGGGGCGCTGGTGCCGCGCATGGCCGGCTGGGCACGCCAGACCTCGGTGACCGCCTGGCGCACCGAGGAGGAGACGCTGCCGAGCTGGGAGGAGGCCTCGCGGCAGATGGTGCGTAGACCGCGCTTCGTCGAGCTCCACCGACCGGACCAGGACCACCTGAGCGGCGTACTGCCGGTGCCCCGCTACGGCATCCCGATCCCGCTCCCGAGGAGGCGCCAGACGCGATGAACGCCGCGCTACACGCGCAGGACATGGCGTCGTCACGCCTCGTTCATTCCAACGCGTGACTATCCCGTGTTGCCATGTCCCGCGAGGAACAGGAGTAGCCGTGCTCTGGGTAGTCGTTCCGGCCCTGAACGAGGCCGAGAACCTCGATGAGCTCATCCCGCGCATCGTCACCGAGGTCACCGCGCTCGACCCGGTCGGCCGGGTGCTGGTGGTCGACGACGGGTCCACCGACGACACCGGCAAGGTGATGGCCGCGCTGATGGCCGACCACCCGTGCGTCGAGCTGGAGACGCTGCGCCACAACCTCGGCAAGGCCGCGGCGCTGAAACGCGGGTTCCGGCGCGCGATCGACGGCGGTGCCGACACGGTCGTGATGATGGACGCCGACGGCCAGGACGACCCGACCGAGCTCGGCCGGCTGCTGGAGCGGGTCGGCCAGGGCGCCGACCTGGTGACCGGCGCCCGCTTGGAGCGCAACGACCGCTTCGTCAAGCGCACCACCTCGCGGCTGTACAACCAGACCACGGCACTGCTGTCCGGCGCGCCGGGCCGCGACTTCAACTCCGGCTTCAAGGCGATGCGGGCCGAGGTGGCGCAGGACCTGCTGCCGATGCTGTACGGCGAGATGCACCGCTACCTCACCGTGATCTCGCACGGCATGGGCTACGAGGTCGCCGAGGTGCCGGTCAAGCACCACGCCCGGATGCACGGCTCGAGCAAGTACGGCCTGGCCCGGTTCTGGCGCGGCTTCGCCGACCTGATCACGGTCCGCTTCCTGCTGTCCTATGAGCACAGGCCCTCGCACCTGTTCGGCGGCGTCGGCTTCGTCAGCCTGCTGCTCGGCATGGGCGTGCTGCTGTACATGACCGGCCTCAAGTTCACCGGTGCCACGATCGGCGACCGGCCGCTGCTGATCGCCGGCGTGCTGATGGTGATGGTCGGCCTCCAGCTCACCCTGTTCGGCCTGCTCGCCGAGCTCGTCGTACACGCTCGCAACCGCGGGCCGGAGAGCCGGGCGTGACCCAGGCTCCCAGCCGCACCAAGCCCGCCGAGGGTGGTCTCGACATCGCTCGCCGGGGCTCGCTGCTCGACCACCCGGGCGCAGTGACCGTGCCGCGGCCGCTGCTGTGGGTGGCGATCGCGGTCCTGGCGACGATGCCGGTGGTGATCCTGGTCGGCGGCTGGCTGACTGGCACCGCGTGGGACGAGACGTACCACGTGATGCGGATGCGCAACTTCATGGACAGCGGCTGGTACCTGCTGGACCAGGACCTGGTGAACGGCGAGCCCGGCGAGTGGGTGAAGGACGACTACGTCTACGCGCCGTTCACGATGACGCTGCTACACGCCTGGTCGATGCTCTGGGGCATCGAGGGCCGAGGCGAGATCGCCGACTCGGCGCACGCCTTCGCCATCCGCCATGTCGGAGTCGGCCTGATCGCGCTGCTCGGCGCCGCCGCCGTCGCTGCCACCGCACGGCAGCTGCTCCGCAGCTGGCAGTGGGGCGCGGTCGCCGGCGCGGTGCTGCTGGCGACCCCGATGTGGACCGGGCACGCGATGTTCAACATCAAGGACATCCCGGTCGGCGCCGGCTATGCGCTGCTGACCCTGGCCCTGGTGCTCGCCGCGCGTGAGCACGGCGGTGGGTGGCGCCGCGGGCTGCTGGTCGGCGGGATCGGGCTGGCCGGCCTGTTGTTCATGCTCGGCACCCGGCCCGGCATGTGGCCGGGGCTGTTCGCCAGCGTGACCGCGTTCGTCGTAATCACCACCGCGGGGGAGTGGGGAGAGGGCGGGCTGGTGGGTGCCGTGCGCCGCAACCGTCGGCGGCTCGCGGAGGCACTGGTGCCGGTGCCGATCGCGTACGGCGTGCTGGCCGCGCTCTACCCGGTCGCGTTCGGCACCCCGCTGAAACTGATGCGGGAGTCGGCCTCCGCCTCCGGCTCGTACGGCGGCCGTAGTGCCGACTGGTGGTACGTCCCGGTGCACGCGCTCGCCGACATGCCGACGCTGCTGCTGATCGCCGCCCTCGGCGGGGCCGTGGTCGGGCTCCGGATCGTGTGGGCCGGCCGCTGGCGGTTCGACCCGCGGGCGATCGGGATCACGCTGGTCGGCGTGCAGGCGTTCACGCTGCCGCTGGTGGCGATGGCGATGGAGTCGAACCTCTACAACGGCCTGCGGCAGCTGCTCTTCGTGACGCCGGCCCTCGCCGTCCTGGCCACGCTCGGGCTGGCCGCCTTCCTGGCGCGCTTCGGCGCTGTCGCAGACGGCCGGAAGCGGGTCGCCGCACTGGTGCTGGCCTGTCTGACGGTCGCCGCACCCACGGTGGACCAGCTGCGGCTGTTCCCCTACAACTACGGCTACGGCAGCGTGCCGGGCTCGATCTTCGTGCCGACGTACGAGTCCGACTACTGGCGGACCAGCGCGCGTGCCCTTGCCCCGAGCATCCCGGCCGGTGCCTGGGTGACCTGCTCGCCGAGCATCGTCGACGGCGAGCTGATGCGGTACTCCTTCGAGAGCCACCACGACTGCGGCATCGACACCGTCGGCCCGCTCGCGGCGTACGACGACCAGCGGCCGGCGGCGCCGGCCGCCTCGCCGATGACGTTCTACGCGGTGATGTTCCACACCGACCAGTTCGGCTCGAACTGCGAGGTGGTCGACAACGTCACCAGGCCCGGCCGCTGGGGCGAGCGCGACCTGAGCTACCTCGCCCGCTGCGACCTGCGGCCGCGGGAGTGGGAGGGCGGGCCGGTGACCTACGGCCAGCCCGGCGGCAACGGCCGGCCGTACTCGCTCGGCGGCTGGGACTCACACAAGCTGGTCCGCGGCGACTGGATCAAGTGGGACCGCGCCCAGCTCGGGACCACGCTGCCCGACGAGCTGCGCGGGACCGACCTGGTGGTCAGGCTCGAAATCGTCGGTACGACGCCGTTCGACGTCGAGGCGAACGGCGAGCCGGTCGACCTGGCGCCCGTCGGCGACGAGCTGTTCGAGGCACGCGTGCCCGCCGCCCTCGCCGACACCTATGGTCGTGGGCGGCTGCTGCTGACCTTCGCCGACCCGGACGCCGAGACCGACGTACACCTGCTCTCACTGGACATCCAGGAGGACGCACGATGAAGAAGCACTACGTCACCGTCATGCGCGGCCTGCGCGCGGCGCTCCGCGCGATCGGCGTGCTCGCACTGCTCGACCGGTGGGCGGCCCGGTCCCGCGCCGGGGTGTGGGTGCGGTCGCTGTTCTCGATCTACGACCTCGCCGACCTGCTCCGGTACGACGTGCCGTGGTGGACGTTCCGCTCCGCCGACCTGGTCTCCGACTTCCTCGAGGACAAGCCGGCCGCTCGCGTCTTCGAGTGGGGCTCGGGCGCCTCGACGGTTTGGCTCGGCCGGCGCTCGGCGACGGTCACCTCGGTCGAGCACGACCGGGCATGGGCCGACACGATGGCGGAGGTGCTGCCCGGCAACGCCTCGCTGAAGGTGGTGGAGCCGCTCCCGTCGTCGGCGGGGGTGCAGTCGGCGAAGGCCGGCTTCGAGGGCCTCGACTTCTCGTCGTACGTCGCGGCGATCGAGGCCACCGACGGCGACTTCGACCTGATCGTGATCGACGGGCGGGCGCGTGAGGTGTGCCTGGAGCGGGCGCTGCCGCGGCTGGCCGAGGGCGGGCTGATCGTGCTCGACAACGTCGACCGGGCGCGCTACCGCGAGGCCATCGACAAGCACTGCCCCGACCTCAACGTGACCTGGACCCGCGGCCTGACCCCGTCGTTGCCGTACCCGACCCGCACCGCCCTGATCTCGCGGTCCGCATGACCGAACCCGCGTCCCGTCAGGTCGGAGTGCTCGCGCTGTTGCGGGTGCTGCTCCTGCTGGCCGTGGCCTTCTTCGCCTGGTGGAGCCTGCGCGGGCACTTCGGTGACATCGGCCGGGCGATCGGCGATACCTCACCGCTGGGCATGCTGGCTGCCGTGGGCCTGACCTCCGTCGGCCTGCTGCTCACCGGCTTCCTGTGGCTGCGGGTGCTCGATGCCTACGGGTGCCGGCTGCCGCTCGTGGACGGCCTCGCGATCTATCTGGTCGGCAGGTTGGGCAAGTACGTGCCGGGCACGGTCTGGGCGATCGGCGCCCAGGCCCAGCTCGCCCGCCGCCACGAGGTGCCGGTCCGGGTGACCGTCGGCGCCGCGCTGGTCTTCGTGGGCTACAACGTCGCGACCGCCGTGGTCGCCGGTGGCCTGGTCGCGCTGGCGGGTGGTGTCGGCGTGGCCCTGCCGTGGTGGCTGGTGGCCACCGGTGTCCTGGTCGCTGTCGCCGGGATGCTGCCGGTGGTTGCAAACCCGATCGGAGCCCGCTTCGGCGGTGCTCAGCTGCGGCTCCGTCTCCTGGACGCGGGGTTCCTGGCCGTGGGGCTGGTGATGGTCTGGGCGATCTACGCGCTCGCCCTGCTGACGATCACGCCGGATCCGTCCTGGCGAGTGCTGGTCGCACTGGCGGGCGGGTTCACCCTCGGCTACGGCCTGGGCATGATCGTCGTCGTCGCCCCCGCCGGCCTCGGCGCCCGGGAGGCCACCTTCATCGCCCTGCTCGCCCCGGTCACCGGCCTGGCCGTCGCCACTTCGGTGGCCCTGCTCGCGCGCGTCGTACACCTGGTGGCGGACTTCGGCGTCGCCGGCGCCACCTGGTGGCTTTCCAGCCGCGCTCGTACGGCGACAGGGAGCAGCCAAGCCGGCCTTGTCTCCGCAGGCGACGAGGAATGATCAGGTAGGCGCGGACCTGATCAGGGCGTGTGCTCTGTCGGCTGTCCGCCGGCCGGGTGCTCCACGAGCGCGACTACGCGGCCGGTCATGAAGCGAGCGGTGCGCACGGGCGTACCGCTGCGGGTTACCTCGGTTACCTCGACGACACCGCGACCGCTGGTGATCTCGACTCGGCGGCCGGCCCGGCTGGCCACCACGTCGTACACCCGGACCCCGCCACCGGTGTCCACCACGATCTCGACGCGATCGCCTCGCATGCCCACGAACCTACTCCTGCTGCTTGAGCAGCGTGGCAACCGAGACGCCGTGGCGCCTTGCCTCGCGCCGCCAGGCGGCCGCGGCCCGTGGGTGGAAGCGGCGGTGAGGGGGCGTGGCGCGTCCGACCGTGCGCACCAGCCGGAACATCAGGCGGTACTCCAGGCGTCGGTGCGGTCCCCACGGGAACCCGAGCTTCTCCCGCGCCTCGGGTGACAGCTGACCGGCTGCGAACGCCATGGCCAGGTGTCCGCCGACCAGGCCGAGGGGCCGCCACAGCGGCGCCGGGATCCACTCGAGTCCCGGCGGGCGTGGTGGCGACCGGAAGATGGCGTGCAGGGTCCGCGCCGCGGGCGTCGCCTCGAGTACGTCGCGCTGGTAGTGCTGCCAGTACGCGTCGAACTCGTCGAGGGTCTCCGGTACGTCGCGCATGGTCATGCCGTAGAGCCGGTACCACTGCCGCGACTCGGCGTACAGCTGCTTCTGCTCGGAGCGGCTGAAGGGTCCGAAGATGTCGGAGAACCCGTAGACCAGTCCGTGCACGAACGTCGCGTGCGCCCAGCGGAAGACCTCGGGGTTGAGCCCGCTGTAGCGCTCGCCGTCGGGCATCGTGCCTTTGATGTGGCGGTGGAACCCGCGGACCGCCAGCGCGGTCGCCTCGGCCTTGGGCCCGTCGTACACCACGCCGTAGATCGGTCCCATCGACCGGAGCAGCCGGTCGAACGGGTCCTCCTTGTAGTTGGAGTGCTCCTCGACCGCGTGCCCGAGAACCGGGTGCATCAGCTGGTAGAGCTGCGGCACGCTGCCGCCCGCGAAGCCGATCCACGCGCCGAAGTACCGCCAGGTCAGCGAGTCCGGTCCGAGCGGCACGCTTTCTACCGACCCATTTCTGACATCGGGTAGCGTCAGATTCATTCTGACATCATAGAGTGTCAGTTTGAGATTCGGGAAGGGTGCGATGGTCGGGACGTCCCAGGTGAAGCGGAAGTACGGCGGAGTCAGCGCGGCCGACCGGCGGGCCGAGCGCCGCAGGCGCCTGCTCGACGCCGGCGCCGAGATCATCCGCGAACGCGGGCTGGCCGCTGTCAGCTACCGAGCCGTGTGCCGGACCGCGGGCCTGACCGAGCGCTACTTCTACGAGAGCTTCGCCAGTGTCGACGAGCTGCTGCTAGCGGTGTTCGAGGAGCAGTTGGCGATCGGTGTGGGCGGCGTGATGGCGGCTGTCGCCGAGGCCCCGCCCACGCCGCGGGCGGCGGCTGCGGCCGCGGTGCGCAGTTTCGTGGACCGGGTTGCCGACGACCGGCTGCTGAGCTGTCTGCTGGTCGAGTCGTCCGCGCACCCGGTGATGAGGCCGCACCGGCGTACCGCCATCGACACGTTCGTCGACCTGATGGTGGCGCAGGGAACGAGCCTGATCCGGCAGCCGCGCGACGCCCGCGAGGCGCGGACCGCCCGGCACGCCGCGACGATGCTCGCCGGTGGCTTCCACGAGCTGCTCGTCGACTGGCTCGAGGCCGGCATGCCGGTGCCGCGGGAGGACCTGGTCGACGACGTCGTGGAGATGTTCTTCGCGGCGATCGACCACTTCGCAACGCTGGAGTAGGCCCCGTCGGGCTCGAACCGACGACCCTCGGATCACAAGAACGATGCACTCCGCGGCCGTTTACCCAGGTCAGACGGCGTATCCCCCGGCGACCCGCAGCACACTTCTGCACGCATTCTGCGGTGCAGGGCAGGTGTGGCTGAGGTCGTCCGCTCGTCGTTGCTGGAGCCTTCGAGGGCCAGCACGAGCCGGGGCAGCCCAGCCCCAGATGTAGACGGGCCGTACCGGCCTCAAGCAGGTCCGGTAGCCGTGCCGACAGCGAGGTCTGGAAAGTCGAGGTCGCTTCGCCCCGATCGCCGTAGGGTCTCGCCCATGGACTGGGAGGCGATCGCAAAGGCGGGTCTCACCGTTGGGGCGCCAGTGGCGGCAATCGTCGGACTTGGGAGCAGAAAGCGCCGGCTTCGCGGCGAGATCCGCGAGAACCTCGCTTTGGTCGAGGAGATTGAGAAGTCAGAGCCGCTGCGAGAGTTCAGCCTGGTCTCGGGCTGGCTTCACGGTCGCATCGCCCTCGACGTCGCCAAGCTGACGGGTCAGGAACTGGACACGGGCAAGAAGCCGATCCCCTGGGGCGGAGTCGTCTTCGCCGCGGTTCTTGGGTTGGTATCCGCCGCGTGGACGTACTGGCTCGTCCGAGACGGATTTGTCTGGTACTCGGTAATCCCGGGAACTGTGGCTGCACTCATGGCTCTGTCGCTCATGGGGCAGGTCACCGGGCGCGAGAAGGCGCCACACGAACAGGGTCCGCTGCCGCCCGGCGCTGTTGCTGCATCGACCGAGTGGGCGAGTGAGCGGGTGGCAACCTCCCTTGCTCTCGCGGCAGCCGGAGGTATCGACAATCGCCTCCAGCCCGGCATGCAGGCGGACGTCGTACTTCGATTCGCAAAGCTCCTCCAACTCGGCGCGTACGAGGCGGCGCTAGATCTTGCTGACGACAACTGGCTCTTGTGTCGGCTTCAGAGCTGGTTGTGGAACAACCGCGAGCACTACGGACCGGGCATCCCCGAACTCGAGAGTCACCTTGACGAGATGGCCGCGGATCTGTCGGGTCATGCGACGTGGTCCGACTTCGTCAACTCGGAGGCGCATCAGTTCGGGCGCGCTTGGGGTGACGTGGACTTCGATTCCTACGGAGTCGCCGGCAATCGGAGGCGGGTCGCGGCCGATCTCGATGTCGTCATCCTCGCCCCCGTTGGGCCGACAGGCGGGTACTTCGTCATGTCCGCCACCGCGCTCCCGGACGCGATGATCTTCTTGGTCCGCTACGCCGATGAACGATGGCGGGTATCGAACCACGTAGGAATCTCACCCCCGAGTCCAGGCTGGCCTCCGACGTGGTGGAGCACGGATGACCCCGTGATCGCCACTCTCCCGGACCCCGGTAGTGGGCAATCAGGGGACGCCGTAGTAGCAGATTCGCCTCCTCCAGCCACGACATCGGAGTCCACAGACGACTGATCCACGTCGAAACTCGATGGCACGCTGGTGGCTGCCTCGACGGCTCGACGGCACCGCGTGGTCCTGAACAATGCTCTCGACTACGCGGTTGAGTTGGACCTGCTCGCCGCCAATCTCGGTCCGAGAGCTGAAGTGGAAGGCGCCTGAGTCAAACGAGGAGGCTGACCGGCGGGTCGTAGTGGACCCTCCGCGCGCCCGGACACTGCTGAAGGCGGTGCGCCGGCAGAGGCCGAGCGGCCCACGCCTGGTCGCATTCTTCGGCCTGATGTACTACTGCGGTCTTCGACCTGAGGAGGCCGTGGCAGTTCGCCGCGATGACTTCCTGATGCCACCGCGGGTGGCCTTCGAGGATTGGGGTGAGCTTGACCTCCGCCGCGCTCGGCCCGTCGCCGGCCGCGAGTGGACCGATGACGGCGAGGAGCGGGAGGACCGCGCACTCAAGCACCGGGCGGACGGTGCGACGAGGCCGGTGCCAGTTCCGCCCCACATGGTCCGGCTGCTCTGGCGCCACTTCGATCTGTTCCCGGATGGCCCGGCGGATGGCCGGCTGTTCTATGGCGTGCGTAGCGACGAGCTGCCCAAGGTCACGATCAGCCGCGCGTGGAAGAAGGCCCGCCGCGATGCGCTAACGGTTGAGGAGGTCGCCTCCCCGCTCTCCCGTCGCCCGTACGACCTACGGCACGCTTGCCTGTCGACCTGGCTCAACGCCGGCGTCCCGGCGCCTCAGGTGGCCGAGTGGGCTGGTCACAGCACCAAGGTGCTCCTGACCATCTACGCCAAGTGCATCGTTGGTCAGGAGGATGTGCTGCGACGCCGGATCATGGACGCTCTCGCCGCGGCGTGACTTCCTGCCTTCCGCTCCTCCACAGCCTCCAGATCGCCCCTTTTGGCTGGTACAAGCGCTGATGTACCATCCTGCCCACGTGAGCCAACGGGGGCCACGGGGGACGAAAGGCCTGACATTATGTCGGAACACCCACGGTTCAAAACTGAATCGATCTTATCGGAACTGGTTGAACCGCCTCTTTCTCGAGCGCGGTCGTACAGACGGTCAGTTCGTACATCTGCAGCCGGTCTACTCGGGATCGCCGTCGTTACCACGTTTGCCGGGAATCCCTCGGTGGCATCGTCCGATGCCAGCGCAGACAACCTGCACGTAGGCGAAAATATCGCCTTTACTGGAACGGTCTCGAATGTCGCCTCCCTGGAGGGGAAGTCGATCATCGCGGTTGTCCAACCTCCTTCTATCGCGCTGGACCGGATGCAGCCTGGTTCGGAGTTTTCGACTTTGCGGCTGCCGGCAGACGCGGTTCGCGCAAATGGCAATGAGTTCTCTGTGGCCGTCGATCCGACATCCATTCCCGACGAGTTCATCGCGGCGGATGGCCTGGTCACCATGAAGGTATACGTCGTTGACCCGGCGTCCTCGAGGATCGGAGTCACGACCACCAGTCTTCGGCGCGTGACCGTGAATGGCGACGTCGCCTGGGCGGACCCGATGCAGTACGTGGCAAGTTTGGACGAGAGCGGAGGGGCTGCCGTTGGCGACCATTCACGTGCACCCGCGCTGGTGGCCTCCGACCTCGGTGCAGACGCGCCGACCAGTCGCACTTCAGTACCTGACGAGCTACGTGCAGCTTTGCCGTCCGTGACGGCGACCCTCACCGAAGGTGACCCGCAGGCGATTAGCGGCCTCGCGTCGAGTGAAGGTCCGGCCAGTCTCGCGGCTGGCACCGACGCCGCGGAAGAGTCGCCGCACTGCACGCGCACTGACCAAACCCAAGAACGTGGCGCAACGGTCGGCACGAGTTACCCCGTCGGGGAAGACAACTCGTGGCTCACCTACTCCGCAAGCACCAGTACGACTTTCGGCGTAGGTTTCAGCGCGGACAAAGGTGGTTCATGGAGTGCCCGCGGTGCGGTGACCCTGGGTGACGAATGGGGTGCGGACTTTCATCCGAGGAACTACAACCGGTCCTACCGAGTCAATGTGAGGTACAGCCTTATCAAGTGCTTCTGGGGCACGACCGAAACTGACCGTCAGTGGCAGCCTATCCGTCAGCCCGGAGGCGCATGGGGAAATGTTCTGCCTGCCGGTCCCGGAAATGCGCCTGACTGGCGACACTGCCAGCACGTCGGGCCAATGCAGTGGTATCGAGGCACCAGCCGCGGCCGGGACTATGAACTGTCCTATGGCGTCAAGTTCAACGAGATTATCGGAATCGACCTCAGCACACAGCGTGCGTACAGTTCCGGAGCAAGGCTCTACTACGGTAGCCAGCGGCCGACAGGGCGGAAGATCTGTGGCAAGGACGACGATCCCGCCTACGCCTCGAAGCTTCGCGAGCGGTACGCGTCCTGGACACCGTGACAAGAAGGCGACGGTTGGGAGCAGCGTGGCTCATGACGGTCGCGCTGCTCCTCGTCTCCGCGTGCGGTCCTGACGAGCGCGAACAGCGACGTGACGACGACGGACCGCTGACCACCGATGGCCCGATGATCGGAGGCGGTGTTGTACCTGCGCCTGGACCAGTCCCTTGGGTGAGCACGTACGGTGCATTCCTTCTGTGTGCGCGGGACAAGTCCGAGATCGACCTGGAGCGCGTACGACTGGCACCATCGGTCAAGCCCATCGCGGTGCGGGCCCGGATCCGAACCGTGGAGAAGAGCCTGATCGCCTCACATCCCGCGAAGGATGAACTGCTGCCTCTTGGCGGCTGGGTCGGTGAGCCACCCGCGTGGAATGAGCCGTACGCGGAGCACGCCCCGACACTGGCGGGAACCTTCTCCGACCTCAAGGGCTATCGAGTCGCGCAGCGCTGCTCGGACGCGCCCGAGGGTCAAGAGCCTAGCCACAAGGAAGGGTTCACCGAGCTGCTCCTGACCATCGAGTCCGGCGCAAAAGGTGCTGCGTCCCCCCGCTTCTTTATCGACTACATCGCCGACGGACGGCCCTACTCGCTCGAGATCGACTGGGAGATGGTTCTGTGCGGCACGGCCACCCGCGACCGCTGCGATGAAGCAGGCGGATGAGCAGCAGCCCGTAGGTGACGACCGTTCGTTCAAGACTGTCCAGGTGTCGCAGCGTCTAGTCAGCGCGGCCAACCTCCGCGATCAGATTATGCGACTCGGAATCCAAGTAGGACGGATTGGACCACCGCCCACCCGAGCATGCGCGGGTGGGCGGGCGACGAGCTGGAGTTCTGCGAGAGACCAACGCCCGACGCTCTGGGACAGAGGCAATGCGTATGTCCACCCCACCTCACCGACGTTCGAGAGCTGCTGGACGAGTACGGCCCGATTGGGCGTGATGGGCTACTTCCTTGCACCCCCGCGGCCGGCTCGTCAGCTGGCGACGCGATCGCCTTCGCTCGGTAGGTCAAGGAGAACCTGGCGTCGGCGTCGGGAGGATCCCCAGTCGGGCACAGATCTGCCGTCCCGGTCTTAGGCGCCATGAGCTGTAGGGCGGCTGGACTCTGGTCGCGGCGCCGGTCCGGATCGACGTCGCCCGTCAGATGCTTGTCTGACAAACTTCTGCGCCGATTCTGCAGAACCAGCCGTACGTTGCCGTTGCCAGCCGGACACTGCCGGACCTGAGTTGCACAGATTTAGTGTGCCGCTCGGTCGATGAGTTCCCGGATGTCGTCGCTGACCTTGGGGCGGGCCGTGATGGTCTGCCCCGCGAAGGTGACGGTGACCTCGCGTAGCGGCCGCAGGGTCTGCACGGCCTTCTTGATGCTGACCCCGGTCCGCTGCTGAAGATGCCTGGCCATCGCGAGCGCGGCGAACACGACGGTCAGGTGCGCTTCGATCGAGTCGCGCTTGTGGTGGAACCTCGGTCGGGCACGTAGGTCGGTCTTGCTCATCCGGAAGGACTGCTCGACCTGCCACAGGTCGTGGTAGCTGGCGATGACCTCACCGGCGGGCATGAGGTCGGCGGGGATGTTGGTGACGTAGCCCTTCAACCCGACCAGCCGTCGGGCCCTGGCGAGTGAGGCCTCGTCGAGTTCAGCGGCACCGTTATTGGTCCTCACGAACCGTGGCGTGCGCGCGGCCTTCTGACCGGCCACGACCTGCTTGGCACGGTTCTCCTGCAAGGTGAGTGTCTTGTTGTCACGCGCCGCCCGCTTGTTCGAGTACGCCCACACCGCGCGCCACGACCCGACGTGCTGCTCGGGGTCCCAGACGGGTTCGGCCTTCACCTTCGTGTCTCACCTTCGTGTCGTTCTCGACCCTGTGACCGGTGCGAGGAGTGATGGTGTCGATGACCTGGCCGTCGCTGAACGCGTCGCCGTGCCAGCCGAAGTGGGACTCCAGATCCTTGGGTGCCTTCACCGACCGGGACCCCACGATGAACCTCAGCCCGGCCTCGTCGAGGTCCTTCAGATTCGTGGACGAGAGCATCCCCGCGTCGGCGACGACGACCATGTCCGCGAGTCCGTGTCGTTCTTGGAACTGCTTCACGATCGGGACGATGGTCAGCGTCGTCGGGTAGCCCCGACCCGTTGCCGGGCCGGGGCCCCCTCAGAACCGGACGTGCGACTTTCACCGCATCCGGCTCAAGCAAGCCCCTACGGGCCTCGAGGGTGACGAGCCAGTGGTGCTGGCGTGTCCGGTGGCCGGCGCCGTCGTCGCTGTTGCCAGTACTCGGTCAGGGCCGGGTCGTCTGGCGACGCGTCGGCCTTGACCATCCGGTGGCGACGGATCGGCGTCCACGACAGTTTCCGCAGGTAGGCGCCGGTTTCCCGGTCGCCGAAGATCCAGCGGTCCTGTCTGGTCGGATTGAACCCTGCGAAGTAGCGGTCCACGATCCACTGGCCGGTCTTCGTGTTGTGTTGGCGTCTGCCCCACTTGAACATCGTCCACCACAGGGTGGAGTCGATGTCGGCGAAGACCCTCTTGGACACAGCCGTTCGGTAGTACGCGGCCCATCCCCGCAGGATCGGGTTGAGTCTGCTGATCACAGCCGACGCGGGCGCGCCGTGAAGGCTGCGCACCTCGGCGCGCAGCCGGGCACGGAACCGCTTGACAGCGGCTGTCGACGGAGTGATCAGTAGCTTCCCCGGGTTGCGGTAGTGGCGGACGGTGAACCCGAGGAAGTCGAACCCCTCGGACAGGTGCACGATCCGTGTCTTGTCCTCGTTGAACGTCAGCCCCCGGGGTGCCAGCCACGCGGAAAGGCGTTCCTTGACCTGTTCGGCTTCTTGCCGTGAGTGGCACAGCGCCACCAGGTCGTCGGCGTACCTGATCAGCACCGGTGTGCCCGGTGCTGACCACCCTCGCGTTGAACGCCAGGGCTTGTACCGAACACCAGCAGCGGCCTCCATCCCGTGCAACGCGATGTTCATCAGCAGTGGGCTGATGACTCCACCCTGCGGCGTGCCCTCGGTGGTCGGAGCGAACTGCCGGTTCTCGATGACCCCTGCCCTCAGCCACCGAGCAACGCGGTCCCTGGCAGGGAACCCGTTCAGGTGGTCGAGCAGTCGGTCATGGTCGATCCGGTCGAACGCCGCTGTCAGGTCCGCGTCGAGGACCCACGCCCGCGTCGGGCTCTTGCCCTTGCAGACGGTGAAGATGGCCTCGATCGCATCGTGACAGCCCCGGCCGGGCCGGAAGCCGTAGCTCCGTGGCTCGAACCGGGCCTCCCATTCGGGCTCCAGCGCGTTGAGCACCACGGCCTGCGACACGCGGTCGGCGATCACCGGGATGCCGAGCGGACGCCGTTTGCCGTTCGCCTTCGGGATGTAGATCCGACGGACCGGTAGAGCCGGCGACCTGTGGCCACCCTGCTGGACCCCACCGGGCCAGTTCGGCCCGATCAGGCCCGTGCAGCGCGGTCAAGCCATCGATCCCTGCGGTTCGTCGCCCTTGGTTGATCTGCGTGACTCGGCGCGTAGCGACCAGCGCGTTCGCCCGGGACCGCAGCATCAACCGTTGCAGGCTACGCACCTTGCGGTGCTCACCCGCCCTCGACGCCGTGAAGATGCGCTGCCGCAGCCGCCGTACCTCCGCCTCGGCCCGGCCCCAGTCGACCTGGTCCCAATCCTCAACAAGGTCCTGCGGTCCGTTCACCGTCACCGAAGTGGCGGCGTCCAACGTCCCCGCAGATGCTGACGTCACGATCATCGTCCTCTCTTCACGAACTCACCTGACCCGCGTGGGCTCCCTCTCGGGCCGAGCACACCGCTCGTATCCGGCCGGTTCGACTCCACCACGACCAGGAGGCGGCCGCCCTTGGTGGAGCCCTTCCCGTCGCCTTTCGACGCGCCGGCGTTCGCTTCTCGGGTCATCCTGTTCCCGGCTGGGGATTGCGCGTTCCTCACGGTCGGCCTACCAGCCACCAGGGCTGGACCCAGACGGGGTTTCCACGTTCCACATGCGTAAGACACGAACGGAGTGGGCGCCCTCTATACCCCGGGGACGATGGTGCTCACCCGACCGCTTGCCAATCAGCCGTCGGCATCCGCCGCATTCCAGCGGCACGTCCCTGACCTCGGCCCGGTCCCGCTTCCCTTCACCCGGACCTTCAACATGACGAGGCATCAACCGAGGGTTCATCCGTGTTCGCCCGCCCGCCCTTCTCCTCACCCGTAGCCCTCGGAAGGAACGAGGACCCTTCGGCTTGAACCCTGGGCTTCGCACCCCGCAGTTACCCGCGACGCACGCCAGGGAGGAGACCGGTCACTGAGCACGGACCGGGAATCACGTCACCACCAGGAGCCTCCTTCGCCGTGATCCACTCACCACATGCGACCTCGTGTCGCACTCGGCCTTGTTTCCTTCGAAGCAGCCGATCTCCAGTGGGAACCCCCGTCGGTCGACCAGCAAACCCACGACGACCTGGGGATCGACACGTCGTTCCTTGGAGTAACCGACCTTGCGGAGATCGTCTTCCTTCTCTGCCTCGAAGTAGAGCGTGGTCACGTCGTACAGACACAGCGAGACGTCCCCGTTGGCCAGGGCATGGTTGAAGCAGGCCGTGGCGATCGTGTCGCGGTAGTCGCGTTGGCCGCACCGGCGAAGCGTGGCGGCGAAGGTGTTGCGATGCGCCGGCGTCATCCCGAGCTCGCCAAGAACCCGAGCAGCATCGAGCATCGAGGTCGGCTCGACCAGCCGCGCCAGCACGAGCTGGAAGAACGCCTCATCGGCGATGGCATCGAACCCGAGGGTGCGCCACGCCGCGGTGACGACCTCGACCAGAAGGCGCGAAGCCTGCGACTCCACGATCGCCTCGCCCGGGTCGCTGCCAGCGTCCAGACCGAGGTCGAGAACGCCCTGGCCCTCCTCGATCTTGCGGCGCCCGACCTGCATCAACGCCGCCAGCTCAGCATCGGTGTGCGCTGAGCCGAGGTGCTCGATCACGACATCGCGACGGTCTTCCTTACGAGCGATCTGTACGGCAGTGGCGCCCGAGGCCGTCTTCACCTTCCGCAGGTACACCACCGCCGAAATCTAGCCGCTTAGTGTGCCACCCAGCCGACCCAACCCCGCCCTGACCAGCACAAACCCTCAGCCGGTCACGAAATCAGGCTCGACCTGTGCAAGTCAGGCCGGACGGCCCGGCGTGATGCTGCGGAGTGTTTGCCCAGGTCAGAGCCGGGTTTCCCCAGGCCGCAGCTGGTAGGCCCCGTCGGGCTCGAACCGACGACCCTCGGATTAAAAGTCCGGTGCTCTACCAACTGAGCTAGGGGCCCGCGCGCCCAAGTATGGCTGACGTTCGCGAGGAGGCGCGGATGAGGGCGCGCTGAAGCGCGCTCAGAATCCGAATTTCGGACATATCGACACGGGTCGGTTTGACCTGGTGGTTACGGCTGCGTTCCGAAGAGTTCACGCCGCTCCATCCGGATCCGGCCAGTCCGAGGGTTCACCTAGCGAGGTTCCTTGATACTGTTTGTGGTGCAACAGGTGCAAGTTCCAGCAGGTCTGACGCCCGCGGAGTTTGTGATCCAACGGCGTTTCACTCAGCGACCCGGCCAGGTGCGCAAGTCGGAGCGGCGTGTCACCCGCATCTGGAGCGGAGCCGTTGAAGTGACGGCTCCTCGCCCCGACAAAGGAGTTACGAGCAATGGCTCAGGGCACCGTGAAGTGGTTCAACGCCGAGAAGGGTTTCGGCTTCATCGCGCAGGAGGACGGCGGCGACGACGTCTTCGTGCACTACTCGGCCATCCAGACCACCGGCTACAAGTCGCTGGACGAGAACCAGAAGGTTGAGTTCGACGTCACCCAGGGTCCGAAGGGCCCGCAGGCGGAGAACGTCAAGCCTCTCTGAGGCTGAACCTCGGACGCACCTGTCCGAAACTTCATCAGCATGCAACCCCGACCCGGGATCCGGGTCGGGGTTGTCTGATTTTGCTTGCGTGTTTGCGAGGTCGTGCCACGATTTAGATGGGTGGGAGGTTTGGGCATCTAGGTAGCGGGCACCCTGCATCCGGAGCCCTGCCCATCCCGGCTTCGATTCGGCCCAGAGGAGGCGGCGTGCACGATCAGTTCGACGTCACGCTGGAAGACAGCGACCTTCTCATCGAGGTGGAGCTCACCACCAACCTGATCATCGCGGCCAGCGAGTCCGACGGCGTCCTGTCCACCGAGGAGATCGACCGGATCCTCGGTGTCGTACCCGTCACCGCAGCTGCCGAGACGCCCGTGGAGCCGGAGTCCTGAGCGATGTTCGCCGTACCCTCCGCAAGATAAGGGTTGAAAAATACCCTAGGGGGGTATGGTGTTTCTATGACCGAACACCAGCACGGCTACATGCACAACAAGGACGACTACCTGCGTCGTCTGAAGCGTATTGAAGGGCAGGCCCGGGGCATCCAGCGGATGGTCGAGGAGGAGAAGTACTGCATCGACATCCTCACCCAGGTATCCGCGATGACCAAGGCACTGCAGGCGGTCTCGCTCGGTCTGCTCGAAGAGCACATCAACCACTGCGTCGTCGACGCCGCGCGTACCGGCGACCGCGAAGCCCAGGAGAAGGTCAAGGAAGCCGTCGACGCAATCACCCGCCTGGTGCGGTCCTGACGAGATCTGAAGCGCGAAGGAGAAGGCAATGAGCGAGATCAGCAACTGGACGGTCACCGGCATGACCTGCGGGCACTGCGTGGCGTCGGTGAATGAAGAGGTCGCCGAGATTCCCGGCGTGCAGTCGGTCGAGGTCGACCTGGCCAGCGGAGCGCTGGACATCACCAGCGAGAACGCCCTGGAGCGGGCCGCGGTCGAGACGGCCGTGCGTGAAGCGGGGTACGCCCTGTCATGAACCTGGCTGAGGGGAGTGGGGCACTGCGGGTGGTCGCCTTCGTCGTGGGGCTGGCGGCCGTGCTGGTCGCCGGGCTCGGCGTCGGCCGGCTGGTCGGGCCGATCGACGAGCCGGAGCCGAAGGCGCACGAGGAGGAGCACGCGCCGGCGGCGGCGGACCCGGAGAGCGAAGGCCACGGTGACCATCAGGCGGAGCCCGAGCCGGAGGTGCCGGCGTCGCAGGCGATCACCGTCGGTGGCCTCAACACCAGCGAGAAGGGCTACTCGCTCCGGCTCGCGAAGAACACACTCCCCGCCGGCAAGGCGCAGGGACTGGCGTTCACGATTCTCGGCGAGGACGGCCGCCCGGTGACGGCGTACGACGTCGAGCACGAGAGGCGCCTGCACCTGATCGTGGTCCGGCGCGACCTCACCGGCTACCAGCACCTGCACCCCACGCTCGACCAGGCGACCGGCCGCTGGACGACGAAGGCCGAGCTGCGGCCGGGCGCGTGGCGGGTGCTCGCGGACTTCCACCCGACCGGGGCCGACAAGCTCGCGCTGGGTGCGGATCTGTTCGTGGCCGGGAAGTTCCAGCCGGAGGCGCTCGGGAAGCCTTCGCGGTCCTATCGCGTCGACGGCTACCAGGTGAGCCTGACCGGCGAGCTGAAGCCCGGCGAGTCTCCGCTGACGGTCAAGATCAGCAAGCGCGGCAAGCCGGTCAAGGACCTGCAGCCGTACCTCGGCGCCTTCGGACACATGGTCGTGCTGCGGGCCGGCGATCTGGGCTACGCGCACGTGCATTCGGACGCCGACGCGGCGAGTGGGGCCGCCGGGCCAGATGTTCTCTTCCATGCTGAGATTCCGAGCGCTGACCTCTATCGGATCTTTGTGGAGTTCCGACACGGTGGCGTGGTGCGAACCGCGGTCTTCACCCTGCCTGCTGCCGACGTTTCCCAGCCTTCCGAGTCGACGGGAGAGGCCGGTCATGACCACTGACGTCGAGCTCGCGATTACCGGGATGACCTGCGCTTCCTGCGCCAACCGGATCGAGCGCAAGCTCAACAAGCTGGAGGGCGTCGACGCCAGCGTCAACTACGCGACCGAGAAGGCGAAGGTGACCTACGGGGACGGCGTACGCACCGAGGAGCTGTTGCGTGCGGTCGAGGCGGCCGGGTACGCCGCCACCCCGGTCTCACGCGAGCCCGTCGCTCCCGCGACCGATGTTCGTGACGCCCCGGACCCGGAGCTCCAGGGCCTGAAGGAACGGCTGATCGCGAGCGCGCTGCTGACCGTGCCGGTGATCGCGATGGCGATGGTCAGCCGGTTCCAGTTCGAGCACTGGCAGTGGGCGTCGCTGACGCTCGCCGCACCGGTCGTGGTGTGGGGCGCGTGGCCGTTCCACCGGGCCGCGCTACTGAACCTCCGGCACGGCGCCACCACCATGGACACCCTGGTCTCGCTCGGCGTCGTGGCGGCGACAGGCTGGTCGGTCTACGCGCTCTTCTGGGGTACGGCGGGCGACCCGGGCATGACGCACCCGTTCCGGTTCACCATCGAGCGGACCGACGGCTCCGGCAACATCTACCTGGAGGCGGCTACCGGGGTCACGACGTTCCTGCTCGCCGGCCGCTACTTCGAGAAGCGGTCCCGGCGGCAGGCCGGGGCGGCGCTGCGGGCGCTGCACGACGAGGGCGCGAAGCAGGCGACCCTGCTGCGTGGCAAGACCGAGGTCACCGTGCCGATCGCCGACCTCGAGGTGGGCGACCGCTTCGTGGTCCGGCCGGGCGAGAAGCTCGCCACCGACGGCGTGGTCGAGTCCGGAGCGTCCGCGGTCGACGCGTCGCTGGTGACCGGTGAGTCGGTGCCGGTCGAGGTCGGCCCCGGCGATGCCGTGATCGGCGCGACTATCAACTCTGGGGGTCGGCTGGTGGTCCGGGCGACCCGGGTCGGCGCCGACACCCAGCTGGCACAGATGGCGCGGCTGGTCGAGGAGGCGCAGACCGGCAAGGCCGAGGTGCAGCGGCTCGCCGACCGGATCTCCGGCGTCTTCGTGCCGGTGGTGATCGCCCTGGCCGTGGCGACATTCGGCTTCTGGCTGGGCGCCGGCGGCGGGCAGACGGCCGCGATGACGGCGGCGGTGGCGGTGCTGATCATCGCCTGCCCGTGTGCGCTGGGTCTGGCCACGCCGACCGCGCTGCTGGTCGGCACCGGCCGCGGAGCCCAGCTCGGGATCCTGATCCGCGGCCCGGAGGTGCTGGAGCAGACCCGCCGCGCGGACACCGTCGTACTCGACAAGACCGGCACCGTGACCACCGGCGAGATGACCTTGGTCGACGTGGTTGCCGCCGCGGGCGACTCGGTGACCGACGTACTGCGCTTCGCCGGTGCGCTCGAGCTCGCATCGGAGCACCCGATCGCCCGGGCGATCGTCGCCGGCGCGCAGGACCGGATCGGCGGCGCGCTGCCGGATGTCACGGACTTCAACAACGTCCCGGGGTACGGCGTGCGCGGCAACGTCGGCTGGCACACGGTGGTGATCGGCCGCCCGAGCCTGCTGGAGGCGGACGGGATGCCGCTGCCGAAGCGGCTCGCCGAGGTGGCCGACGAGGCCGAGCGGCGCGGTCAGACCGCCGTCGCGGTCGGCTGGGACCACCACGCGCACGGAGTGCTCGTCGTCTCGGACACCGTGAAGCCGACGTCGGCCGAGGCCGTCGCCAAGCTCAAGCGGCTCGGGCTGACCCCGATCCTGCTCACCGGCGACAACCGCCGTACCGCGGAGGCGGTCGCGGCCGAGGTTGGGATCGAGCGGGTCGAGGCGGACGTGCTGCCGCAGGACAAGGTGGCGGTCGTTCGCCGGCTGCAGAGCGAGGGCCGGGTGGTGGCGATGGTCGGCGACGGCGTCAACGACGCGGCCGCGCTCGCCCAGGCCGACCTCGGGCTGGCGATGGGCACCGGCACCGACGTGGCGATCGAGGCCAGCGACCTGACGCTGGTGCGCGGCGACCTACGGGTGGCGCCGGACGCGATCCGGCTGGCGCGGCGTACGCTCCGGACGATCCAGGTCAACCTGGTCTGGGCCTTCGGCTACAACGTCGCGGCGCTGCCGCTGGCCGCCGCCGGCCTGCTCAACCCGATGCTCGCCGGCGGAGCGATGGCCCTCTCCTCGGCCTTCGTCGTCGCCAACAGCCTCCGCCTCCGCGCCTTCCGCTGAGTCGGTGCGGGCAGTTTCACAAGGTACCTTGTGAATTTGTCCTCGCCCGTGCGAAGTTTCCGACGGGCTGGGAACGTTTCACGAGGTACCTTGCGAAACTGCCGCCGGCTACTCGGGCTTCACCCGATAGGCGCGCCAGCGGTCGAGCATGCCGGACATGTCGTCCAGCGTGAAGGCGAAGAACTCGCGTGTCTCCTCCAGCCGGCGGCGGCCGGGGGAGTCCTCGCCGAGCAGGGTGATCGCGTCGTCGATGGCTTCGAGCATGCCCTGCATCATCGGCAGCCGGGCGCCCATGATGGTCGCCCAGACGTCGCCCTCGACCACCCGGAAGATGTCGCCCCGCCCGCCCAGGGCGCGCTCGCGGACCAGCAGTCGGGCGTCGATCAGGTAGCGGACCGCGCCGGAGATCGCGGCGGCGCTGACGTGCAGGCCGTCGGCCAGCTCGCGGGCGGTGTAGCGATCGCGGTCCTCGGCCAGCACGTACGCGAAGACCCGGGCCGGCATCCGGGCCATGCCGGCGCCCTCCAAGGTCTGGCCGAACCGCTCGACCGCCGCCATCAGGCCCTCCTCGGTACTCATGCGACGCATCCTACCTTCAAAACATTCACAAAATTGTGAAATCTGTGTAGCGTGGCTCGCATGACATCTGCAATCTCCCTCTCGGAGCTGGTCAAGACCTTCGGTGCGGTGCGAGCCCTGGACGGGCTCGACCTCGAGGTGGCCACGGGTGAGGTGCACGGCTTCCTCGGGCCGAACGGCGCCGGCAAGTCAACGACGATGCGGGTTCTGCTGGGCCTCCTCCACGCCGACAGCGGGCAGGCGCGAATGCTCGGCGGAGACCCGTGGCGGGAGGCGGCCGAGCTGCACCGCCGGATCGCGTACGTGCCCGGCGACGTGAACCTCTGGCCGAACCTGACCGGCGGTGAGGTGGTCGACCTGCTGGGCCGGATGCGCGGCGGGCTCGACGAGGCCAAGCGAGCCGACCTGCTCGATCGGTTCGAGCTCGACCCGAGCAAGAAGGCGCGCACCTACTCCAAGGGCAACCGGCAGAAGTTGGCGCTGGTCGCGGCGTTCGCCTCCGACGCCGAGCTGCTGCTCCTGGACGAGCCGACGTCCGGTCTGGACCCGCTGATGGAGGCGGAGTTCCAGCGCTGCGTGGTGGAGGCGAAGACGAGTGAAGGAGTCACCGTGCTGCTCAGCAGCCACATCCTGGCTGAGGTCGAGGCGCTCTGCGACCGGGTCAGCATCATCCGCAACGGCGTCAACGTGCAGAGCGGGACGCTGTCCGAGCTGCGGCACCTGACCCGGACCACGGTGATCGCCGAGACCGGCGCGCGCGCCGACCGGATCGCCGACGTGCCCGGCGTACACAGCCCCGAGTTCACCGACGCCGGCGACCAGCACCGGGTGACCTTCGACGTCGACTCCGACCACCTCGACGAGGCGGTCAAGGTGCTCTCCGACCACGGCATCCAGAGCCTGACCGCGCACCCGCCGACGCTGGAGGAGCTGTTCCTGCGCCAGTATGGGGAAGAGGTGCCGGCGTGAGCGCCCCGTTCACCGGCACCGGCCACCTGCTCCGGCTGATCCTGCGCCGCGACCGGGTCCGGCTCCCGCTCTGGGTGGCCGGGCTGGGCGGTGTGATCGCGGCCAGCGCGTACGCCGTGCCCGAGGCGTATGGCACGCCGGAGAAGATCGCGGGCTATGAGAAGACCGTCGGCGACAGCGCGGTCAGCTTCCTGATGTCCGGGCGGCAGGCCGCGCTGGACACGATTGGCGGCATCACCGCCAACGAGATCGGCCAGGTCGCCACGCTCGGCATCTGCCTGATGGTGCTGTTCCTGGTGGTCCGGCACACCCGGGCCGAGGAGGAGAGCGGCCGCGCGGAGATGCTCCGCTCGACGGTGCTCGGCCGGCACGCCGCCACCCTGTCGGCCACGCTGTACGCGGTCGCGGCGGCGGTCCTGATCGGCGCGATCACCACCGCGGCGATGATCGGTGCGGACCTGGAGGTCACTGGCAGCCTCGCGTACGGCGCCAGCCTGACCCTGCTCGGCGTCACCTTCGCCGGCGTGAGCGTTGCGGCCGCCCAGCTGTCCACGAGCGCCCGGGGTGCCCTCGCCATCGGCGGTACGGCGATCGCGCTGGCCTACTTGGTCCGCGGCTTCGGTGCGATCAACGACAACTGGCTGGTCTGGCTCTCGCCGTTCGGCTGGGCGCAGGAGATCGACGCATTCGGCGCCGAGCGGTGGTGGACGCTCGGCCTGCTGGCCGCCGCAACGGTGGTCGCGTTCGCGGTGGCGGCGTACCTGGCCGAACACCGAGACTTCGCCGGCGGGCTGCTCCAGGAGCGACCCGGCAGCCCCCGGGCCACCCGGGTGCTCGGCACCTCACCGGGTCTGGCTTTCTGCCTGCAGCGCGGCACCCTGATCGGCTGGACGGCCGGGCTGTTCATCCTCGCGGTGATCTACGGCGCCGTGGTCCCGATGATCCCGGAACTGCTGGAGTCCAACCCCGACATCGGCAAGACGCTGGGCATCGAGGGCGGCGACCTCGAAGCCGCGGCGATCAACTCGTTCCTCTCCTACAGCTACGTCTTCCTGGCCATGCTCACCGGTGCCTTCGCGGTCGCGTCGGTACTGCGGCTGCGCTCGGAGGAGGAGGCGGGCCGCGCCGAGGCCCTGTTGGCGACCGGGCTCTCCCGGGTCGGCTGGGTGGTCGGGTCGCTCGCGGTCACCGTCGTCGGCACGCTGGTGATCCTGGTCCTCAACGGCATCGGGATCGCACTCGGCTACTCGTTCGGCATGTCCGAGTGGGACCGGGTCGGCGAGATCGTCGTGGACCAGCTGTCGTTCGCGCCGGGCGTGCTGGTGCTGGTCGGCTTCGCGATGGCGCTTACCGGCCTGCTGCCGCGCTGGACCATGCTCGCCTGGGCGCTGGTAGCCGTGGTGTTCCTGCAGTCGCTGCTGGGCGACACCCTGAAGTTCCCCAGCTGGGTCGACGGCATCTCGCCGCTGTGGCACCTGCCGCGGGTTCCCAGTGAGTCGTTCGAGGTCACGCCCGGTCTGGTGCTGCTGGTGATCTCGGCGGCGCTGGCCGCGGCCGGCGTCCTCGGCGTACGCCGCCGCGACATCGGCTGACCGGTCAGCAGGTCGCGAACAGGACCGGGCCGTGGCTCAGGTCGGAGACGACGTACTCACCTTCGACCGGGTCGAGGGTGAGTACGACGTTGCGGCCGTCCTGCTCGGCGGACTCGACGGAGAACCGCTCGCTGAAGTCGCCGCCCTGTCCGGGTGCGGGGCCTTCGGCGAGGCGGCGGCGGGACTCGGTGTTCGCCTCGGCCTGGTCGTCGCCCTCGAAGCCGAGCACGGCACGGATCTCGCCGCCCGGCTGGCTGGCGAGCAGGAAGCCGGTGAGTGGGTTCACGTCGCCGGCGTCGGCGACGAGGTCCTCGGCGATTCGCTGGTCCTCGCTGTCGGCCTGTGACATCGCCAGCGCCTGGCAGGCGTGCTCGCCCTGCATGAGTACGCCGCTCACGGCGTCGCCGGCCGCGGCCGCGACACTGGCGACGTCGTCGACGCTCTCCAGGCTGTCGTGGTCGCCCTTCGCGGTCTCGAGCGCGGTCTCCAGGTAGGTGCTCTCGTCGGAGGTCAGCACCATCCGCTCGTCGGCGAGCAGGGCGACGTACTGGAACTCAGGGTTGAGGCTGGGGTCGATCTTGGGCATCAGGTCGATGCCGCCCTGCCAGACGCCGTCCTCCTCCGCAGGATCGGTGTAGCCCAAGGCGACCAGGTTCTTCGCGAGTTCGTCGAAGTCGGCGTCGTCGGCCAGCCGGAGCGCCACCACGGCGCCCTCGTCGGACTGTCCCAACGCCTCCCACTCGACCGACGCCGGGGAGAAGCCGAACTTCTCGTGCAGCGCCAGCGCCGACTGGACCATCGCCGAGCCTGAGGTGAGGTCCGGCTCGAAGCCGTCGTCGACGAGCTTCTGGGCGTCCTCGCCGGGCGAGTCGGCGTCCACGTCGGCGCCCAGCTCGTCGCGGACGCCGTGCCAGTCGGTCCAGGCCACGCGCATGGTTTCGCCCGGCAGGAACTCCAGCGCGCGCTCCAGGTCGGTGCGATCCTGGCGCTGCCAGACGACCACGCCGATCGCGACGGCCGCCACAAGTGCGAGTACGACGCCGACGATCGTCAGACGACGTTTGCGCACAGTTGACTCCTCAAGTACTCCGACCTGATGTGAGACTAACGGCATGCCGGAGCTGAAGCAGCCGCCCGACGTGGTGGCCGCGGGTGCCGTCGTCACCCGTCGCGGCAAGCAGGTGCTCCTCGTGCACCGGCCCAAGTACGACGACTGGTCGTTCCCCAAGGGCAAGGTCGAGCGCGGCGAGCATGTCACCGCCGCGGCCGTGCGCGAGGTGGCCGAGGAGACCGGCATCGACATTCGGCTCGGCCCGCCGCTGCGGGTCCAGCGCTACTCCACCGGCGCCCGGATGAAGACCGTCCACTACTGGGTCGCCCGGGCGGTCGGCGAGGACGACGTCAGCCGCTACCTGCCCAACCACGAGATCGACCAGGTGGTGTGGGCGCCGTACGACGACGCGATGCAGCTGCTGTCCTACCCGTACGACCGGGAGACGCTGCGCGAGTCGCTCACGGTGCGCAAGAAGACCCGGGCGCTCGTCGTACTCCGGCACGGAGAGGCGCGGTCGCGCCGGGCCTGGCGCGGCGACGATCGGCAGCGGCCGCTGCTCAGGGTGGGCACACTCCAGGCGGAGCGGGTGGTGCCGGTGCTGGCGGCGTACGACGTGTCGCTGCTGATCTCGTCGAGCAGCACCCGCTGCGTCGACACCCTGCAGCCGTACGCCGACGTCACCGGCCGCGAACTGCAGACCTATCGCTGGCTCAGCGAGGAGGAGCGGACCGACACCGACGTGGCCCGGCTGGTCGACGAGCTCCTGGACGCCGAGGACAGCGCTGTCGTCTGCACCCATCGGCCCGTCCTGCCGACGCTCTTCGATGCGCTGGGCGTCGACGACGTGCGCCTGGATCCGGGCGGCCTGTTCGTTGTACACCACCGCAAGGACCGGGTCGTCGCGACCGAGCGGCACCAGATCCGCTGATCCAAGCGCGACATGAGGGGACAAAAGGGGACATCCGGCCGCGAGTCAAGCCCCAACCGGGCCTGTTCATGTGATGTCCGCCTCGTGGCTCCCTGTAAGTGATCATTCGGCTCCACAGCGTTCACGTCGCGTTCACCACCGACCACGGGTCCGGACACCTGCCGTCCTTAGCGTGCCAGGGTCAGCCTTATCAAGACATCAGGAGTTCCGAAGTGAATCGCACTTCTTTCCGCCGGGCGCTCGTCCCGACCGTGGCCGCCCTGGCCCTCGCCCTGACCGCGTGTGGCGGCAACGACGGCGAGGGCTCAGATGGCGAGCAGATCAGCGGCAATGTCGTCGTTGACGGTTCGTCGACTGTCGAGCCGATGAGCAAGGCGGCCTCCGAGCTGCTGTCCGAGGAGCAGGGCAAGATCAAGGTTGCCGTGGGTGCAGCCGGTACCGGTGGCGGGTTCGAGAAGTTCTGCGCCGACAAGACCGACATCTCCGACGCCTCGCGCCCGATCAAGGAGGACGAGGAGGTGCCGGTGTGCCAGGAGGCCGGCATCGAGTACACCGAGCTGCTCGTCGCGACCGACGCGCTGACGATCGCGGTCCACCCCGACCTGGACATCGACTGCCTGAAGGTCGACCAGATCAGCAAGCTGTTCATCAAGGGCTCGAAGGTCAAGAACTGGAACGAGATCGACCCGAGCTTCCCGGACCAGGAGGTCTCCTTCTTCTTCCCGGGCACCGACTCCGGCACCTACGACTACATGGCTGCCGACGTGTTCGAGAACGAGTCCGAGGAGCTTCGCTCGGACGTGCAGGCCTCCGAGGACGACAACGTCCTGGTCCAGGGCGTCTCCGGCACCGAGGGTGCAGTCGGCTTCTTCGGCTTCACCTACTACGAGCAGAATTCCGACAAGCTGAAGGCGCTGCAGGTCGAGAACCCGGAGACCGGCGAGTGCGTCGCGCCGTCGGTGGAGACGGCTCAGGACGGCTCGTACAGCCCGCTGGCTCGCCCGCTGTTCATCTACGTCAACAACAAGAAGTACAACGACAACAAGGCTGTCGCCGCGTACGTCGACTTCTACATCGAGCACCTCGAGCAGATCGCGACCGCCGCGAAGTTCATTCCCCTCAACGAGGAGGACTACGGCACGACGCAGGCCGCGCTCGAGGGCATCGCCTAATCAGGCGATCAGACGCAGACTGTCAGCCATGAGTGCAGACAAGACGGCAGGCCCGCCCTCCGGGGCGGGCCTGCCCGCCGTCAACCTTGCCGCCAAGAGCCGACCCGGTGAGGCGGTCGTCAAGGCACTGCTGCTGACGGCTGCCGTCCTCTCGGTCGCGATCACCTTCGGGATCGTCATCGCGCTGCTCGCGCCCACCCTGGACTTCTTCCGTGAGGTTCCGTTCGGGGAGTTCTTCAGCGCTGACGACCAGAAGGAGTTCGCGGTCCTTCCGCTGGTCATGGGCACGCTGGTGACCACTGTTATCGCACTCGCCGTCGCGGTGCCGATCGGGTTGGGTGCGGCGATGTACCTCTCCGAATACGCCTCACCTCGAGCACGGAAGATCCTCAAGCCCACCGTGGAGCTGCTGGCGGGAGTGCCGTCGGTCGTCTACGGCTTCTTCGCCGTCTACTTTGTCTCCGAGATCTTCTTCCAGAAGTGGTTCAACTGGCAGTCGCTCGGATTGCTCAATGCGCTGTCGGCCGGGCTCATCCTCGGCGTCATGGTGATCCCGACGATCGCCTCGCTCGCTGAGGACGCGCTCAGCGCCGTACCGCAGGCGATGCGGCAGGGCTCGCTGGCGATGGGTGCCAACCGGATGCAGACCACGCTCCGCGTGGTGCTGCCGGCGGCACTCTCCGGAGTGATGGCGGCGATCGTGCTGGGGATGTCCCGCGCGATCGGCGAAACCATGATCGTGACCATCGCCGCCGGCACCCTCAAGAACCTGTCCTTCAACCCGACCGAGTCGATGCAGACGATGACTTCGTTCATGGCGATCAAGGCCGGCGGTGAGGACCCGGTCGGTACGCCGGGCTACAACATGTTGTTCGCTGTCGGCATGCTGCTGTTCGTGATCACCCTCGTGGTCAACTTCATCAGCATCTCGATCGTCCGTCGCTACAGGCAGGCCTACTGATGAGCGCCGCAACCGTCGCCGCCCGCGAGACCACGGCCCACACGATCGCGACCGGCAAGAGCAGGGACCGGACGCCCGGTTCGCTGATCTTCCTGATCGCTCTGTGGCTCAGCCTCTTCTTCGGCATCGCCGTCCTGACGGTCCTCCTGGTCGACACCGCCATCAAGGGCCTGCCGCGGATGGACGGCAACCTGCTGACCGAGTACGACTCGACGCTGTTTCCGGAGAAGCACGGCTTCCGCGCCGGCATCCTGGGCAGCATCTGGCTGATGCTCGGGACTGCATTGTTCACCGTCCCGCTTGGCATCGCCGCCGCGACCTACCTCGAGGAGTTCGCGGACAACAAGAAGTGGTACAACCGGATCATCGAGATCAACATCCAGAACCTCGCCGCCGTGCCGGCCATCGTGTACGGCATCCTCGCGCTCGGCGTCATGGGACTGTTCGGTCTGGCAGATGGCCTCGTCATCGGCGGCATCCTCGCGCTGTCGCTGCTGACACTGCCGATCATCATCATCACAACGCGAGAAGCGCTTCGCGCGGTCCCGAGTGAGATCCGGCAGGGTTCTCTCGCCTTGGGTGCGACGGTATGGCAGACCACCTGGCGCAACAGCCTGCCGTCCGCCGTTCCCGGCATCGCCACGGGCACGATCCTTGGCCTTTCGAGGGCGATCGGCGAAGCGGCCCCGTTGGTCATGGTCGGGATCTTCGTCTCAGTCCGCTTCGACCCCGCCTCACTGACTGACATGGCTAGTGCGCTGCCGATTCAGATCTACGGTCTAGCGTCGAACTCGCAAGAGGCGTATCAGCAAGCTGCCAACGCGGCCATCATCGTCTTGCTCCTGATGGTGCTTGGTCTCAACGCTCTGGCCATCTTCATCCGCAACAAGTTCCAGCGATCCTGGTAAAGGACCACACATGCCGAACCCACCTGCCACCGTCACGATCCGCAAGGGCGGCGACGACGACGGCCACGTCGGATCACTCGCCCAGGTCCACCAGGAGGCCGAGCGCGAGCTTCCCGACCTGCCGCCTAACCCGGTGATGGAAGCCATCGACCTCAACGTCTTCTACGGCGACTTCCACGCCGTGCATGACGTCAAGCTGTCGTTCGGCAAGAACGAGATCACCGCCCTGATCGGTCCGTCGGGCTGCGGCAAGTCGACCGTGCTGCGCTGCCTGAACCGGATGAACGACCTGGTGGCGGGTGCCCGGGTCGAGGGCCAGGTGACCTACCACGGCCAGGACATCTACGCCCGTGGCGTGGACCCGATCATGGTCCGCACCCACATCGGCATGGTCTTCCAGAAGCCGAACCCGTTCCCGAAGTCGATCTACGACAACATCGCCTACGGCCCGAGGGTCACGGGGATGAAGGTCGACAAGATGGACGACGTCGTCGAGGAGGCCCTGCGTGGCGCGGCGCTGTGGGACGAGGTCAAGGACAAGCTCAAGCAGTCGGCGTACGGTCTCTCCGGCGGCCAGCAGCAGCGTCTGTGCATCGCCCGCACGATCGCGACCAAGCCCGACGTGATCCTGATGGACGAGCCGTGCTCCGCGCTCGACCCGATCGCCACCTCGCGCATCGAGGACCTGATGCTGGAGCTGCGCGAGCAGTACACGATCATCATCGTCACCCACAACATGCAGCAGGCCGCTCGCGTCTCCGACCGGACCGCATTCTTCACCGCGAAGCCCGACGAGACCACCGGCAACCGCACCGGCCTGTTGGTCGAGTACAACCTGACCAACAAGCTGTTCTCGAACCCCAACGACAAGCGGACCGAGGACTACATCTCGGGTCGTTTCGGCTGAGCAACGTGCTTGCGCTGGACTCCGCGGTCGCCCGTCGGGCGACCGCGGAGCTCGTTGGTACGGCGTTCCTCGTGGCCACGGTGGTGGGCTCGGGGATCATGGCGACCGAGTTGACCGACGACG
Source organism: Nocardioides speluncae (assembly GCF_003121585.1). Lineage (GTDB taxonomy): Bacteria > Actinomycetota > Actinomycetes > Propionibacteriales > Nocardioidaceae > Nocardioides > Nocardioides speluncae. The sequence continues at coordinate 106,606 of NZ_QEOO01000023.1, forward strand.
TCGGTCTGCAGCTGTTGGCCAACAGCCTCGCGACCGGCGCCGTACTGGTGGCGCTGATCCTGGCCCTGCAGCCGGTCTCGGCGGCGTTCAACCCGGTGGTGACGCTGGCGGAGCTGGTCACCGGTCCGGTGACCAGGACAGCCGCACTGGCCGCGAGCGTGCTGGTCGCCGCGCAGGTTGCCGGCGGCATCGTGGGCGCGGTGGTGGCGAACTTGATGTTCGACCTCCACGCCGTCACCTGGTCGACGACCGACCGCAGCGGCTCGCATCTCTGGCTCGGCGAGGTGGTGGCGACGCTGGGCCTGGTGCTCGTCGTCCTCATGATGAGCCGGAGCGGACGCGGCGACTCCATCGCGTACGCCGTCGGCGGCTACATCACCGCGGCGTACTGGTTCACCAGCTCGACCAGCTTCGCCAACCCGGCGGTGACCGTCGCGCGGATGTTCTCCGACACGTTCGCCGGGATCGAACCCGGATCGGTGTCGATGTTCGTGCTGATGCAGCTAGTCGGAGCGGCGCTGGCCGTGATCGTCGCGCGTGCGCTGTCCGATCGCGATCGCGATGGTGGCAGCCACGATCACGACCGCGCCTAGCCACTGCCGCGCCTCCAGCCGCTCGCCGACCAAGTAGCCGGCCGCGACACCAAAGACAGGGATGAGTGGCAGGAACGCGGCCGCGTAGGACGCTGAGACGTGGCGAAGGCCCGACACGTAGAACCAGAAGCCCATCCCGTAGTAGAGGATCCCGGAAGCGGCGGCACCGAGCCATTCGCCGGCGGTGAGCCCGCCGATGTCCCAACCTGGGCCGCCCGCTATCTCAATGACGGTCGCCAGGACGACAGCGAAGATCAGGGCCGCGGTCTGCTGGGCGAGCACCACGCTGAGCGACGAGTCGTCCAGCATGAGGCGTCGGGTGAGCACCGTGTACAGGGCGCAGAACCCGATCGACACCACGGTGAGCGTGACGCCGACGGTATTGCCGGCGGTGCCGGGCTGGTACACAACGAGAAGCACCCCGACGATGGCGACGCCGATCAAGATCGCAAGCTCGACCGGGATGCGCTCGCGGAGCACGAGCATGGCGAGCAACAGGATCGCGGCCGGCTCGAGTGCCCACAGCAGGACGGACATGCTCGCGGTGATCGTGGTCAGCCCGATGAGGGCCAACGCATAGGCGATTCCGGGATTGAGGATCCCGAGAGCCGCGAGCCGACGCCCCTGTGGTGTCCAGCCGAAAGTCTCGTGGCGGGCCAGCGTGCTCAGGAACAGCAGCGCACAGCTCGCGGCCAGCTGCATGGGGAGGAGAGTCAGAGGTACGACGTCATCGACGACCTGCTTGGTCACGACGGTGCCTAGTCCCCAGCAGGCAGCGGCAGCGATCAGCGCAGCGATCGAGGTCCACGCCGTAAAGGCGCGACCGAGTGAGGTGTGATGGTGCATGGCAACTCCGAGGGAAGACGAGAGGAGCAGAGCTGAGTGCTGGCGCGTACGTTGCGCCGGCGACGTCAGCTCGTCGCGTCTTCGCAGTCGCAGCAGTCGTAGGCCGGCACCCGGCACGGCTTCGCCGGCCGACGCGAGGAGACGTGCAGTGCCATGCCCGCCACGCTACCCCTGATGGTGGCTACCTGGTTACGAGTGCAGCGCGTAGCGCTTCGAGAGCCGACGGCGCCACCGAGTACCACATGTTGCGGCCACGCTTCTCGCTCGTGACCAGGCCAGCCTTGCTGAGCACTTTGAGATGGTGGCTGACCGTGCCTTGAGACCTGTTGACCGGCGCGGTGAGGTCGCAGACACAGATGGCGCCGCCCTCCGCGTTGGCCAACAGCGACACCAGCCGCAGCCGCACCGGGTCGCCCAAGGCCGCGAAGCGCTCCGAGAGGATCTGTGCTTCCGGCTCGGGTAGCAAGGTCGTCACCAGCGGCGTGCAGCACGGAGTCGCCTGATCCGACGGGCTTAGTACCGGTAGCTCCTTGACCCCCACGAGGTCTCCTTCTCTCGATGTTCAGAACCCATCTTGCCTGATCCATTGACTTCCATCAATGGATCGGTACGATTTCAATCCATCGACAACCGTCGATAGATCGCTCGCTCTCATCAGGAGGCCTCGTATGTCCCGCATCCAGCTCGCACTCAACGTTGACGACATCGACACCGCGGTCGAGTTCTACTCGACGCTGTTCGACACCGAGCCGGCCAAGCGCCGCCCCGGGTACGCCAACTTCGCGGTGGAGAACCCGCCGGTGAAGCTCGTTCTGTTCGAGAACCCGACGGCCACTGGCACTCTCAACCACGTCGGAGTCGAGCGTGTCTCGATGGAGGAGGTCGAAGCCGAGGCCAACCGGCTCGAAGCCGCCGGGCTTTCGCTTGATGTCGAAGGCGACGTCGTGTGCTGCTACGCCCGCCAGGACAAGCATTGGGTCACCGGACCTGACGGTCAGCGGTGGGAGAACTACGTCGTGCTCGCTGACGCCCAGCCTGAGCTCGAGGGTAAGAGCAGCGCCGAGGTTGCAGCGGTCGATCGCGCCAACACCGGCTGCTGCGGGGGCGGGGCCAGTGCCGAGGTCGCCGAGTCGACGGCCGATTCCACCGCCGGGTGCTGCTGACTCACGTCGCAGCTGCAGCCTCTGCGGCGCTGAGAAGCCGGACGGCCTGCGCCTGCAGGGTCTCGCTGGAGGCGGAGTTGTCGATCACGACGTGGTCCTGTGGCGGTCGGAAGTCGAGGTCGAGCCCGGCGAGGTAGTCGTCCCAGGCGGCCAGCTTGGCGGCGTCTCGCGCGGAGCCGCGCCGACGGAGGTTGGTGCGCATGGTCGGGCCGTCGCAGCGGACCCAGACCAGCGTGGTGATGGCGCCGTGGCTGGCGAACTCGACCTTCGCCCGGTCCAGCCACGCCGGGTCCGCGAACTCCCGCAGGAAGGGCGCGGTGATCATCGCGCTGACGCCGCAGGCGACGTTCTCGAGCGCGGTCGCCATCAGCGCGTCGTACTCACTCGGCCGGATGACGGACAGGTAGGTGTCGGACTCGCGGTCGTGCGGCGGCAGGCCGCGGACCTCCAGAGCGGTCTCGACGACGGGCCTCGTGGTCGTGTCCTTGTCGATGATCGGCCAGCCGGTACGGCGGGCGAGGATGCGGCCCAGCTTCGTCTTGCCGCTGCCGGCGTACCCGCCGATCATGAACACCTGCGGAGCCGGGGGGGTCCGGACGTGGCTGGCGGGCCGGTCGCTGCGGACGGTACGGCGGGAGCGGGACTTGCTCTCGATGCGACCTTCGGCCGCGAGCACCTTCATCGCCTCGTTGACGGTGAACACGCTGACCCCCCACCGCTCCGCGAGCGCGCGGGTGGAGGGGAGGGACTCGCCGTCGCGAAGCACTCCGGTCTCGATCTCAGTCCGAAGACTGCGAACGATCTGCTCCTGTCGAGTGCCGATGCTCTCGACCTCCCACTGCTCACTCACCTAACAACCCTAACAGTTGTTCGCGACTGAACACTCACGAACTGCGACACGCCGACGAACAGACCTAACAGTTGCACCATCAATCAACCAGTTGTTAGATACATCATGTCCGGGCAAATCGGACATCTGACGAGTAGCAGAGGAACCTGATGAACAGCATGTTCGGAGCGCCGCAGCTGTCCGGCGCACCTGTCGTAGACGAGTCCCGTCGGTGATCACCGAACGCCCACTGGCGCTGGGCTACATCCGGGAAACGGTCCTGACGAGCGACACCGACGTGGCGGCTGCACGGCGGGCGCTGACGGAGTTCGCAGAGCGTGAGGGATACGCGCTGGGGACGGTCTACGTGGAGGGGGTCGAGCGGACCCCGGTCGCGTTCCAGGCGCTGGTGGCGAGCGTGATTCGCGAGGAGGCGGTAGCGGTGGCCGTGCCCGGCCCGCACCCGGTCGCGATGATCGGCGCGGCTTCAGCCATCCGCGGCGGGTGCGCCCTGGACGCCAGGGTGATGCCTCAGTACGGCGGCGCGAGCAGCCGCCCTGGCCGGCGAGCGATCAGGTACGGAGGCAAACACGCGGGCTAAGCCCTACGGGACGACCTCGATCAGCAGGTGCGAGATCCAGTAACAGACCGCGGCGGCCAGACCAGCGGCCGGGAAGGTCAGCACCCAGGCGGTCAGGATCGACCTGGCGACGCCCCACCGGACGGCTGAGAGGCGCTTGGTGGCGCCGACGCCCATCACCGCGGAGGTGATGGTGTGGGTGGTCGAGATCGGCGCCTCGTAGACGTACGCGGTGGTGTACAGCACCGACGCCGCGACCGACTCTGAGGCGAAGCCGCGCGCCGGGTCCAGGTGGATGATCCGGCGGCCGAGGGTGCGCATGATCCGCCACCCGCCGGAGTAGGTGCCCAGCGAGATCGCGGCCGCCGCGGAGAAGATGACCCAGATCGGCAGGCCGTCGCTCTCGGCGACGTACCCGCCGGTGAGCAGTGCCAGGAAGATCACGCCCATCGTCTTCTGCGCGTCCTGCAGGCCGTGGCCGAGCGCCATCGCGGCAGCCGAGACCGTCTGCGCGATCCGGAAGTTGCCGTTCGCCTTCCTCGGGTTGGCCCGCCGGCAGATCCACATGATCGCCAGCATCACCAGGAACGCCGCGGAGAAGGCGAACAGCGGCGAGAGCACCATCGGGATGACGACCTTCTTGAGTACGACGTCCCACGAGGCGCTCACACCGGCTGCGACCGCGGCTCCGACCAGGCCGCCGATCAGGGCGTGCGAGGACGACGACGGCAGGCCGTAGTACCAGGTGATCAGGTTCCAGGTGATCGCGCCGAGCAGCCCGGCCATCACGATCACCAGGCCATGGGTGCCATCGGGTGGCGAGATCGTGTCGCTGACCGTATGGGCGACCTTCTGGCCGAGGAAGGCGCCGATGAAGTTCATGACCGCTGCCATCACCAGCGCGACCCGCGGGGTCAGCGCACGGGTCGACACCGAGGTGGCGATCGCGTTGGCCGCGTCGTGGAAGCCGTTGGTGAAGTCGAAGACGAGGGCAACCACGACCACCGCGATGATGATCGCGAGTTCCACTAGTGCCCCGCCTGAGGAGTCGTGTGGTGGTTGGCGTGCTCGGGGTGCGTGCAGTGCAAGGCGCCGGAGCGAAGGCAGACTGGATCGTCCGTCGAGCGACGGTAACGCAGCGATGTGCGTGCCCGGAGTGCGCGAAGCGCTACAGGACTCGTCAGGCGGGGCACTCTAGGACTCCTTGACGGCGATCTGCTCGACGATGTTGGCCACCGTCTCGAACGCGTCGATCGCGCCCTCGAGCGCCTCGACGATGTCCTTCAGCTTGATCACTTCCAGGGTCTTGTAGGAACCCGAGAACAGGCTGGCCAGGATCCGCCGGTAGCTCTTGTCGCCGGCGTTCTCGAGACGGTTGATCTCGATCCAGTACTCCTCGAGATCCTTCATCGCGCGGAGCCGGGGCATGGCGGCGGCGGTGATCTCGGCGCACTGCTGCAGCACCTCCACCTGAGTGGAGAGCTCCTCGGGCAGCGTCTGGACCTCGTAGAGGAGGACGAGGTCGACCGCCTCGTCCATCATGTCCATCACGTCGTCGAGGCGGGACGCGAGGTTGTAGATGTCCTCGCGGTCCAGCGGCGTCACGAACGTGGAGTTGACCCGCCGCACGATCTCGTGGGTGGTCTCGTCGGCAGCGTGCTCGGCCTCGCGCATGCGGCGCGCGATGTCCTCGCGGTCGTTGCCGTTGCCCAGCATCTCGGCCAGCAGGCTGGCGCCGACGACGAGATGGTTCGCGGATTCGGTGAACAGGCCGTAGAACGCATTCTCGACCGGTCTGAAGCGGAGAGGCAAAGGAAACTCCTGGTAAGGAGATCATGAACGGCACACATGCTAGGCGCACCTGCGGGCGATCACGCAACCCGTCCCCAGTCCTACGACGCGCGTCACACCGGCCGTCGTCCGGGCAAGGTCAGGTGCGCCGCCGCCGCTGGCGCTCGATCAGGGTCTCCTGCAGGTGCACCGTGCCGCCGTTGCGGGACCAGGTGCCCTCGGCGTCGAGCAGCCAGGCGTCGGTGTCGGCGTCGAAGGCCAGATCGAGCAGCCCGGCCACGCTGGCGACCAGCTGCTCGCTGGGCAGCCGGACCAGCACCTCGACCCTGCGGTCGAGGTTGCGGTGCATCATGTCGGCCGAGCCGATCCAGGTCACCGGCTCGCCGCCGTTCTCGAACCCGAACACCCGGCTGTGCTCGAGGAACCGGCCCAGGATCGAGCGGACCTCGATCGTCTCCGACAGCCCGGGTACGCCGGGGCGCAGCGCGCAGATGCCGCGCACCAGCAGCTGCACCGGCACTCCCTCCTGGGAGGCGAGGTACAGCGCGTCGATGATCGCCTCGTCGACCACCGAGTTGGCCTTGATCCGGATCCGCGCCGGCCGGCCTGCCTGGTGGTGGCGGATCTCGGCGTGGATCGCATCGATCAGGCCGTCGCGGGCCGAGTCCGGCGCCACCAGCAGCTGGTCGTACGACGCGTTGCGGGAGTAGCCGCTCAGGTTGTTGAAGAGGTGGGCGATGTCCTCGCCGATCGCGTCGTTGTCGGTCAGCAGGCCGAAGTCCTCGTAGAGACGAGCGGTCTTCGGGTTGTAGTTGCCGGTGCCGACGTGGACGTACCGCTTGATCCCCTCCGGCTCGTCGCGCACCACCATCGCGAGCTTGCAGTGCGTCTTCAGCCCGAGCAGGCCGTAGACCACGTGGCAGCCGGCGTGCTCCAGCTTGCGCGCCCAGCGGATGTTGTTGGACTCGTCGAACCGCGCCTTGAGCTCGACCAGCACCAGCACCTGCTTGCCGGCCTCGGCGGCGTCGACCAGGGCGTCGATGATCGGTGAGTCGCCGGACGTGCGGTAGAGGGTCTGCTTGATCGCCAGCACGTGCGGGTCGGCCGCCGCCTGCTCGATGAACCGCTGGACCGACGTACTGAACGAGTCGAACGGATGGTGCAGGAGTACGTCGTGGCGCTGGGTCGCCTTGAACACGTCGACTGGCGAGGACGACTCCACCGGCGCCAGCAGCGGGTGAGTGGTCGGCACGAACGCGGGGTACTTCAGATCCTCGCGGGGCAGGTCGGCGATGTCGTGCAGGCCGCGCAGGTCGAGCGGGCCCTTCAGCCGGAACACCTCGTCATCGGAGACCCCGAGCTCGGAGACCAGCAGGTCCAGCACCCGCGGGTCGATCGACTCCTCGACCTCCAGCCGGACCGGCGGTCCGAAGCGGCGCCGCAGCAGCTCCTTCTCCAGCGCGGCGAGCAGGTTCTCGGCGTCGTCCTCCTCGACCTCGAGGTCCTCGTTGCGAGTGACCCGGAACAGGTGGACCTGCACCACCTCCATGCCGGGGAACAGCCGCTTGAGGTGCTCGCGGATGACGTCCTCCAGCGGCACGAACCGCTCGTTGCCAACCGGCACGAACCGGTGGAAGATCGGCGGCACCTTGACCCGGGCGAAGTGCTCCTTCTCGGTCTTCGGGTTGCGCACCAGCACCGCGAGGTTGAGCGACAGACCCGAGATGTAGGGGAACGGGTGGGCAGGGTCCACCGCGAGTGGCGTCAGCACCGGAAAGATCCGGTCCCGGAACAGCCGCTTGCACTGCTTCTGCTCCTCGCGCTCCAGGTCGTCCCACCGGACCAGCTGGATGCCGTGCTCGTCGAGCTCCGGCACGATCACATCGCGGAACAGGTCCGCCTGCCGCTGCGTCAGCTCGCGGGTCTTGGTGTGGATCTGGGCCAGCACCTCGCGCGGCATCATCCCGGACGCCGCGCGGACCGCCACCCCGGCCGCGATCCGGCGCTTGAGGCCGGCGACGCGGACCATAAAGAACTCGTCGAGGTTGCTGGTGAAGATCGCCAGGAAGCGGACCCGTTCGAGCAGCGGCAGCGACTCGTCCGCGGCCAGCTCCAGCACCCGCTGGTTGAAGCTCAGCCAGGAGAGCTCACGGTCGAGGAACCGGTCGGAGAACTTCTCGACGGCGGCGACCGCCTCCGCGCTCGGGACGTACGGCGGTTCGACGTCGAAGGTCGCGCCCTCCACGACGCCGAGGACGACGCCGTTGTCCTGCGGGCCTTCGTCGAGATCTCCGGCGAGATGGGCGGGCAGCTGGGTGGCGTCCTGGGACATGCGGCAAGTCTCGCACCGCTCCATGAACTCCGGGTGACGTGCGCGGCGGCGCGGCTCAGAACCCGCGGCTGCCGTCGGAGCCGCCGGGCGCACCGAGCTCGTCGAGGATGCCGTTCAGGGTCTGGTCGAGCTGGCCGATGGTGTGCTCGGCGACCTGCTCGGCGACGATCGGCCCGACCCGGTCGTCGGTGCCGACCGCGGCGCCGTACACGCCGATGCCGCCGAACCCCACGACGTACACGCCGTCGCGGTCCAGGCCGTCGGCCAGCCGGGCCAGGAAGGCGCGGGCCTGGGCGGGCTGGTCGGGACCGGGCGCCTCCTGGAGCGCGGCGGCCGGCAGGACGGCGACGTACACGTCGTCACGCCAGCCGTCGATCCGCTCCCGCAGGTTGTCGACGGGCGCGACGGCGAGCAGCACGCAGACCAGGGCGAGGGCCGCGGCGACGCGCAGGCGGGTAGGCACCCGAAACGTCTACCCCACGAACGGCCTCCGGAACCGCGGTTCCGGGCAGTTACTCTGCGGTACATGCCCACACTGCCTGACCTGTCCGGCGCCACCGTCCGCGCCAAGCGGTCCGCGCTGCTGGCCCTGCTCGCCCTGCCCGCTCCGGCACTGCGCCGCCTGGTCGGTCCGGCCGTCGTGATCGACGGTGACCCGGTCGACCTCGAGACCCAGCTGACCCTGTGGCTGGGCGAGAAGACCGGCGATGACCAGCTCGCCGAGTCCATCGACGCCGGGCGCCGGCAGCTGGTCGAGAGCGCCCGGATCGTCGGCGGCCGGCAGCCGATCGGGGCGACCCGCGACCTGGACGCCGGTGGCGTCCCGGCGCGGTTCTACGAGCCGCGCGCGGCCGCGCCCGTCGGGCCGCTGCTGGTCTACTTCCACGGCGGCGGCTTCATCCAGGGTGACCTGGAGAGCCACGACGCGCTGTGCCGGTTCCTCGCCGAGCGGGCGCGCACCCGGGTGCTCTCTGTCGACTACCGGCTGGCACCCGAGGCGCCCTTCCCGGCGGCGCCGGACGACTGCGCGGCGGCGTACCGCTGGGCGGTCGAGCACGCCGCCGAGCTCGGGGCCGACCCGGATCGGCTGGCGGTCGGAGGCGACTCCGCGGGCGGCAACCTGGCGGCCAACGTCGCCATCGTCGCGGCCCGGGAGGGGCTGCCGCTGAGGTTCCAGCTGCTGCTCTACCCGGTCACCAACGCGTACGCCGAGACTGCGAGCCGCAAGCTGTTCGGCGAGGGGTTCTTCCTGACCTCCGAGTTCATGGACTACGCGCTCGAGACCTACATCCCCAACAAGGCCGACTACGACGACCCGCGGGTCACCCTCCTCAATGCCGAGCTGCCCGCGGGCCTGGCGCCGGCCTGGGTTGCCACCGCCGGCTTCGACCCGCTGCGCGACGAGGGCGAGGAGTACGCCGAGCGGATGCGCGCCGCGGGCGCCCAGGTGGTGACCCGTCGCTTCGGAGGCCAGATCCACGGCTTCGCCAGCATCGTCGGCGCCGGCCGCTCCGGCCCGGCCGCGGCCGCCGAGGTCGCCGCCACGCTCCGCGCCGGACTCGCCTGACCCAGGTGTACTGACCGCACTGGTTGGTCAAGCGGCTGGTGGGTGCTGACTTGCCGATCGCGGTGTTGGGGCGGGTGCGACTCCTCACCCGCCCGGCACGCCACCGCCCACACCACGAACACCACCCACGCCGTCGTCGAGTCCGCCGAGCCGGGCGAGGACTGACGCTGGTGCAACCCCAACGTCCACCACGTCAAGGGTTGATTCCGGTTGTTGCCCTGACGCCACAGTTCGGTGGCCGCCGAACTATGGCTCTGCTTGGATCGTCGCGGCACTTTACTTCTCACAGAACGGGGCGACAATGAGGCGTACGGCGATTGCGGCGGCGTTGATGATCGGACTGGCGGCAATGGGGTGCGGCGAGGACGACGGGGGTGGTGACGGTGGTGGCGCTGGCGAGGGCAGTGGCTCGACCGATGCCCAGGCCTCGCCGGAGGACCTGCACCGGGAGTTTGCGACCCGGCTGGCAGAGGCCGACACCGACGGAGTCTGCGCGCTCTTCACCGAGGAGGGCCAGGCCGCGTATGCGCAGTCGGCCGGCGCCGAGAGCTGTTCGGGAGCCGTGGACGCCGAAGCGGCCGACAAGGCCGACGTTGCATTGGACTACGCCGACGCCTTCGACGAGGACTACCCCGAGGTGACCGACCAGTTCGCCGACTGGGGCGGTAACGCCTGCCGCCTCGGAGGCTTCAAGGCGAAGAAGACCGCCGACGGCTGGCTCCTGATCGACCACGAGCCTCAATACGGCACCTGCGGCGGCTGACCGCCGCGCTGGGTGAGGTCCGGCGACCGGGATGAGCCGACGTTCAGCTGCGGCAGCATGTGGGTCCATGCTGCGTTGAACGACTCGGGCTGGCCCTACGGTGTCTGACGGCCGTCACCGACCACGGCCATCTGGCGGCTGACGGCGCCGAAGTGCACCACCAAGCCGGGGAGCGGTCGCCGGCTGGTCACGATCACCGCGCTGCCGGCGGTGCCCGGGAGCAACGGCATCACCTGACGAGTGTCGGACGCATCGTCCAGGACGAGGAGCACCTGCTGACCCGCGAGCCGAGACCGCAGCTCGGCGGACTTCGCGTCAAGATCACCAGAGAGGAGGGTGGGCGCGGCGCCGCACAGGTTGAGCAGATGGTCCAGCACCTCGTCCGGGCTCCGCGGGCTCCGGCCGTCGCCGTGGAGTTCGACGAGCCACTGTCCGTCGGGAAACCTCGCCCGCATGCGGTGGGCGACCTGCACCGCCAGCGCGGTCTTGCCCACCCCGGACGGCCCCGAGAACACGGTGACGGTCGGGCCCGGCGACCGGCCGACCAGGGTGACGGCGTCCGCGACCGCGTCGGCACGCCCGATCAGCTGCGCGTGGCCGGTGTGGAGATCCCCGACTGCGGTCGCCTCAGCCCGGATCCACCTATGGCCGCCTACTGCGCGCCCCCATCCGGGCGCACTGGCTGCGTTTGCGTCGCTCGACGGGCCAACCGGCCCGCCTTCGCTCCGCCGCCTTGCCATCGCACCCGGCTGGTGACGCTCGCTACGGCGCCCATCGGTGGATCCGGGCTCATCCCGCGGGGACGCGCCGGTCAGGATCTGCCGGTGCAGCCGGCGCACGGCATCGCCCGGCGAGGCGCCGGCCTCACGGGCGTGCCGACTGAGCTCGGCGTACGCCGCCAGCGCGTCGGCCGGCCGGTCACTCCGCCAGAGCGCGATCATCAGGTGCTCCCAGAGCTGCTGCCGAAGCGGGTGCTGGGCCGTCAGCGCGGTCAGCTGCGGGAGCAGCGCGTGGTGCTGGCCGAGGTCGAGCCTGGTACCGCACAGCTCCTCGACCGCCCGCAGCCGCTCATCGAGGAGCGCCGAGGCGTGCTCGCGCACCCGTGCCTCCGGCGCGAGGTCGCTGAACGGCTCGCCGTCCCACAGCGCGAGCGCCTGGTCGAGCAGCGCCGCCCGCCGCTCCGGATCTCTGGCGTCACGGGCCGCGACGACCAGCATGCGGAAGGCCGCGAGATCGAGCTGGTCCTCGACCAACGTGATCCGGTATCCGTCCGGTGTCGTGTGGATCATGTCGCCGCCGGCGCCGAAGGCACGGCGGAGTCGGGAGACGTTGACGTGGAGGGCCCGACGCGGGTCTGCTGGCCGCACGTTGCCCCAGACCTGGTCGATGAGGTACGACGCTGTGACGGACTGGTTGGCATGCAGGAGGAGTACGGCCAGCAGGGCGCCGAGCTGGCGGGGGAGGGGGACGGCTCGACCGCCGACACGGGCCTCGACCGCGCCCAGGAGCCGATAGTGCAGGTCCGCCGTGCGCGCCACTTCAGTCATCGCGATCGTCCGGGAGGGCCCGCCGAATCGGTCAGCAGGCCCTCTTCCCGGGCGCGCAGCACCGCCCGGGTCTGATCCCGGACGCCGTGCTTGAGCGTCACAGGCCTCGTCGTGAGGTACATGACCAGAGCATAGATAGGCACGGACCCTCCGACGCATGCGGGACGTCACTAGCCCGAACCATGACTTCCGGCACGCTGCGCCGGCCTCACGTCTGCGTAGCGTCAGTGCCCGGTCGATTCCTGGGCTTCAGCCCACTTCAGCCCGTGAAGCGGATCTGAAAGTCGCGCTACCTACGGTTTGTTGAGGTCGCTCGCCGAGCGGCCTCTGAGGTGCGAGCTACCTGAGAGAACCACCCGCAGACAAGGAAAAGTCACCAACTATGGGCAAGATCGTCTCCAACTTCTTCATCTCCATCGACGGCGTCGTCGAGTCGCCCGACGAGTGGCACTTCCCCTACTTCGACGACGAGATGGGCGCAGTCATCGGCGCCGGCATGGAGACCAACAAGGCGTTCCTGATGGGCCGCAAGCTGTACGACGAGTGGGCGGCGTACTGGCCCACCAGCACCGACGAGCCGTTCGCGACGTTCTTCAACACCACCCCCAAGTACGTCGTCTCCGACTCCCTGACCGACCCCGAGTGGGCCAACACGACCGTGCTCCCCGGCGACGTCGAGGCGGTCCAGCAGCTGAAGAAGGAGACCGACGGCGACATCGTCGTCTCCGGCAGCGCCACCACCGTCCGCTGGCTGCTGGCCAACGGACTGCTCGACGAGCTCAAGCTCCTCGTGCACCCCATCGCCGTGGGCCAGGGGCAGCGCCTGTTCGCGGACGGGGCGACCCACAAGCTCGAGCTCGTCGACAGCTCTACCCTGTCCAGCGGCGTCCTCAATCTCACCTACCGGCCGGCCTCATGATGTCGGTCTGCGTCAGCGCCCACGCTTGTTGACGGGGCTGGTGCAAGACTCTCGTCGTGACGGCTGGTGAGCGGGTGATCGAGGTTCGGGTGCTCGGCCCGTTCCAGGTGCTGGTGGGCGGGCGCGACGTGGCCCCGACGGCCGGCCGCCTGCGCACCTTGACCGCTGTGCTCGCCATGTCGGCAGGCGAGGTGGTGACGACCGCGCGGCTGGCCGGGGAGCTGTGGGGTGACGACTTGCCCTCCGACGCCGGTCGTAGCCTGCGCACCTACGTCACCAGGTTGCGGGCTGCGCTCGGTGCGGACGCGATCAGCACGGAGGCTGGCGGCTACCGGTTGGAGTGTGCGCCTGACCAGGTCGATGCCTTGCAGCTGCTGGCTCTTGCCGCGGCGCGCGCGACGGCACCAGATCCACGCCGGCGGCTGGTCGAAGCCATTGCGCTGTGGCGGGGTGAGCCGTTCGATGGGGTCGCTGGGCGCCTGTTGTTCGAGATCGAAGCACCGAAGCTCATTCAGGCCTACCTCTCGGTCGTGGAGCAGCGTGTCGACCTCGACCTGGCCGACGGCCGGGACGATGCCCTCGATCGACAGCTGCCCGAGCTCGCTGCGCTCGCCGAACGCCATCCCACACGCGAGTCGTTGTGGACGCGGCTGATCCAAGTTCTCAGCCGCTTGGGCCGCGCGGACGAGGCGAGGGAGTACTTCGCGCTGATCCAAGGGACCCTGGCCGACGGGCTGGGCGCCGATCCCGGCCCGGCGCTGAGCCGGGCCGTGGCCGAGCTGTCCACCCAACCGGCCACCCGGACCATCGTGGTGCCTCGGCAGCTGCCGGCAGTACCGGCGGTGTTCACCGGCCGCCAGGGCGAGCTCGATGCTCTCGACGGGCTTCTGAAGGAGCATGAGGCGAGCGTCGGCGGGATGCTGGTGGCGGCACTGCACGGCTCGGGCGGGACCGGCAAGACCACCCTGGCTGTGCGCTGGGCCCACGAGGTCGCCAAGCGGTTCGAGGACGGCCAGCTGTTCTTGAACCTGCGCGGCTATGGACCGGGGCTCCCGGTGGAGCCGGCCGAAGCGCTGGACACGTTGTTGCGCGGACTCGGCGTACCCGGGGACGCGATCCCGCCGGGCATCGACGCGCGCGGCGCTCTGCTACGGACGACGCTCGCCACTCGGCGGGTGCTGATCGTCCTGGACAACGCCCGCTCGGCCGACCAGGTCCGGCCACTGCTGCCGGGGCCGGGCGTCGTGGTACTGGTAACCAGCCGGACCCAGCTCCGGGGCCTGGCTGCCCGCGACGGTGCGCGCCGGATCCAAGTGGCCCGGCTGCTGCCGACCGAGTCGCGGACCATGCTCGGCAAACTGCTCACCAGCCAGGGGACGGCGTACGACGAGGCCGATCTGGTCCAGCTCGCCGAGGCGTGTGCGCACCTGCCGCTGGCGCTGGCGATTGCCGCCGAGCGTGCGGGTCGCTACCCGGGGATCCCGGTTGCGGAGAGCATCGCGCGGCTCCAGGATGCGCAGGACCGGCTGGGCGCGTTCGACAGCGGAGACGACGACACCGCGAGCCTGCGTGCGGTGTTCGCGATGTCGTACGACGCCCTCGATCCGAGCGCCGCCCGGATGTTCCGGCTGCTCGGTGTGCATCCCGGCGGCGACGTGAGCGCCGCAGCCGCGGCCGCGCTTGCCTGCGTACCGCTGCCGACCGCGGTCCGGCTGCTCGACGTACTCTGCGACGTGAACATGGTCGACCAGCGGCCGGGCGGCAGGTACGAACAGCACGACCTGCTCCGCGAGTACGCCGGTGAGCTGGCCAGCGACGCCGAACGGGATGAGGCGACCGACCGGCTGGCCGGCTGGTACATCCACAGTGCGCTCAACGCCCGCCTGGTCCTGGATCGCCGGCCGGCACTCGCGGATTTCGGCCCGGTTGCGAACAGCGTCTCGCCGATGACCTTCGCGAACGAGGCAGCCGTGCTGGCCTGGTACGACGCAGAGTTCAGGTCGCTGGTCGCGATGGCCGAGTCCTCCCTGGCCGCAGGCCGGGGCCTGACGGCGGTGCGGATCGTGCACACCCTCAACGTCTACCTGGTCACGCGCTGGTACGTCGACGAGGCTGTCGAGCTGCAGACGATGGCCCTGAGGGCTGCCCAGGCCGCGGGCGATGTGCTGGCGGAGGCTGTGTCGTGCCAGCAGATCGGTGGCACCTGCTACCAGCGTGGCCAGTACGCCGAGGCCGAGGCGTGGATCGAGCGTGCGCTCACACTGTTCGGCGACATCGGTGACGAAGCCGGCCGCTGTGTCTCGCAGGCGGCACTCGGGCTGGCCCAGCAGATGTCTCGGAAGATCGATGCGTCGATCTCGACCCTCGAAGAGGCGTTCCGCACCGCCGACGCGCTCGGGCTGGGCGCGGTTGCGGCCAACGCCAGAAACAATCTCGCCTGGGCATACATCGACCTTGGTCGCGCGCAGGAGGCGACGGCGGCGGCGTCGCTCTCGGTGGCCCACTACCGGGCATCTGGCGAGCGCCGTGGAGAGGGCATCGCGCTCGACACCCTGGGCCATGTCCTGGCCCGGCAAGGCCGACACGCCGATGCCGTGGCCCAGCTCGAGGTGTCGGTCGAGATCCATCGTGAGCTGGGCCGGCCGTGGACCGAGGCAGCGGCCCTCAAGCGGCTCGGCGACTCGTGGGCCGCCCTCGGGCAGGCTGCCGCCGCTCGCGAAAGCTGGCTGCGGGCGCTGAAGATCCTCGACGAGATCGGGGCGGCCGACACCTTCGAGCTGTCCCGGAGCGAGCTGGTCGAGCGTCTGGACGTGCCCGCTTCACCACGCTTCACCGGATGAAGCAGAAATGTAGGCGTCGGCCGCCAGAGTGGTGTTCTCGCGGACGTCCGGGTCGGCCGCTAGCCGATGGTGACCGGGGGCCTCGCGCCTCCACGACTAGCTGGAGGACCCGTGCTCGGACGGCGAATGGCGGCCCGAGGCCGCGGACACATCCCGAGTACGCGCGGTGTGAAGGACTGGATCGGGGCGTTCGTTGCGCTCGCGGTGCTGGCCGCCCTGCTGCAAGCGGTCCAGGTGGCTACCGCTGCGCCGGCGCGCGCCGACGATCCGAGCTGCAAGCCCTATATCGTCCTGGGCTCGCGCGGGTCCGGCCAGAAGATGGACAACCCACCGAGTGGTCTCGGCAACGAGGTGAACGACTTCACCGAGAAGCTGAAGGCCAAGCTGCCCGCCGACAGTGTGGAGGTCTGGGCCAACCCGTACCCGGCCATGAACGCGGTCGTGGGGGGCATCGGCGATCTCGCGACCTGGATCGACCTGCTGCTGAACCAGAACCAGAACCTCTCGGTCGGGATAGCCACCTACACGAGGTCGGTGGCGTCCGGCATCGCGGTGCTCAAGGACCAGATCGAGCACGAGATCGAGCGATGCAGCCAGTCGAAGCTGATCCTGGCCGGCTACAGCCAGGGAGCACAGGTCTCGGCCGACGTCTACGAGCTGCTGTCGCCCGAACAGCGCGGCCACGTGCTGGGCATGGCCATGTGGGGCGACCCGCGCTTCAACGGCGCGTCGAAGGCCGTCCGCGGCGACTTCAACCCCAAGCGCGGCGGCATGCTCAACTTCCTCTACAGCAAGCGCCCCGAGTTTCCTGACCATCAGAAGGTCGCGTCGTACTGCCATGACGGCGACCCGATCTGTCAGGGCATCCGGACCGTGTTCCGGATGAGCCAGCACCTGAACTACCACACCGTGGGCGATGCGGCGAGCACGATCACCTACACCCAGCGGGCCGCGACGTTCATCGCGGCACTCGCGAACCGGCCCGGGGAGCCGGGCGCGCCGATCGCCGAGATCACCCCGCCCGACCCCAACGACTTGGTCCCGAACACGGCGTTCGCGCTGTCCGCAGCGCAGTCGCTGGACGCCGACGGCGTACCCGACAGCTACGCCTGGGACTACGGGAACGGCTTCGTGGGGACGATGACGCTGCCGTTCATCATCCTCACGCTGCCCGCAGGCGACCACACCGTCACGCTCCGGGTGACCTCCAACAGCGGCCAGGTGGCGACCGACTCGATCACGCTGCACATCTCGCCGCCAGGTGCCTTCACCGGCCCGCCCGGATCGGCGACCGACGTGGTGTCGACCCCCGCGGCCGACGGTCAGTCCGCCGTGCTCACCTGGCAGCCGCCGGCGTCCGGTCCGCCGGTCGAGGGATACACCGTCAGCTCCAGCGACGGGTTCCCGCTCTACGTCTCGCGCTCTCCCGACGCCCGGACGCTCCGACTGCCCGCGGACAGCCTGCCGGTGAACGTCGTCGTCACCGCTTACAACCGCATTGGCGATGCACCGCCGACCACGCCGGTGACCATGCGGGCCGCGGACTGGTCCGCCAGCAGCGATCTGAACAAGCTGTGGCGGGAGTACGGCGACGCCGGCGGGCACTGGACCGGCGGCGACCGCACCGCGTCGATCCAGCTGCCGGACGGGCGGGTCGCCTGGCTGTTCTCCGACACCTTCCTGGGCGCTGTGAACGCCGACCACTCCCGGCCGGCGAGCTCGCCGATGGTCAACAACACGCTGGTCGTGCAGGGCGCCGACGGGCGGCTCGGGCAGACGCTGCACGGCGGCACCACCGCGGCGCCGAAGGCGAAGGTCGCCGTGGACGGATCGAGCCTGCAGTACTGGGTCGGCGACGGCCTGGTCGCCGGCGATGAGCTGCAGGTGCTCTACAACACCTACGAGAAGACCGGCGAGGGCGGCCTGGACGTGCGGATGACCGGCACCTCGCTGGTCACGTTCAGCCTGCCGGGGCTCGCCGTCACCAACATCCGCGCGCTGCCGCTGGGCGACACCATCGCCTGGGGCTCCGCGGTACTCAACGACGACGACTACACCTACGTCTACGGCAGCAGCGACCCCGGCGACGGGACCCGGTTCGCACACGTGGCTCGAATGCCGCACGGCGCGCTCGGCGGCGGCTGGCAGTTCTTCACCGGGTCGGGCTGGTCGAGCTCGGAGGCGGACGCGGGCCGGCTGTTCAGGGGAGTGGGCACCGCCTTCTCGGTGGTCGAGGTGGGCGGCAAGTACGCCCTGGTCACCGCCGACACCAACCTCACGTTCAGTCCCGCGTACGTCGGGTACACCGCGGACTCGCCGACGGGGCCGTTCACCGGCCCGGTCCACCTCTTCGAGGCTCCGCAGGAGTACCCCGGCAAGCCGGTGATCACTTACGACGCGCACGTGCACTCCGCGTTCGGCAGCGGCGGCAACCTGGTCGTGTCGTACAACGTCAACAGCCTGAACGACAAGGACAACTACGCCGATGCCCGCATCTACCGGCCGCGTTTCGTCAAGGTCGCCTGGCCGCGCCCGACACCGGACCCGGGCGGCCTGCCGGCGGCGCCGACCGGGCTGACCGCGTCGGCGACCGATGACGGCCTGGTCAAGGTGCGGTGGGACCCGGTCCCCGGCACCGGCATCAAGTACCGGCTCTACCAGCGCGACGTGACCGCAGGGCAGACCATGTTCTCGCGGTACGCCGGCGGCACGACCGCGACGTCGATGGATCTGTCGCTCCTCAAGGACGACCACACCTACGAGTTCAAGGTGACCGCCGAGAACGCGGTCGGCGAGGGGCCGTTCTCGAACACCGCAAGCCTCACTTTGACGCTGCGCCCGCCGCCGGCGCCCGCGAACCTCACCGCGACCGCCACGGGCAAGGGCGAGATCGTCCTCGACTGGACCGCGACCTCGCAGAACGTCCTCTACACCGTCTACAAGCGCGACATCACGGCGGGCGAAACGGCGTTCACGAACTCCTGGTTCCCCGACCCATGGCAGACGACCCACACGGTCAAGTCGCTGCTGCACGGCCACGAGTACGAGTTCAAGGTGACGGCCAAGCACGGCGGCGGCGAGAGCGACCCGTCGAACCTGGCGCGCGCCACCGCGGTCTACGACAAGCCACCGGCGCCGACCAGCCTCACGGCGACCGCTCAGGACGACGGGACCATCAAGCTCGACTGGACCGCGCCGCCCGGCGAGCCGGTCTGGTACCTGATCTACCAGCGCGACGTCACCGAGAACCCCGATGCCGAGTTCACGCAGTGGGCCTATCCGTCCACAGGAGCGACCACGGCGACGGCCGGCTACCTCGCCCACAACCACCGGTACGAGTTCAAGGTGACCGCCACCAGCCAGGGCGGCGAGGGCCCCGCGTCCAATGTCGCCTCGGCGGTGTCGACGTACCCCCGGCCCGGCGCGCCGACGGGGCTCACGGCGGTCGCCGGGGACGGCAAGGTCGACCTTGAGTGGACCGCGCCGCCGGGACCGGACGTCTGGTACTGGGTGTACTACCGCAACGTCGACCGCGGGGCGACCGACTTCACCCGGAGCGCGTACCCCATCACGAACGGTCCGCGCGTGTCGATGGGATGGCTCACGAACGGCGACACCTACGAGTTCAAGGTGACCGCGACCAACCAGGCAGGTGAAGGCCCGGACAGCAACACGGTCAGCGCACGGCCGCTCCCCCCGAAGCCCGGCAAGGTCACCGGCCTGACGGCCACGCCCAGGAACGACGGCACCATCAAGCTGGACTGGGCGAACCCAGGGGGCAGCAACTACTACTGGGTCTACTCGCGCGATGTCACGGACGGCGAGGGCTTCAAGCGGTGGACCTACCCGGCGACCACCACCGAGGCGGTTGCCGGCCTTCTTGAGCACAACCACGTCTACGAGTTCAAGGTCGAGGCCACGAACCTGGCCGGCGACGGGCCGGCCTCGGACGTGGTGCGAGCCACCTCCAGCTACGCCCTCCCCGGGGCGCCGACGAACCTCGCGGGCACCTCGGCCGGAGACGGCTCGATCGCCCTGACCTGGGATCCGCCCGCCGCGGACTGCTGCTACTACTGGATCTACTGGCGTAACGTGACGGCCGGCGAAGGGTTCCAGAAGACGGCGTACCCGGCCTCGAAGCCGGAGCACACGTTCACCTCGCTCCGGCACGGGGATGTCTACGAGTTCAAGGTGTCGGCCACCAACCAGGCCGGCGAGGGCCCGACCTCGGGCACCATCCGGGTGACGTCGTACGGCGGCCTGCCGGCGCCGCCGTCCGGCCTGACCGCGACCGCCGGTGACGGCCGGGTGACGTTGGGCTGGAATGCGAGCCCCACGCCGAATGTCTACTACTGGATCTACTACCGCGCCGCGGGCGAGGGCTGGCAGCGTACTCAGTATCCGACCGACAAGCTCTCGTTCACCGCGACCTTCCTCACCAATGGAATCACCTACGAGTACTTCGTCACCGCCACGAACGCGTCCGGTGACAGCGGGCGCAGCAACATCGCCTCGGCCCGGCCGATGCCGCCGTTACCCGCACCACCGTCGGGCCTGACGGCGACGCCCGGGGACGGGAAGGTCACCCTGCGCTGGAACGCCAGCCCGACCGGCAGCGTCTACTACTGGATCGAGATGCGGGACGTCACGGCCGGTGAGAACTGGCACCGGCTGAAGTACCCGACCGACAAGACTTCGCACACCGTGGAGTACCTGGTCAACGGTCACACCTACTCGTTCCGGGTGCGCGCCACCAACATGTCGGGCGACAGCGCGCCATCGAACGTCGCGTCCGCGCGACCGTTGCCGCCGTTCCCGCAGGCGCCGACCAACCTGCATTTCTCGCTCTGGGGCAACGGTGAGCTGTGGTTCGCCTGGAATCCGAGTGCGACGGCCAACGTCTACTACTGGATCGAGATGCGGGACGTGACCGCCGGCGAGGGTTGGCGCCGGATGCCGTACCCGACCCCGAACACGCGGTTCGAGGCCAAGTACCTGACCAACGGGCACTATTACGAGTTCCGCGTGCGGGCCACGAATGCGGCCGGCGACAGCGCCCCGTCCAACGTCATCCAAGGCCGGCCCATGCCTCCGCGGCCGCAGGCGCCTACCGCGCTCCGTGCGGACTCCGGACGCGACTGGATCAAGCTCTACTTTGACGCCAGCTCAACGCCGTACGTCCACCACTACCGGGTGTACGGAAGGGACGCCACGGCCGGCCACGGCTTCTCTCTCCTGACGACCGGAGGATGCTGCTGGTCGTACTGGCCGGGTCGGACTCCAGGCCATGCTTACGAGTTCTACGTGGTCGCGGTCGACTACGTCGGCCAGTGGTCTGACCAGTCGTACAAGTACACGATGCGGACCGAGGCCGTGCCGTTGCAGCAGAACGAGACCAACTGGTGGGGCGCGAACATCTACTACAGCAGGGAGGGCACTACGCGGTTCATCCAGGACGCGGAGATGATCTCGGACCACTGGGGGTTGTGTGCCTCCCTCGTCGGGCGCTTGGGCGTCCCCGGTCGGATGGCCGGGGCAGCCTGTTCGGTGGGCTCGGCGCAGTTCGAGACCTTCGCCCGCCAGGCTCGCGAATTTCAAGTGGACGGCGACTGCGTAAGGTACACCCTCTTCCTCTACAACTCGTGGAGCTCGTGGGTCAGCAGGGAGGCGCACCGCTCGCGGAACTGCTTCTAGTTCACCCGTCGGTGTGGCTGGTCACGATGTCATTGTCGGCCGCCCAGCTCGCGATGTCGCGGCGCTCGATCGCGGCGGCCATCAGGTCGGGGAACTTGTCCGGCGTACACGCGAAGGCGGGTACGCCGATCCCGGCGAGGGCGGCGGCGTGCGCCGCGTCGAACGACGGCCGGCCGGAGTCGCTGAGCGCCAGCAGCGCGATCATCGTGGCTCCGGAGTCGACGATCGCCGAGGCCCGGCGCAGCATCTCCTCGGCGATGCCGCCTTCGTAGAGGTCGCTGATCAGCACCACGATGGTGTCGTTGGGCTGCTGGATCAGGCCCTGGCAGTACGCGAGAGCGCGGTTGATGTCGGTGCCGCCGCCGAGCTGCACGCCGAACAACACGTCCACCGGGTCGTCGATCTCGTCGGTCAGGTCGACCACCTCGGTGTCGAAGACGACCAGGGAGGTGGCAAGCGACCGGAGCGAGGCCAGCACCGCTCCGAACACGCTGGAGTAGACGACCGACTCGGCCATCGAGCCCGACTGGTCGATGCAGAGGACGACATGGCGCTCGACCCGGGTCGTCCTCCGGGCGTAGCCGACCAGCCGCTCGGGGACGATCGTGCGGTACTCCGGCTGGTAGTGCTTGAGGTTCGCCGCGATCGTGCGCTGCCAGTCGACGTCTCGAAGCCGCGGTCGGCGAGTGCGCGCCGCCCGGTCGAGGGCGCCGCTGACCGCCTGCACGGTCTGCGACCGGAGCCGCTCCTCCAGCTCGTCGGTGACGGTGCGGACCACGGCCCGGGCGGTCGCTCGCGAGTGCTCGGGGATCACACCGTTCAGGCCGACCAGCGTGGACACCAGGTTGATGTCGGGTTGCACGGCCTCCATCAGCTC
This sequence comes from Nocardioides speluncae, assembly GCF_003121585.1. Classification (GTDB taxonomy): domain Bacteria; phylum Actinomycetota; class Actinomycetes; order Propionibacteriales; family Nocardioidaceae; genus Nocardioides; species Nocardioides speluncae. The sequence goes on from NZ_QEOO01000023.1 coordinate 128,947, forward strand.
GGGTTCGAGCAGCAGCTGGGTGAGGCCGAGCCGGTCCATCGCGTCGGCCTGCATCACCTGCACGACCGACGAGGGGAAGTAGCCGCGGATGTCTCCGAGCCAACGGGCGACGCGCGGCGCCGAGGCACCGAGCCCGCCGCGGCGGTCTCCGTCGTACAGCTCGGTCAGCGCGCGGTCGCGGGTGGCGTCGTCGGCGGTGAGGCTGACCGCGTCCCCGAAGCCGTCTGCGTCGTCGCCACCAAGGGCGAGCCGCCAGCGGGTGAGCCGATCGCGCTCCTCGGTCATCGGGCCGCCTCCAGTCCGAGCAGTCGTCCGACCGTCGCGACCGCCGGCATCGCGCGGTCGAGATCGAAGTGATCGGTGGTGGCCGGAGACGCGGCAGCCCGGCCGATGTCGCGCACCTTGCTGCCGATCTGACGGCGCTCCGCGGCCTCGAACCGCGAGAACGTACGCCGCAGCAGCGGCAGCAGGTCCTCGAAGGTCGTCTCGCCGATCTCGCTGACCCAGCCGTCGACGATGCCGAGCAGGTCCTCGTCGTGAAGCAGGAGCAGCGCGTCGCCGGCCAGGAATCCGTCGAGCCAGGCCGCCGCTGCCCCTGCGTCGGCGGCGGTCGACAGCCGGCGGCTGAGCCGCGCCGCCGCCTCCTCGCGGGGCAGGGCGCCGGCATCGAGCAGCAGCCGGTTGACCCGGCCCGAGACCGAGCCGTGGATGGCCGGGTCGCCGGCCACGCCGACCAGTGCCTGCCGCCAGGGCGCCGAAAGCTGCTCGCGGTCCAGCAGGGACACGCCTCGCTGGCCGCTCTCGATGGCGGCGCGGATGTCTGCCGCGGCGTCGTCGTCGAGCGCGCTGCAGGCCGCCCGGAGGCCGACGGCCGCCCGCGTGAGGACCGTGTCGAGGACGGCGCCGACCTGCGAGACGTCCACGCCGCGGACGTCGCCGTACCGGCAGGTCTGCGCCAGTGGCTCGACGGTCTGCAGCAGCGCCAAGGTGTCGTGATGCCGGGCCGTCCGCTCGGCGAGTGCGGCGACGACGGCACTCAGTGCTCCGGGCAGGTCGGCGACCAGGCACTTCGAGATCAGCCGACCGAGCTCCGCGAGGTCCTCGGCGTCACCGGCCAGCTCCTCGGTCCTGGCCTCGGCGGCGGCCGCCACCGTGTTGCCGTGGACGTTTGCCTCGATCAGCGCGACCGCGAGCTCGGGCCGCCACTCGAGCTCCCAGGCCTCCTTGAAGGTGCCCGTCGACCGGCCCGGATCGACCTGCTCACCCCAGTCGATGCCGAGGAGCCCCAGCCGGTGCAGCAGGACCGACCGCCCGAGCTGTGCCTCCTTGCGCAGGTCGAGGGTCACGGTGGTGGCAGCGGCGGACGGCTTGAGCCGCAGCGAGCGCTGCTGGCGGGCGAGGTCGGCCGCGAGAGGGACCATCGGCGTCGACTCGGGCACGCTGCCGAGCTCGGTGCCGATCACCAGCGTCCGCTCGATCAGGGCCAGCGGCAGCTCGGAGCCCTCGGTGAGTACGGCGCGGGTCGCGTCGCCGAGCTCGGTCAGCCCGACCGACGGCCGGCCGCGGACCGCGGCGAGTGCCTCGGCCAGCCGGGTCGCCTCCACGACCGACGCCGGCGAGGCGTCGATCTGCTCGGCACGAAGCGCGTGCGCGACCTTCACCAGCCAGGCCGGGACCACGTCGTCGTCGGGAGTCACGAACAGGTGGTGGTACCAGCCCGGCGAGGTAACGCCGGCGCCGTACCCGCTGGCGAAGGCCAGCCGGCTCGATGTCCAGGGCGCCCAGGTGGCCGCGACCTTCGTCTTCGGCAGACCAGTGAGCAGGCGGTTGTCGTGGGCGGCCGTCGGGAACGTGTCCGGCTCCAGAGCCGGTGCATGGTAGGCGCCGCAGACGAAGGCGATCCGCTCGCGGCCGGCCCGGATGCCGGCCCGGATCGCCTTGCGCATCGCGGCCTCACGGCGCGCGTTCTCGGGATCCTCGGCCTCGTCGGCGCGCACCTCCGCGATCGCCGCCCGGAGCGAGGCGAACCGCTCCAGGGTGCTGGTACGCCGATGCTCGATGGCGTCCTCCCACCACCTCTCGGAGTCGTCGTACCCGGCGGCGCGGGCGAGCTCGCTCAGCGGGTCCGGGCGGCGCGCCGAGGGCGTGCTGTCGGCGTCGTCCTCGGGCGCCAGGGTGACTGCCGCCGGCAGGTCGGCGAAGTGGACCTCCACCTCGCGCTCGACCGCCCAGCGCATCGCCACCCATTCCGGAGAGAACGCCGCGAGCGGGTAGAACGACGACCGCCGCGGGGAGTCGACGGCGTACACCAGCCCGGCGACCGGCGGCACCAGGTCGGGCGCGCCGGCCAGCGGCAGCAGCGCGTCGAGCTCGGGCGCACCCTCGATCAGCACGAGGTCGGGTCTCAGCTCCTCGAGCGCGGCGACGACCGACCGGGCCGAGCCCGGGCCGTGGTGGCGGACGCCGAGGATCTCGACGCTGGACGTAGACACGGTCAGCCGAGCTCGCGGCAGGCTCGGTACAGGTCGGTCCAGTCGGTCCGGTCCTTGACCACTGTCTCGAGGTACTCCTGCCACACGATGCGGTCCTGCACCGGGTCCTTGACGATGGCGCCGACCAGGCCGGCGGCGACATCGTCTGCGCGGACCACGCCGTCGCCGAAGTGCGCGGCGAGCGCGACACCGTTGGTCATCACCGAGATCGCCTCGGCCGTCGAGAGCGTCGCCGACGGCGACTTGATCGTCGTCCGCTGATCCGCGGTGAGCCCGGAGCGGAGCTCCCGGAAGATCGTCACCACCCGCTCGATCTCCGACAGCGACTCCAGGTCGGCGGGCAGCTGCAGCGACGCGCCGAGCGCGGACACCCGGGTCCGGACGATCTCGACCTCCTGGTCGAGCGTGTCCGGGAGCGGCAGCACCAGCGTGTTGAAGCGCCGTTTGAGCGCGGAGGACAGGTCGTTGACGCCCTTGTCCCGGTTGTTGGCGGTGGCGATCACGTTGAACCCCGGTCGTGCCTGGACCTCATCATCGAGCTCGGGGATCGGGAGGTGCTTCTCGGACAGGATCGTGATCAGGGAGTCCTGCACGTCCGCCGGGATCCGGGTCAGCTCCTCGATCCGGACCAGCCTGCCCGTCTCCATCGCCCGCATCACCGGGCTCGGCACCAGTGCGTCCCGGCTCGGACCCTCGGCAAGCAGGCGGGCGTAGTTCCAGCCATAGCGCAGCGCCTCCTCCGGAGTGCCGGCCGTGCCCTGGACGACGCGGGTCGAGGAGCCACTGACGGCGGCCGCGAGGTGTTCGCTCACCCAGGTCTTCGCCGTCCCTGGGACGCCGAGCAACAGCAGGGCGCGGTCGGTGGCGAGCGAGGCCACGGCCACTTCCATCAGCCGCCGGGAGCCGACGTACTTCGGGGTGATCTCGGTGCCGTCCGGCAGCGTGCCGCCGAGCAGGTACGTCGTGACCGCCCACGGCGACAGCCGCCACTGCGGTGGTCGCGGTCGGTCGTCCGCCGCCGCCAGGGCGGTGAGCTCGGCGGCGTACTGGTCCTCGGCGTGGGCTCGCAGGACGGTGCTGGTCGGCGGGCTGGTCGTGGTCATCTGAAGGCCTCCGTGATCGAGCGCTTGAGGGAACGGAACTTGAGCAGGGACGCGGCCGGGCGAGGGATGCCGTTCGGTCGCTGCCGCCACTGCTCGAGCCGGGCGAGTGCGTCCGGGTGCAGCCCGGCGGCGAGCTCGTCGAAGAGATGTCGGAAGGCCATGTCCGCCTGGTCGTCGTCGGCGAGCCGGTCGACGACAGCGACACTGAACCGCGAGCCCCAGGGCTGCGGTACGGCGGTGAGCACGATGCCGAGCTGCCGCAGCCCACGCCCCGTGGACAGCTGCGCCCGAGCGAGCCGCTCGCGTTCCGGCTGCGGCAGCAGCGCGAGCAGTTGGCCGTCCCAGCTGCGCTCGAGCAGCGCCTTCGCCCAGGTGTCGTCGCGGCGGGCGAGTACGGCGCGATGAAGGCCGCGGAGCACCTCGGCGTCCGTGATCCTGGAGACGACGGCGGAGGGACCGCCACGGCTGAGCTCGGCCCAGACCTCGAGCGGGGCGCCGGCGACGATCTGCTCCAGCCACCAGCCACGCTTGCTCCGGCCGCCGGGCGGCCTGCCCAGGCCGTCCCGGACTCCGGTGGCGTCCGGCTCTCCGGGCAGGCCGATCTCCAGGTCTCGCTTCAGCAGGCCAGTTGCCTGGATCAGGGGGCGCAGCCGGGCGGCCATGCGCTCGGCGCGCGCCGACTCGGGAAGGCCGTCGAGAAGGGCGGCCGCCAGCTCGCGCACCGACGCGGCCCGGTCGTCGAGGGCCTGTTCCAGCAGCTCCTCGTCGTCCGGGCTGAGTCCGATCCGCACCGTCTCGAGCTGGGCCTTCCGGTGTCCCGCGCCGTCGACCGACCAGGTGGACCGGATGAGGTCACGGGCCGCGGCCGGGTCATCGGTCCGGAGCCGGGTCAGCCTGCCTACCCTCGCGTCGAGAGGGAGCACACGCCAGTCGTCGTCGGCCACCGCGGGGCCACTCGTGGTGAGCCAGTCCCACTCGGCGTTCAGCGAGCCCAGCCACCGACCGCGCTCCCCGGCCACGCCGGCGGCGACCGCTCGCATGCTCTGCTCGACCGTCGCCAGCTCGAGCAGCTGGGGAAGCAGCCGGTGCGGTGCTCGCCTGTCGGCCACCGCGGCCTCGCGGCACCAGTGGCCGACCAGGAGCAGGCGCTGCCTCCCGCCTGCGGCCATCTGGGTCAGGAGCAGCTCGAGCAGCGACCCGGCGGCAGGGGGAGCCTCCGGCTGATTCTCCTCGGGTGCGGGCTCGGTCGGGCCTCGCTCGGTGGCCGCCCGGACGCCCGACCGGCGGATCGCGGCACCGAGAGCGGCGGCGTCGAGCAGTGCCTCCTCGGCGCGGGCGTCGACCCTCGGGAGGATCCCGAAGTCGGGCAGCGGCGGAGGCGGGCGCCGGTTGGTGCCGACCAGGGCGGCGGTTCGCAGGCCTGTCCACCAGGTGTCGATCGAGCTCACAGCGCCACCAGCTCCTTGGCGCCGACGAACGAGAGGATGCGGAGCCGTCCGCGCTCCAGCTCACCGAAGACGTCGACCGGACGGCCGCCGGAGGTCGCCAGCAGGTCCCAGACGGCGGTGTCCGCGGACAGGCTGACCGAGCCGCCCGTACCGTCCACGACGTACGACGGAGAGCCAGGGGTGACCCAGACGCTGTCCAGGATGACCGGCACGCGACCGGCCCACGGGTTCGCCGCCCGGGCCTCGGCCGCGCGCGCCCACGCGTCGTCGACTGTCCCGCCGGCCGGCAGCCCGCGCCGGGTGTCGATCGCGACCGGATCGCTGGCGAACAGCGCCCGGCGGACCGTCGTACCCGGGTATCGCGCCATCGTCGCCTGCAGCACCGCGCCCACGACCTGCGGTACGGCGAGCGCCTGGCCGGTGGCGGCGAAGTCGAGCACCTGGACGATCTCGTGAGTCGTCTCGCCCCAGAGCCAGGTGCGCTGCTGCTGGAGGCGGCCGTTGTCGCTGCGATGGGCTCCGAGGACCAGCCACGTGTCGTCGACGGCGTCGCCGCTGCGGATCTCGTCGGTGGCGAACGACCAGCCGAGGTAGGCCCGCAGGTCCCCGACCTCGTCGGCCGAGAGGCGGTCGCGCGCGGTCCATGCCCGGGTTGCGGTCCACCAGCGCCCGACCGTGGCCAGGAGGTGGTCGGCCCAGTCATCGCGGGCGATGACGTCAGAGGACATCGCCCGGACCTGCTCGGCCAGACCGGGCAGCTGGGCATCGACCAGGCGGGCGGCGGTGCCGTCCCACCAGGAGCAGGGCTGGTGCCGCGCCGCCGCTGTCCCGCCACGGACCAGGTCGCCGAGCCAGGTCGAGAAGTCCACGATCCCGGCGTCCATCAGCGACAGCCGTTCCTCGCGCCGCTTGGCCTGCGCCGCCGGGTCCGGAGGAGCCTTGGTTCGCGCCGCCGCGCGGGCCGCCGTACCGGCCCGCTGCTCTGCCCAGGCCTGGGCGAAGTCGGCGGCCGTCTCCACCGACGCGACCGTGCCGGCGCCGTCGACCCAGAGCATGATAAGGGCCAAGGCGTGCTTGCACGGGAACTTGCGGCTGGGGCAGGAGCACTTGAAAGCCGGACCGGCCAGGTCGACGGTGACCTGGTACGGCTTGCTGCCCGAGCCTTGGCACTTGCCCCACACCAGCTGGTCGGTGCTCCCGGTGTCCGACCAGGGACCCGGCGAGGCGAGCCGGCGCGCAGCGGCGAGCGACGACGGGTCGGGGGCCACCTTGGCCACCTGCTCTGCGGTCCACCTGGTCATGACCCGCACATCATGACCGAGGGCACCGACACGTGTCTCAGGGATCAGTCGGGCGCCGATACTGCACATGGGTGTCGGCGGGGGCGTGGCCGAAGCCGAGGCCGGAGTAGACCGCGATCGCGGGGGCGTTGTCGGACTCGACGTACAGGATCACTTCGGGTACGCCGCGACCGGCGAGGTGGTGGAGCCCGGCCGAGGTCAGCGCCTTGCCGAGTCCCTGGCCCTGCGCGGCCGGGTCGATCCCGACGACGTACACCTCGCCGGTGCCGTCCGGGTGGACCTTGGTCCAGTGGAAGCCGAGCAGGCCTTCCGGGCCATCGGCCACGAACAGCCCGGCCGGGTCGAACCACGGCTCGGCCATCCGGGCCGCGAGGTTGGCGGTGTCCATCGCACCCTGCTCGGGGTGCGCGGCGAACGCGGCGGCGTTGACCCGCAGCAGCTCGGCGTCGTCCTCGGGCCGGTAGGTCCGGATCCGCGGATCGGCGGACGCCGGGTCCAGGGCCACCGTCGCGGGCCGCCGCATCACCCACAGCTCGCGGGCCCGCCGGAAGCCGTGCCGCTCGGCCAGCCGGGCCGCGGCCGGGTGGTCGCCGTGCGACCAGGCGGTGCTGGCCTCGGCCGCTGCGGCCGCCGCGAGCGCCGTACCGAACCCACAGCGCCGGGCCGTCGGCGCGACCGCTAGATCCAGCCCGCCGTCGTGCAGTACGGCGAACCCGGAGTCGCCGGCCAGCCAGATCCGGGACGTCTCCAGACCCTCGTCACGGAGCCGCATCGAGGCCGCTTCATCGAGCGGATCCTGCCCGTCGGCGTCCGCGCTGGCGGAGCGGATGCGTTCGACGGCGTCGCGCGCCGCTGAGTCCCATGTCCGGATTTCGACCAGGTCGACCATAGTCGTCAGCCTAGTGAGCACACTGGTCTGCAAGTTGATGCAGTTGCACGGACTTGCGAGTGCGAAGGTGTCGACAGGTGGTGCCGAAGCCTGCAATGGTGCTTGTCACCCACACAATCCGGACATCACAGGCGTGCGGGTAGATCTCACGCAGATCACACACAGACCGGCCTCCCCAAGTGCCGTGGCGGAAACCTGGGAGCCCCGGGGTCGCGGATCCCCCGTGCCCGCGAGACCGGGAAGTTGACGGGCTGGGCAAGTCGCCCAGCCGTTGCCGCCACGAGTCGGGCGCCCGGCCAGCAGAACTGGCCGGGCGTCCGTCCAATTTGTGGCATGAGTACCGTGACCCTGTCTGAACTGCTGCGCAACCTCAACGAGGTGATCGATCGCCTCGACGAGGGTGACGTCGTTCTGACCCGCCGTGGCGGCGAGGCCCTACGGCTGTCGAAGGAACGCAGTGCGTCGCAGGAGCACGAGATGGTGGGTGCTCTCGCGCAGCTGATCGGGGCCATCGTGATGGACGAAGCGGTCGCGGGGCGTCTCGCGGAGACCCTCCAGGAGCCCTTCCCTTGGATCGAGTTCCTCGACGGCCCGGCCAGGACGCAGTTCGTCGGCGACTTCCTACGGACGGCTCGTGCATGTGCATCGGTCGGCCGGTTCGAACGCCTCGGTATCGAGGTGGCCAACTGGCGAGAGACCGCGGTTGCCTATTCGCTCGGCCTCCATGACCGACGCGATCAGCTCGACTACCTGCCTGAAGGTGCCGAGGTCGAAGACCCCCGCGCCTCGTGACCGGCGGCAAGCCCCGGCTGGAAGGACGGCCTAGCCACGTATCGCAACACGATCGTGGAGGTGTGGGACGGCTCAGTATGGAACCGGCTCGTGAGGACGGCAGTCGGGGGCCGCGGGCCCTCCGGGAAGGCAAAAGCCGCCTGATTCGGCGAATCCCGGACCCTCACGCTGTATTTGCCTACTCGACGGGCCCGGTCGGCGCAATGCCGCGAGCTCAGGCGTCGGTGCGTTCCTCGTTCCGCTCGTCGGCGCGCTCCTTCTCCTTGGAAGGCAGGACGAAGCGGTAGCCGACGTTGCGGACGGTGCCGATCAGGGTCTCGTTCTCGGGGCCGAGCTTGGCGCGGAGCCGCCGGACGTGGACATCGACGGTGCGGGTGCCGCCGAAGTAGTCGTAGCCCCAGACCTCCTGCAGCAGCTGCTGGCGGCTGAACACCCGGCCGGGGTGCTGGGCCAGGAACTTCAGCAGCTCGAACTCTTTGAAGGTCAGGTCGAGATGGCGGCCACCCAGCTTGGCGGTGTACGTCGCGTCGTCGACCACGACCTCGCCGGAGCGGATCACGTGCGACTCGGGGTCGTCGGCCTCGCGCTGCGCGGCGAGCCGGCCGATCGCGAGCTTGATCCTGGCCTCAAGCTCGGCCGGGCCGCAGGTGTGGAGTACGACGTCGTCCATGCCCCAGTCGGCGGCGACCACCGCGAGGCCGCCTTCGGTGACCACCAGCAGCACCGGGATGTCGGAGCCCGTGGTCCGGATCAGCCGGCACAGGTCGCGGGCGTGGGCCAGCTCCTGGCGGCCGTCGACCAGTAGCAGGTCGGAGTCCGGCGCTTCGAGCAGCGCGCTGCCCTCAGCGGGCAGGATCTTCACCGAGTGGCCGAGCAGCGCCAGGCCCGGCAGCACCTCCGCCGAGGGCTGGAGCGCGCTGGTCAGCAGCAGCAATGCGCTCATCGGCAACTCCTCCTGGCGGGTGCTCGGCACAAACGCGATTAGTGGAGAATATCGGAGATGGGCGCTCACCAGACCTCGTCACCGGGCGACGAGACAGATGTCATAACGCGATCCATACGCGTGCGCTACTGGGCCTCGGCCCGGGCGGCGGCCGGTGTGGAGGCCGATCTGCTGCCCGCTTCCGGCCCGTTGACGCTCACCGAGGTGCTTCGCGAGGCCCTCGCTCTCCACCCCGGGACCCGGCTCGGCGACGTACTCGCGATCTGCTCGGTGCTGGTCGGCGATCGGCCGGTGACCGCCGAGGACCCCGGAGCCGTGCTCGTGCCCCCCGGGTCGACGGTCGAGTTCCTGCCGCCCTTCGCCGGCGGCTAGTCCCAATGCCGTCAACTTAAGATGTCGTGGCTGGTGTCACGGCGGCGCGCCGGTGTTGATGTCGATTCTGATCGTGGTGTGGTGGCTGGGGCCGCGTA
>NZ_QEOO01000022.1 GCF_003121585.1 Nocardioides speluncae
TCCTGCTCGGCGGCCTCACCGTGTCCATCGCCGCCGAACTCGAGAACGACGACGAGGGCCGCAAGCCGAGCCACGGCTCCAGCAACCACCAGCGCCTGGAACGATAGCCCGCACGGATGGCGACGATGATCAGTCGCCGCACTCCCGGTCCCGTAGCCGACCGGCACCAAGCGATCAACCGACGACCAAGAACCTCGGGACCAGATCAACGGTGCGGCTGGTCCGGCACGACCTCGGAGCCAACGCGTCCCGATCGGGGTCTGCGCGGAAGCAGCGCGGGCACCCGGGAGGCGTAGTCCCGGTAGGCCGCGCCGTACTGGCGGCGTAGGTCGGCCTCCTCGAAGAGGATGCCGACGCCGATGTAGCCGGAACCGGCAAGCGCGAACAGCAGGTGTCCCACGGACATGTGCGGCGTCACCCAGAAGGTGATCAGCAGGAAGAACATCATCGGGTGGCGCACCCACGCGTAGATCGACCCGACGGCGAGGGATGACGGTGCAGGTGTGCGATCGCGCCGGAACCAGCCCGCCTGGCGAAGCCCCAGGAACTCGAAGTGACCGGTTGGCAGCGTCGAGGCGATCACGCCCAACCAGCTGACCAGGTAGGTCGTCCACAGCACGGCCACCCAGGGCTGAGCGTCGACGTGCCAGACCGTCGCCGGCAACGACTGCCACTGCCAGAACACCAGAGCCAGGCAGCCGCTGGCGACCAGCACGAACAGGCTGCGCTCCATCGGCGCTGGCACGAATCGGGCCAGCCGTGCTTTCACGCTCGGTCGCGCCGCCACAGAGTGATGTACGGCGAACACCAGCAGCAGTGCCAGGTCAACCGCCACGGCCGCGGTACCCGACCGAGTGCCGGCCGTGTCGACGGTCGGCAGGAGACGGACGTCGGCGAGGAAGACGATCCCCCACCCGGCCGACACCCAGAATGCGAGGTACGCGAACACGGAGAAGGCACGGATTGCCGTAGCGGCCCGGCGCGGGTACTGATCAGTCACGTGTCCGATCGTCCCCGCTCTCGCCGCGGCGGTCAGCCGTGGAACTACCGCACTTTCGAACGAGACCAGGACGGGACCGGCGAGTCAGTGCCGCGCCTGGCGGAGGGAGGCCATCCGATCCGGGCCGCCGGCTGTCACCCACGCCGCGATCTGGGCGCGCGACCGGAATCCGAGCCGGATGCGAATGCGTTCGACGTGGGACTCAGCAGTGCGCTCGCTGACGCTGAGCCGGGCGGCGATCTCACGGTTGGTGAGGCCTTCGGTCACCAATGCGGCGACCTCGTGCTGACGTGGGGTCAGCGCCGATTCAACAGGCCGCTGGGCAGGCGGAAGCCCGAGAAAGCCACGAACACAGGTGGCGAGGCCTAGAGCATCGCCGATGTACGGCAGGTGGTCACGCCCAGCGAGCACCGCAAGGCTGGCGCTGGGGATGCCGGCGGCAAGCGCTTCCGCCTGGGCCAGCGGCGTGGCGCGGTCGCGCTCGCGGTGCACCACGAGCGTCGGAACGTCGACGGCACCCAGGAGGTCGGACACATCGATCCGATGCGCAAGCTCGAGCATCGCGCGGGCCCGTTCGGGGGTGGCTGCGGCCCGCTGGTACTCCCGGAACGCCTCCCTGGTTGCCGTGTCTGCATCCGGAGCGAAGATCTCAGCGAGCAGATCAGAGCCGAGGCCCCAGTGCTGGGCGATCAGCCCGAGGAGATGCGCCCTGGTCTCCGGGGAGGTCAGATCGTGACCGCGCACCCAGCCGCCGTACAGCACCAGCCGGGTGACATCGTCCTGGTGCGACGCCGCCCACGCCACGGCAACAGGTGCCCCAAGAGACACACCCAACATCTCGTACCGGTCGGCCCCTACAGCAGCTGCGACCGCGTGCAGGGTCTCCAGCTCCAGCTCCATCGAGGGGGCTCGGCTCGACGTCCCAGACAGCCCGCAGCCGGCCTTGTCGTACCGCACCAGCGTCCGATTCTTGGCCAGCATCTGGTAGAAGTCGCGCTCGTCCGGCAGCGCCCAGCTCAGTTCGAGATGGGTCAACCAGCCCGGCACATACATGAGAACGGGCCCCGATCCGACTACCCCATAAGCGATCTCGGTGCCATCGGCCAGAGCCGTGGAATCGATGCGCTGCGGCATGGCCCCATTCTGCACGGCTGCTCCGCGTACGCCGGGCGACCTACGCACGGCCAACACTCGGAACAACGGACGGGTCACCACTGGTCGGTCTGCGGATGACGGCCATGGTGCAGCGGGAGACACAGATCAGTTGGCCTTCATCGTCGCTGATCCGAACCTCCCAGACCTGGGTCCGACGGCCGAGGGCAATCGGTCGGGCAGTGCCGGTCACCCATCCGGAAGAAGCAGGCCGAAGGTGGTTGGCATTGATCTCCATCCCGACACAGGTGGCTTCGTTGGGGTCGACAGTGAGGGTCGCCGCCCAGCTGGTAAGGGTCTCTGCCAGCGCCACCGACGCTCCGCCATGGAGGAGCCCGAGTGGCTGACGGGTGCGGTCGTCGACCGGCATCCGCGCCTTCAGATAGTCCTCACCGACCTCGACGAACTCGATGCCGAGGTGGCCGATCAGACTCCGCCGCGATAGCTCGTTTGCGCTGGACAGCGACGGCACATCTTTCCAGATGCGCTCGGTTGACTGGGCGACGTTCATGGAAACCCTTCCTGTCGTTGTTCCGGCGACGTGACCTCCAGCGTGGGTGGCGGGGACTCTCCTTGTCAGGAGGGGAACTACCGCACTTCCCGTGGCGGCTGCGTCGTCGAGGTCCGTCACGCGGTCGGGGCAGTGCGTCCTGGCTGCACCCGGGCTAGGGCAGCACTGTGTCGGTCCACCAGACGTGCCACTGCTTGGTCAGCTCCGTGTGACGGCTCTCGTCGATCGCGTACAGGCTGAGCAGCGCCATCGACGCATGGCTGGTCGGGTTGTGGCTGAGGACCAGAAGACCGTCGTTCCAGCCGTTCACTGTGAGGCCTAGCTGATGCTCCGAGCGGTACCAGACCTGGCCGGTCGCGGTCTCGCCCGGGAGGTCCAGCTCGTACTTGTCGCCGGGAGACAGCTCAGCGATAGCTAGCGCGGACAGCGGTGAGGTTGTGGCTGTGCCGGATAGGAAGACGGTCCGGCGGACGTCGTGCGGGTGCCGTTCGACCGCGAACCGCAGCTGGTTCATGAAGGTGATCCAGCCCTCGGTGATGTCGTCGTAGTAGCTCGCCCAGTCAGGGTCATCGCCGCGAGGCGCACGGGTGAGGGTGACCCGGGTGCCGCCCTCGACCTGCGCCAGCTCGACGCGGTCGCCGCCATTGAGGGCGACCGCGCGTTCGCCGACAGTGACGTCGGTGAAGTAGATCAGGTCGATCTCCTGGTCGAGGCTGCCGTCCGGTCCGCCGGTGAACTCCCAGCCGTGCCAGTGGCGGATCTTGTCCTTGTCCCGGAGCGCGGCCCAGACGGTGTCGACCGGCGCGGCCACGGTGACCTGGATCGTTGGGGTGTCAGTCATCGGTTTCTCCTTCGGTGGTTGGTTTCCGCGGCGCCGGGTGGCCGCCCGCGATCAGTCGGAAGGGGCGGCCGCCGGGGGAATCGAACGTCTCCACGGTCTGGCGGACCGCCTCGGTGAGCGCTTCGGTGAACCGGTGGAGATCACCTGGTTCGGCGAACCGGACCTCGGCTTCGACCGTGAAGGTCAGCAACCGCTGCCCGGCCTCGCCGGCCCTGGTCTGCATCCGCGCGACGTCACGCACGGTCCCGGCGGCCACCTCGATCAGATGCTCCGCCGCGTACTGGTCCTGGACCGCTTCGGGCGCTCGACCCATCACCCCCGGATCGACTACGAGCGTGGCGTCCGAGGCGCGCAGTACCCGCTCAGTGAACCCGCGTCGCTGCCGCTCTTCGACCAGCTCGACCAGCCCGGCCTTCTCCAGCTCCTTGAGGTGGTAATTCACCCGCTGCCGGGGCAGGTCCAGCTCCTCGGCCAGCCGGCTCGCCGAGGACGGTTCACGCAAGAGCTCGAGCAGCCGCCGCCGGATCGGCGACAGCGCCACCCGGACCTGGTCGGGCTCGTCGAGGTACTTCATGTCGACCAGCCTGCCTATTGACAGGAAAATTTGTCAATAGGCAGGCTGGCTCCGGGGCGGCCGGATCAGGTGATCAGCCCGGCCAGGTAGAGCGCCATGCCGATCAGTGCGCAGAGGCCGAGGGTGCGCAGCGGAGTCCAGCCCAGCCGGAACATCGCTGCCAGGGCGACGCCGGTGATGGCGAAGGCGGTCGGGTCCCAGGCGGTCAGCACCGGCACCTCGATATGGACCGGACCCCGGTCGACGGTGTCTTGGCGGTCGAACAGGTTGTGTAGAGCGAAGAAGACCGCGAGGTTGGCGATGACACCCACCACCGCCGCTGTGATGCCAGCCAGGGCGGCGGTCAGGTGCCGGTTGTGCCGCAGTCGTTCCACGTAGGGCGCGCCGAGCAGGATGAACAGGAAGCAGGGCACGAAGGTGACCCAGGTTGCCAGCAGTGAGGCGAGAACGGCTGCGAACCACGGGTCGAGCGAGCCGGGGTTGCGGTACGCGCCAACGAACGCGACGAACTGCACCACCATGATCAACGGCCCCGGCGTGGTCTCCGCGAGCGCAAGGCCGCGCACCATCTCGCCGGGAGCCAGCCAGCCGTAGACGTTCACGGCCTGCTGGGCTACGTAGGCGAGTACGGCGTACGCGCCGCCGAAGGTGACGACCGCCGCACCCGAGAAGAACAGGCCCTGGTCGACGAAGACGTCGGTGGAGGTGATGAAAACCGCGACGGCGAGCACCGGGGTGAACCACAAGGCCAGCCCAAGAGCAATGATGGTGAGGGATCGGCGTCGCGAGGGCAGCTCGTGATGCAGCGCCTCATCGCTGATGAGCGGGGCTGGTCCGTCGGCGGCGGCGTGCCCTTTCAGGGTGGCGAGTTCGGGGATCCGGCGGCTGAGCAGCCAGCCGACCAGCCCGGCGCCGAAGACCACCACCGGGAACGGCACCGCGAACACGGTCAGAGCCAGGAACGCACCCACTGCGAGCGCCATCAGCCCCGGGTGGCTCAGCGAGCGCTTGGCCACCCGGTGTACCGCTTGGACAACGATGGCGATAACCGCGGGGGCGACGCCGGCGAACAGCGCCGACACTACGTCGGTCTCGCCGAACCGCACGTAGATCGCCGAAAGAGCCAGCAGCGCCACCACACCGGGCAGCACGAACAGGCCGCCCGCGATCAGACCACCTCGGGTGCCATTGAGCAGCCAGCCGGTGTAGATGGCCAGCTGCTGTGCCTCAGGGCCGGGCAGCAGCATGCAGTAGTTGAGTGCGTGCATGAACCGCTGCTGACCGATCCAGCGCTTCTCATCGACCAGCTTGTGCTGCATCACCGCGATCTGCCCGGCCGGACCTCCAAAGGTCTGCAACGAGATCGCGAACCACGCCCGGCTCGCCTCCCCCAGCGGGATCACATCACCACCGGACAGCGGGCCGGCGGGCCGATGCGCAGGGGGCTCGGCGGTCATCAGGTTCCTCTTCCCAGGGTGGCCGGCGTAGCGCGAGCTGACCGGCTCGGCTGACGGACCCTCATCGTTGCGCATCCCGGTACGGCGAGATCGGCCGGGCCTCAGCCGGCGTGATCGCGACCGCGCTCAGTTCGCGGCGGCCTCGTCGCGTTTACGGGATAGGAACCCGACGTCCTTGTCGGTCGTCGCCAGTTCGGCGGCACGGTCGTAGGCCTCGGCTGCCTCGGCTGCCCGTCCAAGCCTCTCCAGAAGCGTCGCCCGCGCAGCGTGGAGCAGGTGGTAGCCGTCGAGCTCAACTGCCACGGCATCCAGGAGGCCGAGGCCGGCCGCGGGCCCTTCGGTTTCAGCCACGGCGATGGCGCGGTTCATGGCGACCACCTGTGTCGGCATGACCAGCAGCAACCGGTCGTAAAGCCTGACGATGGCGGGCCAGTCGGTGTCTTCGAAGGTCGGTGCCGCGCAGTGGACGCCCTGGATTGCGGCCTGGAGCTGGAAAGGACCCATCCGTGCCCGTTGCATACACGCCAGCACCAGGTCGTGCCCCTCCTCGATCAATCCGCGGTCCCAAAGCGAGCGGTCCTGGTCGCGCAGCAGTACGACGTCACCGCCGTGCCGAGCCGGCACCCTGGCCTCACACAGCAGCATCAGGGCGAGCAGGCCGACCGCCTCCGGCTCGTCGGGCATCAGCGCGACCAGCAGCCGCGCCAACCGGATCGACTCGCCTCGCAGGTCGCCGCGTTCGTCGGCGTCGTCCGCGCCGGCGGTGTAGATGAGGTAGAGCACCGACAGCACGGCCCTCAGCCGCGCCGGGAGCTCGGCGTCGCTGGGCACGCGGTAAGGAATGCGCGCCGCGGCAATCTTGTACTTGGCTCGTACCAGGCGCTTGGACATGGACGCCCCGTTCACCAGGAAGGCACGCGCGACCTCTGCCGGCGACAGCCCGCCGATCAGGCGGAGCGTGAGGGCCACTTGGTGCTCCACCCTGATCGCCGGGTGGCAGCAGGTGAAGATGAGCCGAAGCTGGTCGTCGCGCATCAGACCGAGGTCCTCCCCCGGCGCTTGGGTGGGTTCGCCGGCCGGCTGGGTGGCCGCGATCTGCTGATGCAGTTCTCGGCCACGCTCGCCGCGTCGTACGGCGTCGATCGCGCGGTGGCGGGCAGTCACTACGATCCAGCCCGCGGGATTGTCCGGAATCCCGTCTCGCGGCCACCGCTGCATCGCCGCGACGAACGCGTCCTGGACGGCATCCTCGGCCAGCGAGATGTCGCCGAAGACGCGGACCAGCGTCGCCACTGCCCGACCGTGGGCTTGGCGGAACGCGCTCTCGACATCGTCCATCGGCCGGGGTCCGGCTGTCATACGGCTACGGCGCCGGGATCCGGCCAGTGGCTCGGAACGGACGCACCTCGATCGCGTGGTTGGTCGCTTCCACGACCTTGCTGGCCCAGTCCAGAGCCTCATCGAGATTCTCGGCGTTGATGATGTAGAAGCCGCCGATGTGTTTCCTTGGCCTCCACGAACGGGCCGTCGGTCGTCACCTTGTCGAGGCCGGTCCCCCCGCTCACCACGGTCGCGGCGTCCGGACCGTGAAGAGCGCCGCCGAACACGAACGCGCCCGCGGTGTCCATCTCCTCCTCGAGCGCGATCACCCGGGCCATGAACGAATGCATCTCCTCCGGTGTCGTGGGTGCGCCGGCGACGCTGCCTTCCACGTCGTACACGGACAGCAGGTACTGGTTCATCTGGACTCCTCGCCTCGGTGACGCGGGCGCTTCCCGCTCCAACCTACTGACGAACGGGCGGCGGCGATCAGGACACCGACGCCGCACCAAAGCCAACGACCGGACTCGGCATCCGTAAGCAGATCGTCACCATCGGCGCCGCACGAGTCCGGATACGAGGGTGAAGACTGCGAGTCATGATCATCCGACTCTGTGCGCTGGCGCTCGGTCTCACACTGCTGGCCGCCTGCGGCGAAGATCCGGAGTCCGCGACCAACCAGGCGGACCCGACCGCCAGCGACGGCGCCGGCACGCCGACCATCAGCCAGCCACCGAGCACCCCGACGACGGCACCGCCTGAAAGCCCGCCGCAGGCCAGCGGTCCATCCGGGCCGCGGATTGTGGTGGAGGACAGCGAGTTCGGGTCGATGCTGTTCGACGGCGGGGGTCAGGCGATCTACCTGTTCGACGTGGAGTCCACCAGCAAACCGGCCTGCTACGACGCCTGCGCGGAGGCCTGGCCGCCCGTCCTGACCGAGGGCAAGCCGGTGGCCGGCGCCGGCGTCCGGGCCCCCCTGCTCGGCACCACCAAGCGCACCGACGGCACCGTCCAGGTGACCTACAACGACCACCCGCTCTACTACTACGCCCACGAAGGCAGGGGCGAGGTGAAGTGCCACGACGTGTTCTTGAACGGCGGCAACTGGTACGTCGTACAGCCGAACGGCGACGCCGCACCGCCCGGCTAACCTCGGAGATTGCCTGTTCGGGCTCAGTCTGTTCGGGCCCCGCCTAGACTCAGGTCGTGAAGCGCGAGGCCATGTTCGCCGGCGACGGTGCAGCAGACCTGGCCCGTTTCCTGGTGCGACAGCTGGGCAGCGGCGGCTCGCTCACCGACAAGGTGCGGGCTTCGGTCACGTTCCCGGTCGCCGGGCTGCGCTGGTTCTCCTCGACCCTGGAGAGCCACTGGAAGGCCACCGACGCGCTGGCACAGCAGCTCGGCCTGGGCGAGGAGGTGCGCCGCAGCCTGGTCGAGAGCTACGAACGCTGGGACGGCCGCGGCGCCGCGGGACTCCGGGGCGAGGAGATCCGACTCACCTCCCGGCTGGTCTATCTCGCCGATGTGGTCGCCGCGTTCGAGCGGATGGGCGGCGCACACGCCGCCCTGCGCATGGCCCGCGAACGCGCCGGCAAACAGTTCGACCCCGACCTCGTTGACCTGCTGTGCGCCAACCGCAGAGCCGTCCTCGACGGCCTGGACCAGCAGAGCCACTGGGCGCAGGTCCTCGACAGCGAGCCTGGCCTGGCTCGAACCATCCACAAGGCCGAACTCGACCACGTGCTGGCTGCGATCGGCGACTTCGCCGACCTCAAGTCGCCATACTTCATCGGCCACGCCCGCAGCGTCGCCCAGCTGGCCGGGGCCGCCGCAGACGGACTTGGCCTCGCCCCCGATGACACCGACCGGGTGCGCCGTGCGGCGCTGGTACATGACCTGGGCCGTCTCGGCGTGTCCAACGGCATCTGGGACAAGCGATCACCGCTCACGCTCGCCGAACGGGAGCGGGTACGCACCCACCCCTATCTCACCGAGCGGATGCTCGCGTTCTCCCCACCACTTGGCCGAGCTCGGGGCGATCGCCGTGCTCCACCACGAACGACTCGACGGCACCGGCTACCCACGGGGCCTTGCCGGGGCCGCGATCCCGATCACCGGCCGGATCCTGGCCGCCGCAGACCGCTACGCGACCGCCACCGAGGAGCGTCCGCACCGGCCCGCAGCCGACCCACAGGATGCGGCAACCCTTCTGCGCGACGACGTGCGCAGCGGCGCGCTCGAGGCCAATGCTGTGGAGGCCGTGCTCAGCGCCGCCGGACACCGCGTGCCCAGACGCCGCGCCTGGCCGGCCGGACTGACCACCCGCGAGGTCGACGTACTGCGCCTGCTCGCCCGGGGCTTCAGCAACCGCGACATCGCCGGCCGACTCGTCCTGTCGCCTAAGACCGTCGGCACCCACGTCGAACACATCTTCACCAAGACCGGCGCCAACAACCGAGCCACCGCCGGACTGTTCGCGATGCGGCACGGCCTGGTGTCCGACTACGAACCGGCCGACGAAACTTCGACCAAAGTTAGGGCATTCACCCGATCCGCTGGCCCCGTCCCGCTGCCTAACGTGTCATCCCACCCCCAGGGCGACCGCGAAGGGAACAACGATGAACACCACCGGGACCACGACTGGCGCCGCGCGTCACGCACAGCAGCCGTCCAGACCAAATCCGTCCGGGCCAACGGGATCGACATCCACTACCGCGAGGCCGGCTCGCCCCCCTCCCCCGACCTGGTCCTGCTTCACGGCGCCCTGGTCAGCACCAACCCGCTGTGGGACCAAACCCCGCTCTCGTACGGCACCCACCTGGCAGCCCTGAGCGAGAGGTTCCATGTCATCGCGTCCGACGTGCGCGGCTACGGCCTGACTCGACACGACGGGGGCGGCCGGGTGTCGATGAGCCTTCTGGCTGACGACGTGGCCGCGCTGATCGACGCCCTCGAACTCGACCGCCCGGCGGTTGCAGGATTCAGCAACGGCGGCATGATCGCCACCATCGCCGCGATCCGACACCCCGGCATCCTCCGAGCACTGGTCAACGACGCGGGGCGCGACATCTTCGACCCCGAGTCCAAGTCGTTCCCCATGCTCCGACACGTCTTCGGCGGGAGCGAGGACGCCACCGAGGCCAACCCAAGCACGGTAGAAGCGTCCTTCGCAGCCGACCCATCCATGCGCGGCGTCCTAGCGCTGATCAAGGCCGACCACGACTCCGCCGGAGGACCCGGCCACTGGCAGACCATGCTGCGTCATTTCTTCGAGGCCGCCCAGCACTGGCCCGGCTACGGCTTCAACGACTTCGCCTCGATCGATGTGCCGACCCTTGTGCTCGTCGGCGACCGTGACGAACACTCGCCAGTGGAGGACTGCATCCGCGCCTACCGGCACCTGCCCCACGGACAGCTCTGCGTACTCCCGAACACCGGGCACGTCATCACCACCGCCAAAGTCGCCGCGATCATGAACTTCCTCGGCTAGGCTCCAGCGCCTGCAGGATCGATTCGCCGCGAACTGAACCTCGACCCAACCGCGACTATCAGCCACTCGGCCGCCCACCAGGCCCACCAAAGAAGACCTGAAATGCGACGATGTCCCGCAACACCTGTCAACGGTGTCGCGGGACATCACACAACGTGGAGCTGAGGGGATTCGAACCCCTGACCCCCTCCATGCCATGGAGGTGCGCTACCAGCTGCGCCACAGCCCCATTGCCCCGCGCGAAAGCGGCGCAACGTCGTGGAATCGTAGCCAACTACCTACCCGGATGCGAAATCGGGGTGGCCAGCTAACGAGCCGCGGTGAGGTTGTACGCCGCCAGCCGGAACGGGTCGCCGAGCGCGGCCTGCTTCAGGACCACCCAGCCGCAGTTGGCGAGGCCGGCCAGGCTGAGAGCCTGCTCGTCGGTCCAGCCGAGACCGGCCGCGATGGCGCACTTCAGGGAACCGCCGTGGCTGACCATCACCGCCGACTCGCCGTCCGGCAGCACGGCGAGCACGTCGGTCAGGGCGGCCTCGGTACGCGCTCGGACCTCGGCGACCGTCTCCCCGCCTGGCACCGCCTGCCAGCCACCGGCCGCGAACTCGGCGAACTCGGCGGGATAGCGCTCCTCGAACTCCGTGAGCGTCAGCCCGGTGCGCTCCCCGAGGTCGTACTCGCGCAGCCGCTCGTCGTACACCGGCTCCAGGCCGGTCTCCTTGGCCACGTACTGCGTGGTCTGCCGACAGCGCGCGAGATCGGAGGACCACAGCATCGTCGGCTGGTACTCCGCGAGGTACGGCGCCGCGGCGGCGGCCTGGCCATGGCCGGTCTCGTCGAGCTCGATGTCGGCGTGCCCCTGGCCGCGCTGGACGGCGTTCCAGGAGGTCTGGCCGTGGCGGAGCAGGAGCACCCGGCGGCCCGAAGCGGCGGCACTCATCGGACGTCCGAGACGACGTCGGGCGGCAGGTCGATGGTCGGACAGTCGCGCCAGAGCCGTTCGAGCGCGTAGTAGGCGCGCTCCTCCTCGTGCTGGACGTGGACCACGATCTCGCCGTAGTCCATCAGCACCCAGCGACCGTCGCGCTCGCCCTCACGGCGTACTGGCTTGGCCCCGATCTCGCGCAGCTTGTCCTCGATCTCGTCGACGATCGACTTGACCTGGCGGTCGTTGGCCGCCGACGCGATCAGGAAGGCGTCGGTGATCGCCAGCTGCTCGGAGACGTCGAAGGCCACGATCTGCTGGGCCAGCTTCTCCGACGCGGCCCGGGCCGCGGTGTGGACCAGCTCGATGGCGTGCTCAGTCGCTGACACGGTGACCCTCGTTCGCTGTCGGGGGGTCCACGGGGGGCGGAGCCCCCCGTGTGTTCACGTAGAGGTGGTGTTTGCCGATGTACTGGACCACACCGTCCGGCACCAGGTACCACACCGGCTCGCCGCGGCCGGTCCGCTCACGGCAGTCGGTGGACGAGATCGCCAGTGCCGGGATCTCCACAATCGTCACTCGGTCCTCCGGGATGTTCTCCAGCGTCTTCAGGTCCATCGAGTAGCCGGGGCGCGTGCAGCCCACGAAGTTGGCCAGCTCGAACAGCTCGCTCGCGTCACGCCATGTGAAGATGTCGGCCAGCGCGTCGGCGCCGGTGATGAAGTAGAGCTCGGCATCCGGCATCTGCGTGCGCAGGTCCTGCAGGGTGTCGATGGTGTACGTCGGCCCGTCGCGGTCGATGTCGACCCGCGAGACCGTGAACCGCGGGTTGGCGGCGGTCGCGATCACCGTCATCAGGTAGCGGTGCTCGGCGGGCGAGACCTTTCGGTCGGACTTCTGCCAGGGGTCACCGGTGGGCACGAACACGACCTCGTCGAGGTCGAACCACGCCTGGACCTCGCTGGCGGCGACCAGGTGGCCGTGATGGATGGGGTCGAAGGTGCCACCCATCACCCCGACGCGGCGCCCCCGTGTGCCCTGGTCGGTTGGAGCGGCGGAGGTGCTCAGCTGTGCTCCCGGCCGGCGCCGAACGACAGGGTCACCAGCAACATCAGCAGCAGGATGCCCAGCGCGATCCCGCCCACGACGTACGGGTTGATGGCTGGCTCGGAGTGCTCGGCGGTCTCCGACGCGGCAAGGACAACGGTGCTCAGCGACATGGGCGAGATCCTACCTGTGGGCAACCACCGGCGTTGTCGGCGCTCCCGGCTAGCGCCGCGCACCAACCAGCAGGTCAGTGGAAGACGGCGGTCAGGCCGGCCAGGATCAGCCAGGACTGCAGGCCACGGCCGAGCGCGATCGAGGTCAGGAAGACCACGACGTTCATCCGGATCACGCCGGCGACGACGCCGGTGATCATCAGCGGCGGGAAGCCGATCAGGCCGGAGACGAAGAGCACGCCCGCGGCGAGCCACGGGCGACCACCGATCCGCTCCTCCCAGAGCTTGAGCTGCTCCTGGCGCTTCGGGTTCTCCAGCCGGCGCCGGATCCACGCGGAGTCCATCGACCTGACCACGCTGTAGTACCAGACCAGCTTGCCGACCGCCTGGCCGATGCCGGCCGCGATCGCGACCGGGATCGCCTGGGCCGGACTGATTTGGGTTGCGATCCCGACCAGGTAGACCTCGATGTTGAGGATCGGGATGACCGAGCCCAGGGCGGCGTACACAAGCGTCGCCAGGATCGCCTTCACGAAGTGAAGGTATCTGGTGCGACCAACGACTAGTGGTGACGTCCGGGCGTGACCACTACCGCACGTGGCCGTCGCCGGTGACGACGTACTTGGTGGACGTCATCTCCGGCAGCCCCATCGGGCCGCGGGCGTGCAGCTTCTGGGTGCTGATCCCGATCTCGGCGCCGAAACCGAACTCACCGCCGTCGGTGAAGCGGGTGGAGGCGTTGACGACGACCGCAGCCGAGTCGACGGCGGCCACGAAGCGCCGGGCGGCGGTCTGGTCCTCGGTGACGATGGCGTCGGTGTGCTGGCTGCTGTACGTCCTGATGTGTACGACGGCCTCGTCCATGCCGGCAACCACCTTCGCGGAGATCTCGTTGCCGAGGTACTCCCGCCCGTAGTCCTCGTCTGTGGCCGCGACCACACCGTCGTACTCGGCGAACCGGTCGTCGCCGTGGATCAGCACGCCGCGCTCCTGGAGCGCCTCGATCACCTGCGGCAGGAACTCGTCGGCGATGTCGGCATGCACCAGCAGCGACTCGGCGGCGTTGCAGACGCTGGTGCGCTGGGTCTTGGCGTTGACCACGATCGACAGCGCCTTGGCCAGGTCGGCCGCGCCGTCGACGTACACATGGCAGTTGCCGACGCCGGTCTCGATCACCGGGACCGTAGACTCCTCGACCACGCTGCGGATCAGGCCCGCTCCCCCGCGCGGGATCAGGACGTCGACCAGGCCGCGGGCGCGCATCAGCGCCTTGACCGAGTCGTGGCTGTCCCCCGGCACCAGCTGCACCGCGTCGGCCGGGAGCCCGGCGGCCTCGGCCGCGCCGCGCAGCACCTCGACGATGGCGGCGTTGGACGAGCGCGCGCTGGAGCTCCCGCGCAGGAGTACGGCGTTGCCGGACTTCAGGCAGATGCCGGCGGCGTCGGCGGTGACGTTGGGGCGCGCCTCGTAGATGATGCCGACCACTCCGAACGGCACCCGGACCTGACGCAACTCCAGGCCGTTGGCGAGGGTGCTCCCGCGGACCACCTCGCCCACCGGGTCGGGCAGGCCGGCGACCTCACGCAGGCCCTGCGCCATTGCGGCGACGCGGTCCTCGGTCAGCCGCAGCCGGTCGACGATGTGGGCGCCGGTGCCGTCCTGCTCGGCACGGGTCACGTCCTCGGCGTTGGCGGCCAGGACGGTCTGCTGCGCCGCCTCCAGCGCGTCGGCCATCGCCTGCAGTGCCTGATCCTTCTGCGCCCGCGTGGCCAGCGCGAGCGACTGGCTGGCCACCCTCGCCCGCTCCGCCGCCGCCTTGACGTCGGTCTCGATTGCCATGCGGCCAGCGTAGGGCGTGCTGGCGGGCTCTCCGTCGGTAGCGAGCGTCGTGAGACGCGTGCGATGGCAAGGCGGACGAGGGAGGCGGGCCGGAGGCCCGTCGACCGAGGACAACGCAGCCAGCGTGCGTGTATCGCGGCGCGTAGCCGGCGGAGAGCCCGCCAGCACGCCCTGTGCCCGCACCCGCTCAAGAAGGGCTCGGTCCAAACCGTGACCTCTTCTTGGGCAACCGACTGGGCTTCGGCTGCGTCGTACAAAGAACACGCACAGTCTCCGGGAAGGGAAACCATCACCGTGCACCATCGTCTTACCGCATTAGCCATCACCCCGTTGGCGCTCGTCCTCGCAGCTGGGCCGGCCGGCAACCCCGCCGCCCAGGCCGAGTCACCCGCGACGCCCGCCGCCACCTCAGCCGCCGCCAGCGCACCGTTCTATCTGTCGGCCCCGGGGCGCGCTACCGCCTTCCGCTGGGGCAACGAGAAGCGGGTGTACGTCGACCTCGGGCTGCGTCTGGTGGCGCAGAACGAGCCGTTCGAGCTCTGGTCCCAGCGCAAGACCTACGACGACCGGATCGTCACCGAGTGGCGTCGCAAGTCCGGCACCGTCAAGCTCCCCACCGGCACCATGTGGAACTTCCGCGGCGTACCGAACTTCATCAAGGTCACCGTCCGCAATCAGGCCGGCAAGATCGTGCACAGCAAGGCACACACCGTGTGTCTCAACGGCGACGGAGAGCGCGTCAACCCCGACGCGGACGCGCGATCGCCGTACCCCATGGGCTGCCCGTCGAACCCCTACACCACGGGCTCGGTGCAGGGCCTCCAGAAGGGGTGGGCGACCCGGCTCGACCTGCCCAGCCAGATGAAGCTGGCCAACGGCAAGTACCGCGTGACGGTCGCCGTCGACGCCAAGTACCGCAAGCTCTTCGGCGTACCGCAGAGCGTCGGCAGCCGAAGCTTCCCACTCGTCATCAAGAAGGGCACGGGCGAGGGCGAGCTGCGCGGCGCTGACAACCGCTCGGACGGCGCGATCGCCCGTCCCGCGGCGCAGGAGCCGAGCAGCGCCCGTGGTGGCCGCATCGACGGCCCGCTGCCCGACCTGCGCTCACTGCCGGCATTCGGGATCCAGGTGAACGAGGGCGGCAACTACCTGCGGTTCTCCGCGAACGTGTGGAATGCCGGGAACAGCCCGCTCGTAGTCGACGGCTTCCGCAAGCGCGGCGAGGACCACATGGACGGCTACCAGTACTTCTTCGACAGCGATGGCGAGCAGACCGGCTACGAGAAGGTCGGCAAGTTCCACTGGCACGCGGCACCCACCCACAACCACTGGCACTTCCTGGACTTCGCGCGCTACCGGCTGCTGAAGGCCGACAAGACCAATGCGGTCCGCTCGCGCAAGGAGTCGTTCTGCCTGGCGAACACCGACGCGGTCGACTACACCGTGCCGGGCGCGGACTGGCGGCCGGAGAACACCGACCTGCACACCTCCTGTGGCGAGAAGGACTCGCTGTCGATCCGTGAGGTGCTGTCGGCCGGTTCGGGCGACACCTACCAGCAGTTCCGGGCCGGCCAGTCCTTCAACCTGAAGGGCCTGCCGAACGGCGTGTACTACATCGCGGTCGAGGCCAACCCGATGGGCACACTGCACGAGTCCAACAAGAACAACAACGTCCGGCTGCGCCGGATCTGGATCGGCGGCAAGCCCGGTGCCCGCACCGTGCACATCCCGCAGGTCGGCATCATCAAGGAGCACGGCACCGCCGAGCCCCACCCGCACTGACAAACGCGCTGACCTGGCCTGAGTTGACGCAATACGACGCCGCCAGCGGAGCTCCGGGTTGACGTCAGTCTTCGCAGGCTCAGAATGACGTCGACCCGGCTCTTGTTCACACGCTTTACGTGAACAAGAGCCGGGTCGGCGTGTTTGTGCGTGAAGACCGGCCGGGTCGGCGGGGGCGGGTCAGCCCTTGCGGGCGGTGACCTGCTCGGTGACGGCGGGGAGCACCGCCTTCAGGTCGCCGACGACACCGAAGTCGACCAGCTCGAAGATCGGGGCCTCTTCGTCCTTGTTGATGGCCACGATCGTCTTGGAGGTCTGCATGCCGGCGCGGTGCTGGATGGCACCGGAGATGCCGGCGGCGATGTAGAGCTGCGGCGACACGGTCTTGCCGGTCTGGCCGACCTGGGTCGAGTGCGGCACCCAGCCCGAGTCGACGGCCGCGCGGGAGGCGCCCACGGCACCGCCGAGCGCGTCGGCGAGCGACTCGACCTCGCTGAAGTCACCGCCGGTTCCACGGCCACCGGAGACCACGATCGCGGCCTCGGTGAGCTCGGGACGACCGGTGGACTGACGCGGCTGCGAGGCCACGATCTGGGCGCCCTTCGCTGCGTCGGACACGGTGGCCGCGAACTGCTCGACCGCGCCCGCTCCGGCAACTTCTTCCGGCGCGGCGGCGTTCGGCTTGACGGTGATGATCGGCGTGCCGGTGGTGACCTTGGCCTGCACGGTGTAGCTGCCGGCGAAGACCGACTGCGTGGTGACCGGGCCACCGTCGCCAGCCTGTACGTCGACGGCGTCGGTGATCAGGCCCGACTCGAGCTTGATCGCCAGCCGGCCCGCGATCTCCTTGCCCTCGCCGGACGAAGTGATCAGGATCGCGCCGGGCGAGGCCTGAGCGGCGATCTGCTGAAGCGCCTCGGCCTTCGGGGCCACCAGGTAGCTCTTGAGCTGCGCGTCGTCGACGACATACACCTTCTCGGCGCCGTACTTCTTCAGCGACTCGACCGCACCGGCCGCCTTGTCGGCGCCACCGATGAAGACCGCCGACGGCGTACCGAGGCGGCGAGCGATGGTGAGGAGCTCGTAGGCGGGCTTGCGGACAGCTCCGTCGAGGTGGTCGACGAGTACCAGAATCTCAGTCATATCAGCGGACTCCTCAGATGAACTTCTTGCCAGCGAGGAAGTCGACCAGCGCCTTGGCGCCCGACCCGTCCTCGTCGGTCACGATCTCGCCGGCGGTGCGCGGCGGACGGGCCTCGGTGGCCTCGACCGCGGAGTACGCGACCGACAGGCCGACCTGGCCGGCGTCGACGCCGATGTCGCCCAGCGACAGGGTGTCGAACGGCTTCTTCTTGGCCGCCATGATCCCCTTGAACGACGGGTAGCGCGCCTCACCGGACTGGTCGGTCACCGACAGCACGATCGGCAGCGTCGCACCGATCACCTCGGTCGCTACGTCTCCGTCCCGCTTGATCCGGACCTGCGCTCCTTGCGTCTCGATCACCGACGCGAGCGTGACCTGGGGCAGCGCCAGCCGCTCGGCCAGCATCGCCGGGACGACGCTCATGCCGCCGTCGGTCGATGCCATGCCGCAGACGACGAGGTCGACCTTCGACTCGGCGCCGAGCTTCTCGATCGCCTTGGCGAGAACCAGCGAGGTCGCAATGGCGTCCGAACCGGCAATCGCGTCATCGACCACATGGACGCCCTTGTCGGCACCCATCTGGAGGGCCTTGCGGACCGCGTCGGCAGCCTTCTCCGGACCCACGCTGAGCGCGGTCACCGTAACCTCGGCGGCGTCGCCCTGCTTCTCCTTGACCTGGAGCGCCTGCTCCACGGCGTACTCGTCAAGCTCGGAGAGCAGGCCGTCGACGCTCACGCGGTCGACGGTGTTGTCCGACTCGAACTGCCAGTCGGCAGTGGAATCGGGTACGTGCTTCACACAGACAACAATGTTCATGGTGGTGTGGCCGTTGCGGCCCCTCCTGTGCACTCGATGTGTGGTCGTGAGGCTACCGGCGGGTACGCCGTGAGCGGTACCGCGCGACAGGTGGAGTCAATCACACAGCGGCCCCGGCGTGATCCCGCCAGGGCCGCTGTGAAACGTGCGTTGAGCTACGGCTTGACCCGGAACGGGTCGCTGTCCGTCGAGGTCTTGAAGTTCGTCGACGGCAGGTACTTCACGACCACCTTGTAGCCGGTGCCGACGACGGTCAGCGGCTTGCCGAAGACCACGGTCACCTTGCCGCCCTTCAGCGCCACGGTGACCTTGCCGAGCAGCTTGGTGCCCTTGAACAGCTTGGCCTCGACCTTGCCGGTGACCGTCTTGCCGTGCGCGGACTTCACCGTGACCGCCGCCCGGGCCTTGCCGCCCTTCTTGATGTCCGGCGCGACCGCGGTGGTCTTGGTCGAGTCCGCCACCACCTTGAGCGACTTGGTCGCCGAGCTGGCCGTGTACGGCGCGCTGCTGGCTGGCTTGTACGTCGCCTTCACCGCATAGGTCTTCCCGGCGTTCAACGTGGGCAACGTCACGGTCGCCTTACCGGCCGAGATCGCCTTGGTGATCGTCTTGCCGCCCACGGTGAACACGACCGAGCCGGCCGGTGCGGTGAACGCGGAGCTCACCGTGGCCGTCGCCGTGGTCGCCTGGCCGTACGCCGCGGTGCTGCGCGCGAGCGCCAGCGTGGTGGTAGACGGGGCCACCACCTTGACCGTGTCGACCGTGGTGTTCTGCGCCGGCGTGGCCGCCTTGACGACGCACGGCATGTCGTCGATGAAGTACGCCTGCGACCCGTCTGCCTTCTTGAAGATCAGGTCGGCGGTGAAGTTACCGGCCTTGAGCACCAGCGAGCCCGGGGCGGTCGGCGCCACTTGGCCGCCGGTGCCGTTCGCCGCCAGCGGCAGCGACCCGGACGCGGGCAGGTTCGTCACCGGGATGGCCAGGTTGCCGGTCACCGGTGCGCCGTTGATGTCACCGGTCGCCGCCACGCTGCCCTCGACAGTCGCGGCCTGCAGAACGTCACGCGCCGCGTTGACCAGGCCCTCGGGCACGGTGACGCCCGCGGCGAGGTCGTAGTTCGCGGTCGCGCCGGGTGCCATCTGGGCCGGCAGGGTGCTGTCCAGGGTCACCGCCATGTCGCTGGCGCCGAGTGCCGTCGTACAGGTGTAGGTGATGGTGCCGCTGGCTGCTCCCGCGGGTGCGGTAGTGAGGCCGACCGTCAGGCCGGCACCGGCCAGGGCGGCGACCGCCACTGCGGCGACCCTCGTTGACAAGCGTGTGCGCAGGCTCATGCTTCGCTCCCTCCAAGCGTGCAGAACCGGGCCGCGCTCCCTCAGCGCGACTCACGGTGAGCCGACCTAATCACACCGGGCCAAACGAGTGGAACGAGTTCTAGAAAATCCCGGAGCCAGGCCGGGGTCTAAGGCCGGATGACGCGGTCCGCGAACCGGCCGATCACCAGCCACACGATGGCACCGAGACCCCAGTTGACCAGGGCGTTCTTGATCGCTTCGTTCTTGCCCGCGTCCGCCTCCCAGACACCGTTCACCCGGGAGAACACGCCGAGGTCGACGCGATCGGCCCAGTCGAGCACGAACTCGACCAGGCTGTTGTTCTGGTTGGCCTTCAGCGCGATGCAGAGCGCGCCCACCGCCAACAGCAGCGCCGCCGCCACGCATACGAACCACACGACCTGCGCGATTCGGTTACGGATGTCGTCCAGCGGGATCGCCATCCTCTCCTTGGCATGCTTCTCGTCGGTCTTCTCGTCAGCCACAGCTGCCTCTTCTCGTCTCCGGCCACGCCCAGACAGCGGGACCGGCTCTCCCAGTTCTTAGGTTATCGATTCAGACGCGCCCGGGTTACGGGATCATCTGCCCTCGAACTTCGCCTTGCCCGGCCCGTTCTCCGCGAACGAGGACATACCGATCCGGCGGTCCTCGGTCGCGAACAGCGCAGCGAACTGCAGCCGCTCGATCTCCAGCCCGGTCTCCAGGTCGACCTCGAGCCCGCGGTCGATGGCCTCCTTCGCCGCGCGGACGGCGTACGTCGCGGCACCGGCGAACTGCTTTGCCCAGGCCACGGCTTCGTCGTACACCTGGTCGGCGGGTACGACGCGGTCGACCAGGCCGATGGCCAGCGCCTCGTCGGCCTTGACGAACCGGCCGGTGAAGATCAGGTCCTTGGCCTTGCTCGGCCCGACCAGGCGGGTCAGCCGCTGGGTGCCGCCGGCGCCCGGGATGATCCCGAGCAGGATCTCGGGCTGGCCGAGGGTGGCGTTGTCGGCGGCGATCCGGATGTCGGCGCACAGCGCCAGCTCGCAGCCACCGCCGAGGGCATAGCCGGTGACCGCGGCGACCACGGGCTTCGGGATCGCGGCCACCGCGCCCAGCGAGGACTGCAGCGGCCCGGAGCGATCGGCCATGTCGGTGTAGGACATGTCGAGCATCTCCTTGATGTCCGCGCCAGCCGCGAACACCCGCTCGCCGCCGTAGATCACGACCGCCTTGACGTCGTCGCGCTCGGTCGCCTCGATGGCCGCGGCGCGGATCTCCTCCTGCACCTGCACGTTGAGTGCGTTCATCTTGGGCCGGTCGAGCCGGATCGTCCCGACCCCGTCGGCTACCTCAAGGTTCACGAACTCGCCCACGCCTGCTCCTCAATGTTGTCGGCCGCAACTACACGTCGGGCCAGAGCCTAGCGGGATTGTGCGGGGTCGACAGACCGCGACCTGGCAGGCAGCTCATGCACCTGGCAGGCGCTGCAGTGCCGGCCAGGCGCAGGATTCCCCGGGCGCCCGGGGAATCCTGCAGCCGGCTCAGAAGGTGATGCCGCGGGCCGCGAACCGAGCCTTGACCAGGTTGGCCGCGGCCTGGCCGTCACGCGCCAGCGCGTTCTGGTACGTCGCCTTGGCCGCGTCCGAGAAGGAGGTGTCCGCCGCGTAGTCGAACTGGGAGTCGATGTAGGTCGTGTCCCAGTCCTCGATGCTCAGCCCGAGCGCGCCGTAGCCCTGCCGGATCTCCCACAGGGCCTGGCTCCAGATCTGGCCGTCGTAGTGAACCTGGTTCCGTCGGGTGGCAACGGTGATGTTGAGGTCGAAGCGGCGGATGCAGTGCGGCGCAGCCGTGTACGACGTCGCGTCCCAGTCCATCGGGCACGCCTCCTCGGCACCGACCGGCCAGCCGTACCGGTCGGCGGCGTTGAGGCCGACAGTGACGGCCAGGTAGTCGCCGAACGACTCACCGATCGCGCCGGCGTCCAGGCTGCCGCCGTACCCGGGTACCTGGTCGGCATGCACCGCGTGGCCGTACTCGTGCATGATCACCTCGGCGTCCTCGGCATCGTCCACGCCCCCCTTGCCGAGCCGGATCCGGAACGGCTTGTCGGTCTGGTAGGAGTTGTCGCCGCCGTACTGGTTGATCTTGACGTGGAACGACTCCTCCAGGATCCCGGGCAGCGTGCTGCGGAAGCCCAGCGACTGGAAGTACTCCTGAGTCTCGTTCACCCAGAAGTAGCCCATCACCTGCTCGAACTGGTCATCCTTCCGGTTGTAGTTGAACGTGTTGGTCGAGGAGTACGCCGGTGTACCGGTGCTCGACTGGATCTGGGCCCACTTGCCGACGAGATTGCCGGACCCGTCGAGGTTGCGGAGCTGAACGGTGGTGTACGCCGACGCCGGGACCGCGGACGCGGCGTCCTTCTGGTCCTGGAGGGTCTGGTCACCGCTCGACTGGACCGGGTTGACCATGAACACCGTGCCGGTGCCGGTCGACGAGCCGCTGCCGGGCTTGTCGGCGGTGAACGGCGCCGCACCGGTCGGCCCGGCGGCGCACACCGCGGCTGCGCTGACGGTGGCAACCCCTATGGTCAAGACACGAAATGAACGCACGGCGCTCTCCTCTGGTGGGCTTCGCATGTGACGGCCCCCACTGGCCGGCACCCGCTCATGATCAGGCGGCGCCGTCGGTATTTCTAGCGTTTCCAGAGAAATCTTCGGAGAGGGACCGACGAATGTGGAAATCCGACGGTGAGACGCTGCCGGTCTGGCCGGGCCGCCACTACCCGATGGGCGCGACCTGGTCAGCGGAGTCGACGAACTTCGCCGTCCACGCACCAGCGGCGACCGCGGTCTGGGTCTGCGTCTTCGACGATGCAGGGGTGGAGACCAGACACTCCCTCACCGAGGTCTCCCTCGGGATCTGGCACGGCGAGCTGCCGGGCATCGCGCCCGGCACCCAGTACGGCTTCCGGGCGGCCGGGCCGTGGCAGCCGGAGCACGGGCTGCGGTTCAACGAGTCCAAACTGCTGCTCGACCCCTACGCCCGGGCGGTCTCCGGGACGCTGACCCTCGACCCGGCCGGCTACGGCTACCAGTGGGACGCCCCGGAGCAGCTCGAGCGGACCGACTCCGCGCCGTACGTCCCGCGCAGCGTCGTGGTGCACGACGAGTTCGACTGGGGTGGCGAGCAGCCGATCCGGCGCCGGTGGCGCGACACCGTGATCTACGAGATGCACGTCAAGGGGATGACCGCGCTCCACGACCGGGTGCCTGAGGAGCTGCGCGGGACCTACGCCGGGCTGGCCACGCCCGCGGTCACCGACTACCTGCGCGACCTCGGGGTGACCGCGGTCGAGCTGCTGCCGGTCCACCAGTTCCTCAGCGAGCCGTCGCTCGCCGAGCGAGGCCTGGTCAACTACTGGGGCTACAACTCGATCGGCTACTTCGCGCCTCACAACGGCTACTCGTCGACCGGCGACCGCGGCCAGCAGGTCACCGAGTTCAAGCAGATGGTGAAGGCGTTCCACGCCGCCGGTCTCGAGGTACTGCTCGACGTCGTCTACAACCACACCGCCGAGTCGGGGCCGACCGGGCCGACGCTGTCGTTCCGCGGGCTCGACGACCGTGCCTACTACCACCGGTCGCATCTCAAGAGCGCGGGCGAGCCGTTCGACGACTCCTACTGGGACGTGACCGGCTGCGGCAACACCGTCAACGCCGGTACGCCGGCCATGCTGCGGCTGATCCTCGACTCGCTGCGCTACTGGGTCACCGAGATGCACGTCGACGGCTTCCGGTTCGACCTGGCCTCGGCGCTGACCCGCGTCGACCACGAGATCAGCATGGAGAGCCATCTGCTGACCGCGATCGGGCAGGACCCGGTGCTGCGCAACGTCAAGCTGATCGCCGAGCCGTGGGACGTGTCGATGGAGGGCTACCGGGTCGGCGAGTTCCCGCCGCCGTGGGTGGAGTGGAACGACCAGTTCCGCGACACCATGCGCGACTTCTGGCGCGGCCAGACCTCCGGTATCCGCACCGTCGCGACCCGGCTGGCCGGCTCCTCGGACCTGTACGCCGACGACGGCCGCGCGCCGTACGCCTCGGTCAACTTCGTCACCGCCCACGACGGATTCACGCTGCGCGACCTGGTCTCCTACGAGCAGAAGCACAACGAGGCCAACGGCGAGGAGAACCGCGACGGCACCGACAACAACCGGTCCTGGAACTGTGGAGTCGAGGGCGACACCGAGGACCAGGAGATCGTGGCGCTGCGGCACCGGCAGGCGGCCAACCTGATGGCGACGCTGTGCCTGGCCAACGGCGTACCCATGATCACCGCGGGCGACGAGCGCGGCCGCACCCAGCGCGGCAACAACAACCCGTTCTGCCAGGACAACGAGACCTCCTGGATCGACTGGCGGCCCGACGACGCCTGGCTGGACGTCTACGAGATCACCAAGACCGCGCTCCGGCTGCGCCGCGAGCACCCCGCGCTGCGGCAGCGGCACTGGTTCGAGGGCCGGCCGGCGATCGAGGGCGGACCGAAGGACCTGGCCTGGCTGCACCCGACCGGTCGGGAGATGACCGGCGACGACTGGTACGACGAGGGGCTGCAGGTGCTCGGCATGTTCGTCTCCGGCGCGCCGCTGCGCTCCCCCGGCCCGCGCGGCGAGCAGCAGCGTGACAAGTCGTTCGTGATCTGGCTGAACGCCGACGCCCAGCCAGCCACCCTCACCCTCCCCGCGAACGACTGGGTGCACACCGGCGAGGTTGCACTGTCGACCGACCCGAAGCTCCCCGCCGGCACCCTGATCACCGCCGGCCAGCAGCTGGAGCTGGACGCCCGGTCGGTGCTTGTCCTGCGCGCGGCTTAGCCGGGAGGTTGGTCGTGACCCTTAGCCTGCTGCGGTGAGCAACTGGTTCCAGACCGCGCGACGGCACCCGTGCGGCGTGCTCCTGGCCGTGCAGATCGTGAGCATCGTCGTCTACCCGTTCCTCGGCGACCAGTCGCTCGGGCGAGCGCTGTTCGGGTTGATCGGGCTGCTGGTCCTGGGCCTGGCGGTGGCCGCGGTCCGGCTGACGCCGGCACTGACGTGGATCTCGATCGTGCTGGGCGTGCCGCTCGTCGTACTCACGGTGCTGGAGGGCGTCTACCCGCACCACGAGACGATCGCGCTGTGGTCGGCGGTGGTCCACGCGGCGTTCTATCTCTACACAGGGTTCGCGCTGATCCGGTACATGTTCGCCGATGCGGTGATCACGGTCGACGAGCTGTTCGCCACGGGGGCGACCTTCACCGTGCTGGCCTGGGCGTGGGCCTACCTGTACGCCGCGACCCAGCTGATCTGGCCCGACTCCTTCACCGCCGCGGTCGACCCGGCCGACCAGCGGACCTGGATGGACCTGCTTTTCCTGTCGGTCACCACGCTGACCAGCACCGGACTGTCCGACATCGTCCCGGTCCGGCCGCACGCGCGGTCTGTGGTGATGATCGAGCAGATCGTCGGGATGCTCTACCTGGCGCTGGTGGTCGCCCGTATCACCGGGCTGACGCTCAGGCCACCGAGCGGATCCGATTGACCAGCACCGCGCCTGCGACGAGCGGGCTCAGGAAGCGACTCCGGCGAAGCCGGACGCCTGCCCGTAGAGCTTGTAGAGCAGGAAGTGGCGCGCGTAGTCGTGGCCGCAGTGGGCGTCGAAGAGCCGCACCGCGTGGTCGTCGGCGAGCACCCGGGCCCGGCCCGAGAACCCGATGCCGGTGATCTCGCCGCCGAGCACGCTGCGCAGCGCCGAGACGATCACGCGGCGGCGCACCGGTGCGGCGTCGCGCCAGTCCTGACAGACCATCACCTGCATCTCGGCGTACGACGGCGCCGCTGCCGCCTGCTCCGCCTGCGCGTGCAGCCCGGCCAGGCCGTCGCCGCGACGGGCCTCCTCCGCACCCGCGCCGCGGACCTGCCAGGCGCCGGCGAGCAGCACCAGGCCGATCAGCGCGGCGACGGCGAGCCGTCTCACCGGGTCTCCCGGCAGGTCGCCGCCTCGGCGTACACCTCGCAAAACCTGGTGAACGTCTCCCGGAAGGCCTCGGCCTCCCGGTCATCGACCGCGGCGGCCCGAGCGCCGGGTCGCGGCGGCGACGTGAACCACGGGCACAGCGGCTCCGCGCCGTCGGCCTCGAAGGCGAGCAGACACGAGATCAGCTCGCCCTGGTTGACCACGTCGCCGATGCCCAGGCTGAGCGCCGGGTTGGTGCCACCGAAGCAGTCAGGCAGCAGCAGCGGAGAGGTGGTCGGCGCGCCGCCGACCCCGGAGTTGGCCCACCAGCAGTTGGCCTGGTTGCCCGGGAAGGAGTCCCACCAGAAGTCGGTGCCGTTGCGCAGCGTGCGTCCGTCCGGAGCCCGCCCCATCACATTGTGATGGAACCGGTTGCGGTGCGAGGTCGAGGTCATCAGCGGGTCGCACCCGGCCTGCTGGTTGCCCGAGTCGGGCCCGCAGATCAGTAGGTCGGGTACGGCGAACAGCATCACCCCGCGCCGCCAGTTGTTCCAGAACCGGTTGTTACGGACCTGGTGGTTGTTCCCGCCGGCGATCCACATACCGGTGCCGACCGGGAACGGGAACGCGGGCTTCACGTCCGAGTCGGCGGCGTACGGGTTGAAGTTGTTGGAGTAGAAGTAGTTGCGCTCGATGAGCTGGGAGTCGTCCGGGAAGCCAGGGTGGCCGGCTGCGGTCACTACGTCGGTCTGCAGGCCGAGCGCATTGTCGTAGAAGTTGTTGTGGTGCACCCACACGGCGTTGCCGCTGGTCGCCGAGTAGCCGGCGAGGTTGTGGTGGAGATCGCAGCGGCGTACCTGCTGGTTGTAGCGGAACCTGGTGCCCGGCGCTCGCTGCTCGCCGGTCTCCGGGGGCGCTCCAGGATAGACGCCTGAGTCGCCGTGGCCGGCGGCCTCGCAGGTCTGGTGCACGCCGTGGTCGGAGACGAAGGTCAGGGTGCCGTAAAGCCCGTTGTAGAAGGACCTGAACCGGTCGAGCAGGTAGCCGTCGGTCTCCATCACGTAGATCCCGTGCTCGCGCGCGTGCCGGACCGTGACGTTGCGGAGCACGAACCCGTCGGCGCGCTGTGCCGCAATCCCGACGTCCTTCGCGGCACCGACGCCGGATGGCCCGCCGTTGCCGGCCGCTGCCCGGCCCGCCTCGACGACGACGTCCTGTGACCCGAGGCCGGAGCCCTCCAGCTGCAGGTTGCAGCGGATGCACGGGCCGAGGTCCGGGATCCCGCGACGGTCCAGCCTCGGCGGCTGCGGCGGGGCCTTGGTCCCCGGCTTGCGGCCGATCACCGCGATCAGGTTGGCGTCGTTCGGGCAGTAGTAGTGGTACTTGTACGTCGCGGCGCCGGCCGTGCGCGGAAAGTCGCTGAAGCTCTCGTACTTGTCGCAGGCGGGGTCGTGGGTCTTGAAAGCGCGTGACCTCGGCTCGGTGTAGACGCCGGGCAGCACCACGACCCGGTCGTTGTTGCCCGAGTCGGTGACTGCGGCCTGGATGTGGTGGTAGGTGCAGGCTCGGAGCAGCCGGACGTTGAACCGCCACAGCTGCCGCGCGTGCTTCTCGGTCAGCCGCCGCGGCCGCTCGGTCGGCCGGAACTTGTAGCCGTGCTCACGGGCGTAGGCGAGCGACCGCTGCAGCCGCCCCAGCGAGGGGTTGGCCGCCGGGCGATCGGTGCGGTGGCCCTGGCAGACCACCCGGGTGCGACCGGTCCGGGACTTGTCGAGCGCCGTGAACAGGCTGCGCGCCCGGGGCACCTTGCCGCCGGCGCAGGGCTTGACCGTGCAGTCCGGCGCCGGGTCCGGCCAGTACGCCGGCCGCTCGATGTGGGCCGCCGCCGGCGATGCCGTCGACAGCAGGAGCACCGGCGCCACCACGGCCACGAGAAGCGTGACCAGGGCGGGTGCCAGCAGCGCGGACAGAGAACGGAGCGGAACGACACGTCGCGACATCGGCAATCCCATCGCCAGCAGTTCCGGGCGCCGAGCCACCCGCCTTGATTGGACAACTGACCAACTGGCGGTGGGTTACGAAGTTCAGCCCGCGAAGACCTCGCGCAGCTTCGCGGCGAAGGCCGCCGGGTCGTTCTGAGGTGACCACTCGTTGGCAGCGAAGCCGCCGTGGTCGCCGGGGAACTCGACCGCTTCCATGCCGAGGAGCGCGGCCAGCGCCTCTCCCCCGCGTCGCGGCATCCCGGCTCCGCTGGTCGCGCCGACCGCTGGCACGATCCGCACACCCGACCCGCGGAGCGCCTCGGCGTCCGGGTGGTACGGCGCAATCGCCATGTTGTAACCCAGCAACGGGTCGTCGCGGCTGCCGTCGTCCTCGCTGGAGAAGCCGAACTGCTCGGGCGGTGGCGCCGCCTGGTCGAGGAAGTCGTCGGCGAACACGCCGTCGTGCATGACCAGCACCATGAACTTCGCCATCGCCGGACCCTGACCGCTGCGCTGATAGGTCTCGACGATGTCCCGGTTGATCCGCTCGAGGACGGGTCCGTCCTCGAGCAGGGCCGTCAACGGCGGCTCGTGGAGGACGACTGTGCCGACCTGCTCCGGGTGGGCCAGCAGCCATGGCAGCGCGACGACCGCGCCGCCGCTGGACGCGAACACGTCGACCTGACCCAGCCCGGTCGCCTCGACCACGCGGTAGACGTCGTCGGCGTGGATCTCGAAGCTGACCTCACCACCGTCGTCGAGCTTGCTGCGCTCGGCCATGCGCGGGTCGTAGGTGATCACGGTCCGGTCGTCGAGGTGCTCGACCAGTTGCTCGAACCCGGATGCGCCCATCGGTGAGCCGAACAGCATGACCGGCCGGTGCGGACCGGGTGTCTCCGGCACGTGCACGTCGTAGGCCACGACGGCGCCGGGGACGTCGATCGTGTGGTTGGTCGTGGTGGTCGTGCTCGTCATGGGGCGTCTCCTCCGCGTCGGGTTCTTCTGGTCAGACCGGCGCGGCCGCCCAATCTCATCGCCGGACGGCGACTAGGGCAGCGCGACGACTCCGAGCTCGGCGGGCGAGGCTAGCAGCGGGTTCTTCGGCAGCACCCGGACGGTGTAGCCGAAGGGGCCGGTGCGAGCCAGTGGTACGTCGCCCTCGAAGCGGTGCCGGCCGTCGTCGTACGACTCGGCCAGCTTGAGCGAGCTCACTTCGGTATCGACCAGGTCGTCGTCGTGGGCGACCGTGCCGTGCACCAGCTGGACGTCGACGTCGTCGGGCGAGAGCTCGCCGAGCGCGACGAACGCCCGCGCGGAGAGCACCGAGCCCACCTCGGGGTCGTCGGCCACGCCGGAGGACTCGACGTGCTCGACCCGGACGCCGCTCCAGGCGGCCCGCACCTGCTGCTTCCAGGCCGCGAGCGCGCTGGCGCCGCCGAAGTCGTGGTTGACCGCCCGCGAGGTCTCTGCGGCCGGCACGTAGAGCTGCCGGACGTAGTCCTGCACCATCCGGCTGGCCAGCACCTTCGGGCCGAGCGAGCGCAGGGTGTGCCGGACCATCTCGATCCAGCGGGACGGAAGCCCGGCCCCGTCGACGTCGTAGAACCGCGGCGCGACCTCGTTCTCGATCAGGTCGTAGAGCGCGGTGGCCTCGATGTTGTCGCGGTGGTCGGTGTCGTCGACGCCGTCGGCGGACGGGATCGCCCAGCCGTTGTTGCCGTCGTACCACTCGTCCCACCAGCCGTCGAGGATCGACAGGTTGAGGCCGCCGTTCAGCGCCGCCTTCATGCCGGAGGTGCCGCAGGCCTCGTAGGGGCGCAGCGGATTGTTGAGCCAGACGTCGCAGCCGGGGTAGAGGGGCAGCGCCATCGCGATGTCGTAGTTGGGCAGGAACACGATCCGGTGCCGGACCTCCGGGTCGTCGGCGAAGCGGACCATCTCCTGGATCAGCTTCTTGCCGCCGTCGTCGGCCGGGTGCGACTTGCCGGCGATCACCAGCTGGACCGGGCGCTCCGGGTGGAGCAGCAGCCGCTTGAGCCGCTCCGGGTCGCGCAGCATCAGCGTCAGCCGCTTGTACGACGGCACCCGGCGCGCGAAGCCGATCGTGAGCACGTCGGGGTCGAGCGCGTTGTCGATCCAGCCGAGCTCGGCCGGGGCAGCGCCGCGCTGCTCCCACGACTTGCGCAGCCGGCGCCGGGCGTCGGCGACCAGCCGGGCGCGCAGCTCTCGCTTGGTACGCCAGATCTCGTCGGAGGAGACCTTCTCGACGGCCCGCCAGACATCCGGGTCGTCGAGGTAGTCGGGCGAGCCGTGCTTCTCGGCGAGCTCGAACACCTCGCGGGCCACCCAGGTCGGGGCGTGCACACCGTTGGTGATCGAGCCGATCGGCACGTCCGCCGCGTCGAAGCCTCGCCACAGGCCGTTGAACATGCCGCGCGACACCTCGCCGTGCAGCTGCGAGACGCCGTTGGCGCGCTGGGCCAGGCGGAAGCCCATCACCGCCATGTTGAAGACGCCCGGGTCGCCACCGTCGAAGTCCTCGGCGCCCAGCGCGAGCACCTTGTCGACCGGAAGGCCCGGCGTCGG
This sequence comes from Nocardioides speluncae, assembly GCF_003121585.1. Lineage (GTDB taxonomy): Bacteria > Actinomycetota > Actinomycetes > Propionibacteriales > Nocardioidaceae > Nocardioides > Nocardioides speluncae. Next base: position 29,949 of record NZ_QEOO01000022.1, read on the forward strand.
GCTGTTGCCGCCGAAATACTGGCCGATCAGCTCCTTGGGGAACCGGTCGATGCCGGCCGGGACCGGAGTGTGGGTAGTGAACACGGTGCCGGCGCGGGACACCTCCAGCGCGGTCTCGAAGTCCAGGCCCGGGCCGCCCTCGGCGACGGTCAGCTCGCGGATCCGCTCCAGGCCGAGGAAGCCGGCGTGGCCCTCGTTGGTGTGGAACACCTCGGGCGCCGGTGCACCGGTGATCCGGGAGTGGGCACGCAGCGCCTTCACGCCGCCGACGCCGAGCAGCAGCTCCTGCAGCAGGCGGTGCTCGCCGGTGCCGCCGTACAGCCGGTCGGTGACGTCGCGCAGCGGGGTGGGGTTGTCCTCGGTGTCGGAGTCGAGCAGCAGCAGCGGCACCCGGCCGACGTGGGCAACCCAGATCCGGGCGCACAGCTCTCCGCCGCCGGCCACCGGGATCGCGACCTGGGCGGCCGAGCCGTCCTCCTCGCGCAGCTGCGACAGCGGCAGGCCGTGCGGGTCGAGAACCGGGTAGGTCTCCTGCTGCCAGCCCTCGCGGGACAGCATCTGCCGGAAGTAGCCGTGCCGGTAGAGCAGGCCGACGCCGACGATGGGTACGCCGAGGTCGGAGGCCGACTTCAGGTGGTCGCCGGCGAGGATGCCGAGGCCGCCGGAGTACTGCGGCAGCACCGAGGTGATCCCGAACTCCGGAGAGAAGTAGGCGATCGAGGCGGGCGCGGGGCCGTCGTCCTGGCCGTGCCGCTGGTACCAGCGGTCGCCCGTGAGGTACTCGTCGAGGTCGGTGCGGGCGATGTCGAGCAGCTTGAGGAACTTCCGGTCGGCGGCCAGCTCCTCCATCCGCTCGCGACCGACCGACCCGAGCAGCCGTACCGGGTCCTGGTTGGTCGACTCCCACAGCTCCGGGTCGATGGCCCGGAAGATGTCTTGGGTCTCGGGGTGCCAGGACCAGCGAAGGTTGATCGCCAGATCGCCGAGAGCGGTCAGCTTCTCGGGCAGGACAGGACGGACGGTGAAACGTCGAATGGCGCGCACGCGGATGACCGTAACGCATCTACTTGGATCGTTCCAAGAGGTGGTGGCGGAATCCCCGGCTGACCGGGGATTCCTGACGTTGTCGGCCGTTGCAACACCCAACAAGGTCAGGGAGCGCCCGACAACCCTGCCCGAATTGCCCGCTCAGCCGGAAACGGAGGCAAGCCGGTCCGCGACCTGGCCGGCCTCGGGGCTGCCGAGGCGGAGGTAGGCGTCGTACGCCGCGCGCCAGGACGTCACCGCCCGGCTCGGCTCGCCGTCGGCCCGGGCGCAGTCGCCGAGGCCAACCTCGGCGCGCGCCTCGCGGTACGGGTCGCCCATGTCGCGGGCCACCAGCAGCCCGGTCTCGAGCAGGGCGCGCGCCTGGTCGAGCTCCTGGTCGGCGAGCAGCAGCTCGCCGAGACCGATGTGGGAGTCCGCCTCCGCGCACCGCGCGCCGCTGACCTGTGCTCGCTCCATGGTCATGACGAACGTCGCCCGCGCCTGGCCCGCCCGCCCGGCCGCGGCACAGACCTGACCCTTCACGGCCAGGCACTGCGCCTCGTAGGTGTCCTGGCCGGCGGCGTGCGCCAGGCCGACCGCCTCGTCGGCGAGGTCGAGGGCGTCGCCGTGGTCGCCGCGCAGCGACCGGATCCGGGCCAGCAGCCGCAGCGTCAGCGGCCGGTCGGCCTGGAGGCCCAGCGCGTCCTCCAGCTCGAGGGCGGTCCGGGCCTCGGCCTCCGCGGCGACGTGGTTGCCGCGGAGCAGCTCGATCTCGGCCAGCGCCTTGGCGACGTACGCGAGGTTCTGCCGGTCGCCGGCGTCCCGGGACACGCCCACCGCGGTCTGCAGCAGCCGGTAAGCCAGCTCGATCTCGCCGAGGTACTGGTTCATGGTCGCCAGGTTGCCGAGGTAGACGCCCTCGCTGCGGGTGTTGCCGTCGGCCTGCGCGGCCTCCAGCGCCACCTCGAATGCCGTCTTCGCCTCCACCAGCCGGCCCAGCCGGGAGTACACCGCACCCAGCGAGTTGTACGCCGCGCCGCGGCGCCTCTGGTCGGCGGCGGAGGTCGCGATCACCGCCCAGTAGAGCGCCTCCTGGAGCTGCCCGCTCTGGTCGTGGATCCCGGTCAGGTTGCTCGCGGCCTTGGCTCGGTGGGGTCCCTCCCCCAGGCCGATCACGGCCAGGTTGACCGTGCGCGCCTCCTCGAACCGGGCCGCGCCCGCCAGGTACGGCGTGATCGCCACCGACAGCTCGACCAGATGGTCGGTGCGCTGGTCGTCGCGAGCAGCGAGCGCGCAGGCGACCACGTTGCCGGCCTCGAGGTCGAGCCAGTCCCGGGCGGCGGTGACGTCGGCCAGCGGTGGCAGCGGCTGCCAGATCTCGAAGTCGATCTCACCGCCCCGCAGGTGCTGGTCCGCGACGCCGACCGCCTCGGTGTAGTGCCGGACCAGCCGAGTCGACGCCTGCCGCTGGGCGCTGCGCGGCAGCTCGGCGCGGACCAGGCCGCGCGCGAAGTCGCGGACCAGGTCGTGCTGGCGGACCGATCCTTGCTTGTCGCGGCTGACCAGGTGCTCGGCGACGAGCTGGTCGAGCGCGGCCTCCGCCCACATCGGCCCCTGTCCGGCAAGCGCGGCGGCCGCCCAGGGCGTGACGTGGTCGCCGGGGTGCAGCGCGAGCAGCTGCAGCATCGACTGGGCATCCTCCGGCAGGGCGTCGTACGACGCCGCCAGGGCCGGTCGGACCAGGTCGTGCCGCGAGATGGACTCCAGCCGGTGCACCTGGTCCTCCAGCGACCAGGAACGGGTGCGCGCGAGGTGGGCTGCGGTCAGGCCGAGGTGCAGCGGCAGCCCACCGCACAGCTCGACCAGCCGTTGCGCCTGCACCGGGTCGGCGTCCAGCCGCTCGCTACCGATGGCGGCGGCCAGCAGCAAGAGCGAGTCCTCGTCACCGAGCACGTCCAGGCTGACCTGGTGACCGGCCAGACCGATCGCGCGCCGGCTGGTGATCAGCACCCGGCTCGGGCCGGCCGGCAGCAGCGGGGCGACCTGGTCGTCGCCGACGGCGTTGTCGAGGACCACCAGCAGTCGTTGGCCCTCGGTGATCGCACGCAGCCGGGCGGACCGCTCGGCCGCCCCGAGCTGCTGGATCTCGGCTCCGCTGACGCCGAGCTGGCGCAGCATCGAGCCGAGCGCTGCCGCTGGATCCACCGGCGGTTGGTCGGGGTCGTAGCCGCGCAGGTTCACGAACAGCTCGCCGTCGTACCCGCCCTCGACCAGCAGCCAGCGGGCCACGGTCAGCGCCAGCTCGGTCTTGCCGACGCCGGGCATGCCGACCACGCTGGACACCGTCCCCGGAGGCTGTGCGAGCAGCTCGATCAGCTCCGCCTCCCGGCCGACGAACCTAATGCCTGGCGCTGGCAGCTCCGACAGCACCCGAGCCAGCCCGGCCGCCGAGATCGAGCCCTCGATCGCGGCGTGCGCCTGACGCCACTCCTCGACCTGGCTGCCCGCGCCGAGCGCGCGGACGATGTCGGCGAGCAGGTCGGGATCGACCCGGCTCCGGCCTGGTCGGAAGCAGTCGTAGACGGTCACCTTGCCGACGCGCTGCTCGGCCGGCGGAAGTCCGCGGGCGGCTCGGTCCTGCCGGATCCGGCGGGCGATCTCGGCGTACGACGGGCGGCCGGCCCACTGCCGCAGCTCGACCAGGCGACCGCTCAGGTCATCCAGACTGGCGGCCGGCGATGGTCCCGGCGGCGCACTTCTTCCACTTTCCCCCGTTTGCATATGCAGATGTTAAGCCTGTTCGTTCGGGATCGTTCGGGATCCGGGACGAACGGTTATGCGCACTGGAAGTCTGTGGGCTGCCGAGCGCCGGGCTGTCTGGCCCGATCGGCGGGAGCCGGTTGCCCTGCGCGGGGGTGAGGGCGACCGGCTCCGTCGCCCCCAGGTTGATCGATCGAACCCCAGCCACGGTGTGACACCTCCCTAGGGTGCTGCCGCGCCGCCGTAACAACCGCTCGAGGGGTCGCGTTTATCCCGTATGGCGATCATCAGCACACTCCGGAGCCGCATCCGGCCGTCACAGGCCATCGCCGCGGGGCTCGCCGCGGCCCTGGTTGTCTCGATGCCGAGCGCCGGCGGCCAGCCCGCACCGGCCGGTCCGGCTCCGGACTCGAAGCCGGTCGTCACGCTCGGCGACTCCCCCGCCGGCCTCGCCGACCTCGACGCCCGGGGCCGGGCCCTACCCACCGCGAGTCGCCGCGCCGCGGTTGGCGTCCTCGGCGCCGACGTCCGCTGGAACGCGTTCGGCACCCCGGCCTCGATCCTGCCGCGCGACGGCTCTCTCGGCAGCGCCGGCGCCAGTCCGGTCGCAGCTGCCCGGGCCTGGCTGCGCAGCCACCGCGTGGTGTTCGGCCTGACCTCCGGTCAGGTCGACCGGCTGGAGCTGGTCAACAGCCAGGCCTTCACGCAGAGCAGTGCCCGGGCGGTGCTGTTCCGGCAGCGGTTCGGCAGCCTGTCCGCCGCTCTCGGTGGGCAGGTGACGGTCGGGGTGGCGGGCGGAAAGGTCGCCTACGTCTCCTCCTCGGTCGTGCCGAGCGCCCAGCAGGCCCCGGCTGCCGAGCTGACGCCGGTCGAGGGCTGGCTCGCGGCGGCCCGCAACGTCGGCCGCGCGGTCGCGGCGGACGACGTCGACCTGTTCGCCCGCGCCACCTCAGCCCTCGGCTGGAACCGGCTGAAGGTCCCCGGTTTCGCCCAGGACCAGCTGGTCAGGCTGCGCGCGCTACCGCTGGCCGACGGCCGCGTGCGACCGGTCTTCGAGGCCAACGTCGTGGACACCGAAGGCGGCAGCGCCTTTGCGTACACCCTGATGGTCGACGCCGTAACGGGCAAGGTGCTGCACCGGCAGAACCAGGTCGAGCACTCCAGCGACTTCGTGCCGTTCAACGGGACGATGACGGCAACGGCTTGCGGTCCCAAGCACCCGTTCGCGCTGACCGACGACAACACCCGGACCATCCAGGTGACCGCGAGCGCCGTCATACCCACCAACGACATCGTGGTGAAGCTGTGGTCGCCGGACGGGCAGCTGCTCGCCTCGCAGGACACCGGGACCAGCCCAGAGCCGCTCCTCTACACCAGTGACCAGCTGCCCGAGGGCGTGTACTCCGCGCAGGTCTGCCCGTTCGACGCGCCGACGGTGCCGTTCCTCGAGCCCGGCGCGTACGCCGGCACCGTGGCCACGTCCGACGCCGGGGCGCCGGAGCCGCCGTCCGTGCCGCTGCCGCGCTGGCGCTTCTTCCCCGCCAATCCGACCCTCAACTGGTCGGCTGGCCACACGCCGCGCAACAGCGTCATCGGCTGCTGGGCCACCCGCTGCTCGCTGCCGAGCGGGCCACTGGAGCAGCCGTGGGGGTCGCCGTGGGACACCCTGCCGCACGCGCACCTGCCGAGCTTCACCACTGTCGGCAACAACGCGGTGACCCACGAAGCGTGGGTGAGCCCGCTGACGCCGGGCGGGCTGTTCCAGGCGCCGGTCTCACCCACACGTGAGTACACCGAGGCGTTCACCGACCAGTGGAACAACAAGCGCTGCGACCCGACCACCACCCTGGTGCCGGGCGGCAACGACATCAACGCCGTGACCGGCAACCTCTTCGTGTCCCACAACCGGATGCACGACTACGCCTACGGGCTGGGCTTCACCGAGCGCAACTACAACCTGCAGGCCGACAACCTGGGCCGCAACCCCGACCCGACCCGGGCCGGCGACCCCGAGATCGGCAACGTCCAGGCGGGCGCGATCGGCGGTCTCCAGAGTGGCCTCGGCCGCGACAACGCCAACCAGATCACGCTGCAGGACGGCGTACCCGGCATCACCAACCAGTACCTCTTCCAGCCGATCGCCGGCGCGTTCTACTCACCGTGCGCCGACGGCTCGCTCGACATGAGCATCGTCGGCCACGAGTACACCCACGCGATCACCAACCGCATGGTCGGCGGCCCGGACGAGGGCCTGACCTCCGAGCACGGCGGCGCGATGGGCGAGTCCTGGGGCGACCTGGTCGGGGCGGAGTACCTGGTCAGCCACGGCTACTCGACCGGCACCAACCCGTGGGCGGTCGGCCCGTACGCCACCGGCAACAAGACCCGCGGCATCCGTGACTACGCCATCAACGCCAACCCGCTGAACTTCAGCGACTACGGGTTCGACAGCACCGGCGACGAGGTGCACGCCGACGGCGAGATCTGGAACGGCACCATGTGGGACGTTCGCCAGGCCCTGGTGCGCAAGTGGAACGCGCGTTATCCCGCCACCAACCGCTCGCTCCAGCTCGCCTGCGCACAGGGCTCCGCCACCCGCTCGCCGCTGCCCGCGAGCCGCTGCCCGGGCAACCGGCGGTGGGTCCAGCTGATGTTCGACTCGTTCCTGCTGCAGCAGGGCGCCACCTCGATGCTGGACGCTCGCGACGCACTCCTGGCCGCGGACCGGATGAGGTTCGGCGGCGCCAACCAGACCGTGCTGTGGAACGCCTTCGCCAAGCGCGGCATGGGCTCAGACGCGCGGACACCGAACGCCGACTCCGGCGCGGTCACCGCCGGTTTCGCATCGCCGAAGGCCAGCAACGCCCGAGTCGCCTTCAAGGCGGGCGTGGGTGGCCGGGTGTACGTCGGGCACTACGAGGCCCGGGTTAGCCCGGTCGCCGACACCGTGCGCGGCACCAGGCTCGACAACGTCGTCCGGCTGACGCCCGGCCGCTACCAGCTGCTCTTCCAGGCGCGCGGCCACGGCTTCAAGCGGTTCACCGTCACCGTCAAGCCCGGCGAGCGGCGTACGGTCGCGATCTCGGCGCCCCGCAACCTCGCCTCGAAGACCGCCGGCGCGAAGGTGATCGCGGCCAGCCCCGGATCCATCAACACGGCCTCTCTTATCGACGACACCGAGGCGACCAACTGGGCCGGCATCAACGACGGCACCAACGTGGACGCCAGGCATCCGTTCGTCACCGTGGACCTGGCCGGCGGCGTACACACCGTCAAGCGGGTGCAGGTAAGCGCCATGCTGAGGCCTGCCCCCGCGTCGCCGACCGACCTGCCGCTGGCCGCCGACCCGGACTCGGGCTCGCGGTTCACCGCGCTACGCCGCTTCGCTCTCGAGGCCTGCGTCAGCAGCTGCGCGAGCCCTGGTGCAAGGTGGAAGCGGTTCTACACCTCCTCGGCGAACGCCTTCCCGGCGGTGAAGCCGCGCCCGGTCGCACCGAACCTCATCCTGCGCGGGTTCGACGTGCCCGACGTCCGGGCAGCGGCGATCCGGCTGGTCGCCCTGGAGAACCAGTGCACCGGCTACTCCGGCTACGCCGGCGACCAGGACGACGACCCGCTCAACGACACCGACTGCAAGTCGGCCTCCGACCGCGGTCAGTCGGTCCGGGCGGCCGAGCTGCAGGTGTACTAGTCGCAAGCACCGAGTGGTCTCCGACGTCGGCCGTGGGCATGCTGCTGGCCCCGCCTCCTGGTAAGTGACGGGGTCTGGGGCGGGGTGGCTACTGGTCCGGTGGAGCCGGGTCGAGTGGGGTGGTGCCTTGGTGGTCGCGTTGGTAGGCGAGTCCGTGGGGTGAGGTCCAGTGGTAGGTACCGTCGGGGTCTCGGCGGTAGCGCCAGCCGGCGTGGGTCTTCAGTCGGTGATGCCGTCGGCACAGCGGCGCGAGGTTGTAGGTCGCGGTCCGCCCGCCGCGGGCGTACGGCGTGATGTGGTCGAGGTCGCAGGACCGGGCGTTGCGGGTGCAGTGCGGGAACACGCAGGCCGGGTCGCGGGCGATCACGTGGTCGCGGATCCGGTCCGGGATCTCATAGGCGCCGGTGGCGAGCCGGTCGGTCAGGTCGATCACTGGTTTGACGGTGACCTGGGTTTCGGGCCGCCCACACCAGTCGCGGACCTGGTCGGCCAGGAGTAGCCGATCGCCTTCCTCCAGGCGCGCGACGTGTACGTCGTCCGCGGCCGCGCCGGTGATGGCGGCGTCGGTGAGATGAACGTGGAGCACAACCTCGCGAGTCCTGGTCGGCTTGAGGTCGAGTCCGAGTTGGGTACGGGCCAGGTCGCCCAGCGCAAGGGAGCGGCGCACGTCCAGTGACTCGGTGCAGCCCAGGTTTTTCAGCACAGCTGCCCGGTCTGACAAGGCAGCGTCGAGGTCGTGGGCGTCGGCGATGTCGAGATCAGCGTCGATGTGCAGGGTGCCGTTGAACGACACCTGGTCGCGGTGGATGGTGACGTGGCGGCGATCCGCGGAGATCTCGGCGGTCTCGACCACGCTGGCTGGGTCGATGCGGGCGATGGCTTCATCGATGAGGCGCTGGGTCTGGGCGGGACCGATCTTGTGGGCGACCGGCGCAACGTGGCGGTCGACGTAGTTCGCGGCTGCCGGGGACAGTGTCGGGGTGTGGTCGGCGATCCGGCGGGCCCGCCACGCCTGGAGGTCGCCGGCGTGGACCCGGTCCCACAACCTCGGGAGCCGGTGCCGCAGCTCCACCGCGTGACCGATCAGGCTCTTCCCGGCGTCGGTGGTCAGCCCGAGCGCGGCCGCGAGCTCCGCGACGCACCACTCCGCGACCAGCGGCGTGCCCTCCCCGGCCATCGGCATCCCGACTCCGTGTTCCCAGTACGCCGCCGCATCCGCGTCGGCCGCGGCGGGATGCATCTCTGCCCAGGCGGCCGCGGCGGCCAGGATCCGGGCTTCGGCGGCATCGGCGGCGGCGCGGTCCGCGCGCACCCCGGCCAGCAGCGCAGCCGATGTGGCCGTGCTGCTGGTCGAGGTGAACGCGGTTGCTGTCATGGCTCCAGCCAACCAGCCACCACCGACATTTTCACGCTCAGAACCCCGGTTGTGGATAACTTTCCGAAAGAAGATTCGACCCAACACTCGCGGCCCGGAGGGTGGTCTCGACGGAGCGGCACGGTTGCCGGCGACTGCACCACCCATAGGGTTGGCAGCATGATCGGACGCATCCCCGTCGTCGATGTCACTCCCGTCGTCGACAGCGGGCGCTACCCCGCCAAGGCCGTGGTCGGCGAGCCCTTCGACGTCACCGCGCTGGTGTTCCGCGAGGGCCACGACGAGCTGGGGGCCGGCGTCTTACTCACCGGGCCCGACGGCGTACGCCGGCCGCCCGTCGTGATGTCCCCCGTCGACGGCGACCTCGACCGGCACCGGGCGACGGTCGCCGCCGACGCCGAGGGCGAGTGGTCCTTCGAGGTCGAGTCGTGGGGCGACCCGTTCGCCACTTGGCGCCACAACGCCGAGATCAAGGTGCCCGCCGGCATCGACGTCGAGCTGATGCTGGAAGAGGGTGCGCGGCTGCTGGAGCGGGCCGCCGGCCTCGCCGCGACCACCCCGGCCGCCAAGAAGGTGCTGACCGCCGCCGCCACCGCGCTCCGCGACGGCCGGCTGCCACCCGAGGTCCGGCTCGCCGCCGGCGTGTCTCCCGAGGTCGGCGCCGCGCTCGCCGAGCACCCGCTGCGCGACCTGGTGAGCAGCGTCGGCCCGTTCCCCGTCTACGTCGACCGCGAGCGGGCGCTGTACGGCGCCTGGTACGAGTTCTTCCCGCGCAGCGAGGGCGCTCGGGTCGACGAATACGGCAAGGTCGTCACCGGCACCCTGCGCACCGCCGCCAAGCGGCTGCCCGCGGTGAAGGCGATGGGCTTCGACGTGATCTACCTGCCGCCGATCCACCCAATCGGCCAGGTCAACCGGAAGGGCAAGAACAACACGCTCACCCCGGGCCCCCACGACACCGGTTCGCCGTGGGCGATCGGTTCCGCCGACGGCGGGCACGACGCCGTACATGCCGATCTCGGAACGCTGAAGGACTTCGACGCGTTCGTCGCGAAGGCGACCAAGCTCGGGCTGGAGGTCGCCCTCGACCTCGCCCTGCAGTGCGCACCCGACCACCCGTGGGTCACCGAGCATCCGGAGTGGTTCACCACGCTGGCCGACGGCTCGATTGCCTACGCCGAAAACCCGCCGAAGAAGTACCAGGACATCTACCCGCTCAACTTCGACAACGACCCGCGCGGGATCTACGCGGAGGTGCTGCGGGTGGTCCGGCACTGGATGGCGCACGGCGTGCGGATCTTCCGGGTCGACAACCCGCACACCAAGCCGGTGCAGTTCTGGGAGTGGCTGCTCGCCGAGGTACGGCGCACCGACCCGGACGTGATCTTCCTGTCCGAGGCGTTCACCAAACCGACCATGATGCGCACGCTCGGCATGATCGGCTTCCACCAGAGCTACACGTACTTCACCTGGCGCAACGCCCGCTGGGAGCTCGAGGAGTACTTCCGCGAGCTCGCCCACGACACCGCCGCGGTGATGCGGCCCAACTTCTTCGTCAACACCCCGGACATCCTGCACGCCTACCTTCAGTACGGCGGGCCGGCGGCGTTCAAGATCCGCGCGGTGCTCGCCGCGACCGCCTCACCGAGCTGGGGCGTGTACGCCGGGTACGAGCTGTACGAGCACGTCGCGGTCAAGCCGGGCAGCGAGGAGTACCTCGACTCCGAGAAGTACCAGATCCGGATCCGCGACTGGGCACTGGCGGAGGCCGAGGGCCGCTCGCTCGCGCCGTACCTCACCAAGCTGAACCAGGTCCGGCACGAGCAGCCCGCCCTCCGGTTGCTGCGCAACATCACCGTTCACAGCGCCGACGACGAGAACGTCATCGTCTATTCCAAGAAGCGCGACGACAGTGTCGTGATCGTGGTGGTCAACCTCGACCCGCACGGCGCCCGCGAGACCACCGTCCATCTCGACCTGCCCGCCCTCGGCCTCGGCTGGGACGACCAGTTCGAGGTCCACGACGAGATCACCGACCAGACCTGGACCTGGGGTCAGCACAACTATGTTCGCCTCGACCCGGGGTTCGAGCCGGCCCACGTCCTGACCCTGCGCCGGCCAGGCTGAAGCGCTGCATCGACGTCCTTCCATATCGGACGCCTATCTGGGTGAGGGGATAGGAACGACAGAGGGAATGCTCGACGCACGGGTGAGGACGAGGTCACCGGTACTTCAGATCCGCTGCGCGAACCGCAGGAGTCGGGTCGCGTCATCAGCGGCGGTATGGGCGCACCCGGGCCGGAAAGGGACGATATGGCCGCGGCTGACATGCGGGCGTGGAGAGTGTCGGAGGCCCCCATCCCGATGGCGCTGGCGAAATGAACACAGTGGGTCAGCCGGAACGTCGGCCACCGGAGAGGGGGTATTCGCTTGTGTAACTAGGCGGCGGGGGAGGAGCCTAGTTACTCCGCAGGACCGCGAGGGAGTCCCCCATGGCGATCGATGAACTGACAGACAGCGTCTGTGAGGTGCTGGAGCCGCACGCGATGTTCTACAACGCCGGCCGAGACGACGGCACTCGGTATTACGTTGGCCCTGAGGCGGTCGAGTTCCTCTCGCTGCTTCTCACCTCCGTCGCGCTACCGGTCCTCTCCAACGTGCTCAGCGACCAGCTCAGGCAACGTCTTTCGAACCGAGCCAAGCGCCGCGCCGAGAGTACGACCGACATGGACGCCGTCGAGGAGGCCGCGGCAGTAGCTGCGTCTGGACCGGCACCCGCAGAAGAGGTGCTCGCCGCGGCCCGTGCTGCGGCGGCTGAGGTGCTGACTGATCACGGCTGGCCATCGCGGATCGCCGAAGCGGACGGCGCCCTCGTCGTCACGCAGGTCGTCACGACGATCTGGCGAACATGACCGCGCTCTCCAAAGACGAGGTCCGCGTCGCAAAGGACTCGGAGTTGGTTGCGCGAGCTGCAGCATTCGCCGAGTTCGAGTCGGAGCTGGAGGGTTCCCAAGTCGACGCGTCACGGTTGTTCGACCTGTCACGGAGCGCGGGCCTGGGCCCCGACGGCAGCGATCACTTGCCCGATGACACAGTGATGCTACGGATGCCGGACGCACCGTTTGGACCGTACGAACTCCGAAGAGGCATCGCTGGGCAAGCCCTCACCTGGAGCGACTACCACTCGGCGTGGACACACTTCTGCAGTCATTGGGCAGTCGCCGCCTCGGAGCGCTCGCGTGGCGACTACCCGCGCGTATTGCTCTCTCGGCCATCCTCAGTGACGACGCGGGCTCGCTTGAGAGCCACCGCGACCAGGTAATCGAACTGTGGAACGAACGATGGCTGCTCGACAGCTTCATGGCGGGACAGATGCTCGCCTCTGTTGAGCGGGCCCACGGCGTTCCACACGACGACAACCGCCTCGACGAGCTTCTCGACGAGGTAATGGAAGGCTTCCGAGTGGCGAAGGATTCGTCTCTGACTCTCGACACTTGGTTCGACGCTATTCACCAGCTCAGCCCGCATGTGCATCTGGGAATGGCGTTGGCGCACGACCAAGACAACAATCGAGTGCACCGCATCTTCGACGAGCTGTCCGCCGACACAGGGACGGCCCTTGGTTACCTGGTCCCGTTGTACCTGCGAGGAGAGAGATTCTCCTCCCAGCATCTTGAGCCGGACTTCTTTGGAGTGATGCCTAGCACAAAGGATCTGCGTTACAAGCTCAACGCGAGGGTCTTCTTTCCCCGATTCTGGTTCGAGCAGGCAGTGGAGTGGCTGAGCGATCCGGTCTCTGTCCGGCCGGCTGCCCTGGATGAGGTCGACGTCTTAGCGGCGCTCGGACTTGCCTTCAGCCAGTCGTTCGACTTCTGCGCGATGGCCTTGTCGTGGGAACTTCCTGCGAAGACATGACCAGGCCCGAGCCAGCGAGACAACACTCGGCGCGACCCTCCCGGACCTGGTTGTCGTCTTCGATCCCGCATCAATCTGGGCGGAGGGACGCAACAGCGAACATCCAAGGCAGTGCCACCTCGGTCTGGGCTGGGCCGACCAGTTCGAGGCCACGACGAGATCACGGACCAGAGCCGGGACTGTGAGCCAGCGCAGCTGCGTCCGGCACGACCGGCCAGGTTCTCACCCTGCGCCGGACCGGCTGATCATGTTGCAGTCCATGCAGCTGTACGGTCGTCGGCTCGGAGGGTTTGTACGCGGTGCGAGAGTTCGAGCCCAGCCGCGTCCGAGCCGGCCGTCGCTCTCCGGATGAACGTGCCGAGCGTGTGCAGGTCGCGAATTGCGATCAGGACGTCAAGACCCGGCCAGCCTGAAAGGTCTGTGCCGTAGGCCGCTGCGAAGCTGTCGAGCTCCACCCTGGTACGTCCGAAGCGAGCGCCCTGATAGGTGTTGGCGAGGTCCAGCTCGCGTGGGCCGATCGCAGTGTCGTCCCAGTCGCCGAGCACGACTACATCGCCGCGCCACAGCAGGTTTCCTGGATAGGCATCGCCGTGGATGTGGCCGTGCTCAAGTACCCAGTCGAGGTGCTCGCATTGGTCAAGCAGGGTGAGTCGCCGGTCGTGGAGCCAGTCACGTTCTGACTTGGTGAGCACGGTGCTTTCGGTCACGAGACGGTCGAAACCCCTCAGCGGCGCGAACGTCGGCAGTGTCATCGGTGGGGGCGGCGTCGCGTGGAGTAGCCGCAAAATCCGACCGAGCTCAACCGCGGCGGGCGGTCTGCGGTCACCCTGCTCGTAGAAGTTCCAGAAGGTCACAACATAGGGACCGACAACCTGTGGCTGCTCAACGTCGGCCGGCTCGGTGACACCGACTCCCTGGTCCGCAAGCCATCTGGTGACCTCGATGGCACGATGCGCGCCGTCGGTCGCTTCGCTTCCCGAGCGCAGGCGGGCGACCATATGGCACGCCGGTAGGAGGAAGACCGAACTCGCGTGTTGCCGCAGGGGCATTGCACCGGACGCATCGACGCCGGCGCGACGTGAGGCGTCAACCAAGGTGGCGCGAAGGTCTGCGGTCACCGCACCGAGGGTAGCTGGGGCCGAAGCCCACTCAGCTGGAACTCGGTCAGGGCAGCGCCAAGTTCACGGCCCGTCGATGACCTGCTCATCGGCCGGCTTGCCAGGAGTCGTTGCGTCCGGCTGGTCGCAACGTCCAGCTGCTCGATTCGACGATCAGCTGGAAGTGCGAGCACAGGTGCAGACGCACTGACAGCGCCGTCGACATCACCTGCGGCAATGCGGGCGTTGACGACATCCATGCGAGCCAGAGCCTCGTCACCATACGAACGCTCGGCTTCTGGACCCGTCTCGTACGAAGCGGCTGCGGACAGGGCGTACTGCTCGGCCAGGTGGTGGTCGCCAAGCAGACCGTAGGTGCTGCCGAGGTAGTACTGCTGCTTCGCTTCGGGGAAGCTGAGGATGCCACCGAGCTCGGTGACGTCGTCGGCGTCCGCATCTGTTTCTCGGAGCGCTTGCAAGGTCGCTATGGACTTCCTTGCTTGGTCGCGCTGGCCGACCCGCGCGGCTGCACGCGCTTCGATCGCGGCTAGCCGAATCCGCGACTCACGCGAGGACGCGAATCGTTGTCCCGCGGTAGCGAGGCCAATGGCGGAGCCGCGTGCGGTCGACCATTCGTGGAACAGCGCGGCAGTACCCCGAGACCACGCCTTCAGGGCGTCGTGGCCAGCTACATCGGCGCAGGTCCAGGCACTTCGAAGCTGGCTGAGCGCAGCCCCATGGTGCCCGATGTTCTGAGACGCGTGCGCGAGGAGCAGGCAGGACGTGCCAGCGAGGAAGTAGAGGTCGCGCATCTCGTCGGGCCGACGCTGAGTTTCGAGGAGTTGGAAGATGTTGTCACGGGCGCCGACGAGACCCCGAAGGAGGCTGCTTAGCGGCGCGTGGACGTAGCCGACCGCCAGCCTGCTCAGCTCCCAACGCAGATAGTCCGTCCCAGCATCGTCATGTGGGAGGTCGCGAGCCCGCGCGGCGAAGCCAAGTGACTGACGCGCGGCGAGGTCCGCCAAACCCTGGAGGTCGTCACCAGTCGGCGCCACCTCCTGGACCACGTCGCTCTGGCCAGGGAGCCGGAACCACAGCAGGCCGGCCGGAATGTCAAACAGTCGCGCTAGCTCGATCAGCTTCCCTAAGTCCTGGATAGGCGGCCCGTTCTCAATCCGGCTCAACCGAGCCTGAGACGTTCCCATCCAGGCAGCCACAACGTGCTGCGGCAGCGGTTCACCGTGCCATGGGTGTAGCCGGTAAGCGGCGATCGCGCGGCCGATGTGCCAGGCCGCCAGAGCGTTCCTCAAGGTCGGCTCATCCCAGAAGGACGCCGGTACGGCTGGCGGACAGCTGGTGAGATCACGAGACGTCGACCGGCAGGCGCCGCAAAGGCTTCCTGTGTTGTCACGGGCAAGGCGCGTACCACATCGACACGTGCGCCCGCCCTCGGCGATTGACGCCATCCTGGCCACCTCCGGCCACACGATCGGAACCCGGGCTGCAGTTTCGCACATTGGCTGGACATTTCGTCGCCATCCATGACGTCGAGGACATAAGCGACTATGCGCCGCCGGTCATGAGCACCGGCCCCATGCGGATAGAGCATCAACGGCATGCCGCACCGCTCTCCAATAGCCCCGCACAGCGTGCCCCGCGTGTTCATCCTGACGCGTCACCGCGATCCCAGTGGCATCAGTGGCACGGGGGATGTGGCCGAGGGCGTGGAGTGGTCCGACGGCACGGTGTCGCTCCGATGGAAGGGCGAGCATCCCTCTATCACCTTCTGGCAGAACGGAGTACCCGCGGTTGAGGCCGTGCACGGTCACGGTGGCGCTACGAAGGTTCGCTACCTCGACGAACCGCGATCGACTCTTCCGAATGTGGCGCGGCGCTAATGACGTCCCCTCAACCGGCGGAGCGGGCGTGCCGAACATCCCGAGTCCGCGCCCGCTCCGCCATGCCACTTCACCACACCGCGTAAGACACCTTGAAGGAGAACCTGTCCATGACTGACGCCCACGCGCCACCGAGGATCGCCAAGACGTTCCATACCTTGATCCTCCAGCCGACGACACTGTGCAATCTGAACTGCGCCTACTGCTACCTGCCGGACCGCAAAAGGCAACGGCTTATGTCAAAGGCGGTCGCTGAGTCGTGCGCCGCCTCTATCGCGGAACAGGCATCATCCTCGGCAGTCGACGTCGTCTGGCACGGCGGCGAGCCAACGACCACTCCGTTGTCGCATTTCACGTCGCTGCTAGAAGCGTTCGAGCCCTTGCGACGGGCGGGCCAGGTTCGCCACAACATCCAGACCAACGGAACGCTGCTGACAGCGGAGTGGCTGGACCTCTTCCTTCACTACGACATCCGGGTCGGTCTCAGCGTGGACGGACCTCAGGCGGCGAATGCGGAGCGCGTTGACTGGGGCGGACACGAGACCTGGCAGCGAACCATGCGCGGGGCGAGGCTGCTGAGCGCCAGCGGGCTGCCTTTCAGCGTCATCTGCGTGGTCACACCGGCGACTATCGATCGCGTCAACGAACTCGCTGACTTCTTTGCTGGACTGGGCTGCGAGTCAGTTGGCTTCAACCTTGAGGAACAGGAGGGAAGTGACCGGCCCGAGATCGACGAGGAAGATGCCTACCACTTCTGGCGACGCCTCGTGGAGCGGCGGATGGGCGGCGAAGTTCTGCGTATCCGCGATCTGGATCGGCTTGCTGAACACCTCGGTTCGGCAGCCGCGGCCGAGACCCACGTCGTCTTTGATCCGATCCCGACCGTGGCCTACAACGGCCAGGCAGTCCTGCTCTCCCCTGAACTTCTCGGCATCGATGACCCAAACTACGGCGACTTCGTTGCCGGGAATGTCTTGAGCCAGTCACTGCCCGCCATGCTCGTCGCGAGCCACTCGCTTCGCTACGTGCGGGAGTTCGATCAAGCGCTACGTGACTGTGCGGCCAGTTGCGACTTCTACTCCTTCTGCCGCGGAGCTCAGGCAGGAAATCGGTACTTCGAGCTTGGCACGTTCGCAGCTACAGAGACGAGGTACTGCCGCACCACCAAGCAGGCGCTCGTCCGGGCTGCTAGCGACGTCCTGGTGCGAGAGGAGGTGAAGACAACATGAGCCCTCTCCGTACCCTCGAGGCTGCGCCGCAACAGCGGCTGGCCGCGTTCGGCGTGGTCGAGCCGGCACCGACTGAGCGCAGCGCACAGCCCGTGGCGCCGGCGATGACCTGGGACAACCGACCATCGTGGGACAACTGGAGCCGACGATAATCCAGACGGCGCCGCTGATGGGCCGTGATGACAGCCCGTCAGCGGCACCGACCTACTCTGAGGACCGATGAAAACGCGAACCATTGGCCAGACCAAGCTGGTCGTTCCCGACCTCGACCCACGCGACCTCGACGCCGTGGCGGAGCCACCAACCGGCGACGTACTGGAAGTGACAGCCTCGGGCGCCGACTGGTCGAGGCTGCGATTGGAGAACAGTCGGATCCGGGCCAGCACCTTCAGCGACGTCAACCTCGCCGAAGCCGAGTGGCACGGCGTGCGGCTGACCGGATGCCGGCTGGAACGAGTGGACTTCTCCAGTGCACGCCTCAGCGATGTCGTCATCGAGCGCTGCGAGTTCATCGACTGCCGGATGACGGGGCTTCACCTCAGCGACACATCGTGGACCAACGTGATCTTCGAACGATGTGCCCTCGACTACGCCGTCCTCGACGCCGTACGAACAACCGGCCCCGTCGCATGGAGCGATTGCAATCTCACTGAGGCCACCTTCATGAGCTCTCGGCTCAACACGGCCACCGTCATCAACAGCAACCTCCGCCGGCTCCACCTCGAAGACTGCGACCTGAGCGGCACTGATCTCCGCCACAACGAGATTCGTGAAGTGGTCGGACTCGCCAGCCTCCGCGGAACGCGCCTCAGCATCGACCAACTGCCGTCGCTGGCCGACCTCACAGCACGCGAACTAGGCATCGACCTCGCCCAGTAGCAGCCTGGGGCCAACAACCTCACCCTGCGTCGGCCAGGCTGAGCCAACCCCAGTTACAGCCACAGGGTGGTCTGTTCCGTGGGACGAGTGCGGTCTAGACCAGCTGGTGGCCACTAATCTCGGGCCGCCTGCCTCGCCTGCACCTGGTCGAGGCACCCTCCCAAGGTAGGTGTCATGTCTCAAGGTCGTCATGCTGCGCCCAAACGCGCGGCAGCCAGTGTGTCCGGCTCGCATCGCGCCGGTAGATCCGCCGGACCGGCAGGTCCAGCGGGTGCCCGCCGTGCGGGTGGAGCCCGGGTCGCGCAGCGTCCCTCCGGTCCACCCAAGATCGCGGGCCTCGCGCCGCTGGCACTGCTAGCGGTCACCGGCTCGCTGGGGGCCGTCGGCGCGTTCTCTGACCAGGGGCCGTCCGCCGCGGCCGGGCCCGGCGACGCGACGTACGCGCCCACCTCGTCGCCGTTCGAGCGGCGCAGCAGTACGACGGATGCACCGCCGAGCCGCAGCGGCGATCGGGTCCAGGCACCCAGTGACGACGCAACCGACTCGCTCGGCGACCTTCCGAGCAGCGGCGACCCGTCGGACCCCCTGGGCCTGCCGTCCGACTCGCCCAGCTCGGACCCGACCACGGACCCGGCGCCGGATGACAGCGAGACGCCGATCCACGACGGCATCCCCAGCGACGACCCCACGCTCAGCCCGTCGCCCACCGACTCGCCGTCCAGCCCCACGACCAGCCCCACGACCAGCCCGACGACCAGCCCGACCGCGACGCCAACCGACCAGCCGCTCAGCTGGGCAGAGGCGCGGGCACAGTGCCTGGCGCAGGGCATCAGCGCACTCGACGTACTCCGGCTGACCTCCTGCATCACCGAGCTGTTGGGTGACTGAACCGCAGGTCGATCGTGGCGGTCGTTGCGACCTGGCGCCCCGCCCCTAGGGTTGGGGCATGTCTGGTTCCACCACCGCCGCTCCCCCGCCCGACTGGTTCAAGACCGCGGTCTTCTACGAGGCTCTGGTCCGGTCGTTCCAGGACTCCAACGGCGACGGCACCGGTGACTTCAAGGGCCTGACCGAGAAGCTCGACTACCTGCAGTGGTTGGGCGTGGACTGCCTCTGGGTACCGCCGTTCTTCACCTCGCCGCTGCGCGACGGCGGGTACGACGTCGCCGACTACACCGGCGTACACCCCGCAGTCGGCACGATCGACGACTTCCACGCCTTCCTCGACGCCGCACACGAGCGCGGGATCCGGGTGATCATCGACTTCGTCGCCAACCACACGAGCGACCAGCACCCGTGGTTCCAGTCCTCCCGGAGCGACCCGGACGGGCCGTACGGCGACTTCTACGTCTGGTCCGACACCGACGAGCGCTACCAGGACGCACGGATCATCTTCGTCGACACCGAGCCGTCCAACTGGACCTGGGACCCGGTCCGCCAGCAGTACTTCTGGCACCGCTTCTTCAATCACCAGCCCGACCTCAACTACGAGAACCCCAAGGTCCACGAGGCGATCCTGGAGGCACTCAGCTTCTGGCTGGACATGGGCATCGACGGGTTCCGGCTGGATGCGGTCCCCTACCTCTACGTCCGCGAAGGCACCAACGGCGAGAACCTCCCCGAGACCCATGAGTTCCTCAAGAAGGTCCGGTCGTTCGTCGACGACAACTACCCCGGCCGAGTGCTGCTGTGCGAGGCCAACCAGTGGCCCACCGACGTCGTGGACTACTTCGGCGGCACCCACGACGACGAGGGCAACTGGGTCGGCGACGAGTGCCACATGGCGTTCCACTTCCCCGTGATGCCACGCATCTTCATGGCGGTACGGCGCGAGTCGAGGTTCCCGATCTCTGAGGTGCTCGAGCAGACCCCGGCCATCCCCGACGGCTGCCAGTGGGGCATCTTCCTGCGCAACCACGACGAGCTGACCCTGGAGATGGTCACCGACGAGGACCGCGACTACATGTGGGGCGAGTACGCCAAGGACCCCCGGATGAAGGCCAACATCGGCATCCGCCGCCGGCTGGCGCCGCTGCTCGACAACGACGTCAACCAGATGGAGCTGTTCACCGCGCTCCTGCTCTCGCTGCCGGGCTCGCCGGTCCTGTACTACGGCGACGAGATCGGGATGGGCGACAACATCTGGCTCGGTGACCGCGACGGCGTACGCACGCCGATGCAGTGGACGCCGGACCGCAACGCCGGCTTCTCCGCGGCCACGCCCGGCAAGCTGCACCTGCCGGTGATCCAGGACCCGGTGTTCGGCTACCAGGCCGTCAACGTCGAGGCGCAGCTGGAGAACGCCTCCTCGCTGCTGCACTGGACCCGGCGGATGATCCACGCCCGGCGCCGGCACCCGGCGTTCGGGCTCGGCACCTTCACCGACCTCGGCGGCTCCAACCCGAGCGTCTTGTCCTACATCCGCGAGTACACCGCGCCGGACGGGTCGGGCGACGTGATCCTGTGCGTGAACAACCTGTCCCGGTTCCCACAGCCGGTCGAGCTCGACCTCAGGCGGTGGGAGGGAAGATCGCCCGTGGAGCTGCTCGGCGGCGTACCGTTCCCCCCAATCGGTGAACTCCCGTATCTGCTGACCCTCGCTGGGTACAGCTTCTACTGGTTCAGACTTACGACCACACCGGAGGCGCTGGAGGCACCGTGACCACCTCGAAGATCAGCCCCGATCAGCTGCTCGGTTCCTTCCTGGGCGGTGCGAGGTGGTTCCAGGGCAAGGGACGACCGTTCCACATCGCGTCCGTACGCCGGGTCGCCGAGGTGCCACACCAGGTGTCGACCGGCCCGCGTGTCGCGATCGAGATCGTCACCGTCCAGTACGCCGACGGTGTCAACGGAGGCGCCGAGACGGAGCGCTACCAGGTCCCCCTCGCCTACTACGCCGAGCCCCAGCACCGGCTGGAGCACGCGCTGGTGGGCCAGTGGGACGACGCCGACTTCGGGCCGTCGTACGTCTATGACGCGGTGCACGACCGGGAGGCGATGGCCTGCTGGCTGCGCTCGTTCGCGGCCGCCTCGTCCGGCGAGGTCGATGCCAGTTCGCAGCTGGCCTTCCACCGGGTGCCGGGCCACGAGCTCGACCTCGAGGTGCACTCCACGCTGCTCAGCGCCGAGCAGTCGAACTCGTCGGTGGCGTACGGCGAGGACGCGCTGATGAAGGTGTTCCGCAAGGTCACGCCCGGCGTCAACCCGGACATCGCGATCCATCAGGTACTGACCGAGGCCGGCTCCGACCACGTCGCGGCCCTCTACGGCTGGCTGGACACCGTCGACGAGGAATCCGATTCGGTGGTCCAGCTGGCGCTGCTGCAGCAGTTCCTGCGTACCGCCAGCGACGGCTGGGAGCTGGCGCTCGCCAGCGTCCGCAACCTGCTCGCCGAGGCCGACCTGCATGCCGATGAGGTCGGCGGCGACTTCGCCGCCGAGGCCGCCCGGCTCGGCGAGGCTCTCGCCGAGACCCATGTGGTGCTGGCCGAGCAGTTCCCGGTCGACACCTCCGATCTCGCCGAGCTGACCGCAGCGATGAACGAGCGGCTGGACGACGCAACCACCATCGTCCCCGAGCTCGGGGCGTACTCGACGACGCTGCGGGCGGCATACGACGCGGTGGCCGCGCTCGACGCCGTACCCATCCAGCGCATCCACGGCGACCTGCACCTCGGCCAGACGCTGCGCACGGTCAAGGGCTGGAAGCTGGTCGACTTCGAGGGCGAGCCCGCCAAGCCGCTCGCAGAGCGGATGCTGCCGGACTCGATCTGGCGCGACGTCGCCGGCATGCTCCGCTCGTTCGACTACGCCGCTCACGTCGTCGAGCGCACCGTCGGCCAGAGCGACATCGAGGGCGACGAGCAGCGCGCCTACCGGGCCCGCGAGTGGTCGGCCCGCAACCGCGACGCCTTCGTCGCGGCGTACGCCGGCCGCCCGCTCACCGCCGACGAACAGGTGCTCCTCGACGCGTACGTCGCCGACAAGGCCGTCTACGAGTGCATCTACGAAACCCGCAATCGCCCCACCTGGGTCGACATCCCCCTCGCCGCCATCAAGCAGCTCGGCGGCTGAGCCGACAGGCCGCGTGCGATGTCCGTGCTGGTGGTGGGGTCGATCAACGCGGACCGGGTGCTTCGGGTCGGGCACCTGCCCGCGGCGGGTGAGACCGTACTCGCGTCCGGGCTGGCGAGGTTCCCCGGCGGCAAGGGCGCCAACCAGGCGGTCGCGGCGGCGCGGCTGGGTGCCGAGGTGCGGTTCATCGGCTGCGTCGGGGATGACGAGGACGGCCGAGCGATGGTCGCCAACCTGGCCGAAGCAGGAGTGGCCACTAACGCCGTCCGGGTGACGCGGTCGCCGACGGGGACGGCGCATATCACCGTCGACGACTACGGCCAGAATGCCATCGTGGTGAGTTCTGGGGCGAACGCACAGCTCTCTCCCGCGGACGTGGACCGGCACCGGACTCTCGTGGCTGGCGCAACCGTCGTGGTTACGCAGCTGGAGGTTCCGTTGGAGACGGTCGCCAAGCTCGTCGAGCTCTCCGACCGCGTCCTCCTGAATGCCGCGCCGGCGCGAGCAGTGCCCGCGGAAGTGCTGGCCCGGGTCGACATCCTGGTAGCGAACGAGGTCGAGGCGGCGGCGCTGACGCCGGACCGGAGCCCCGCGGTTCTGCTCGATCTCGGCCCGCGTGCCGTGGTGGTGACGCTGGGCGCACGTGGGGCGCAGTGGTGGACCCGAGCCGGCTCCGGGGAGGTCGCTGCTCCGGTGGTGAGGCCGGTGGACACGACTGGCGCCGGAGATGCGTTCGTGGGGGCGCTCGCGGCGGCCATCGCCGCCGGCCGGACTCTCGACGCTGCCGTCGCACTAGCGGTGGACGTCGCCGGCCAGGCGACGACCGTCGCCGGGGCGCAGCTGCCGACAGGGCTGGTCGACCCGGCCGTCTTGCTCGCGTAATCAGCGACCGGCGCGGGCCAGCGCGACGGTACGACGCGCCAGATCGGCGATCGAGGCGTTGTCGAACCCGAAGAGCGCAGAGCGGACCGTGTCCTTCAGGGGGTCCACGAACCGCCCGGGGATCGCCGTACCTCCCACCATCACCCCGATCACAGAGCCGGCGGTCGCGCCGTTGGAGTCGGTGTCCCAGCCGGCCTGAACGGTGGAGCCGAGCGTCGCGGCGACGTCTCCCTCGCCCCACAGCAGGCCAGCGGTGACGACGGCGGCGTTGGGGATGGTGTGCACCCAGAGGTAGTGGCCGTACTCGGCGGCGATATGCACGACGGCATCGTCCCATGTCGCGCCGCCCGCATGGAGTCCCATCACCGAGTCGACCGCCTCGGCCAGCCGCGACTTCGGCGGCACCTGGGCCAGGGCCAGGGTCAGCGCGTCGTACGGCGAGTCGGCCACGAACGCCGCGGCGACGAGGGCGGCCGCCCACATCTCGCCGTACCTGCCGTTCCCGACATGGGAGAGCCGGGCGTCGGCGTACGCCGCGACGGCGGCGCCGCGTGGGTCACCCGGGTGTGTCCAGCCGAAGACGTCGCCGCGGATCTGGGCGCCGATCCACTCACGGTAGGGATTGCGATACCTGGCCACTCGGTCGAGCGGGACCCCGTCGACGAGATTGCGGTAGGCCACCCGCTCGGCGGTGTAGGTCTGCCGGAACGGCAGCAGCTCCAGCCACGCATCCGCGACGTCGCGGGTCGTCAGGGCCGTGCCGTGCTTCTCGAGTAGATGCAGGCCGAGGATCGCGTAGTCGATGTCGTCATCTCGGAACGCGCCGTCGACGTTGCCGCGTGTGGTCCAGGGCCAGGTCCAGTGCAGGTGGTGCTCGGAGCCGGGGATGACCGGAATGTAGTCACGGAGCGGGTAGGCGCCCGCCCGCTCGAGGTACTCCCGCAGACGAGCCGTCGTCCACACGTCACCGACCTCGACTGGCTTGCCGAGGATGCACCCGGCCACCCGGCCGAGCCAGCCACCGAGGATCCTGTCGTCGAGGTCGGCCGCGGGCAGCGGCCGTGCTGGCGGAGCAGGCGGCAGGGACCGGACGATCGCCTCCAGCCCGTCCGGCTCGTCGTACCTCCATCCTGGCAACCGCGGCCGGGCCGCGAGGCCGTCGAGAAACGCCAGCAATGCCGCCCGGTCTTCGGGATCGATCCGCTCAAGCGTCTGCTCCGCGCCCGCGACGTCGTAGCCCGACTCCCGTCGCTGCCGGATCTCGCAGGACGCCAGGTCGTAGACGTTGACGGCGTCGTACTCCACACGGACATGGTGCCATCTGGAAGCCGCCAGTCGGGGTTGCGGATCTCGTCAGACCGCGTGACTACTGGCCGAACTCGGCTCCCCGGATGACGATGATCTCGGTGTCGTCGGGCCGGTTGCGGGCGGTCCAGCGGCCGTTGCTGCCGGGGTAGTTGTTGTCGTTGGCCACGACCAGGTCACCGTTGCGCAGGATCTCGACGCTCTCGACCGACTGCAGCGGGAACGAGAAGGTCTCGCCGACGCCGAACTCACCGTCGCGGGCGGGCAGCGAGATGCGCGTAGGGTCGGCGATGTCGAGCAGGTCGACGACCAGCCGCTTCTCCAGGTAGCCCTCGCCGTCGACCTTGCGCAGGTCGATCAGGTAGAGCTTCTTCTGCAGCGCATCGGCACCCTGGGCGTCGTCGCGCTCGATCAGCAGGAAGCGGTGCCGGTCGATCGCGGTGAGGTCGCCGATGACGGCGTTCGGGAACGCCTCGTCGGTGCGGTAGTTCCACTCGCGGTCGGTGTAGGCGCGCCGCTTGATGTCGAACTCATGCAGGACCCGGCGGCGCGGATCGGCATCGCCGCGGAGCGCGCCCTCGTTGATCGGGTAGAGCCGCTTGCCGTCGGCGCTGAGCGCCATTCCCTCGAAGCCGCGGCTCGCCGGGATCGTCCAGGCGTCCGGGGTGGGTAGGTAGGGGTTCTGCGGCGACTGCGTGCCCGGCGTCGGGACCGGCGCCTCCAGAACCCGGCCGGTGCGGTCGGTGTGCAGCAGGAACGGCCCGAACTCCTCGCCGAACCAGAAGGTGCCGTCGGCCGCCCGGCGTACCGACTCCAGGTCGAAGTCGCCGCCGGTCAGCACACGGTCCTCGCGGGTCAGGGGGAACGGGATCTTGTGGTTGGGGTCGCGCAGCTGCAGGAAGCGGAGTACGTCGATCGTGCCGGCACCGCCGCGGGCGGTCTTGAACTCCGGCCGGATCAGGTAGAGCCGGAGCAGGAAGTCGGGCGAGTTCGCCTTGGCGCCGTACCCGTTGTCCGGCATCCCCCAGAACAGGCCGTGGCCGGCGTCCAGCAGGCCCGAGAAGCCGGGGATCGGCTGACCCGGGAACGGCGGCGTCACCCCGTTGGCCGGCGTCACCAGCGACCCGGACGGCGGGCCCGGTTGGTACGCGTCCGACGGCAGGATCGCGCGGGCGACCAGCGTCGGCTCCTTCGGGCGCTGCTGCTCGGGGTTGCCATCGTCGGGGCGGGTGCATGCGGCGGGAGCGGCGGCAGCGGCCGCAAGCGCTGCGGTCACAGCGCCAGTGGCGACGGTACGACGGACGACGAGGCTCATGCACTTATGCCAGCGGTCGACGGTGTCCGGCCCGTGACGTCAGGCTGTCCGGCCGGCGAACTCATAGGCTTGATGGCTGTCTTGCGCTGGGGGCTCAACTACAGAATAGCGTGGTTACCGTCCGCGGTGGTAGCGGTACTTGGTTCGGTTGCTTTTCGACTCACGGTTCGCTCGGGTCAACTGTCTGTGGTTACGGTCACTAACCTTTGACTATCGTTCGAACGTATGTACAATTGAGGCATCCTAATTAGTCGGTACGCCATGGGGGAGGTGCCGGAAGAATGCTCGTCAATTCACCACATCCGGTGCTTTCCTGTGCCGCCGCTATTGAAGCGGCATTGAAGGATGTTGACGGCGTAGAGCCATCCTTCATGCGGACCAGTGAGAAGGCCGACGCCCTGCTCGCCCTCGCCCGGCTGGAGACCCAGCTGGCCGCGTTGCGGCTGCGAGTGATGGCCGCCGCTGAGGACGTCGCCGCCGACGCCGGTGCCCGCGACGTGGCCGCGTGGCTGACCCACCAGACCCACGACAGCCCGCAAGCATGTCGGGCGGAGCAGCACCTGGCGGCCGACCTCGAGACCCGGTGGACCCGACTCGCCGCCGGCGTCGCAGCTGGTGCGGTAAACCTGGCCCAGGCCCGGGTGATCGCCCGCGCGCTGGACGAGCTGCCCGGCGATCTGGACCCGGCACTGCTGGTGCAGGCCGAGGAACACCTGGTCGAAGCCGCTAAGGAGTACCGGCCCGACCAGCTGCGGGTGCTCGGACGGCGGATCCTGGACGTGATCGCGCCTGAGGTCGGCGAGGCCGAAGAGGCCAAGCAGCTGCAGCGCGAGGAAGAACGAGCCTGGGAGACCGCGAGTCTGACGCTGACCAGGCGTGGAGACGGCACTACCCGCCTGTCCGGGGTCCTGCCCGACGCGACCGCGGTCAGGCTGGCGACCTACCTGGACGCGTTCACCTCACCACGCCAACACACCACCGCCATGCCGCAGCACCGGGCCCGCGGGCAGGCGTTCTGCGCGCTGCTGGAACACCTCGATCCGGCCAAGCTCCCGGCGCATGGCGGTGACGCGACCACCGTGATGGTCGTCATCGACCACGAATCGCTCACCAAGGACCTCGCCACTGCCGGATTGGTTGGTACAGACGACAAGATCACCGCGTGCGAAGCCCGGCGGCTGGCCTGCACCGCCCAGATCGTGCCGGTGGTTCTGGGTGGGAAGTCCGAGATCCTCGACCTCGGCCGCACCCGCCGACTCTTCTCAAGGGCACAGCACAAAGCCATGCGACTACGCGACAAGCGGTGCCGCGCCGACGGCTGCACGATCCCATCAACCTGGACTGAAGCCCACCATTGGAAACCATGGTCGAAAGGCGGAGAGACCAACCTCGCCGACGGCGTACTGCTTTGCAGCCATCACCATCACCGAGCCCACGACCCGCGATATTCGGTAGAGCGAATACCCAACGGCGATATCCGATTCCACCGCAGAAACTAATGGACCGCAACCACAGAACGTTGACCACAGCGGCGCGCAAGAATTGGCGCCGACCTTGAGCAGTACCGCAACCGACCGCGGACAGTGACCACGTAATCCGGTAGTCACCTCAAGCCAGGAAGCCCCGAGCTCAGGGCTCGCGAGATCGCACCCGCGCGGCGAGATCCTCGGGCATGCCCGGACCAGGGCGGACGTAGATCTCGCGGGCGTCGTCGATGTCGCCGCACTGGGCGCAGGTGAGCCGTGAGGCGATCGGGCCGCGACAGACGGTGTGGGTGTAGCTGACCGGCGGGCCGTCGGGCGCGACCCAGCGGTCGCCCCAGGCGGTCAGCGCGACGATCACGGCGGCAAGCTCGCGGCCCTTCTCGGTGAGCACGTACTCGAGCAGCTCGGCGTTGTCGGAGTACGGGCGGCGCTCCATGATCCCGGCCTCGACGAACCCGTCGAGTCGGCTGGCCAGGATGTTGGTGGCGATGCCGAGCCGGCTGAAGTCGTTGAAGCGGGTCGAGCCGGCGAACAGCGCGTCGCGCACGATCAGCAGGCTCCAGCGCTCGCCGACCAGCTCGAGCGCCCGTGCCGCCGAGCACACCTGCGCGTCGTACGTCTTGCCGAGCATGCGCCCATCGTAACTCCGTACCGCTTGCATCACGAAAGCGCCGGTACTAGAGTCGGACACAACATGCAACCGACTGGTTGCCTAATGGGAAGACTCCGAGAGAGGGAAGAGAAATGGTGGACATCTTGCACAGGGTCGGGGTCAAGGCGGAGCCCAAGGACGTGTACGCCGCCATCGCCACCCGGGACGGCCTCGCCGCGTGGTGGACCGAGGACACGAAGGGCGAGAGCACAGTCGGCGGCAAGCTGGAGTTCCGGTTCCCGCCGGGTGGCTTCGACATGGAAGTGCTCGAGCTGGAGGCGGACAAGCGGGTGCTCTGGAAGGTCGTGGACGGCCCCGAGGAGTGGATCGGCACCAAGGTGATCTGGGACCTCAACCAGATCGAGGGCGGCTTCACGATCGTGATGTTCAAGCACGAGGGATGGCGAGAGCCGGTGGAGTTCATGCACCACTGCAGCACCAAGTGGGCGACCTACCTGATGAGCATGAAGGCCCTCGTCGAGACCGGCACCGGCGCGCCCTCGCCGCACGACCTACGGATCAGCGAGTTCGACTGAGGCAGCGCCAGGGCGGCGCTTCGCGTAGCATCGGAGTCACCTCGCCTCGACCACGAGGCCTGTCGATGGCTCACGGTGCGCCGCGAAGCGCCGCCTTCATGACACTCTCCCGTCAGATCCACCCCGAAGGACTCCACCCCGCGACCTGGTGAGCGCGCCCAGGATCCGCAGCCCGCGCGAGCTCAAGCAGCAGCGCCGGCGCCGCCACCACCGCTGCTGGGACCATCTGGTCGCCGCTCCGCTCTGGCCCAAGTACGGCGTCAACCTTGGCACCCTGATCCGCACGTGCGACGCCGTCGGCGCCTGCATCGCGGTCCCCCGGCTGCCCTGGATCCAGGAAGCACTCGCCGAGGGCAACACCCTGCCCAAGCCGGCCTGCGTGCATTGGACAGGTCGGGACGTTGAGTCCTGGCTGGCCGCGCAGCGAGCGACCTCGACGATCGTCGGCGTGGAGCTCACCGACGAGTCCACCAGGCTCGGCGACCTACCGGCCGCCCGGCGGCGGACGGTGATGGTGCTAGGCCACGAGCGGACCGGGATTCCGCCCGAGGCCCTCGAACTGGTCGACACCGCCGTCGAGATCCCGATGGTGGGCTACGGCTCGAGCCTCAACGTCGCCGTCGCGGGCTCGCTGGTGCTCTACCGGCTCGCCGGGCTGCTCTGAGCCAGGTCAGCCGTGGTCGGCGCACCACTGGTCGCGGGCCGCCGACGACGGCGACGCGAACGCCACCCGGATCAGCCGCGCCTGGGTGGCGGCGTACTCCTCGATCGCGCGCTTGGCGAGCAGCCGGTCGATCGGCGTCCGGGCCAGCACCAGGTTCTCGGCGTTGCGCCAGACCATCTCGCGCCAGCCGCGCATGATCGTGCCGGCCGCGGCGGCGTCGACACCAAGAACGCTGAAGTCGTCGAACGCCGGGTCGAAGCGGGCCGCCTCCTCGGCGAAGACCGGGTCCATCAGCGCGTCGAGTCGCGGGTTGTAGGCGTTGTGATCGGGCTTGTGGCTCGCGCCCGAAGCGCCGCTCAGCCCGACCTCGGCGAGGACGTAGGAGAAGTCGCGGTTGACGTGGGCGTTCATCGCGAGCAGGAAGTTGCCCATACCGGTCATCGACCGGTCGTCGGCCGCTTGGAGCGCGATCCGCCACGCCGTCGGCACCGACGCCGTGTCGCCGCGATGCCAGGCGTCCATCGCGTCGAAGTAGAGATCCGCGAAGACCGCGTCCACCTGACCGAGCCAGACCTCGTCGTCGAACCAGCCCGCGTTGACCGCCGTCCGCACATCCTCAGTCACCCGCAGGTAGGCCAGCCCGAAGATCGCGTCGTGGTCGCAGGCGGCCGCGTCGCGATCGAGCCGCCGCTGCATCTCGACAATGGTGGCGTCGATGCACGACGGCG
This sequence comes from Nocardioides speluncae, assembly GCF_003121585.1. Taxonomy (GTDB): domain Bacteria; phylum Actinomycetota; class Actinomycetes; order Propionibacteriales; family Nocardioidaceae; genus Nocardioides; species Nocardioides speluncae. The sequence goes on from NZ_QEOO01000022.1 coordinate 59,459, forward strand.
CGCCGTCCGGACAGATCGAGCCGGTGTAGGGCGTGTGCGGCACCGGCCGCGGCGGCAGGATCTCGATCACCGGATCCAGCCAGCCCGCCTGGAGCGGATCGTCGGCGACTGCCGGCGATCCCAGGGGCAGGGCGACGAGAAGCGCCGTGACGGCGCCGACCAGTGGGCTCCGCATCCTCATAGCCAAGACAACGTGCGCGGCCCGCTCCCAGTCACGGCAGGCGCGCCACTACTGTGGACGAAGGGGGACGAAACGAGGAGGTTCACGGCTTGCCCAAGCCAGTCCAGGCGGAACCCGCTCCCGTCGACCCGGCCGAGTTCGACCTGCTCGTGCGCGGTGAGCATGGCCATCCACACTCCATCCTCGGACCTCATCCCCACGACGGCGGCGTCACCGTCCGGGCCTATAAGCCGCTCGCGAAGACGGTCGCTGTGTTCCACAGCGGGATCCGGACCGAGCTTGCCCACGAGCACGACGGCGTCTGGGTCGGCGTACTCCCGGCCAAGCAGGTGCCGGACTACCGGCTGCAGGTCACCTACAACGGCACCGCCCACACCGTCGACGACCCGTACCGCTTCCTGCCCACCCTCGGCGAGACCGACCTGCATCTGGTCAATGAGGGCCGCCACGAGGAGCTGTGGAAGGTGCTCGGGGCCCACGTACGCCGCTACGACGGCGTGACCGGAACCTCGTTCGCGGTCTGGGCGCCGCACGCGAAGGGCGTGCGGATCAAGGGCGACTTCAACAACTGGGACGGCCGCGAGCACCCGATGCGCCAGCTCGGCGTGAGCGGGGTGTGGGAGCTTTTCGTGCCGGACGCCCCGGTCGGCAGCCGCTACAAGTTCCTGGTCCTGGGCGCCGACGACACCTGGCGGGAGAAGGCCGACCCTCTCGCGTTCCACACCGAGGTGCCGCCGCTGACCTCGAGCGTGGTCTTCGACTCGGCGTACACCTGGAACGACGACGAGTGGATGAGCGAGCGCGCGGCCCAGCAGCCGGTCGAGCGACCGATGTCGATCTACGAGCTGCACCCCGGCTCCTGGCGCAAGGCCTCCAACGGCAACGGCGGCGCGGTCCTCAACTACGACCAGCTCGCCGACCAGCTGATCCCCTACGTCACCGACCTCGGCTTCACCCACGTCGAGCTGCTGCCGGTCATGGAGCATCCGTACGGCGGCAGCTGGGGCTACCAGGTGACGTCGTACTACGCACCTACCGCGCGCTTCGGCGACCCGGACGGCTTCCGGCGGCTGGTCGACCGGCTGCACCAGGCCGGGATCGGCGTGATCGTCGACTGGGTGCCGGCGCACTTCCCCAAGGACGACTTCGCGCTCGCCCGCTTCGACGGGACCCCGCTCTACGAGCACCCCGACCCGAGCCTCGGCGAGCACCCCGACTGGGGCACCTACGTGTTCGCGTTCGGCCGGCCGGAGGTGCGCAACTTCCTGGTCGCCAACGCGCTCTACTGGCTGGAGGAGTTCCACGTCGACGGGCTGCGCGTGGACGCCGTGGCCAGCATGCTCTACCTCGACTACTCCCGGGAGCCCGGTGAGTGGACCCCCAACGTCCACGGCGGCAGGGAGAACCTCGAGGCCGTGCACTTCCTGCAGGAGCTCAACGGCACCATCTACAAGCGGGTCCCCGGCGCGATGACGATCGCGGAGGAGTCGACGTCGTGGGAGGGCGTCACCCGCTCGACCAGCGAGGGCGGGCTCGGCTTCGGCTTCAAGTGGAACATGGGCTGGATGCACGACTCGCTCGGCTACCTGCAGAACGACCCGGTGCACCGCAGCTACCACCACGACCGGATGACGTTCTCGATCGTCTACGCCTACACCGAGAACTACGTGCTCCCGATCAGCCACGACGAGGTCGTGCACGGCAAGGGCTCGCTGCTGCGCAAGATGCCGGGCGACCGCTGGCGCAAGCTGGCCAACCTGCGCGCGTTCCTGGCCTTCATGTGGGCGCACCCCGGCAAGCAGCTACTGTTCATGGGCAGCGAGCTCGGCCAGGACGCCGAGTGGGCCGAGGCGCGCGAGCTGGACTGGTGGCTGCTCGACCACCCCGAGCACCGCGGCGTACACGCGCTGGTGCGCGACCTCAACTACGCGTACGTCGACACCCCCGCGCTCTGGGCCCGCGACAACGATCCGGCCGGCTTCGCCTGGATCGACGCCGACGACGCGGACCGCAACGTGTTCGCCTTCGTCCGTCGAGCGCCCGGCGCCCCCGACCTGGTCTGCGTCGCCAACTTCGCCGCGCTCCCCCACGAGGGCTACCGGCTCGGCTTGCCCGCAGCCGGCAGCTGGCAGGAGCTGGTCAACACCGATGCCGAGTCCTACACCGGCAGCGGCGTCGGCAACCTCGGCACAATCGACGCCACAGCGCACGACGGGAAGGGCGTCAACCACGCCGGCCTGCCGGCGTACGCCGACATCGTGATCCCGCCGCTCGGCACCATCTGGTTCCGCAAGGCCTGACGGCAGGGCCGCCAGATAGGGTTTCGGGCGTGAGCGACCAGCGGCCGACCGTGACCACCCGCGACGAGGGCGTGGCCCTCATCACCTGGTCGGCGACGCTGCAGGACCAAGGCTGGCTGGTCGCGCTGGAGGCGGTCAGCCAGGAGGTCGAGAAGGCGCTGGCCGACCACGTCCGGGTGGAGGCGCTGGTGCCGGTCGGCGACGAGACCGGACAGCGGATCGCGACCTGGAGCGGGCTCCGCCGCGAGGGCGTGCTGCGCGGCGTACCAGGCCCGGGCGGCGACGCCGACCAGATCCTGTTCGCGCGGCTGGCCGGCGACGTACCGCACTCCCAGCCCGACGGCTTTCGGGCGCTGCTCAACTCGTTCCTGCCCCGCAAGCGAGCGATCTCGCAGATGCTGGTGCGCGGCCCGGAGGACCGGGTGCTGCTGTGCCGGCTGACCTACAAGGACGACTGGGACCTGCCGGGCGGCGTGGTCGAGGTCGGCGAGTCGCCACAGGTCGCCGTCTCCCGCGAGGTCAGCGAGGAGCTCGGGCTGACCATCCCGGCCGGGCCGCTGCTACTGACCGACTGGCTGCCGCCGTGGGGCGGCTGGGACGACGCAATCTGCCTGGTCTTCGACGGCGGCCGGCACGACGGCGACCTGCTGGACGACATGGTTCGCCAGGAGCGCGAGATCCGGGCCGCCGAGTTCTGTACGCCGGAGCAGGTCGAGGAGCGCTGCGCCGACTTCACCGCACGCCGGGTGCGGGCCGCGCTGGCCAGCCTCGGCGGCAACGGCCCGACGTATACCCAGTCCGGGGAGTAGTTCACCCGCGCAGCCCTGGTGATCCCCCGGACGGGTGACGCAGCACCGGCCCGGTCGCGACGAGCATCGGGCCATGGTGAGCAATGAGCGCAGGGGCCTTCTTGGTACGACGGCACTCGCAGGTGTCCTGACGACCGTCCAGGCGGTGCGAGGGATCGAGACCGTAGAAGGTCTGTGGACGCCGTCGTGGTGGCTGGCGGCAGCCGGCTGCCTGCTCGGCGTGGGCGTGGGGCTCGTCCCTCGGCCGACTTCCACTGAGCGGCACCGCTGGCTCATGTCAGCGGGCCTCGTGGCGGCCGCGCTGATGTTGGCTCCGGCGTTGATGCGAGCGCCGTGGACGCTGCTGATGGCGATCATCTGGCTCGGCGGCAAGATCACCGGCGGTCCCGCACACTTCGACCTGGAGCCCGACTGGTTCGGCACCGGCGTGCTGATCGTGGCGCTGCTCGCCGGCGGCGGCATGGTCGGCCAGGTGCGGGCGGACCGCCGTTTCGGGCGGCAACGGTGCCGCAGCTGCGGCCGCTCCGGGCCCGCGCCCGCGCCGCTCCGGCGCCGGCTGCTGCGGGTCGCGGCGGCGTTCGCGATCCTCGCGCCGCTGCCGTACGCCGTACTCAAGACCGCTTGGGGTCTGGGCTCGGACGCCGGGCTGCGGGACCCACACATCTTCGACGACGTCTCGTTCTGGTCACCCGGGTTCGGCGACACCTCGATCCTGTCGGCGGTGGCCATCGCCGCGGCCATCGCGATGGCGGTGCCGGTCCGGCATCGCTTCGCCCGGCTGGCCCTAGGTTTCGTCGGAAGCGTCGGATCGGTGATGCTGGTCCCGGTCGGCGCGATGGCCGTGGTCGGATTCACCCGGGTCGCGCTCGGCCTCGACAGCCTCTACGACCCGGGCCTGCACGCGTGGGTGTTCGTGCTGGTCTACGTCAGCTTCATCGTCTGGGGAGCCGGGCTGTCGGTGCTGACTGCGACCTACCTCGCCGGGACCCGGCCACCCTGCGCCGCCCACGTCTCACCCGCACGGGGGATGTCCAGGCCGCGGGCACCCGTCATCCTTGGCCCATGACCGGTCGCTGGATCCTGCGCAGGACGGTGTTCCTGCTGATCGGCGGCGCGATCCTGGTCGCCAACGCCACTCTGGTCCTCGGCGTGGTGTCGGTGGCCGTCCCGGACGGCGCACCCGGCCAGCCGCTGCTGATGGTGCTGACGCTGCTGGCGGTCGGGCTGGTTGGCCTCCTGCCCGGCCTGCGCGAGCTCCAGGTCGCGGCGGCGCAGACGCTGCTCGGCGCCGACGGGGTCGTCGTACCGACCCCGATGCGCTGGGAGCACCGGTGGCGCACCGTGCTCTGGTGCGTGCTGCACCAGGCAGTGGGCTTCCTGCTCGGGCTGGGCCTGGTGCTGGTGGCGATCGGGGTCACCGCGACCCTCATGCTCGCCACCGGGTCCCGGCCGCAGCTCGACCCGGGTCCGCCGCAGCCGGGCTCACCCGTCGAGTGGTTCCTGCTTGTGCTGGTCCCGTTCGGCCTCCTGGTCGCGGTGGCCATCGGCGCGTGGTTCGCGGGAGTCGCCGCCCGCTGGGCCGCTCCACTGCTGCTCGGCCCGCTCGGCACCGACCGGCTCGCGGTCGCGGAGGCGCGGCTCCGGCAGGAGCTGGAGTACCGCCGACTCTCCCGCGACCTGCACGACGGCGTCGGCCACGCCCTGAGCGCGATCTCGCTCCAGGCCGAGGCTGGCCGCCGCCAGCTGGCGCGCGACCCGGACCGTGCCGACGAGTCGATGGCGGCGATCGCCGCCCTCGCGTCGGCCGCGGTCGACGAGCTCGACCACGCGCTCGGCGTGCTGCGTGACGGTCTCGCGCCACGCTCACCGGGGCCAGGGCTACCCGAGTTGCCGGATCTGGTGGCTGCTCACCGCTCGCTGGGCATGTCGCTGGACGCCAGCACCGGCGAGGTCGGAGAGGTGCCCGCGCTCGTCTCGCACATGGCGTACCGAGTCTGTGCCGAGGGCCTGACCAACGCGGCCAAGCACGGCGTGGCCGGTCCGGTCGTGCTCACCGTCGACCGTTCGCTCGGCGGGCTCCGGCTGGAGGTGCGCAACCCGATCGACCGGCGCCGGTCCCCGGACCGCGCCGGGCGTGGGCTGGACGGGCTGCGGGAGCAGGTCGCGATCCTAGACGGCGAGCTGGTCGCCCAGTCGATCGACACCGAGTGGGTGCTCCAGGCCCGGCTGCCGCTGGGCGTGGCTGGGAGCACGCCGTGACCGACCGGGTGCGGGTTCTGCTCGCCGACGACGAGCCGCTGGTGCGGCACGGCCTGCGCGGGATCCTCGACGCCGAGGCGGACATCGAGGTGGTCGGCGAGGCCGCCGACGGTGCGACTGCGGTCTCCCAGACGCGGGCGCTGCGACCCGACCTGGTCTGCATGGACATCCAGATGCCGGGCGTCGACGGGCTGCGCGCCACCTCCCTGGTGCTCGGCCTGCCGACGCCGCCGAAGGTGCTGGTGCTGACCACGTTCGGGTCCGACGAGAACGTCTTCGCGGCGCTGGCCGCCGGCGCGGCGGCGTTCCTGCTCAAGCGGGCCTCGGGCGACGAGATCGCCGCCGCGGTGCGGGCGGTGGCGGCGGGCGACTCACTGCTGTTCCCGGAGACGGTCCGGTCGCTGGCGGCGGCCCACGTGCGGGCGCCGACGTCGTACGCCGGTCCGGAGCTGACCGCCCGCGAGACCGAGGTGCTGGCGCTGGTTGCCCAGGGGCTGTCGAACGCCGAGATCGCCGCGAGCCTGGTGGTCGGGGTGGAGACGGTGCGCACCCACGTCGCCCGGTTGCTGGCCAAGCTCGGAGCCAGGGACCGGACCCAGGCGGTGGTCATCGCCTACCAGACCGGGCTGGTGCCCCTTACCCCCTGAGAGGACCCTCGAGCACGGGCCCGCTTCGCGCGGCCGCCCGAGACCGGCCGGCATGCACCGAACTGTGTGAAAACTCCGATTTTCGCTTGGATACGATAGGCATCGGAGCACACCCATGACAAGAGCTATCCATTGGTAGTGCCACACAAGGGAGTGAGATGGCCGAGGGGAACGAGCGCCGCTACTCGGGCCGATCGGTCCAGGAGTGGAAGGACGCCCGCCGCGAGCGGCTGCTCGACGCCGGCCTCGCGCTGTTCGGCTCGGAGGGGTACCAAGGGACCTCGATCGAGCGGCTCTGCTCGACGGCGAAGGTGTCGACCCGGCACTTCTACCAAGAGTTTCCCAACAAGGAAGCCGTGCTGCTCGCCGTACACGAGCAAGGGGTGCAGCTCGGCCTCGGCAAGGCGCTGGAGGCGCTGACAACCGCCGAGGAGTCGATCGACGTGCGGCTGGTCGACGCGCTGCGGGCCTACCTGCACACGATCATCACCGACCCGCGCCGCGGCCGGATCGCGTTCGTCGAGGTGGTCGGTGTCAGCCCGGCCGCCGAGCTCCGCCGCCGGGAGTTCCGGGAGGCAATCGTCGCGGTGATCGAGGAGGAGGGGAATGCCGCGGTCGCGCGCGGCGAGATGCCTCCGCAGGACTTCCGGCATCTCGCCATCGCGCTGGTCGGCGCGGTCAACGGGGTGATCTACGACTGGATGTTCGAGGACCCGCGGCCGCCCGCGGAGGAGCTCGAGGCCGCGCTCTCCACGCTCGCACTGCGGATCTTCGGCCTAGCCTGAGCCTGCGGGCGCAGTGCCACCAGTACGCCGGCCAGCAGCATCGCGCCACCCGCGGTCTCGGCCAGGTTCGGCCGCTGGTCGAGCAGCCACCAGGCAGATGCCATGGCCACGACCGGCGCCAGCAGGATCCACGGCACCACCGCGGAGGACGGGTAGCGGGCCAGCAGTGAGTTGAAGATGCCGTAGCCCACCAGCGAGGCCAGCACCGCGGTGTAGAGCGTGGAGATCGCCGAGTCCCAGCCGAACCCGGCCAGCGCCGAGCCGACCGCAGCCGGGCCGTCGAGCAGCAGCGAGAGCGCGAACAGCGGCAGCGGTACGACGAGCGCCGACCACACGGTCAGCGAGAGTCCACCCGCGATGCCGGCGGACCGGGACAGCACGTTGCCGACACCCCACGACAGGGCCGCCGACAGGCACAGCACCAGCGCCAGGACGGTGACGTGACCGCCGCGACCGGCCGCGACCACCGCGAGGCCCGCCGAGCCGAGCAGCACGCCGGCGATCTGCGGCGCGGTGGGCACCTCCTTCAGCCAGCCCGCGGCGATCGCGATGGTGAAGATGACCTGCGCCTGAAGGACCAGGGCGGCCAGCCCCGGCGGCATGCCGACGTGCATGGAGACGTAGAGCAGGCCGAACTGGCCGAGCGACATGAACGCGCCGATGGCGAGGATGGTCCGCCACGGTGCGTCCGGGCGCCGTACCAGGAACACGGCGGGGAAGATCACGGCCGTGAACCGGATGGCGAGGAACAGCAGCGGCGGTACGCCGTCCATCCCCCAGTCGATGACGACGAAGTTGAAGCCCCAGATGGTGGCGACGAGCGCAGCGAGCAGTGAGTGGCGGACGGTCACGTCATCCAGTGTCGGCGGCGCGATCATGAAGGACCAGCGAATTAATCTGCACCAATCCATGTAGCATCGCTACATGCTCGATCTCACCTCACTGATCTCGCTGCGCGCCGTCGACACTCATGGCTCGGTGGTTCGGGCGGCCGACGCGCTCGGGTTCACCCCGAGTGCGGTCTCCCAGCAGGTGAAGCGGCTGGAGCGGCAGGCCGGCGTACCCCTGCTGGAGCGGGTCGGCCGTGGCGTGATGCTCACTGAGCAGGGCCGCCGGCTGGTCGACAGCGGCGTTCGACTGCTGGCCGACATGGAGCAGATCGAGGCGCTGCTGCACCGCGACGCCGGCCGGGTCACCGGCCACCTTCGGATGGCGTCGTTCTCCACCGCGATGCGCGGGCTGGTCGCACCGGCGGTCCGCGACCTGCTGGCGAGGCACCCGGACCTCGCGCTGTCGCTGTCCGAGCGGGAGCCCTGGGACACCATCGACCTGGTGGCCTCAGGCCAGGTCGACCTCGGCCTCGTACACAGCTGGGGCGACGTCGCGCTCTCCATCCCCGAGCACCTCGCCTCGGCGGTGATCGCGCACGACGTCGCGGACGTGATCGTGCCGGCCGGCCACCGGTTGGCCGGCCGCGGCCGGGTGACGCCGAAGGACCTGGTCGACGAGGGCTGGATCGCGACGTTCGAAGGCACGATCTGCCGGCAGTGGCTCTCGCGGATGTACGACGGCACCGGCCGGCTGCCCCTCATTGCCCATCAGTCGATGGAGTTCGACTCGCACCTCGCGCTGGTGCGGGCCGGCCTCGGCATCGCGCTGATCCCGCGCCTGGGCCGGGCCGCGCTGCCGGACGGTCCGGACGGCGTGGTCGCACTCACGATCTACGATCCGGTGCCGACCCGCGAGATCACGGTGCTGCACCGGCGCAGCATGGCCGACTCCCCCGCCGTCCGCGCGGTCGTCGACGCGCTCAGCTCGGCGGCCTAGCGGTTGTCGGCGTGAGTGCTTCGAGCGCCAGGCCGCTGGGCTGAGCTACCCGGGTGGGAGGTCGCGGCCAGCCGGGCGCGCCGCGACGGACGAACGCATCGGGCGCTGCGGCGGCGCGTCGCCCGGATACGTCGGCGGTGGTCCCGCGCCGCGGCGGGCGCCGCGGCCAAGCCGCTTGACGCCGCCCGATGTGTTCGTCCGCCCCGTCGCTCAGGTAGGGGGCACCTCGCGCTCACCTACCCCTGACCTCCCCAGACCCCCGAAGGACCAACCGAGATATGTCGGTGAGCGCTGGCAGTTCCGGGTGGGCCTGGATAGCGCTGGCGTTCCTCGTCGGGCTTAAGTGCTGTGACGGCGACGGACCATGGCTCCGACTAGCTCAGAAGAGCGCGGAGGCGAGGTTCTGGCGGGCTTTGAGGACGCGCGGGTCGTCGTTGCCGACGGCGCCGAAGAGCGCGATCAGGTGCTCGCGGGCAGCGTTGCGCTCGTCGCCGGTCGTGCGCCGTACCAGCTCGACCAGGCGGTGGAAGGCGTCCTCCACATGGCCACCGAGCAGGTCCAGGTCGGCCACCATGATCTGTGCGTTGACATCGTCGGGCCGCTCGGCAGCGGCGGCGCGGGCGGCGTTGAGGTCCACGCCCTGGGTCCGCTGCAGCAGCTTGGCCATCGCCAGCCCGGCCGCGGCCTCGGCGTCGGCCGGGTTCGCGTCGATCAGCTTCTGGTACTCCGCGACCGCGCCGTCGATGTCACCCTCGCCGAGCGCGTCCTGGGCCGCGGCGTACCGAGGGTCGGCGGCGGGCTCGCCGTCCTCGCCGTTCTCGTCCTGAGGCGCGCCCGAGCGGGGCTGGTGCCGGCCGGCGACGCCCTGGGCGGTCACCTGCTGCATGAGCTGGGTCAGCGTCGCCCGCAGCTCCTCGATCGGCAGCACGTCCTGGAGCAGCGGCATCGGCCGGCCGTCGAGCAGCAGCACCACCAGCGGGATCGACGGGATCTGCATCGCCTGCGCGATGGTGGGCGCGGCGTCGATGTCGACCAGCGCAGCCAGGAAGCGGCCGTCGAACTCAGCCGACAGGGTCTCGATGTCGGCGGCGAGCTGGGCACTCTCCGGCATCCGCGACGGGGAGTAGAACACCAGCAGCACCGACGCGGTCCGCGACGACTCGAGCACGGCCTGGAAGTTCTGCTCGTCGACCTTGACGGCGTACGCAGAACCGCCTGCCGACGGGCCGCCCGCGCCCGGCGTACCCGTCGCCGTGCCGGCCGCTCCGGCCGCTCCGGCAGCTCCGGCAGCACCGGCGGCTGCCCCAGCCACTCCAGCCGGGCCGCCGGCCGGCGGCGCGGGGCGCTTGAGTGCGGACAGGTCGATGGCACCTGGTCGGGAGAACGGTTGCTGCGTCATGGGGGCCATCTTTCCTGATCGGGCCCAGCGGGAGCACGGCGGCCGCCCTGCCGTGTTCACAGATTGAACGACCTTCTCGATTCGTGAGACGCGACTCGTGTAGACAGTCGAGACTGGTGGCCATTCCTGGGGTTGCGCAGGTGAGACATATTTTTCGGGACCGATACATTCCATGACAGAATGCCCCGCGTCTGGCGTGGAGGGGAGAGCAAATGGGTGAGCCGACGTACGACTTCTCCGGACGTCGTGTCGTCGTCACTGGGGGGACCCGCGGATTGGGTCTGACCGTGGCACATACCTTTGCCGATGCCGGCGCGCACGTAACCATCACCGGCACCCAGTACCTCACCTCTTTCTACGACGCCGATCTCTCCCGCTTCTCCTACTTCCAGCTCCGGCTCAACGACCGCGACGCCATCATCGAGACCGCAGAGCGGATCAAGGCCGTCGACATCCTGGTCAACGCCGCGGGCGTCCGGCTGCCGGCATCGGAGGCCCACGACCGCGAGTTCATCGCGCACGCCGCGCGCCTAGGACTGATCGGCCCGTTCTCGCTCGCCACCCGGCTGCGCTACCGCCTCGGTGAGAGCCGGGTCCGTGGTGGCGGCTCGGTGATCAACACCCCGATCGTGCGCCAGTGGTTCGACCTGACCCACGGCTCGACCGCCTCCAGCGGCGAGTACGCCGCCCTCACCCAGCGGATCGGCACCACCTGGGGCCGGCACGGCGTCCGCGTCAACTCGCTGAGCTCCGGCGTACAGGTGCCGCGGCAGACCCAGCTCCGAGTGCAGATCGACCGCAGCTCCGGCCCGCTGCTCACCCGCTCGCGGCTGCAGGGCGCCGGCACCCTCGAAGAGGTCGCCTCGGTCGTGATGTACCTGGCCAGCAGCGGCGCCGCCTCGCTCACCGGTCAGACGCTGGAGCTCACCACCTGAACAGTCACGACTCCACCCCGACGTGGGTGCGGTGGTGTGCCGGCGAGTCGATCTCGTCCAGCAGGGCGATCCCGAGGTCGGCATAGCTGACCCGGCTCGTGGCGTCCGCACTCGCCACCCGATAGGCGCCCGTCCGCTCCCCGCCGAAGTCCCCAGCCGGACTGACCGCCACCCAGTCCAACGCGGACTCCCCGAGGACCTCGAGCAACCCGGCGTGGGCAAGGAAGAACGAGCGGTACGCCGTCGGGTAGCCGTCGGTGTCCATCAGCGGCACACCGTCGGCAGTCGGCAGGATGGACGCGAGGCCGACCACGACCACGCGCGTCACACCCGCTCTGGTCAGGCCGTTGTCCAGGCTCTGCCCTGCACGACGGAAGAACTCGTCGGCCGGGGCAGCGCCGTCGTACACCGCCACGATCGCAGCGTCGTGCCCGGCCGCGACCGCTGCCACGCTGTCCGCATCGGTGACGTCGCCGGCGACCAGCGCGACCCCGGTCTCGCCGAGGGCGGCGTACTGTCCTGGATCGCGCACCACCGCAGTCACCGCATGACCGCGGCGGCGCGCCTCGGCCGCCGCCGCCGAACCCGCCTGGCCACCTGCTCCGAAGATCACGACGTTGCCCATTGCTGTCCCTTCCTCACCGGCCCCGACCCGTGTCAGTGGCTCGATGCGGGACGCTAGCCAGCCGCGTGGTTTCCAACCGGAAACCGGCTACCGTCACGGGCATGCCGACTCCGCTGCCGCCGGACCTGTTCGACGAGCTGTGCCCGTCGACGCTGAACCCCGTGCGGGTGGGCGACAAGTGGGGCGCGATGATCGTGCGCTGCCTGGAGGGCGGGCCGCGCCGCTTCTCCGAGCTGAGGGTGCCACTGCACGGCATCACAGCGAAGTCGCTGACCACGTCGCTGCGCCGGCTGCAGCGCGACGGCCTGGTATCCCGCAACGTGGGTGCCGGAAGGTCGCCACAGGTGACCTACGAGCTCACCCCGCTGGGCCGCAGCATGATCGAGCCGCTCAACGATCTCTGTGCCTGGGCCGCCGAGCACTGGGACGAGCTGCTCGACGCCCGTGAGGCCGCAGACCTCGGCTGACCGCGACTGGCGAGGCCGTAGAGTGCACCCTCGTGGGTGAAGTCTTCGCAGGCCGCTACGAGCTCCTCGACCCCGTCGCTGTCGGCGGCATGGGCACCGTCTGGCGCATCCACGACCGCGCCGACGAACAGGTCAAGGCGGCCAAGATCCTGCGCCAGTCCGACGCCGCCACGCTGCTGAGGTTCGTGCGCGAGCAGTCGATGCGGATCGACCACCCGCACGTCGTCACGCCGCAGTCATGGGCCGGCATGGACGACCGGGTGCTGTTCACGATGCCGCTGGTGCGCGGCGGCTCGGTGGCCACGCTGATGAGCGAGTACGGCGCGCTGCCGGTGCGCTGGATCGGGATGCTGCTCGACCAGGCGCTGCAGGCGCTGGAGGCGGTGCACGCGGCCGGGATCGTGCACCGCGACATCAAGCCCGCCAACCTGCTGCTGGAGCCCACCCGCCGCGGCGTACCGCATCTGCGGGTGACCGACTTCGGCATCGCCGTCCCACTCGACGAGCCGCGGATGACGCACGCCTCGATGGTGATCGGCAGCCCCGGCTACATGGCGCCCGAGCAGTGGCACGGTGCCGACCCGGACCCGCGCCAGGACCTCTACGCCCTGGGCCTGGTCGGCCTGGAGATGCTCACCGGCCAGCGGCCGCCGGCGAACGCCGGCGAGCCGACCCTGCCCGAGCTGACCGGCGACGCGGCGCACGACGGCCTGGTCGAGCTGCTCGGCCGGGCCACCCGCGAGGAGGTGACCGCCCGACCCGCCTCCGCGTCCCAGCTACGTCAGGAGCTCGCCGCCCTCCGGCTCACCGCGATCCCCCCGGCACCCGATGAGGAGGTGTCGGTGCGCGACCACTTCGAGGACGGGCCGGTCGCCCAGTTTCCGACCCAGCCGTTCTCGATGCCGACGGTCACCAGCGCCTCCTCCGCCGCGTCGTCGACCGCGCAGACCACGCTCACCCCGAACGGCGACGCCGCCACCGCCGCGGTCGACGCCAGCTGGCCGAGCCAGCGCAACCGCCCGTCCGGCACCCGTCCGGAGACCGCGGCACGGCCCGCGCTTCCAGGCGCGGAGGCCATAGCTCGGCGCAGGTCGCCGCTGCCCGGCGTACTTCTGATCGCGTTCGGCCTCGCCTGCCTGGTCGCCGCCGTCCTGGTCCTGCTCTCGATCTGACCGGCTAACGGCGGCGGAGCAGGGTCAGTCCGCCACCAGTGGCGACCAGCCCGACCAGCGCGAGGGCGGTGGCGGCGATGATCTTCTGGGTCCGCTTGGCGTCCAGGGCGTCCTGCTCGGCCTTGGAGATCCCGGACCCCGACACCACGTCGCTGCGGGTGTCCGGCCCGACCAGGAACGGCGGCTCCTTGAAGTACTCCGGTGCTGGCTCGCCGTCGCCGCGGATCTCGACGTCGAGGGTCACCGGCAGCTCGCGCGGGTCTCGTTCGAGGTCGGTGAGGGTCTCGGCACCCAGCACCACGTAGAAGTCGCCCGGTGTCGTAGTGCCGGCGGTCTCGCTGTCGTACCGGGGCTGGAGCCGGACTGGGCCGGTCGCGTTGATCAGCTCGACCGGCTCCTCGTCGGACACGGTCCCGTCGCCCACCGCGTCTTCGTAGGGGCTCGCGATAGTGGCGCCCATCGGGCTGAGGAAGGACAGCTCGACGTTAGGCCCGTAGACCGAAAGGGTCTCGTCCTCGGCCTGCACGGTCGGGATGTGGGCCCGCGCGATGAGGTCCTGGCCCCAGTCGAGCGGCACCTTCCAGACCTGCGCGCCGCCTTCGAGGAGGGTGGTGGTGAAGCTCCCGGTCGTCAGCTCCGGAGCGTCGGCCAGCGAGGTCGCTCCGGCCAGCGGCTCGGTCTCACCCGACACCTTCGGGGTCGGCACCGGAGTCTCCGCCTTCACCCCGGGTGGCATGTCGGCGACCGCCGTCTTGACCCGGGCCTCTTCGACGATCTTGATCGCGACCGGGACGGACTGGTCACCGGTGCCGTTGTGGGTGACCTTGATCCGGAGCGTGCGCGCCACGGTGCACTCGCCCTCCCAGCTCTCAGCGTCGCTCGAGCCCACGAACACCGACGTGCCGAACGGCCACACGCCGGCACCGCGGTCAGCGTTGCCGTCCGCGCAGGACGCGTCGTCGGCGGTGGTGACCGACAGGCTGATGGAGTCACTGAGATCGGGCAGGCCCGCCGTCATCGCGCCGACGAGGACGGTGCTGGTCTCCTCGCCCTCTGAGGCGCGGGTGTACTCGTAGTAGTGGGTCCCAGAGGCGACGTCCGAGCCCAGCTCGTCGATCCAGACGCCGGCGGTGAGCTCGGTCGGCTTCGCCGCGTCGGTGCTGCCGGTGCCGCCCGGGACCGGCGTACCGCCGAGCTCGATCGGGTCGGCGGCGGCCTGGCCCGGCGCCGCGGCAAAGAGTACGACGAGTGCCGCAGCCGCGGTCGCTGCCAGCTGCCTGAGTCTCATGCTGCCGAACGATAGCGACCCCAGGGACATGCCCTAGAAGTCGCCTGCGGCCTGGCGGACCGGGCGGAGCAGCTCGGAGATGCCGGTCAGCTGCTCGTCCTCGAGTGCGCCGAGGGCGAAGTCGGCGGCGACCAGGTCCGCGGTCGCCCGCTCGACCAGCTCACGGCCGGCGTCGGTGATCTCGGCGAGCACCGTGCGGCCGTCCTCGGGGTGGGGTACGCGCCGTACCAATCCGGCCGCGGTCAGCCGCTGCACGATCGAGGTGACCGAGGTCGGGTGCACCTGCAGCCGCTCCCCCATCTTGCCGAGCGGCAGCGATCCGCGGGAGGAGAAGACGAGCAGCACCAGTGCCTCGTAGCGGGCGAAGGTCAGGCCGTGCGGCTTGAGGATCGCGTCCAGCCGGCCGATCACCAGCTGCTGGACCCGCATCAGCGAGGTGACCGCGTGCATCGCGGGAACCCGGTCCCAGCGCTCCCCCCACTGCCGGGCAGCCTCGTCGATCGGGTCGAACGGGAGTGTCACTGGCGGCGGCTAGTTCGGCGTACGGCCGCGGAGGCCGGACCGCTGTACGACTCGCTGGATGGTCAGGTCGCGCTCGTCGGGCCGGCCGATGTACCGGATGTCGCGCAGGCCCTGCTCCTGGGCGGCGGACTCGAAGGTGAAGTGGCCGAAGCCCAGGATCCGACCGTGCCACGGCTTGATCACGCTGATGTCGAGGATTCGGATCAGCGGCATCGTGGCCAGCTTCTGGGAGAAGACGCCGTTGACCCGGAACACCCGCATGTTGGTGATCACGAAGCGGTCCATGTGCTGGGTCAGCGCCTTCCAGCCGGCGTGCATCAGCACCGCGATTCCGAGCACGAACGGGAACCAGGCCAGGTCGACCCGGGTGAACGGCACCACCAGGATCAGGATCAGCGCGACGAGCATCTCCAGCACGGGGAGAGCGAACACCACCCAGTGGTGGCGCACCTCGTCGACGATGACCTCGCCCTCGTCACGGAGCAGGTGTCGCTTGATGTTGGGGTCGGTGAGACCGCTCAGCAGCGCCACGGCGCCCTCCTCCGGCTCGGCCTGTTAGACGAGTTCGTTGATGAAGTCGATGACGTTCTCGAACGCTTCCTGGATCAGATCCCAGCCGTTGCCGCCGCCGGACTTGGTCAGGTCTGCCAACCCAGTGGGGTCCGTGAACATCCAGAACCCGACGAAGAGCACGCCGACGATAATCAGGAGCTTCTTCGTGTCCATGACTTCTACCTTTCCAGCGGCCGTGCGGACATGGCGGACCGGCACGCGCAACAACTCAACATCTCGACGGTACGACGAATGGCAGGCGCACGAACATCCCTCTTGACCGAAATCTCCCGATGCGCCGTCCCTTAAGCCTGTTACGACGCTAGCAGCCGGCACCGACACTCGTCCGACCAGCGCGCCGAGCGCGAGATCACGTGTCGGTGAACTAGGGACTAGGCGAACTCGGCAAGCAGCTCGTCGGCAGCGGCGTACGGGTCGAGCTCGCCGGCAACGACCCGGGCGGCCAGCGCATCCAGCTCGCTGCGGGCGTGCACATCGCCCCAGCGCTCGCGGAGCGCGGTCACCGCGATCGCCTCGACCTCGTCCCGCGCCCGTCGGGTACGACGCGCCGCCAGCTTGCCGGACTCCTCCAGCCAGGCCCGGTGGCCGTCGATCTCGGCGGCTGCCTCGGCGACCCCGTCGCCGTTCTGGGCCACGGTCTTCAGGATCGGCGGCCGCCAGGCCCCGTCGGCCCGCTCAGCGAGCCGGAGCATGCCGCGGAGATCGCGGCGTACGTCGTCGGCACCGTCGCGGTCGGCCTTGTTGACGACGTACACGTCGCCGATCTCGAGGATCCCCGCCTTGGCCGCTTGGATGCCGTCGCCGAGGCCGGGCGCGAGCAGCACCAGCGTGGTGTCGGCCAGGCCCGCGATCTCCACCTCGCTCTGACCGACGCCGACGGTCTCCACCAGGACCACGTCGCAGCCGGCGGCGTCCAGCACCCGCAGCGCCTGCGGCGTCGACCAGGACAACCCGCCCAGGTGTCCGCGAGAGGCCATCGAGCGGATATAGACGCCGGCGTCGAGCGCGTGCTCGGACATCCGGACCCGGTCGCCGAGCAGCGCCCCGCCGGAGAACGGCGAGGACGGGTCCACCGCGAGTACGCCGACGCGCCGGCCGGCCCTGCGGAGCTCGCTGACCAGCGCGGACGTGAACGTCGACTTGCCGACGCCCGGCGAACCGGTCACGCCGACGACGTGCGCGCGCCCGGCGTGGCCGACCAGCGACGTCATCACCTCGCGCAGCAGCGGCGAGGCGTCCTCGACCATCGAGATCAGCCGCGCCACCGCCCGCGGATCACCGTCGCGGGCGCGGGCAACGAGGTCGGGTACCGACGGAGCTGCCCGGGCCGGTCGCGGCGACCGGTCAGCCACGTCGGTCAAGTCGATCCCTAGCTCTGTGTCAGGCCTTGGGGACGCGGATGATCAGCGCGTCGCCCTGACCGCCACCGCCGCACAGCGCGGCCGCGCCGGTGCCGCCGCCGCGCCGCTTGAGCTCGAGCGCGAGGTGCAGCACGATCCGGGCGCCGGACATGCCGACCGGGTGGCCGATCGCGATCGCGCCGCCATTGACGTTGACCTTGTCCTCGGAGGCGCCGAGCTGGCGAGCGGACTCGATGCCGACGGCCGCGAACGCCTCGTTGAGCTCGAACAGGTCGATGTCGGAGACCGCGATGCCCTCCTTCTCGGCAGCCTTCGCGATCGCGTTGGCCGGCTGCAGCTGCAGCGTCGAGTCGGGGCCGGCGACCTGGCCGGAGGCGCCGATCTCGGCGAGCCACTCCAGGCCGAGCTCCTCGGCCTTGGCCTTGCTCATCACCACGACCGCGCAGGCGCCGTCGGAGATCTGGGACGCCGAGCCGGCGGTGATGGTGCCGTCCTTGGCGACCGGGCGGAGGCCGGCCAGCGACTCGACGGTGGTGTCGCCGCGAATGCCCTCGTCCTGCGCGACCACGACGTCGCCCTTGCGGGAAGAAATAGTCACAGGGACCACCTCGTCGTCGAACACGCCGTTCTTCCAGGCCAGTGCCGCGCGCTGGTGGGACTGGGCCGAGAACGCGTCCTGCTCCTCGCGGGAGAGGTTGGCGCTGGCGACGTTGCAGCTCTCGGTGAGGTTGATCATCGCCTGGTCGGTGAACTGGTCGTAGAGCGCGTCGTACGCCATCGAGTCGACCAGCTTGGTGTCGCCGTACTTGAAGCCCTCACGGGACTTCGGCAGCAGGTGCGGGGCCTGGGTCATCGACTCCATGCCGCCGGCGATGACGATGTCGTGCTCGCCGGCGCGGATCAGCTGGTCGGCCAGCGCGATCGCGTTGATGCCGGACAGACAGACCTTGTTGATCGTGATCGACGGGATGCTCATCGGGATGCCGGCCTTGACCGCGGCCTGGCGGGCGGTGATCTGGCCGGCGCCGGCCTGGATGACCTGGCCCATGATCACGTAGTCGACCTGGTCGCCGGCCACGCCGGCCTTCGCCAGAGCGCCCTTGATCGCGACCCCGCCGAGGTCGGCGGCCGACAGGTCCTTGAGCCCACCCAGGAGGCGGCCGACCGGGGTACGCGCCCCGGCAACGATGACTGATCCGCCGGTGTTCGATGACATGGGGTTCCTCCTGGCGTGCGGGTTCGGATACTGGCGACGATACCCACCTCGCGCGGCCGTGGGGAGAGCGCCCGGGTGCCGGGTAGGTCACACCAGGTGTCCGATTGCTCCCGGGACACTGGTGACCCTCAGAACCACCCGGCCTGGTCCGATGTCTGTCCGATCGGCCGATACCTGGCGAACTGCGCCGGATGTTCTGCTGAGGGGAGCCTCGGCCGGCTCCCGGACTAGGGATGTGGTCCTAGGAGCCCGCCCGAGGCCGGGAATCGGCGCGGCCCGGTGTCGGAATGCTCACACCGGGTCGCGCCTCGCTCTCCGACGTACGACGATGTGCGGCATGACCGCACCGCTGGACCTTCCCGAGCACCTCTTCACCGCGATCGACCACGTCGGCATCGCCGTACCCGACCTGGACGAAGCGATCGCGTTCTACCGCGACACCTTCGGCATGCGGGTCGCCCATGACGAGACCAACGAGGAGCAGGGCGTCCGGGAGGCGATGCTCGCGGTCGGCGACTCCGGCTCCTGCATCCAGCTGCTCGCGCCGCTGAACGAGGGGTCCACGATCGCGAAGTTCCTGGACCGCTCGGGGCCGGGCCTGCAGCAGCTGGCCTACCGGGTGGTGGACGTGGAGGCGGTCTCCGCGGTGCTGCGCGAGCGCGGGGTACGCCTGCTGTACGACGCACCGCGGCGCGGCACCTCCAACTCCCGGATCAACTTCGTGCACCCTAAGGACGCCGGTGGCGTCCTGGTCGAGCTGGTCGAACCGGCCGCCGACGCCCCCACTGACCCCCACTGACAAGCACTGAGAGTTCACACACATCTGTTCCGCGCCACCGTTACCGGCCGGTAATCTTCGGCGCGTTCCACCTGACACCCAAGCCTGAGGGAGCCAACCCGTGCAGAACATCCTCGACGCGATCCTCGCCGACGACACCGGCAAGGACGACTTCGCCAGCCTGGAGCTCCCCGAGTCCTACCGGGCGATGACCGTCCACAAGGACGAGGTCGACATGTTCGAGGGCATGCCCTCGAAGGAGAAGGACCCGCGCAAGTCGCTGCACGTCGACGACGTACCGCTGCCCGAGCTCGGCCCGGGCGAGGCGTTCGTGGCGGTGATGGCCTCGGCGATCAACTACAACACCGTCTGGACCTCGATCTTCGAGCCGGTCTCGACGTTCGGCTTCCTCGAGCGCTACGGCCGCGAGTCCGACCTCGGCGCGCGGCACAACCTCGACTACCACATCGTCGGCTCGGACCTGTCCGGCGTCGTCCTCGCCGTCGGCGCGGGTGTCACCAAGTGGAAGCCCGGCGACCGCGTCGTCGCGCACTGCCTGTCGGTGGAGCTGGAGGCTCCCGACGGCCACAACGACACGATGCTCGACCCGTCGCAGCGGATCTGGGGCTTCGAGACCAACTTCGGCGGCCTCGCGGACGTCGCGATGGTCAAGGCCAACCAGCTGATGCCCAAGCCCGAGCACCTCACCTGGGAGGAGGCCGCCTCCCCCGGCCTGGTGAACTGCACCGCCTACCGCCAGCTGGTCTCGGCGAACGGCGGCAACATGAAGCAGGGCGACAACGTGCTGATCTGGGGGGCCTCCGGCGGTCTCGGCGGCTTCGCCACCCAGTACGCGCTCAACGGCGGCGCGAACCCGATCTGCGTTGTCTCCAACGAGGAGAAGGCCAAGATCGTGCGCAGCATGGGCGCCGACAAGGTCATCAACCGCTCCGAGATGGACTTCAAGTTCTGGAACGAGGAGGGCACCCAGCAGAACCCCAAGGAGTGGCTGCGCCTCGGCAAGGCGATCCGCGAGCTCACCGGCGGCGAGGACATCGACATCGTCTTCGAGCACCCGGGCCGGGAGACCTTCGGCGCCTCGGTCTTCGTGACCCGCAAGGGCGGCACGATCACCACCTGCGCGTCCACCTCGGGCTACATGCACGAGTACGACAACCGCTACCTGTGGATGAACCTCAAGCGGATCATCTCCTCGCACTTCGCCAACTACCGCGAGTCGTGGGAGGCCAACCGGCTGATCGCACAGGGCAAGATCCACCCCACCCTGTCGAGGACCTACCGGCTGGAGGACACCGGTCAGGCCGCGCTGGACGTCCACCACAACCTGCACCAGGGCAAGGTCGGCGTGCTCTGCCTGGCCCCCGAGGAGGGCCTGGGCGTGCGCAACCAGGAGCTCCGCGACCAGCACCTCGACGCGATCAACCGCTTCCGAGGCATCTGAGCCCGGATCCACCGATAGGCGCCGTAGCGAGCGTCGCCAGGCGGGTGTGATGGCAAGGCGGCGGAGCGAAGGCGGGCCGGAGGCCCGTCGAGTCTTCGCCAACGCAGCCAGCGCGCCCGCATGGAGGCGCTCGGTAGGTGGCTATCGGTGGATCCGGGCTAGGACACCGGGAGTACGACGCAGCAGCCGGCCGTGGCACCACGCCACCGGCCGGCTGCTGTCATTTGGCCTGCCCATGTGACCCGCCATCTGACCTGGCCTTTGATCTGCTCTTTGGCCGGGACCGCCACTCTCGGGCGTGCCGCCTGCGCACAACCCTCGGCCGTGCGTCAGAATGCTCCGCACAACACCGCCACCCGAGTCACCACGTCGGTACAGACCCGCCGACACCACCGCAAAGCGGACACCCGCATGGGCCGACTATGCAGTTCCGGCCGATGTCCGGGCCCGGGGTGTGTTCTTTGCTCGGGATCGGGAAGTATGGGCCCTACCATCCCGGGGGGCACACCTGAGCAGGAAGAGGTACGCACGTCATGAGTGACAAGGGCCTGTCCATCTTCGACGAAGAGCCGGAGGCTGCGGTCGACGACCAGGCAACCCAGGTGCTCGCCGCCCACAAAGAAGCCCGCACGTCGGGGTCGTCCTCCACGACCGCGCGGCCGCCGCTCCCGCCCGTCCAGGCCCTCCCCTCGTTCCCCGTCGTCCGCAAGGGCGGCTACGAGCGTGAGGCCGTCGACGCCCGCCTGCGTCAGTTCGCCGCCGAGAAGTCCGGGCTCAGCACCAGCCTCACCTCCTCCGAAGCTCGGGTGATCGAGCTCGAGGCGGAGCTCAAGAGGTCCAAGGCCCAGCTCGCCGAGGTCGACACTCCGTCGTACACCGGGCTCGGTGGGCGCGCCAGCGAGATGCTCCGGCTCGCCGAGGAGGAGGCCGGCGACGTCCGCCACGAAGCCGCCCGGGAGGCAGCCGAGATCCGCGAGCAGGCCACCAAGGACGCCAAGGCGATCCGCGCCGCCGCCGCGCGCGAGGCCGAGGACATGCGGATCGTGCAGAGCAAGGAGCTCGAGGACAGCCGCGGCCGGATCCTCGAGGACGCCGAGCAGGAGCGCAAGCTCGCCCTGGCCGAGGCGGCCGACGCGGTCGCCACCGCCAAGCGGGAGACCGACGCGCTGCGCCTGGCCGCGCAGAACGAGACCAACGACCTGCGCACCACCACCATGCGCGATGCCGAGAAGCTGCGTGCCGCCGCCGACCGCGAGGTCGCCGAAGCCCGTCGTACGCTCGCGGTCGAGAAGGAGCGGCTGGCCCGCGAGGCCGCCGAGCACCACGCCAGCGCCACCACGGAGACCAAGCGCCTGGTCGAGGAGGCCGAGCAGCGGGCATCGGCCGCCGAGCAGCGGGCGCAGGAGGCGATCGCACAGGCCACCACCCACCGCCAGCAGGCGCAGAGCGAGTCCGAGGCGCAGCTGGCCCGCGCGCGCCGCGAGGCCGAGCAGATCGTCCAGGCCGCCCACACCCAGGCCGAGGCCGCCACGGCCACCGGGCAGGAGGAGGCCGAGCGCGAGCTCGCCACGCTGCGCACCGAGGTCGACCAGCTCAGCCGTCGCCGCGACGCCATCGCCTCCCAGCTCGGTGCGCTGCGCAACGTGGTGGCCGGCTTCGGCGACGAGGCCTGATCCCACCGGATGGTCGACGCAGCCGAGGACGCCGCCGAGGGCGCGGCCAAGGCCGACGACGCCGCGGCCCGCGCGGCATCGGCGGCGGCGCGCGCTGAGGACGCCGCCGACGAGGCGGCCGAGCAGCTAGCGGCGTACCCCCTCGGCAAGCCGGGCGAGCCGCTGCAGCGCCACTCGGCGTTCTACATCGGCTTCTTCGGTGGCCTCGGCGCGCTGGTCGCGTGGTGGCTCGGGCAGCAGATCCTCGCGGTCGGATCGATCCTGATTCTGATCGTGGTGGCGATGTTCCTCGCGGCCGGGCTGAACCCGGTGGTGGAGTTCTTCATGCGCCGCGGCCTGGCGCGCTCCTGGTCCGTGCTCGGCGTGATCGTCGTGGTGCTGCTCGGGATCACGCTGTTCGTCGCGGCGATCGTGCCGGTGGTCAGCGACCAGGTCGCGCTGCTGACCGAGAACGCCCCCGGGTGGCTCGACCAGCTGGCCAACAACCAGCAGATCAAGGAGCTCGACGAGCGGTACGACGTCATCGACAAGGTGCGCGAGTACGTCCAGGACGGCGACTTCGCCAGCAAGATCTTCGGTGGCGCCGTCGGCGTCGGCATCGCCGTACTCTCCGCGCTGGCCAACGCCTTCATCGTGATCGTGCTGATGCTCTACTTCCTGGCCTCGCTGCCGGCGACCAAACAGGCCATCTACCGGCTGGCCCCGGCCTCGCGCCGCGAGCGCGTGAGCAGCCTCGGCGACCAGGTGATCCGCAGCGTCGGCGGCTACGTCTCGGGCGCGTTCGTGGTGGCGATGTGCGCCGGCTTCACCTCGCTGATCTTCCTGTTCATCGTGGGCCTGGGCGAGTACGCCGTGGCGCTCTCGGTCGTGGTCGCGCTGCTGTCGCTGATCCCGATGGTCGGCGCGACGATCGCGATGGTGATCGTCTCCCTGATCGGCCTGACCGTCAGCCCCGGCACGGCCATCGCCTGCTTCATCTTCTACCTGGCCTACCAGCAGGTCGAGAACTACGTGATCTACCCGAAGGTGATGGCCCGCTCGGTCAACGTCCCCGGCTCGGTGACCGTGATCGCGGCCCTCATCGGCGCCTCGCTGCTCGGCTTCGTCGGTGCGCTGATGGCGGTGCCGACCGCGGCCGGGGTGCTGATGCTGACCCGGGAGATCTTCATCCGACGGCAGGACGCTCGTTAGCGGGTGACCCGGTAGGTCACGTGCACGGCCTCGGCGGTCGCCACGACTCCGGTCTGCTCCAGCTCGACCGGCGCGGCACTCGAATCGGCGAACAGCGGTGTGCCGGCGCCGAGAAGCACGGGTACGACGTGCAGCCGCATCTCATCGACCAGGCCCGCGGCCAGGCACTGCTGGACGACCGACGCGCCGCCCACCACGATCACGTCCTTGCCGCCGGCCGCCGCCCGCGCCTTGGCCACGGTCTCCGGCACACCGTCGGTGACGAACTCGAACGACGTCGGGCCGCGGTCGACGTTCTCGTGCGGCCGGTGGGTCGCCACGAAGCAGGGCCTGCCGAAGGCGCCGTCCGCGCCCCACGTTCCGATGCCGACCTCGAACATCCGGCGGCCGAGGACCACCGCGCCGGCAGTCACGAACATCGCTGCGGCCGCCTCGTGATCGGCCTCGGCCGGGGTCGCCCCTTCGAAGCCCAGCCAGCGGTGCAGGCGATGCCCGGCGGTCCCGAACGGTCGCTCGACGCTGACCTCCTCGCCAGCAAGGTAGCCGTCCAGCGACGGGCTCACGTCCACGATGACCTTGCTCATGCGATCAGCCCTTCTGCTCAGGTCAGGTGCCGGTGACGACAGGGAGAGGGGCCTCACGGGGCTCGCCGAGCTTGACGGCGACCACGCCCACCAGGATCAGCACGCCGCCGAGCAGCTGCACCACCCGCGGCAGCTCGCCGAGCAGCAGCCAGGCTGCGACGAGTGCGGCCACGACCTCCAGCAGCGCCACGAAGGAGGCCAGCCGGGAGCCCAGCCGGCGGCCGGCCTCGATGCCGGTGACGTAGGCGAGGGCCGCGGTCACCACGCCGAGGGCGAGCACCGGTAGCCACCACGGGACGGTGCCGACGGCGTACTCCACGTCGGCGGTGGACGCGGCGAGCGGCAGGATGCCGACCCAGCCGGCCAGCAGCAGCGTGACGGCGCCGACCGCCAGCCCACCAGCGGCGAGCACGATCGGCGGCAGCCCGGTGGACTCGTCGGCCGACAGGATGAAGTACGTCGCCGCGCCGACCATCGCTCCGAGCGCCCACAGCACGCCGACCGGGTTGAGGGCGGCTCCGGACATCAGGTCGAGCACGAGGACCAGCCCGGCCGCCGCGATCACCGCGCCCAGCACCGTCAGCCGCCCGGGACGCTGGCCGTGTCGCGCCCACAGCCAGCAGATCACCGCGACCGGCGCGGTGTACTCGATCAGCAGGGCGATGCCGACCTCCATGTGCACGACCGCGTTGAAGTAGCACAGCTGGGCGCCCGCCACCGCGGCGACGCCGTACACCGTCACCATCCGCGCGTTCTGGCGCAGCAGCCCCCAGCGGCCGCGCAGCGCGATGACGGCCGGGATCGCCAGGACCGCTGCGGCGACCAGCACTCTCATGGTCACGGCCGCGGCCGGCGTCCACCCGGCGTCCATCAGGCCGCGGGCCAGCGAGCCGGACAGCCCGAACGAGATGGCAGACGCCAGCGCGAACGCCAGCCCAGCGCCGATGCGCTGGCGGGAGAGGTTCACCGTGTCATCTGTCATCGTCGCCATGACACATGACGGTAGTTGGATGTGTGTAATCTGTCAATGTGCTTTTCACTAATGACACTGAGACCTCGCTGCAGGCTGCTGTCGCCCTGGTGAACTCCTTCGACGAACCGGACACCCTGGAGACCGTCGAGCAGCTGGACTCGTACTTCGACGAGTTCCAGTACACCGGCCGGCATGACCGCGACGCCGCCGAGCTCGAGGCCGTGCGCGCGCTCCGGCCACGGCTGCGCGCGCTGCTCACCGCCGACCGCGACGGGGCGGTGGAGCTGGTCAACCGGATGCTGGCCGAGTCGCGCGCGGTCCCCCAGCTGGTGCGTCACGACCAGTGGGACTGGCACATCCATGCGGTCGAGGTGGATCAGCCGTTCGCGACCCGGATCCTGGTCGAGACCGCGATGGCGATGATCGACGTGATCCGCGCCGACGAGATGTCGCGGTTCGGGATCTGCGCGGACGACGACTGCGACGGCGTCGTCCTCGACCTGTCTCGCAACCGCTCGCGCATGTTCTGCAGTACGACGTGCAGCAACCGCGCCGCCGTCGCCGCCTACCGGGCGCGCCAGGCCCGAGCCTGACTCCCGGGCCTGGCGCGGCCCTCAGCCGAGGATGCCGATGAACAAGCCGGCGAACTCGCCGGTCTCGTCCGCCGGGCCGTGCAACGTCACCGGCACCGCGCCGACCGTCCACTCCTGGACGATCGCCCGGGTCAGCTTCTTGTCCGGCCACCCCTCGCCCTGGTTGACCTGGGGGCACTCACCACCGAGATGGACGACCAGCCGCTGGGTGTTCACGCTGCCTGCGGCTCCGAACTTGTCCTCACCCCGGGCCTCGATCACCGCCACCTCACCCGAGTCACGCGGTGCGGTGCAGCGAGCGTGCGGAGCCCGGTGGACCGCTCGGAGCAGCCGCTCGGTGGCCTCGGCGTCGAACTCCGCTGTCGTTGCCAGCCGCAACCGGCCATCGTCCTCGCGATAGGTGCAGACCGTCATCCCGAGCGGCGGACCCAGGCCTTCGTCGCCGACGCCGGAGGCCGTCGGCGGCGCGTCCAACTCGGGCGCACAGGCGGCATCGGCCGGAATCGGCCGGGCACTGCCCAGGATCTGGGCGCGGAGCTCGGCATCGTCGGTCGCGACGGTCACGGTTGTGCCGCCCACCTCGACCGTCTCCTCGGTGTAGCCGCTGAGCTTGACCGTGCCGGGCTCCAGCGGCGCGCCCAGCCAGACGTACGGCGCTGCCGGCGCCGGCCGATTGGCAGCGTCGATCGTGGTGCAGGCGTCGGTCAGGTACACCGGCCGCCCGACGTACGCCGCCGACGGCCGGCCGAGGTCACTGGCGGCGCGAGCGGAGCCGATGCCACAGTCCAGCAGGGTGCCGTCCTCGACCGGCGCTCCACCCCAGCCCCAGGTCGGCGGGACCTTCACCTCGACGCCGCGCCAGGCCTCCGTACGCCAGTCGGCGGGCACGTCGACCGCGACCGGTGCGTTCGACTTCGTCGGCTGGGCAGGCCCGCCACCATCTCCGCCGCCCGTCTGCGCGATCGCGACCCCTCCGACCGCGATCGCGGCCACCGCGGCGGCCACGAGCAGCAGCCGGCCGGCGCTGGGCGTCCGCCCCGCGGCGGCTCGGGCCCGATCGGCCACCGGTACATCGACATCCGCCTCGTGAGCGTGCCGCTCCAGACTCTCCCGAACCATCTGCTCCACCTTCTCCTCACGCATGATCAGCCTCCTCTGCCTCAAGCTCGGTGCGCATCGCGGCCAGCGCCCGATGCACATGGGAGCGGGCGGTCGCCTCCGCGCAGCCCAGGATCCGCGCGATCTCGGCGTACTCCAGGTCCTCGAAGAAGCGCAGCACGATCGCCGCCCGCTGAGTCCTGCCGAGTCCCGCACAGACCCGCCACACCGCGTCGTCCTCGGCGATCCGGACGGCCGGGTCGGCCGCCGCCGACAGCACTCGCACCTCCGGCACCGCCGACTCGCGCCGGCCGAACCGGCGCCACCACGACACGTGGGCGTTGACGACCATCCGGCGCACGTAGGCATCCGGGTCGTCGGCGCGCTGGATCCGCGACCAGCGCTCGCACGCCGAGGTGAGCGCGGTCTGCACCGCGTCCTCCGCGGCGTGCTGGCTGCCGGTCACCAGGTACGCGAACCGGATCAGCGCCGGCACCCGCGCCGACACCCATTCGTCGAAGCTCAGCTCACCGGCCGTCATCGCCCCCACCGCCACATCCATGCAGAACTGACGTCGGCGAGCCCGATCGCGTTGCAGTCGGGCGCAACTATTCCTGAATCGGCTTGGGGACCGGGACGTCCTTGTAGGCGGACAGGTTGTGGGCGTTGTACGCCGAGGTGTCGGCGGTCTCCATCGGGCCGTCCCACTCCCGCGGCAGAGGTACGGCGACCGACGGGGCAACCCGGCGTACCACCTCGTCCAGGACCCGCTCGGCATCGCCGACCCACAGATGCTTGGAGCCGGCCATCGGCACCACCTCGGCCTGCGGAACGGCCGCGAACCGCTCGGCGGCCTCCGCCGGCCGCAGGTAGTCGTCGAACTCCGGCACCAGCGCGGTCACCGGCTTGCCGGCCTCGGCCCAGGCGGCCAGATGCGACGGCTCCGAGAAGCGCAGCGGCGGCGACAGCAGGATCGCGCCCTGCACGCCCGGGTCCAGGCCGTGCATCAGCGCGACGTCGGTGCCGAAGGACCAGCCGACCAGCCAGATGTTGGGCAGGTCGTGGAACTCGGCGTACTCGATCGCGGCGGCCACGTCGAACCGCTCCCCGCGGGCGTTGTCGAACGCGCCCTCGCTGGTGCCCTGCTCGCTCCACGTGCCGCGCGAGTTGTAGCGGAGCACCGCGATCCCAGCGAGCGCCGGCAGCCGGAACGCCGCCTTGCGGAAGACGTGGCTGTCCATCATGCCGCCGTGCGTGGGCAGCGGGTGCAGACAGATCAGCGTGGCCACCGGCGCCTGCTCGGCGGGCACCGCCAGCTCCGCGACCAGCTTGAGGCCGTCGGCGGTCTCGAGCGTCAGCGGCTCCCGGCGGGCGGGCAGGACGGAGTTGGCACGGATCTTCTGCGACATGCACCTATTCTCGGCCACGCCCCGGGATCGGTCGAAACGGCGACGAACCGGGCTCCGAGCGATCCAGACTCGGTGCTGACCAGGTCGGACTGGTCGCCCCCTCTCCTAGGAGTACCGATGTCACCCACCACCCTCCGCCGCCCGAACCGGGCCGCGGTCCTCACCCTCTGCGCAGCACTCGCCCTGTCCGCCTGGCTGCTCCGGCCCACGCCGGCCGGGAGCGCCGACGCCCCCAGCGCCCCCGGAGCTGCCGCCATCCCGGCGAGCCAGCGGGCCGGCAGCCTCCGGCTCTCCGGCTTCAGCACGGTGATCCTGCCCATCCGCTCCTTCTCGATCGGCGCACACGTGCCGGCAGGCGGTGCCAAGGCGACGTTCGCGGAGGCGCAGGTCGCGCTCGACGCGCACGCGGTCTCGCCGGCGATCCTGCGCACCACTGCGACCGGAGCCCACGTACCGAAGCTGACCGTGGTGCTCTACCACGCAGGCACCACGACCAGGTTCCAGCAGTGGGAGCTCGAGGAGGTCACCTTCGCCAGCACGAACACGGCCAAGTCGGGCAACGCCGGCGACACCCACGAGCAGCTGGCCATCCGCTACGCGAAGATCACCGAGTCGATCTACGCCAGCAACGGGACCACGCTGCAGTCCAAGTTCTGCTTCAACATCGCCGCCAGCCAGACCTGCTAATGGCCGCTCCTAACGCTGACCGGGCACTAATGGTTCACAAATCGCGCCGACCGGGCACTTGTGGCGAGGTCATCTCGCCACAAGTGCCCGGTCGACGCGTTACGACAAACCAAATGTGCCCGGTCAGCGACTAGGGGGTCGGCGGTACGACGCTGATCCGCGCCGCCTTGTTGCCCTGCAGCGCCTTCACCACCCAGATCACGGTGTTGAAGGCGACGCCGTCGTCACTCGGGTTGCCGGTGCCGAGGATGCCGATCCCGATGTCGGTCCCGTAGAACTCCGGCAGCGGGGTGCCATCGGCGTCGACTACCCGGGTCGAGTACTGCTCGTTCCCCCTCGACGGCACCACTGTGGAGGCGTCGATGTCACGGAAGAACAGGCTGGTTCCCCGGATCTCGATGCCCGGGTACCAGGTCCGGGTGTCGCGGAACGTCTTCACCGGAGCCTGCGGATCGAAGGTGTTGCACTCCTCGGTGAAGTCCGGCTTCGGCTGGCACTCCTTGAACCGCTTGGTGTCGACCAAGCCGAACGCCGCGTTCGACGACTGCGGCCGCGACGGCAGGTTCTTCAGCGTCGTCGGGTCGAGGGCGGCGTTCGCCCCACTGCGGCGCAGCGGGTCGAAGTGGCTGTCCACGATCAGCAGCCCGCCCTTGGCGCCGGCGCTCGGGAGCACCGTCGACTGGGCGTTGTTGGCCACGTGGTTGACGTTGCCGAACGTCGTGTCGCGGTACCACACGAGCATGCCCGGCGCGTTGTACTTGATCTTCTCGACCTTCCAGGCGCCGTTGGTCGCCGGCGCGCCGGTCTCCGAGTACGTCGTGTCGTAGGCGTACTGCAGGCCCTTGTCGAAGCCGTTGTAGTTGCGCCATTCGACCAGGTAGTACTGCTGCTTGACCTCGGTACCGGAGTGCTTGACCCAGCCGGCGCCGGACGTGTTGGTCCAGGTGCCGCCGGTCTGTGTCCAGCCGTTGTTGTCGGCGCCTTCGACGTCGTCGGTCCAGGTGGTCGCGCCACCGCCGGTGACCGAGAAGTCGTCGCCGAACCAGCCCCGCTCCAAGAACCCGGCGTCGGTCGCCTGCCGCAGCCGCAGCTGGATGGTCTGGCCTGCGAACCCGCTCAGGTCGACGTAGTCGTGCCGCCAGCCGTGGGTGTCGCCGGTGAGGCCGTACTTCTTGCCGCCGTAGTCGGCCAGCCGCCCGTTCGGGTCGGGGTAGTCGTCGTCGGTCGAGACCAGCGTGCCGGTCTCGTCGTACACCTTCTGCTCGGTCCAGGTGGTGCCGCCGTCGGTCGAGACCTCGACGAACCCGTAGTCCCAGTCCGCCTCGATGACGTAGTTGTTCCACATCCAGAACTTCGCGTCGGCGGCGTCAGGCACCTCGACGGTCCGGCTGAGCTTGACGTCGGCCCAGTCCTGGTCGGCGCTGGAGTACCACATGTTCGCGCCGCTGTGCGGCTCGGCGAGACTGATCACCTTCTCCGGCAGGTTGACCTTGAGCCCGTCCTCGGTGCCCGCGGGCGGCCGCGAGGTCTGGCCCACCACAGCCGTCTGTACGTCGTCGCCAGGCTCGATCTCCAGCGGGTCGGCCCAGCCCAGCACCCACTTGTCCCACAGACCCATGTGGGTCGGCATCGACTGGAAGATCGGTCCCGAGTGCGAGCCCGAGGACATCAGGTCCCAGAAGTCGACGTCGGAGTCCCCGGCACCGGAGGTGTCGTAGAGGTCCGGGAGGCCGAGGTCGTGGCCGTACTCGTGGGCGAAGACGCCGACGCCGGAGTCCTCCGGCTGCACGATGTAGTTGGACAGCCGCAGGTCGGTGCCCGGGATCGGAGCGCCCCCGGCTACCGCCGAGGAGTGGGCCCAGATCGAGTAGGTGCCCTCGGCACCACCGCCGCTGGACTTGTCCGCGCCGGCGTGCACGAGTACGACGTGGTCGATCACGCCGTCCGGTTCGAGCAGGTTGCCGTCACCGTCGACGTCGCCCTGGTCCTCGACGTCGTAGTCGGCCCATGGGAAGTCCGGCTCGGCCTCAGCGAGCGCGGCCACGGCGTCGATCGGCAGCTGGCCGGGGCCGAGATCGTTGTCCGGGTGGCCCTGCATGTCCTGGACCGCGCCGTACGTCCAGTTGCCTTCCTCGTCCTGGAAGCAGGTGGTCGCGCCGTACCAGGCCTCGGAGTGCGGCACCTCGACCCACGGCGTGGTCTTGCCGGAGACGGTGTAGGCGCCCTTCGACATCTCCTCGAACATGTTCTTCATCGTGTAGCCGGAGATGTCGATGCCGCGCCTGCCGTCGGGCCCGCGCAGGTCCTTGCGGACCCGCTCGGTGATGCCCTTCTTGGTGAACAGCATCTTGTCGAAGTGGCGCGGAGAGAAGTCCGGCACCCACATCGAGTTGTTGTCCTTCTGGTCGAAGTCCGCCGGGTCGGGGAGCTCGTTGTGCAACGGCCCGTTCAGGCTGGCCGCGCCGGGCTTGCAGCCCTCAGAGCCCCAGAACTCCGGGACCTGGGTGCCGGAGAAGTCGTCGTTGGCGGCCTCGTTGAACTCGACCAGGATGGTGAGCAGCTTGGCGACCTGCGGGCCCTTCTTCTTACCGGCGGCCTTGCTGTTCAGCTCCTGCGGGCTGAGCCCGGTCCGGATCGCCTTGGCCTCGGTGCGGGCGAGCTGACGCGCCGCCTTCGGGTTGCCGGCGGCGTGCTTGGCGTCGTACGCCGCAGCCTCGTCGAGGGCGTCCTTGAGGATGGCCTTGTTCTTCGCGCCGTTCTTGCTCAGCCGGACGTCGACGTCGAAGGCCTTCTCGGCGCGCGGGGCGACGTAGTTGATGTAGTAGTCGTCACCGGCTGCGCTGGCTGCCTTGTCGGCCGGGGCCGGGTCCGGCTTCGCCGTCGTACCCCCGGACGCGCCCGTCGACGCCAGACCGGCGGCGACGAGAGCGAGTGCTGGTACGGCGACCGCGGCGCGCAGGCGGTTGCGCGCGAGTCTGCTCGTCTTCATTTTTCTCCCTACCTGAGGCCCGGCCTGTCTCCCTCACCGGGACTTCCCTGCCGCTTCGTGGGCGGATAGGACCCGATCCTGCACCTGTCAGCGGCGTACCGCTAGGCCTACCAGCAGGTCATAACCGGACAGTTCAGACCCCGCTGGCGGCGGTGCCAGGAGTGAAGACGGGCCGGGTCAGCGGTGGGAGTAGTCGCGGAAGCCGCGCTTGGTCTTGCGGCCGAGGTAGCCGGCGGTGACCAGGTGCTCCAGCAGCGGGGCGGGAGCGAAGCCGGGCTCGCGGAACTCCAGGTAGAGCTCCTTCTGGATCGCCAGCGAGACGTCGTTACCGACCACGTCGAGCAGCTCGAACGGGCCCATCGGCAGCGCACAGCCCAGCTTCATCGCGGTGTCGATGTCGTCGGCGGTCGCGTAGTGCGCCTCCAGCATCTTGACCGCGTCGTTGAGGTACGGGAACAGCAGCGCGTTGACGATGAACCCGGCCCGGTCGCTACAGGACACGGCGTGCTTGCCGACCTTGGCGCACAGCGCGCGGACGGTCTCGGCCACGTCGTCGGAGGTGCTGACCGTGGTCACCACCTCGACCAGCTTCATCACCGGCGCCGGGTTGAAGAAGTGCATGCCGATGACGTCCTGCGGCCGGCTGGTCGCCTTGGCGCAGGAGATGATCGGCAAGCTCGACGTCGTGGTGGCCAGGATCGCGCCAGGCTTGCAGATCTCGTCGAGGTTCTCGAACAGAGTGGTCTTGATCCCGAGGTCCTCGGCGATCGCCTCGACCACGATGTCGACCGACTTCAGGTCGTCGAGCTTGGTGGTGCCGGTCAGCCGGCCGAGCACCTCGGCCTTGGCCGACTCCTCCAGCTTGCCGCGCTGGATCGCCTTGTCCAGCGAGCGCTCGATCGTCGCCTTGACCCCGTCGACCTTGTCCTGCGAGCGGCCGACGTACAGCACGTCGTACCCGGCCTTGGCGAAGACCTCGACGATGCCGGACGCCATGGTGCCGGTGCCGACCACGCCGACCTGCTTGATGTCGTGCTTGAACTGCGGGGCGTCGTCGGCCGACGGGGTGTGGGCGTCGTCTACGACAGCGGAGGTGTCCGGGCCCTCGTAGGTATAGAAGCCGGCGCCGGTCTTGCGGCCGAGCAGGCCCGCGGTGACCATCTGCTTGAGGATCGGGGCGGGCGCGTGCAGCCGGTCGCGACCCTGCTTGTACATCGTGTCGAGGATCTCGTACGCCGTGTCCAGGCCGATCAGGTCGAGCAGCGCCAGCGGGCCCATCGGGTAGCCACAGCCGAACCGCATCGCCGCGTCGATGTCCTCGCGGCTGGCGTACTTGCCTTCGTACATCGCCACCGCGTGGTTGAGGTAGCCGAACAGCAGCGTGTTGGCGATGAAGCCGGCCTTATCGCCGCAGACCACCGGGCTCTTGCCGATCTTCTCGACCAGCGCCTTGGTGGTGTCCAGGACCTCGGGCTCGGTGACCACGGTGCGGATGATCTCGACGAACTTCTGCACCGGCGCCGGGTTGAAGAAGTGGACGCCGACCACGCGGCCAGGCCGCGAGTTGGCGGTCGAGATCTCGGTGACCGACAGCGAGGAGGTGTTGGTGGCGAGCACCGTCTCCGGCGAGACGATCTCGTCGAGCTGGGCGAACAGCTCCTTCTTGGTCTCCAGCGACTCCACGACCGCCTCTACGACCAGCTCAGCGTCGGCGAGCGCCTTCAGGTCGGTGGCGAACGAGATCCGGTCGAGCAGCGCCTTCTGCTCGTCCTCGGTCAGCTTGCCGCGCGCGACCGCTCGGCCGGTGGAGTGCTCGAGGTGCTGGCGGCCCCGCTCCACGGCCTCGTCGTTCAGCTCTACGCCGATGACGGTGACGCCGTTGCGGGCGAAGACCTCGGCGATTCCGGCACCCATGGTGCCGAGGCCGATCACGCCGATGGTGCCGAATTCACGCTGCTCGCTGGTCATGCCCGGGATCATGCCATGATCCGGGCGGCCTCGGACTGTGGGTCCAGTCACGCTCTCAGCGGCCGGCGGTGGCCTCGATCTCGCGCTGCAGCGCGCCCACGGAGTGCTTGACCGCTATCCCGACGAACGGCTCGATCGCCTTCCCGAGCGCCTTGCTGGCGATCCCGCCGGGCAGCGTGTAGGAGATGTCGGCGCTCACTCGGGTGCTGGTCGCGTCGACCGACTCGAACCGCCACGTCGACGAGCAGACGAAGCCCTTGATCGAGTCGAACGCGAACTGCTCGCCCTCGGTGAACTCGACCACCTTGACGCGAGTCTTGATCGGCGCACCGATCGTCAGCGCGGCGTCGAACACCGAGTCCAGGCCGTAGTCGAGGTCGCCGACCGGCACGAACCTCTTCACGCCGTACAGCCAGGTCCCGACGTGGCGATAGTCCGCGATGTACGCGAACGCCTGCTCCCGCGACGCGGCACAGACCGCCGATGCGTGTACGTCGACCATGGCGGGGACGCTACCCGAGGTCGGCGACCAGCCGGCGGACCATGCCGACCCGTGCGTCGTACCTCAGAGCGCGTACGCGCAGGCCGCCCACGCAGTGAGATGCCACGGCGTCGAGAGATCGCTGCCGTTGCGGTTGGCGATCGCGGCCGAGACATGCCACACCTCGGCGCCGTTGGGGAAGTCAGGGGAGACATCGGGCGGATAGACCATGGGCTGGCTGTCGCGGCTTCCGGAGATCATCGACCCGGAGTTGGTCGAGAAGCCTCCTCCGATGACCCGTTTCCCGGCCGGGCACGCTGCCTCCGCCGTCAGCGATCCCGCAGCCGTGCCACTGACCTGAACGGACTTGTACTCCAGCCCACTGATTCCGTTCGTACCCGGGACGCCCTGCTGGCCGGGCTCTCCCTGCTGGCCGGGCTCTCCCTGCTGACCCGGCACGCCCTGCTGACCCGGCTCTCCCTGCTGACCGGGCAGACCCTGCGGGCCGGCCGGTCCTCTCGGGCCGACCTTGCCCTGCAGCTTCACCTCGGCGCTGTCGTTGATGTCGGCCAACTGGAGGGTGCCGTTGCGCACGTCGCGCGACTGGATCGTCTCGTCCTTGATGTTCGCGGAGGTCACGACGAGTGCGGCGTACGAGGTTCCCCCGGTGGCGATGACGAGTGCCAGGGTGGCTGCGACGTCGGCGAAGCGGGGACGGTAGCGAAGCATGCTGGAACTCCTCGGGCTCGGGGGTGTGGACCGGCCGAACTATCGCACGACGGACCGGCGTGCGTTCGGAGTTTCCCGGTTATCGCCCCAGCCGGCGCACCATGCCCACGCGGGCGTCGTACCTCTCCAGGAGTTGTTCGTGCTCGAGATGGCGGGCCAAGACGCCGGTCGGCTCCTCCACGACCGCGAACCCGAGCCGCAGATAGTACGGCGCGTTCCAGGGAACGTTCGCGAACGTGGTCAGCGTCAACTCCTCGTGACCGCCGGCCGCCGCCGCGGCACAGCAGGCCTCGAGCAGCGCCGTACCGATCCCGCGGCGGCCGTGGTCGGGGTGCACCGCCAGCATCTCGAGGTGAGCCGAGCCGACCTCGACGAGCACGTTCGCGATGCCGACCGGCGGTCGTCCGGCCACCAGCAGGAAGCCCGGCTGCGCCGCCCGCCACTCGCCCGTGGCCGGCTGGTCCCAGGTCTCCGGCTGGAAGCGGTCGATGAAGAGCTGGTCGGCGGCCGCCTCGACCCCACCCAGCAGCGGCAGGTCGGAAGGCTCGGCCGGGCGCACGTCGTTCTGCAGGATCGTCAGGGGCTCACTGTAGATTCGCCCGGGTGAGACTCGTCGTAGCCCGCTGCCAGGTCGACTACGCCGGGCGGCTCTCCGCCCACCTACCGATGGCGACCCGCGTGATCATGCTCAAAGGCGACGGCTCGGTGCTGATCCACAGCGACGGCGGCTCCTACAAGCCGCTCAACTGGATGTCGCCGCCGTGCACGGTGCGCGAAGGCAAGAACGACGACGGCCTCGCCGAGTGGACCGTCACGTCCAAGACCGACGACACGCTGCGGATCCTGATCGAGGAGATCCACCACGACTCCTCCCACGACCTCGGCATCGACCCCGGCCTGCAGAAGGACGGCGTCGAGAAGCACCTCCAGGAGCTGCTCGCCGAGCACCCCGCCACCCTGTCCCCCGGCCTGACCCTGGTACGCCGCGAGTACCCCACCGCCATCGGCCCGGTCGACCTGATGTGCCGCGACGGCGAAGGCGCATCGGTTGCCGTTGAGATCAAGCGCCGCGGCGAGATCGACGGGGTCGAACAGCTCACCCGCTACCTTGAGCTGCTCAACCGCGAGCCCCTGCTCACCGCCAAGGGCCCGGTCCGCGGCATCTTCGCCGCCCAGGAGATCAAGCCCCAAGCCCGCGTCCTGGCCACCGACCGCGGCATTGCCTGCGCCGTCGTCGACTACGACGCCCTCCGCGGCCTCGACGACGCCGAGGCCCGACTCTTCTAAGGAGTTGATCCATGGCGTGGGAGGCCGGCCGTCCGGCGGATGTTGAGTTCGATGCCGTCACGACCCGCGAGCAGGCTGCGCAGGTCGTATCGAAGATGTTGGACGATCTAGCGGCCAATCCCGACGCATGGGAAACCCGACGCTTCCGAGGTTCCTCGAAGCCCTCGCTGCGGTGATCGAGTCGATCCCGCAGCATTACGCAAACGCTGGTCAGCCAGTGCCAGCACTCGACTGGCGTCACTTTGTCGAGATGCTGGTGGCGGCGACTGGGTACGAGTGAAACGGCCCGAAGCCTGTCGGGCGAGTGCGAGAGGATGAAGCGATGCGGATCTTCCACATAGCGCTCGAGTCGGACTGGCAGGCGGCCCAGGAGGACGGCCGGTACGCCGTGTCGACCCTGGGGCGGACGCTGGCCGAGGAGGGGTTCATCCACGCCTCCCGCGCCGACCAGTGGCAGACGGTGCGCAAGAACTTCTACGCCGACGTCGAGGAGCCGCTGGTGCTGCTGGTGATCGACACCGAGCGGCTGGACGCGCCGGTGGTGGAGGAGCCCGCCGTACCGGGCGGCGAAGAGACGTTCCCGCACATCTACGGCGTGATCGAGGTCGACGCGGTGGTCAACGCACTGCCGATCGACAATCAGCAACCTCCTCAACCAGCGGTGCCGGCGCCAGGGGCGACGCCATCGCTGTCGCGGCTGTTCCTCGAGGAGATGATGTTCCGGTTGGCGCTGGGGACGGCGGTGGTCGTGCTCGCGGGAGCCGCCGGCATGGTCACGCAACAGGCAGGCAGTGACGGGCTCGCGGCCGTCGTTACGGTGACGGTGCTAATAGCTGGCGGGGCGGTGGCGTTCGTGCTGACCCGGCGCCGCGACCAGCGCTACAAGGACGCCCGCTCGGATTCCTGAGCCAGCGCCACGACCTCGTCGGCGCACCCCCACGACAGCGTGACCCCGGCGCCACCGTGGCCGTAGCAGTGCACGACATCGCCCGCACGCTCCAGCCGTACGGCGGGGCGCACCGGCCGGAGACCCACCTTGTGCCGCAGCACGCGCGCCTCGCCGAGCGAAGGCACCAAGAGCCGCGCCCGCTCCAGGATCCCGTCCGCGACCTCAGGTGACGGCGTCCGGCTCCACTCGCCCTCGACATTGGTGCCGCCGACCACGATGTCGCGCGAGCGCGGAATGACGTACGTCGGGCCCGTCGGCTCCAGCCACCACCGGTCCAGGCCGATCTGCTCGACATACAGCACCTGGCCGCGCACCGGCACCACGCTCGGGTCGCTGGCCAGCAGCCGCGCGCCGAGCCCGGCGGCGTTCACGACCAGGTCGGCCCCGGTGTCGGACAGGTCAGGCAGCTCGCGGAGGTTCAGCCGGGTGAGGGTGCCGCCGAGCTCGTCGAGCCGGCCGCGCAGCCAGCCGAGGTAGACCGGCATCTCGATCACCGGTGTCGCGAACGTCCAGCCGTCGACGAAGCCGTCCGGCAGCCGCGTCACGCGGGCCAGCTTCGGCACCGCCGCCACCCACCAGGGATCGGCCGTCCGCTCCTTGAACACCTCGGTCCCCTCGACCATCGCCACGCCCGCGTCCGGCGACGTGGCGGCCAGCGCCGCGAACGCGGCGTACGACGTCGCAGACCAGGCGGTGACCCGGTCCTGCGGGAGCGCCCGGTACGGGTACCAGATCGCGGCCGCGACGGCACTGGTCGTCTCCAGCGGCAGGTCGCGGGCGAGTACGTCGACCCGGTGGCCGGCCTCCAGCAGCCGCACGGCACAGGTCAGCCCGACCACACCGGCGCCGACCACGATCACGCGGGACATGCTGACGAGTCTGCCGCATCGGGCACAGCTGGCTCAGGGGCACGGGTTCGCGGCGCCCGACTCCGTCGTACCGGCACAGGTGCGCAGCCGTTCCAGATCGGCCGTCATCTGCGCCACGACCGCCGGCGCCGGACGGTCGCTGCGAGGGACTCGGTCCCACATCAGGTTCCGCTCCATCCCCGGGTCGGCGTAGTACTCCCACCGGACCTCTCCCTGACCGAGGTCGAACGCGATCAGGGCCCGTGTCTCGACCCGCAGCATCGCCCAGCTCGGGACATAGACCGGCGCCCTTCCCGACTCCTTCAGCACCAGCTCCGACGCCTCGTTGGTGAACTCCAGGAACCGCGCCTTGCGCTCGTGCCGGCCCAGCAGCGAGTGTCCGTCGAGCAGGTGGTCGGGCTTGACGTCGACGATGTCGTAGATGGTCGGCGCGACGTCGAGCAGGTCGACCGGCCGCTGGTCGATGCCGCGCTCGCCCAGGCCCGGCGGCAGGTACATCAGCATCGGCACGTCGACCGAGGCCGGGTACGGCACCGCCTTGCCCTCCCAGTTGTTCTCACCCAGCGCGAAACCGTTGTCGCTCACGAAGATCACGGCGGTGTTGTCGATCAGGCCATTCCCCTCCATCTGCTCGAACATCTCGGCCAGCTGGTCGTCGATGTCGTACGTCGCCCGGACCCGCGCCTCGTAGAGCGTCTTCAGCTGCGAGCTGTCTCCGGCGAGCTTGCGGAAAGGGAAGAGCTTGTCGCGCGCGTCGCCCTCGGTGTGGAGACGGAACGGAGGGACCGGCCGGTCGGCGTTGGCGGCCGTCGGTACCGGCAACCGGCTTCCCCGGTGGTCCTTGCCTCGCCACTGGTTGTGCGGCCCGAAGAACCCGGCGTACGCGTAGAAGGGCCGGTCGTCGGCGGCCCGCTCGCTCAGGTAGTCGCGCAGGTAGCGGCCGGTCACCTCGGTGACGTGGGCGTTCGGACCCGGTGAGCGCCGCCGGCCGTTGCGGTCGATCAGCTTGAAGTTCCGGTAGTGCGTGGTGTCCCAGAACTCGGTGCGCGCGAAGCCGGTGTCGAACCGCCCGGTCTGTACCTCCTCGGACGGAAGGCCGTTGAGGAACTTGCCGAGGCCGTAGGTGTCCACGCCCGCGGCGCTGAGATCCGCCTGCACGGTGTCCTCGGCTCGCAGCCGGTGGCCGTCGATCTGCCGCCGTACGCCGTTATTGTGCGGCAGCTGGCCGGTGGCCAGCATCGCCCGCGCCGGGCAGCACACCGGGCTGGCCGCGGTGGCATCCTCGAAGCAGCGGCCCTGGTCCACCAGCCACCGCGAACTGCGCGGCAGGAACTGGTCCATGTCGGCACAGTCGATGTCGTCCAGGTCGTCGAGGACCGCAACCACGACGTTGTACGGCGTGTCGCCCGGTGGCGAGGCGGCCGGCTCCTTGGCCCCGCCACCTCCCGGGACCAGGAAACTGGTCACCACGATCACGCCCAGGATGGCGATCAGCACCGGTTCGAACCAGCGGCTGCCCCCGTCCTCGGTTACCGAGTCCCACCTGGCCGCGGTCAATGCATCAGTTGTCTGCTCCCCCATGCCAAACAAGACGGAGCGCCGGTCGGCCGCGGCCTATAGCTCCCGGCAGTCGTGTCCGGATCGTGACCAAGCCCGTGATGCTGCGGGGTCGGTCAGGGGTCGGTCAGGCGCCTGCCTGTCGCGGCGCCGTCGGGTCGTCGCTGCTGCTGCCCTGCTCGCGTGCGACGTACTCCTCGATGTCCTCGAGCTCGTCCTTGTTGCGGGTG
Organism: Nocardioides speluncae; assembly: GCF_003121585.1. Taxonomy (GTDB): domain Bacteria; phylum Actinomycetota; class Actinomycetes; order Propionibacteriales; family Nocardioidaceae; genus Nocardioides; species Nocardioides speluncae. The sequence continues at coordinate 99,332 of NZ_QEOO01000022.1, forward strand.
ACCACGGCCAGCAGGTCGCTCATCGTCGCGACCTCCTCCACCTGCTCCTTGATGAACCAGCCCATGAACTGCTCGGAGGCGTAGTCGTGCTCGGAGCGGGCGATCCGGGTGAGCTCGTAGACCTGCTCGGTGACCCGCTTCTCCTGGTCCAGCGCCAGCGACACCGGCGCGACGACGTCCTCGAACTGCGCCACCGGCGCGTCGACGCCCGGGATCACCACGTCGGCGCCGGTGTCGAGGAGGTACTGCACCATCATCATCGCGTGGCCGCGCTCCTCGAGCGCCTGCGCGTAGAAGAACGCCGACATCTGCGGCATCGTCAGCGCGTCGTAGTAGACGGCGCAGGCAAGGTACTGGTTGTGGGCGGCCAGCTCATTGCCGATCTGGACATTGAGCTGCTCGGCGAACTTCGCGGCGGGCACGGGTCACTCCTTCGGGTCGAAAGCGACCTGGGAAGGGCCGCTTTCTCACCGTATACCCGGCCGGCTCTGCGGCAGGTCAGCCCGCCCAGCGCGGCAGCCCAGGGACGTGCCAGCCCGCGGTCTTGTGCGCGCCGGCCGAGTCGGTGGTGTACGACGATCGCTTGACCACGACCCACCGGTTCTTCGCCTTGGAGTAGGCCAGCTCGGTCCGCTTGCCGTGCCACGTGTCGCCGTCGTCGGAGAACGCCACCCGGCTCATCAGGTGGCCATTGCGCAGTTTCTGCACACCTGCCGTCGACAGCGCGGCGCCATCGACCACCCAGAGGCCGTCGGACGCAGCAGGCATCCGCTGTCCGAGCAGCTTGCCACCCCGCACCGTCAGCACCGAGTGGAACTGCGTGTGCGCCCCCGTCGTGGTGAGCACGCTGAGCTCAGATCCCGGCCGGCTGTCGAGCGGCGCAGCGCCGTGCCAGGTGCACGATACGAAGTCATTGGTGAGCGTCTTGGTCATCACGTGACCCCCGGCGCCGACCACCCGGACCTGACAGCGACTGTCGTCGACCCTCCGAAGCAGGATCTTGTCGGCGCGGCCGTCACCCGTGACGTCGGCGCGGGCGACCGTGTGCCAAGGCTCAGCGGCGTACGACGGAACGGCGCCGGCGAGTGGTGCGGCGGCGACAAGCAAGGCGAGTGTGGTGGTGAGCTTCCTCATGATTTGTCCTTCTGACGAACGGGTCCCCGTTGGGCCCTCGTCGATGGGACGCCGCTTGTGGGCAGAAGGTTCAGGCGGCCTTGGCGAGCTTCTTGGCAGCCTTCTTGTCGAGCTTGACCAGCTTCCGCTTCTTCACGGTGTAGCCGGGAGGCAGCGTGCCTTCCTTGAGCATGCGAATGGGGCAGCGCGTGCAGCGGTCCTTCGACACGCAGCACTTGCTCTTCGGCTTCCTGCCCTTGCCCTTCTTGCCCACGGCGCGGACCGTAACACGACCACTTTAGGGTTGCCTAACCTTCGTCCGAGTTGTGGAGTCGCGTCGCGCCGCCCCCGAGGGTCAGCTGTCCGGGTCGTCGGGGTCTGGCGTCCGGTCGGTGTTGGCCTCGAGGAAGCGAAGCAGCTCGACTGGGAACGGCAACACGAGTGTCGAGTTCTTCTCCGCCGCTATCTCGACGAAGGTCTGCAGCAAGCGAAGCTGCAGCGATGCCGGCGCCGCGCTCATGACGCGGGCCGCTTCGGCCAGCTTCTCGGATGCAGCCAGCTCGCCGTCCGCGGTGATGATGCGGGATCGCCGTTCTCGCTCGGCCTCGGCCTGACGCGCGATGGAGCGCTTCATCGACTCTGGAAGCGCGACATCCTTGATCTCGACGCGGTCGATGTCGATCCCCCACCCAGCAGCAGGGCTGTCGAGCATGACCTCCAGGCCTTGGTTGAGCCGCTCGCGATCGCTGAGCAGGTCGTCCAGGTCACTCTTGCCGATGATCGAGCGCAGCGAGGTCTGGGCGACCTGGGACACGGCGGTCAGATAGTCCTGCACCTCGACCACGGCCCTGACCGGGTCCACGACCCGGAAGTACACGACGGCGTCGACCCGCACGGTGACGTTGTCACGGGTGATGCCGTCCTGGGCGGGAACCGGCATGGTGACCACCTGGACGTTGACCCGCTTGATCCGGTCCACGACCGGCACCAACGTGGTCAGGCCCGGCTTCCGCGGCAGCTCCTGCACCCGACCCAGCCGGAACACCACGCCGCGCTCGATCTGGCGGACCACGCGGACACTTCCCCAGGCGTACATCAGCGCGAGTGTGAGCACGACACCGATCACGATGCCAATCAGGACCATGGCGACCTCCTGCCGACTCGCGGCAGCCCTCTCTATCGAGAGTACGTCGCGGCCCTGCTCAGCGGAGGTCGTTCGCCTTCCGGATCACGTCGACGATGCCGCCCATGATGTCGGTGAGCCCGAAGTCCTTCGGCGTGTAGACCGCGGCCACTCCCCGGTCGAGCAGCGCCTTGCCGTCGGACACCGGGATGATGCCGCCGACAATGACGGGTACGTCGCCCGCGCCGGCCGCCTTCAGGCCGTCGAGGACCGCCGGCACCAGCTCCATGTGCGAGCCGGACAGGATCGAGAGCCCGACGCAGTGCACGTCCTCGGCCACTGCGGCGGCCACGATCTGCTCGGGCGTCAGCCGGATGCCCTGGTAGATCACCTCGAAGCCCGCGTCGCGGGCGCGGACCGCGACCTGCTCGGCGCCGTTGGAGTGACCGTCCAGGCCCGGCTTGCCGACCAGCAGCCGGAGCCGGCCGCCCAGCTCGTCGCCGGTCGCCTTCACCCGGTCCCGTACGGCGGTCAGCTCGGCCCCTGCCTCAGCAACGCCGACCGCGCCCGACACCCCGGTCGGGGCGCGGAACTCACCGAACACCTCGCGCAGGGTGCCGGCCCACTCCCCCGTGGTGGCACCGGCGCGCGCGGCGGCCAGCGTGGCCTCCATCAGGTTCGTGGTCGACTTCGCGTCGGCGGCCAGCCTGGCCAGCGCCTCGCTCACGGCTGCCTCGTCCCGCTCGGCCTTCCAGGCCTCGACCGACGCGATCGCCGACTGCTCGGCCTTCGGGTCCGCGGTCATGATCGCGTCATCGAGGTTGGCGGTCAGCGGCGACGGCTCGGTCGTCTCGTACTTGTTGACGCCGACGATGATCTCCTCGCCGGACTCGATCCGGCCGCGTCGCGCGGCGTGCGCGGACACCAGCGCGGACTTCATGTAGCCGGACTCGACGGCGGCGATCGCCCCGCCGAGCGCCTGCACCCGGTCCATCTCGGCCTTGGCGCCCTCGACCAGCTCGGCGACCTTGGCCTCGATCACGTGCGAGCCGTCGAAGATGTCGTCGTACTCCAGCAGGTCGGACTCGAAGGCCAGCACCTGCTGCAGCCGCAGCGACCACTGCTGGTCCCACGGCCGGGGCAGGCCGAGCGCCTCGTTCCACGCCGGCAGCTGTACGGCGCGGGCGCGGGCCTTCTTGGACAGGGTCACGCCGAGCATCTCCAGCACGATCCGCTGCACGTTGTTCTCGGGCTGCGCCTCGGTCAACCCGAGCGAGTTGACCTGGACGCCGTACCGGAACCGGCGCATCTTGGCGTCTTGAACGCCGTACCGCTCCCGCGTGATCTCGTCCCACAGCTCGACGAAGGCGCGCATCTTGCACGTCTCCTCGATGAACCGGACACCGGCGTTGACGAAGAAGGAGATCCGGCCGACGACCTTCTCGAAGTCGTCCTCGGAGACCTGCCCCGAGTTCTTCACCTGGTCGAGCACCGCGATCGCCGTACACAGCGCGTAGGCCAGCTCCTGGGTCGGCGTCGCGCCGGCCTCCTGGAGGTGGTAGCTGCAGATGTTGATCGGGTTCCACTTCGGGATCTGGTGGACCGTGTAGGCGATCATGTCGCTGATCAGCCGCAGCGAGTGCTCCGGCGGGAACACGTAGGTCCCGCGGGAGAGGTACTCCTTGATGATGTCGTTCTGGGTGGTGCCGGCCAGCTGGGCGGCCACCTCGACCGGGTCGACGCCGGGGTTCTGCTCCTCGGCGGCCACCTGGTACATCGCCAGCAGCCACATCGCGGTGGCGTTGATCGTCATCGAGGTGTTCATCTCGGTGAGCGGGATCTGGTCGAACAGCTTGCGCATCTCGCCCAGGTGCGGGATCGGTACGCCGACCTTGCCGACCTCTCCACGCGAGAGCGGGGAGTCCGGGTCGTACCCGGTCTGGGTGGGCAGGTCGAAGGCCACCGAGAGCCCGGTCTGGCCCTTGGCGAGGTTCTTGCGGTAGAGCTCGTTGGACGCGGCAGCCGTCGAGTGGCCGGCGTACGTCCGCATCACCCACGGCCGATCCTTCTGAACCGTCATGGCACGAGACTATGCCGTCGGAGACCCGCCGGTAACCTGTCTCGGGTGTGGCTAATCCGACACCCGCCGCGCGCTCATCTTAGTCTGGATCCACGGATGGGCGGCGTCGCGAGCGTCGCCAGGCGGGTGTGATGGCAAGGCGGCGGAGCGAAGGCGGGCCGGAGGCCCGTCGAGTCTTCGCCAACACAGACAGCGCGCCCGCATGGTGGCGCGCAGCAGGCGGCCATCCGTGGATCCAGACTTAGGTTCGCGTGCTCAGTCAGCACCGGTCGCCGGAAGGGTAGGAAAGCGGCATGACCCAGCCGCCACAGGCCCCGATGCCGCACTACGGCCCCGCGCCGGTACCCCCGATGCCGTACCCGCCACGTCCTCCGCGCCAGCCGACCACGCTCTGGCGGCCGCTGATCTGGACGCTGTGCCTGAGCGCGGTGGGCGCGGTCGTGCTGGTCGCGGCACTGGTCGCCTTGGTGCTCGCGATCATCGTGATGTTCCTGCTGATCGTCGCGGCCATGGTCGACTCGGTGACGGTCGACGAGATCTTCGAGGGCGACTGGATCGGCGGCATGCTGCGCGCCACCGCCGACTGGGGCCCGGAGTTCGCGGTAATCGTGGGCGTGGCCCTGATGATCGGCACCGCGTCACTGCTCCTGCTCCGGCTGAGTACGTCGGTGCGCACCTGGTCGCCGTTCCTGCAGGGCCTCACCGCGGCCGGCATCACCTACGTGATCGGCTCGATGGCGCTCATGCTCGCCCTTCAGCTGATCTAGTCACGCCGGCGCGACTCGTTGGCCGCGATCTCCTCGGTCACGTAGGAGTCGGCCGCCCCGAGCTCGGTGGCGGCCAGCTCCCGCAGCTCGGCCAGGGCCTCGTCATGGCGTCCCAGTGCGCGCGTGGCACGGGCCCTGGCCCAGCGCGCGACATGCAGCGCGGACGCCGCCGACGGGCCCTCGACGCGTGACCGCGCCTCGACCGCCCGGTCGAACAGCGCGTAGGCGTCCGCCCAGGAGCCCGCGTCGGCCAGCGCCCAGCCGCGGTTGTTGAGCAGCCCGCCGGTCATGCTGAGCGCGAGTGGGTCGGAGCTGCCGGCGGCGGCCCGGAGCCCGCGTTCGGTCCAGGTCTCCTCCTCGTCCGGCAGCACCAGGGCCAGCATGTGTGCGGCGTCGGCGGCGAGGCCGGCCATGCCCGTGGTGAGCGCGGCGTCGTACGCCTCGCGGAAGTACGGCGCGCAGCCGGCCGGGTCACCGGCGGAGCGAAGGAGACGACCGCGCTCGAGGGCGAGCCTGACCCGTGGCTCGGTGTCCAGCCCGTTCAGCTCACCCAGCTCGTCGAGAACCTGATGGCCGCTGTCGAAGGCGCCGTCCAGGCCGTGAGCACGCGCCACCTGGGTCAGCAGCGCCTGGCGACGGGCCGGGTCGGTCGCCTGCTCCGCCGCCAGCGTGAACCGCTCGCGCGAGCCGGCCGGATCGTCGGAATCCCAGTACTCAAGCACAGACCCAAGTGTCGTCTAGTGTCGCGTGCTCGGGACGCAGCCGCGGGTGCCGGGATAGAAACGACTCGTGACCCACCAGCCACCGTTCCCCCCGTACGGCCCGATGCCGCCGCACCCACCGCGGCCGCCGCGCCCCGAGGTCGCCCTCGGGTCTCCACTCCGTTGGACGTTCGGACTGCTTCTGGTCCTGGTCGCGCTGCCGACGGTCGTCTGGCTCGGTGGCCTCCTCGCGATCCTGCTGTTTGCCGCGCTGATAGACCCCAACTTCACCGTTGGAGAGGCATTCACAAACACCTTTGGCTGGACGTTCGACTGGTTCGCCGAGAACAGCATCGCGCTGTCAGTGCTCATCGTCAGCGTGGTCATGGTCGCCATGGCGACGCTGGTGTGCGCTCGGTCGAGCCGCACGGTCCGGACCTGGGAGCCGCTGTGGCAGGCCGCAGCCGCGGCCCTGGTCGGCTCCACGCTGGGACTGTTCCTCGGCGGCCTGGTGCTCGCGATCGCTTACGCGCCCTAGAAACGCGCCGACCCAGCCCGTATCGACGGGCTGGGTCGGTGGAGATCTGGGTTAGGCAGTCGCTGGGGTCCGCTCGACGTCGACGAGACGGATCAGGTGCGACTTGTGGAGCATCCGGCGGACCGCGGGGCCGCAGCCGCGCAGGGTCAGGTGGTGGCCGGTGCGCTCGGCGTACCGGGTGGCGACGGCAAGCACCTTGAGCGCGGTGAGGTCGATGCTGGTCACATCGGTCATGTCGATGACGACGTCGCCGTCATGGGTTTGCAGGTGTTGGTAGACGGCTTGGCGAACCTGGAAGGTGCTTCGTACATCGAACTCACCCGCGAGCATTAGTCGCGGACCATCGGTGAAGATGTCCATCCGTCCCGCCTCGCTTCTCCGGCGTCGCCACCGGCGTCGTCCGCAGCGGACCCGATTCCGCAGCGTCACGATGTCGTCACTATCACAGACGTCTGTCTAGCCTGAACGGTTGCCCTTTCGCCAGATTTTATGCGCAGGTTCGTACCAGAAGCCAGATTTCGGACAAACAGGGTCGACATTGTTCGCTCAGAAATTGGCTGCACGCAACCTCTCGCCAGGTGACTGAGGACGACCGTCTGATCGACAGGGCCTACGCTGCCGATCATGGTCAACCTCACCCGCATCTACACCCGCACCGGCGACGCCGGAACCACCCGGCTCGGCGACATGAGCGAGACGTCGAAGAACGACCTCCGCCTGCATGCGTACGCCGATGTCGACGAGGCCAACGCACAGATCGGTGTCGCGCTGGCGACGCCCGGGCTCGAGGACGACGTGGTCGCGGTGCTGACTCGGATTCAGAACGACCTGTTCGACGTCGGCGCCGACTTCTCCACCCCGGTGGTCGAGAACCCGGAGTTCCCGCCGCTGCGCGTCGAGCAGGACTACATCGACCGGCTCGAGGGCTGGTGCGACGAGTACAACGAGAACCTGGAGAAGCTGCGGTCGTTCATCCTCAGCGGTGGTACGCCGGCCGCCGCCGCCCTGCACGTCGCGCGCACCGTCAGCCGCCGGGCCGAGCGGTCGGCCTGGGCGGCGTACGCCGAGCACGGCGAGACCATGAACGTGCTCGCGATCAAGTACCTCAACCGGCTCTCGGACCTGCTGTTCATTCTCGCCCGCCACGCCAACCGCGAGCGCGGCGACATCCTGTGGGTCCCCGGCGGCGAACGCTAGCTTCGCGCGGGAAGTAGCGTGACGTTTGGCGTGCGCAGGGAGGCTTCGCATCTGGCCGCCCAGTCTCGGCGCGGTGTCGGCGGTCGGCGCGGAGCCGCCGACTCCCCACACTGCCTCGAGTTTCCGGATTTGTACGTACGAGGCTGTACGTACAAATCCGGATACCAGCACCGTGCCCCACGGCCTGACCGGGTCCGTCGTACTCCTGGTCGACCTGGTCCCGAACGTGTCCGCTCGTCTCCAAGCTTGCTCCAAGTTTCTCCAACCCTTGGAGCAAGCGCCTGTGCCAACCAGCGTCACCGGGTCTGTGGGATCAGCCCCACCCGTGACCAGCCACCAGTCCATGCGCGGAGGTTGCCTGCCGCGCGGCCCGGCTTGACCGGCTACTGGCCGAGTCTCTGGCCGGGCGGCGCGGCCTCGAGCCAGGACTGGAAGCCCATCAGCGACGACTGGCTCATCGCGATCTCCATGTCGCCGTCGAGGGTGGTACAGCGGACCACGACATGGTCGGCGTACAGGGAGACCTGCTCGGCGCCTTCCCGGTCACGGCGACCGACGTAAGCGAGGTCGGTCCGCTCCCAGGTCAGCCGCGGGCGCGGCGACAGCGAGAAGATCCGGAACCACTCGAGCCGGTCACCGGAGTAGCGCCCCAGCCCGAGAACCCAGCCGCGTCCGGGCTTGGTCGTCCGGGCCCGATAGCTGAGCTCGAAGGTGCCGAGGTTCCGGGACAACAGGCGACGGCGAACGATGAGCCCGATGCCCCATAGAAGCACCAGGAGGAGCGCGACGCCGGCAGCATCGAGCAACCACTGCCAGACCGGCATCTATCGCCTCCAGACACAATCCGCTCGTCGGTTGTGTGCACACCCTAACCGGAGGGAGGCGAATCACTTGCGTCGGCGTGCACCGACACGTCGGCAGTCTTGGGAGACTGCTGAACCATCCCGTCGGCTGCGCGGCGCGATACGCGCACGCTCGCTGCGTTGTCCTCGGTCGACGGGTCACCGGCCCGCCTCCCTCGTCCGCCTTCCGAGCCCACGCGTCTCACGCCGCACGCTTCGACGGCCTGGCCCAGCAGCCTCCTAGGAAGCCTTCTCCACGGCCCGGATCCGGGCCTCGGCGCGACGTACGGCCTCGGCCGCCTCGTCGTCGTTCTCGCCGGCAGCCTTCGCCCGCTCGAGGTCGTGGCGAGCGCGCTCGAGGTCGATCTCGTGCGACATCTCGGCGTGCTCGGACAGGATCGAAACCCGGTCACCGGCGACCGACAGGAAGCCCGCGTCGACAGCGGCAACCCAGGTCTCGTTCTCCGGCGTGCGGACGTCTACGACACCGTCGACCAGCAGCGACAGCACCGGGGCGTGGCCGGGCAGGATGCCGACATCGCCCTCGGTGGTCCGGGCGATCACCATCGTGGCCTCGCCGGACCACACCAGCCGGTCGGCTGCCACCAGCTCGACCTGCAGCAAGTCACTCATGGCGACTACTTCCTCTCGTCATCGGTGGCCGAGTGCGGCCCGGCGGTACGTCGTACCGCCGGGCACAGGCACTCAGAGGCTCTTCTGGATCTCGTCCCACTTGCGCTCGACGTCGTCCAGACCGCCGCACATGAAGAACGCCTGCTCGGCGACGTGGTCGTACTCGCCCTCGGCGATCTTGTTGAACGCCTCGATCGTCTCCGACACGGGAACCGTCGAGCCCTCGATGCCGGTGAACTGCTTGGCCACGTAGGTGTTCTGCGACAGGAACCGCTGGATCCGGCGGGCCCGGGACACGATGATCTTGTCCTCTTCGGAGAGCTCGTCGACACCGAGGATCGCGATGATGTCCTGGAGCTCCTTGTTGCGCTGCAGGATCTGCTTGATCCGGATCGCGCAGTCGTAGTGCGCCTGGCCGATGTACTGAGCGTCCAGGATCCGCGACGTCGAGGTCAGCGGGTCCACGGCCGGGTAGATACCGAGCGACGCGATCTCACGCGACAGCTCAGTGGTCGCGTCGAGGTGCGCGAACGTGGTCGCCGGCGCCGGGTCCGTGTAGTCGTCGGCGGGCACGTAGATCGCCTGCATCGAGGTGATCGAGTGACCACGCGTCGAGGTGATCCGCTCCTGGAGCTGACCCATCTCGTCGGCGAGGTTCGGCTGGTAGCCCACCGCGGACGGCATCCGGCCGAGCAGCGTCGACACCTCGGAACCCGCCTGGGTGAACCGGAAGATGTTGTCGATGAACAGCAGCACGTCCTGCTTCTGGACGTCGCGGAAGTACTCCGCCATCGTCAGCGCGGACAGCGCGACCCGCAGCCGGGTGCCCGGCGGCTCGTCCATCTGGCCGAACACCAGTGCGGTCTGGCCGATAACGCCGGCCTCGGTCATCTCGGCGATCAGGTCGTTGCCCTCGCGGGTGCGCTCGCCGACGCCGGCGAACACCGACACACCGCCGTGGTCCTTGGCGACGCGCGCGATCATCTCCTGGATGAGCACGGTCTTGCCCACGCCGGCGCCGCCGAACAGGCCGATCTTGCCGCCCTGGACGTACGGCGTCAGCAGGTCGATGACCTTGATGCCGGTCTCGAACATCTGGGTCTTCGACTCGAGCTGGTCGAACGCCGGTGCCTTGCGGTGGATGCCCCAGCGCTCGTTGATCTCGAGCTTCTCGTCCTCTTCGAGGTTGAGGCAGTCGCCGGTGGTGTTGAACACCTTGCCGAGCGTCACGTCGCCCACGGGCACCGAGATCGACTCTCCGGTGTCGCTGACGGTGGCGCCGCGCACCAGGCCGTCGGTCGGCTTCATCGAGATGGCGCGGACCATGCCGTCGCCGATGTGCTGGGCGACCTCGAGCGTGATCGTGTGCGACTCACCGGCCAGCTCGAAGGTCACGTGCAGGGCGTTGTAGATCTCCGGCATCGCGTCCGGCGGGAACTCGATGTCCACAACCGGGCCGATGACGCGGGCGATCCGGCCGATGCCGCCGCCCTTGGTCTCGGTGCCCTCTTCAACAGTGGCAGTCATGTCTCTCACTCACTCCCGGCGGTCGCGTCGGCCAGCGCGTTCACGCCACCAACAATTTCGCTGATTTCCTGGGTAATGCCGGCCTGACGGGCCTGGTTGGCGATTCGCTTGTACTTCTTGATGAGCTCGTCGGCGTTGTCGGTCGCGGACTTCATCGCCTTCTGCCGCGCGGCCAGCTCCGAGGCGGCCGCCTGCAGCAGGGCGAAGTAGATCCGGCTCTGGACGTACTTCGGCAGCAGTGCATCGAGCACCTCGGCCGGAGACGGCTCGAACTCGTAGAGCGGGGGCAGCTCGACGTCGCCCTCGACGACCTCCAGCGGGAGCAGGCGGGTCGCCACCGGCTCCTGCGAGAGCATCGACACGAACCGCGTGTACACCACGTGCACCTCGTCGACACCCTGCGGCGAGCCCTCGGACGCGACGGTCTCGTCGTCGTTGAGGAACGCCGCGATCAGGGTCTCGCCGATGTCGTGCGCCACGTCGTACGTCGGCTGGTCGGAGAAGCCGGTCCACGTCTGCACGACCGGGCGCTGGCGGAACTTGTAGTACGCCTCGCCCTTGCGGCCGGTGATGTAGGTGTCAACTTCCTTGCCCTCCTCGCGCAGCTTCTGCGCGAGACGCTCGGCCTCCTTCAGCACGCTGGAGGAGTAGGCGCCGGCCAGGCCGCGGTCGCTGGTCACGATCAGGATCGCGGCCCGCTTGGTCTCGTCGGGCTCGGTGGTCAGCGGGTGGTCGACGTTGGAGTACGTCGCCACCGCCGACACCGCTCGGGTCAGCTCACGGGCGTACGGCGCCGCCGCCTGCGCCCGCTGCTGCGCCTTGATGATGCGGGACGCAGCAATGAGCTCCATGGCGCGCGTGATCTTCTTCATCGACTCCGTCGACTTGATCCGCGCCCGGTACTCACGCAGCGAGAGAGCCATGACTCACGCCCGCTTCTGCTTGACGATCTGCTCCTGCTCGACTTCCTCGTCCTCGAGCGCCTCGTGCGTCTCGGTGCCGGCCTTGATCGACGCGCCTTCCGAGGTCTCGAACTGCGCGAGGAACGAGTCGTAGGCCGCGTTCAGCTCGGACTCGGTGGAGTCCTCGAACTTCAGCGACTCACGGATGCCGGCGAGGATGCCTTCGTGGGAGCGGCGGAGGTAGTCGATGAACTCGTGCTCGAAGCGGAGCACGTCGTCGGTCGGTACCTTGTCCAGCTTGCCGGAGGTGCCCAGCCACAGCGAGACCGTCATCTCCTCGACCGGGTACGGCGAGTACTGGGGCTGCTTGAGCAGCGCCATCAGCCGCTGGCCGCGGTCGAGCTGCTGACGGGACGCCGCGTCGAGGTCGGACGCGAACATCGCGAACGCCTCCATCGCGCGGAACTGCGCCAGGTCGACCTTGAGCGAGCCGGTGACCGACTTCATCGCCTTGGTCATCGCGGCACCACCCACGCGGGACACCGAGACACCGACGTCGATCGCCGGACGCTGGTTGGCCGCGAACAGGTCGGACTGCAGGAAGATCTGACCGTCGGTGATCGAGATGACGTTGGTCGGGATGAACGCCGAGACGTCGTTGGCCTTGGTCTCGATGATCGGCAGACCCGTCATCGAGCCGGAGCCCATGTCGTCGGAGAGCTTCGCGCAACGCTCGAGCAGGCGGCTGTGCAGGTAGAACACGTCGCCCGGGTACGCCTCACGGCCCGGCGGGCGGCGCAGCAGCAGCGACACCGCGCGGTAGGCCTCGGCCTGCTTGGTCAGGTCGTCGAACACGATCAGGACGTGCTTGCCGTCGTACATCCAGTGCTGGCCGATGGCCGAGCCGGTGTACGGCGCGAGGTACTTGAAGCCGGCCGAGTCGGACGCGGGAGCCGCGACGATCGTGGTGTACTCCAGCGCGCCGGCCTCCTCAAGGGCGCCACGCACCGAGGCGATGGTCGAGCCCTTCTGGCCGATGGCGACGTAGATGCAGCGGACCTGCCTGCTCGGGTCGCCGGAGTCCCAGTTCGCCTTCTGGTTGATGATCGTGTCGATCGCGACCGTGGTCTTGCCGGTCGCGCGGTCGCCGATGATCAGCTGACGCTGGCCGCGGCCGATCGGGGTCATCGCGTCGATCGCCTTGATGCCGGTGGCGAGCGGCTCGTGCACCGACTTGCGCTGCACCACGGAGGCCGCCTGGAGCTCCAGCGAGCGGCGGCCGTCGAGCGGGGTGACCTCGCCCAGGCCGTCGATCGGGGTGCCGAGCGGGTCGATCACGCGGCCGAGATACCCGTCGCCGACGGGCACCGACAGGATCTCGCCGGTACGGCGTACCGCCTGGCCCTCTTCGATCTTGTCGAAGTCACCGAGGACAACGACGCCGATCTCGCGGGTGTCGAGGTTCAGGGCGATGCCCAGCGTGCCGTCCTCGAACTCGAGCAGCTCGTTGGCCATGGCGGAGGGCAGGCCGCTGACCCGCGCGATACCGTCGCCGGCCTCCGCGACGGTGCCGACCTCTTCCCGGCTCGCCGTCTCGGGCTTGTAGTCCGACACGAAGCGCTGTAGCGCGTCCCGGATCTCGTCCGGACGGATCGAAAGCTCCGTCATCTTAAGATTCCTTACTCTCGTCTGCTCGAAGACTGTTGCTCATGTTTTGGTAAAGCTCAGCCGGCCAGCTTGCGCTGGGCGTCGTCCAGCTTGCTGGACACGGAACCGTCGATGACGTCGTCACCGATCTCGACCCGGATGCCGCCGATGACCTCGGGGTCGACGACGACGTTGAGGTGCACCGGGCGGTCGTACTGACGCGCGAGCGCGTCGGTGAGCCGCTGCCGGTCGGCGTCGGACAGCGCGCGGGCAACCCGCACCGTTGCCACGCCCTGGCCGGCGACCTGGGCCGCGACCTGCTGGTACTGGTGAAGCGCGACCGCGACCGTGCGGTGTGAACCGGCCAGCGACTGCTCGGCGAGAGCGACCGTAGCCGCCAGCGCCTTGCCGTCGAGCAGTCCGCGGACCAGGCCGCGCTTGTCGTCGGCGTTGCGGGCCGGGTCGGACAGTGCGTCTCGAAGCTCGGGGTTGTCCTTGACGATTCCCTCGAACGAGAACAACTCGTCCGCGAGCCGGCTGCCGTCGGCACCCGCCGACTTCACGGTGGCGACCACGCCGAGGTGCTCGAGCGCATCCGCGAGGTCGCGGGTCGCGGTCCAGCGCCGCTCGACGGCCTTGCCGAGCAGGGTCAGCGTTCCGTCGTCGACCTTGCCGCCGAAGACCTGCCGGACCAGCCCGGACTTGGCGTCGGCGGCGACCGATACATCGGTCGCCACCCGGCGCAGGCCGGGCTCGCCGCGGAGCACCGAGGCCACCGAGAACAGGTCGTTGCCGACCCGCGCCGCGTCGCCACCAGAGAGCACGCTCTCCAGCTCCTGCGACAGTGCGGCCACGGCTTCCGCCGAGGCTCCCCGGAAGGACATCAGTTGACCCCGCTCGTCTGGTCGGCCTCGAGCTCGGCGAGGAACCGCTCGACCACGCGGCTCTGGCGAGCCTCGTCGTCCAGGCTCTCACCGACAATGCGCCCGGCCAGACCCGTGGCCAGCGTGCCGACCTCGGCACGCAGCGAGGTGACCGCCTGCTGGCGCTCGGCCTCGATCTGGGTCTTGCCGTGCTCGACGATGCGGTTCGACTCGGCCTGCGCCTGCTCCCGCATCTCCGCGACGATGGCTGCGCCCTGTTCGCGCGCCTCCTCGCGGATCCGGGCCGCCTCGTGCCGCGCATCGGCGAGCTGCTTCTCCAGCTCGGCGAGCTTGGCGTCGGCCTCGGCCTGCTTGGTCTCCGCGGCCTTCAGTCCACCCTCGATGGCAGAGGTTCGCTCGGCGAACGTCTTCTCGAAGGCGGGGACCACGAACTTCTTGACCGCGAACAGCAGGATGCCGAAGACGACAAGCGAGAGAACCAGCTCGATCGGGTGCGGAAGGAGCGGGTTGAGCTCGTGCTCTTCTTCTGCGGCGAGGAGGATCACCTTGTGCATGGCACGTCCTTCTTTGGGTGCGAGGTCAGTTCAGGACGAACGCGAGGGCGATACCGATGATCGCCAGCGCCTCGGCCAGCGCGAAGCCCAGGATCGCGATGTTCTGCAGGCGGCTCTGCGCCTCGGGCTGGCGCGCCACACCGTTGATGTATGCGGCGAAGATGAGGCCGATGCCCACACCAGGGCCGATGGCCGCGAGGCCATAGCCGATCATGTTGAGCGAGCCATTGAGTTCACCAGTCACGGCGAATCTTCCTTTCGGTTTATCTACTTCGGTGGGACATCAGGGGTGGTGCGGTTCTCAGTGCTCCTCGGCGATGGCACCGGAGATGTACATCGCGTTGAGGAGGACGAAGACGTAGGCCTGCAGGAACTGGACCAGCAGCTCCAGGAAGGCGATCAGGATGAACAGCACCCAGGCGAGGATGCCGACCGCGCCGACCGCGCCACCGACCTCCATCAGCAGGTGCTGGCCGCCGAGCGCGAACAGGATCAGCAGCAGGTGGCCGGCGAGCATGTTGGCGAAAAGACGGAGGGCCAGCGTGACCGGGCGGACCACGATGTTGGAGAAGAACTCCAGCGGCACCAGCAGGATCAGCATCGGGCCCTTGATGCCCGGCGGCACGCACTGGTGCTTGAAGTAGCCGACCACGCCATGCACGCGCATGCCCGCAATGTTGTAGATCAGCCAGCTCAGCAGCGCGAGGCTGTAGACCATGCCTGAGCGCGAGAACGTCGGGAACTGGAGGAACGGGATCGAGGCGAACAGGTTGTTCAGCAGGATGAAGAAGAACAGTGCGAACAGGTACGGCACGTACTTCATGAAGTGATGGCTGCCGATGATGTCGCGCGCCATCGAGTTGCGGACGAAACCGTACGCCGACTCTCCGAGGAACTGCAGGCGTCCCGGCACCATCGCCTGGCGGCGGGCCGCCAGCCAGAAGAACCCGAACACCAAGATGCCCGAGAGGACCAGTTGCAGCATCGGCTTGGTGACACCGAGGTAGTGGGTCTGGCCCAGCCACTCAAAGGTCTCGTGCCCGCCACCGATCGGGGGCAGGTTGAAGTCACCCGGGCCGGGAGGCGTGAATTCGTCGGCCGAGGTCACCGTCGTCCCGATCAAGCTCACCGTGTCTCCTGTATCAGCGTCGCTACTGCTCTTGCTTGCCCTGCGTTTGCGTGCCCTGCGTAGGTTCGATCTGTGCCTTGTTGAAGCGGGCCCAGGTCAGGTAGATGCCTAGTACGGCGCCCACCAGGATCCCGACCGCGACCAGGAACGTCGTGTCCAGCCATCGGTCGAGCAACCAGCCGATCAGTCCGTAGACGGCCACGCCCGACACGATGTATCCGAAGGCGTGCCAGGGGTCGCCCTTGGGCCCATCGGAAGGATTCTCGCCGGAGTGCGCGGACGGGGGTTGTTGCTGAGCCATCGCAGCCCGGACAGTAGCAGTGTCGAGTCGTCATCGCACACCCGCCTCGGGGGGCAGGTCGAAGGCGGGGATCCGGGCGCGCATCGTGGTGATGATCTGGGCGATCAGCCACACGATGGTGCCGGTGATCACCGCACCCGCCAGCCACTGCCGGTCGAGCGCGTCGTCGAGCAGGCCGGACTTTGTCAGTGCGAGGAACACGACCGCCATCAGCACGACCTGGAGCGTGTAGGTCAGCATCGCGACCAGCAGGGCCGCGGCCGGAAGCACCTTCGCGACCAGGTTGACCGTGAACGCTCCGAAGCCGAAGACACCGACCACGATGAAGGTGCCGACGATTGCGCCGTACGCCGCGGGAGCACCGCTCGCGATCGCGCCAACGGCGATCACGATCGCACCGGCGACGAGGGCCGAGACAGCCGCACTGAGAAGCATCGGGAGCCCCGAGTCGGGCGTCCTAGCTGTCATCGCGGTCGTCATATCGGCGGCCGTTTCTGTGAGAAATCTGCGGTGTCGCCCCGGCCCTCCGGGGTGCTTGTGAAAAGTAGCACAAGGTCTTCGCGGGGTGCCAATTGAACGATCAAGTGCCCGATTCAGGAGGGTTCAGGCGGGGTGTACGCCGCGAATCCGGGGCAGCAGGAAAGTCGCCGCGACGGTGAACGAGAGCATGGCGGCCAGCGTGAGCACGACCCAGACGCCGGAGAAGAGGCTGGCCAGCACCGACCCGAACGCGACCAGCCCGGCCCACAGCCACATGATCATCACCGCGCGGCGGTGCGAGTGGCCGATCTCCAGCAGCCGGTGGTGCAGGTGCTGCTTGTCGGGGGCGAACGGCGAGCGGCCGGCACGGGTGCGGCGTACCACCGCGAGCACCAGGTCGACCAGCGGCACGATCAAGATAGATATCGGCAGCACCACCGGCAGCAGCGTGACCACCCAGCTCGCCTGCGCGCCAGCGGCGCCCTGGCTGATCTGGTTGGTGTCGAACTGACCGGTCAGGGTCAGCGCGCTGGCCGAGAGCACCAGCCCGATCAGCATCGAGCCGCTGTCGCCCATGAAGAGCCGCGCCGGATAGAAGTTGTGCGGGATGAAGCCGGTGCAGGCGCCGCCGAGGGCGGCGCACAGGAATGCGCCGGTCACCGCGAGGCTGACGTTGTTGACGTCCGCGAGCACGTAGCAGTAGAGGAAGAACGCAACCGCGCCGACGCCGACCACGCCGGCCGCCAGACCGTCCAGGCCGTCCACGAAGTTCACCGCGTTCACGGTCGCGACGACAACCGCGATCGTGAGAATCGCCGACTGATCCGGGTGGAGGGTGAACTGCCCGCCGTCCATGGCCGGGAAGAAGTACCAACGCACCCCGAGCGCGACCAGCAGGCCCGCCGCCAGCACCTGGCCCCCGAACTTGGTCAGCGCGTCCAGCTCGAGCAGATCGTCGATCACACCGACCGAGCAGATCAGTGCGCCGGCGATCAGCACCGCTCCGGCGTCGTCGAACAGGTCCGGGGCCGAGGACAGGAAGGGCAGCTGCCGGCCCACGACGTACGCCGCGGTCAGCCCGCCGAGCATCGCCATGCCGCCGAAGTACGGAATGGGTACGGCGTGCACGTCGCGGTCGCGGACCTGGGCGACCGCGCCGGTGCGCAGTGCGATCTCGCGTGCGACCACCGTCAGCAGGTAGGTCACGGCCGCGGCCACGAGGAAGACGAGGAGGTACTCCCGCACTGGGTTGGCTCTCCTACTCGGGTTCCGCGACGGTGGCGCCGAGCGGCTCGAGCGCGACGTTCAGCTCGTCGATCGAGAGGGCACCCAGCCGCAGCACCCGGCCCTGGGCGCCGGTGACGTCGACGATCGTGGACGCCTCCTTGCGCAACGACGGGCCGGCGTCCACCACCGCGCTGACCTGCTCCCCCAGCATCTCGTCGGCGGCGTCCGCACTGGTCGCGGCCGGTTCGCCGGTCAGGTTCGCGGAGCTGACGGCCAGCGGGCCGGTGCGCTCCAGGATCGCGATCGCGACGGGGTGGTCGGGCATCCGGACCGCGACCGTGCCGCGGGTGTCGCCGAGGTCCCACTGCAGCGAGGACTGCTGGTTGCAGACCAGGGTCAGCGGCCCGGGCCAGAACTTCTCGACCAGGGTGCGGGCGTAGCCCGGCAGCCCGACGGCGAGAGCGTCGATCGTGGCCGCCGAACTCACGAGCACCGGCGGCGGCATCTCCCTGCCCCGGCCCTTGGCCTTGAGCAGCGCCCGGACAGCAGCCGGATCGAACGCGTCCGCTGCCACGCCGTACACGGTGTCGGTCGGGATCACGATCAGCTCGCCGCGGCGGATGGCCAGCGCAGCGGCCTCGACCGCGGCCTCGAGCTCGTCGTCGTCTGAGGTGGGGTACCGCGTGCTCACGGGGTCATCGTGCCAGTCGCGCCCTGCTTCCGCCGACCAGGGTCAGAAACTCAGGTGGGGCCGCAGAAGCTCCGCGGCCCCACCTCACAAAGTCGAACTGGCTAGCACTCGTCCCCTCGGTGCGCCCCCGGGCTAAACCGCCCACCGGTCCGAACGGAGCGAGTGTCGTGCGCAGAAATACGGACGCAGTGACTGTCGGGCCAGTTATTGACCACTGCCTTTCCGTCGACTGCACGTCCACAGACGTTCCTGAGGACCGCATACTTGCTGCCGCTGGTGGTGTAGTTGCGAACCCATTCCACGCAATCCGCTGCATCGGCAGTGCTGGAACCGCTGACAACCAATACCGGCGTCGCCAGAGCAAGCGCGGCGATGTGGGCGAGACTCTTCCTCATATGTCCTCCGAGGCTTCCACTGCGGCCCCCCGTTGAAGCCGCGGTGCTTTACCTTGGCAGTGCCTTTGAGGGCGATCAAGCGGGCAAACACTGGCCTGTGGATAACTCACATTCGAGCCAGTCGGACTGCTCAAACGGAGGCTGCCAGTCGTGCCGTGACGAAGCGCGGACGCCCCGCAAGGTCGCGATTGTCGCGCACGTCGCGCCACCGGCCGGTCGCCGCGAAGACGGCTGGTGCGGACTCGCCCTGGGCGTCGGCATGCTCGGCGCCGACGACGCCGCCGTCCTTGAGGAGTACGGCGGCCCGCCGCTCCAGGACCCGGATCGCGTCCAGGCCGTCCTGGCCCGAGAACAGGGCGAGGTGGGGGTCGTGATCGCGCGCCTCCGGGGCAACCGACTCCCAGGCCTCGAGCGGGATGTACGGCGGGTTGCAGACCACCACGTCGACAGTGCCGTCGAGCTCGGGAAACGCGTCGGCCATGTCGCCGTGCCGCAGCTCGACGCCGGTGCCGGCGAGGTTGCGGGCGGCCCAGCCGTGGGCAGCTTCGTCGAGCTCCACGGCGTACACCTTGGCGGCTGGGACCTCATCGGCGATCGCGCGGGCGATCGCCCCTGACCCGGTGCACAGGTCGACGACGACCGGCTGCTCGATCCGGGTCACATGCTCGATTGCCCAGCCCGCGAGCAGCTCGGTCTCCGGCCGCGGCACGAAGACGCCGGGGCCGACCTGGAGGTCGACGTAGCGGAAGCCGGTGGTCCCGGTTAGGTGCTGCAGTGGCTCGCGGTTGGCGCGCCGGGTGACGAGCGCGTCGTACGCCGCCGCCTGGTCCGCCGTCAGCTCCGGAGCATCGAGCCCGAGCCGGGACCGGGTGGTGCCGAGCACGTGCGCCAGCAGCTCGGCCGCGTCGTACTCGGGCGAGGCGACGCCGGCCGCCCGCAGCCGGGCGACGGCCTCGCGGACGACCTCCCGCGGGGTCACGCCTCGATCGCCTCGAGCCGGGAGGCGAGGTCCGCCTCCACACACGAGGCGATCACCGGCTGCAGCTCGCCGTCGAGGACCGTGTCGAGGTTGTAGGACTTGTAGCCGGTGCGGTGGTCGGAGATCCGGTTCTCGGGGAAGTTGTAGGTGCGGATCCGCTCGGAGCGGTCGACGGTGCGGACCTGCGACTTGCGCGCCTCCGACGCCTCGGCGTTGGCGGCCTCCTCGGCGGCGGCGAGCAGCCGGGCGCGCAGGATGCGCAGCGCCGACTCCTTGTTCTGAAGCTGCGACTTCTCGTTCTGGCAGCTGACCACGATCCCGGTCGGCAGGTGCGTGATCCGGACCGCCGAGTCGGTGGTGTTGACGCTCTGGCCGCCGGGGCCCGAGGACCGGAACACGTCGATCCGCAGGTCGTTCTCGTCGATGGTGACGTCGACCTGCTCGGCCTCCGGCACCACGAGTACGCCGGCCGCCGAGGTGTGGATCCGGCCCTGCGACTCGGTCGCCGGCACCCGCTGCACCCGGTGTACCCCGCCCTCGAACTTCAGCAGCGCGTACGGCGCCTCGCCGGGCTCCGGGGTGCCCTTCGCCTTCACCGCGACCGTGACGGACTTGTAGCCGCCGAGGTCGGACTCGGTCGCGTCCAGGATCTCGGTCTTCCAGCCGCGCCGCTCGGCGTACCGGCTGTACATGCGGAGCAGGTCGCCGGCGAACAGCGCGGACTCCTCGCCGCCCTCGCCGGACTTGACCTCCAGCAGCGCGTCCTTGCTGTCGGAGGGGTCGCGCGGTACCAGCAGGTGGCGGAGCCGCTCGTCGGCGGCGGCCCGCTTCTCGGTCAGCACCTCGGCCTCGGCTGCGAAGTCCGGGTCGTCACTGGCCAGCTCGCGCGCGGCCTCGATGTCGTCGCCGAGCTGGGTCCACTCGTGCCAGGTGCGGATGATCGCCGACAGCTCGGCGTACCGCTGGTTGAGGCGCTTGGAAAGGCCCTGGTCGGCGTGGGTCGCCGGGTCGGCGAGCTGCTTCTCCAGCTCGGCGTGCTCGGCCTCGAGCCCGGCTACGGCCTCGAACATGGCGACTCCTCAGATCTGACCTGACAGTGGGTTTTGCGGGCGTAAGAAAGGGCGCCGGTTGCACACCATGGAGGGTGTGACAACCGGCGCCCTGACGAAGCTACTTGGCAGCCTTCTTGGCGTAGCGGGCCTCGAAGCGGGCGACGCGGCCGCCGGTGTCGAGGATCTTCTGCTTGCCGGTGTAGAACGGGTGGCACTGCGAGCAGACGTCGGCGCGGATGGTGCCGCTGGTCGCGGTGCTGCGGGTGGTGAACGTCGCGCCACAGGTGCAGCTCACCTGGGTCTCGACGTACTCCGGGTGGATGTCCTTCTTCATGGTGTCCTCTCTCAGGTCGCCGGGTCGCCACCGCGCTTGTGCGGGACGTGAACCGGAACCAGCGCCCTAGTCTGCCACCTGCCCGAGCGGGCATGCGAATCGGCAGGCATTCGGCGCAGTGCTCCCTCAACCGGTCACGCGCACGGTTTGTTCCCGCCGGGACGTCATACGAACCGCGAGCCATAGCGACCAGTCCGTATGACCTCCCGCGGGACGTCATACGAGTCGGCGCCTGTAGGTGCCCATTCGTATGACGTCAACCTCTCGACGCCGACGCCGACGCCGGTGCTGGCGCGCTGCGGCGCACGACGCCGAACATCAGCAGGGCGGCGGTCGCGGTCAGGCCGACCATCACCGAGGCCATAGGTACGACGGTGGTGCTGCCGAAGGCCCCGACGACCGGGGCGATCGCGCCGCCGACACCGAACTGGAGGCAGCCGAGCACGGCGGCGGCGGTGCCGGCGGAGGCGCCGTAGTTCGCCAGCGCGAGAGCCGGAGTGTTGGGCATCGCGAACCCGGCCAGGCCGAGGTTGGCGGCGAGCGGGACCACCACGACCGCCAGTCCGCCCCAGCCGGTGAGGCCGAGGGTGAGCAGCACCAGCGACGAGCCCAAGGTCATCAGGATCGCACCGGTCAGCACCTGGATCAGGCCGAACCTGCGCAGCAGCAGCGGGTTGATCTGGGAGCCGAGCACGAACGTCGCGGCGTTGATGCCGAACACGACCGCGAACTCGCCCTCCGACAGCCCGAAGCCGTCCTGCAGCACGAACGACGCGCCGGCGACGTACGCGAACAGGGTCGCCATCATCGCGCCGCCGATCAGACCGAGGGCGAGGAAGCGGCGGTCGCGCAGGAGTGCGCCGTACGCCGTGAGGCTGGCGCGGACCCGCGCCGGCTGCCGGCGCTCCGGCGGGAGCGTCTCGCGCAGGCCGAACGCGGCGACGCCGATCAGGGCGACCGCGGCCACCATGATGACCAGGAAGATCGTGCGCCAGCCCGACCAGGTCAGCACCACACCACCGAGCGTCGGCGCGATGATCGGGGCCAGGCCGATCACCAGGATCAGCCGCGCCATCAGCCGTGCCATCGCGATTCCCTCGAACTGGTCGCGGACCATCGCCATCGCGGTCACGCTGACCGCGGCGCCCGCGAAGCCCTGCAGGACGCGGACCGAGGCCAGCATCTCCGCCGAGGGCGCGAGCGAACAGAGCAGTGACGCGAGCGCGTGTACTCCGAGGCCGACCATCAGCGGCCGGCGGCGGCCGAAGGCGTCCGAGAGCGGACCGATCACCAGCTGGCCGACGGCGAGGCCGAGCAGCATGCCGGTGAGGGTGAGCTGGATCTGCGAGTCGGAGGCGTTCAGGTCGTCGGCGATCTCCGGGAACGCCGGGAGGTACATGTCGATGGTCAGCGGCCCGAGCGCGATCAGCGCGCCGAGGACGATCACGAACTGGACGTAGCGACGGCCGGCGGGCTCGGTGCGGTCGGGGGTCTGAGAGCGCGAGGCAGCCGCGCCGAGGGTCGTCGTCACGTGAGCCTCAACCCGGTTGCGGACCACAACATTCCCTCATTCCATCATTTAGTCATTCGAACATATGTGCGAAGATGGTGGAGTGAGCCGATCCGCCATCCTCGATGACCTGCGCAAGCAGATCCGGACGATGGAGCGCGGGACCGTCGCGACCGCACTCCCGGTCCATCCGCTGCTCGCGCCGGCGTTCCCGGACGGCCTGCGGGTCGGGTCGGTGTACTCCCTGAGCGGCTCGCTCACGCTCGCCACCGCACTGCTGGCGGAGCCGTCCCGAGAGGGCGCCTGGTGCGGCGTCGTCGGCCATCCCGACCTCGGCATCGAAGCGGTCGCCGAGCTCGGGGTCCAGCTGGACCGGCTGGTGCTGGTGCCGGAGCCGGGCCGGCAGTGGTTCGGCGTGGTCGCGGCGCTGGTCGAGGTGCTCGGTGTGGTCGTGGCCCGGCCGCCGGCCCGGGTCTCCCCCACCGACGCCACCCGGCTGGCAGCGCGGCTGCGTGAGCGCGGCACGGTGCTGGTGGCGACCGGGCCCTGGCCTGGTGCTGCCGCCGACGTACAGGTCAGCGGCAACGCCTGGGGCGGGGTCGGCGACGGCCACGGTCTGCTCAGCGGCCGGCGGATCTGGCTCGACGTCCACGCCCGGGGCAGCCGGCCACGACAGGTCTCGGTGACCCCACCCGGCTGGACCGAGCTGCCCGAAGAAGCCAGTACGACGAGCGAGGCGGCGAGTGCATGAGCCGGGCGCGGACGCTGGCGCTGTGGTGCCCCGACTGGCCGGTGGTCGCCGCCGCCCAGTCGCATGCCCCGGCCCGTGGCCAGGCACCCGTCGCGCTCATCGACAAGGGCCTGGTCAGCGCCTGCTCGGCGGCGGCCCGGGAGGAGGGGGTCCAGACCGGGCTGCGGGTGCGCGAAGCCCAGAACCGCTGCCCGGAGCTCGTCGTACTCGCCCATGACGAGGTGCGCGACGTGCGGGTCTTCGACGCCGTGCTGCGGGTCGTGGAGGAGGTGGTGCCGGGGGTGCAGATGCTGGAGCCCGGGCTTGCGGCGGTCCGCGCCAAGGGGGCCAGCCGCTTCTACGGCGGTGAGGAGCAGGCCGCCCGGGCGCTGGTACGCCGGGTCCGCGAGCAGCTGCCGACGCTGCCTCTGGCCGACCTCCGGGTCGGCGTCGCGGACGGGACGTACGCCGCCCAGCAGGCCGCTCGGCACACCACGCCCGGCCAGCCGCTGGAGGTGATCCCACCCGACGGCTCCCCCGACTTCCTGGGAGCGCTGCCGATCGGGGTGCTCGACGACCGCAAGCTGGTGACCTTCCTGCGCCGGGTCGGGATCGACACGCTCGGTGAGTTCGCGGAGCTCTCGCCGCCGCACGTGCACGCCCGGTTCGGTGAC
This sequence comes from Nocardioides speluncae, assembly GCF_003121585.1. Classification (GTDB taxonomy): domain Bacteria; phylum Actinomycetota; class Actinomycetes; order Propionibacteriales; family Nocardioidaceae; genus Nocardioides; species Nocardioides speluncae. The sequence goes on from NZ_QEOO01000022.1 coordinate 123,342, forward strand.
GCCGGGCGGGAGGCTCATCTGCTGGCCCGCGGTGCGGTGCTGCCGGCGGTCGCCCCGCGCACGGTCCCACCCCACCTCACCCGCGAGATCGACTTCGAGCCCGGCCTGGACGGGCTGGAGCAGGTCGCCGCCAGCTGCGCTCCGCTCGCCGAGAAGTTCATCGCCGCCCTGGTCGCCAGCAACCTGGTCTGCACCCAGCTCCAGCTCCGGGTGTACGCCACCAGCCTGGCTGCCCCGCCCGTCGAGCGGGTCTGGACCCACCCGCGACACTTCGCCCCCACCGACATCGTGGACCGGCTCCGCTGGCAGCTGGCCGAAGGGCTGACCGACGTGGTGGTCCGGGTCGAGGTCGCGCCGCTGGCCGTCGACGATCGAGGCCACCACGCCCGCGGCCTGTGGGGCGAGGGCCCGGACGAGCGGGTCCAGCACACCCTCACCGGGCTGCAGAGCCGGCTCGGGCACCTCGGCGTACTCGCCTCCGCCGTGGTCGGCGGCCGCCTGCTCGCCGACCGCCGGCTGCTCAGGCCGTGGGGTGAGGCGATGCCGAGTCACCGCACCAACAAGCTCGACCAGCCCTGGCCCGGCCGAGTCACCGGCCCCGCCCCGTCCATGGTCTTCGCCACTCCCCCAGCCGTCCGGGTGCTCGCCGAGGACAACGCCCCCGTGCGCATCACCGACCGCGGCGCCCTGTCCGCCACCCCCCGCTGGCTCTGCCAAAACGACCACCGAGTCGCAATCACCGGCTGGGCCGGTCCCTGGCCCATCCGCCAGCGCTGGTGGAGCCCGGCTCAGCACCGCCGCCTCGACCGCTTCCAGGTCCTCGCCGCCGACGGCACCGCGTGGCTCCTTCTCTTGGAGAAGGGCCGTTGGCTCGCGGAGGCGCGTTATGACTAGTGACCACTACCGCCCGGGGACGCCGCGGCCGGTGTCGGCGGGGGCTCGGCGGGCGGCGTCAAGCGGCTTGGCCGCGGCGCGCGCCAACGGCGCGCTACCCAAGAAGACGTCGTGCGCGCGACGCGCCGCCGCAGCGACCGCCGAGTCCCCGCCGACACCGGCCGCGGTGTCCCTACCCAGCCGCCCGCCGGGTGACCGACCCCGCCGACCGCCGGCTCCCCATGAGCGGGGGGCCGGGTGATGGGCTGGAACAACCCTCCGATCCCGTGGCGGGAGCTGGAGCAGGCGCTGTCGCGCGGCGTACCGCCGAGTGGTCGGGTGCGTCCGAAGTACGACCGTAAGTTCGACGGCGGCGACGCACCTGCGTTCTCTCGCAAGCGGGCGAAGTTCGAGGCGCCGGAGATCGACCGGGCACTGTCTGCGGTGCCGTACGCCGAGCTGCACGCCCACTCCCACTACAGCTTCCTGGACGGCGCGTCGTCGCCGGAGGCGCTGGTGGTGGAGGCGGCCAGGCTGGGCCTGTCGGCGATCGCGATCACCGACCACGACGGGGTGTACGGCGCGGTCCGGTTCGCCGAGGCGGCCGAGGCGTTCCCCGGCTTGAAGACCGTGTACGGCGCGGAGCTGTCACTCGGCCTCGACGGACCGCAGAACGGTGTGCCCGATCCCGCCGGTGAGCATCTGCTGGTGCTGGCCCGCGGGCAGGAGGGGTACCACCGGCTGGCGGGTGCGCTCACCGATGCCCACCTGGCGCCGGGGGCGGAGAAGGGGCGGCCGGTCTACGACCTCGATGCGCTCGCGGCGACCGCGGACGGACACTGTCTGGTGCTGACCGGCTGCCGGAAGGGCGCCGTACGCACCGCGCTGGTCCGCGACGGCGAGGCCGCCGCGCTCCGGGAGGTGGAGCGGCTCAAGGAGCTGTTCGGCCCCGACAACGTCGTCGTCGAACTGTTCGACCACGGCCAGCCGCTCGACACCGTCCACAACGACGCCTTGGCGCTGGTCGCGGAGCGGGCGCGGCTGCCGGTGGTGGCCACCAACGCGGTCCACTACGCCACCCCCGACGAGTACCCGCTGGCGACCGCGATGGCGGCGGTCCGGGCCCGGCGCAGCCTCGACGAGATCGACGGCTGGCTGCCGGGTGCCGACGCCCAGTTCCTGCGGTCCGGCGCCGAGATGGCCGAGCGGTTCCATCGCTATCCCGGGGCGGTCGAGCTCACCGCCGACCTCGCCGCCGACCTGGAGTTCCCGCTCCGGGCGATGCGTCCCCAGCTCCCGCTCAGCCACCTCGTCCCTGCGGGCGAGACCCCGATGTCGCAGCTGCGCCAACTGGTCGAGGAGGGCAGGCGCGAGCACTACCCCGACGCCGACGAGAAGGTCGAGGAGCGGCTGCGGAAGGAGCTCAAGGTGATCGGGGAGCTCGACTTCCCCGGCTACTTCCTGATCGTCCACGAGATCGTGAGCTGGGCGAAGAAGCAGGGCATCCTCTGTCAGGGCCGGGGGTCCGCGGCCAGCTCCGCGGTCTGCTACGCGCTCGGCATCACCTCGGTCGACTCGGTGTACTACGACCTGCCCTTCGAGCGGTTCCTGTCCGAGCTGCGCAACGAGGCGCCCGACATCGATGTCGACTTCGACTCCAGACGGCGTGAAGAGGTGATCCAGCACGTCTACGGCACCTACGGCCGCCGCAACGCCGCTCAGGTCGCCAACGTGATCACCTACCGCCCCAAGAACGCCGTACGCGACATGGCCAAGGCGCTCGGCTTCAGCCCGGGCCAGCAGGACGCCTGGGCCAAGCACGTCGACAGCTACGCCTCCACCCTCGACCCGGACAGCGAGATCCCGGCGCCGGTGGCCGCGCTCACCCACCAGCTGCTGAGCACGCCCCGCCACCTCGGCATCCACTCCGGCGGGATGGTGCTCACCGAGCGGCCGGTGGGCGAGGTATGCCCGATCGAGCACGCCCGGATGGACAAGCGCACCGTGCTGCAGTGGGACAAGGACGACTGTGCCTCGATGGGCTTGGTGAAGTTCGACCTGCTCGGGCTCGGCATGCTCGCCGCGCTCCAGTACACCTTCGACCTGGTCGCCGAGCACCTGGACGAGCACTGGGACCTCTCGACGCTGCCGAAGGAGGAGCAGGCGGTCTACGACATGCTCTGCCGGGCCGACTCGGTCGGGGTGTTCCAGGTGGAGAGCCGCGCCCAGATCGGCACCCTCCCCCGGCTGAAGCCGCGCAGCTTCTACGACCTCGCCGTCGAGATCGCGCTGATCCGGCCCGGCCCGATCCAGGGTGGCGCCGTACACCCCTATATCCGGCGCCGCACCGGCGAGGACAAAGTCACCTACGACCACCACCTGCTCGAGCCGGTGCTGAAGCGCACGCTCGGGGTGCCGCTGTTCCAGGAGCAGCTGATGCAGATGGCGATCGCGGTCGGCAACTGCTCGCCGGCCGACGCCGACCAGCTACGCCGCGCGATGGGCAGCAAGCGGGGCGTGGAGCGGATCGACAAGCTCCGGGAGAAGCTGCACGACGGGATGAAGGCCAACGGGCTCAGCGACGAGGTGGCCGCCGAGATCTACAACAAGATCGAGGCGTTCGCGAACTTCGGGTTCGCCGAGTCGCACGCGATCAGCTTCGCCTTGCTCGTCTACGCCAGCTCGTGGCTCAAGCTGCACTACCCGGCCGCGTTCCTGGCCGCGCTGCTGCGCGCGCAGCCGATGGGCTTCTACTCGCCGCAGAGCCTGGTCGCCGACGCCAAGCGGCACGGTGTGCAGGTACGCCGTCCCGACCTGCAGCTCTCCGCCGCCCACGCGACCCTGGAGCTCATCCCCGGCAAGAAGCCCGGTGGGCTGGACCGCTGCCGGGACCGCCAGCAGCCGCCGGTGGCCAAGAAGTTCGACCGCGAGAAGACGCCCGACGAGGCCCACCTGCACCACCGCGACCTGCACCTCGCGGTCCGGCTCGGGCTGTCCGACGTCAACTCGATCGGCGAGGAGGTGGCCCAGCGGATCGTCGACGAGCGAGACGGCAACGGGCCGTTCTGGGATCTCGGCGACCTGGCCCGGCGAGCAGAGCTGTCCGCCGAGCAGCTGGAGGCGCTGTCACTCGCTGGTGCGCTCGACTCGCTCATGATCTCGCGTCGAGAAGGGTTGTGGCGGTCCCGCGACGCCGCGGCCCAGCAGCCCGACACCCTCGAGCTGGACACGCTGTCCTACCAGCCGCCGCTGCTGCCGATGCTGACCGATGCCGAGAAGATGATCTACGACATGTGGGCGACCGGGATCAGCACCGACGACCACCCGATCCGCCACCTCCGCGCCGAGCTCGACGAGCTCGGCGTACTCCCGGTCGAGGAGCTCCCCCACCAGCCCGACGGCGAGCGGGTCCTGGTCGCCGGCGTCGTCACCCACCGACAGCGACCCGGCACCGCCGGCGGCGTCTGCTTCGTCAACCTCGAGGACGAGACCGGCCAGCTCAACGTGATCGTCAGCCTCGGCGCCTGGAACCGCTACCGCAAGGTCGCCCGCTCCGCCCCCGCGATGCTGGTCCGCGGCAAGCTCCAGGTCACCAAGGACGGCGTGATCAACCTGATGGCCGAGAAGATCGACCGCCTCGCCGTCGGCGCCCAGCTCCGCTCCCGCGACTTCCGGTAGCTGCCGAAACCCAGCCCACACGGTACGGCGGCGGTTGGGCCAGGCGTGGACCAGGAAGCGTCAAGCGGCTTGGCCGCGGCGGCCGCAGCGGCGCTGGACCACAGACTGCGCAGTCCGGCCGACGCGCCGCCGCAGCGACCGGTCCGCGGCTGGACCGGCCGCCGTCGTACCACCCATGAACCCAGCCCGCGACGATGCGCTCAGGGCCGCGTGGGCCCCGAGCGCACGCAGGTCAGTCGTCGCGTCCACCAACCGCAGGCGTGGTCTTCTGGACCTGGGTCAGGAACTCGACGTTGCTCTGCGACTTCTTCAGCCGCTCGAGCAGCAGCTCGAGTGCCTGCTGGCCGTCGAGCGCGGAGAGCACCCGGCGCAGCTTCCAGACGATGGAGAGCTCCTCCTTGCTCATGAGCAGCTCTTCGCGACGGGTACCGGACTGGACCGCGTCGATCGCCGGGAAGATCCGCTTGTCGGCGAACTCGCGGCGCAGTCGCAGCTCCATGTTGCCGGTGCCCTTGAACTCCTCGAAGATCACCTCGTCCATCTTCGAGCCGGTCTCGATGAGCGCGGTGGCGAGGATGGTGAGCGAGCCGCCGTTCTCGATGTTGCGGGCGGCACCGAAGAACCGCTTCGGCGGGTAGAGCGCTGCCGAGTCGACACCACCGGAAAGGATCCGGCCGCTGGCCGGCGCGGCCAGGTTGTACGCGCGGCCGAGGCGGGTGATGCCGTCGAGGAGTACGACGACGTCGTGGCCGAGCTCGACCAGGCGCTTGGCCCGCTCGATCGCCAGCTCCGCGACCGTGGTGTGGTCGCTCGCGGGGCGGTCGAACGTGGACGAGATGACTTCGCCCTTGACCGTGCGCTGGAAGTCGGTGACCTCCTCCGGACGCTCGTCGACCAGGACGACCATCAGGTGGCACTCGGGGTTGTTGGTGGTGATCGAGTTGGCGATCGACTGCATCACCATCGTCTTGCCGGCCTTCGGCGGCGAGACGATCAGACCGCGCTGGCCCTTGCCGATGGGCGAGGCGATGTCGATGACCCGGCCGATCAGGTTGCCGGACTCGGTCTCCAGGCGGAGCCGCTCGCTCGGGTAGAGCGGGGTCAGCTTGGCGAACTCGACCCGGTCCTTGGCCGCCTCGGGGTCAGCGCCGTTGACGCTGTCGATGCGGACCATCGGGTCGAACTTCTCCTTGCGCTCGCCCTCGCGGGGCTGGCGCACCTGGCCGACGATGGCATCGCCGCCGCGCAGGCCGAGCTTGCGCACCATCGACAGCGAGACGTAGGCGTCCTTGTCGGCGGGGAGGTACCCGCTGGTGCGCACGAACGCGTAGTTGTCCTTGACGTCGAGGATGCCGGCGGCCGGCACGAGTACGTCGTCCTCGAGGATCGTGGTGTCGGGCTCGTTGCGGTTGCGTCCGCCGCCACCCTGGCCACCACCCTGGCGGTTGTCGCGGTCGCGACCCCGGCGGCGCCGGTTGCGCCGGCCGCCACTCTCGTCGTCACGCCCGCCCTGGCCGCCGCCCTGCCCGCCACCTTGGCTGCCGCCCTGGCCGCTGCCCTGCTGGTTGCGACCACCCTGCTGGCCCTGGTTGTCACGGCCGCCCTGGTTGTCGCGGCCCTGCTGGCCGCCGCCCTGGTTGTCGCGGTTGCGGTTGCGGTTGCGGCCACCCTCACGGTTGCCGTCCTGCTGTCCGCCCTGGTTGCCGCCCTGGCCGCGCTCGGAGCGCTCCTCAGAGGACTCCTCGACGGTCTTGGTGACCGGCTGGTGGCCGGTGTCGAGTGCGGTCTGCACACTGGCCTGGCCGCCGGACTCGTTGCTGTCGGACTTGCTGTCGGACTTGCCGCCCGACTTCCGGTTGGACTTGCCCTCGGACTTGTCAGCGCCGGACGGGGCGCTGGACTGGGCGCTGGACTGGGCGCTGGACTGGCCGCCGCCCGACTGGGCGCGCTTGATGGCCTCGACGAGCTCAGGCTTCTTCATAGAGCGAGCCCCCGAGATGCCCATGCTTCCGGCCATGGCCTTCAGGTCGGCGACCAGCATGGAGTTGAGTCCACCGCGCTTCTTCGGCGCCTCGGCCCCGGCCTCGGTGGATTCGATGGTTTCAGTCACGTGAGTCCTTCCCACGTATCAAGCCGAACCGGCGCAAGGCCGTCGGCATACCGTAGTTGCTTCCCCCGTACGCGGTCAGAGCGTGTGCTGAAGTGGCCGCAGATGCGAAGAAGAAGTTTGCTTCCGGCGATCCCTCACCAGGATGCGAGCGCCATCAGAAGAACGGCGCGTCGCCAGGTTACCACCCGTGCATGCGAACACGACATCGACGTCCAGCACCTGGGGTCACCGGCCTCAGGACAGGAGTACGCCGTCGAGGTCGACCGCGAGGTGGTGGGCATCCCACCCTTCCGGACAGCGCGCGAGCAGCGCGGCCGGCGCACCGGCTGAGGCGCCGCCGTCGGCGAAGGCCAGCACCGTCGGCCCGGCACCGGACACGATCGCGGCAACGCCGTCGGCCCGCAGCGCCCGGACCAGGGCCAGCGAGTCGGGCATCGCCGGCTCGCGGTACTCCTGGTGCAAGTAGTCGCGGGTCGCGAGATGCAGCCGCTCGGGCTGGCCCGCGAGCGCGGCAACGAGCAGCGCCGTACGACCGGAGTTGGCGGCGGCGGCGCGGTGCGGCACCGTCTCGGGCAGCAGCCCGCGGGCGACCTGGGTCTCGACGGGCGTCGGCGGCACGAAGACCACCGTCGACACCCGCGGGTCGACGGCGGACCGGACCGCGTAGAAGTCGTCCTCGCGGCCGGAGATCACGAAGCCGCCGTAGTACGCCGGCGCCACGTTGTCCGGGTGTCCCTCCAGCGAGGCGGCCAGCTGGAACAGCGCCTCGTCGTCGGTCACCAGCGAGCCGCCGGCCACCAGCGCCCGGGCCAAGGTCACGCCGGCCACGATCGCCGCGGAGGAGGAGCCGAGCCCGCGGGCGTGCGGGATGAGGTTGTGGCAGCGCAGTGCGAGGCCCGGCGGCTCGGCGTCCATCAGCTCGAACGCGGCCCTCATCGCGCGCACGATCAGGTGCCGGTCGTCGCGGGGTACGTCGTCGGCGCCGGCGCCGGTCACCTCGACCGACAGCCCGGAGCCCACGACCTCGGCCTCGACCTGGTCCCGCAGCGCGAGCGCCAGGCCGAGCGCGTCGAAGCCGGGGCCGAGGTTGGCCGAGGTGGCGGGCACGGTCACCCGGACCGGCCCGGAGACGAAGCGGGTCACGACAGTCCGGCTGCGGACGCCGCGGCCTCGACCTCGGCGTCGACGACCGCATCGACCACGGGGCCGAAGCCCTCGAGAGCGGTGGCGGTGTCCTTCAGCCCGTGACCGGTGACGGTGATCGCGACCGTCGTGCCGGCGTACGACTCACCCTGCTCGAGGTCCTGCAGCAGCCCGGCGACGCCCGCGGCGGACGCCGGCTCGACGAAAACGCCATCACGGCGAGCGAGCTCGCGCTGTGCGGACAGGATCTGGTCGTCGGTCAGCGCGGCGAACCGGCCGCCCGACTCGGCCGCGGCGGCTTCGGCGAGCTTCCACGAGGCCGGGTTGCCGATCCGGATCGCGGTCGCCTTGGTCTCGGGGTTCGGAAACGGCTCGCCGGTCACCAGCGGCGCCGCGCCCTCGGCCTGGTAGGCGCGCATCACCGGCCTGCGGGTGGCGTGGCCGAGGTCGGCGTACTGCTGGTAGCCGAGCCAGTACGCCGAGATGTTGCCGGCGTTGCCCACCGGCAGCAGGTGGAAGTCGGGTGCGTCACCGAGCCGGTCCACGATCTCGAACGACGCGGTCTTCTGGCCTTCGAGGCGGTCCGGGTTGACCGAGTTCACCAGCGCGACCGGATAGTGCTCGGCCAGCCCACGCGAGATCTTCAGGCAGTCGTCGAAGTTGCCGCGGACCATGATCACGCGGGCGCCGTGCATGATCGCCTGGGCCATCTTGCCGGCCGCGATCTTGCCCTCCGGAACCAGCACGATCGGGGTGATCCCGGCCTTCGCGGCGTACGCCGCCATCGAGGCCGACGTGTTGCCCGTCGACGCGCACACGCAGGCCTGAGCACCCTGGTGGACCGCGACCGAGACCGCGGCAGTCATGCCACGGTCCTTGAAGGACGCGGTCGGGTTGTCGCCCTCGACCTTCAGCCAGACCTCGCCACCGGTCACGCCGGAGAGCCAGTCGGAGTGGACCAGTGGGGTGCCGCCCTCACCGAGGGTGACGGCCGGGGTGTCGGCGGGGATGTCGAGCAGCGGCCGGTACTCCTCGATCACGCCGCGCCACTGATGAGCAGTCACGTCACTCACCCTCTCACTCACCGCTCACTCACCGCCGCCTTCGACCCGCATCACCGACGTCACCTCGCGGACGGCGTCCATGCCCCGCAGGTGCTCGACGGTCGCCGAGAGCTGGGCGTCGGTGGCTCGGTGGGAGACCACGACCAGCTGGGCGTCGGCGCCGCGGCCCTCCTGGCGGACGGTCTTGATGGACACGTCGTGCTCAGCGAAGGCGGCGGCCACGGCGGCGAGTACGCCGGCGCGGTCGTCGACGTCGATCGCCACGTGGTAGCGGGTCAGCGTCTCGCCCATCGGCAGTACCGCGCGGGCGGCGTACGCCGACTCGCCGGCGCCGCGGGTATCGGCGAGCCGGTTGCGCGCGACGGTGACCAGGTCGCCCAGGACCGCCGAGGCGGTGGGCGAGCCGCCGGCACCCGGGCCGTAGAACATCAGCTGGCCCGCGGCCTCGGACTCCACGAACACCGCGTTGTAGGCCTCGCGGACGCTGGCGAGCGGGTGCGAGCGCGGGATCATCGCCGGGTGCACGCGGGCCGAGACGGCCTCGCCCCCCGGTCCGTCCTTCAGCTCGCAGATCGCCAGCAGCTTGACCACCGAGCCCATGTCGCGGGCGGAGGCGACGTCGGCCGCGGTGACCTCGGAGATGCCCTCGCGGTAGACGTCGGCCGCGGTCACCCGGGAGTGGAAGGCCAGCGAGGCGAGGATCGCGGCCTTGGCGGCGGCGTCGAAGCCCTCGACGTCGGCGGTCGGGTCGGCCTCGGCGTACCCGAGGTCCTGCGCCTCCTCCAGCGCCTCGGCGAAGCCGGCGCCGGAGGTGTCCATCTTGTCGAGGATGAAGTTGGTGGTGCCGTTGACGATGCCCAGCACGCGGGTCACCTTGTCGCCGGCGAGCGACTCCCGCAGCGGCCGCAGGATCGGGATCGCTGCGGCGACGGCCGCCTCGTAGTAGAGGTCCCGCCCTGCCTTCTCGGCCGCCTCGAACAGCGTCGGCCCGTCCTCGGCGAGCAGCGCCTTGTTGGCGGTCACGACCGAGGCGCCGTTCTCCAGCGCGGCCAGGATCAGCGACCGGGCGGGCTCGATGCCGCCGATCACCTCGATCACCAGGTCGATGTCGTCGCGAGCAACCAGACCGATCGCGTCGGTGGTCAGCAGCTCGGCCGGGACCTCGACCTCACGGTCGGCGTCCAGGCGGCGTACGGCGACGCCGGCGAGCTCCAGCGTGGCGCCCGCGCGGGAAGCGAGGTCGTCGGCCTGCTCGGTCAGCAGCCGCACCACCTGCGAGCCCACCGAGCCGCAGCCGAGTACGGCGACCTTGAGATTTTTCCGGGGCTTGTCCGCCTCAGACATTTATTCGACCGCTCCCACGTCGGTAGCCAACAGATCGTCCACAGTCTCTCGCCGTACGACGACCTGCGCCGACCCGTCCCGAACCGCGATCACCGGCGGCCGGAGCGCGTGGTTGTAGTTGGAGGCCATGGAGCGGCAGTAGGCGCCGGTGCCGGGCACCGCGATCAGGTCCCCCGGCGCGATGTCGGCCGGCACGAACTCGTCCTTGACCACGATGTCGCCGGCCTCGCAGTGCTTGCCGACGATCCGGCCGAGCAGCGGCGGCGCGGTCGAGGCGCGGGAGGCGAGGGTGCAGGAGTAGTCGGCGTCGTACAGCGCGGTGCGGATGTTGTCGCTCATCCCGCCGTCGACGCTGACGTAGGTGCGGGCCGCTCCCCCGTCGAGCTCGACATTCTTGACGGTGCCGACCGTGTAGACCGTGCACATCGACGGGCCGACGATCGCCCGGCCCGGCTCGATCGACAGCCGCGGCTGGTCGATGCCGAGCGCGCGGCACTCGTGGGCGACGATCTCCGACATCTCCTTGGCCAGGATCGACGGGTCGGCCGGGTCGTCCTGCGTGGTGTACGCGATGCCGAAGCCACCGCCGAGGTCCATCTCCGGGAGCGTGGTGCCGAGCTCGTCGGCAATGCGGGCGTGCAGCGCCAGCACCCGGCGCGCGGCCACCTCGAAGCCCGACGAGTCGAAGATCTGGGAGCCGATGTGGCTGTGCAGGCCGAGCAGCTCCAGGCCATCCGCGTCGAGCACCCGGCGTACCGCCTCGAAAGCGTCGCCCGAGGTGATCGAGAAGCCGAACTTCTGGTCCTCGTGGGCGGTGGCGATGTACTCGTGGGTGTGCGCCTCGACGCCGGCGGTGACCCGCACCATCACTCGCGTCGGCTCGGTGATCGAGCCTGTCGAGATCATCTCCTTGGTCGCCGCGGCCAGCCGCTCGATCTCGGTGAACGAGTCGACGATGACCCGGCCCACGCCGGACGCGACCGCGCGGCGCAGCTCCATCAGCGACTTGTTGTTGCCGTGGTAGCCGATCTTGGCCGGGTCGAACCCCGCCCGCAGCGCGACGGTCAGCTCACCGTCGGAGCAGACGTCGAGGTTGAGGCCCTCCTCGGCGATCCAGCGCGCGACCGTCGTACACAGGAACGCCTTGCCGGCGTAGAAGACGTCGTACGTCGAGAACGCGTCGCGGAACGCCCGCGCGCGGGAGCGGAAGTCGTCCTCGTCGAGCAGGTACGCCGGCGTGTTGTGCTCGGCGACGACGTCGGCCACCGCCATCCCGCCGACGTACAGGACGCCGTCCTGCTTCTGCGCGGTCTTGGACCACAGGTGCGGGACCAGGTCGTTGACGTCTCCGGGCTGTCGCAGCCAGGACGGGCTCCGGGAGCCGTCGGCGTGGGCCCAGCCGGCTTCGTGTGCGTGCACTTGTCTTTCCTACGTCTCTTCTGCGTCGGTTACATCCGCTCGGGCGCGGACACGCCGAGCAGCGCCAGTCCGTTCCCGAGCACGGTCCGGGTGGCCGCGACCAGCAGCAGCCGGGCGCGGTGCAGGTCGGTCGGCTCCTCATCGCCCATCGGCAGCACCCGGCAGCTGTCGTAGAAGCGGTGGTACGACGCGGCCGTGTCCTCGAGGTAGCGGGCCACCCGGTGCGGCTCCCGCAGCTTGGCTGCGGCCGCGACCACGCTCGGGAACTCCGCCAGCGCCCGCAGCAACTCGCCCTCCTTCTCGTGGCTGAGCAGGCTCGGGTCGAACCCGTCGGTGCTCGCCTCCAGGCCGAGGTCGGTGCCGTTGCGCAGGATCGAGCTGACCCGGGCGTGGGCGTACTGGACGTAGTAGACCGGGTTGTCGTTGGACTGCTTGGTGATCTGCTCGATGTCGAGGGTCAGCGGCGAGTCCGCGGGATACCGGGCCAGCGAGTAGCGCAGCGCGTCCACGCCGATCTCGCTAACCAGCTCGTCGAGGGTGACCAGGTCGCCGGCCCGCTTGGACAGCCGCACCTCCTCGCCGCCGCGCATGATCTTCACCAGCTGGCCGATCAGCACGTCCAGCGTCTGCGCCGGGTCGTCGCCGGTACAGGCCGCCATCGCCTTGAGCCGGCCGACGTACCCGTGGTGGTCGGCGCCGAGCAGGTAGAGCAGCCGGTCGAAGCCGCGCTCCCGCTTGTTGACGTAGTACGCCGTGTCGCTGGCGAAGTAGGTCAGCTCGCCGTTGGACCGGATCAGCACCCGATCCCGGTCGTCACCGAAGTCAGTGGTGCGCATCCACAGCGCGCCGTCCGCGTCGAACAGGTGGCCCTGGTCGCGCAGCTTCTCCAGCCCGGCCGCGACGTCGTTGCTCTCGTGCAGGGTCCGCTCTGAGAACCACACGTCAAAGTGGGTCTGGAACAGCTCCAGCTGCTCGCGCTGCTCGTCGAGCTGCAGCTCGTACGCCGCCTCCCGGAACGCGCCCAGCCGCTCGGCCTCCGGCAGATCGACGATGCCGGGGTCCTTGGCCACGACCGCGGCCGCGAGGTCCTTGACGTAGGCGCCCTTGTAGCCGTCCTCGGGGGCGTCCTTGCCGAGCGCGGCCGCCTCGACCGAAGCGCCGAACAGGTTCATCTGGTTGCCGCGGTCGTTGACGTAGAACTCGCGGGTCACCTCGGCGCCCGCCGCCTCCAGCACCCGGCCGATCGCGTCGCCGACCACCGCCCAACGGGTGTGGCCGAGGTGCAGCGGGCCGGTCGGGTTGGCGGAGATGAACTCGACGTTGACCTTCTGGCCGGCCTGGGTGTCGGTGTGGCCGTACGCCGCCCCCGCCTCGACGACCTGCGCGGCGAGCGCGCCCTGGGCGCCGGCCTCGACGGTGATGTTGAGGAAGCCCGGACCGGCGATCTCGACGCCGGCCACACCGTCGGCGGCCTCCAGCTTGGTCTTGACCAGCTCGGCGAAGGCGCGCGGGTTGGTACCCGCCTTCTTGGCCAGCTGCATGGCGACGTTGGTCGCGTAGTCTCCGTGTCCCTTTTGCCGGGGTCGCTCCACCGTCACCGTCGTCGGTACGCCGTCGGGCAGCGTGACCGCGCCTTCGTCGACCAGAGCGGTCAAGACGTCGACAAGGGTGGACGAGAGCTGTTCGGGAGTCACCGGCCAAGGGTATCGGCGCAGGTCCGTTGGCCTTGCATTGATTCCGACTGGTGGTGTCGGGTAACCGGTTTCGCCGATGCCGCGCTGTCACTGTAGGGTTTCCCCGCACCCCTGCCCTCGTAGCTCAGGGGATAGAGCGCTTGCCTCCGGAGCAAGAAGTCGTAGGTTCGAATCCTACCGAGGGCGCCATTGTGATGTCCCGCGACACCGTTGACAGGTGTCTCGGGACTCGTTGCATTTCGGGGCCTTCCTCCCGCATCCAGTGCGCCACATCCAGAAACCTGGGGTTGCCGAAACGGGCATAACCGTCGCAAATTGGCGATAAGGGACAGCAGCATGACAAGGAGGCTTCATGCCCGTCGCTTTAGCCAGCCGCCCGGCCACCGGGCCCGGACTACCGAAGAGCAGCAACCGCCCACCGATGTACGGATATCTGGCTCTTCCTACCTGAGGTGGGGGCTGGTGAGTCCGCCGCCGACGAGGAGCATGCGTAGGCGGTAGTTGTCGTAGTTGCGGAATCCTCGGGCGAC
>NZ_QEOO01000031.1 GCF_003121585.1 Nocardioides speluncae
TGCGGAGTCAGGGTCAACTCGGCCTTCGGACGTCCTGATCGTGGCATGTCCACATCCTACGACTTATCTAGCGAACTTCACGTGCGCCTCACTAGCTGGCTAGTGGGTATCTCCGGAAGTTCGTCGGGGTCTGAGCGGCCAGGGCACGCACATCGCTGCGTTGTCGTCGGTCGACGGGCCACCGGCCCGCCTCCCTCCGACGCCTTGCGCTGCACGCACCCTGACCACTCAGACCCACGAAGAACTTCCGGAGATGCCCACTAGCTGGCCGCCCACCGCGGGTCACGGCCGTTCATCGCGATGAGCCGCTCCAGCGGAGTCGCGTCGGCGGGTGGCTCGACCTCCGGGCCGAACGCGCCGTCGCCGCGCATCTCCTCGGTGCCGGGCCCGCTGAACAGCGCGACGAAGGCGGTCGCCGCCGCGACCGACTCCTCGTCCATCGCGTACTCCTGGCCGGTCGCCCGGGCCAGGTCCCAGCCGTGTACGACGACCTCGTTGGTCGCCACCTGGCCCGCGGTGTTGCCGTCGAGGTCGACGCCGCCGGCCGCGGTGTCACCCGTCCATGCCGCCGGGTCCCGCCAGCTCTCCGCCAGCTCGTTGAGCCGCTGCGGGATGCTCTCGCGCCAGTCGGCCGGCAGCCGCGACCCGTCGCCGTTGCCCGAGCCGTCGACGGGGTCCTTCTGGGCCGCCCTGGCGAAGGCGTACGACAGCCCGTTGACGTGATCGAGCAGGTCGCCGACGGTGTAGCTGTCGCACGGCGTTCGGTCGTTCAGCTGGTCGTCGCGCACGTTGGCGACGACATCGGCGACGGTGCGGGTGGCAGGTCCGAGATCGAGCATGCGGGTCCTCCTGGGTTCGTGGGTCTTCGTCGGTGCTGACCGGCGCCGACCCGCAAACTCATCGGCGCCCGCTCAGGCGCAGGGATCCACGCCCGGGCGGCCGGGACGCTCGATGTCGCGCTCGTCGAGGATCCGTTCCAGCAGTGCCGGCCGGGCCGGCATGATCCCGTCGACGCAGGCGTCGAGCATCTGGTTGTAGGTCGGCTCGTCGTCCGGCGCGGAGCCGCTGAACCACACGTGTACGGCGTACCCGTCGCCGTGGGCCCGCTCGACGAAGGGCCGGGTCACCACCGGGATGCCGCTGAACCTGGCCGGCACCTGCAGCGCCACGGTGCCCTCGGGCAGCGGCGTACCGGTCAGGAAGTAGGCGATCATCGCGTTGCGGGCCGCCGATAGCGGGACCTTCGGGGCCAGGCCGTGGAAGTAGCCGAGCGCCTCGTCGTTGAACGAGCCGACGATGATGTCCTGGCGAGGGTGCCGCTCGAGCAACTTCGCGAGCAGCCGCGCAGTGCGCTTGTACGACTCGGTGTCGGCGTCGGCAGTGCCCTTGATCTCGATGTTGATCGGCGTCCGCCGGAACTTGTGGAACACCTCATGCAGGGTCGGGATCGCGAAGTCGCTGGGTCGGTAGCCGCGCACCTTCGGCCGGCCGTAGCGGGCGCCGCGCAGCGTGTACGCCGACGCCGGCTGGTCATGGACGGTGCCGAGGTCCGGCACGAACCAGTGCGCCGCATCGAGGCGGCGCAGCTTGCGCAGCGTCAGGTCCTTGACGTAGCCGGTGCCGTTCGTGGTCTCGTCGACGGTCGCGTTGTGGATCACCACGAGCCGGTTGTCCTTGGTCGACTGGATGTCCAGCTCGATCATGTCGGCGCCGATCTTCACCGCCCGCTTGAACGCGTACATCGTGTTCGTGGGCGCCTCGTTCTCGCCGCCCGAGTGCGCCATGTTGAGCACCCGGTGCTCCAGCCAGTCGACCGGTTGGCTCGGCCGGTGGTGGTCGGGCTTGGCGGTGACCGGGCCGCTGGTCGTGGCAGTCAGCAGGGCGGTCGCGGTCGCGGCGACGGCGATGTTCAGCAGGAGGCGTGCGCGCATGCGGCCGAGGCTAGTGGCGACCGATGTCGAGTCGCCATCGATTGACCTGAACTCCAGGGGGCGGTCAGGAGGCGACGATCGCCAGCACGACGAAGAGCACGGCGATCGCCAGCACCCCCGCGAGGAGGGCAAGGCCGAGCAGACCGCCCTTCCGCCGCTGCTTCTGGTGGCCGATGCTGCCGCTGGTGAACTGGTGCCACGGCGCGGCGTAGAACACCGGCACCTGCTGCCCCCGGGGTACGTCGACCTGCAGCGTCGCCTCGCCGTACCGCCGCAGCCACTGCGCATGTACGTCGATCTGCAGCGGCCCCGGGTGGACCGGAATCGTCTGCGGCCCGTACCGGGCCGGCACCGGATAGCCGTTGAAGGTCACCGCCGGCGTGATCATGTTCGACGTCATCACGCTGCCCTGCAGGGTCAACAGGATCGAGCTCGGCGGCTGCTGCGGCTGCTGCGGCTGCGGAGGCTGGGGCTGCGGCGGAGGCCCGCCCGGCGGAGTCATGCTCACGCCAGGACCTTAGCTCCAGTCCTAGACCCGGACGAGGACCGCCGACGGGTCCAGGCGCGCCAGGTCGTCGGGATCGCTGGTGGCGATGGCGGTGCCCGCGCGGCGGGCACACACCACCACGTGAGCATCGGCGATGTCGGAGGTGCGGCTCGCAGCGAGCAGCCGTCCGACGCTGGTCGCGTCCGCGCGATCGAGGTGGACGATCTTGGTCTGCGGCTGACGAAGCAGCCCGGCAAGTCGTGCCTGCCGTGCCGGCTCCCGGACTGCTTGTGCCAGTGCGGTCGCCGGCACGATCACCGGGTCGTCCTTCGCGAGGGCAAGGAGAACGACCGCATGACGATCACCACGATCGAGCTGGATGAGCGGTCCGGCGTCGAGAGTCACTCCAGCGCTCATGCGGTGCCCGACCTGCCGAGCGCCTTGTCTGCCCAGGCTCGTTCCTCGGGCGTGATCGGGCCACCGGTCTCCTCCAGCGCCTGAGCCAGCATCTCGCCCCAGCCGGTCACATCATCGAGCGACACTTGCACGGCATGTTGGACAAAGCCGGACACGCTGTCCGCCGTGCCGTCGGCGACCAGTTCGCGGATCGCTTCGACGTGCGCCTCAGGCAGCGTGACCGTGACCTTTCGCATCTGCGCCATACCAACGACCATACCGTCGCCTCGGTCAACGTCGCCATGTTTCGGCCTCACAGTCAGTCGCCCTTGACGTTGACGATCTGGCGCAGCGTGTGCCGGATCTCGACCAGGTCCTTGGCGTCCTCCATGACCTGGTCGATGTCCTTGTACGCCGCCGGGATCTCGTCGATGAAGGCGTCGGTGTCGCGATACTCGATGCCGGCCATCGCCTCCCGCAGCTGCTCACGGGTGAAGGTCTGGCGCGCCTTGGTCCGCGAGTACTCACGCCCGGCGCCGTGGGGCGCCGAGTTCAGCGAGAGCGGGTTGCCGAGCCCGCTGACGACGTACGACGCGGTCCCCATCGACCCCGGGATCAGGCCCATCACACCCTTGGCGGCGTTGATCGCACCCTTCCGCGAGAGCCACACGTCCTTGCCGAAGTGGCGCTCCTTCTCGGTGTAGTTGTGGTGCGTGTTGATCTCGTCCTCGCGCACCACGTCGTCGGCCGAGGCGAGGCCGACCCACTCCGCGAAGCAGGCGACGACCCGGTCCATCATCTCCTCGCGGTTGAGCAGCGCGTACTCCTGCGCCCACCGCATCTCGCGGATGTAGGCCCAGAACTCGTCGGTGTCCTCGACCAGGTAGGCGAGGTCGCGGTCGGGCAGCGGGATCCACCACTTCTCGCACAGCTCGCGCGCCACCTTGACGTGCTTCTGCGCGATCCGGTTGCCGACGCCGCGGGAGCCGGAGTGCAGGAACAGCCACACCCGGTCGAGCTCGTCGACGGTGATCTCGATGAAGTGGTTGCCGGAGCCGAGCGTGCCGAGCTGGAGCTCCCACCGGCCGGCGTACGACGCGGGGTCGAAGCCGGCCTGCTCCGCCTCGACGGTCAGCCGGTTGAGGCGGTGCTTGGTGTGGTCTCGCGTGATCCGCTGGTTGGCGGCGCCCGCCGACAGCGGCACCGCGCGCTCGATCGCCTCCCGCACCGGTCGCCGGTCGGCCGGCAGCTCGTCCAGCGTGTACGGCGTCCGCACCGCGATCATCCCGCAGCCGATGTCCACGCCGACCGCGGCCGGCATGATCGCGCCGAGGGTCGGGATGACCGAACCGACGGTCGCACCCAGGCCCAGGTGGGCGTCCGGCATCAGCGCGAGGTGCGGGTGGATGAACGGCATCGTGGCCGTCTTCTCCGCCTGCTCGCGGGTGCCCTGCTCGAGGATCGAAGCCCAGTTCATGAGCTTCTTGGTGATCTGCTCCATCATCCTTTCCACATCGCTTTCGAGTCGGGTGGCACCCCCGTGGTGGCCACCCGACTCCTGCGAACCTACGCGGGCGCAATCCGGTTGCACACCCGGATTCCCGCGTGCTGTGGATAACTCGGCCTGTGGAGATTCACTACCTCGTGGCCTGTGTAGGCCATACCTTCGAGCCATGTCCGGCACCCGCGCTCCGCTGTTCACCCGGGCGTTCGTGCTGCTGGGGGTCGCCGACCTGGCCTACTTCACCTCGGTCGGCGTCGCGATCTACACCCTGCCGCTCTATACGACCGGCCCGGTCGGCTCGAGCGAGGCGGGCGCGGGACTGGCCTTCGGCGCGTTCGGGATCACCGCACTGGTGTGCCGCCCGTTCGCGGGTCGCGCCTCCGACACCCGTGGCCGGCTGCCGCTCATGATCTTTGGCGCGCTGCTCGCCGCGGCCGGGATGCTGCTGTTTCCGTACGTCGACTCGCTGGCCGCCGTGATCGCGATCCGGCTGGTGCAGGGCGTCGCGGAGGCGGCGTTCTTCGTGGCCGGGTTCGCCTTGCTGGCCGACCTGGCGCCGCCGGAGCGGATGGGGGAGGCCCTCAGCTACAACTCGCTCGGGCTCTACCTCGGCATCGCCTTCGGCCCGCCGCTCGGCGAGGTCCTGCTGGAGCAGTGGGGGTACGACGTCGCGTGGATCGGCGCCGCGGGGCTTGCCGCACTCGCCGCAGCCCTGACCTGCCTGATCCGCGAGCCCGCGCGGGCGGACGGCGGCGACGGGCACGGCCGGCTGATCCATCGCCCGGGGATCGCGCCGTCGCTGGGCTTCTTCGCCTCGCTCGCGGCGATCAGCGGGTTCCTGGCCTTCGCGTCGCTCTACTCCGAGGAGGTGGAGCTGAGCAACACCAGCCTCGCGCTCTTCCTGTACGGCGCTGTCGTGGTGTTCTGCCGGATCGCCTTTGCCCGCGTCCCCGACCGGCTGCCGTCCCTGCAGCTGGGCGCCGCGTCCCTGCTCGCGATCGCGGCCGGCCTTACCGTGATCGCCCTGTGGCAGACACCGGCTGGTCTGCTGTCGGGGGTCGTCGTACTCGCGGTCGGCGTGACCTTCTCGACCCCGGCCTTCTTCGCGGCGATCTTCGCCACCGCCACCCCAAGCGAACGGGGCGCCGCAGCCGGCACCGCGAGCGCCTTCATCGACCTCGGCCTCGGCTTCGGCCCGATCGCGCTCGGCCTGGTCGCCGACGCGCGGGGCATCCCATGGGCGTTCGGCGTCGGCGCAGGGATCGCCGTACTCGGCGCGATCTGGACGCTGCGGCTGGCCCGTGCGGAGTCGGTCGCTACGGCGTGAGCAGCCGCAGCAGATGGTCGAGGGCGGGCTCGACGAGGGGTCCGCTGCCCTTGGTCTCCGGGGCGATGTCAGGCGCGGCCCGGCGTAGCTCGATCCAGCCGAGGTAGGCGGCGTACGTCGCCACCGCCTGGCGCCGCGCCGCCGCCGGGTCCAGGCCGAGCTGGGCGAACAGGTCGGTGAGGTAGTCGAGCCGGCGGGTGGTCACCCGCTCGAGTACGACGCGGACCACGGGGTCGCTCGCATGGGCGACGATCGCAGGCTCCAGCCCGGCGATCAGGTCGCCGGTCAGCGCCTCGCGGAAGAGGGTCTGCAGTCGTGCGAGGGGTTCGGCGATCGGGGCCAGCTCCTCGATGAACCCGATCGTCTCCTCCGACTCCCACAGCTCCAGCGCCCCGACCAGCAGCGCTTCGCGGTCCTTGAAGTACCAGTAGAAGCTGCCGCGAGTGACACCGAGCTGCTTGGCGATCGGCTCGACGCTGACGCCGCTGACCCCGCTCTCGGCGAGCGCACGCTGGGCGCCGCGGAGCCAGTCGTCGCGGGTGACCTTCACGGTAGGCATTTCCGTACGGTACTGTATGGGCTATCCGTACAGACCTGTATGGAACTCGATCTCCAAGGAGGATCGCTGTGCAAACCGTTGGCATCGTCGCCGCACTCGCCCTTGTCGTAATCGCCGTCTTCCACGTCGTCTGGGTCGTCTCCCCCTGGCCGCTCGCCACCCGCGAGGAGCTGGCGCGCAACGTCGTCGGCCGGGCCGACGGCAGCCTTCCGCTCGGCTTCTTCGTGCCGGCGTCGATCGGGGTCGCGGCGGCGCTGGGCTTCGCGGCGTACCTGGTCAGCGTCCAGGCCGGCGCAGTCTCCAGCTCGCTGTCGGAGGACCTGGTCCGGCTGGGCACCTGGGGTTGCGCGGCAGTGCTGCTCGGCCGCGGCGGGTGGGGACTGCTCGAGTCCGGCCTCAAGCTGGGCAACGCGCCCGCGTCGTACCGCCGGCTCGACCTCATCTGCTACTCGCCGCTGTGCCTGGTCCTCGGCGGCCTGATCGCGCTGGTCGCGCTGCGATGAGCGCGCAAACAGTTGCGCCGTCGGAGGCAAAGCCGCTGGCCAGGTGGGTGCCGAGGGCGCTATGGGTGGTGACCGCGATCCACCTGCTGTTCGGCCTACTCGGCGATGCCGTGTGGCTCGAGATTCTGCGCGACGGGGTGGTCGGCACGGCGTGGGCCGACGATGACCTGCTGTCCGCCGAGCGCAGCTACACGCTGTACTTCACGGCCACTGGCATCCCACTGCTTGCCATGGCCCAACTGGCGCAAGACCGAGTCCGCACGACCGGCCGGCTGCCGCTCTATGTCGGCGTCAACCTGCTGGCCTTCGGCGTGCTCGTCTGCACCGTTCAGTTCCCGATCACCGGGGCCTGGATGATCCTCGCCATTGGCGTCTTCGCCGTCTGGACCTCGCTCCTGAGTCCGCCGCGGCTTAGGGAGTGACCCGGAGGATCTTGTCGTAGTCGGGGCCGGCGTGGTTGTTGGTCAGCACCCACAGCGAGCCGTCCGGGGCTTCGGTGACCAGGCGCAGCCGGCCGTAGTCGTTGGTCAGCAGCTGCTCGGCATCGGAGCCGTCGGTGTTGATCCGGTAGAGCCGCTCGCCGCGCAGGCAGGCGATCCAGATCTGGCCGTCGTGGTAGGTGATCCCGCTGGGTGAGGCGTCGGCGGGCTTCCAGGTCGCGACCGGGTCGGTGTAGTCGGGCTCGCCGCCCTGGCCCTCCACCTCCGGCCAGCCGTAGTTGGCGCCGGGCTCGATCCGGTTGAGCTCGTCGAGGTTGTTGTGGCCGAACTCGGAGGCGTACAGCTGACCGTCCTCGTCCCACGCCAGACCCTGCGGGTCGCGCAGGCCCCAGGCATAAACCGGCGAGTCCTCGAACGGGTTGCCGGGTGCCGGGTCGCCGTCTGGGGTGACCCGCAGGATCTTGCCGCCCAGGTCGTCGCGGTCCTGGGCCCGGGGCTTGTCTCCGGCCTCGCCAGTGGTCACGTAGAGCATGCCGTCCGGGCCGAACCTGATCCGCCCGCCGTTGTGGATGTCACCGCGCGGGATGCCGTCCAGGATCGTCTCGGGCGGTGCCGTGGAGTCCAGCTTCAGCCGGGCGACCCGGCTGCCCTCCTCGGCGGTGAAGTAGATGTAGATCCAGCCGTCCTGCTCGTACGTCGGCGAGACCGCGACGCCCTGCAGGCCCGCCTGGTCGGCACCCTCGCGGGCGACGTCCTCGATGGTGCGGACGTCGGTGAGCTCTCCGTCGGGCGAGACCATCCGCAGCTTGAAGCTCTCCCGCTCGGTGACCAGCGCCGACCCGTCCGGCAGGAACGCCAGGTCGAACGGGAGGTGCAGCCCGCTGACGTACTCCTCCACCTCCGCCGGCTCCGCCTCGGGAGCGTCATGGACGGTGGGGCGGGCCCACCAGCCGTACTCCGCGCCGTACCGGTAGACGCCGACGCCGGCCCCCACCAACAGCACGCCCACCAGGCCCAACACGATGATCCACCGCCGCCGCACGCGGCCACCGTAAAGGTGCGCGCTGGCCGGACGGCGACGCTGGCGGTGTCGTACACGTGAGCGGCGAGTGAACGGTGGATGGGCTGAGTACGGCCGGGTCGCGGCCTGAGTACCTGGGCTCGGGGCTGGGGCCAAGGGCCGCGTCAGAGTCGAAGACGTCCGTTTGTGCCCCTCACCAGGAGGTCCAGATGTCTCGCAAGCTGCTCGCCGCACTCGCTGCCACGACCGTCACCGTCCCGCTGCTGCTCGCCGGCCCATCCGCGCTCGCCGCGGCTCCCACTTCTCAGGCCGTCGACTCCAGGCCGTCGGTCCGCACCGTTTCCGACCCACGTGGGGACGTCTGGTTCGGGACCGAGAACGGCGACAAGCGCCGTGTCGCCCACCGGCGGATCGGTGACCTCACGTCCTTCCGGGTCGCGCACCAGCGCAACGGCGTACACCTGCGGCTCACGATGGCCCGGATGAAGAAGCCGGCGTTCCTGGCCAGCGGGACCGTGATGCTCAAGGGCCCGAACGGGAAGCGGTACGTCGCCGCCGCCTTCACCTCCGTCCTCAACGACACACCCCGCGGAGACCACGGCCTCTGGGGTCCGGGCGACCGGAAGGTGCGTTGTCCTGGGATGACCCACCGGCTCGACTACCGCAAGGGCGTCATCACGATGTTCGTCCCGCGCAGCTGTCTCGGTAGCCCGAGGTGGGTTCGCGCGCGGGCCGCGACGTACTGGTCCGGCGCCGAGAAGGCGTACATCGACATCGCGCCCGGCAGGTCGGCCAGCGAGAACGGTCCGTGGCTGCCGCGCGCCTGGCGTCAGGCCAGCTGACTTGGCGTCACCGTGACCGGGAACGGGTGCTGGGCGGTCCAGGACTCGTCACCGGTCACGGTGGCCACCTCGGCGTAGGTCCCGTCCTGGAGTTCCCAGGCGGTCAGCGTCAGGGAATCCGGGTCGACCGTCCAGTACGACGCGCACCCGGCCAGCTCGAACCGCGCCTTCTTGGTGTTGAGGTCGATCAGCCGGGTGCTCGGTGACAGGATCTCGATCGCGAGCAGCGGCGCGGCCGGGAGGTTCTTCTCGGTCAGGTCGACCTTGCGGGCGACCAGCAGGTCGGGCTGCAGGACGGTGTCGACCGCCAGCCGCACGTCGGTCGGCGCCGCCAGAACCTCCAGATCGGGCGGGCAGGCTGCGTAGAGCAGCACTGACAGTTCCATCGAGACCCGTTGGTGCTTGACGATTGGTGCGGGGCTCACGATGAGCGTCCCGTCGAGCAGCTCGTAGCGATGCCCGTCATCGGGCATCGTCTCCAGGTCCACCTCGGTCAGCGGCCGGCTGCGCGGAAGAATGGTCACAGCTCCCATGGTGCCTCATCTCGGCTAGTACTTCCCCCATGGCGGACTACCGTGCCACAGGGGGCCGACAGTCAGCCGACGTTATCCACAGGCCCCAGATCGTCGGCGTCGATGATCCGGTAGGCGTAGCCCTGCTCGGCGAGGAAGCGCTGCCGGTTCTGGGCGAAGTCGGCGTCGACGGTGTCCCGGGACACGACGGTGTAGAAGCGGGCGACCTTGCCGCCTTCGCCGGGTCGCAGCAGCCGGCCGAGCCGCTGCGCCTCCTCCTGGCGGGAGCCGAACGAGCCCGACACCTGGATCGCGACCTCGGCGGACGGCAGGTCGATCGAGAAGTTGGCGACCTTCGAGACGACCAGCAGACCGACCTCGCCGGAACGGAACGCCTCGAACAGCCGCTGCCGCTCCTTGACGGTCGTGTCGCCCTTGATCACCGGGGCGTCCAGGGCCGCGGCCACCTCGTCGAGCTGGTCGAGGTACTGCCCGATCACCAGCGTCGGCCGGCCGGCGTGCTGGGCCACCACCGACCGTACGACGTCGATCTTGTGGTGGGTGCAGGACGCGAGCCGGTAGCGCTCCTCGGGCTCGGCGGTCGCATAGGCCAGCCGCTCGGAGTTGGGCAGCGTCACCCGGACCTCGACGCAGTCGGCGGGCGCGATCCAGCCCTGCGCCTCGATGTCCTTCCACGGCGCGTCGTACCTCTTCGGCCCGATCAGCGAGAACACGTCGCCCTCGCGGCCGTCCTCGCGCACCAGGGTCGCGGTCAGCCCGATCCTTCGCCGCGCCTGGAGGTCGGCGGTCATCCGGAAGATCGGTGCGGGCAGCAGGTGCACCTCGTCGTACACAATCAGCCCCCAGTCGCGGGCGTCGAGCAGCTCGAGGTGCCGGTAGACGCCCTTGCGGCGGGTGGTCATGACTTGGTACGTCGCGATCGTGACCGGCCGGATCTCCTTCACCGAGCCCGAGTACTCGCCGATCTCGTCCTCGGTCAGCGACGTACGGCGGACCAGCTCGTCCTTCCACTGCCGGGCGCTGACGGTGTTGGTGACCAGGATCAGCGTGGTCGCCTGCGCGTGCGCCATCGCGGCCGCGCCGACCAGCGTCTTGCCGGCACCGCAGGGGAGTACGACGACTCCCGAGCCGCCGTGCCAGAACGACTCCGCCGCGTCGCGCTGGTAGTCGCGGAGCTTCCAGTTCGACTCGTCGAGGGCGATCGCGTGCGCCTCGCCGTCGACGTACCCGGCGAAGTCCTCGGCCGGCCAGCCCAGCTTGAGCAGCGCCTGCTTGAGGTTGCCGCGCTCGCTCGGGTGGACGGCGACGGTGTCGTCGTCGAGCCGCGCGCCGAGCATGCCCTGGACCTTCTTGGCGCGCAGCACTTCCTCCAGCACCGGGCGGTCGGTGGAGGAGAGGACCAGCCCGTGCGTCGGGTGCTTCTCGAGCTTGAGCCGCCCGTAGCGGGCCATGGTCTCGGCGATGTCGATCAGCAGCGCATGCGGAACGGCGTAGCGCGAGTAGCTGAGCAGCGTGTCGATCACCTGCTCGGCGTCGTGGCCGGCGGCGCGCGCGTTCCAGAGGCCGAGCGGGGTGAGCCGGTAGGTGTGGATGTGCTCCGGCGACCGCTCCAGCTCGGCGAACGGCGCGACCGCCTTGCGGCAGTCGGGCGCCTGCTCGTGGTCGATCTCCAGCAGCAGGGTCTTGTCGGACTGGACGATCAGCGGGCCGTCATTCACCGTGCGAGTCTACGGTGGCGCCCGGACGCCTCCGCGCAGACCGGCGGCGGGCCCGGCGGCCGGGCCCGCCGCGTGAGGGTCACTCGAGTGAGAACTCCTGGGTCTGCGGGTTGAGGTGGCGTAGCCGTAAAGCCCCACCGGTCTCATTCCCGCTGAGCCGGAAGACGTTCAGGCCCTCGGTGATGCTGGACTCGTAGATGTAGTTGTTGTACCAGTACGACGACCAGGCACCGCCCAGGTCAGGTGGCGAGATCACCGGCGGGTCCGACCAGCCCAGGGTCATGGGGTTCGCCGGGTCGGTGAACTCTGTCGCCCAGGTGCCGGCTTGGTAGTGGCCGCCGACCGCGACGTACCGGCCGTTGCGCAGCGGCACGATGTTGTAGTTGTGGATCGTGCAGTTCTCGCCGACCCCGTCCTGGCCGCGCGGGAGCACCCACTGGCCGAGCTTGGCCCCCGTGGATGCGTCGTAGAAGAAGAGGCTCTTATCGACATCGGGGTCGGTGGTCTGGCATTCGTCGGCCGCGCCGCCACCCGGCTCCCAGCCGAGCACCAGCACCTCGCCGTCCCAGGTGAAGGTGGCGGAGTGCCAGCGGCCGTTGGTGCCGGCCTGGCCGACGCCGGGCTCGACGACCGTGTAGAGGAACTCCGGATCGGCCAACGAGCCACCACCGGCACCCCCCACGCTCCAGACGTTGGTGGCGTCGGCAGCGGCGCAGGCGAGTAGGTTCACCTGGCCCAGGATCAGGCCGGCATCGTGGCAGCCGGTGCGCACGTCGGTGACCGGTCCTACGAGCGGCTCACGGCGCAGGAGGTTGGCGCCAGCCGGGTTGGCCAGGGGCACCTCGATGACGTCCATGAAGTCGCCGAGTGGGTCGTCGGCGGCCCGCGGGTTGCCGGGCAGGCCCGCGCACCCAGTGCTGCTGGAGTTGTTGCTGTAGACGATCAGCCGATCGCCGTCCTTGGCGCCGGTCAGCGTGTGGGAGCCGCACGGGAGAGAAACCGACGCGATCAGGTCGGGGTCGCTGAGGTTGCTGATGTCGAAGACATGGACCCCCTCCCACTCGGCCGGTACGACGTCGCCGTCGCAGGTCCGGGCCGAGGACTTCTTCGAGTTCCACGACCGGACGAGGATGTCGTTCCAGACGAAGATGTCGCCCTGGTCGCCGTTGCACCGCTGGTGTGCGATCTCGACCGGTGCCTCGGGATCGGACATGTCGACGACCCGGAACCCGTCGTAGTTCCCGTTGAACGCGGTCTGACCCCAGAACGCGATGTCCGAGTTGATGTGGCGGACCCCGTCGGGGTCGCCGAGGAAGGTCGCCGGATGCGGGCTGTGCCCGAGTGCGTGCATGTTCTGCGTGTGCGGATTGGTGGCGTGATCCGCCGTTGCCGTCGTCGCGAACCCGGTCGCGGTTGCGACCAGTAGCCCCGCGATGGTCCCTCTGAAGAGCAGGTGGTGCTTGCTGCGGCTAGTCATGGCACCTCCTATGTCGTTATGTCTGACATGCCGTTTAACCGACGCTCGTCCTGCTGGCTCGCGGCGTCAACAGCACGATGGGGTGGGTCCGTTCTGGGGTGCCCCAGTCGGGCGGAGGCGGCGCGCGCGGCCGGCAGGAGCTCAGCGCCCGATGGCGGTGTCCAGGTCGCTCCCCTGGGCCGAGTGGTCGGCCTACGGCCGGACGACGTTGCCCTCCGCATCCACCGGCGACGTCACCCGGTCGATGGGCACTGGCGACGTCAGCATCCTTTGTCGAGCGCGACCACTTTCTGGCGAAGACGGCGTAAACCAACCTCAGAGTGTGGACGCTCGATGCGAACCTCAGCGCTCACTCGTAGCGGTCAGGACGCGGCGGCCTTCTGGCGGGCGCGGTACGCCGCGACGTTGGCCCGCGAGGAGCAGCGGTCGGAGCAGTAGCGGCGGGACTTGTTGGGCGAGGTGTCGACGTACACGTTGGCGCAGGGCGTGGCCGCGCAGACGCCGAGCCGGTCGGCGCCGAGGTCGCACACCAGCGTGGCCAGGCCCATGAGCGACTCCGCGACCAGCAGCTCGGCGACGGTGGCGGCGCGGTCGGCGACGTGCAGGTGCAGGTTGGTGGGGTCGTGGTCGCTGATCATCGGCGTCACGGGGTGCCGGCCGAGCAGCTCGTTGATGCCGGTGACGACGGTCTTGGTGTCGCCGGTCCCGGACGCCTCGAAGACCGGTCGCAGGTCGCGCTGGAACCGGCGCAGCACCGTCACGTCGCGGTCGGTGCACTGGTGGTGCAGCCACTCGCGGTGGGCGAGGTGCGCGACCAGCGCGTCAACGTCGGTCAGCTCCGCGTTGAGCAGGCTGGCCGACGACTCGGCATAACGGAGGAAGTCCATGTTGTCCCCAGTCTAAGGGCGCGTCAGCCGCGCCGGTCCACAGCGCGGACGGCGGTGATGCGGTGGACGGCGAAGGAGCGGATGTCGTCGCTGCGATGGTCGTACGCCGTGAGGTGGCCGCCCTCGACCCGGACCGGGTCGATGATCCGCTCCGACGAGGTGCCGTGGTTGTCGACGTACCCGATCCACACCGGCGACCGGGTCTCGATCGCGGCCCGCAGCGCGGCGAGTGAGCTGCTGGGCGAGCTGACCGTGCCGGCCGGTACGACGGGCCGGCTCGCCGCCGCCCGGTCGCCCGCCCGGATCGCGGTGACCACCTGGGCGACGTGCGCCTGCTCGCGGGCGATGGTCAGCCCGTCGGCGCGCCGGGAGCGCGGGGTGCGGCAGCGCTGGACGTCACGGCGAGCGACGCGCACGGTGCCGTCCGGTGACTCCACGACCGGCGCGACGCCGAGGTCGCGCAGCCGGGGGAGCAGGATGTCGACCGGCGTGCTCGACACCAGCACGGTCGGCGCGATCTGGCGCAGCCCGAGGCTGGCCGCCTTCGGGTGGTGGAGTAGCTCGGCGAGCGCGGCCGTGTCGTCGGCGCGCAGGAACGCCTCGGCCATCCCGACCCGGATATTGCCGAAGGTGCGGGCGGTGTCATCGACCAGGTAGGTGAGCGGCTGCGGCACCGGCGTCCGCGAGATCTCGGCTATGAAGGAGTGCACCTCGCCGGACGTCCAGCCGGAGTCGAAGGCACGGCGGACCGAGGTCGGCGTGAACCGGTAGACGGTGGCCCCGCCGCGCGACTCGACATCGGCCACCAGCTGCACCCGGCGGGCCAGCCCGGCCTCGAGCGGCCCCGGCGCCACCGCGGTCAGGTCGGCCTGCAGCAGGACGTGGTCGACCGGCGACGGGAGCAACGGAGCCAGCACCGCCGCGGCGTCCTCGTCGTCGAGCAGTGCCCGGCCGTGGCGCGCGAGTCCACCCAGGCCGCTGACCCCCAGCGTCGCGGCCTCCTCCAGTGTCCCGACCACCAGATCGTCGCGGAACCGAGGCCGGCGCGGTCGCTGCCAGGCCACCCGCGCGACCAGCGACGGTACGCCGGTGCCGGTGGCCAGCACCTGTCCCGGTTCCAGCCCGGCCAGCTCGGCCAGGGTCATCCGGCGCGCCTCCGAGGCGAACACGCTGGCCAGGTCCGGCACCAGCGCGTTGCGGGCCTTGCCGACCGGGTCGCGGCTGCCGATCAGCGCGGGCATCCGGGCGGACTGCAGCCAGGCACGGGCGATCCGCTCCCAGCGCTGCTCGACCGGCTGCCCGCACCAGCCGTCGAAGGCGTCGCTCGGCAGCCAGCACGGATCGCCCTCGTGGTTCGGGCCCGCGGCCAGCAGGTCGGCGGCGAACGCCACCTCGACCAGCAGCGCGGCCGTCGGCTCGGACACCTGCAGATAGGCGGCTGCCGCCTTGAGATCGCGCACGCCGAGGCCGCCGGCGCGCAGCACCGTGGGCGGCTCGGTGCTCCAGAGATCCAGCAGCAGCTCGATCCGGCGTACCGTCTCGAAGGCGGCGCCCGCCGCGCCCCGATCGATCAGGGCCGCATCCCGGTCGCTGGTCGCGAGCGGCGGTACGACGTCGACCGGCTCCGCGGTGGTGTGGCCGCCGCGCAGCGCCACCGCGACCTCGCCGGGCAGCAGCACCGTGGTCCGGTCGCGGGCCACCAGAAGCTGGTGGGCGAGCAGCTCCTCGACCGGTGTCTCGGCCTGCTCGGGGGACAGGCCGGTCCGGGCGCCGCCGGTGGTGCCCTCGCCGCCGCCATTGTCGAGGTGCTCGAGCAGGGCCCGCGCCCGAGGCGACAGCAGTGCCAGCCGCCGCTCGGCGTCCGCGGGATCGCCGGCCGCGGAGAACGGGCGGACGCGGCTGCCGGCCCCGATCAAGGCGTCCGGAACCGCGCTCAGCGGCCGCAGGCCGGTGCTCGACTCCCACACCAGCGCGAGACCCGTCAATCTTTCCAGCGCCGCTGCCACGTTCTCGCGGTCCGCGTGGACGATACTGATCCTCGGAAAATCGGAGGTTTGGCCCGTCACGACGAGGGCATCAAGCACGAAGAGCTCGAGTCGAGTGAGCTGGTCGAGTGCACGAAGCAAGGAGGCGCGAGTGGCGGCTCTTCCCGCCAATTGCGCGGAGTCGTGGGGAGCAGGAGTGGCGAGATCCGGTCGATCACGAAGCAACTGGGACAGCCGATCGTCCGGCCAGCCACGAAGCTGGTCGGCGAGCGAACGGGCGTTCCCGTTGGCGGCACTGTCGGACATCCCGTCAACGGTACTGGCGCGCCCACTGAGCCGCCGCGATCGGGAGTAGCCGTGGTCGAGCTGCACTTCGGTGCCACCACCGACGTCGGAGCCGTGCGCGAGGCGAACCAGGACGCCTATCTCGCCGCGCCTCCGGTGTTCGTCGTTGCCGACGGGATGGGTGGCCACGAAGGCGGTGAGATCGCCAGTGCCATCGTCGTCCAGGAGTTCCAGCGCCTGGTGGACGAGGGCTACGACAGCCGCAAGGGCGTCGACGCCGTTGCCGGCGTACTCAACAACTGCCAGCGGCTGATCATGGAGTACGGCGCCCACCAGCGCGCCAACGGCCACCCGGACTGGTACGCCGGCACCACCGTGGTCGCGGCCGTGCTGGTCGAGGACGACGAAGGCCCGAAGTGGCTGCTCGCCAACCTGGGCGACTCCCGGATCTACAAGCTGCACGAGGACGAGCTCGACCAGATCAGCGTCGACCACTCCGTCGTACAGGAGCTCGTGGACGCCGGTGCGATCACCGTGGACGACGCTGCGACACACCCGGAGCGGCACGTGATTACCCGGGCCCTCGGCGGGCCGGGTCACGTCGAGGCCGACTTCTTCCTGCTGCCGCTGTCGTCGGCAGCGAGGCTGGTGCTGTGCAGCGATGGCGTGAGCGGCATGATTGGGGACGACGAGATGGCCGGCATCCTTCGGGTCGAGGAGGACCCGCGTGACGCCGCCGACCAGATCGTGGCGGCGGCGGTGGCTGCCGGGGGTGCAGACAACGCGACCGCCGTCGTGGTCGATGTGGTGGGATTGAGTGAGAACATCGACTCCTACGACGCCGAGCGACAGCGGATGAGTCTCCACGAGAAGCTAGGGGCATTGCCGTGACAAAGAAGAGCAACGGACAGACAGACGGGCAGGGCCGGTCCTATCGCCCAGGCTCGTGGTTCGGCATCTTTGGCGACCACGCGACCGTGATCCTGCCGCCCACCGAGAAGTCTCGGGTAGCCGCGCTGTGGGAGCTGGTCGACGACGGAGCCGGTTTCGACGACGTGCTCGACACGCTGGTTGCCAGCGGCCTCAGTGCGCTGCCCGGATTCGTGCTGCTGAGCCGCGCCGAGGGCGCCACCCGGGTGCTGCTCCGCGGCTCCGCGGCAGCGACCTTCACCCTGGTCGGCGGCGAGACCATCGAGGTCACCTCCACCAAGGGCGGGACCTGGGCCGAGCGCACGCTCGAGAAGGTCGAGAGCGTCCAGCTGGCGCTGGAGGACGGCGCCGCGGGCGATGACCTGGTGATCGGCGGCGGCCTGGTCCGCGTCGCCCAGGTCGACGAGCCACCGCAGTACGCCGAGGGCGGTGCCCGCGTGGCCGAGGCCGACGTTGCCGCCGCGCCGGTGGCCGAGCCTGAGTTTGAGCCGGAGCCCGAGCCTGAGCCCGAGGCCGTCGTCGAGGAGGCCGCGCCGGAGGCGCCGGCCGGCGGCATCGGCCTGGAGAAGCCCGCGCCGGTCGAGCAGGACTCGCTGGAGGGCGCACCCGTCGAGGAGCCGGAGGCCGCGCCGGAGCCTGAGAGCGACATGTTCGCGAAGCCGGCTGCCCCTGAGGCGCCGTACCCCGGACCGGATTCGCAGGGCCTGCCGCCGGAGAACCCCTTCGGGGGCGGTGAGCAGGTTGGTGAGCAAGGCGGTGGGCAGCCCGAGTGGCAGCCCGAGCCGGCGTACGCCCCGGAGGGTGGGATGCCACCGGCCAACCCGTTCCCCGGTGGCGACCCGCTGTCGGGTCAGGAGTGGCAGCCGGCCGACGCCCCGCAGGCGCCGTACCCGCCGCAGGGCGAGCAGCAATACGCCCCGACCCCGGACCAGGGACAGGCCGCTGAGGAGGACGCCGACCACGACGGCTACACCCGCGCCGGCGCATGGGACCCGGGCCAGTTCGCCCGCCCGCAACCCGGCATCCCCGGTCAGCCGCAGGCGCCGAGCGTGACCGCACGCCCGGTCGCGAACCTGATCTTCTCGAGTGGCGAGACGATCGAGGTGGACCGCGCGATCCTGATCGGCCGCGCCCCCGAGGCGCGGCGCTTCACCTCGACCGACCAGCCCCGGCTGGTGACCGTGCCTAGCCCGAACCAAGAGATCTCGTCCACCCACCTGGAAATCCGTCCCGGCTCCGGAGCCGACCACGGAGCGGCCATCGTCACCGACATGGGCTCCACCAACGGCACCGTGCTGGTTCAGCCCGGCCTGCAGCCGGAGGAGCTTCAGCCCGGCATCGCGGTCGCGCTGATCCCCGGTGCCGTGGTCGACCTCGGCGATGGCGTGACCATCCAGGTCCTGAACCCCTGAGAGCAACCGTCACCAGATGACAGATCTCGCCCTCCCTTCCGCAGGCGCGACCTTCCCCGCCGCGGAGCTGGACCGTCGTTTCTATGCCTTCGTCATCGACCGGCTGACCGCCTGGTCGTTGTACGCCGTGGCCGCCTGGGCCGCCTGGCTGTTCTTCATCGAGCCCGGCGACCTGTGGATCGGTGTCGGCGTGATCGCCGGCGCCGTACTGCTGACCGGCCTCGGCTTCTCCATCGCGCTCGGCGCCAAGGGCACCTCGCCCGGCAAGGCGGCGATGGGGCTGCGCACCGTGCACCACGGCACCGGCACCCCGATCGGCGTCGGCTCGGCGATCGTGCGCACCTTCGTGCTCGGTGCCGCCGGGCTGCCGACCTTCGGTCTCGGCGTGGCGACGCTGGCCTGGACCGCGGTGATGGACGCCGGCCGGCAGCGTCGCGGCTGGCACGACCACGTCGCGCACTCGATCGTCGTCGACATCCGGCCCGAGCCCGAGGTCGTCGAGGAGGAGGAGAGCGGGCCGCGGCACATCGTCAACCTGACTGCGATGCGGCTGGTTCCCGCCGCGCAGCCGCAGGCGACCCATGTCGAAGCACCGCCGCGGGCGCCCGTCGAGCGGACGCCGACCAACCCCGCCGGTCCGGTGCTGGAGCCGGTGACCACCGTCCCGCCGGCGTCGCAGCCGTACCAGCAGCCGGTGCAGCCGCCGACCCAGCCGGTGCGGCCCGCTCAGCAGCCGGTGGCTCCGCCGACTCAGCAGCCCACCCAGCAGCCCACTCGGCAGGCACCTCCTGTGCCGCCTGTGCAGCCTGCGCAACCGGTCCAGCCGCCGCAGCCCGTGCAGCAGCCGACCCGTCGGCCGGTCCAGCCCGTTCAGCCGCAGCCGACGCAGCCGGTTCGTCCACCGGCGGAGCAGCCCGCCGCACGCCAGCCCGCTCAGCCGGTCCAGCCTCCCGCCCAGCCGGCGCAGCCGCGGCATCGTGCGCAGCCGAGTACGCCGCCGGCCCCGGTGCAGCCCAACGTCGCCGCGCCCGCCGTACCTCCGCCACCGGTGCAGGAGCGCACCACCAGCCGGACCACCAGCCGGGCCGCAGCCAACGCCGGCTCACGCTGGCGGGTCACCTTCGACACCGGCGAGTCGTTCCTCGTCGAGGGCCTCGGCCTGGTCGGCCGGCGGCCCGAGGGCCGCGCCGGCGAGCCGGTGCAGCACGTCGTGCCGCTGCCGTCCAGCGACATGTCACTGTCGAAGACGCACGCTCAGTTCCACCTCGCCTCCGACGGCGTCCTGGTGGTGATGGACCGTGGCTCGACCAACGGCTCGATCCTGATCCGGCAGGGTGTCAACCGCGACCTCACCGCCGGTCGCCCGGCCACCCTGGTGGACGGCGACAAGGTGATGTTCGGCGACCGCGAGATGCGGGTCTCCCGCGAGTAGGTCGACAGGCCACCGCGACCACCCACCGGGTGGGCGACCCCGTCCACGCACGCGTGAGCGAGGCACGGGCGGGACCACCGAGGGTTTGTCTTAACCGCAACCACCGCCGCCCGCGTCAGCGGGCGATAACGAGCGGGATGCGGACGGTGATGCCGTTGGCGCCGAGCCAGGTGACCCAGCCGCTGTCGAGGGCGTGGGGGGTGTAAGGGCCGAGGTTGGTGACTCGGAAGGTGCGGGTCTCGCCGGGGGCGATCCTGATCGCGGCGGGGGTGACCCGGACCTGGTGGTGCTCGAGGCCGACGACGTGGGCGGAGTAGTACATCGCCTTCGTGCCGACGTTGGTGACCTTCCGGGTCACGGTGCCACGCTGCCCGCGCAGCATGATCGACGGCTGGTTCAAGGTGGCCGCCGGGACCTCGCCGCGTAGGTAGCGGCGGTAGGCGGGCAGCTTCTCGTCGTACACCAGGCCGGGACGGTTGGCCCGCAGCGCCTGACTGCGCCCGCTGCCCTGCGCGGTGGCCGGTACGTCGCCGACGAGCGGTGCGGCCGACGTCATCAGCGCCGAGCGGACCGCGGTCGGGGACCAGCGGTGCTTGGCCCGGAGCACGGCCGCCTGCCCGCTGACCTGCGCCGCGGAGGCGGACGTGCCGGCGGTGAAGTTCCAGCGCCGGTCGCTGTCGGTGGCCGGCGGCGACGCGCCGAGCACGGCCGATCCGGGCGTCACCACGTCGGGCTTGACGATGCCGGCGCGAGGATTGCCGCGCGCCGACCACGAGGAGATCCGCGGGGCGTCGCTGCCGAAGCCGGCCGGCCGCAGCGTCACGGCGGTCTCCGGGTTGGCGCGCACCCAGTCTCGGACCACGTCGGCGTCGGCCGCTGCGAGGTGCAGGGTGGGTACGTCGTGGAAGTCGGCCGCCGTCGAGACACCGTGGACGTTGGCCAGGATCATCCCGACCCCGTCGGCCAGCTGGACGGCACGCGACTTGTCGATCCGGCCGATCTCGCCGCGGTCGCAGACCACGATCCGGCCGGCCGCCGCGGCGGCGTCCAGCGAGCCGGGCCGGCACAGGCGCGCGGCGTTGGTGCGCGCGCCCGGCGCGGCGATGTCCTCGGCGAGTACGACGCGGGCCGGGCCCACGCCGGAGCCGGACACCATCGCGCCCGCGACGGTCGGGCCGTCGGGCATCGCGAGCTCGCCGCGTCGCTGCCGGCCGACGGTGGCGGCGACCGTGGTGACCCAGGGCGCCGAGTGGGCGGCGTACCCGCTGTCGTTGCCGGCCGCCGCGGCCACGAAGACGTCGCCCTCGACGGCGCCGAGCAGCGCACGGTCGACGGTGTCGATTTCCCGCGGGCCGGCCACGGACAGGTTGAGCACGTCGACGCCGTCTGCGGTAGCGCGGTCGATCGCGGTCACCAGGTCCGCGCTGGCACAGCCGTCCTTGTCGGGGTCGGGCGCGGTCCAGCAGGCCTTGTAGATCGCGAGCCGCGCCTGCGGCGCCACGCCGGAGTAAGTGCCGAGCTGCTGGCCGCGAACCCGAACGGTGACCCCGGCGTTGCCGGCCGCGATCGAGGCGACCTGGGTGCCGTGGCCGTCGTCGTCGCGCGGAGACAGGGACGAGGCGCTGCTGACGTTGTCGGTGCCGAATCCGGCGACGAACCAGCGGGCGCCGACCAGCTTGCTGTTGCAGGTGGACTGCGGCCACTCCTCGGCCTCGTCACAGCTGCCCTGGAAGCCGCGCGGCGCCGGCCCGAGCCCGGGTACGGCGGCGAACACCGGGCTGTCCGGCCAGATTCCGGAGTCGATGACGCCGATCACCACGCCCTTGCCGCCCCGGGTGGTGCCGCCGGGCAGCCCGGCCGACACGGTGTCCGAGCCGGCCGCCGAGGCAAGCTTGCGGACCGAGTTGCGCTCGACCAGCGCCACGCCGGGCTCGGCGGCGAGAACCCGGGCCTCGGCGCCGGTCAGGGAGACGGCGTACCCGTTGAGCGCGGTAGTCCACCGGTACACCGGCAGCACGCTGCCGACGGCCGCCAAGGTCCGGTCCTGCGCGTCGACCAGCTGGCTGCGGTAGGCGCTGGCGGCGAGCGGGCCGGCGTACGCCGAAGCGCCCGGGCCGTCCAGGGTCACGAGGTACAGCGCGCGCTCGTCGTCGAGCTGCGGCCGGGCGGCGGCAGCGTGCGGGGAGAGGCCGGCGGTGAGGCTGCCGACCAGTGCTGCGCAGAGGATGACAGGACGCCACCGACTGCGCACGAACGCGCGTCGGCTCACCCCGCCAACTCCCTCACGGAACACGAAATCCCTTCACGATCGGACTGCACCCGCCACATTCTCCCCAGGAAACCCACGAATGCACAGCCCCGGGTGTCCGGGCGTCCGCACCCGGCCGCCGCGCCGGGCCTACGGACGAGTACGTAGGCTGGCAACTGTGACCGGTCTCGAGCGCGCCGCGCGGCCACCCCTGGTGGTCGGCTTCGACCTCGACCTCACACTGATTGAGACCGGCCCCGGATTCGCGGCCACACTGAAGCTGGTGGGCGACGAGATCGGTTTCGATTTCCCGATCGAGGAGATGGCCTCGCGGATCGGGCTGCCGCTAGAGCAGATCCTGGCCTTCCACCTGCCGGAGGACGCGGTGGCCGACGCAGCCGACCGGTACCGCGCCCGGTACGCCGAGCACGGCATCGCGCCGACCCCGGCCCTGCCGGGCGCCCACGACGCGCTTGCGGCGGTACGCCGGCACGGTGGCCGCAGCGTCCTGGTGACCGCGAAGGCGGCCGCCAATGCCCGGCTGCACGTCGAGGCGCTCGGCTTCGACGTCGACCGGGTCCAGGGCGACATGTGGGGGACCGGCAAGGCCGACACGCTGCTCGCCGAGGGTGCGTCGGTGTACGTCGGCGACCACGTCCTGGACGTCGAGGGTGCCCGGGCTGCCGGGGCGACCGCGGTATCGGTGCTGACCGGTGGC
Organism: Nocardioides speluncae; assembly: GCF_003121585.1. Lineage (GTDB taxonomy): Bacteria > Actinomycetota > Actinomycetes > Propionibacteriales > Nocardioidaceae > Nocardioides > Nocardioides speluncae. The sequence goes on from NZ_QEOO01000031.1 coordinate 22,636, forward strand.
TGCACCCGCGAGCAGCTGGTCGAGGCCGGGACCGACGTGGTCCTCGACAGCCTCACCGAGTTCCCCGGCTGGCTCGACGAGCACGTTCTCGACCAGCGACTGGCGGCACTGGAGGCGGACCTGCGTTCACGCGGATCCGTCCTGGTGGCCTTCAGCGGCGGTGCGGACAGCGCCTTCGTGCTGGCCGCGGCGGTCCGGGCGCTCGGCGCCGACCGGGTCGCCGCCGCCACGGCGTACTCACCCTCGCTGGCGTCCACCGAGCGCGACCCGGCGCGGGCCTTCGCCGAGGGGCTCGGCGTTCGCGTCTTCACCCCGGAGACCCACGAGATGGACCGTGAGGGGTATCGGGCCAACGACGGCGACCGCTGCTACTTCTGCAAGGCCGAGCTGGTCGAGACGCTGCTGCCGCTGGCGGCCCGGCACGGCCTGGCCCACATCGCCACCGGCACCAACGCCGACGACGCGGTCGCCGGCTTCCGGCCCGGCATCCGCGCCGCCGACGAGCGCGGTGCGATCACGCCGCTGCTGGACGCCGGGCTCACCAAGGAACAGATCCGCGCGGCGTCCCGGCGCTGGGAGCTGCCGACCTGGGACAAGCCGGCCGCGGCCTGCCTCGCGTCCCGGGTGGCGTACGGCGTCGAGGTCACGCCGTACCGACTGGCGCGGGTGGAGCGGGCCGAGGCGGCTGCTCGTGCCGCGCTGGCCGGCGCCGGGCTGACCAGCTCCGACCTCCGGGTTCGCGACCTGGGTGAGCGGGCCTCGGTCGAGGTCGACGCCGCCTTGCTCACGGACGGGTTGGCCGAGGACACGGCGGCGGCCGGCGCCGTACTCGAAGCGGTGCGCGCCGCCGGCTTCCCGGACGCCGTACTCGACTCGCGTGGGTTCCGCTCGGGCGCGATGAACGAGCTGCTCGACGACCCCGAGCGCTACCGCTGACCTAGTGGTCATGCCGGGCAACCCGCTCGCTCGGCTGCGGATGTGCGGAATAGGCTTGGCTGCGTATCCGCGGCGAAAGTGCCGCGGCGTGAGCTGGGAAGAGGTCTCCGGTGCCCGTTGGCAAGGTGAAGTGGTTCGACGCTGACAAGGGGTTCGGCTTCCTGACCCAGGACGGTGGCGCGGACGTCTACGTGCACGCCGATGCGCTGCCGGCAGGTGTGACGACCCTGAAGCCCAACACGCGCGTGGAGTTCGGCATCGCCCAGGGCCGCCGGGGCGAGCAGGCGCTGCAGGTCAAGGTGCTGGACGCGCCGCCGTCGGTGGCCAAGGCCCAGTCGCACGCCAAGCGCAAGAAGCCCGAGGAGATGGTCCCGATCGTCGAGGACCTGATCCGGCTGCTCGACGGCGTCGGCGAGGGCTACCGCCACGGCCGCGCCCCCGACCCCCGCACCGCCAAGCCCACCGCCAAGCTCCTCCGCGCCCTCGCCGACGAGCTGGAGCTTTAGTGACGGGCGGGCAGGTTTCACTAGGTACCTAGTGAAATTGTCCCAGCCCACGCGAAGTATCCGACGGGGTCGGACGGTTTCACTGGGTACCTTGCGAAACTGCCGCCACCTCCGGCCGCGGCCGCATGGCCAGGACGAAGACGAACCAGCCGGCCAGTACGCCGAAGGCGATGCCGAGGCCGAGGCGGGGTTCGAGGGGCATCACGATGCCGACGAAGCCGCCGACCACCCAGGCCAGCTGGAGGACGGTGTCGGAGCGGGCGAAGGCGCTGGTGCGCACCCGCTCCGGGACGTCGCGCTGGATCAGCGAGTCGAGCGAGAGCTTGGCGAGGATCTGGGCGAGGCCGGCGGTGAAGCCGATCGCGGCGAGCACGAGTACGCCGTAGAACAGCGCGCCGAACAGCGCGAGGGCGGCATCGGCGGCGAGCGCGATCACCACCGTGATCGTCGGGTTGAGACGCCGCAACAGCGCGGCGAGGGCGATGCCGAGGGTGTTGCCGAGCCCGGCGGCGCCGATCACGATCGCCAGCAGTAGCTCCGGCCGCCAGCCGTCGATCGGGTTCTCGCGCAACAGGAACGCCATGAACATGGTCAGGAAGCCGGACAGCCAGCGCGGTCCGCAGTTGCCGCGCAGCGCGAAGGCGACCGTGCCGGGAATCCGCACCTGTGGGCGCCGGTTGCCGCGCGGAGCCTCGCCATTGGCGGCCGGATCGCTGTCGCCGGCCAGCATCGACGCCTTGGCCTCGCCGACGCTCGAGTCGACCTTCGCCGGCAGCAGGATCGCCAGCGCGGTCGCGGCCAGGAACAGCAGGAACGCGTAGCGCAGCGCCCACTCCGCGCCGATCGTCGCCGCCAGCGCCGCGATCGGCGCCGACACCGCCGCGCCGACCACGCCGGCCAGCGACAGCCGCCCGTTGACCTTGACCAGGGTCAGGTTCCGCGGCACCAGACGGGGTACGGCGGCCGCCTTGGTCACGCCGTACGCCTTGGACGCGACCAGACAGCCCAGTGCCGCCGGGAACATCCAGGTGGACTCGGTGGCGACCGCGCTCGCCAGCACCCAGCAGAGGAATGCGCGCACCGCCATGGTGGCGCCGATCGCCCACCTCCGGCCGTGGCTGAACCGGTCGAGGAACGGCCCGATCAGCGGCGCCACGATCGCGAACGGCAGCATCGTCAGCGCCAGGAACAGCGCCACCTGCCCGCGCGCCTCGCCGGTCGGGACCTGGAAGAACAGGGTGCCGGCCAGTGAGATCGCGATCGCCGCGTCGGCGGCCGCGTTGACGGCGTGCAGCTCGATCAGCCGGAACAGCCCCGATTCGCCGGCGCCCTCCGCGTGCGAGGCCCGCCGCGCCAGCCGGAGGGCGCGGCCACCGGCGGCCCCGGTGACCCGGGCGACCCCGTGTACGCCGCGGGCCGTCGCCTTCGCGCCGGTGCCGGTGGCGCGAAGCGCGCGCTGCGCCGCGGTCTCGTCCGGACCGCCCTTGGTGTCGTCGTACGGATGCGGGTCGCGCCAGCGCTGCTCCTCCGAGGAGCCGGGCGGTGGCGTGCTGGTCATAACAGACATCCTGCCTGCTCGGGTGATGCGGCGGTCGGCACCGGCCTCGGCGTGGAGCCCCAAACGAGACTTTCTCGCCGGGATAGGTCATGATTTCGCGGTGATGGCGACACGCACCAAGACCGACGCCCAGGCGGCCAAGGCCGTCGACACCGCTCGCGGTGCTCTCCTGGAGCAGATCGCGGAGTCGGAGGTCGGCGAGCACCTCGGCCACATCGCCGAGGGCGAGCGTGTGGTCACCCACCTGTTCGAGTGCACACTGGCCGGCTACCGCGGCTGGCGCTGGTCGGTGACCGTCGCCCGCGCGTCGCGGGCCAAGCAGATCACCGTCGACGAGGTCGTGCTGATCCCGGGCGACGAGGCGATCGTGGCGCCCGAGTGGGTCCCCTACAAGGAGCGGATCCAGCCCGGCGACCTGTCACCCGGTGACCTGCTCCCGGTTGAGGAGGACGACCCGCGCCTGGTCCCGACGTACTCCTTCGGCGACGACCCGGTCGACCCGCCGCTGTCCGACAACGACCGCGCGCAGGTGCGACAGGTCGCCGACGACCTCGGCCTGGGCCGGGTGCGGACGCTGTCGATCGAGGGCCGCGACCTGGCCGCCGAGCGGTGGTACGGCGGCGACGGCGGCCCGGACACCCCGCTCGCCCAGTCCGCCCCCGCCACCTGCACCACCTGCGGGTTCCTGGTCCGGCTGTCAGGACCGCTCTCGGAGCTGTTCGGCGTCTGCGCCAACGGCAACGCCAACGACGACGGCCGGGTGGTCTCCTATGACCACGGCTGCGGCGCCCACTCCGAGGTCCAGCTCGCGAAGCGGCACGAGCCGCAGCCGCTGCCGGGCCACGTCTTCGACACTGTCACCCACGAAGAGTTCGAGGCGCTCTAAAGCCTGAAGAGCCGCCTGGCGTTCTCACGAAGGACGCCGCGCGCCCAGTCGTCACCCAGGCCGAGGCCGAGCACGGCGTCGACCGCCTCGAGGTAGGCGTACGGGATGTTGGGGTAGTCGCTCCCGAACAGGATCCGCTCACTCAGCGCGAGCAGGTCGCCCCGTCTGCTCGCGGGGAACGGGTTGTCGGCCTCGGTGAACGCGGTGAAGACCATCGTGGTGTCGAGGTGGACCCGCGGGTACACAGCAGCCAGGTCGAGGAACGCGCCGTAGTCGGGCAGGCCGAGGTGCGCGACGACCAGCGTCAGGTCTGGGTAGCGGCGCAGCAGCTCCGCTGCGGCCCGCGGGCCGGTGTGGGCGCCGGGCGCGGGGCCGTTGCCGACATGGGTCACGATCGGCGTGCCGGCCTCCTCGAGCGCGACCCACACTCCGTCGAGCAGCGGATCGGCAGGGTCGTAGCCACCGACCTGCACGTGGGCCTTGAAGACCTGCGCTCCGGCGTCGATCGCCTCCCTGACGTACGACGCGGCGCCGGCTTCCGGGAAGAACGTCGCCGAGCGCAGGCAGTCCGGGTGGCGGTCGGCGAACTCGGTGGTCCAGGCGTTGAGCCACTCCGCCATCCCCGGTTTGTGCGGGTAGGTCAGCGAGGTGAACCGCTCGACACCGAGTGCACGCAGCGTCGCCACACGCACGTCCTCGCTGTGGCGGTAGGCAATCGGCCAGGCCCGCCCGGTGAGCGGTCCGGCCCGGTCGAAGTAGGCCCACACCTTGTCCAGCATCGGCGCCGGCATGAAATGCGTATGCACGTCCACCAGACCTGGCAGGCCGATCCGGTCCAGGCGCTCACGCAGCCGTGTGGGCTCGTCCGCCGGGACGTCGATGCCGCTCAACGACAGATCTGGATCTAGACCGCGCGGCGGCGACCGCCGCCGCTACTGCGTTGCTCGCGGGCCTTGCGCCGGCGCCGGCAGTACTCGAGCCCGAACAGGCCCAGGCCGAACCCGGCCATGCAGGTCCACAGCCACCACAGCCGGCCGGTGCTCTCCAGCCGGCCGTAGAACGGCAGCAGGCCGACGAACGCGATCAGCCATAGCGCCGTCCCGACCTCGACCGTGCGCACGCCGTCGACGTCCAGCGGGTCCACGTCGGCGACGAGGTAGGTCCGGCTGCCGATCTCGTGCCGGTCCGGCTGCTCGTCGCGAAGCTCCATGACCAGAGCGTAACTCGCGGCAGATTTTCCTTAACAGAAAGCGCGGATTCTGCCACTCTGAGCCGCGTGACCGATCTCGGGAAGACCAGCGCCGTCGCAGCCACGTCCGCACTCGACCGCTTCTTCAAGATCAGCGAGCGCGGCTCGTCGCTGAGCGCGGAGCTGCGCGGTGGCGTGGTGACGTTCCTGACGATGGCCTACATCATCGTGCTGAACCCGATCATCCTTGGCAACGCGAAGGACGCCGACGGCGCACTGCTCGCGGGTGGCGACACTGCCGCGATCGCGGCCGCAACGGCCCTGGTGGCTGGCGTACTCACGATCCTCATGGGCGTCGCCGCCAACTATCCGCTGGCGCTCGCCACCGGTCTCGGCCTGAACGCCTTCGTCGCCTACTCGATCGCCAGCCAGATGACCTGGTCGGACGCGATGGGCCTGGTCGTGATCGAGGGCCTGGTGATCCTGGTGCTGGTGCTGACCGGCTTTCGCGAGGCCGTGTTCCACGCCGTACCCGCGCAGCTGAAGATCGCGATCTCGGTCGGCATCGGCCTGTTCATCGCGCTGATCGGGCTGGTCGACGCCGGGTTCGTACGCCGTACCGGCACCGGCCCGGTGCCGGTCGAGCTCGGCATCGGCGGCCGGCTCGAGGGCTGGCCGGTGTTGGTCTTCGTCTTCGGCCTGGTGCTGGTGATCGCCCTGTTCGTACGCCGGATCCGCGGCGCCATCCTGATCTCGATCGTGGTCACCACACTGGTCGCGATCCTCGTCGAGAAGCTCGTCGAGCCCGGCCCGGCGTTCGGCGCAGACGGCACGCCCAACCCGACCGGCTGGAACCTCGGTGTGCCGGCCTGGCCGGACAAGGTCATGGAGAAGCCCGACTTGCAGCTGCTCGGCAACTTCAACCTGCTCGGCTCCTGGGAGGAGGCCGGGTTCGTGACCGCGCTGCTGTTCGTGTTCACGCTGCTGCTGGCCGACTTCTTCGACACCATGGGCACGATGACCGCGATCGGCGCCGAGGCCGACCTGCTCGACGAGGACGGCATCCCGCCGAACGTCCGTAACATCCTGGTCGTGGACTCGCTCGCCGCCGCCGCGGGTGGCGCGGCCGGCGTCTCCAGCAACACCTCCTACATCGAGTCCGCATCCGGCGTCGCCGAGGGCGCCCGCACCGGCCTGGCCTCGGTCGTCACCGGCGTGCTGTTCCTGCTCGCGACCTTCTTCGCGCCCCTGGTCACGATCATCCCGAACGAGGCGGCGGTGCCGGCGCTGGTCCTGGTCGGCTTCCTGATGATGCAGCAGGTCACCGGCATCGACTGGGACGACCTCGAGATCGCGCTGCCGGCGTTCCTGACCATCGTGCTGATGCCGTTCACCTACTCGATCTCGGTCGGCATCGGTGCCGGCTTCGTCAGCTGGGTGCTGATCAAGGCCGTCCGCGGCAACCTGCGCGCCATCCACCCGCTGATGTGGGTCGTCGCCGCCCTCTTCGTCCTCTACTTCGCGATCAGTCCGGTTAGCAGCTGGCTGAGCTAGCGAGGCTCTGGCTGGGGTTTCAAGCAAACCCTCTGTTGCTGAGCCCCTGGCCTCGCTCTCGCGTGCGTGGACGGGGTCGCCGACCCGGCCCTTGTTCGCATAGCTCGCTGCGCTCGCCGCAAACAAGAGCCGGGTCGACTCCTCTTCCGGCTCGCTTCGCTCCGCCGGAATAGTTAGGCAAGGTAATGAGTTAGGGTAATTACCATGCCTACGGATAAGAGGGTCGCGCGCACGGACGCCGGACTGGCGTCGGTGTTGCGGGTGTCGGTGATGCGGCTGCGCAGGCGGCTGGTGAACGAGGCCGATAGCGAGCTCAGCATCGCCGCGACGGCGGTGCTCGGCTGGCTCTACCGCAAGGGGGAGCTCACCGTCGGCGAGCTGGCCGCCCACGAACGGGTGCAGCCGCCGTCGATGACCCGCACGATCAACTGCCTGGAGCGCGACGGCTACGTCAACCGCCGCCCCCACGACACTGACGGCCGGCAGGTGCTGGTCGCGCTGACCGAACATGGCGAGGCCACCGTCCTGGCCGACCGCCGTCGTACCGACGCATGGCTCGCGCAGCGGCTCCGTGAGCTGACACCCGAAGAACGCGCCGTCCTCCGCCAGGCGGCCCCATTGCTCGAAAGGCTTGCCAACACCTAGTGAGTCCAACCTTCAGGTCCCTGTCCAACTCCAACTACCGCATCTACGCCGCCGGCGGCGTGATCTCCAACGTCGGCACCTGGATGCAGCGCGTGGCGCAGGACTGGCTGGTGCTCGTGCTCAGCGCCGGCAGCGGTATGGCGCTCGGCATCACCACGGGACTGCAGTTCCTGCCGTTCCTCCTGCTCTCGCCGTTCGCCGGCCTGGTCGCCGACCGGGTGTCGAAGCGGCGGCTGCTGCAGCTGACCAACGTCGCGATGGCGGTCCCCGCTCTCCTCCTCGGCCTGCTGGCAGTGACCGGCACGGTCGAGATCTGGCACGTCTACGTGCTCGCGTTCGTGCTCGGCTCGGCGTCCGCGTTCGACGCGCCCGCCCGGCAGTCCTTCGTCTCCGAGATCGTCGACCGCGACGACCTCACCAACGCGGTCGGGCTCAACTCGGCCTCGTTCAACGCCGCGCGCCTGGTCGGGCCCGGCCTCGCCGGCGTCCTGATTGCGGCCTTCGGCGGCGGCGCTGCCGGCACCGGCTGGGTGATCCTGCTCAACGGCCTTACCTACATCGGCCCGATCCTCGCGCTGCAGGCGCTCGACCGGGCCGCGCTGGACACGCCCGATCCGCTGCGCCGCGAGCCCGGCCTGGTCCGCGAGGGCGTGCGCTACCTGCGTGGTCGGCCGGACCTGATGCTGGTCCTCGGCGTGATCTTTGCTGTCGGCACCTTCGGCATGAACTTCCAGCTGACCTCGGCGCTCATGGCGACCGAGGTGTTCGGGAAGGGCCCGGCCGAGTACGGCCTGCTCGGCACCGTCCTCGCCGTCGGCTCCCTGTCCGGCGCACTGCTGGCCGCCCGCCGGGCCCGGGTCCGGCACCGGATGGTGATCGGCGCCGCGGTCGCGCTCGGTCTGCTGCAGATCACGGCCGGCCTGGCTCCGTCGTACGTCGTCTTCGCGCTGCTGACCCCGCTGATCGGGCTCACCGCGCTGACGGTGGTGACCTCGGCCAACGCGTACATGCAGCTGCACACCGACGCCGGCATGCGCGGCCGGGTGATGTCGCTGTACCTGATGGTCTTCATGGGCGGGGTGCCGCTCGGCGCCCCTGTGATCGGCTGGATCGGCGAGGTGCTGGGCGCCCGCTGGACGCTGCTGGTCAGCGGCTCCTTGGTGCTCACCGGCACACTGTTGAGTGTGGCTCTCTTCCTGCGGGCACGCGAGCGGGCAGGAGAGCCGCGGGTGCGGCTGCTGCCGGTTTTGACCCCCGCCGGGGCGACCGAGTAACCTCGGTCATCGTGTCTGGGTCAACCAGACCGTTGTGCATGCTCGAAAACAGTTCGCGGCCAGGTCGCGAGCTCTCGAGGCACTCGATCCCGATCGCACGTCGAGACACGTGCGAGCGAGCGTGGAAGCGATGACACGCCCGACCGCGGGGGCCGAGAGCGCGCGACGCGGTTGGCCCACGACCAACCAGGCACATCAGAACAGCAGTCTTTATCGTGCCCGGCAGAGCGCCGGGTTCTGAGAGTAGAAAAGAAGGGGAACCACCCGGTGCCCACCATTCAGCAGTTGGTCCGCAAGGGCCGCCAGGACAAGGTGTCGAAGCAGAAGACGCCTGCCCTCAAGGGTTCGCCCCAGCGACGCGGTGTTTGCACCCGCGTCTACACCACCACCCCGAAGAAGCCGAACTCCGCTCTGCGCAAGGTCGCCCGTGTGCGCCTGTCCAGCGGCGTCGAGGTCACGGCGTACATCCCGGGTGTCGGTCACAACCTTCAGGAGCACTCGATCGTGCTCGTCCGCGGCGGTCGTGTGAAGGACCTGCCCGGTGTGCGTTACAAGATCATCCGCGGCTCGCTCGACACCCAGGGTGTGAAGAACCGCAAGCAGGCCCGCAGCCGCTACGGCGCCAAGAAGGAGAAGAGCTGATGGCCCGCCCAGTGGGAACCGTTCCCGCCCCGAACTCGCACACCGCCACCACCGACCTCCGTAAGACGGGAGACCGCTGATGCCCCGCAAGGGTCCCGCCCCGAAGCGGCCCATCGACGTCGACCCGGTCTTCGGCTCGACCCTCGTCTCCCAGCTGGTCAGCAAGGTTCTGCAGGACGGCAAGAAGCAGGTCGCCCAGCGGATCGTCTACAGCGCCCTCGAGGGCTGCCGCGAGAAGACCGGCACCGACCCGGTCGTCACGCTGAAGCGTGCGCTCGACAACGTCAAGCCGGCCATCGAGGTCAAGTCCCGCCGCGTCGGCGGTGCGACCTACCAGGTCCCGATCGAGGTCAAGGCCGGCCGCAGCACCACGCTGGCGCTGCGCTGGCTGGTGGGCTACGCCCAGGACCGCCGCGAGAAGACCATGTCCGAGCGGCTCATGAACGAGATCCTCGACGCGAGCAACGGCCTCGGCGCCGCTGTCAAGAAGCGCGAGGACACCCACAAGATGGCCGAGTCCAACAAGGCCTTCGCCCACTACCGCTGGTGACAGCCGCGCGGGAGTACGCCGTACTCCCGCGACCGCTGCCCATCCAAACCTCTTCCTAAGGAACGCGACACACCGTGGCCGTCGACATCACAACGGACCTCAACAAGGTCCGCAACATCGGCATCATGGCGCACATCGACGCCGGCAAGACCACCACCACCGAGCGCATCCTCTTCTACACCGGAATCACCTACAAGATCGGTGAGGTCCACGAGGGTGCAGCGACGATGGACTGGATGGAGCAGGAGCAGGAGCGCGGCATCACGATCACGTCGGCCGCGACGACCTGCTGGTGGAAGGACCACCAGATCAACATCATCGACACCCCGGGTCACGTGGACTTCACCGCCGAGGTCGAGCGCTCGCTGCGCGTCCTCGACGGCGCGGTCGCGGTCTTCGACGGTGTCGCCGGTGTCGAGCCGCAGACGATGACGGTGTGGCGCCAGGCGAACAAGTACTCCGTGCCCCGGATGTGCTTCGTCAACAAGCTGGACCGCACCGGTGCCGACTTCTTCAACTGCGTCCAGATGATGGTTGACCGGCTGAACTCCACCCCGCTGGTGCTGCAGCTCCCGATTGGCGCCGAGTCCGACTTCATCGGCGTCGTCGACCTGATCGGCATGCGCGCGCTGGTGTGGCGCGGCGAGACGACCATGGGCGAGGACTACGTCGTCGAGGAGATCCCCGCCGAGCTCAAGGCCCAGGCCGAGGAGTACCGCGAGAAGCTGCTCGAGACGCTCTCCGAGGCCGACGACGAGACCATGGAGAAGTACCTCGAGGAGCACGAGTTCACTCCTCAAGAGCTGGAGACCGCGATTCGACGTGCCACCCTCGCCGACAAGCTGAACCCGGTGCTGTGCGGTACTGCGTTCAAGAACAAGGGCGTCCAGCCGCTGCTCGACGCGGTCGTGAAGTTCCTTCCGTCGCCGCTCGACATCGACGCGATCATCGGTCACTCCCCGCGGGACGAGGAGGAGGAGATCAAGCGACTCCCGTCCGACTCCGAGCCGTTCTCGGGCCTGGCATACAAGATCGCTACTGACCCGCACCTCGGCAAGCTGATCTACGTCCGCGTCTACTCGGGCAAGCTCGAGGCCGGCGCGACCGTGGTCAACTCGGTCAACGGCCGCAAGGAGCGGATCGGCAAGGTCTACCAGATGCACGCCAACAAGCGTGAGGAGATCGCGTCGGTCGGCGCCGGCCAGATCGTCGCCGTCATGGGCCTCAAGGACACCAAGACCGGTCACACGCTCAGCGACCCCCAGAACCAGGTCGTCCTGGAGTCGATGAGCTTCCCGGCCCCGGTGATCGAGGTCGCGATCGAGCCCAAGACCAAGTCCGACCAGGAGAAGCTCGGCACCGCGATTCAGCGGCTGTCCGACGAGGACCCGACCTTCACGGTCAAGGCCGACGAAGAGACCGGCCAGACGATCATCGCCGGCATGGGCGAGCTCCACCTGGAGATCCTCGTCGACCGGATGAAGCGTGAGTTCCGGGTCGAGGCGACCGTCGGCAAGCCGCAGGTGGCTTACCGCGAGACGATCCGTAGGACCGTCGAGAAGCACTCGTACACCCACAAGAAGCAGACCGGTGGTTCGGGTCAGTTCGCGAAGGTGGTTGTCTCGCTGGCGCCGAACATCGACCCCGAGACCGGTCACGGTGCGGGCTACGAGTTCGAGAACAACGTGTCCGGTGGTCGCGTGCCGCGCGAGTACATCCCGTCGGTGGACCAGGGCGGCCAGGAGGCCATGGAGTTCGGCGTACTCGCCGGCTACCCGATGGTCGACGTGAAGTTCACCCTGGAGGACGGCGCCTACCACGACGTCGACTCGTCCGAGCTCGCCTTCAAGATCGCCGGCAACCAGGCGTTCAAGGAGGCCGCACGGATGGCCAACGCGGTCCTGCTGGAGCCGATGTTCGCGGTGGAGGTGGTCACGCCAGAGGCCTACCTCGGCACCGTCATCGGCGACCTGAACTCGCGGCGTGGCCAGATCCAGGCGCAGGAGGAGCGGCACGGCGACCTCGTCGTCGACGCCCTCGTGCCGTTGTCCGAGATGTTCGGGTACGTTGGCGACCTGAGGTCCAAGACCTCCGGTCAGGCTTCGTACTCGATGGAGTTTGACTCGTACGCCGAGGTTCCGAAGAACGTCGCCGACGAGATCATCAAGAAGGTCCGCGGCGAGTAGCCCAGACCGGCGTACCCAGTTCAACCAAACACGAGTCAAGTAACAATCAACAGGAGGAGCCCCAGTGGCTAAGGCGAAGTTCGAGCGGACCAAGCCGCACGTGAACATCGGCACCATCGGTCACATCGACCACGGTAAGACGACGCTGACCGCGGCGATCTCGAAGGTGCTGCACGACAAGTACCCGGACCTGAACCCGTTCACGCCGTTCGACGAGATCGACAAGGCTCCCGAAGAGCGTCAGCGCGGTATCACGATCGCGATCGCGCACGTCGAGTACCAGACCGAGGCGCGTCACTACGCCCACGTCGACTGCCCGGGTCACGCGGACTACATCAAGAACATGATCACCGGCGCGGCCCAGATGGACGGCGCGATCCTCGTGGTCGCCGCCACCGACGGCCCGATGCCGCAGACCCGTGAGCACGTGCTGCTCGCTCGCCAGGTCGGCGTGCCGACCCTGGTCGTGGCGCTCAACAAGTGCGACATGGTCGACGACGAGGAGCTCATCGAGCTCGTCGAGATGGAGGTGCGCGAGCTCCTCTCCGAGTACGAGTACCCGGGCGACGACATCCCCGTCGTGCGCGTTGCGGCGGCCCCGGCCCTCAACGGCGACGCCAAGTGGGGCGAGACCGTCGTCGAGCTGATGAACGCGGTCGACGAGCACATCCCGACCCCGGAGCGCGAGACCGACAAGCCGTTCCTGATGCCGGTCGAGGACGTCTTCACCATCACCGGTCGTGGCACCGTGATCACGGGCCGTATCGAGCGGGGCATCGTGAAGGTCAACGAGGAGGTCGAGATCGTCGGCATCCGCGAGGGCTCGCAGAAGACCACCGTCACCGGTGTCGAGATGTTCCGCAAGCTGCTCGACGAGGGCCAGGCGGGCGAGAACGTCGGTCTGCTGCTTCGTGGCACCAAGCGCGAGGACGTCGAGCGCGGCATGGTCGTCATCAAGCCGGGCACCACGACCCCGCACACCAACTTCGAGGCGAACGTCTACATCCTCTCGAAGGAGGAGGGCGGCCGTCACACGCCGTTCTTCAACAACTACCGTCCGCAGTTCTACTTCCGTACCACGGACGTGACGGGCGTTGTCACCCTTCCCGAGGGCACCGAGATGGTCATGCCCGGTGACACCACCGAGATGTCGGTCGAGCTGATCCAGCCGATCGCCATGGACGAGGGTCTCCGCTTCGCGATCCGTGAGGGTGGCCGCACCGTCGGTGCCGGTCGCGTCACCAAGATCAGCAAGTAGGTAGCAGCGCACGAAGCCCCTCGGGAGCCGTCAGGCTCTCGGGGGGCTTCGGCATGTTGTGGGTGGCTTGTGTCTTGCTTGGGACTGTGGGCGACAGCGGCGCCTCCAACGCACGCCGGGCGCTGGGGCGGCGCGTCGCGCGCACGGCCTCTCCTTTGGTTGCGCGCTCTACGCGCGCGCCGCGGCCAAGCCCCTTTACGCCGCCCGGCGTGCGCTGGAGTCACCGCCGTCGCCCACGGTCTTCGCATTGCTGGTGGTTGGTTCTGTGGTCGTGGTTGTTGGGTCGTTCTGTGGGTGGAGTCGGAGGGCGGTTTGCAGGGATAGGGTTCCCGCATGGGCGGGCTTGGCGTTCGTGCGCGGGAGGGGGACGACCAGCCTGACGTGGTGCGGCTGGTGGTGCCGGTGCTTTGTGGCCTGGTCCTCGTGAGCGCGCTGGTTGTCGACCCGGCGGTGTGGTGGGCGGGGCTTTCGCTGACGGTTGCGGCGCTCGCGCTGATGTTCTGGTCCTGGTACGACGTGCCGCCCGAGGTGGTGGCGCCGGTGGTGCTGGTGAGCACCGTGGCAAGCCAGTCGACCGGGGCGCTCGAGGTCGGGCTGTTCATGCTCTCGATCCTGGGCCTGGCGCTCACCGGCTGGGGCGAATCGCGATGGACCACCTGGGTGCTGGTCGGGCTGACGGTAACGGCGCCGATGCTGGGGTGGTGGCTGCTGCAGCGGGCCGAGTTCGTGCCGTGGATCTGGACCATCGGCGTCGCGTTCCCGGCGGCGATGGGGTGGGCGGTGCACCGGCAGGAGGTGCTGGTGCGTGAGCTGACCGCGGCCCGGCACGAGCTGGCCGAGCAGGCGGTTCGGGAGGAACGGCGGCGGGTGGCACGCGACGTACACGACCTGGTCGGGCACGGCCTGGCGGCGGCGATGGTGCAGGTGACCAGTGCCCGCCACGTATTGTTCCGGGACCCGGAGGCGGCCGACGAGGCGCTGGCCACGGCTGAGCGGGTGGGGAGGGCGAGCATGCGGGAGCTGCGAGCCACGCTCTCGGTGCTGCGTGACGGCGACGAGGGCGGCCAGGAATCGGCCTCGCCGCCCGGAGCGGACGACATCTCCCGCCTGGTCGAGGACGCCCGGAGCGCCGGACTAGACGTCACGCTGCTGACCGAGGGCGACACCGCGCGCGTCGACCCGGTGGTCGGGGTGACCCTGTACCGGATCGCCCAGGAGGCGCTGACCAACGCCACCCGGCACGCGCCGAAGGCCGAGACGACCGTGCGGATCCACGTCGACGACGCGGTGGCGGTGCTGGAGGTGGCCAGCCTCGGGCAGCCGGCCGCCGAGCCCGACCAGCGGCAGCCGCGATACGGCATCCTCGGCATGCGTGAGCGGGCCGAGGTGGTCGGCGGAACCCTGCTCGCAGGTCCGGTGGAGTCGGGCTGGTTGGTGCGGTGCGAGGTGCCGCTGTGATCGCCGCCGTGATCCGCGTGGTGCTGGTCGACGACCAGGACATCGTCCGCAACGGGCTGGCCCGGATCCTCGGCCCGGAGGACGGGTTCGAGGTCGTGGCCGAGTGCGCCGACGGCGACGAGGTCGAGGAGGCGGTGACGCGCACCCGGCCGGACGTCGTACTCATGGACCTGCGGATGCGCCGCGTCGATGGCATCACCGCCACTCGGGCGCTGGCCACGCTGGAGCACCCACCGCCGGTGCTGGTGGTGACCACCTTCGACGAGGACGAGCTGCTCTGGGGCGCGATCCAGGCCGGGGCAGCGGGTTTCGTGCTCAAGGACAGCCCGGCCGGCGGCCTGATCGCGGCGGCTCGGGCGGTGGCCGGCGGCGGCGCGTGGTTCGACCCCGGCGTGACCCCGCGGCTGCTGCACGCCTACCGCCAGTCGGTGGCTCCCGCCGCTCGCGAGCGCCGGCGGCTCGACGGGCTCACCGAGCGCGAGTACGACGTACTCCGGCTGATGGCACGCGGCGCGACCAACGCCGAGATCGCCGCGTCGCTGTACCTCAGCGAGACCACCGTGAAGACCCACGTCGGCAACCTGTTCGCCAAGCTCGGGGTCCGCGACCGCGCGGCCGCGATCGTCTTCGCGTTCGACCACGGCGTGGTGTCGGCGGGCGGCTAGCCCCCGGATGGGCCTCTGGTAGGAGCACGGCTCGGCACCGTGGGCGGATCCGGCGGCACCCTCGCCGGCGGTTGCATGGCGGCATGACCGAAACCCTGACCAGCGCCGGGCCCGCCCCGGCCGTGACCGACGATCCGGCCGACACCGTGATCGCGGTCCGCAACCTGACCAAGTCGTACGGCGACCGACAGGTCGTCCGTGACGTCTCCTTCGAAGTGCGCCGGCAGGAGATCTTCGGGATCCTCGGCCACAACGGCGCCGGCAAGACCACCACCGTCGAGATCGTGCAGGGCCTGCGCCGCGCCGACGGCGGCGAGATCCGGGTGCTCGGGCTGGACCCGGCCCGCGATCGGGACGAGCTGACCAGCAGCATCGGCTCCCAGCTGCAGTCCTCGGCACTGCCAGAGCGGCTGCGGGTCGCCGAGGCGCTCCGGTTGTTCGCCCGGATCGCCGGTGACGTCGTGGACTGGCGCGAGCTGGCCGCCGAGTGGGAGCTGGACCGGCTGGAGCGCACCGCGTTCGGGTCGCTGTCCGGCGGCGAGAAGCAGCGGCTCTTCCTCGCGCTCGCGCTGGTCCAGAAGCCGCGGCTGGTGTTCCTCGACGAGCTGACCCAGGGCCTGGACCCGACCGCGCGCCGCGAGACGTGGCGGCTGATCGAGCGGATCCGCGACCACGGGGCGACCGTGGTCCTGGTCAGCCACTACATGGACGAGGTGGAGCGGCTCTGCGACCGGGTCGGCGTGCTGCACGAAGGCCGGATCGCCGCGATCGGGACGCCGAGCGAGCTGGTGACCGAGCACGGCGGCGCCGTACAGACCCGGTTCACCGCTCACGACGCCGACCTCGGTCCCACGCTGGCCGCGCTGGCCGGCGTGACCGACGTACACGTGGACGGGACGGCGTACCAGGTTGCCGGCACCACCGAGGCGCCGTTCGAGGTGGCCCGAACGCTCGACGACCACGGCCTCCGGCCCCGCGATTTCAGCGTGCTCCGGCCGTCGCTGGAGGACGTGTTCATGACCATCACCGGCGAGACGATCGCCGCCACCAGCAGGGAAGGAGCAGGACGATGAGCACGCTGACGGCACTGAGCGTCACCGAAGGCAAGCTGTACGCACGGGAGTGGGGGATGCTGGTCTTTGCCTTCGCGTTCCCGCCGCTGATGATGGTGATCCTGGCCGGCGTCTTCGCAGGTGAGGGCTTCGACGAGGTCTGGGGCGCCACCGGCGGCACCGACTACTACATCGCCTCCTACCTCGGCATCCCGCTGGCCTCGGTCGCGCTGACCGGGCTGCCGGTGATGCTGGCGTCGTACCGCGAGCTCGGCATCCTGCGCCGGTTCGAGGTCTCCGGTGTCAAGGCGACCACCGTGGTCACCGCGCAGGCGCTGGTCGGCCTGGCCACTGTGGCGCTGGGTGCGGTGCTGGTGCTGGCCGTCGCCGCCCCGGTGTACGGCGTACCCGCGATCGAGGACCCGCTCGGCGTACTCGTGGTGCTGGCGCTGGGTTCCGGCGCGATGCTGACCCTCGGCGTGGCGCTCGGGCTGGCGCTGCGCACATCGCGGGCGGCGAACGCGATCGGGATGCTGCTGTTCCTGCCGATGTTCATCCTCGGCGGTGGCGGCCCGCCGGCCGGCGTGATGACGTCGGCGATGAGCAACGTCGCGGACCTGATGCCGCTCACCCACATCACCGAGGGCCTGCGCCAGGCCTGGCTGTTCGGAGACCTGCAGGCCACCGAGCTGCTGTGGCTGGCGGGCTGGTGGGCCGTCGCCCTGGCCCTGGTCGCCCTGGTCGCCCGCACCCGCCGCTCCTTCCAGTAACCACGCCGACCCGGCCCGTCTTCACCGCCAAGGCCGCCGACCCGGCCCGTGTTGACCTGCACGATGTCAACACGGGCCGGGTCAGGTCACGGCTTCGCGCAGACGGTGCAGTGGACGTCGTCGAGTGGTTGACCGGCAAGCAGTGCTGCGACCCAGTCGGCCAGGGCAACGCCGTTGACCTCGAGTTCGTAGAACATCGGATACTCGAGGATGCCGTGTCCGTTGCCGGGCGCGGTGTAGCTGTGCTGGACCACGCCGGCGTCCTCGATCGCTGCGTCGTTGGCGTCGATCAACGCGAGAAGGTCCGGCGCGGTCTGACCGGTCAGGTACTCAACCGACTCCGCTGCATGCGAGTCGTAGGCGTAGTCGAAGCGGGCCATGACGATGTCCGGATCGTGGCGCCCGGCCTGGATCCAGAACTGGGTCGGCGCCCAGTCGCGCGGGGTGAGTCCTTCGTTGACCTCCCAGTCGGGCATGGTGTCGTGAGCGCCCCAGTTGCCGAGGATCTTGGCGTTGAGGTCGGGTTCATCGAGGGCGGCGCCAGACTGGGAGCCGAACACGGTGACCTGGGCATCGGGAAGCAGGTCGGCGACGAGACCGGCGTACACAGGAGCGGCGATCGACCCGGCCGTGTGGCCGACGACGACGACCTGGGCGGCGTTGGGGTACTGCTCGGCGAGGTGGTCGAGCGCTGCGGTCCCGTTGACGAACCCGTTGTGCGACACGCTCAGCCCTCTTGAGTACTCGTGGGTGGCGTCACCGAGGTGTGCGTCGGCGGTGCACAAGGGCACATAGACGAAGCTGAAGTCGCCGAACGGGTTGTCGGAGCGGGTGAGGTCGAGCATCCCGCCCTCCCGCGCCGGGTCTTCTCCCTCGATGGTTGGGTCATAGTCCGGGCCTGTCGGCTCGTCGGTCGAGCCGGTGTTCGCGCTGGCGCAGGTCGTCGCGTCGAAGCAAGTGCCGCCACCGTCGAGGTAGAGCACGACCTTGGTCTGCTTCGCCGGGCGCTGCCAGAAGGCGAACTCGCTGCCGTCAGCGCACTCGCAGTCACCGCCGGGGACGATCTTCTCCCAGTCCTCGTTAGCCGCCTTTCCCGGGCTGCCCGACGTGGCGTCCGCCTGGGGTACCAGGTGCTCGCACGCCTTCTCGGCGGTCTTGAACCGGGCCGAGTCTGGATCGATGCCGCTGTCCCCGAGACTGATTCCGTCGGGGCCGGGGTCGGGGAAGTCGGCGATTCCCTCGGCGCGCATGCACCGCGTGAACGCCTGGAGGTCGGGCTCGCCGGCGTGCGAGCCCTCGGTCGCCGGGTCTGCCGGTGCTGAGTCCGCCTGCGGTTTCGAGTCGGTTCCACAGCCGGTGACGAAGGCGGCGAGCAGCATCAACGCGGCTGTCGCGAGGCTGGTTCTGGCGCGCATGGTGTTACCTCTTCTCGGGCCGGCCGGATGCCGGTTCTCCCGACCGAGGGAACGCTGCCGCCGGTTTCCGTGGCGTTTCGTCCAGGCGACACGACAACGAGAACCTGGGGGAAACCACGCCCGGACCACAATGGTGGAATGCGCTTGCTGGTGGTCGAGGATGAACCCACGCTCGCTGAGGCGATCGCGGAATGGTTGCGCGCCGAGGCGCACGCGGTCGATGTCGCCTTCGACGGTGCCAGCGCGCTGGAGCACACGTCCGTCAACGACTACGACGTCGTGATCCTGGACCGTGATCTCCCGGTGATCCACGGCGACGAAGTGTGTCGACGGCTCAGCGCCCTGGACGAGGGGCCGAGCATCCTGATGCTGACAGCATCCGCGGAGGTGCCCGAGCGAGTCGCCGGGTTCGCCCTGGGGGCCGACGACTACGTGCCGAAGCCGTTTGCCTTCGCCGAGCTCACGGCCCGGGTGCTGGCTCTCGGTCGGCGCAGCGGCCGCCGCCTACCGCCGATCCTGACGCGGGGCGAGCTGAGCCTGGACCCGGCACGTCATGAGGTGTTCCGGGGCCACCGGTTCGTGCCGCTCGCAAAGAAGGAGTTCGGCGTACTCGCTGAGCTGTTGCGCGCGGAGGGTGCGGTCGTGAGTGCGGAGACGCTCTTGACGAAGGTCTGGGACGAGCATGCGGATCCGTTCACCGGAGCGGTGAAGCTCACGATCCACAAGCTGCGGCGCAAGCTCGGCGAGCCCGAGTTGGTCGAGACCGTCACCGGGGTGGGGTACCGGATCCGATGAGTCGCCTGAGGCCATCGCGTCGGCTCGGCTTGCGGGCCAGGCTCACGCTGTCGATCGGCCTGCTGTTCGTCCTCGCCGGCCTGGCCCTGCTCGGAGCGACCTACGCCCTGGTCGATCGCCAGCTTGAGCGCGAACCGCCGCCCCTGCTTGCCGACCACCTGCCCGGTGACGCGCCGGAGAAGGCGGCGGGCGAATTCACGTTGATCGACCAGGAGGGCAACGCGTATGTCGGCGGCGACGCCACCAGGCTGCTTGAGACTGATCAGCGTGAGGCCCTCTCGGAGGCGGCGCGCGAGGTTCTCACCCAGGGTGCCTTGGCACTCGTGGTCGTCGGCGGAATCGCGGTGGCGCTTGTCTGGGTCGTGTCGGGCCGGATCCTCGCGCCGCTGCGGCGGGTGACCGAGACAGCTCGTCGGATCGCCGATGCGCCCGCTACCGAGCACGTGCTGCATGAGCGCATCGCACTCACCGGACGGGAGGACGAGGTCGCGGATCTGGCGTCGTCGTTCGACACCATGATGGAGAAGCTCGATCAGACCTTCACGGGGCAGCGCCGATTCGTGGACAACGCCGCGCACGAGCTCCGCACCCCACTCACCACGGGGCGAGCGCTCATCGAGCTCGTTCTGCAGAACCAGGACGCGCCGCCGCAGGTCCGAAAGCTCGGCGCGGAGCTGCTTCGAACCAACGAGAAGCACGAGCGGCTCATCGACGGCCTCCTGCTGCTGGCCAAGGCGGATCACGAGGTGGAAGATCGCTCGCTCATCGACCTGGCGGATCTGGTCGAGCACACGCTTCATCAGGCGTCGATCGGCGACACCCACCTCGAGACAGATCTCGGGGAAGCGTTGACCCGTGGCGATGCATTGCTGCTCGAGCGCGTGGTGCACAACCTCGTCGACAACGCCTCACGCCACAACCGGCCCGACGGGTGGATCCGCGTCTCGAGCCGTTCGGTGGGCCTCTGGGTGGAGCTGGAGATCGAGAACACCGGGCCCGTGGTGCCGGCCGACGAGGTGCCCGAACTGTTTCGACCATTCCGCCGGGCCGGGGGTGACCGGCTCGTCGCCGATGGCGTTGGCCTCGGGATGTCGATCGTGGCCTCGATCGCGCGCGCGCATCATGGCGAGGCCGTTGCGACCGCCCGCCCCGGCGGCGGCCTCGTGGTCACCGTGCGTCTTCCGGCGGCGGAGCCGACCGACGTCCCACTGCCGTTCGAGGGACCAGGCTAGGGCCTGGCTGGGCGGCGTACCGGAGAATGTCGCCCATGGCAGAACCGTCAGGGCCAGTCCGCCCCGCCCGCCCGCACCACAAGCTGACCGAGGACGGGCGGCGGGTGCGGGAGGTGCTGACCTACTCGCGGCGGGGGAGCAGGTTCTCAGCCAAGCAGCAGCAGGCGTGGGACGCCCACCACGAGCGGTGGGTGATCCCGGACGAGGTCGTGGACCAGCCGGGGTTCACGTTCGAGAGCTGGTTCGGCCGCAAGGCGCCGCTGATCGTGGAGATCGGGTCCGGCGTGGGCGAGGCAACCGCGGCGCTGGCAGCCACCCGTCGTGAGTACGACGTCCTCGCGCTCGAGGTCTGGCGGCCGGGAGTGGCCGAGACGCTGGGCCGGCTGGCCGAGGCCGAGGTCGACAACGTGCGGCTGTGCAGCGTGGACGCGGTCTGGTCGATGGAGCACCTGATCGGCGCCGGCGAGCTGGCCGAGCTGTGGACGTTCTTCCCCGACCCGTGGCACAAGAAGAAGCACCACAAGCGCCGCCTGGTCACTCCGGACTTCGCCGCGCTCGCCGCGTCCCGGCTGGCGCCGGGCGGGAGCTGGCGGCTGGCCACCGACTGGGCCGACTACGCCGAGCAGATGGCCGAGGTCCTGGATGCCTTGCCGGCCCTCGACGGTGGTGTGGTCGAGCGGTGGGCCGAGCGGCCGGTGACCAAGTTCGAGCGCAAGGGGCTGGCCGTCGGCCGCGTCATCACCGATCTTGCCTACCGCCGTACCAGCTGACCCGGCCCGTATTGACACTGAGCTACGTCGACCCGCCCGTGTTCACGCGTTGTGCGTCAACACGGGCCGGGTCGGCGTGCTCTGGCGTGAATTCAGGCCGGGTCGGCTCCAGGCTGAGCTTGCGAAGCCTGGTGTCAACCCGGGGCTCCGCTGGCGGCGAAGTCTTCGGCGGTGTACGGCGTGGTCTCGACCAGGACCACCCAGTTGCCGGAGTTGTCGCGGCACAGCGCCTCGACGCCGTACGGCCGCTTAGAAGGCTCCTGGAGGAACTCGACCCCCTTGGCCTTCAGGTCCTCATAGGTCTGCTGGCAGTCGTCGACGGTGAGTCCGAGGCCGTGCATCCCGCCCTCATCCTGGGCGCGGCGCACGGCCTCGGCGTACTCCGGGCTCAGTGGCGGGCCGGGGACGGCGAGGTTGACCATGAGCTCCGGCTGGTTGGGGTGGAAGACGGTGCACCAGCGGTAGCCGTCACCCAGCGTGATGTCGTCCTTCTCCTCGAAACCGAGGACATCGACGTAGAACTTCTTGGACTCGTCCTGGTCCTTGACGAAGACGCTGACAATCGAAATGTTGGTGATCATGTGACCACGCTAGGAGCCTTCGCCGCCCGGTGGCTTCTCCCCGATTGCGGACCGTTCCGCGAGTCCCCACATGAACACGAAGCAGCCCGGGATGTGCGGCGCGGCGCCGGCGTACCGCCGCTGGAAGTCGCTCGGCGACTCGCCCACCAGCGCCCGGAACCGCGAGCTGAATGAGCCCAGGCTGGAGAAGCCGACCGCGTGGCAGACCTCGGTGACGGTGAGGTTGGTGGCGCGGAGCAGGTCCTGGGCGCGCTCGATCCGGCGCTGCGAGACGTACTCGGCGGGGGTCACGCCGTACGTCGCCTTGAACAGCCGCAGGAAGTGGTACTTGCTCAGCCCGGCGACCGCGGCCAGGTCGTCGAGGACCACCGGGTCGGTGTAGGAGCGGTCGGCGTGGTCGCGCGCGCGGCGCAGGTGGACGAGTACGTCGCCGGGCGCCCGCGCAGGCGTGCTCATCGGCGCTGGGTCAGCCGCTGCCGGAAGTCGGCCTCGCGGCGCAGCCGGGCCGCATCCCGGTCCCGCCGGGCCGCGATCACCGCGGCGAGGAACGCGTCGGGCGGGGTGCCGGGCGGCGGCTTGGGTGCGACGTACGCCGCGACCTGCTCGGCCAGCCGGTGCCCGAGCGCGGCCCGGGCCTGCGGGCTGATCTGGTGGGCGCGGCCGAGGTACTGGCGGACCGCGAGCGCGAGCCCGGTCGGCAGGGCGGCGATGTCGGCGGCGGCCGCCCACTGCTGCAGCGGCCACGGCATCTGGGTGGGCAGCGGCAGGATCAGGTGCACCCGCTCGCGGACGACGTAGGTGCCGGCCGCGTAGTCGCCCAGCCGCTTGCCACGCTCGCTCAGCAGCGCCGAAAAGAACGCCGGGACGCCGGTGAACGCATAGATCTCGACGTACCCGATCAGGGCCCGGACCAACGCATGCTGGGCCGAGATCGGGCCGCCGTCGTCGCGGACGGTGCGCAGCCCCATCGCGTACTTGCCGAGCGTCCGGCCGCGACTGAGCGTCTCGAACGCGGTCGGGTAGACCAGGAAGACCAGGATCGTGACGCCGACGTACGCCGCCCACTGCAGGGCGGCGTCGGCCCTCGCGGTGGCGATCATCAGGAACACGTACGCCGCGATCAGCAGCGCGATCGTCGCGAGGATGTCGATCAGCCCGGACGCGATCCGGGTGCCGAGGCCGGCCGGCGGCAGGTCGAGCGCGACCGCCTCACCGGTGACGAGGTCATCGGCGGTCAGGGTGGCGAACTCGGTCGCAGGCTCGGTCATCGACATCAGCATATGGTTGGCCGCGTGGATCTCGACGCGTACGTGCAGGCGCACCTGCATGAGTGGCGCCGGCTGGAGGCTTTGACCAAGCAGCGCCGGCTGTCCGGGGCCGAGAGCGACGAGCTGGTCGACCGCTACCAGCAGGTCGCCACCCACCTGTCGGTCGTGCGTACGTCGGCACCCGACGCGAGTCTGGTCGCCTACCTCTCCTCGATCCTGGCCCGGGCGCGGATGCGCGCGGTCGGGACCCGGGTGGCGTCGTGGCGCGGCGTGCTCCACTTCTTCACCGACCGGTTCCCGGCCGCGCTCTACCGGCTGCGCTGGTGGTGGATCGGGACGCTGGTGGCCAACGTGATCGTCACCGCGGTGCTGATGTGGTGGCTGCTGGAGCACCCGCGGGTGGAGCAGAGCCTGCTGTCACCGGAGCAGGTCGACCAGCTGGTCAACGAGGACTTTGAGAACTACTACAGCGAGCACGCCGCCACTAGCTTCGCCACCCAGGTGTGGGTCAACAACGCCTGGGTCGCCGCGCTGTGCATCGCGCTGGGCGTTCTCGGCCTGCCGGTGATCTGGCTGCTGTTCAACAACATCGCCAACCTCGCGATCATCGGCTCGATCATGCACAGACACGGTCACGGCGAGCACTTCTGGGGGCTGATCCTGCCCCACGGCCTGCTAGAGCTGACAGCGGTCTTCGTGGCCGGCGGGGTCGGGCTGCGGCTGTTCTGGTCGTGGATTGACCCGGGCTCGCTGACCCGGTCCCGCTCGTTCGCCCGCGAGGGGCGAACGGCGATCACGGTCGCCCTTGGCCTGGTGGTGGTGCTGTTCATCAGCGGCGTCATCGAGGCCTTCGTGACCCCGTCGGGCCTGCCCACCTGGGCCCGGGTCGGCATCGGCATCACCGCCGAGCTGGTCTTCTTCGCCTACGTCTTCACGCTGGGCCGCGCGGCGTACCGCCGCGGCGAGACCGGCGACATCGCCGAGGCGCTGCTGGAGGACAAGGTCGCCACCGCCGAATAGGCCGCCCTGCCGGCTGTCGTGGGGCCGGCCCGGGGCCGACGTCATACGAGCCGCGCGCTATGACAGACGGGTCGTATGACGTCCCGCGGGACGTCATCCACTCCGCGCGCTATAGGTCGCTGAGCGTATGACGTCCCACCCGAGCCGCAGGGGGTCAGAGCAGGCCGCGTGCCTTCAGGCCGAGGTAGTGGTCGGCGAGGGCCGGAGGAAGCTTCTCGGCGTCCGCGTCGACGATGTCGACGCCGAGCTTGCTCAGCAGCTCGCCGGTACGCCGGCGCCGCCGCAGGACCTGCTCGGCCGCTGCCGCGTCGTACACCTCGTCGATGGAGTCGCGGCTCTCGGTGAGGGCGGCCAGGGCGGGGTCGTTGACCGAGGCCAGCACCACTCGGTGGTGCCTGGTCAGCGCGGGCAGCACCGGCAGCAGGCCCTCCTCGACCGCCGACGGGTCCAGCGCCGTGAGGAGTACGACGAGTGCCCGCTGCCGGCCGAGCTCGGCGACCGCACCCGCGATCCCGGACCAGTCGGCCTCGACCAGCACCGGCTGCAGGTCGGCCATCGTGTCCTGAAGCCTGGCGGCCACATCGCGCGAGCCGGCCGAGCGGAGCCGGGAGCGGATCCGGCGGTCGCCGGCCACAAAGTCGATCCGGTCGCCCGCGCGGGCGGCCAGTGCGGCGAGCAGCAGCGCGGCGTCCATGGCCGAGTCCAGCCTGGGTACGTCGTCGACGCGCGCGGCCGAGGTGCGGGAGGTGTCCAGGACCAGCACCACCCGGCGGTCCCGCTCCGGCTGCCAGGTGCGGACCACCACGTTGCGGTTGCGGGCCGAGGCCCGCCAGTCGATGGAGCGGACGTCGTCGCCACGGACGTACTCGCGCAGCGAGTCGAACTCGGTCCCGGCGCCGCGCACCCGGACCGCCGCCCGGCCGTCCAGCTCACGCAGCCGGGCCAGCCGCGACGGCAGGTGCTTGCGGGACTCGAACGGCGGCAGCGAGCGGACGGTGCCGGGCACCACCCTGGTCTGCTGGCGCGCCGCCAGCCCGAGCAGTCCGTAGGACCGGACGGTGACGCCGGCCGCGCGCAGGTCGCCGCGCCGTACCGGAGTGAGCGGGGTGGTCAGCAGCACCCGGTCGCCCGGCGTCAGCCGGACCCGGTGCCGGTTGTCGACGGCGCCGGCGGTCGGCTGCCAGGCGTCGCGGACGATGCCGCGCAGCCCGCGGCTGCCCTCGTTGACTACCGTCAGCGTGGTCGAGGTCGGGTAGCCGAGCCTGACGGTGCCGACCGGCGGCCGGTGGAACGACAGGCTCGCGGGCTTGGATGCCAGCAGCCAGTCCAGGAGTACGACGAACGCCACCACGCCGAGCCACATCCAGACCGTGCCGCCGGACGGCCGGAGCACGACCGGCACCAGGCCCAGCAGCAGGAGGAGCGGCACCCGCCCGGTGATCACCATCAGGGCTGCCTCATCGGGGAACCGGGACCGAGCCCAGCGCGGACGAGAGCACCTGCGCCACGTCGACGCCCTCGAGCTCGGCCTCCGGGCGCAGCCCGAGCCGGTGCACCAGGGTCGCGTGGGCGAGCGCCTTCACGTCGTCGGGCGTGACGAAGTCGCGGCCGTTGAGCCAGGCCCAGGCACGCGACGCCCGCAGCAGTGCGGTCGCGCCGCGCGGCGAGACGCCCAGCGACAGCGACGGCGACTCCCGGGTCGCCCGAGCGATGTCGACGATGTACCCGGCGACGTCCGGCGCGACCTGCACCGACGTCACCGCGCGCTGCCCGGCCACGATGTCCTCGGGCGTCGCCACCGGCGTCACCCCGGCGGCCGCGACGTCGCGTGGGTCGAAGCCCTCGGCGTGCCGGCGCAGGATCTCCAGCTCGGCGGTGCGGTCCGGGATCGGGAGGATCACCTTCAGCAGGAACCGATCCAGCTGCGCTTCGGGGAGCGGGTAGGTGCCTTCGTACTCGACCGGGTTCTGGGTCGCCGCGACCAGGAACGGCCGGGGGAGCGGCCGGGAGACGCCGTCGACCGACACCTGCCCCTCCTCCATCGCCTCGAGCAGCGCGGACTGGGTCTTGGGCGGCGTCCGGTTGATCTCGTCGGCCAGCAGCAGGTTGGTGAACAGCGGGCCCTCGCGGAAGCTGAGCTCGCCGGCGTGGCTGTCGATCACCATCGAGCCGGTGATGTCGCCCGGCATCAGGTCGGGCGTGAACTGCACCCGCCGGGTGTCGACCGACAGGGCCCCCGCCAGGGTCCGCACCAGCAGTGTCTTGGCGACGCCCGGCACGCCCTCCATCAGCACGTGCCCGCCACACAGCAGCGCGACCAGCAGCCCGGACACCGCCGCGTCCTGGCCGACCACGGCCTTGGCCACCTCCTTGCGTACGGCGGAGAGCCGGGCGCGCGCCTCCGGATCGAGCCCAGCGCGGGGCTCGCCGGGCGCGCTGTCGGGCTCGCTGACGTCGCTCTTGTCGAGGGACGTGGGTGCGGTGTCGCTCATGAGCGGCGTACCTCTCTGTCGAGTGCGGCCAGGTCGTTGGCCAGTCGGACGAGTTCGTGGTCGGAGGTGGGGATCCCACCGGCCGGGGTGAGCAGGGCGGCGACCTGCTCCTCGGGGCGCCCGGTGTGCCGGGCCACGTCGCGGACCAGCTGCTGCTCGTGGCCGGCGCGGGGCAGGTGCAGCCGGTCGGCGAGCCGGGCGCCGGCGGCGTCGCGCAGGGCCTCCGCGGCGTGTGCGCGGTCGTTGACCTTGCGGTAGAGCCGGCCGCGGCTGCGGGTGGTCTCGATGGCCTTGACCACCACCGGCAGCGGCTCGGTCACCAGCGCGCCGAGGCGCCGCGCCCGCCACCAGATCAGGCCGATCGTTGCCAGCGCCACGATCACCAGCGCCGGCACGATCCAGTCCGGCAGCAGCGAGCGCAGCGACACCGAGTCCTCGGCCAGCAGGTCCTCGTAGTTCGGGACGTACCAGACCAGCCGCTCGCGCTCGCCGAGCAACCGGAGCGCGGCGGCCGCGTTGTCGCCGTCGGTGATCCGGTCATTGGTGAGCAGGTCGGTGCTGCCGACCAGGGTCACGCCGTTCTCGCCGGTGACCAGCAGCGAGCCGTCGCCGGTGCCGAAGCAGCCGTCGTCGCCGGTGTAGGCGACACCGAGGTCGACCTCGAGCGTCAGGTCGGTGAACCGTGGGTCGTCGCAGCGGGCCTCGACCCGCTCCGGGATGCTCGCGCTGTTCACGGTCGAGTCCAGGCCCAGCTCGTCGATCAGCAGCGGCGACGGAGTCAACACCACGACCGGCTCGCCATCGGCGTGCTCGAGCAGCCGTTCGGTGGTGCTCTCGCCGAGCGCGGACGGGTCGCTGACCAGGACCATGGTCCCGTCGTCGACGACGGTGTCCTCCAGCCCGTCGGCGGAGCGGGTGACGGTCACCTCGACGCCCTGGTCGTCGAGCACTCGCGCGATCGCCTGGGCGCCGTCCGGTCCGGGGTTGTCCGGGTCGAGCGGTGCGTCGGAGCGGGCCGGGCCGCCGCCGAGGACCACGGTCAGCGCCACCGCCAGCAGGAGTACGCCGCCGACGAGCAGCAGCGCCCGGTTGCGGCGTACCCAGCTCGTGCTCATCGGCCCAGCTCGTCGTCGAGGGACAGCACCGAGACCGCCTGGTCACGGGTGGCCGGGCGGTCGCCGTACAGGACGGCGTCGAACAGCTGCGCGCTCGCGTCGACCCGCGGCCGGTGCGGCGGGAACAGCTCCGCCAGGCTGCCGGCGACCTCGTCGGCGGTCGCGCCCGGGTTGTCGGACAGCCGGCCACGCTCGACCTGCCGGACCGCCAGCGCCCGGAAGCCGTCGACGACCGCGAGCTCGTGCCGGCCCTCGCCCAGGGCCAGCTCGGCCCGGCGGCGCAGCTCCTTGGCACTGACCCGCTCGTCGGTGAACACCGGGCCCTCCGCCTTCTCCGCACGGGCACCGCCGCGGGCGCGGGAGACCAGCCAGCCGAGCGCCAGGACCAGCAGCACGAAGGTCACGATCGCCGCGAACGTCGACAGCGGTGACGCGTCCGAGGCGGCGTTCACCGAGTCGTCGAGCAGCTCCTGGAGCTTGCGCAGGATCCGGTCGATGATGTTGGAGTCGTTGTACTCCGGCTTCAGCAGCTCGCGGCGCAGCAGTGAGCGACCCTCGTCGGGCGAGGGGTGCAGCGGCGGGTCCTTGAGCCTTTCGATCACTGTGCGGTGATCCCCGCCTCCGACATCAGCTGCACGTCGTAGGCCTCCTTGCGCATCCGCAGGTCGATGTACTGCAGCGAGGTGACCCCCGCCGAGAACGGCGCCACGAAGGCCGTGGCGAGGACCTGGGCCACCACCATCAGGCCGAGGAACAGGAATGTCCCGAGCATGCCGCTCACGGCGTAGCCGGCGATGAAGGCGACGATCAGCACGGGTACGACGATGATGCTCGCGGCGAACTGGGTGACCAGGTAGGTCAGTACGCCGATACCGAGCGTGCGCCAGAAGGCGCGGCCCGTGAGCTCCCAGGCGCGGCCGATCGCCCGGAAGATGCCGACCGGCTCCAGCATCAGCGGCGGGACGGCCAGGTAGACCACCCGGGTCCAGACGAAGACCAGCGCGCACAGGAACAGCGGGATCGTCACCACCGCCCACGCCACGATCGGCCACGGACTGTCACTGACCACGACGACCGGGATCCAGAGCGCGACGTACACCGTGATCATCAGCAGCACCATCGTGCTCAGGAACAGCGACAGGCCGAGCAGCCTCCAGCGCTTGCCGTGGGTGCCCTGCCACGCCTCGCCGAGCGAGATCCGGCGGCCCAGGGTGGCCGCGGCGACCACCAGCGACACGATGCCGGTGACGAAGATCAGCCCGAGCGCCTGCACCAGTGCGCCGCCGTACTGGGTGCCGTTGAGCAGACCGGTGAAGGCGGCGCTGTCCTCGGTCTCGGTCATCGACACACTGACGTCGGCCAGCCGCACGATCAGGCCGCCGAGCAGCAGCGGGATCACCATCGAGACCGAGCTGACCAGCACCGCCGCCCCGACCGTGGCGCCGGGGCTCCTGCGGATCGTCTTGAACGCGCCGTCGTAGATGTCACCGAGCGACAGCGGGCGCAGCGGGATCACGCCGGGCTTGTGGGCCGCCACCAGCGGCCCGAACCCATTGCCTCCCGGGAACTGCTGCTGCGGGTACGGCGCCGGGTACGGCGCGCTGCCGGGCGGCGGCGGCCCGGCGGGAGCGCCGGGCGGCGGGTATGCCGGGCCACCCGGCGGCACCTGCCCCGGAGCCGCGAAGTCGGGCACCGGGAACGTGGTCGTCTTCTCAGGCGGAGGCGTGTAGCCGGGCGGTGGGTACAGATCGTCGCCGGACATGGGCCCTGTCTTCCCCCGATCGGAGCTTGGTAGTCCGGGACATCCTGTCAGGTCATCCCACGTCCAGCGCCAGGCCCGGATAGTCCAGAACGTTTGACATCAGTTCTGCGCTCAAAGTGATGTCGAACGTTCTGGACTATCCGGCCCGCGGGACCGATACCAGATCCGATTTGGTACGGCGCCGGATGCATGCCAAGATAGTCCGGTTGCTTCGGCGGGTTGCCGGGGTGCGCCTCAACTTGACCACTGAATCGCGTCTCCCTGATGGATCAGTGGTCTGGCATGCGGCCGCACCGATCCTGGAGACCCGATCAGCTCGACGAACCCGTCGAGCGTCACCTACAAGCTAGCGAGATCCCGGTCTCGTGTTGCGTCTCAACAGCGCGACACGCCCGACCGCGGGGGTCGGTGCGGGCTGGGGTGGCGAGGCACGGGCGGGGCGGCTTCACCGAAGTCGCATCGACATCAGGCACGCGGTGCTGGCACGAGCCGGTACTTATCGGAGAAGGACGAGAGAGACCTATGGCGGGACAGAAGATCCGCATCAGGCTCAAGGCCTACGACCACGAGGTGATCGACACCTCGGCGCGCAAGATCGTGGACACCGTCACCCGCACGGGTGCCAAGGTCGCCGGCCCGGTGCCGCTGCCGACCGAGAAGAACGTGTACTGCGTCATCCGCTCGCCCCACAAGTACAAGGACTCCCGCGAGCACTTCGAGATGCGCACGCACAAGCGTCTGATCGACATCATCGATCCCACGCCGAAGACGGTCGACTCGCTGATGCGCCTCGACCTGCCCGCCGGTGTCGACATCGAGATCAAGCTCTAGTCGACGGGAGACGCAGACCATGACCAGTACTTTTGAACGCAATGTGAAGGGCCTGCTGGGCAAGAAGCTCGGCATGACCCAGGCCTGGGACGCCGACAACCGGATCGTCCCGCTGACCGTCGTCGAGGCCAGCACCAACGTCGTCACCCAGGTGCGGCAGCCCGAGACCGACGGCTACAACGCCATCCAGGTCGGGTACGGCGAGATCGAGGCCCGCAAGGTGAACAAGCCCGAGTCGGGCCACTTCGCCAAGGCCGGCGTGACCCCGCGCCGCCACGTCGTCGAGATCCGCACCGCTGACGCCGCGTCGTACTCCGTCGGCCAGGAGCTCAGCCCCGAGCTGTTCGCCGCCGGCGAGGTCATCGACGTGACCGGCACCAGCAAGGGCAAGGGCTTCGCCGGAACCATGAAGCGGCACGGCTTCCACGGTGTCGGTGCCTCGCACGGTGCCCACAAGAACCACCGCAAGCCGGGCTCGATCGGCGCCTGCGCCACGCCCGGCCGCGTCTTCAAGGGCATGCGCATGTCCGGCCGGATGGGTAGCGACACCGTCACCACCCAGAACGTCACGGTGCACGCCGTCGACGTCGAGAAGGGCCTGATCCTGCTCAAGGGCGCCGTTCCCGGCCCCAAGGGCAGCCTCGTGGTCCTGCGCTCGGCAGCCAAGAAGGAGGCCTCCGCATGAGCCGGTCCGTGACCAACCTTGTCAAGGTCGACCTCCCCGCGGAGATCTTCGACGTCGAGGTTAACGTCCCGCTGATGCACCAGGTGGTCGTGGCCCAGCAGGCCGCCGCCCGCCAGGGCTCGGCGTCGACCAAGACCCAGGCCGAGGTCCGCGGTGGCGGTCGCAAGCCCTACAAGCAGAAGGGCACCGGCCGCGCCCGCCAGGGCTCGATCCGCGCCCCGCAGTTCACCGGTGGTGGCGTCGTACACGGCCCGAAGCCGCGCAGCTACGACCAGCGCACGCCCAAGAAGATGAAGGCTGCCGCGCTGAAGGCGGCGCTGTCGGACCGGGCGCGCAACGACCGGATCCACGTGGTCGAGTCGCTGGTCACCGGTGAGAAGCCGTCGACCAAGGCCGCGATCGCGTCCCTGCAGGCACTCAGCGAGCGCCGCCGGTTCCTGGTCGTGCTGGAGCGCGGTGACAACCTGACCTGGCTGTCGCTGCGCAACGCGCCCGAGGTGCACATCATCGCGGTCGACCAGCTGAACACCTACGACGTGCTGGCCGCCGACGAGGTCGTCTTCACCAAGGCTGCGTACGACGTGCTGGTCGGTGGCAAGTCCGAGGGCGAGACGGTCCCGGTCGAAACCACCAAGAAGCCGGCCAAGAAGGCTGCCGCCAAGGTCGAGACCGAGTCGAAGTCCGAGGAGAAGCCGAAGGCGAAGGCCAAGGCCGAGCCCAAGGCGATCGCCGACGTCCCGGCCGAGGAGGCCCCCAAGGCCGAGCTGCCCAAGGGCGCCAAGGCTCCGCTGAAGAGCGGCGGCGCGCCGAAGGGCTACGAGGTCAAGGGCAACGCCGACTCGGGCCTCTACCACGAGCCGGACGGCCAGTGGTACGACGCGACGGTCGCCGAGTTCTACTTCAAGAGCGCCGAGGCTGCCGAGGCCGCTGGCTTCAAGCGCGCTGGCAGCAGCGAGGAGGGTGACAAGTGAGCACCATTCACAAGGACCACCGCGACATCCTGATCGCGCCGGTGGTGTCCGAGAAGAGCTACAGCCTTCTCGACGCGAACAAGTACACCTTCCTGGTCCGTCCGGACGCCAACAAGACCGAGATCAAGATCGCGGTCGAGAAGGTGTTCAACGTCAAGGTGACGTCGGTCAACACGATCAACCGCAAGGGCAAGACGCGGCGTACCCGCACCGGGCTGGGCAAGCGCAAGGACACCAAGCGCGCCATCGTCAGCCTCGCTGAGGGCAACCGCATCGACATCTTCGGAGGTCCGGTCTCCTGACCGGGCTGAATAGGAATAGACATGGCTATCCGTAAGTACAAGCCGACTACCCCGGGCCGTCGCGGCTCGTCGGTCGCCGACTTCGTCGAGATCACCCGGACCACGCCGGAGAAGTCGCTGACCCGTCCGCTGCCCAAGAAGGGCGGCCGCAACAACCAGGGTCGGATCACCACCCGGCACCAGGGCGGCGGTCACAAGCGTGCCTACCGCATCATCGACTTCCGTCGGTACGACAAGGACGGTGTGCCGGCCAAGGTCGCGCACATCGAGTACGACCCGAACCGCACGGCTCGGATCGCGCTGCTCCACTACGCCGACGGCGAGAAGCGCTACATCGTCGCGCCGAAGGACCTGGCGCAGGGCGCCAACGTGGAGTCCGGTCCGAACTCCGACATCAAGGTCGGCAACAACCTGCCGCTGCGCAACATCCCGGTCGGTACCACCGTCCACTGCGTGGAGCTGCGTCCGGGCGGCGGCGCCAAGCTGGCCCGCTCGGCCGGCAACTCGGCGCAGCTGGTGGCCCGCGAGGGCAGCCGGGCGACGCTGCGGCTGCCGTCCGGCGAGATGCGGTACGTCGACGTGCGCTGCCGCGCCACCGTCGGCGAGGTCGGCAACGCCGAGCAGTCGAACATCAACTGGGGCAAGGCCGGCCGGATGCGCTGGAAGGGCAAGCGCCCGACCGTCCGTGGTGTCGTCATGAACCCGGTCGACCACCCGCACGGTGGTGGTGAGGGCAAGACGTCCGGTGGCGGCCACCCGCGCTCGCCGTGGGGCAAGAAGGAAGTCCGCACGCGCCGCAAGAAGGCCAGCGACGCCCAGATCATCCGCCGCCGCAAGTCCGGCAAGAACCGCTAGAAGGGACCTGAGAGATGCCTCGTAGCTTGAAGAAGGGTCCCTTCGTGGACGACCACCTGATGAAGAAGGTGGAGGCGGAGAACGACAAGGGCTCCCACAACGTCATCAAGACCTGGTCGCGTCGTTCGATGATCGTGCCGGCCATGATCGGCCACACGCTCGCCGTACACGACGGCCGTAAGCACGTTCCCGTGTTCGTGACCGACGCGATGGTCGGCCACAAGCTCGGCGAGTTTGCCCCCACCCGCACCTACCGCGGACACGTCAAGGAAGACCGGAAGGGACGCCGTCGATGAGCGTCACAGAACGTAGGCGCACCAGCGCCCGCCGCGAGACTCTGCTCGGCGACGAGCCGGGTGCCTTCGCGAGCGCGCGCTTCGTGCGGATCACGCCGATGAAGGCGCGTCGGGTCGTGAACATGGTTCGCGGCCTGCCCGTCGAGGAGGCCCTGGCGACCCTGCAGTTCGCGCCGCAGGCCGCTTCGCAGACCGTCTACAAGGTTCTCGAGAGCGCCATCGCGAACGCCGAGACCACCGAGGGGCTCGACGCCTCGTCGCTGGTCGTGTCGGTCGCGCAGGTCGACGAGGGTCCGACGATGAAGCGCTGGCGTCCGCGTGCGCAGGGCCGGGCTACCCGGATCAACAAGCGCACCAGCCACATCACGCTCGTCGTACAGCCGGCCGCCAATGTCGATGAGCGCCGTGTCGCCGAGAACAAGAAGGGACGGAAGGCCTGACATGGGTCAGAAGATCAACCCGAACGGGTTCCGGCTCGGTATCTCGACCGACCACAAGAGCCGCTGGTACGCCGACAAGCTCTACAAGGCGTACGTCGGCGAGGATGTCGCGATCCGCAAGCTGCTGTCCAAGGGCATGGAGCGCGCCGGCATCGCGAAGGTGGAGATCGAGCGCACCCGGGACCGGGTCCGCGTCGACATCCACACCGCCCGCCCCGGCATCGTCATCGGCCGCCGCGGCGCCGAGGCCGACCGGATCCGCGGCGAGCTCGAGAAGCTCACCGGCAAGCAGGTCCAGCTGAACATCCTCGAGGTCAAGAACCCCGAGATCGACGCGCAGCTGGTGGCCCAGGGCGTTGCCGAGCAGCTGTCCGGCCGCGTGCAGTTCCGGCGTGCGATGCGCAAGGCGATCCAGACCTCGATGCGCTCCGGTGCCAAGGGCATCCGGATCCAGTGCTCGGGTCGTCTGAACGGCGCCGAGATGTCGCGGACCGAGTTCTACCGCGAGGGTCGGGTGCCGCTGCACACGCTGCGTGCCGACATTGACTACGGCTTCTACGAGGCCCGCACGACCTTCGGCCGGATCGGCGTGAAGGTCTGGATCTACAAGGGCGAGGTTGCGGGCACCCGCGCCGAGCGTGAGGCCCAGGCTGCTGCCCGGGCCGGTGCGCCCGGTCGTGGCGGCGGCCGCGGTGACCGTCCGAACCGTGGCGGCGACCGTCCGAGCCGTGGCTCGCGCGGTGACCGGCCCACTAGGTCTGGTCGCGACGGCGCCTCTGGTGCCCCCGCCGAGAGCGCGCCGGCCGAGGCTCCTGCCTCGACCGAGCCTGCCGCTCCGGCCGAGGCCGCTGCGACCACCGGCAAGGAGGGCTGAGCATCATGTTGATGCCCCGTCGTACCAAGTTCCGCAAGCAGCACCACCCGGCTCGCCGCGGCGCGCCCAAGGCCGGCACCAAGCTCGCCTTCGGCGACTTCGGCATCCAGGCGCTTGAGGGCAGCTACGTCACCAACCGGCAGATCGAGTCCGCGCGTATCGCGATGACCCGGCACATCAAGCGTGGCGGCAAGGTGTGGATCAACATCTACCCCGACCGTCCGCTGACCAAGAAGCCTGCTGAGACCCGCATGGGTTCCGGTAAGGGTTCCCCCGAGTGGTGGGTTGCCAACGTGAAGCCCGGCCGCGTGATGTTCGAACTTTCTGGAGTGGACGAGGAAGTCGCTCGTGAGGCCATGCGCCGCGCGATGCACAAGCTTCCGCTGAAGTGCCGCTTCATCTCCCGCGAGGCAGGTGAATTCTGATGGCCGGCACCGGAGTGCCCGCACACGAGCTCGACGAGATGACCCCCGTCGACCTGGAGGCCAAGCTGCGCGAGGCCAAGGAGGAGCTGTTCAACCTCCGTTTCCAGGCCGCCACCGGGCAGCTCGAGAGCCACGGCCGTCTGCGCACGGTCAAGAAGGACATCGCCCGGATCTACACCGTGGTGCGCGAGCGCGAGCTCGGCATTCGGGACACCCCGGGCGCCACGATCGACCAGGCCAAGACGGCTGAGAAGGATGGAGCGGCATGAGCGAGACGGCTCCCGTTGAGCGCAACGCACGCAAGGTCCGCGAGGGCCTCGTGGTCAGCGACAAGATGGACAAGACCGTGGTCGTGTCCGTCGAGGACCGCGTCAAGCACGCGAAGTACCACAAGGTCATGCGTCGTAACACGCGCCTGAAGGCCCACGACGAGCAGAACGAGGCCGGCGTCGGCGACCTGGTGCGGATCATGGAGACCCGCCCCCTGTCCGCCACCAAGCGCTGGCGCATCGTCGAGATCCTCGAGAAGGCCAAGTAAACCCACGAGTTCGGCCAGGCTCGCGCCCCGATGAGAGCGCGAGAACCGGCACGACAACCAGGAGAAACTGATGATTCAGCAGGAGTCGCGGCTCAAGGTCGCCGACAACACCGGTGCGAAGGAGATCCTTTGCATCCGTGTTCTCGGCGGCTCGGGTCGGCGGTACGCCGGGATCGGCGACGTCATCGTGGCCACCGTGAAGGACGCGATCCCCGGTGGCAACGTCAAGAAGGGTGACGTGGTCAAGGCCGTGATCGTGCGCACCGTCAAGGAGCGTCGCCGGCCGGATGGTTCCTACATCCGCTTCGACGAGAATGCCGCCGTGATCCTCAAGGCGGATGGCGAGCCGCGAGGCACCCGCATCTTCGGCCCCGTGGGTCGCGAGCTGCGCGAGAAGAAGTTCATGAAGATCGTCTCGCTTGCCCCGGAGGTGCTGTGATGGCACGGAGTAGAAATTCCAGCGCAATGAACATCAAGAAGGGCGACACCGTCAAGGTGATCGCGGGCAAGGACAAGGGCGCCGAGGGCAAGGTCATCTCGGTCCTGCGTGACGAGGACCGCGTGATCGTCGAGGGCGTCAACCGAGTCAAGAAGCACACCAAGGTCGTCAACCAGGGCGGTCGCGCCGGCAACACCGGTGGCATCGTCACCGCTGAGGCGCCCATCCACGTGTCCAACGTGATGCTGGTCGAGGGCGACGGCGTGACCCGGATCGGCTTCAAGCGCGAAGAGGTCACCAAGCGCCGGCCCGACGGTTCGACGTACACCTCGACGCGCAGCGTCCGCGTTTCCCGCAAGACTGGCAAGGAAATCTGATGCCCGAGAACACTGGGACCGAGACTCCAGAGACCCAGGAGCGGATTCAGCCGCGGCTGAAGCTGCGCTACCGCGAGGAGATCATCCCCGCGCTGCAGAGCGAGTTCAAGCACGCCAACATCATGCAGGTGCCCGGCCTGACCAAGATCGTGGTCAACATGGGCGTCGGCGAGGCGGCTCGCGACTCGAAGCTGATCGAGGGTGCGGTCAAGGACCTCGCCGCGATCACCGGCCAGAAGCCGCAGGTCACCAAGGCCCGCAAGTCGATCGCGCAGTTCAAGCTGCGCGAGGGCATGCCGATCGGTGCGCACGTGACGCTCCGCGGCGACCGGATGTGGGAGTTCCTCGACCGGCTGCTGTCGCTGGCGCTGCCCCGCATCCGCGACTTCCGCGGCCTCAGCCCGAAGCAGTTCGACGGGCGCGGCAACTACACCTTCGGTCTGACCGAGCAGGTGATGTTCCACGAGATCGACCAGGACAAGATCGACCGGTCGCGTGGCATGGACATCACCGTCGTGACGACTGCGACCAACGACGACGAGGGCCGGGCGCTGCTGAAGCAGCTCGGGTTCCCGTTCGCCGAGCGCTGAGGGGAGGAGAACTGATATGGCGAAGACTGCACTGAAGGTCAAGGCGGCCCGCAAGCCGAAGTTCGCTGTCCGCGGCTACACCCGCTGCCAGCGCTGTGGCCGTCCGAAGGCCGTCTACCGCAAGTTCGGCCTGTGCCGCATCTGCCTCCGGGAGATGGCACACCGCGGCGAGCTGCCCGGCGTCACCAAGTCCTCCTGGTAATCACCTCCGAAACAAAGATCGCTGCAGGTCGCATCTGAGATGCAGGTGCGAAACCACGGTGGAGAAAGGGCCATCCGGCCATGACGATGACTGACCCGATCGCAGACATGCTGACTCGTCTGCGCAACGCCAACCAGGCGTACCACGACGCTGTTGAGATGCCGTACAGCAAGCTCAAGCAGGGCGTCGCGGAGCTCCTCCAGCAGGAGGGCTACATCACGTCGTACGACGTGAAGGACAACGTGTCCGACGACGGCAAGGCGGCCGTGGGCAAGACGCTCACGATCACGCTGAAGTACGGCCGCAACCGGGAGCGCTCGATCGCCGGCATCCGCCGGATCAGCAAGCCCGGCCTGCGCGTGTACGCCAAGCACACGGGCCTGCCGCGCGTCCTCGGTGGACTCGGCGTAGCGATCATTTCGACGAACCAGGGTCTGCTGACCGACCGCCAGGCCAACCGCAAGGGTGTAGGTGGGGAAGTCCTCGCCTACGTCTGGTAGCTGGACGAACCGCGAGACCAAGGAAAGTAGAGGAAGAAGCATGTCGCGCATTGGCAAGCTCCCCATCGCGGTCCCGTCCGGAGTTGACGTCGCGATCGACCAGAGCCTGGTGACCGTCAAGGGCCCGAAGGGCACCCTGTCGCACACCGTCGCCGCCCCGATCACCGTCGAGCGCGGTGAGGACGGCGTACTCGAGGTCAAGCGCCCCGACGACGACCGGCTCAGCCGGGCGCTCCACGGACTGACCCGCACCCTGATCGCCAACATGGTCATCGGCGTCACCGACGGCTACGAGAAGAAGCTCGAGATCGTCGGCGTCGGCTACCGGGTCCTGCCCAAGGGCCCGACCACGCTGGAGTTCCAGCTCGGGTACTCGCACCCGATCACGTTCAACGCGCCCGAGGGCATCACCTTCACCACCGAAGGCGCGACCAAGCTCGGCGTCCAGGGCATCGACAAGCAGCTGGTCGGTGAGGTGGCCGCGAACATTCGCAAGCTGCGCAAGCCCGAGCCGTACAAGGGCAAGGGCGTTCGCTACGCGGGTGAGCACATCCGCCGCAAGGTCGGAAAGGCTGGCAAGTAACTCATGGCCATCTCACTCAAGAACAACAAGCACACCGCCTCGCGGACGCGCTCGCGTCTGCGTCGTCAGGTCCGCGGCCGGAAGAAGATCTCCGGCACCGCCGAGCGCCCGCGCATGGTGGTCACTCGCTCCGCGAAGCACATCTCGGTCCAGGTCGTCGACGACCTGGTCGGCAAGACGCTGGTCTCGGCCTCCACCATGGAGGGGGACCTGCGCGGCTTCGAGGGCGACAAGACCGCCAAGGCGAAGAAGGTCGGCGAGATCGTCGCCGAGCGTGCCAAGGCAGCCGGTGTCGAGGGCGTGGTCTTCGACCGTGCCGGCAACAAGTACCACGGCCGGATCGCGGCCCTTGCTGATGGCGCCCGCGAGGGCGGCCTGACGTTCTGATCACGACAACCACGTAAGAGAAAAGGAACAGTCTCATGAGCGGAGCCCAGCGCGGACAGCGCGCCGGCGGCGACCGTCGGGGCAATCGCGACGACCGTCGCGGTGGCCAGGCGGCCGACAAGACCGCCTACATCGAGCGGGTCGTCGCGATCAACCGTGTCGCCAAGGTCGTTCAAGGTGGTCGGCGCTTCAGCTTCACCGCCCTGGTCGTCGTCGGTGACGGCGACGGACTCGTCGGTGTCGGCTACGGCAAGGCCCGGGAGGTCCCGGCGGCCATTGCCAAGGGTGTCGAGGAAGCCAAGAAGAACTTCTTCAAGGTGCCGCGCAGCCAGGGCACCATCCCGCACCCGGTCCAGGGTGAGAAGGCGGCGGGCGTCGTGATGCTTCGTCCGGCCGCTCCTGGTACCGGTGTGATCGCGGGTGGCCCGGTGCGTGCGGTGCTGGAGTGCGCCGGCATCCACGACGTACTCAGCAAGTCGCTGGGTTCGTCGAACCAGATCAACATCGTGCACGCGACCGTCACGGCGCTGAAGATGCTCGAGGAGCCGGAGGCCGTTGCGGCACGCCGGGGTCTGACCGTCGAGCAGGTGGCCCCGGCCGCCCTGCTGAAGGCGCGGGCCGAGGCCGAGACAGGAGTGACTTCCTGATGCGCCTCAAGGTCGAGCAGAAGAAGAGCACGATCGGCTGCAAGCAGAACCAGCGCGAGACCCTGCGCACGCTCGGTCTCAAGCGGATCGGCGACGTGGTCGTCAAGGAGGACCGTCCGGAGATCCGGGGGATGGTCCAGACCGTCCGTCACCTGGTGACGGTCGAGGAGGTCGACTGACATGACGCTCAAGCTGCACCACCTGCGTCCTGCCCCCGGTGCCAAGACCGCCAAGACCCGCGTGGGTCGCGGTGAGGCCTCGAAGGGTAAGACCGCTGGTCGAGGCACCAAGGGCACCAAGGCCCGCTACCAGGTTCCGGTCGCCTTCGAGGGTGGCCAGATGCCGATCCACATGCGGCTGCCCAAGCTGAAGGGCTTCAAGAACCCCTTCAAGGTGGAGTTCCAGGTCGTGAACCTCGACCGGATCAACGAGCTCTTCCCCGAGGGTGGCCCCGTGACCGTGGACGACCTGGTCGCCAAGGGCGCGGTCCGCAAGGGCCAGCCGGTCAAGGTGCTCGGTCAGGGCGAGATCTCGGTGGCGGTCCAGGTGAGCGCGAACGCGTTCTCCGCTTCCGCCAAGGAGAAGATCGAGGCCGCCGGCGGCTCCACCGCCACGGCCTGAGCTTTCGGCCGTGTCTCCCCATCCCTCGCCCGCTGCGCGGCGTTTCGGACTCGATCTGGCTGCGGCGGCGCCGCTCGACGGGCCATCCGGCCCGCCTTCGCGCCGCCGCCTTGCCAGATCGGCCCGAAACACCGCTCGCGACGGCGATGGACGGGGAGACACGGCCGACCCGTGAGCAACGAAGTTGGCGCGGTCGGCACTCGCCGGCCGCGCCCTTCGTTGGTCGGAAATGGGCGCTCTGCTGCTCCCTGTTAGGCTTCCCCGGTCCTCGCCATGACGTGGCGAGTACCTGCCCCTGCTTGAGAAAGAGGACCACGTGCTAAGCGCGTTCGCCAACGCCTTCCGGACACCGGACCTGCGGCGCAAGCTGCTGTTCGTCCTCGCGATCATTGTGATCTTCCGGCTCGGCTCCCAGGTTCCTGCTCCCGGTGTCGACGCACGCAACGTGCAGAACTGCGTGGACAACGTCGGGAACGAGGGCGTCTACGGCCTGATCAACCTCTTCTCCGGCGGCGCACTGCTCCAGCTGACGATCTTCGCGCTGGGCATCATGCCGTACATCACCGCCAGCATCATCCTGCAGCTGCTCGTCGTGGTCATCCCGCGGCTCGAAGCGCTGAAGAAGGAGGGCCAGGCGGGCCAGACCAAGATCACCCAGTACACCCGCTACCTGACGCTGGCGCTCGCCGTACTCCAGGCGACCGGCATCGTGGCGCTGGCGCGCTCCAAGCAGCTGATCCAGGGCTGCCAGGAGGACCTGCTGCACTCCGACTCGACGAACACCTTCCTGGTCATGGTGGTCACCATGACCGCCGGCACCGCGGTGATCATGTACATGGGCGAGCAGATCACCGAGCGTGGCGTCGGCAACGGTATGTCGATCCTGATCTTCTGCCAGGTCGTCGCGACCTTCCCGGCCGCCATGTGGAGCGTCCAGAAGACCCAGGGCTGGTGGATCTTCGGCCTGGTGATGGCGATCGGTCTGGTGATCGTGGCCGCGGTCATCTTCATCGAGCAGGCGCAGCGCCGGATCCCGGTCCAGTACGCCCGGCGGATGGTCGGACGCAAGATGTTCGGCGGCAGCTCGACGTACATCCCGCTCAAGGTGAACCAGGCCGGCATCATCCCGGTCATCTTCGCTTCGTCGCTGCTCTACCTGCCGGCGATGGCGGTCCAGTTCAACCAGGGCAGCACCTCGCCCTGGATCCGCTGGATCAACAACTACCTGGTCAACGGCGACCACCCGATCTACATGGCCCTGTACTTCGGCCTGATCGTGTTCTTCACGTACTTCTACGTCTCGATCACCTTCAACCCGCAAGAGGTGGCCGACAACATGAAGAAGTACGGCGGCTTCATTCCCGGGATCCGGGCCGGCCGTCCGACCGAGGACTACCTTGCGTACGTCCTGTCGCGGATCACGTTCCCAGGTGCCATGTACCTGGGCCTGATCGCGCTCATTCCGCTTATCGCACTGGTGCTCATCAACGCCAACCAGAACTTCCCGTTCGGCGGCACCTCGATCCTGATCATGGTCGGCGTCGCGCTCGACACCGTGAAGCAGATCGAGAGCCAGTTGCAGCAGCGCAACTACGAAGGGTTCCTTCGATAGTGCCGCCCATGGAAAGCCCTCTAGCGCTTCGCGCACCCCAGGCACGCACATCGCCGTGTTGCCGTCCCTCGACAGACAACCCAGTCTGGCATCGCTCCGGCGCCTCGCGCTGCACGCACCTGGAGCACGCCAACCGCCAGACGACTTCCCACGGGAGGCACTAATGCGACTACTCATCATGGGACCGCCGGGCGCCGGCAAGGGCACGCAAGCCAAGATCATCGCCGACCGCTACGGCATCCCGGCGATCTCGACCGGGGACATTTTCCGGGCCAACGTCGATGCGGGTACGCCGCTGGGCCTCGAGGCGAAGAAGTACATGGACCACGGGGAGTACGTGCCGGA
This sequence comes from Nocardioides speluncae, assembly GCF_003121585.1. GTDB lineage: Bacteria > Actinomycetota > Actinomycetes > Propionibacteriales > Nocardioidaceae > Nocardioides > Nocardioides speluncae. The sequence continues at coordinate 64,735 of NZ_QEOO01000031.1, forward strand.
CGAGGTCACCAACCTGATGGTGCGCAACCGGATCGACGAGCCGGACGCCGACCCCGGCTTCCTCCTCGACGGCTACCCGCGCACGCTCGCGCAGGTCGAGGAGCTCGACGGGATGATCGAGTACACCGGGCACAAGCTCGACGCCGTACTCGTGCTCACCGTCGACGACGACGAGCTGGTCAACCGGCTGCTGCAGCGGGCCGAGGTCGAGGCTCGCGCCGACGACACCGAGGACGTCATCCGGCGCCGGCAAGAGGTCTACAACGAGCAGACCGCGCCGCTGATCGAGGTCTACCGCGACCACGGCGTCCTGGTCGAGGTCAACGGCATGGGCGAGGTCGACGAGGTGACCGAGCGGCTGCTTGAAGCTCTCGGTTCCGTCGACGAGAGCTAGTGGGCATCTCCGGAAGTTCGTCGGGGTCTGAGCGGCCAGGGCACGCAAATCGCTGCGTTGTCGTCGGTCGACGGGCCACCGGCCCGCCTCCCTCCGACGCCTTGCGCTGCACGCACCCTGACCACTCAGACCCACGAAGAACTTCCGGAGGTACCCACTAGTGGGCTTCCGCGACCGCGGGATCGAGATCAAGACCCCGGAGCAGATCGCCACGATGCGGCGCGCCGGCCTGCTGGTCGGCCAGACGCTCGAGCTGCTGCGCAAGGAAGTGCGTGTCGGGATCTCCACCAAGGAGCTCGACGCGATCGCCGAGGACAACATCCGCTCGGCCGGCGCCGTACCGTCGTTCAAGGGGTACGGCGAGCCGCCGTTCCCCGGCACCATCTGCGCGTCGGTGAACGACGAGGTGGTCCATGGTGTACCCGGCTCCCGGGTGCTTGCCGACGGTGACATCATCTCGATCGACTGCGGCGCGATCACTCTCGACGATTCTGGGCAAGGCTGGCACGGCGACGCCGCGATCACGGTGGCGGTCGGCGAGGTGCCGGCCGAAGTCGCCGAGCTGATGCGGGTCACCGAGGAGTCGCTGTGGCGCGGTCTCGCCGCCGCCCGGCTCGGCGGCAAGGTCGCCGACATCTCGCAGGCGGTGGAGAGCTATGTCCGCGGCGAGGGTCCCTACGGCATCGTCGAGCACTTCACCGGCCACGGAATCGGCAGCGAGATGCACCAGCCGCCCGACGTACCCAACCTCGGCGGCAACCGGCTGCTCAGCCCCAAGCTGGTCCAGGGGATGGCGCTGGCGGTCGAGCCGATGATCACGCTCGGCTCCAAGGACACCGTCGTGTACGACGACGACTGGACCGTCGCGACCAGCGACGGCAGCTGGGCCGCGCACTTCGAGCACTCGTTCACGCTGACCCAGCGGGGTGCCTGGGTGCTGACCGCGCTCGACGGCGGCGAGGAGCGGCTCACCGCGCTCGGCGTACCCTTCGGCGGATCCTGACCCGGGCTGCTGTCCCCAGGAGCGGTAGTCGCTATGTGGCACGCCTGGGCGGTCACGATAGGTTCTGGTCACGAGCCCTCTGGGCAGAAGGCTGCTGACCACACCGACGCATCGAGGAGAAGGGGGACATCGGACCATGGGCGTGACACTTCAGAAGGGCGGCAACGTCTCGCTGGCGAAGCTGTCGGACGGCGGCGTGCTCACGCGGCTGGCCGTCGGGCTCGGCTGGGATGTGCGCGGCTCGACCGGTGCCGACTTCGACCTCGACGCGTCCGCGCTGCTGGTCGGAACCGCCGGGAAGGTGCTCTCCGATGCCCACTTCGTGTTCTACAACAACCTCGACTCGCCGGACGGCGCCGTACACCACACCGGTGACAACCTCACCGGTGAGGGTGAGGGGGACGACGAGGTGATCGAGGTGAACCTCTCGACTCTGTCTGCCGACATCGACCGGATCGTGTTCCCGGTGTCGATCCACGACGCCGACGCACGCCGGCAGAACTTCGGCCAGGTGATGAACGCCTTCATCCGGGTCGTCGATGCCACGAACGGGCAGGAGCTTGCCCGCTACGACCTCACCGAGGACGCCTCGATGGAGACCGCGATGGTCTTCGGCGAGCTCTATCGGCGGGAGGGTGACTGGAAGTTCCGGGCGATTGGCCAGGGCTACGCCAGCGGCCTGCTCGGTATCGTCCGTGACTTCGGCGTCAACGCCAGCTGACCTACAACCACTCAAGAACCAGGACTGACTCGTGATTCTCAGAACCTTCGGCTGGTCGTTCGCGATCACCATTCTCGGGCTGATCGGAGCCTTCTTCTACGGGTTCTCCTCCAAGGACTCGACCGGCGCCGCTCTGCACGCCGTGGCAATCGCCACCATCCTGATCGTGCTGGAGGTGTCACTCTCCTTCGACAACGCCGTGGTCAACGCCAAGGTGCTCGGGAAGATGTCGCCGTTCTGGCAGAAGATGTTCCTGACGGTCGGCATCCTGATCGCGGTCTTCGGCATGCGGCTGGTGTTCCCGTTCGTCGTCGTCTGGGCGACCGCCGGCCTCAACCCGTTCGACGCCTGGGACCTCGCGATGGAGGGCGGCGACACCCACGACGAGGGAAGCTACGCGTACCTCCTGCACGAGGCGCACCCGATGATCGCGGCGTTCGGCGGCATGTTCCTGATGATGATCTTCCTCGACTTCTTCTTCGACGAGGAGAAGGACAACCACTGGCTCGACCCGATCGAGCGCCGGATGGAGACCCTCGGCCGCCTCGAGGGCGCCGCGGTCATCCTGTCCCTCGGCCTGCTGACGCTGCTCGCCTGGTGGTTCGACGTGGACGACCTGGGCAGCGTGCTCGCCGCCGGAATCCTCGGCCTGCTCACCTATCTCGTCGTCAAGGGCCTCGGGGATCTCTTCGCGAAGTCGTCGGGCCTGGAGGACGACGATGAGGCCGAGGAGGGCGCTGCCAATGGCAGCACGGGTGCGCTGGTCCTGGCCACCGGCAAGGCCGCGTTCTTCATGTTCCTCTACCTCGAGGTCCTCGACGCGAGTTTCTCCTTCGACGGTGTCATCGGCGCCTTCGCGATCACCTCCGACCCGATCATCATCGCGATCGGCCTCGGTGTCGGCGCGATGTACGTCCGGTCGGTCACCGTCTACCTGGTCCGCAAGGGCACCCTCGCGGAGTACGTCTACCTCGAGCACGGCGCCCACTGGGCGATCGGTGCCCTGGCGGTGCTGCTGTTCGTGACGATGAAGTACGAGATCCCCGAACTCGTCACAGGCGGGATCGGTGTCGCGTTCATCCTCGCCTCGCTGTGGTGGAGCATCCGGGAGAATCGCTTGCACCCTGAGGAGAAGCACGAAATCCATATCTGAGTGAGTCGTGGGCCTGAGCGTGCGCCCTGGCGCACGCTCAGACCCACGACCTCATTTCGGCGGAAGCGGAGCGACGGCGAGGAGGCCGGTCGGCTCACCGGCGAAGGGGTTGCCGCCGAAGTCCTGGCCGACGACGTAGAGGTTGCCGTCACCAATCGCGCACGAGAATGCGCTGCGGGCGAAGTCGACGGTGCTGAGCACCTCGCCGCCCTCGGCGACCCGGCGACAGTGCTTGTTGCCGACGTCGGCGTACCAGACCGCGCCGTCGTCGTCGAGGCAGATGCCGTCCGGGTGGTCACCGGGGGTGGCTGCCCAGACCCGGCGATCGCCGAGGCTGCCGTCGGCGCCGATCGTGTACGCCGTCAGCTGCTCGGCGTACGACTCGGCGACGATCAGCGTGCCGCCGTCGGGGGTGACCGCCATCCCGTTCGGGAAGGCGAGGTCGTCGGCGACCTGGGTGACCTTGCCATCGGGCGTCACCAGGACCACGAAGCCGGGCGCGTACTCGCCTTCCGGGAACTCGAAGCCGATGCTGTTGACGTAGGCGTTGCCGCGCGGGTCGACCACGATCTCGTTCCACGGCATCGTCGAGACCGGCGCCAGGTCGGCGTACTCGGTGAGCGAGCCGTCGGCCTCGCGGCGCAGTACCTGGCGGCTGGCCGAGGAGGCCAACAGCAGTCGTCCGTCGGGAAGGAAGTCGAAGCACAGCGGGAACGACTCCACGCTCGCTTCGATGGTCGAGTCGCCCGGCCCGGCGACCGAGATCACCTGGCCGGCTGCCCAGTCTGCGAACCACGGCTTGCCGTCGTGCCAACGCACCGACTCGCCGAACCTGATGCCTTCATAGATCGTGTCCATGCCAGGTGGACTGCCCCCAGGACCGGAACTCATCGGAGTTCGCACCTTCCGTACGATGAACAGCATGAGCTTCGACCGCCCTGCCGGACGCCAACGCGGCAGGCGCGGCGCGCAGCCGTTGGAGCAGGCTCAGGAAGCTCGGGCCGCGATGCAGGAGCAGTTCTACCGCGTCGACCAGCTTCAGCGAGACATCGGCGGGACCGTCCGTCAGTACGCCGCGGTGCTGGCCGACCGTGCCCGCCGCACCGGCGTCGTACCCGGCTTCGAGGCCCTCGACCAGCGGGCCAACGAGCTGATTCACGCCTATATCGCGCTGCTGGACCGGTTCGACCCGCTGGAGGAGTCGGTGCTGCCGGCGCTGCAGCAGGCCACGCCGGCGTTCGGGGAGCTGAGCCCCAAGCTCGGCATGCTGGCCGACGACTTCGAACGCTTCCTGGACCAGTACGGCGCGGAGCTGGCGCGGCTGGGTGAGGCCAAGGAAAATGTCATGCGGCGGATCGCGGAGGCCTCCGGCGCCGTCGACCGGGCGGAGGCGGCCTGGCGGGCGATGCGGGAGAAGGGGTACGAGTTCGCCAACGCCGACGAGGCGCTCGCGAGGGCCCGGATCGCGGGTCGACGGCTGGCCGGGATCGCCGAGCAGCTGACACCGGACAAGGTCGACGAGCCCGCCCAGGTCGTCGAGAAGCTTGCCGCGGAGGCACTCGCGCTCGCGACCGACCTGCCGCAGCGAGTCGCCACCCTCGGCACCCGGATCCCGTCGCTGTCGACCCGGATCGACGCCCTCGGCCATCGGGCCGAATCGGTCCACGAGGCGATGGGCGCGCTGCGCCGGGAGTTCTCGATCGGCAACTGGCGCGACATCGCCGACCGCGAGGCCGACGTACACAAGCTGCTGGAGGGCGCCCAGCACCGTCTCCGCGAGCTGCGCCGGCTCAACGCCGGCGGCGACCATGCCGGCGCCCTGATCCAGCTCGCCGCGCTCGAGGACGACCTCGCCTCCGCGGGCGAGGTGATCGACGGCCCGCGCGAACGCCTCGACCTGCTGCGCGGGATCAAGGCGCAGCCGCAGAAGCTCTTCGAGCAGGTGCGTTTCCGGCTGCGGGACGCGCGCTACCTGGTCATGAAGGGCCAGTCCGTCGCGCCACAGCCGTGGGCCGGCCGGATCGACGGTGCCGCCGCCGAGCTGATCTCACTGGAGTCGATGCTGAAGGGCACCCACCCCGACTACTGGTCGCTCCACCAGCGCCTCACCGCGCTGGACGCGCGGGTCCGCGAGCTGATCGACGACTACCGCAGGGGCTAGAGCGCGACGCCGAAGTCGCGGGCGATGCCCTCGAGGCCGGAGGCGTAGCCCTGGCCGACAGCGCGGAACTTCCACTCGGCACCGTTGCGGTAGAGCTCGCCGAAGACCATCGCGGTCTCCATCGAGGCGTCCTCGGTGAGGTCGTAGCGGGCCATCTCCTCCTTCGAGGACTCGTTGACCACGCGGATGAAGGCGTTGCGGACCTGGCCGAAGTTCTGGCCGCGGGAGTCGGCCTCGTGGATCGTGGCGACGAAGGCCAGCTTGTCGACGTCGGCGGCCATGCCGGCCAGGTTGACGAAGACCTGCTCGTCGTCGCCGACGATCTCGCCGTCACGGACGTCGCCGCTGTGCCGGACCGCGCCGTCGGGAGTCTGCAGCTGGTTGTAGAAGATGAAGTGCTCGTTGGACAGGACCCGGCCGTCCGCGCCGCACACCATGACGCTGGCGTCGAGGTCGAAGGGCGCGCCGTCGGTCGAGCGGGCGTCCCACCCGAGCCCGACCCGCACGCTGTTCAGCGTGGGCTCCATCTTCGACAGGCTGATGTTTCCGCCCTTGGACAGCGAGATAGCCACGGTTTCCTCCAGTTTGATCCCGGGTAGTGAGGGTGGTCGATGCGTCCACCGATTGCCCCAGGCGACCAGTGGCCATCAACCATCAGGACCGTATCCTTTGGCGCAAGCCTGAGGACTTCAAGGGGGGCTCGTGAGGCACTTCGCATTCTTGGACGATGGGCTGGCCGATCGACTCTTCCATCGGCTGCCCGAGGAGTTCCACCGCAGCAGCGAGCGGGACCTGCTCGCCGTCGCGCTCGGCGCGACCCTCTACAGTCCGGCGACCCGTCCGACGATCGAGCAGGACCTGGCCACCGCCGCCCATCGCGGCGTCGTCTGCTCGGTGCTCTGCCTGGAGGACGCGATCGCCGACTCCGACGTCGAGTACGCCGAGAAGAACCTCGTGCACCAGCTCGCCGGCGTCTTCAGCTCCGGCTCGATGCGACCGCTGATCTTCGTCCGGGTGCGCGAGCCCGGTCAGATCGAGCGGCTCGTCGCCGGCCTCGGTCCGCTCGCGAGCGGCCTGGACGGGATCGTCGTACCCAAGTTCACCGCGAGCACCGGGCGCCCGTTCCTCGACGCCGTCGACGCCGCGTCCAAGCACCTCGAGCACCGGATGTGGGTGATGCCGGTGATCGAGTCGCCCGAGGTGATCCGGCTGGAGAGCCGCGTGGAGTCGCTGGTCGGCATCCGTGACACCCTCGCCGGCCACGACGCCGAGGTGCTGGCGGTTCGGATCGGCGCGACCGACCTGAGCTCGGTGCTCGGCCTGCGCCGGCACCCCGACATCACCGTGTACGACGTCGCCCCGATCGCCTCGGTGATCGGCGACATCGTCAACATGCTGGGCCGCCGCGACGGGAGCGGGTACGTCGTCACCGGGCCGGTCTGGGAGCACTTCGACAACCGCGAGCGGATCTTCAAGCCGCAGCTGCGCGAGACCCCGTTCACCGCGCACGCCGTCCGCGTGCTGCGGCGTTCGCTGATCTCGAAGGGCCTGGACGGGCTGATGAAGGAGGTCGCGCTGGACCAGGCCAACGGGCTGCTCGGCAAGACCGTCATCCATCCGAGCCACGTGCCCGCCGTACACGCTCTCAGCGTGGTCACCCACGAGGACTATGTCGACGCCCTCGACATCGTCCAGGCCTCGACCGGCGGCGGGGTGTCGGCCTCGCGCTACCGCAACAAGATGAACGAGGCCTCCCCGCACCTCAACTGGGCCAACGCCACCATGCTCCGCGCTCGTGCCTTCGGCGTCGCCGACGAGGACGTCACGTTCGTGGACTTCCTCGAAGCGAGCGTCAATCTCTGATGCCCCCTCCTCCGAAGACAGCCTGGAGCGGCGCGTGGGTGTCGGAGAACACCGGCATCGGCGCCACCGACCACGGCCTGCTGCCCGGGCTGGCGATGACCGACCTGTTCGGGATGGCGCTGCGGGTCAACCCCCGCCGCCCCCACCTGCTGGTCTCCACCGTCCTCGCCAAGCACGTCCCCACAGACCCGCGTGTGGTGCGCGGCAGCGGCCTGCTGCTCGGGCTCCGGGTCGCCGAGCTCTTGGGTGCGGTCGACAAGGTCGACCCTGAGGTCTTCGAGGAACTGGGCACGGTGCTGCGGTCCGGCACCGACCCGGCGTCGTTCGCCGCACGGGTGGACGCCGGGGTCGCCGCTGTCGAGGCCCAGCCCGGCCTCGTCTTCGGGTACGCCGAGACCGCCACCGCGCTCGGCCACCTTGTCGCCCGCGCACTCCGGATGCCGTCGATTCACTCGACCCGGCGCCAGGTTCCGGGCTTCGAGTCGACGCTCGGCTTCGAGGAGTCGCACTCTCACGCCACCACGCACCTGGTGCTGCCCGAGGACCCCGCGCTGCTCAGCGGCACCGGTCCCGTCGTACTGGTGGACGACGAGCTGACCACCGGCCGCACCGTCCTGAACACGATTCGTGAGTTCCAGGCCACCGCCCCCCGCGCGCGCTACGTCATCGCCACCCTGCTCGACGTACGCCGGCCGGAAGACCGGGCTGCGATGGCCGCCGTCGCCGACGAGCTCGGTGTCGCCATCGACGTCGTCGCGCTCGCCGCAGGTGAAGTAGTCGTACCGGACGACGTCGCCGATCGGGTCGCGCCGCTGGTTGAGGAGGTCGCGCAGCGACCGTCTCGAAACCAAGGCGCTCTCGGAGGTTTCGAGACGGTTGCAGAGCAACCTCCTCAACCACCGAGGGCGTGGCCGTGGGGGGTGCGGATCGGCGGGCGGCACGGGTTCTGGCCGGACGACGAGAGCCAACTGGACGCGGCTGCCGCCGACGTGGCCAAGGGGCTGGAGGTCGGGGAGCGGGTGCTGGTCCTCGGCACCGAGGAGCTGATGTACGCGCCGCTGGCGATCGCCCACGCGCTGCGCACCGACGATCGCGAGGTTCGGTTCTCGACGACCACCCGGTCGCCGGTACGGGTGCTGGACGTCGATAGTTATGCCATCCGGTCCGGCCTCACGTTCGGCAGCCACGACAACCAGGCCGACGCCGGCGAGCGGTTCGCCTACAACGTGGCGGACGGTGACTGGTCCGACATCGTCGTCGTGGTCGACTCGCCGTCGTACACCCAGCCGCTGTGGGCCGAGGGCGGGCTGCTGGACCAGCTGGGCGGGTACGCCGACCGGGTGCACACCGTCGTGCTGCCGGTCGCCGACGGTCTGCCGCCGGCGCTGCACGGCCCCGGCTTCGGCGCGTACGACGCGGCGGAGGTGACCTGGCTGCTCAAGGATCTCAGTCACGCCGAGCTCGAAGCCGACATCGCGGTCCGGGAGAAGGCGATCCAGGCAGGCGAGGCGCACTATGCGGAGTCGCTGCCGGTGGAGTACCAGCCCGACGAGTCCTACCAGCGGCTCTTCCACGAGCAGCTGGCGGCGGTGGCGTCGCGGGTGGCGACCGCGGTGGGCGCGGTGGCTGAGCTGTCCCGCCGTACCCGCAACAGAGACGACCTGGTGCTGGTCTCCCTCGCCCGGGCCGGCACCCCGATCGGCATCCTGATGCGCCGCTGGGCGCAGCACCAGCACGGCCTGGACTGGCCGCACTACACCATCAGCATCGTCCGGGACCGGGGCATCGACCTGATCGCGATGCGCTACCTCGCCCAGCGCTACGAGCCGGAGCGGGTGCTGTTCGTCGACGGCTGGACCGGCAAGGGCGCGATCACCCGCGAGTTCGCGGAGGCGGTCGCGCTCGCCAACGAGCAGCTCGGGCTGGGTGAGCGGGGGTTCCGGCCCGACCTCGCGGTGCTGGCCGACCCGGGGGAGTGCGTGGAGCTGTTCGGCACCCGCGACGACTTCCTGATCCCGTCGGCCTGCCTGAACTCCACCGTGTCCGGCCTGGTCTCGCGCACCGTCCTCAACGACACCTGGATCGGCCCGCACGACTTCCACGGCGCGAAGTTCTACGCCGAGCTGGCCGAGCGCGACGTGTCCAACCTCTACCTCGATGCGATCACCGCCCAGTACGCCGCGACCGGCGCCGCCGCCGTCGCTCGCGCCGAGGAGCTGCTGGCCACCGACCGGAGGCCCACCTGGGTCGGCTGGGAGGCGGCGGAGCGGATCCGCGCGGCGTACGGCATTCCGCACATCAACCTGGTCAAGCCGGGCGTCGGCGAGACCACGCGTGTGCTGCTGCGCCGGGTGCCGTGGATGGTGGTCGTCAACCCCGACCGTCGCGACGACCTGCGTCATGTCGAGCTTCTTGCAAACGATCGTGGCGTAGACGTGGTGCCGGTCGAGGGACTGCCCTACAGTTGCGTCGGCTTGATCCGCCCCACTGAGAACGACGGATAGGACGTGACCCCATGGGCCTGCTGATCGCGTCCGATCTGGATCGAACCCTGATCTACTCCGCCGCCGCCATGCAGCTGGGTGAGCCGGTGCGCGATCCCGTCTGCGTCGAGGTGTACGACGGCAAGGACATCAGCTTCATGAGCCCGGTCGCGGTCGAGAACCTGGTGGCGCTGGCCGGCCAGGTCGACTTCGTCCCATCCACCACTCGCACCGTCGAGCAGTACCGCCGGATCCGGATCCCCGGCCTCGCCCCACGGCACGCGATCACCACCAACGGCGCGAATATTCTGGTCGACGGCGAGCCGTGCGCCGACTGGGCCGACAGCGTCGATCGCGAGGTGGCCGACTGTGCGTCGTACGCCGATGCGCGCGACGTCCTGGGTGCGGTGATGGCGCAGCCGTGGGTGACCAAGGTGCGCAGCGCCGAGGACCGCTTCCTGTACGCCGTCGTCGAGCCCGGCGAGGTCAACAAGGGCTGGTTCTGCGAGCTCGAGGTGGCCGTCGCGGGCCTGGGCTGGGTGCTGTCGCTGCAGGGCCGGAAGATCTATGCGATCCCGAGCGGCCTGACCAAGGAGGCCGCGCTGGCCGAGGTCGTCCGTCGGGTGGGTGCCAGCACCGTTGTCGCGGCAGGTGACTCGCTGCTCGACCGCGGGCTGCTGGAGGCCGCCGACGTCGCGATCCGGCCCGCACACGGCGAGCTCGAGGACCAGGGCTGGACCACTCCCGGGCTGATCGTGACCGAGCAGTCCGGCGGCCGCGCCGGCGAGGAGATCGTCGAGCGGTTCCGCGACGCCGTACCCGCGCCCGCCTGAGGGTCTGCGAAAGCAACCCTATTTACTAGGGTTTGACCGCGCCACTTCGTGGAAGGCTGGTCCCGTGCAGCACACGCCCCGTCACGGGCCACCGTCGACTTCGTTATCGTGTCTGCGGCCCGGATCGACCTGACCGGGCATCCAGTAGCCGACTCCGTTGGGGAGACATGAGCAGTTCAGTTCGTCCACGGCTCCGCGTCGCTCACTCGGGAACAGCGTCCGAGTTCAACGACGACACCGTGGTTCTCGGTCGCGATCGCAACGCAGGCGTCGTGGTCTCCCACGACGACGTCTCCCGTCGGCACCTCGAGTTCCGGCGCAGCGGGGACCAATGGTTCCTCGTCGATCTCGGGAGCACCAACGGCACGTTCGTCAACGGGCGGAGGATCACCCACGAGGCGATCCAGCCCGGCCAGCCGGTGACGCTGCTGGTCGGTGGCATGCAGGGCGTGCCGGTGCAGGTCGAGATCCTCTCCGGTGGTCAGCCGGCCGCGCCGCAGGCGCCGCCCGCCGCTCAGCCGCAGCAGTTCTCCGGCCAGCCGGGCTACCCGTCCCAGCCGCACACACCGCACGTGCCGGCGCCGCCCCAGGCCCCGCCGATGCAGACTCCGCCGGTGCAGGCCCCGCCGCCGTACCAGCCGCCGATGCAGCAGCCGATGCACTCGTCGCAGCCCCAGATCCCGGGCGGCTACCCGCCCGCTCCCCAGGGCGGCCCCCAGGGCTGGCAGGGCGGTCCGCCGCCGCAGTCGTACAGCGACCCGCGCGGCCAGTACGCCGTACAGCCGCCGCCCGGACAGTACGAGCACGGCCACACGATCCTGCCGTCCAACCGGCAGGCCGGCACCCTCACCATCGGCCGTACCCGCACCAACGACGTGGTCATCGACGACGCGCTGGTCTCGCGGCAGCACGCCACCCTGCAGCTCGGCAACCCTGCGATCCTGACCGACCTCAACAGCTTCAACGGCACCTACGTCAACGGCCAGCGGGTCCAGGGCTCGGTGAAGCTCGGTCCCGGGGCCGAGGTCATGTTCGGCAACCAGACCTTCGTCTGGGACGGCGTCCAGCTCACCGTCCGCGCCACCCGCAACGACCTCACGCTGTTCGTCGAGGGCATCACCAAGGTGGTCGACAGCGGCCGCAAGAAGCTGCTCGACGGGGTGACCTTCCAGTTGGAGCCGTCGTCGCTGACTGCGGTGATCGGCCCGTCCGGTGCCGGCAAGTCGACGCTGCTCGGCGCTGTCACCGGACTGCACCCGGCCTCGTCCGGCAACGTGATCTGGCAGGGCCACGACCTCTACACCCACTACGAACAGCTGCGCTTCCAGATCGGTCTGGTGCCGCAGCAGGACATCCAGCACCCGCAGCTCACCGTCCGGCAGGGCCTTTCCTACGCCTCGATGCTGCGGCTGCCTCCTGACACGTCGAAGCAGGAGCGGGCGCAGCGGGTCGACCACGTGGTCGGCCAGATGCAGCTACACCGGCAGATCGACAACCGGATCGGCACCCAGCTCTCGGGTGGTCAGAAGAAGCGGGTCTCGATCGCGACCGAGCTGCTGACCGCGCCGCCGCTGCTGTTCCTCGACGAGCCGACCTCCGGTCTCGACCCGGGCCTGGACCGCGACGTGATGAACCAGCTGCGCAAGCTCGCCGACGAGGGCCGCGTGGTCATGGTGGTCACCCACAGCGTGCTCGCGCTCGATGTCTGCAACAACGTGGTCGTGATGGCGCCGGGCGGCAAGGTGGCGTACTTCGGCCCGCCGAGCGGCGTACTCGCGCACTTCGGGGTGAGCGACTACCCGCAGGTGTTCGACGTACTCGACAGCCCCGACCTGTGGCAGCGGATCCCACCACCGAAGCAGGCCGGCCAGACCGGGCCGCTGCCGGCGATGCCCGCCGGCATGGCACCGCCGCCGCACCAGTCGATGATGCGGCAGTTGACCACCCTGGTGAAGCGTGACCTTTCGATCACCGTCGCCGACAAGCTGCTGCTCGCGATGCTGCTGCTGATGCCGCTGGTGCTCGGCGGCCTGAGCCGTGTCGTTCCCGGTGACCTCGGCCTGTCCCTGCCGAGTCGTGACTACACCGAGCTCAAACAGCGGCTGACGATCCTGATCGTGGCCGCCGCGCTGATGGGCACCGCCGTGACCATCCGCGAGCTGGTCAAGGAACGCGCGATCTTCCAACGCGAGTACGCCGTCGGCCTCTCGCCTGGGATGTATCTGCTCAGCAAAGTGATGGTGCTCGGTACTGCCTGTTTCTGGCAGGGCGTGCTGGTCACCTTCCTGGCGACGGTGGGGTTGCCCGGACCGAACGACAAGGGCGTGCTCAGCCTCGGCTGGCTCGAGATCGCGGTCGCGATCGGCTTCACCTCCTTCACCATGGCGGTGATCGGCCTGGCAATCTCGGCACTGGTGACGTCCTCGGAGCAGACCATGCCCACACTGGTCGGACTGGTGATGCTGCAGCTGGTGTTGTCCGGTGCGCTGTTGCCGGTCGACGGCCGGCCGGTCCTGGAGCAGCTTGCCTGGCTCGCACCCGCTCGTTGGGGGTACGCCGCCAGCGCGACCAGCGTCGACTTCAACCTGTTCCTGACGCCCGAGGCCGCCGAGTACAGCGGTCTCTACTCCCACACCGTTGGCCAGTGGGTCGCGAACATGACCGCCCTCGTCGTCCTGTGCGGCCTCTCCATGGTGATGGCGTTCATCTTCGTACGCCGCAGCTCCAAGGAGCGGTACTGAGAGCGCCCAGCCCCATGTAACGCGCAGTTAGGCCCACTGACCCGCAGGAATTCCTGCGGGTCAGTGGGCCTAACTGCGCGTTACATGGGCTGACAGAGGGTGAGTCGGACGGACGGCCCGGGAGTCGTCCACAGATCAGCGACCCCGGCGTTTCTCCACAGGCAGCACGGTACGGACGCCACGCGCAACATTCTGCGGCAAGCCTTGGGTTCATGAACCCGGTGTTGCAAGGCGCGTTCGAGCAGGGGCACGGTCTGATCACCCTTGCCCAGGCTGTCTCGTGTGGGCTGTCGCGCCATGATGTGCGGCGCTACCTTAGGCGTGGCGCGTGGGTTGCGGTACGGCGCGGAGTGTTCACGCGGCGTGAGGACTGGGAAGCACTCGACGTCTGGCAAGGGCGGCCGCTGCAGCGGGCTCGTGCCGTCCACCTCACGATGGTCGAAGACCATGTGATGAGCCATCACTCGGCGGCGTACGCACTCGGACTGGACACCCTTCATCCCGGCGACGACGAACCCGTGCACATCACCCGTCCAGACGTGCGCGGCTCGCGAACGCGCTTTGGCGTCAAGCATCACGGCGCGGTCTTTCGAGACGAACAGGTCGTCCTTGCTGCGGGACTGCCGGTGCTCGGCCCAGCTCGGACCGCCGTCGATATCGCTCGTGAGCACGGCCTTCACCACGGGGTCGTCGCGTGCGACAGCGCCATGCAGATGGGCGTCACTCGCAGCGAGCTGATCAGGGCCTACGAGCCGATGTGGTCGTGGCCGAATGTGCGCGCCGTCCGCCAGGCGGTGGAGCTCGCTGACGAGGGTGCGGAGACTGTCGGGGAATCGCTGTCGAGACTATTGATCCTCGAACTAGGTATCGGCGTGCCGCAGACGCAGTTCACCTTGAGGGACGGGGTCCGCTGGGCAGCGTGCGATCTGCGGGTGGGCCGGCACCTCTTCGAGTTCGACGGTCGTATGAAGTACCAACGGCGTCAGGAGGGTGGCTACGCCGACGACGCCGACCCCGGGGCTGTGGTCTGGCGTGAGAAGAAGCGGCAAGACTGGCTGTGCAGCTACGACCTCGGGATGTCGCGGATCATCTGGTCCGAGCTGTTCGGTGTCGAGCGTGAACGGACGAAGTTGCGGCTACGACGCGAGTACGCCGCCACGGTGGCTCGGTTCGGCACGTCGATCGACGACCTCTCGCCGTACATCCATCGTCGCGCGAGCTAGTGGTCCGCTATCGCCGTACTTGAGCCATGTAACGCGCAGTTAGGCCCACTGACCCGCAGTAATTCCTGCGTGGCAGTGTGCCTAACTGCGCGTTACATGGGGCGGCGCCGCCCACCGAGAGCCGGGCTAGCTCACGCACTTCTCGGTCCAGGCCGAGGCGAACGTGCCGCGGATCAGCTGGACCTGGATGCAGACCCGGTCGTCGGAGCGGACGGTGAGCTTCTTGCTGGAGGTCCGCTTGTCGTCGCCGGTGTCGGTACGGCGCCACCGCCAGCCGTCGCCCTGCTCGAGCGGGTCCGGCCAGCCCCACTTGAACGTGACCCTGTTGCCGCGCCGGGATCCGGTGACGACCGGCTGTCCCTCGGGCGCCTCGGGTGCGACGTCGATCGGGGTATGGCTGCTCTGGCCGGGCGAAGGGTTGTCGCCGGGGTCGTCGTCACCGCCCGCGGTCAGCCAGACGCCGACGCCGATCGCCGCGAGCGCGACCACGCCGACGACCGACCAGACCACGGTCGAGGTGCGGACCGGTGTCGGCGGCGCTTCGGGCGGCGCCGTGGCCGGGGGCGCGGTGGTCGCCACCGCGCCACCGCGCGGGCCGGACGCGTGCACCACCGAGATCGGCTTGAAGTGGGTGGCGTCCGGGTCGGGTGCGCCAGGCTCGCCGAGCGGAGCGCCGGACTGCGCGAGTCCGGGGCTGTCGCCCTCGACCGCGATCGCCGTACGCGGGTAGTTCTGCTGGGCCTCGATCCGCTGCAGCGCCCGCGCCAGCTCGAGTGCGGACTGAGGACGGTGTGACGGGTCCTTGGCCATCGCCTGCTGCAGCAGCCGGTCCAGCGTTGGCGGTACGTCGGCGCGCTGGGTCGGCGGCGGCGCGGCATGCAGGATCCGGGCGGTCAGGCCGCGGGAGCTGTTGTCGCCGTTGGGTACGGCGAACGGCGACCGCCCCATCAGCAGGTTCCAGATCGTGGCCCCGAGCGAGTAGACGTCGGAGGCCACCGAGCCGTTGGAGCGGCCGTCGAGCAGCTCCGGCGGCGACCACGGGTAGGAGATCCGCACCTCGTGGTCGCTCTCGACCTCGTGCATGTGGCCGGCGATGCCGAAGTCGGTGAGCGCCGGCTCGTTGTAGGTCGTGACCAGGACGTTCGAGGGCTTGATGTCGCGGTGCAGGATGCCGGAGCGGTGCGCGGTCTCGATGGCGCTGGCGAGCTTGATGCCAGTGCTGATCGCGTCCACCACCGACATCGGCGCCGTACGCACTCGGGCACCGAGGTCCGGCGGTGGGCAGTAGCGCATCACCAGGTACGGCCGGGCCGCCCTGCCGGGCTCGTCGGTCATCCCGGCGGTGATCACGCTGACGATGTAGGGGTGGTCGGCCAGCCGCGCCATCGCGTTGGCCTCGCTGGTGAACAGCTGCTTCTCGCGCTCGTTGAGGGGTACGTCGGGGCGCACCACCTTGACCGCGACCTTCTGGCGCGGCCACTCCTGCTCGTAGAGGTAAACCTCCGCGAACCCGCCGCTGCCGAGATGGTCGAGATAGGTGAAGCCGGGGATCTGCGGTCCACTCATGCATTTACCTCGAACACGATTTCGTACACGTCTGCCAGGTCGACAGCATGCCCGGCCTCCAACACGTACGTCTCACCGGCCCTCAGCTTCTCCGGCGGCCGCCCCGGCACCTTCAGCGTCGTACCCCCGCGGGCGCCGAGGTCCTGCGCCATCACCAGCCAGCCGTCGAGCTCGATCGCGAGGTGCATCCGGGACAGGTACGACGAGTCCTGGGGCAGGTACACCAGGTGCGGCCACTCCTCGCCGCCCGGCATCGGCGCCGGCTTCCGCCCGAACACCACGCCCCGGTCCAGCGGTACCGTCTCGCCGGTCGGCAGGATCAGCCCGCCCAGCCGCGGCCGGGGCAGCCGCTGCGGCTCCTGCGGCGGGACCGGCGCGTTGCAGGTGCGGCAGTTCGGCGTGTACGCCGGCGTCACGTGGCCGCGCGGACAGTGCACCGCCAGCACCGTCTCCCGGGTGTTGTGGCTGAGGTGGTCGACGTCCTCCGCCGGTTGAGGAGGTTGCTCTGCAACCGTCTCGAAACCAGCGGAAGGCCGATGCGTCGTCATCCCGTCGTGGTCGACATCCTCTGTCTGCGGGCGGACAAGGTGGGTGGTCATCCCGTCGTGATCCTCCGCCACCTCGCCCGGCACCTGGAGACCGACGGTCGAGCCGTCGTGGTCGAGTTGGTGCCGCTCGGGGCGAACGACGGTAGGGGAGCGCTGGTCGTCGCGCCGTACAGTGCTCGCCTGCTCCGCGCCGTCGGTTGAGGAGGTCGCGCTAGCGACCGTCTCGAAACCAGCGGACCCACCCACCACCCGGGTCGGCTCCTCGACAGGAGGGTCGGCGGTGAACACCGGCCGCTGGAACCCGGTGCGCGGCGGGACGGTGCTCGACGCGGCGAGGATCTCCGGCGGAATGCCGTCGATGATCCCGGGGATCACCGGCTTCTCAGCCGCCGGGGCCGCTGCCTGACGACTGGGCCGGATCTCCGCGAGCGCCGCCGGCACCACGCCGCCACCGAACGGCCGCAGCCCGCCGGTCGCCTCCTGCCCCACGCTCAAGTGGTACGCCGCGTCGTCGCCGCTCATCTGCCCGCCACTGCGCAGCACCGGCGGCTCGGCCTCGGGGGAGGTGTCGACGATGACCAGCGGCGGCACGATGTTGCCGTAGTGTCCCGCGACGATGTCGGTCAGCGCCCGGCTCGTCCCCGGCCCACCCGTGACGACCGTCTGCCACAGCGCGTCGACCAGCGCATCCGGCGGCTCGACGCCGATGAGCAGCCAGTGGTCGCCCTGCCCGACCAGCAACCCTGGCCCAGCGGCGTACCACGCCCGTGCGCTCACGCAGCCCCCTTCCCGAGCCTGGATCAGCGGTCAGTGCACCCAGACCCATTGTTGCGCGCCTCCACGCGCCGTGCAGAAGGACCGCATCCCGCGATGATGGTCTAGACCAGTCGCACCGCGTTCGCGCAGGTCAGGCCCAGGATTCTGCAACTTGCTGCAACCAAGTTGTGCCCGCGCGCACTTTGGGTGAAGATCAGCCCGCTTTGTTCTCGGGATGTCGTGGTTGTTCAGATCCGTTCTGCATACGGGGGACCTGTGAGATCCATTCCTGCACGCGCGCTCATCCTCCTTCTCGCGGCGCCTGTCGTCGTCACCGCGACTCAGGTCTCAGGCGATCTACCAGAGGTCGCGACCGCGTCCTCGCACACTCCACCGGCCGCTGAGCCGAATGCATATGCCGAGGCGGCGGCCTCCGGAGAACCGGTTGAGATGGCCGGCCAGCGCGGGATCTACTCGCGGGTGTTCGCTGAGCCCGATGGGACCACTAGGCACGATCTGTCGAGCGCGCCGCTGTATGGGCGCGACCATGATGGTCGACTGGTTCCGGTGGACACCACGCTGGTGGCGACCTCGGACGGGGTGAGGCCGCGGGCGACGGCGACGGGCGTGGTCTTCCCCACCGGATCGACGACGACTGACTCCTTGCGCTTGCGCTTGCGCGACGGCGACGCCGAGTTGAAGTTGGGTCTGCCTGGCAGGTTGACCACTCCGGTCCTCGATGGCGCGACGGCGACCTATCGGGATGTTTTCCCGGGCGTGGATCTGAAGCTGACTGCGACACCGGAAGGCATGCAGCAGGTGTACGTGGTGAGGACGCGTGCGGCGGCTCGCTCGGGTGTGATGGAGCGGCTTGACTTCTCTCTGGACTCTCGTGGTGGGCGTCTGATCGGGCGGCCGGGTGCGGCAACTGTATTTCTCGATGACAAGGGGAACGAGAGCCTGGCGTCTGGTTCGGCGGTGATGTGGGATTCGTTTGCGGCTGCCGGGTCGGACGAACCGACGAAGACGCCACGGATGCCGTTGAAGAGTGTCGAGGACGCCTTCGGACCGGACGGCGGATATGCCGAGCACGCGGCCCCTTCGGAGGGTGACCGGGTGAAAGTGATGGGTGTGGCCGTTACCGATGACCGGCTACGCATCACGCCGGTTGCGGCGATGTTGAACGACCCAGCGACTGTGTTCCCGCTGTATGTCGACCCGTTCTTCGCGTTGCCGGATCAGGAGCGTTTGATGGTCCGCTCGCCGCACGATGGTGGCCCCGAGTGGAAGGACTGGGCCTTCACGACGAATGAGGGTGTCGGGCTCTGCCCCACGTCGTACTCGACCGAGTGCACCGGCAACTACCGGAAGCGACTCTTCTTCGAGTTCGGCAAGGGCACCTCGGCCCTGGGTGATGGTCATCAGGTGCTGAAGGCGGAGTTCCGAGTGCACCAGACGCACCACGCGTCTTGCGGGAGCTACACGATGTTGGTGAACCAGGCGAACCCGATATCGACCTCCACAACGTGGCCAGGGTCGGGTTTCGTGCGTGAGCTCGCGTCGCCATCCTGGGGTGGGTGCACGAATCCGGATCGCGAAGTTGCGACGGAGGCGCTCCGGTGGCAGGTGCAGCGGCTGACCAACGGCGACCTGCCTCGGCTGACGATCGGCCTGCAGGCCGCGGACGAGACCAACCAGCTGGCGTGGAAGCGATTCGAGCCGGATGCGGTGATTAGCGTCTACACAGCGTTGAAACCGGACGTCCCGTCAGGCTTGAAGGTCGGCGACACGTTCAAGGGCTGTGGCGCAGACGCGGCCAACGCTTGGTACGTCAACAGCCAGACGCCACCGGTCGCGGCGACCCCGAAGACGGTCGCGAGCGACCCCGCTGGCGTGAACTGGCTGCGCGAGTTGAAGGTGCAGTTCCAGGTGGAGTCTCATTTGGAGGACGGTCAGCCCGGCTACTACCTGAAGTACGACCGAACCCACAGAGATCAGTGGAGTCAGGACGGCGGCCCGATCACCTACTGGCCCACCGATGACCAGAAGCTGTCGACGACGGTGCATCACCGGGTGCGGGCCCGCACGTTGTCGCACTACGACAACGAAGGGGGTGAGGGGACGCTGTATTCGGGGTGGACGGGCTGGTGCTATTTCCGCATTGATCCGGACCGGCCTCTTCCGCCGATCATCGAGCCTGCGAACGACTACACGGCCCAGAACTATCCCCCCGAGGTGGAGGGTCAGCCGAGGCATTGGGGTGGCGGTATCGGCATGACCGCTTACCTGAAGTATCGCCACGACGATGGTGATAACGATCCGAACCTGCGTGAGGAGGTCCCTTTCGTGGCCAGTATCGACCAGGCGCCGGCCGGTACCGGCCTGATCGAGTATGAAAAGAGCAGCGTGGTCACGCCGGACGATATCGGTCCCCACACCCTCAAGGTGCATGCCTATGACAGGTGGGACCGGGGTTCGAACCCCGCCTACTACACCTTCTTCGTGAAGGGTAAGCCGAGCGTTGCGCTGTGGCACGTGACCCGTGATGGCAGCACCGCGTCGTTGGCGAACACCGCACAGGGGGTCCGGCCCGGCGAGGAGGAGGTAGCCGGTCCACTGGAGCTGTCGGGTGCGACGGTGACCGGCAGCAGCCGCGGACCGCTTGGACGGCGCGGGTACACCTTCACGGACGGCGGCTGGCGTGACGAGGCCGTGGAGTTCGCCACCGGCGGCGCTCATGCCTTCCACGGCGATCCAGTCGTCGACACAAGCGGGTCGTTCACGTTCTCGACCTGGGCATGGCTGGACAACAAAGCCAACAACAGGATCGTGCTTTCACAGCGGTCCCCAGACGGCAAGCGGGGAATCGCCCTCCTGTACCGCGCCTCGACCGGCAAATGGGCGGTCAGCCACGGATACGACGAGGCTGGCACACAGCGGTGGTTGTCACTGGAGTCACCGGAGCCGGTCACGACTCGTGTGTGGACCCACTTGGCCGTGTCTTACGACGACGCCAGCAACCGACTGACCTTGGTCGTCAACGGTCGGCGCACGCCTTATCCGGCGGCGCTGACGGTCGCCCAGGAGCCGACCTACGAAACTGGGCCCTTCCAGTTGGGCACGGTGACGGGCACCCCGACCGACCAGACGTTCCGCGGCATGTTGGATGAGGTCGAGGTCTGGGACCGCTCGATCAGCCAGTACGAGGTGACCCGTCAGGCGTTGTTCGGCGACGGCTTCGCGTCGGACTCCACCACGCAGCCGCATCTGGCCCAGGTCGCCGACTGGCAGCTTCCGACATCCACGGCGCTTCCGGACCGCTCGGCATACGCGCGGGCAGCGTTGACACCAACCCGCGTGGCACAGATTGACAGCGAGGCAGGCGTGGTTCGGCTCAGTGGCGTCGATGAGGCACTCATCGGGCCAGGTCCAGTGATAGACGAGACGAGTCCGTTCACCTTGTCGGCGGACTTCGCCATCGAAAGCGCCAACCTTTCGCCTGGGCAGCGGGTCCGCGTGGCGGGCCAGCGCCTCGCCGCTGGAAGCGACCTGTCGAGCTGGGCCCTGTGGTACAAGTACGCCGGAGTTGACGCCCTCGGCAATCGGCGCGGTGAATGGGTGCTAGCGCGTACCGATGCTGATGGGACGGAGCAGACGACGTTCCACGACGCGCCGCCACCTGTCGGAGAGGTGCGGCTGAACGCGGTGTACCGCCCGACGGAAACCGACCTTCTCGCCGACCCGGACGAGATGAAGGTGTGCCTCCACCTAGGCACGACCCAGCTCCGATGCATTGAGCAGTTCCCGGCGCCATCTCAAGGCGCGGGCGAGATCGCGGTCGGCAAGGCACCGTCGGGTGCTGGCTGGACCGACTGGATGACTGGAAACCTGCGGCGTTTTCGGGTGTTCGCTGGAGCGGCGACGCGCGAGCAGATGGCGGGGTTCTGACGATGCGGATGGTGCGGCAATTCGTGCGAGTGAGGGAGATCCTGGTGTATCCCGTTTCAGCGTCACGGTCTCGAGGTGTGGTCGCGTTGACCACGTTGGCAGTGCTGGCCGGCGTGATCCTTGCGGGTGGCACTCTGCCCCAGCACGCAGCGGCTGAGCCGGGCTGGAAGACGCCTCAACCAGCACCAAAGAGCCCATCGACGGTGAAGCCTGTGCCTTCGGAGCGGGGAGCCGCCGAGGCGGCGAAGGCGCGCCAAGCCTGGGAGCAGCTGCAGGAGAATGGCCGTCGCTCGCTTCTCGCGCAGGAGACAGCCAACCGCGTCGGTAGCAAGGCGCTTGAGGGAGAGCGCGCGGACGAAGCAATGCAGGGCGAGTCCAGCGTCACGGAGGACGGCGACGCCGCCAAGCCAGGCGGTGACTACACGGCGACGCCGCTGTCGGCGTCATCGTCGTGGACCGGCGGCGGTTCCTCAGGTTCCTTCACCTGGTCATACGACTTCAGGATGCCACCGCCCGCCGCAGGACCGGTGCCTAGCCTCGGCGTTCACTACGATTCCGGCTCGGTGGACGGGCGGACGTTCGCTTCGAACAATCAACCGGGTCCGATCGGTGAGGGATTCTCGCTGACCGAGTCGTACGTCGAGCGTAGCTTCATCTCCTGCAAGGCCGTCGGCGTCGAGCAGAAGTATGACCAGTGCTGGCGTGGAGAGCGCCTCCGGCTCGTGCTGAACGGAAACGCGACCGACCTCATCCCGGTCTCGGCGAACGAGTTCAGGTTGCGAGCTAACGACGGGTCGAAGGTAACGCGGCTGTTCGATGCCGAGAACGGCGACAACAACGGCGAGCACTGGCGTCTGGTCACCACCGACGGCACCGAGTACGTCTTCGGCATGGAGCGCCTCCCGGGCTGGACGACCGGACAGCCTGTTACAGAGTCAGTGTGGACCGTGCCGGTCTTCTCGCGCGATGGCGATCCGGCGCAGGCGACTGCTTGCAAGAAGGAGCCCTTCGCCGAGTCTTGGTGTCAGCAGGCATGGCGCTGGAACCTCGACCTAGTCTCCGACACGAGCAGCAACGCCTCCACGTACTGGTACGTCGGCGAGGAGAACCGGTACGCCAGGGGTGGCAACCCTGACCATGGCACTTCCTATGACCGCGGGGGATATCTGACCAGGATTGACTACGGTCTACGCCGCGGCAGCCTGTTCGACGCAGACGGTCTGGCGCAGGCCCCGCAGCGGGTGAGGTTGACCTATGCGGAACGCTGTCTGGCCGCAGACTGCTCCGAGCTCAACGGGACCACCAAGGCAAAGTGGCCGGACGTTCCCTACGCGTCGATCTGCAAGCCCGGTGACCGCTGCGAGGACGATCCGGCACCTACCTTCTTCTCACGCAAGCGCCTCGTCTCAGTGACCACTGGCGTCGACAACGGCGCGGGCTACCGCGACGTCGATGAATGGACTCTCGACCACATCTGGTTCAACCCCGGCGAGGTCTCCACCGGCCCGGGCGACGTGGCAGACCAGGTGCTCTGGCCGACCGTCATCCAGCACAAGGGCGTGGCTGGTCCGACACCCATCGCGAAGCGCGCGGTGAAGCTCATGCCGACCAGCGACCCGATGGCCAACCGGGTCGACAAAACAGGAGATGGGATCGCCCCGTTCCTTCGACCGCGGCTCGGTTCGATTGTCTCGGAGACCGGTGGCATCACGACTGTGGACTACTCCACGCGTGATTGTGCCCACGATGACCTGCCCACCTCAGCCGCCACCAACACCCGCCGTTGTTTTCCAGTGTGGTGGGCGGCATTCGGCCCGGACCCAAAGAAGGACTGGTTCCACAAGTACGTGGTCGCCGGGGTGATGGAGATCGATCCGACCGGCAATGACGAGGCGGTCATCACTCACTACAAGTACGGTACGACCTGCACGGACGGTCGTACCCCTCCGTGTGGCGCGGCGTGGCGGTACGACGACAACCCGATGCTTCCCAACGCGCACCGCACGTGGTCGCAGTGGCGCGGCTACGAGAGGGTCACGACGCTGCGTGGCAACAACGCCAGTGACACCCAGTCGATGTCGACGACGGTGTATCTGCGCGGCATGGATGGGAATCGCCAGGCTGATGGGTCCACAAAGTCCGAGCAGGTGAGCGGCATCACCGCGTCCTCGATCACCGATCGCGATGAGTGGGCTGGACGAGCTCGCGAAAAAGTCGTATATACCGGCACGATCAACGGCAGCCCGGGCGCCCAGGTATCGGGCACGATCTGGGAACCGTGGACTCGGGACGAGGAGGACCTTGTCTCATACACGTTCCCCGGCGGGCAGATCGATGGCAAGGACGCCGACCCGGTCACCATCACCGCCCACATGGTCCGCGAGCGAGGAACCACCAAACGCACCCGTGTGACCGGAACGGCGGGGACCTACGACCGCTCGACCACACAGCGCGTCACCGACTACGACGGCTACGGCATGCCGGTCAAGACCGTGTCGTACGCCACCCCTAATGACGACGCGCCAGGCACGACGACGGATCACACCTGCACCCTCACCTGGTACGCCCGCAACCCCGACAAACCCGAGGACAACCTGGTTGGCCTTGTCGCGCGGCAGCAGACGCTCGCCACGAGCTGTGCAGACGCGGACCAGGCGCCGTTGCCGCCGGATGCAACCGAGCCGAAGGACGTGGTCAGCGACCAGATGTTCTTGTACGTCGAGGGCGCCACCTGGAACAGCCAAGAACCGACCAAGAGCCTGGCGGTCGGCGTACTTCGGGCGAAGGGGTACACCGGCCGCGCGCCGATCGTGCACCGGCTGTCGACATCGGTGTATGACGCGCTCGGACGACCTACCGCGGTCACAGCGAAGGGTGCAACAACCACCACTAAGTACACCCCTGAGGGCGCCGGCGTGCCCACCAGGGTCGAGGTCACCAACGATCTCGAGCAGACGATCACTAGCGTCTTCGATCCGGCGTGGGGGGCTATCCGGGCCACTGAGGATCCGAACAACAACGTCACCACTCAGAAGTTCGACGCGCTTGGCCGGGTGACTGGTGTCTGGCTCCCCGACAACAGCGAGATCAACGGACACGGTGCGTCGATCAAATTCGCCTACCACCTCGGTGGTGCTGAGAATCCCGACGGCAGCGTCGATGGCTCGTGGCTGGCCACATCCCGCCTCAAAGGCGACAGTGCCGACACCTACGTCACTGGCTACGAGATCTTCGACTCGCTCCTGCGACCCCGGCAGACCCAAGCGCCTTCACCTGCCGGTGGACGGGTGATGACCGACACCCGGTACGACGACCGCGGGCTGGCCTACATGTCGTTCGCCGACATCTGGGACAGCCAGGCTCCTCCGAGCGGCACGCGGTTCGTTGCGGCCGAAGGCGGCTACGTTCAGACCAAGACAGTCTTCGATGGTGCCGAGCGGACCATCAAGAACGCCGTCACCTACGGCGTGGACACTCCGTCGGGCGGTCTTGCCCACCGCACGGTGGAGACAACCACCTCCTACACCGGTGACAGCACGGCAGTCACACCTCCGACGGGCGGGGTGGGTCGACGGACGGTCACCGACGTGTGGGGACGCACTGTCGAGGAACGCACCTACCCGTCGGCGTCACCGACAGGATCCAGCTACCTCGCCAACAAGTCCGACTACAACCAGCACGGTCGGCTCGCGAAGTTCACCGGCCCTGATGGGAAGGCCTGGACCTACACCCACGACCTGCATGGGCGGGTCGCGCAGTCGACCGACCCTGACAGAGGCACCGCTCTCACCAGTTACGACGCCTTCGACCGCGTGCATTCGACTATGGATGCTGAAGAGCAAGTGCTGTCGTACGGCTACGACGTACTCGGGCGGCAAGTCGGCAAGTGGAAGTCCACCGCGCAGACCGATGCGAACAAGCTCGCTGCCTGGACCTATGACGATGCCATCAAGGGCGACGGACACCCCCACAGTGCTGTCCGCTACGTCGGCGGTGCGGGCACCACTGGCAAGGCGTACACAACCACGGTGACGGCGTACGACGAGCTCGGCCGGCCCGTTGAGAACAGCGTCAAGCTGCCGTCGACCGATCCCCTGGTGGCGACCAAGATGGTCTCCTCGACGCTGACCTACCGGACCGACTTCAACACCGACGGCACCGTGGGCGCCGACGAGCTTCCGGCGATCGGGAAACTGCCGAGCGAGATCGTGTCCTACGGCTACGACGCTGCGGGCCTCGGTCTGCCGAAGACTGTGACTGGCAAGGACGCCTATGCCCTGGAGACCGCGTACACCGAGTTCGGCGACCCATCGATGGCCACACTCGCGGTGTCTCCGAACAACGACAACCGGGTCTGGCAGCGCTACTACTACGACGGGCTGCGTCGACTCGAGCGCTTCGATGCGATCTCCTACCTGTCGCCGTCATCGCTGCTCGACCAGCACTACACCTACAACGACGCCGGTGGGCTCACCTCGGTCTTCGACAAGTCGCTGAACGATCCGGACAACCAGTGCTTCTCGTACGGCGACTACAACCGGCTGGCCGAGGCGTGGACACCGAACGTCGCGGATTGTGATCCGGCGAACCGCAAGACCGACCAGCTGGGTGGGTCGTCGCCGTCCTGGCACTCCTACACCTACAACGCAGCGTCCGGGACCCGGGCGACCCGCGTTGACAACCCGACCCCGACACGGTCGTCGAAGATCACCACGAAGTACATCGATGGGGCGGCAGGCCACCCGTGCTACGGCACGACCGATCCAGTCGCGCCGCACGCACTTCGACAGACCAGCACCACCGTCCTCGACGACGGCGTGACGACCAGCGAGAACGACTTCTTCTGTACCAACAAGGTCGGCGACATGACCAGGTCCGAGGCGCCCGACGGCACCCGCCAAGACCTGACCTGGACTTCGGAGGGCAAGCTCGACACGCTCACTAAGCAGCCCAAGAGTGACGGTACTGGTGGTGCGACCTACCAGCACATCTACACCGCTGACGGCGACCTGCTGATCAAGCGACCCAACGGCGACGGAAGCACAATCCTCTATCTGCCCGGCGGGCAGGAGCTACGGGTCGCCATGAAGGCCGGCAAGCCGACCATCGTGCGCGGACTTCGCTACTACAGCCACGGTGCGGTCGGTGTGATCGCCCTCCGTGACGTGAAGGCGAGCGTGGCCGCGGACCTGACGGTCGGCACGCCGACTACGAAGCTGTACTGGCTGGCGGCGGACCGCCACGGGTCGAACCTGGCTCAGTGGGATTCTGCGAACCCGAAGGGCACTGAGAAGAAGCGCTACCTCACACCCTTCGGTGCCGACCGCACCACACCGGGAGCTACGTTCGTCGACGACAAGAAGTTCCTGGGCAAGCCCCACGACGCGGGCACTGGCTTCACCCACGTGGCGGCCCGGGAGTACAGCCCCGACCTCGGCCGCTTCCTGTCGGTCGACCCTCTGCTTGACCCAGCCGACCCACTGTCGGTCAACGGCTACACCTACGCCGACCAAGACCCGGTCAACAACTCCGACCCGACTGGCCTGGAGTGCGTTGATCGTTGCGGTGGTGGCAGCGACCCTGGCGACCCCGACCCTGATAGCAGCGGTTCTGGAAACGGTGGTTCTGGTACCGGCGGCTCCGGGACCGGCGGCTCCGGCTCTGGCGACGATGGTTCGCCCGACATCAACGACGTGGTGCAGACCGTGGCGACGGCAAGGCAGCTGAACTGGGCGGTATGCGGCGGCAACCCGGTCTGCGAGTACCAGTACGGAACACCGGATATGTGGGCGCTCTCTGGCGGACTGCAGGCGTCCGGCGCCGCCGACGCCATGGAGGCAATGGCAGAGGACCCGTACCTTCGGATTGCCTACATTCTGTTGCTCGAAGACTTCGGGGGCTGCGCTAGCAATCCAGGAGCCAGTGGCTCCTGCTTGCTGGCGGCTACCAGCCTCGTTGGCCCTGGCAAGGCCAGCAAGGTCACAAAGGTTGACGAGGTCTACGACCTCATCAAACACGCCGACGACGTACCTCCTCGGTTCATTACGACGGGCGCCGGGGCCACGATCGATCGTTTGGCGGTCAACACCTCGATCAGCGCACAGCGGCAGGGCAGGCACGTGTTGGGGGCGCGCGAATACGGCGGTGGCAGCTACTTCAACTCGGCTGATGATGCGCAACGAGTGTTGGACGACTTCCATAGCGGTGCGGCCCAGGTGCTTGGGCTGAAGGGCCACGACATCGTCGTGCGCGTTCCCGGCGTGACGGGTGTTAATGTCAATCCCAGGTCTGGCTTCCCGAGCCAAGCCACGAACGTGTTCTTCATTAAGGGCACTCGAGCGCCGAGCGTCGTTCCCTACAACCCTGCGTGGACGCCATGAGCCTGCCAACACCCGATGAGCCGGGTCGTGCGCCGATTTGGGAGAACTACGTCATAGCTCAGACAGTCGAGGCCTCGCGGGGTCAAATCCCTGAGCACACTCTCGCTTTCGGCGTCGAGGTACATGGGTCGCGTCTCCGTCTTCGGTTTCAGCTCTCAGAGGCTACCGAGGACGACGAAGCCGACATGAGCGACATCGTGAGCGAACTAGGGGCGCTGGTCGGAAGTGACGTGGATGTGGAGTCCTCGTACGAGGTACGCGATCACCGTCAGATCCACCCGTCCGACGGGGTCTGCTGGGTTTTCCTTTCGCGCGTTTCCTGAGCTCGCCTGGTGTGGCAACGTTGCAACCGCGGGATTGACGCACGGCATCGAGGCGCCCTCACGATGAAGGTCGACACCACCGAGGAGATCAGCCGCTGGCTGGAGCAGGGAGGTGGCTTGGCCGAGTCCCTGATGCGGGAGTTGCGACTCGACAAGTTTGGCTACTCGGTGCACATCGCGTTCAGTGTCATCGTGGATGCTGCAGGGCGCGTGCTGGAAACCCCGCTTGAGCTTGCCCTTGACCTTGATGGAGTCCAGCAACTGACGCTGCGCAGCGGGCTCACGCCCCGGATGCTTGAGCATCCGGACGAGATCGGCTGGGGGCTGAGTGAAGTCGCATTGGTCCGCGTTGCTTCCTCCGATGTCGGGGTCCGGTTCGAAGCATTGTGGGAGGGTGAGCGCAGGATCGAGGTTGAGTGTCGTCGAGCAACCTTGGAGGTTGTGCAGACTCCGCCGAAGGTGTCTGCCGAGCCGGGCTGACCCGGTGCCCGTTGGGGCAAACTTGTAGGTGCCCTCCGGACTGCATACGCTCACCGGAGGTGTGTCTACGGGGCCGAGTCACCTGGCAGGGGGTATTCGAGAAGTGAGTCTCGGGGCGTTCGTACGGCGCCATCGCGCCGCGATCGCGTCACAGGTGGCGCTGGCGCTTGCCGCCGGCGGGGTCGTCGCATACGCGGTGGCCGCCGACGGCTACCAGGCTCATGAGACCCAGCTCAACGACGGCGGCATCTGGGTCACCAACTCCCGCGACGGCTTCTACGGCCGGCTGAACAAGCCGATCGGGCAGCTCGACGGGGCGGTGTTCGCCCAGCTCGACGCCACCCTCGACATCGTCCAGGACGGTGCGGCGGTCGTCGCGGTCAACCAGTCCGACGGCCTGATCGCGCCGATCGACCCGGCGAGTGTCACCCACCCGGAGGACGAGCAGGCCGGCATCCCGAGCAGCGCGATCGTGGCGCTCGCCGGCGGCACCCTGGCCACCGCCGACCCGGTCTCCGGCGAGGTGTGGGCGCAGCGGATGGACACCGTGCTCGGTACGCCGACGGTCAGCGCCCTGGACACCGAGGCACAGCCGATCGCCAAGACCGGCAAGCAGACCGCGATGACGGTCAGCCAGTCCGGCGAGGTGATCGCGATCTCCGCCGCCGACGACGAGATCACCCGGATCCCGGTGAGCGGCGACGCTCTCGGCAAGGCGAGCGAGGACGACCTCGGGATCGACGTCGGCGAGCAGGTCCAGGTGACCGCGGTCGGCGACCGTGCGGTCGTCCTCGACACCGAGACCGGCGCGCTGCAGGTCATCGGCGGCGCCAAGGCCGAGCTGCCGCCGGGCTCCGCGCTCCAGCAAGCCGGCCCCGAGACCGACGACGTACTCGTCGGCACCCCGGACGGCCTGATCGCGGTCAACCTCGACGACGGCGGGACCAGGCAGCTTGCCGACGGCGTACAGGGAAGGCCCACCCCGCCGGTACGCCTCGGCGCCTGTGAGTACGGCGCGTGGTCGGGCGGCGAGGGCGCGGTGGCGACCGCCTGCGAGGGCCAGGAGACCAACGTCGCCAACCTCAACGCCGCGACCTCCGACCTGGTCTTCCGCGTCAACCGCGGCGAGATCCTGCTCAACGACCGTGCGACGGGTGCGGTCTGGAACATCGACTCCGACGAGCCCACCCGGATGGACAACTGGGACGCCTTCAAGCAGAAGGTCAAGGAGGACGACAAGGACCAGGAGAACGAGAAGGAGGACAAGGGCGACCGCCGGCCGCCCAAGGCCAAGGACGACGACCTCGGCGCCCGCCCCGGCAGGACGACGATCCTCCACCCGCTCGACAACGACACCGCCCCCGACGGCCGCCTCCTCGCGATCCGCAGCGTCCAGGACGTCACCGGCGACGGCAAGGTGACGATCAGCCCGGACGGACAGAGCATCCAGCTGCAGATGCCCGGCAACGCCAAGGGCACCACCAGCTTCGAGTACTACATCGACGACGGCCGGGCCAGCGTCTCGGCCCACGCCACCGTCAACGTCTCGACCCGCCTGTCGACCTCCAACGCCAGCCCGCACCTGCGCGAAGGGTTCGAGGAGGACCAGGTCTGGACCGTCCCGGCCGGCGGCACCCTCGACCTGCCGGTGCTCCCGGACTGGCGCGACAAGGAGGACGGCGACCCGGTCAGCCTGGTGAGCGCCGAGGCCAAGAACGCCGGCTCCGGCGCCGACGCCCGGGTCACCGCCTCGGGACGCGTCCGGTTCACCGCCCCGCAGAAGGGCGGCATCAGCAAGGTCGAGTACGGCGTGACCGATGGCATCGGCGAGCCGATCATCAACGAGCTCACCTTCCGGGTCCAGGACAAGAAGGACCGGACCGCGATCGCGGCCACCGCCGAGCCCGACGTGATCTCCGGCGAGGTCGGCAAGCCGATCACGATCCGGCCGCTCGGCAACGACCTGCCCGGCTCCGACCCGATCACCCCGAACGCCGCGCTGAGCCTCGCCGGCAAGATCACCGAGACCGCCGGCGCCACCACCAAGACCGACCTGGTCGAGGGCGAGATCACCTTCAGGTCCGACCGGGCCAAGACCTTCTTCCTCGACTACGACGCGGCGTACGGCAACGCGCCGTTCTCCCGGGGCAAGATCCGGATCGACGTCCGCGCGCCGCAGCAGGAGCCGCCGGTCGCGGTCCCGGACACGCTGACCCTCTACGGCCAGAGCCCGAGCCTGGTCGACGTGCTCGCCAACGACGTCGACCCGTCCGGCGACATGCTCGTCGTCCAGCGAGCCGAGGCGGCCACCCCCAACCAGGTCGACGTCGCCGTGGTCGACGGCCGCTGGCTCCGGATCGCGGCCAGGCAGGGCGCGCTCACCCCCAACCCGATGCTGGTCCGCTACACGATCAGCAGCGGCAGCCGTGGCGGCGTCCAGGGCCAGGTCGTGGTCAACCAGCGCCCCGCGCCCACCGACAACACCCCGGTCACCGAGACCGACCGGGTCACGGTCCGGGCCGGATCGACCGCGAGCGTCCCGGTCCTCGACAACGACTTCAGCCCCAGCGGCGACCCGCTCACCTTGGTCTCCCACGTCGCCGAGGAGGGCTCCGGCCGGCTGACCGTGCAGGTACCCGGCGACCGCAAGGCGCCGACCGGTGAGGCGTTCGTGGCCGGCAAGTTCATCCGGTACGTCGCGCCTTCGGGCCTCAAGGACCCGCAGCGGTTCGTGGTCCGCTACCTCGCGACCAACGCCGACGGCGACACCGCACCGGGCCGGATGGAGGTCACGGTGATGCCGCTGGGCCGCAACGAGCCTCCGGAGCCGCCGGTGCTCGAGGGCCGCGTGGTCTCCGGTGACACCGTCAAGCTCAAGGTGCCGGCCGCCGAGGTGGACCCCGACGGCGACGCCGTCACCCTGCTCGGCATCGGCAGCGCCCCGCGGCTGGGCCGGCTGGTGAAGTTCGGCGCCAACTCCGTGCGCTACCAGGCCTATCCCGGCAGCGCCGGCACCGACGAGTTCACCTACCAGGTGACCGACCCGTACGGCGGGGTCGCGCTCGGCACCGTCCGGGTGGCGGTGGTGACCCCGGGTGCGCCGCAGCCGCCGCTGGCGGTGCCCGACGTGCTCACCGTCGAGCCGGGCCGCACCGCCACGGTCGACGTGCTCGCCAACGACCTGCTGGCCGCCGGCGACCGGGCCACCGTCGAGCTGGTCGACCCGCCGGACGGCGTCAGCCTGGAGTCCGACACCGGACCCGTCGTCATCCAGGCGCCGGACAAGGCCGACGGCCGCAACGTCGAGGTGGTCTACCGGCTCGGCAACGGCATCGACGCCTCCCAGGGCACGATCACGCTGCGCACCGCCAAGCCCTACAACAACCCGCCGGTCGTGTTCGACGCGTTCGGCCCCCGCGACGAGGGCGACACGGTCTCCGTCGACGTGCTGGACACGGCGTACGACCCGGACGGCCCGAGCGATGAGCTGAAGGTTGCCGAGGTCTTCGCGCCGCAGGGCGTGACCGCGAACGTCGAGGGCAGCAGGATCTCCGTGGCCCGCGGAAAGCAGCCGATCGTGGTGCCGTTCCGGGTCGAGGACGCCGACGGCGGAGTGGCGACGGCGTCGCTGTTCGTGCCCGCGACCGCCTCCGGGCCGCCGTACACGAAGTCCGGTGCGGCGATCGAGGTCGAGCCCGGCGGCTCGGTCACCGCGAAGGTCTCCGACCTGGTGACAAACCCGGTCGGCGGACCGGTGATCCTGACCCTGAAGAACCGGATCTGGGCCTCCCCGCAGAGCTCGCTCACCGCCGTGGTGACCGGCGAGGACTCGTTCAAGGTGACCGCGGCCAAGGGCTATGAAGGTCCCGGCGCGGTCACGTTCGAGGTGACCACCGGCAGCTCGGTCGACGACGCGAAGGGCAGGCGCGCCGTGCTCGCCGTACCCGTCCAGGTCGGCGAGACCGCGCCGATCCTGCGCTGCCCGACCGAGCCGGTGGAGATCGCCCAGGGTGAGTCGGTCGACCTCGACATCGCGGCGCTGTGCCACGTCTGGACCGCCGACCCGGACGACGCCGACTCGTTGAAGTTCGCCGCCGACTGGGAGAAGCCTGGCAGCGGCCTGAACATCATCCAGCCCGAGGGCGCGGTGATCGAGGTCGCGGCCGCAGGCAGCGCCAAGCCTGGTACCCAGGGCACGCTCAAGGTCCAGTCCAGCGGCAGCGAGCCCGGCCTGATCCGGTTCACCGTGATCAAGACGCCGCCGCCGTCGCTGACCCCGATCAAGATCGCCGACATGAAGTCCGGCGAGAGCCGGACCATCGACCTGGCCCGCTACCTGCGGGCCGGCGTGGAGGACCCCGACCCGACCGTCATCACCGCCGAGCAGGTCACCGGCCTCGACGTACAGATCGAGAAGTCCGGCAGCGAGGTCACCCTCACCACCAGCGACAAGGTCGACGGCAAGGCCGAGTTTCGGATCGTGATGAGCGACGTCTCCGGCAACCCCGGACCCGAGCGCCGGGTCGAGGGCCGGATCAACCTGGCCATCCTGGACGCCCCCGACAAGCCGACGCCACCGGTCCCTGGTGACACCGTGCGCAGCAAGGAGGTCAGCCTCAACTGGAGGGCGCCGGCCGCCAACGGTGCGCCGATCGACTCCTACGAGCTCAAGGCCAGCGACGGTACGACGCGCAAGTGTGGCTCGACGTCGTGCGACTTCACCGGCCTTACCAACGGCAAGCCCTACTCGTTCCAGGTCCGCGCCCACAACGCGGTGGGCTGGTCCGACTGGAGCGGCGCGTCGGCGAAGGCCACCCCGGACACCCGGCCCGGCATCGTCGGCCCGATCGAGCAGGTGCGGGTCGGCGACCGGACGGTCACGTTCCGCTGGACCAAACCGACCACCGAGGCGTCGGCCGTCAAGCACTACTGGGTCTCGTGGGCGGGCTCGACCGCCAAGAAGGTTCGCGGCACCCAGTACACCGCGACCGGACTGGACAACAACAAGAAGTACACCTTCAGCGTCCAGGCCGAGAACAACTTCGACGTCGGCGAGCGGCGGATCTCGGCGCCGATGCAGTCGGTCGGTACGCCGGGCACCCCGGCCGCGCCGACGATCACCGACCAGCAGACCGCCGGCGACAACGGCGCGGTCACGCTGGACTGGCCGGCGGTCGACCCCAACGGCCCCGCGCCCGCGTCGTACACGGTCTTCCGCAACGACCAGGCGCTCGCCAGCTGCACCAACATCACGGTGACAACCTGCGACAACTCCGGCATCAAGTACGACGGCACCACCTACAGCTACAAGGTCAAGGTCACCAACGGCGGCAACAAGTCCGCGACCGGACCGGCCTCGACCTGGAAGGCGACCGGTACGCCGGCGGAGTGGGGCGACTGGTCGGTCTTCCCGACCGGCCAGGACAACGCGGGCCAGGCGACGTTCAGCGCGCCCGCCTCGCGCGGCAGCAGCTCCACGGTGCACCTGCTGATCAACGGCGGCCGCAGCGGCCAGAGCTGGCAGGCTTCGCCGAACGGGCAGAGCTTCGCCGACCAGCCGGTACGGATGCCCGCCGACGGCAGCGACTACCAGGTCAGCCTGCAGGTCTGTAACGAGAACGAGCGGTGTACGACGTCGGGGACCAAGAACCTGCGCACCTTCGGACCGGTCGGCATCGGCAGCGTCCAGAAGTCCGAGGGCCAGACCGAGGCGTCGTGCACCTGGCCGGTCAACCCGAACGGCCTAGTGGTCACCGTCGACTTCGGCGGCCGGGCCGAGAACATCGGCCCGGGCGACGGCACGGTCAACGTCCGCCGCTCGGTGAGTGGGAGCAGCCAGCGGCTCAACTGCGACCTGACCGTGACGACCGAGGGCAACCAGCGCCCGGTCGAGCGGCGTGAGGGTGGCGAGGTCACGACGCCGCCGCCAAACCCGAAGGTCTCGATCAGTCGCGGCGCCAAGTGCAACGACGCCACCAGCGCGCCCGACTGCGGTGGCAGCACGCCTTGCAACCACCCGTCGTGCGGCCACGTCCGCATCTCCTCCAGCGACGTGCCGAGCAGCAACATGAGCTGCGAGCTTCGCAGCGAGGAGGACACCGGCGGCTGGGGCAACGGCACCTTCAACGCCAACACCACCTACGACACCCCCCGCTACTACGGCTATCCGGGCAACTGGATCGAGATCACGTGTAGTGCGGGGGGCCAGACCTTCAAGTCGCCCCGCATCAACTGGCCAACATCATGAGCAGCATCAACGCCCTCCCTCCTAGACCACAGGATCTCAAGTGACGATCTCCCACGAACAGGCCGCTTGGTTCCAGCAGACCTTCGACCAGATGACCGACAACATCTCGAAGGCGGTTCTCGGCAAGCGGCACGTCGTCCGGCTGGCGCTGACCTGCCTGCTGTCGGAGGGCCACTTCCTGCTCGAGGACTTCCCGGGCACCGGCAAGACGATGCTCGCCCGTGCGCTGGCCAACACCGTGCAGGGCAGCCACGCGCGGATCCAGTTCACCCCCGACCTGCTGCCGTCCGACGTCACCGGCGTGACCGTCTACGACCAGCACAAGGGCACCTTCGAGTTCCACGCCGGCCCGATCTTCCACACGATCGTGCTCGCCGACGAGATCAACCGCGCCTCGCCGAAGACCCAGTCCGCGCTGCTCGAGGTGATGGAGGAGGGCCGGGTCACCGTCGACGGACAGCCGCACAGCGTGGGCCGGCCGTTCATGGTGATCGCCACCCAGAACCCGATCGAGCAGGCCGGCACCTACCGGCTTCCCGAGGCGCAGCTCGACCGGTTCCTGATGAAGACCTCGGTCGGCTACCCCGACCACGCCGCCACCGTCGAGCTGCTGGTCAACGCCCGGGTCCGCGACCGCGCCGCGCTGGTCAAGCCGATAATCACCGCGGAGACGATCGCGCAGATGAGCGGCTTGGCCGACGACGTGTACGTCGACCCGGCGGTGGTCGGGTACGTCGCCGAGCTGGCCGAGGAGTCGCGCCGCCAGCCACACGTCAAGCTCGGCCTTTCTGCCCGCGGCTGCCTGGCCTTCATCCGGGTCGCCAAGACCTGGGCGGCCGCCGACGGCCGCGACCACGTGGTCCCCGACGACATCAAGATGCTCGCAGAGCCGGTGCTGTGCCACCGCCTGCTGCTGGACGCCGAGGCGCAGTTCAGCGGCGTCTCGGTCGAGACCGTGATCACCCGCCTGCTCGACACCGTCGCGCCGCCGACCGACCGGGTGGCCTGAGGTCGGCATGCCGGAGC
Source organism: Nocardioides speluncae (assembly GCF_003121585.1). GTDB lineage: Bacteria > Actinomycetota > Actinomycetes > Propionibacteriales > Nocardioidaceae > Nocardioides > Nocardioides speluncae. The sequence goes on from NZ_QEOO01000031.1 coordinate 100,584, forward strand.
TGTGGGAGCGGGTGCGCGAGGCGCTGAAGGTCGTCAACCCGGTCGGGTGGACGATCCTCGCCGTCGGCGTACTCGCGGCGGTCGTCGCCGCGTGGGCCGGCTGGCGGGAGCTCGCCGTATTCGCTGCTGCCTGCGTGCTGCTGCTCCTCCTTGCGCTGCCGTTCCTGTTCGGCCGGACCAAGGTGAAGGTCGACCTGGTGCTGGAGCCGCAGCGGGTGACCGCGGGTCAGTCGGTCGCGGCCTCGATGCACGTCACCAACATCGCGCCGCGGCGGCTGCTGCCGACCCTGCTGGAGCTGCCGGTGGGGGAGGCGGTGCACCGGTACGGCGTACCGTCGCTCGGCGCCGGCAACACCCACGAGGAGTCGTTCACGGTCCGCACCGAGCAGCGCGGCGTGATCGCCGTCGGCCCGGCCACCACCCGGCGGGGTGACCCGCTCGGTATCTTCAGCCGCGACGTGGAGTGGACCGACGTCTCCGAGATTCTGGTCCGGCCGCCGCTGGTGCCGCTGGAGTCACTCGGCGCGGGCCTGCTCCGCGACCTGGAGGGCGTGGAGACCGACGCGATCTCGCAGAGCGACCTGGCCTTCCACGCGCTGCGCGAGTACGTGCCCGGCGACGACCTGCGCCACGTCCACTGGCGATCCTCGGCGAAGGCCTCCCAACTGCTCGTCCGGCAGTACCTCGACACCCGGCGCAGCCACGCCACGCTGGTCGTCGACGACCAGCTCTCGTCGTATGGCGATGGTTACGACGACACCGACTTCGAGACCGCCATGTCGGTGGCCGGCTCGATCATCGTCCGGGCCGCGCTCGACGAGTTCGAGACGTCGTTCGTCTGCGGCGACCAGGGCGCGAGCGGCGCCGACGGCAACCGGACTCTGGACACGATCTGCCGCGCCGCGCCGGGACGCGTCGGCCTGGTCACGGCCGCCACCCGTGCCGCGCAGCTGGCCCCGGACACCAGCCTGCTCTTCCTGCTCGCCGGCACTGGTGCGTCGTTCGAGACGTTCCAGCGCGCCTCGGCGGTGTTCCCGCCGGAGGTACGCCGGTTCGCGCTGGTGATCGAGCCCGGCGGCCGGACCCGGGTCACCGAGGCGGGCGGGCTGCCCGTCCTCTACCTGGCCAGCAAGGAAGATCTCGGCCCGGTGCTGCGCTGGAGCGTGCGATGAAGGACGTCTCGCTCCGCGACCGGATCATCGACATCGTGCTGCTGCTCGCGGTCTGTACTGCGGCACTGCTCGGGCTGGCACCGACCTTCACCGGCTGGTCCTTTGCCGTCGTCGGCGGGGTCGGGCTGCTGGTCGGAACCGCGATCGGCGTACTGGTCACGGTGCTGCGATGGCCGGCGATCGCCGGCGTACTCATCGCCGTGGTCGCGTTCCTGCTGCTCGGCGGCCCGCTCTGCCTGCGGTCCGAGGGCGGCGACGCGATGCTGCCGCTGCCGGGGACGATCGGCGAGCTGGTCGACCAGTCGCTCTACGGCTGGAAGGACCTGCTGACCACGCTGCCGCCCGTCGACGGGTCCGGCCCGCTGCTGGTGCTGCCGTGGCTGCTCGGGCTGGTGGCCGGGCTGCTCGGGACCCTGCTGCTCCGTTTCAAGTACGCCGGGCTGCCGCTGCTCGCACCCCTGCTCCTGCTGGTGATGGTGATCCTGCTCGGCGTTCGGCACCCGCAGTCGCTGTGGGTCCAGGGCGCTGTGCTCGGCGCACTCGCGCTAGCGTTCCTGGCCATCCGAGCCCAGCGCTCGAGCGGCCCGATCCGCGGTGGCGCCGGCCGGTCCACCCGGCTGGTCGTGGGGGCGGCGCTGCTTGGCGTGGCCGGGGCGCTCGCCGTACCCGTCGCCACCCTCGCCACCGGCGGCGACGCTGCCGACGGTGACCGGGTCGTGCTGCGCACCTACGTCGAGCCGCCGTTCGACGTCGGCCAGTACCCCTCGCCGCTCGCCTCCTTCCGTCGCTACGTGAAGATGCCGAAGCCGGACGCGGTCAACCTCTACGACAAGACGCTGTTCACCGTCGACGGGCTGCCGGAGCACACACGGATCCGGTTCGCGACGCTCGACCACTACGACGGCGTGGTCTGGGGCGCCTCCAATGACGCGATCCCGGGCGCCACCAACGACACCTACCAGCGGGTCTCCTCGACCATCGACAACCCGGTCGACGGCAAGGAGGTCGATGTCGAGGTGGAGATCGGCGAGGGCTACTCCGGTGTCTGGCTGCCGTTGGCCGGTGCGCTGCAGTCGATGGACTTCACCGACGGCGACCCCGACGCCAAGGCCGAGGCGTTCCGCTACAACCTGGCCACCTCGACCGCCGTCGTACCGTCCGGCATCCACCCGGGCGACCGCTACTCCTTCTCCGCCGTACTCCCCAAGGACGGGGTGACCGACGCCGACCTGCCGTCGGGCGCGATCGGCGACGCGGCCATCGCCGCTGCCTTCCTGGACACCCAGGCGGTGCAGTGGTCGAAGGGCGAGAGCGAGCCGATGAAGCGGGTCTTCGCGGTCGCCGAGCACCTCAAGCGCGAGGGCAAGTACAGCGACGGCGTGCTCGCGGCCGAGAAGATCTACCACGCCGGCCACCACGTCGCGCGGCTGTCCGACGAGTTCGTCAACGCGCCGATCATGGTCGGCAACGACGAGCAGTACGCCGCAGTGATGGCGCTGCTGGCCAACAAGATCGGCGTGCCGGCGCGGGTGGTGATGGGCGCCGTCGTACCCGAGGGCGGCGAGGTCAAGGGCTCGTCGGTCCAGGCCTGGGTCGAGCTCCAGCTCGCCGACGGGACCTGGCGGACGCTGCCCACCTCGGAGTTCATGGACACCGACCGGCCCGCCGAACAGCCGCCGCAGACCGAGCAGGAGATGAGCGGCACCGTCGTCCCGCCGCCGGCGCCGATCCCGCCTCCGTCGACCAGCGGCGAGCAGACCGACGCCGAGCTGAACTCGCGCAAGGCCAAGCGCAACGCCGGCGACGGGGGCCCGTGGTCGCTGCCGGCCTGGGCGAAGGCGCTGTTGGTGTACGTCGGTGGCCCGCTGCTGCTGGTCGTGCTGCTGCTCGGTGCGGTCGTCGGCGCGAAGCTGCTCCGGCGGCGTCGTCGGCTGAGCGCGGCGAAGGTGTCCGCGAGGTTCGTCGGGGCCTGGCGGGAGCTGGTCGACCACGCCCGCGACCTCGGCCAGCCGATCCCGATGGGCGCCGCCATCACCCGCCGTGAGCAGTCCACCGCGATTGTCTCGCCCGCCGCGCCCCAGCTGGCCCGGATCGCCGACGGCTACGTCTTCGGCCCCGCCGCCCCCGACCCCAACGCCGCCACCTCGTTCTGGACCGCCGTCGACGCCGAACGCCGCGCCATGAGCAGCGTCGTCCCCCGCGGCCGCCGCCTCCTCGCCGCCGTCAACCTCCGCTCGTTCGGGCGGCGCTGAGGGGTGGTGGAATCCCCGGCCGACCGGGGATTCCTGACGTTGTTGGCCGTTGCAACGCCCCACAACGTCAGGGAGTGCCCGTCAACCTAGGCCTCGAGGTCTGCCTTGAGTGCCGCTAGCCGGTCGCGCCAAGCGAGCTTGGCCTGCTCGGCGGCCTCGGCAGTGGGGAGGCCTTCCTGGGTGATGGCGACCTGGCACTTGGCGTCGCCGGTCGCGTCGAAGGTGGCCGCGAGCCGGGTGCCGTCGGCGACGTCGAAGCGGGCCGAGCGGCTGGCCGTGGTCGGCCGCTCGGTCAGCTGTACGCCGGGCAGCCAGCGCTCGCGCCGGGCGGGGTCGACGAAGGCGTCGTACGCAGCCGAGACCGGCACCGCCAGCGTCTTGCTCGCGCCGCCGGCGAAGGTTCCGTCGGGGCGGGCGCCGCGGCCACGCAGGCCACGGTCCTGCTCATATTCCACGATCAGCTTCTGGGCCCACCACTTGCTCAGGCCCTGCTCACCGGTCAGCCAGGCCGCGATCTCGGCGTACTCCCGCCCGGGCGCGCCCCACTCGTCCAGCACCTCGAACCATTCGGCGCGGTCCCGGCCGCTGGTCTCCTTCAACGTTGCCATGCCCAGGTAGACCGGTCTCGCTGCCACAACTCATCGCACGACATGTGCCGACGGCCGGCTCCCACGGGGGAGGAGCCGACCATCGGACGGGAGTGGAGCGGAGTGTCAGCCCTCCGCGCCGACGTACAGCAGCTTGTTCGGCGAGCCCTCACCCGGGTTGGTCACCTTGTCCGGTGTGGCGGCCGTGGTCAGCGCCTCGGCGACCTGGTCGGGCGTGGCCTCGGGATTCGCGGCCAGGTAGAGCACGGCACCGCCCGCGGCGTGCGGCGAAGCCATCGACGTACCGCTCATGGTGTCGGTTGCCGACGGGTCGCCGATGCCGACCGACTCGACGTCCACGCCGGGGGCGTAGATGTCGAGGCAGGTGCCGTAGTTCGAGAACACGGCCTGCGCGTCGTCGGCGTCGGTTGCGCCGACGGTGATCGCGGACGGCTCCCGCGCCGGTGAGACGCCGCAGGCGTCGGACGACTCGTTGCCCGCCGCGACGACGAAGGTGATGCCGGCCGCGACCGACTCGGCGACCGCCGCGTCGAGTACGTCGTCCTGCGGGCCGCCGAGGCTCATGTTGGCGACCGCGGGCTTCTGGGCGTTCTCGGTCACCCACTCGATGCCGGCGACCACGCTCTCGGTGGTGCCGCTGCCCTGGCAGTCCAGCACGCGTACGCCGTACACGTCGGCCTTCTTCGCCAGCCCCCAGGTGGCGCCGGCGATGGTGCCGGCCACGTGGCTGCCGTGCCCGTGGCAGTCCACGCCCTCGCCGCCGTCACCGATGGTGTCGGTGCCGACCTGGGCCCGGCCCTCGAAGTCGCTGTGCTCGGCGTAGATGCCGGTGTCGACGACGTACGCGCTGACGCCCTCGGCGTCGCTGGGCGCGGTGTAGCTGCCGTCCAGCGGCAGGTCACGCTGGTCACTGCGGTCCAGGCCCCAGGCCACCTCGGCCTTGGGACTCGACGCCTCCGAGGGCGAGAGCTGGAGGCGCTGGTTGGCCTGCACGTACTCGACCCGCGGGTCGGCGGCGAGCGCCTCGGCCTCGCTGGCGGTCATCGCCGCGGAGAAGCCGTCGATGGTGTCGAAGGTACGGCGCAGCTTGGCGTCGTGGGACAGGGCGAGCGACCGCGCGGCGGACTTGGTCGCGGCATCGCCGCCGTGGTCCTTCTTCATCACCACGATGTAGCTGCCGTCGATCGCGGCCGCGCTGTCGGCGCCGCGCACCTCGGCGCCGGGCACGGCGTCCGGGCCCGGCGCCGCGTTGGCGAGCGGGCTGGCCGCCAGCGTGGAGCCGAGTGCGATCGCGGCCACGGATGCGAGTCCGAGCCGCCTTCTGGTCGTCGATGTGAGCATCTGAACGTTCCTCCCGAGTTGGTTGCGGCACCGGGCGGGGGCCGCGCTTGCCCGTTCATCGTGATCACGACCGGCGCGCGAGGCGGAAGGGAACGCTGCCTCTTAACAATTGACAAGGAAGCTCTGATAAACACCTCCGCATGAGAACGACCGCGCCCGCGCTGCTGCTGGCCCTGGCCCTCGCCCTGACCGCCTGCGGAGAAGAAGAGAAGGAGCCGTCGAGCAGCGCCAAGGAGGGACCGGACCCGTGCTCGTTCCTGACCATCGAGGACGCGTCCACGATCGTCGGCATCACTTACGGCGCGACCGTAGGTCCGGAGGGTGCGGCCGAGCTCAATGCCTGTACCTACCAGCAACAGCCGGTCACGATGCCGTTCCGGCTGGTGGTCAGCGGCGGGCAGGAGGCGACCCTCGACGGCCTGGTCAAGGTCGGCAACGCCGCCGCCGGTTCCGAGGCCGAGCAGGAGAAGCTCGAGGTGCCCGGCGCCGACGAGGCCACGCTGATGACCTGGCTGCAGCCGAACTTCGCCGCGACGGCGGTCTACGCGGTCGCCGACGGCAAGGGCTACTCCGTGATGCTCAACGGCGACCGTGCGACCGCCGTACACCTGATGGCGCGGGTGCTCGGCGAGCCGGTTGTGGCCGCCGCGGGCGCCCCGCTCGACAAGCCCTGCCAGGCTCCGGACGCGCCGGCCGCCAGCAAGATCCTTGGCGCGCAGGTGACCGCCAAGGCGAGCGCGGACTACCCGGCCGCAACGATCTGCGAGTACACCGCCGGCGAGGCGCCGTTGTCGGCGAGCCTGGTCAGCAGCCGTGGCGCCGGCAGCGACCTGGACCAGTACTGGGCCGAGAACGTGATCGTCCTCAACAAGAAGGCCGAGCCGCGTGACATCGACGTACCAGGGGCCGACGCGGCGCGGCTGGTACACGAGACCGGAGCGGCCCCGACTGCGACTGCGGTCGCGATGAAGGGCGACCAGGTGTTCCAAGCTACGGTGTCCTTCGCCGACATCGACCTGGAGAAGGCCGTCACCGAGCTCCTCCGTTACGCCGTCGGCAGCGGCGGCATGGGCGCGCAGTAGTGCTCCATGCATGCAGTCTTCATGAAGAATGCTAAGGTTGGTTCATGGGTTCGATCATTCAGGTGCGAGATGTCCCAGACGACGTCTTGCATCTCCTGCGGGAACGAGCCTCCGATCGGGGTGTCTCGTTGTCGTCCTATGTCCGCGACCTGCTCACTGACGACGCTCGGCAGCCGACGTTGGACGAGGCCGTCAAGCGGATCGCCGCTCGCCCGGCCGTCGAGCTGACCGACGACGAGATTGTCACGGCTGTGCACGAGGGTCGCCGGTGACGTTTGTCGTCGACGCGTCGGTCGTCATTGCCCTGCTTGCCAACCGTCAGGCAGACGAGGTGCTGCGAAAGCGCCTGGCGACTGCCCGCAGTCTTCATGCTCCGCACCTGATCGATGTCGAGGTTGCGAGTGGGATCCGTGGCCTGCTCCTGGGTGGAAAGCTCGACTCTGATCGAGCAGTCGCCATGCTGAGCGACTTTGGCTCGCTGCGGATCACTCGTCATCCGAGCCTCCCGTACTTAGCCCGGGTGCTCGAGTTGCGGAACAACCTCACGGCGTACGACGCGACCTATGTGGCCATGGCTGAAGGGCTCGACCTGCCGCTCATGACCCGCGATGCGCGAATGGCTGGCGCGGTCGGTCACCGGGCCGAGATTCAGGTCCAGCCCTGAGCCCGATCCACGGATGGCCGCCTACTGCGCGCCGCCATGCGGGCGCGCTGGCTGCGTTGGCGAAGACTCGACGGGCCTCCGGCCCGCCTTCGCTCCGCCGCCTTGCCATCACACCCGCCTGGCGACGCGCAGCTCACGGCGCCCATCCGTGGATCCGGGCTGATTCGCGATTCCGCGCGTTTTGCCACTAAACTGGCGTGTCGGCCCAACGTGGGTCTGTTTCGTGGTGCCTCGCGGCTGCCCGGATCACACATCTGACGCTCGAAAGAGCAGGTCAGACGCGTGCCCGGGATGAGGTCCACGCGACGACTGCACGAGGTCCACTGGTCACAGACGGCCAGAGGTTCCCGGGCCACCGGTAGGCAACAACGACCAGATGGGAAGGCATGCCGAAGAAAGAAGGCGTGATCGAGATCGAGGGCACGGTTGTCGAAGCTCTCCCGAACGCGATGTTCCGGGTTGAGCTGAGCAACGGGCACAAGGTCCTCGCCCACATCAGCGGCAAGATGCGACAGCACTACATCCGAATCCTCCCCGAGGACCGCGTCGTGGTGGAGCTCTCGCCGTACGACCTCACCCGAGGCCGGATCGTCTACCGCTACAAGTAAGCAGCCGACACAAGCGAGAAAGGGCTGACATGAAGGTCAACCCGAGCGTCAAGCCGATCTGTGACAAGTGCAAGGTGATCCGTCGCCACGGCCGCGTCATGGTGATCTGCGAGAACCCGCGTCACAAGCAGCGCCAGGGCTGAGCCCCGGCGCTCCACAACTGAATACTCACTCAATCGAGTCGCTAGCCCGTCGTACGACGGCGCGAATCACCTCCGGCGCAGAGGCCGGAGCCTGGCCCACGAGGGACCGGGACGCGACACGACCAGAAACCTCTGTGCAGTTCGAAAGGAACGCCACCTGATGGCACGCCTCGTTGGTGTGGACCTGCCGCGTGACAAGCGCGTCGAGATCGCACTCACCTACATCTACGGCATTGGCCGTACCCGCGCCCAGCAGCTGCTCGCTGCGACCGGTGTCGACCCGAACATGCGGGTCCACCAGCTGGGCGATGAAGAGCTGGTCAAGCTCCGCGACGAGATCGACGCGAACTTCAAGACCGAGGGTGACCTTCGGCGCGAGGTTCAGGCCGACATCCGCCGCAAGATCGAGATCGGCAGCTACCAAGGTCGCCGCCACCGCCAGGGCCTCCCGGTCCGCGGTCAGCGCACCAAGACCAACGCTCGTACCCGCAAGGGTCCGAAGCGCACCGTTGCCGGCAAGAAGAAGGCCAAGTGATCGGTTGACCTTGGTTTCGAGACGGTTGCCAGCGCAACCTCCTCAACCAGCGGTCAGGCCGGACACCAAGCCTTCCCGAATCTCACAGACCAGCTACCACAGGAGTTACTGAATGCCTCCCAAGGCACGTGCAGCGGGCGCCAAGAAGGTGCGCCGCAAGGAGAAGAAGAACGTCGCTCAGGGCGAAGCCCACATCAAGAGCACGTTCAACAACACCATCGTCACCATCACCGACCCGACCGGTGCGGTGATCTCGTGGGCCAGCGCCGGCACCGTCGGCTTCAAGGGCTCGCGCAAGTCCACCCCGTTCGCCGCGCAGATGGCCGCCGAGGCCGCTGGTCGCCGGGCGATGGAGCACGGCATGAAGAAGATCGACGTCTTCGTGAAGGGCCCGGGCTCGGGCCGCGAGACGGCGATCCGTTCGCTGGGTGCGATCGGCCTCGAGGTCGGCACCATCCAGGACGTGACCCCCACCCCGCACAACGGATGCCGGCCGCCCAAGCGCCGTCGCGTCTGACCCGAGACTGAGAAAGAGAGACTGACATGGCCCGTTACACCGGACCCATGACCAAGAAGTCGCGCCGTCTCGGTGTCGACCTCGTCGGTGGCGACCAGGCTTACGAGCGTCGCCCCTACCCGCCCGGCCAGCACGGCCGCGGCCGGATCAAGGAGAGCGAGTACCTGCTCCAGCTTCGTGAGAAGCAGAAGGCCCGCTTCACCTACGGCATCCTCGAGAAGCAGTTCCACAACTACTACACCGAGGCCTTCCGTCGCGACGGCAAGACCGGTGAGAACCTGCTTCAGCTGCTGGAGTGCCGTCTCGACAACGTCGTGTACCGCGCCGGCTTCGCCCGCACCCGCCGGCACGCCCGGCAGCTCGTCGTACACGGCCACTTCCTGGTGAACGGCCGCAAGGTCGACATCCCGTCGTTCCAGGTGTCGCCGTACGACGTCATCGACGTGCGCGAGAAGTCGCTGGAGATGACCCCGTTCATCGTCGCCCGTGAGACCCACGGCGAGCGTGTTGTCCCTGCCTGGCTCGAGGCGCTGCCGAACCGCATGCGAGTCCTCGTCCACCAGCTGCCGGTCCGGGCGCAGATCGACATCCCGGTCCAGGAGCAGCTCATCGTCGAGTACTACTCCAAGAAGTAGTAGCCCGGCGGCACACCTGCCACACAACTTCATACCTTCCTTCGCTACTTAGTTCGTGGCCGTCAAATAGTGGGCGGCTTCGGAAAGGAAAGATTCAGTGCTCATCGCTCAGCGCCCGACCCTGTCGGAAGATGCCATCGACGAGTTCCGGTCCCGGTTCGTTATTGAGCCGCTGGAGCCCGGCTTCGGCTACACGCTCGGCAACTCGCTGCGCCGTACGCTCCTCAGCTCGATCCCCGGAGCGTCGGTCACCAGCATCAAGATCGACAACGTTCTCCACGAGTTCTCGACCATCGAGGGTGTCAAGGAAGACGTCACCGAGGTCATCCTCAACCTGAAGGGTCTCGTCGTCTCCTCCGAGCACGACGAGCCCGTCACGATGTACCTCCGCAAGCAGGGTGCCGGTGACGTCACCGCTGCCGACATCGCGCCGCCGGCCGGTGTCGAGGTGCACAACCCCGAGCTCAAGATCGCGACCCTGTCCGACAAGGGCAAGCTCGAGATGGAGCTCGTCGTTGAGCGTGGCCGCGGCTACGTCTCGGCGGTCCAGAACAAGGGCGCGGACAACGAGATCGGCCGGATGCCGGTGGACTCGATCTACTCGCCCGTGCTCAAGGTGACCTACAAGGTCGAGGCGACCCGTGTCGAGCAGCGCACGGACTTCGACAAGCTGGTCATCGACGTCGAGACCAAGCCGTCGATCCGTCCCCGCGACGCGATCGCCTCGGCCGGCAAGACCCTGGTCGAGCTGTTCGGCCTGGCGCGCGAGCTGAACGTCGAGGCCGAGGGCATCGACATCGGCCCGTCGCCCGTCGACGAGCAGCTGGCCGCCGACCTCGCCCTCCCGGTCGAGGACCTGCAGCTGACCGTGCGTTCGTACAACTGCCTCAAGCGTGAGGGCATCCACACCGTGGGTGAGCTGATCTCGCGCTCGGAGCAGGACCTGCTCGACATCCGCAACTTCGGCGCCAAGTCCATCGACGAGGTCAAGGCGAAGCTGCACGAGATGGGTCTGTCGCTCAAGGACAGCGCCCCGGGCTTCGACCCGGCCACCGCCCTGGCGGCGTACGGCGATGACGACGACGACGCCTTCGTCGAGGACGAGCAGTACTAAGTAACTCGGAAGGTCTGCGTAGGTCGCGCAGCGACCGTATCGAGACCACCCCATCTACTCCGGTACCTGATACGGCCGGAGAGAAACGAGAGAGCAATGCCAACCCCCAAGAAGGGTCCCCGCCTCGGCGGTAGCCCGGCGCACCAGCGGCTGATCCTGGCCAACCTGGCGACCCAGCTGTTCGAGCACGGCCGCATCACCACCACCGAGGCCAAGGCCCGGGTGCTGCGTCCGCACGCGGAGAAGCTGATCACCAAGGCCAAGAAGGGCGACCTGCACAACCGTCGCGAGGTCCTCAAGACCATCCGCGACAAGTCGGTCGTGCACACCCTGTTCACCGAGATCGCGCCCACGTTCGCCGAGCGTCCGGGCGGCTACACCCGGATCACCAAGATCGGTCCCCGGAAGGGCGACAACGCCCCGATGGCGGTCATCGAGCTGGTGACCGAGGCGTACAAGCCGAAGGCGGCCGCCAAGAAGAAGGCCGACACCAAGGCTGCCCCGAAGGCCGAGAAGGTCGACGAGGCTCCGGCCGAGGAGGCGAAGGTCGACGAGGGCGCTGCCGAGGTCACCGAGGCCAAGGGCATCGCGGACATCGAGTTCGGCGACGACGTCGCCGAGCCGCTCGAGGACGGTTCCGCTCCCGAGGGCTTCGAGATCAAGGGCAACAAGGACTCCGGCAAGTTCCACACGCCGGCGTCGCAGTGGTACGACCAGACCGTCGCCGAGGTGTGGTTCCGCACCGAGGAGGCCGCCGAGGCCGCTGGCTTCGTCAAGGCCGGCTGACGAATCTCGTCCTCTCGAGGCCCGCTACCCCGCCTGGGGTGGCGGGCCTCGTCTTGTTTTCGGCGTGTGCGACCGGCCACAGCGTCGCCGTTCGGTGGAATGGTAGGGGGACCAGCCGACGTTGTGCGGAGGCTTGGTAAGTTTTGTCTATCAATCCACTCGACTTTGAAGAGGTCCACCACGATGAATCTCGGACGCGCCGCGGCAGCCGGCATCGCCGTACTCCTCACGTTCAGCCTCGCCGCCTGCGGTGAGGGCACCACCCGCGAAGAGGCAGGCAAGGACACCAAGACTGAGGACGCCGCCTCGCTCAAGGAGATCCAGGACGCCGGGGTCCTGAAGATCGGCACCGAGGGCACCTATAAGCCGTTCACCTTCCACGCCGACGACGGCACGGGTGAGCTGACCGGCTTCGACGTCGAGGTTGCCGAGGCCGTGGCCGGCGAGCTCGGGGTGAAGGCGGAGTTCTTCGAGACCCAGTGGGACGCGATCTTCGCCGGCCTGGACTCCGGTCGCTTCGACATGATCGCCAACCAGGTCACCATCAACGACGAGCGGAAGGAGAAGTACGCCTTCTCCACGCCGTACACGATCAGCCCCGGCGTGATCGTGGTGAGGTCGGACGACGACTCGATCAAGTCATTCGCCGACCTCAAGGGCAAGCGCACCGCGCAGTCGCTGACCAGCAACTGGTACGAGATGGCCAAGAACGAGGGTGCCAAGGTCGAGGCCGTCGAGGGCTGGGCGCAGGCGGTGACCCTGCTCAAGCAGGGACGCATCGACGCGACGGTCAACGACGTTCTTACGTTCTTGGACTGGCAGAAGACGGAGACCGACGACAGCATCAAGATCGCCGTCGAGTCCGATGAGGTTGCGGAGAACGCGTTCACCTTCCGCCAGGGCGGCGATGACCTGGTCGAGGCCGTCAACAAGGCGTTGGCCGACCTTGCCGCCGACGGCACGCTGGCGAAGATCTCGGAGAAATACTTCGGCGAGGACGTCACGAAGTAGTGGACCTCGACTGGGACCTGGTGCAGCGCGCCTTCTGGCCGATTCTCAAGTGGGGTCTGATCGGGACCATCCCGCTCGCGTTGATCTGCTTCGCGCTTGGCTTGGTGATCGCGCTCGCGGTGGCGCTGATGCGGATCAGCGGCAACCCGATCCTGGCCGGCCTGGCCCGCGGCTACGTCTCAGTGATCAGGGGTACGCCGCTGCTGGTGCAACTGTTCGTGATCTTCTACGGGCTGCCCGAGATCGGTCTCTTGTGGGACCCGTGGCCCTGCGCGGTCGTGGCGTTCTCCATGAATGTCGGTGGGTACGCCGCCGAAATCATTCGCGCCGCCATCCTCTCGGTGCCGCGCGGGCAGTCGGAGGCGGCGTACATGATCGGCATGTCGCGCTGGCTCGCGATGCGCCGAATCATCTTGCCGCAGGCAGCCCGGGTGTCGGTGCCGCCGCTGTCCAACACCTTCATCAGCCTGGTCAAGGACACCTCGCTGGCCTCGCTGATCCTGGTGACCGAGTTGTTCCGCCAAGCCCAAGAGATCGCGGCACCCAGCCGGGAGTTCATGGTGATCTACTCCGAGGCGGCGGTCATCTACTGGGTGATCTGCCTGGTCCTGTCCACCGGCCAGTCGTTCCTGGAGAAGAGGTTGGACCGCTATGTCGTCCACTGATCTCACCAAGCCGGACCTCGCCAAGGGCGGGGACCTGCTGACCGCGCGCGGGCTGCACAAATCGTTCGGGTCGCACGAGGTGCTGGCCGGGATCGACCTGACGGTACGCCGCGGCGAGGTGGTCGCGCTGATCGGACCGTCCGGCTCCGGCAAGACCACCGTGCTCCGCTCGCTCAACCTGCTGGAGACCCCGGATGCCGGGACGGTCACGCTCGGCGAGGTCAGCGTGGACTTCGCGGCGTCGGTGCCGCGGCGGGAGGCGCTCGGGCTCCGCGACGGCAGCGCGATGGTGTTCCAGCACTACAACCTGTTCCCGCACCTGACCGTGCTGGAGAACGTGATCGAGGGGCCGGTCAGGGTCCAGAAGCGGCCGCGGGCCGAGGCCATCGCCGAGGCGCGTGTGCTGCTGGAGCGGGTCGGGCTCGCGGACAAGGCCCTGGTCCACCCCTTCAAGCTCTCCGGCGGCCAGCAGCAGCGAGTCGGCATCGTCCGGGCTCTCGCGCTCCGGCCCCGGCTGCTGCTCTTCGACGAGCCGACCTCGGCCCTCGACCCGGAGCTGGTCGGCGAGGTGCTGACGGTGATCAAGGAGCTCGCCGAGGAGGGCTGGACGATGCTGATCGTGACCCACGAGCTTGGCTTCGCCCGTGAGGTCGCCGACCAGGTGGTGTTCATGGACGGCGGCGTGGTGGTCGAGCAGGGTCCGCCGGCCGTCGTACTCGGCGAGCCGCGCGAGGAGCGGACCCGTCAGTTCGTGAGTCGCTTGCTCAAGCCGTACTGACCGGCCGCGGTCCTGGTCCAAAAGGGAGAATGAGAGCCATGGACGCTGGACTAACCGCGCTGCTCGGCGCCGCCGTCGGCTCACTCGCCACCCTGGGCTCAGCGATGCTTACCGGGCGCGCGGCGGCCCGCTCGCAGTTCGGCCAGTGGCGTCGCCAGCACCGCCGGGATGCCTACGCGGCCTACCTGGGCGCGGCGTACGACCGAGATGTCGCCGCGGACGCGGTGCGCGACGCGCTGGCCACAGACCGGCCGGACCTGGAAGACGTCGACGCGAAGATGGAGTACTTCGAAGCGCAGGTCCGCGGCGTCCAACGAGCCGCCGAGATCGTCATCCTAGAGGGACCGCAGGTCGTCGTGGAGGCGCTGTACGGCGTGGTCCATGCGGCCGACGATCTGGCCGAGGTCATGCGACGGATGGTGCGCGATGCCCACGCCGAGAACACCTCCCGGAAGGCCGCAGACACGACGCTCGCCTCGGCCCGGGAGCACGCGCTGTACCAATCCGTGAAGGGCCTGCGCGCAGCTGCCACCGGCGTTCTGGACGACAGCGAGACGTAAACCCGACCCCCGGCTGTCCCGTCTCTAGGGGTCAGACCGGGTCGTGGCTCAGCGCGTCGCTACCCGATGAGCATCGGGGGGCAGCGTGTATCGGACCGACATCCAAGGGCTGCGTGCGGTCGCCGTGACCGTCGTCGTACTCGCCCATGCCGGGGTTCCAGGGACCGAGGGCGGCTTCGTCGGCGTCGACGTGTTCTTCGTGATCTCAGGCTTCCTCATCACCGGGCTGCTGCTGGCCGAGCACGAGCGCGAGGGTGGCATCTCGCTGTCGAGGTTCTGGGCCCGCCGGGCCCGCCGGATCCTGCCCGCCGCAACGCTGGTGATCGCGGCCACGGCCATCGCGTCATCGATCGTGCTGCCGGTCCTGGAGCGCCCGGCGGTGCTGGACGACCTCCTGTGGGCGGTGGTGTTCGCCGGGAACTGGCGGTTCGTGCAGCAGAACACCAGCTACCTCGCCCAGGATCGCGCCGAGAGCCCGGTCCTGCACTACTGGTCGCTGGGCGTCGAGGAGCAGTTCTACCTAGTGTGGCCGCTCGTGCTGGTCGCCGTCCTTGCCGCTGCCGTCCGGCTCGGTGTGGGTACGACGTCTCGGCGGCGCCTGGCACTGGCGTTGGTGACCGCGGCGGCCGTCGCCGGGTCGTTCGCCCTCGCGGTCGTGCAGACCGGCCAGAACCAGCCGCTCGCGTACTTCGGCAGTCCGACCCGCGCCTGGCAGCTCGGCCTTGGAGCGCTGCTGGCGATCGCGCAACCGCTGCTCAGCCGGCAGGGGCCCAAGATCGCGACGGCGCTGGCGGGCTGTGGGCTGCTCGGCCTCGTGTGGTCGGTGGCGACCCTTCGCGAGGTCGGCGGCGACACCCACTACCCGGGGTGGCTGGCGCTGGTCCCCACCGGGTCCGCCGTACTCCTCGTCGCCGGCGGCTGTGGCAGCGGTCGCACCATCGTCGGCCGCGCACTCTCGGTCGCCCCAGCTCGGGTCGTCGGCGACCTGTCCTACTCCTGGTACCTGTGGCACTTCCCGTTCCTCGTCCTCGGCAACGCCGCCTGGCCGGCCGAGGAGACGCTTGCCGGGAACGCCGTACTTGCCGCAGCGGCCCTGGCGGTGTCGTGGCTGACCTACCGGTATGTCGAGGATCCGGTACGTCGCTGGCCGGCACTGGTCCGCAGCCGGACCCGATCGCTCCAGCTGGGGGTGGCCCTCACCGGCCTCTCACTCGTCCTGGTCGTCGCCATCCCCCTTGTCTCGAACGAGGACCGGACCGTCGTGACCGCGATGGAGGGGGAGAAGGTCACCCTGCGACCAGCTCCGGCGATGGCGAGCCGCGATGGTGGTGACGACCTGGTCGGCACCGGCTGCAACCTCGGCGTCAAGGAGACGAAGCCGCCCAGCTGCGATTTCGCCGACGCCGACTCCGATCACCATGTCGTCCTTGTCGGCGACAGTCACGCCGCGATGATGTTCCCGCCCCTCGAGCGAGCCGCGCGGAAGCTGGGATGGCGGCTGACCAGCTGGACCAAGAACGGCTGCCCGATGCCTGACGTCACCCTGCACAACCCGCTCCATCGCCGTCCCTATCGTGAGTGCGACCAGTTCCGGTCGGCGATCCTGGACCGGATCATCGAGGCCGACCCCGACCTCGTGTTCATCGGGTCGGACATCGGCAGCGAGCCGCGGGCGGTGCACGACCGGGAGACTGGGGAGGTGGTCGCCCGTGATGCGTCGTACCAGTTGATCGAGGAGGGCATGCGCCGCACCGTGTCCCGGTTGACCGATACGGGCATCGAGGTGGTCTACATGGTCGACCCGCCGGGCTCGCCGTTCAGCCCGCCCAGCTGCCTGGCCGAATCGGGCGAGGTGGCCGAGTGCCGGTTCGACCTTCCGGAGAGCCATGGCCGCGAGCGCGAGACGCTGCGCGGCACGAGCGGAGTGCGGTTCCTCGACGTCGTACGGCGGATCTGCGAGGCCGACCTCTGTACCCCCGTCGACGGCGACATCCTCATCTACCGCGACAAGCACCACCTCACCAGGACCTTCGCGCTGACCTTCACCTCGCAGGTCGAGGAGCTGCTGGAACCGAGCTCCGGGCGTTAGCTCGCTGGATTCGGCACTCAGGAGTCGGCGGTCTCCAGGAACGCATGCACGAGCGGTACGACGCTGGCGCCCTCGCCACTGGCGGCGGCGACCCGTTTCATCGAGCCGGCCCGGACGTCGCCGACCGCGAACACGCCGGGGACGGTGGTGGCCAGGTTCGCCGGCGGCGAGCCCTCGGTCCACGAGCCCTTCGGTACGTCGCGTCCGGTGAGCACGAAGCCGCGCTCGTCGCGGGCCACCTCGGCCGGCAGCCAGTCGCAGTTGGTCTGGGCGCCGAGCAGCAGGAACAGGCCGTCGGCATCGACGCGGGTCTCCTTCTCCTCATCGAGGTCGCGCAGCGTGAGCCACTCCAGCCGGCCGATTCCGCCGCCGTCGACGACCTGGGTCCGGGGCTGGACGGAGATCCGCGGGTTCCATTTGATCTCGCGGATCAGGTACTCCGACATGGTCGCGGTCAGGTCCTCGCGACGGATCAGGATCGTGACCGAGCGGGCGAACCGCGCCAGGTGGACCGCCGCCTGGCCGGCCGAGTTGCCGCCGCCCACGACGTACACCTCGCGGTCCTGCATCTCGCGGGCCGCGGTCATCGCGGCGCCGTAGAAGACGCCGAGCCCGACCAGCTCCTCGAGCGGGAGTACTCCGAGCCGGCGGTAGGCCACTCCGGACGCGACGATGACCGTGCGGGCGCGGACGATGCCGCCGCCGGTCTCCAGGCAGTGCGGCTCGCCGGCCACGCCTGGCCGGAGCTCGGTGACCGGCCAGCCGGTGAAGAAGCGGGTCCCGAACCGGACGGCTTGGATACGCGCCCGCTGGGCCAGCCGCATCCCCGAGATGCCACGCGGGAAGCCGAGGTAGTTGCGGATCATCGAGCTGGTGCCGGCCTGGCCGCCCACGGCCTCGGCCTCGACCAGCACCGTCGACAGGCCCTCGCTGGCGCCGTACACCGCGGCGGCCAGGCCGGCCGGGCCGCCGCCCACGATCGCCAGGTCGGCGACCCCGTCGAGAACGATGTCGGCCGGCTTGCCGTACAGGCTGATCGCGACGTCGCGCACCGTGTCGACCACCATCGGTGGCGCGGTCCAGCCATGCACCAGCGGGAAGCCGGGCTCGCCGTCGTACAGCGCCAGCACCTCCTGGCCCTGCTCGGACTCGGGTGCGTAGGTGCGGTTGGGCATCCCCATCCGGTCCAGGAAGTCGCGGATCTGCATGACGAGCGGGGTCACCGACGGCGTGACGATCCGGATGCCGTCGATCTCCGGTCCGGCCACCGACGAGCCCCAGTCCGACAGCAGGTCGGTGATCGCGTTGTGGAACTCCTCGTCGCGTACGCCGCGCGGGATCAGCAGGTAGGTGTCGAACTTGCCGGCCCGCAGGCCCTCGCTCATCCGCGGCACGCTCGCCCGGAACACATTCCAGTGGATGAGTACGATCCGCCGGGCGGTCGGGACGAGTACCCGCCAGGTCGACATCGCCGGGAACAGCTCGGCGTCCGGCAGCTCGCTCTCGCTGGCCAGCATCGCGACCGGGACGCCCTGGTCGGCGAGCTCGTGGAGAAGTGCGGTGGCGGCGGTCGCGCTGGTCGCCGTACGCAGGTCGTAGTCGCGCTGGTACCGGCCGAACTCGTCGAGCAGGAAGTCGCACCTGCTTTCTGACACCAGCACGATCGCGGGCTTCGGCCCACGGGCGGTGGGCTGCCCTGAGGTTGGCTCTGTCACGCCGCCGAGCGTAGCCCCGCACGACATAACGTGAGCCGCTCGCGCTCGTTGGTCACCTGTCCAGCATCCTGACCCGCCCGGTCAGTACACGACCCAGGAGGACCAGCTCCATGAACTCGTTCCGCCCTGCCCTCATCAGATCCGTGCTCGCCGCCATCGGCGCCTGCCTGCTCGCGTTCAGCCTGCTCGGCGCGCCGGCGACCGCATCCGCCGCCTCGCGCGCGTGGGCGCCCGCCGACACCGCCCAGATCCACCCCGGTGTGCAGATGTACACCGACGGCGCCCAGTGCACCGGAAACTTCGTCTTCACCGACGGCGCCGGCGCCACCTATGTCGGGTACGCCGCGCACTGCGCCGGCACCGGTGCCGCCACCGATACCAACGGCTGCGAGGCCGAGTCGCTGGCACTGGGTACCGCTGTCACCTTCAACGAGGGCGGCAGCCTGATCAGCGAAGGCACCGTCGTTGGCCGCGGCACCCTCGCCTACAGCTCGTGGGACACCATGCACAAGCGTGGCGAGACCGACCCCGACACCTGCGCCTACAACGACTTCGCACTGGTGAAGGTCGCCGCCGGCGACGTCGCGAAGGTCAACCCGTCGGTGCCGTTCTGGGGAGGTCCGGTCGGCATCAACACCGCTGGCACCGCAGCCGGTGACCGGGTCTACAGCTACGGCAACTCCAGCCTCCGCTTCGGTCGCACCGAGCTGTCGCCCAAGACCGGGATCAGCCTCGGTGTCGAGGGCAACGGCTGGTCGCACCCGCTCTACACGCTGACGCCCGGCATCCCGGGTGACTCGGGTTCGGCCTTCCTCGACGGTGAGGGCAACGCGGTCGGCACCCTGTCCACGCTGGGCCTGGCGCCGCTGCCGCTGTCCAACAACATCGGTGACATGGCCCACGAGCTCGCCTACGCCCAGCAGCACTCGGGCATCTCCGGCCTCAAGCTGGTGCCGGGCACCGAGCCGTTCTCGCCCATCCTCTGAGTTATCCCCCCGCAGCCCCGGTCCGTCCGCATCGACGGGCCGGGGCTGCGGCATGCTTCTCGCCATGAGAGACGTCGCGCTGGTCGTGGGTGAGTCGCTGATCGATGTCATGGTGCGCGGCGAAGAACGGCAGGAGTACGCCGGCGGCAGCGCCGCCAACGTCGCGGTCGCGCTGGCCAGGCTCGGCCGGCCGGTGGTGCTCGCGACCCGGTACGCCGACGACGCCCACGGCCGGCTGCTCGCCGAACAGCACGCCGCCGCCGGGCTGACGGTGATCGGCGGGCGCTCGGCGCGGACGTCGACCGCGCTCGCCCGGATCGGCGCGGACGGGTCGGCGTCGTACCAGTTCGAGATCGTGTGGGACCTCGACGGTGTCGAGCTGTCGCCGGACACGCGGCCGGTCGCGGTCCACGCCTGCTCGCTCGGCACCGTACTCCAGCCGGGCGCGGACGCCGTGGTCTCGGCGGTTGGTGCGCTTCGAGAGTCGGCGATGGTCAGCTACGACGTGAACACCCGGCCGTCGATCACCGGCACCGGGCCCGACGTGGTCGCGCGGGTCGAGGCGATGGTGGATCTGGCGGACGTGGTGAAGGCGTCCGACGAGGACCTCACGGCGCTCTACCCGGAGCGGTCCTGGCGAGACAGCGCTGGTGCGCTGCTGGCGCGCGGCCCGGCGGCGGTCGTGGTGACCCGGGGCGGCGAAGGGGCCACGGTGCTGGCCAGCTCCGGGGTGGTCGACGTGGCGGTGCCGCCGGTCGAGGTCGTGGACACGATCGGTGCCGGTGACACCTTCGGCGCCGCCACCTTGCACGCCCTCTGGAGCCGCGACCTCCTGGGAGCTGATCGACGCCCGGTGCTCGCGGCGCTGTCGTCCGACGAGTGGCACGAGGTCGTGGCGTACGCCGCCCGCGCCGCCGCCGTCACCGTCTCCCGCCCCGGCGCTGACCCGCCGTACGCCCATGAGCTCTGACGTGACCCGGCCCGTATCGACCGTGAGGCGCGCTGACCCGGCCCGTGTTGACGGTGAGGCGCGCTGACCCGGCCCGTGTTGACGGTGAGGCGCGCTGACCCGGCTCGTGTTGACGGTGAGGCGCGCTGACCCGGCTCGTGTTGACGGTGAGGCGCGCTGACCCGGCTCGTGTTGACGGTGAGGCGCGCTGACCCGGCTCGTGTTGACGGTGAGGCGCGCTGACCCGGCTCGTGTTGACGGTGAGGCGCGCTGACCCGGCTCGTGTTGACGGTGAGGCGCGCTGACCCGGCTCGTGTTGACGGTGAGGCGCGCTGACCCGGCCCGTGTTGACGGTGAGGTACGTCGACCCGGCTCGTGTTGACGGTGAGGTACGTCGACCCGGCCCGTGTTGACGCGACTGTCGTGAAGACCGGCCGGGTCGGCGTCGTACGGCGTGAAGACGGGCCGGGTCGGCGTCGTACGGCGTGAACACGGGCCGTGTTGACGCGACTGTCGTGAAGACCGGCCGGGTCGGCGTCGTACGGCGTGAAGACGGGCCGGGTCGGCGTCGTACGGCGTGAACACGGGCCGTGTTGACGCGACTGTCGTGAAGACGGGCCGGGTCGGCGTCGTACGGCGTGAAGACGGGCCGGGTCGGTGTCGTACGGCGTGAACACGGGCCGGGTCGGCGTCGTACGGCGTGAACACGGGGCGGGTCGGCGTCGTACGGCGTGAACACGGGGCGGGTCGGCGACGCTTAGGATGCGGAAGGTGCGGATCCGGATCGACCTGGCCTACGACGGCACCGAGTTCAAGGGGTGGGCGACGCAGCCGGGGCTGCGGACGGTACAGGGGATGCTGGAGGCGGCGCTGGCGACGGCGCTTCGGGTGTCCGAGGTCGCGGTGACGTGTGCGGGACGGACCGACACCGGTGTCCACGCGCGGGGCCAGGTGGTCCACCTCGACACCGAACCGGCGACACTCACCGAGTCGGCCGGCCGCTCGGCCGACCCGCCGCTGGAGGCGTTGCTGCGCCGGCTCAACGGCATCCTGCCCGCCGATGTTCGAGTACGGCGCGTGGTCGAGGCGGCGCCCGGCTTCGACGCCCGCTTCTCCGCGGTCTGGCGGCGCTACGCCTACCGGATCGCCGACGACCCAACCGTCGTCGACCCGCTGACTCGAAGCCACGTGCTGGCGTGGCCGCGCCCGCTCGACCTGGACGCGATGAACGCGGCCGCCGCCGCCCTGCTCGGCGAGCACGACTTCGCGGCGTTCTGCAAGAAGCGCGAGGGCGCGACCACAATCCGTTCGCTGCTGGACCTGCACTGGGACCGCACACCCGACGGGCTGCTCATTGCCACCGTTCGCGCCGACGCCTTCTGCCACAACATGGTCCGCGCCTTGGTCGGCAGCATGCTCGCCGTGGGGGAGGGACGTCGCGAGCCGGCGTGGGTGAGCCAGGTGCTGACGGCGAAGGTCCGCGACCCCGGCGTGACCGTCGTCCAGCCGAACGGGCTGACCCTGGAGGAGGTCGGCTACCCCGACGACACCGAGCTCGCCGCCCAGGCCGAGGCGGCCAGAAGGGTACGGACCCTGTGACCGACGACCACTACTTCACCGCCGACCCGTCGGTCGCCTTCAAGCGGACGCCGGTCACGGCGACCGTGTGGGGGTACGAGCTGGAGCTGGTGTCCGGGTCGGGCGTGTTCGCCAACGGCCGGCTGGACATCGGTACGGCGGCGCTCTTCCGTGAGACCGAGCCGCCCGGCGGTGGCCGGATCCTCGACCTCGGCTGTGGGTACGGCGTGATCGGGCTGGCCATCGGCCGCGCGGTCCCGACCGCCACGATCACCGCGGTCGACGTCAACGAGCGCGCCGTACTCCTTGCCAACGAGAACGCCGCCGCCCTCGGCCTCGCCGACCGGTTCACCGCGAGCACCCCGGAGCAGGCCGACCCGGACGCGGCGTACGACGAGATCTGGTCCAACCCGCCGATCCGGATCGGCAAGCAGGCGCTGCACGAGCTGCTGCTCACCTGGCTGCCGCGGCTGTCGCCCGGTGGCCGTGCGGTGCTGGTGGTCGGCAAGAACCTCGGGGCCGACTCGCTGCAGCGCTGGCTCGGTGAGCAGGGCTACCCGACCACCCGGCTGGCGAGCGCCAAGGGCTTCCGGGTCTTGGAGTCCCGGCCGGCGCCTTAGGCGGTCAGTCGCCTCGGGAGCGTTCCCACTTCGAGCAGGCCCAGAGTACGGCGAGAGCCAGGGCGGCCCCCGCGATGATGTCGATGACGTAGTGCTCGGCGTAGTAGACAAGCCCGACCGACATCACGATCGGGTAGGCGAGCAGCAGCCAGCGGTACGACGACTTCAGCCGGTTGATCGCGAACAGCGCGATCAGGAAGGCGATGCCGGCGTGCAGTGATGGCATCGCGGCGACCGGGTTGCCGACGCCGTGCAGGACCAGGTGGAACCGGGACAGGCCGACGTCCTCCCAGCCGCGGCCGGTCAGCCGGTGGATGTCGGAGGGCAGGTAGCCGTGCTCGGCGGCCATCCACGGCGGCACCATCGGGTACAGGATGTAGACCGCCAGCGCGGCGAAGTTGATGCCGACGTACCGGCGCATCCAGCGCTTCCACTCACCCCGGTTCCGCAGCCAGAGGACTACGGCCAGGGTCGGGCCGACCAGGAAGTGCGAAGTGTAGACGGTGGTGAAGACCAGGTCGTACCAGCGCGGGTCGCTGGCCGGGTCGCACGGGCTGCCGCAGAGTGCGGACTGCAGGTGCTCGGTCGGGGTGGCGCCGCCGCCGAAGAGCCCGGACAGCCAGCGGTCGACGTCGATCGGCATCTGCACGTGCGGGGTCAGTCCCCACTCGTCGGCGAGGCCGCGGCTGTAGAAGTAGATGACCAGGCCGAGGGTGGGCAGCCACCAGTCGCGCAGGAAGTCGAGGTGCTGGCGCGGCGGCGCCTCGATCCGCCAGGCGATCGTGGCCAGCCAGAGCCAGCCGAAGACCTGCACGGTGTCACTGGGTACGCCGAAGAACCGGGTCCACGCGAGCAGCCCGACGACGTACACCGCGAAGGCGACTGCCCGGGCGGCGGGCCGGGTGGCGGGTATGGGTGCGCGCGTCTCAGTGGCCGTTATCTGGTCCCCGTTAGCCATGTCCAGATCCTAGACGTCCCGGCGAAACCCGGCGTTCACCGGATAGTCCGTCACGAAAGTGTCGTGCCAGTTATTGCCGTCTTGACAAGAAAAGTGGAAGCGGAGATCATTTATGTCGTAACGACAAATAAGGAGACGACAGATGGCAACGATCACCCGCTTCCCGTTCGTCCGGCACCTGAGCGGTGCGGCGACGACGTACGTCCAGCACCTCAAGACCGGCCAGGTACGGCGCGAGGGCGTCGGGCAGTCGATCTGGTTCCGGCCGCTCGGCGCGGCGATCTCGGAGGTGCCGGTCGACGACCGGGAGCTGCCGATGCTGTTCCACGGACGGACCAGCGACTACTTCGACGTGACCGTGCAGGGCACGATCACCTACCGGGTCCTGGACCCGGCCACCGCCGCTCAGCGGCTCGACTTCTCGATCGACCCGGCCACCGGTCTCTGGAACGGCCGGCCGCTCGACCAGCTCGCGGGACTGCTGACCGAGACCGCTCAGCAGCAGACCGTGCAACTGCTGATCCGGCACACGCTCGCCGACGCGCTGACCGGCGGCGTCGCCGCGACCCGGGACGCGATCACGGCCGGGCTGGCCGACGACCAGCGGCTGACCGAGACCGGGGTCGCGGTGATCGCGGTCCGGATCCTCGCCATCGACCCGGAGCCCGAGGTCGAGAAGGCCCTGCAGACCCCGGCCCGCGAGGTGGTGCAGCAGGACGCCGACAAGGCCACCTTCGAGCGGCGGGCGCTGGCCGTGGAGCGGGAGGCCGCGATCGGCGAGAACGAGCTCGCCAACCAGATCGAGCTGGCCCGCCGCCAAGAGGACCTGGTCGCCCAGCGTGGTGCGAACGAGCGGCGTGCGGCCGAGCTGCAGGCGGCCACCAACGCGCTCCGGGCGAAGTCGGACGCCGAGATCGAGGTCGAGCGGGCCGAGGCCAAGGCGCGGGCGACCGAGGTGGTCGGCGCGGCCGAGGCGGGTGCGGAGGCGGCCCGGCTGGCGGCGTACGCCGAGCTGTCCGACGCGGTGATCATGGGCCTGGCGCTCAAGGAGCTGGCCGCCAACATGCCCGACCTGCAGAGCCTGGTGGTCTCGCCCGACGTGGTCGCGCCGCTACTTGCCCGGCTCGGCAACGGCGCCGGAGCGCGGGAGTCGGCGTGACCGTCAGCCCCCGCGTGGTCGTTTGCCACCGCCAGACCGAGTACGACGCGCTGCTCGCGCACCACGGCACCCGCGGCCAGGCGGCGTTCTTCCTCTCCGGCCGCGGCCGCGACCTGGCCGAGGTCGAGGCCCGGCACGACGCCGTACGCCGCGGCCTGGACGCGGTCGCGGCGGCGATCCCGCTGGAGTGGCGGCGCGGCTCGGTGGAGCGCGAGGACCTGGCCCGCTACCTGTTCACGCCCGACGACATCGTCGTGGTCGTCGGGCAGGACGGCCTGGTCCCCAACGTCGCGAAGTACCTCGACGGCCAGCCGGTGATCGGCGTGAACCCGGACCCGGCCGCCAACGCCGGCCTGCTGTGCCAGGCCGCGCCGGAGCAGGTCGCGGACCTGCTGGCAGCGGTAGTGGCCGGCCGGGCCAGCGTCGAGGAACGGACGATGGTACGGCTCGCCGTGGACGACGGCCAGGAGCTGCTCGCGCTGAACGAGATCTACGTCGGCCAGGCCAACCACCAGTCCTCGCGCTACACCGTCCGGATCGGGGGACCGGACGGTGTAGCGGAGAGGCAGTCGTCGTCCGGCGTACTCATCGGCACCGGCACCGGCGCGACCGGCTGGTGCTCGTCGGCTGCCCGGGAGCGGCACTGCGACTTCGCGCTGCCGACGCCGGCGGATGGCCGGCTCGCGTGGTTCGTGCGGGAGGCGTGGCCGTCGCCAAACACCGGTACGGCGTACACCGCAGGGCTGCTGGAGAGCAGCGGCGAGCTGGTGCTCGACGTCGAGTCGGACAGCCTGGTGGCCTTCGGCGACGGCGTCGAGGTCGACCACCTGACACTGGCCTGGGGCCAGCGGGTGACTGTCAGTGTTGCTCGGCGGACGCTGCGGCTCGTGGGTCCGCCAGCCCCTTAGCCGCAAGGGTCCTCAGACCAAGCACGCTGAGCACCACACCGGCGATCTCGATGACGAAGGCGCCGAGCTGGGCGGCGTACACCCCCTCGATGGCGAACCCGATCAGCCGGGCTACAACCAGGCCGGCGAACACCAGCGTCGAGGCGAGCAGGCCGACCGCGATCCGCTGTGGCTTCAGCGCGCACCAGCAGAAGAACAGGCCCATGCCCACCGTCGCGCCGCCGACGGTGGCGCGCAGGTCGGAGTTGGCCTGGTCGGAGTCGAACGACTCCCGGGTCACCTGCTCGCTGGTCCACTCTGGCGCGAGCAGATAGCCGAGTCCGAGCAGGACGACGGTGACCCCGACGACCCAGATCAGCAGCAGCGGCCAGCCCGGCTTGGCGACGTCCGATTCGCTCATGCGGCCATCGTTGCGTGCCCGGCGCCGGCTGTCATCCACCCACGGGCGGCACCGGCGATCTCACCCGGTGTGTCCGGGGGCAAACCGGGTACAGCCGCGGCGAGGGGAAAGTAGAGCCGCAACCTGAGGAGAGCGTGATGCTCACGACCGCAGAACTGCAGACAGTGATCGGCCAGACGGCGTACGGGCCCGATGGCGACAAGCTCGGGAAGATCGGCCAGGTCTGGGTCGACGACCAGTCCGCGCGGGCCGAGTTCGTCACCGTACAGACGGGGTGGTTCGGCACCCATGAGACGTTCGTGCCCGTCAGGGACGCCACCTCGACCGGGGACGCAGTCCAGATGCCGTTCACCAAGGAACAGGTCAAGCATGCGCCGCCGTGCGAGTCGGACGGCGGGCACATCAGCGCCGAGGACGGCAGGGCGATCTACGACTACTACGGGGTTCCGTACGCCGGCGCCGCCACCGGTCCCGGCGACCAATCCGACACCTGGGAGGCCGCCGGCGTCGACAAGCCGTACGCCGACCCCAGCGACCCGCTGTGGAGAGCGTCGGCGACCGGTGCGCCGAGTGCCGACGACGAGGACGACAGCCCAGGACACACCGACCCCGAAACTCGGTAGGCCCAGGAGCGACGATGCCGGACAATCGTCACTCGTGGGCCACGTCGACGTCGCAGGTATTCGGTACGAGCTCCCGGACGGCCGGGTGCTCCTCGACGACGTGTCCTTCCGGGTCGGCGAGGGAGCGAAGGTGGCCCTGGTCGGCGCCAACGGTGCCGGCAAGACCACGCTGCTGCGGATCGTGACCGGCGACCTGGTCCCGCACGCCGGTGCGGTGACCCGCTCCGGCGGCCTCGGCGTGATGCGGCAGATGGTGGCCGACGCGCTGCCCAAACGGCACGGTGAGCCGCCCTCAGTCGCGGACCTGCTGCTGTCGGTGGCGCCGCCACGGGTGCAGGAGGCGGCGTACGACCTCGACGCCTGCGAGCGCGCGCTGATGGAGACCGACGACGAGGCCACCCAGATGAAGTACGCCGCGGCGCTGGCCGAGTTCGCCGACGCCGGCGGCTACGACATCGAGGTGACGTGGGACGTGTGCACGATGGCCGGCCTCGGTGTGCCCTACGACCGCGCCAAGTACCGCGAGCTGTCGACCCTGAGCGGTGGTGAGCAGAAGCGGCTGGTGCTGGAGTACCTGCTGCGTGGCCCGGAGGAGGTGCTGCTGCTCGACGAGCCCGACAACTTCCTCGACGTACCCGGCAAGCAGTGGCTGGAACGGCGGATCAACGAGTCTCCGAAGACCATCCTCTACATCAGTCACGACCGGGAGCTGCTGTCGAACACCGCTACCCGGGTGGTGACGATCGAGCTCGGCGCCTCCGGCGCGGGCAACAGCGCCTGGACCCACCCGGGTGACTTCGCGTCGTACCACGAGGCCCGCAAGAACCGATTCCTCCGCTTCGAGGAGTTGCGGCGCCGCTGGGACGAGGAGCACGCCAAGATCAAGGCGCTGGTGCTCCGGCTCAAGATCAAGGCGGAGTACAACGACGGCATGTCGAGCCAGTACCGGGCCGCCCAGACCAGGCTTCGCAAGTTCGAGGAGGCCGGTCCGCCGACCGAGCAGCCGCGCGAACAGCAGGTCAAGATGCGCCTGAAGGGTGGCCGCACCGGCAAGCGCGCGGTGGTCTGCGAGTCGCTGGAGCTGACCGGGCTGATGGAGCCGTTCGATCTGGAGGTCTGGTACGGCGAGCGGGTGGCCGTGCTCGGCTCCAACGGCTCGGGCAAGTCACACTTCCTCCGGCTGTTGGCCCGGGGTGGCACCGACCCGGATGTGGAGCACCGGCCCGTCGAGGACGTACCGATCGAGCCCGTCCGGCACCATGGCCGGACGAGGCTGGGCGCGCGGGTGCGGCCCGGCTGGTTCGTGCAGACCCACGAGCACCCCGAGCTGGTCGGCCGCACGCTGCTCGACATCCTGCACCGCGGCGACGGCACGCCCGACGGTCGTGCCGGCATGGGTCGCGAGCAGGCGTCGCGGGTGCTGGACCGCTACGAGCTCGCCCACGCCGCCGATCAGAACTTCGAGTCGCTGTCCGGTGGCCAGCAGGCGCGCTTCCAGATCCTGCTGCTCGAGCTGTCCGGCGCCACTCTGCTCCTGCTCGACGAGCCCACCGACAACCTCGACGTCCAGTCCGCCGAGGCGCTCGAGGCGGGCCTCGAGTCCTTCGAGGGCACCGTGCTGGCAGTCACCCACGACCGCTGGTTCGCCCGCGGCTTCGACCGCTTCCTCGTGTACGGCGCCGACGGCCGCGTCTACGAGACCGACGAGCCGGTCTGGGACGAGGGCCGCGTCGACCGCGCCCGGTGAGCGGTCTCCAGTTGGGACCAGCTCGCGATGACCGAATCACCGCGGGTCTCGTGCTCGGCCCCCGCGCCCTTGCTCTGTTCGAGCACCACCAGGGGGCTGCCGTCCTCCAGCCGGACGTGGACGCGGTGTCCGGTCCCGAGATAGATCGACTCGGTGATCGTGCCGACGGCCCGGATCACGTGGCCGTCGGAGTCTGTGGGGTGGCCGTTGCCGGCGGGGTAGAGGCTGACCTTCTCGGGTCGCAGCGCGTGGGTGCCGGTGCGTGCGAAGAGCCGCTGCGACGCCGCGCTGTCGAACAGGTTCGAGGTGCCCACGAACTGGGCGACGTACGGCGAGCGCGGCTGCTCGTAGATCTCGCTCGGTGTCCCGAGCTGGACCACGCGGCCCTCGTTGAACACCGCGACCCGGTCGCTCAGGGTGAGCGCCTCCTCCTGGTCGTGGGTCACGAAGACGAAGGTGATGCCGAGGTCGCGCTGCAGCTGCTTGAGCTCGACCTGCATCTGCTCGCGCAGCTTGAGGTCCAGCGCGCCGAGCGGCTCGTCGAGCAGCAGCACCTTGGGCTGTACGACGATCGAGCGGGCCAGGGCGACCCGCTGCCGCTGGCCGCCGGAGAGCTGGCTGGGCTTGCGCGCGGTGAGGTGCTCCAGCCGCACGGTGGCGAGGGCCTCCCTGGCCCGCTCGTACCGCTGGCGCTTGGAGACCTTGCGGACCCGCAGCCCGTACGCGACGTTGTCGAGCACGTTCAGGTGCGGGAACAGCGCGTAGTCCTGGAAGACCGTGTTGACGTCCCGGTCGAAGGGGGCGGTGTCGGTGACGTCCCGCCCGTCCAGCAGCACCTGGCCGGCGGTGGCTCGCTCGAATCCGGCGATCATCCGCAGCACCGTCGTCTTGCCGGACCCCGACGGTCCGAGCATCGAGAAGAACTCGCCGTCACGGATGTCGAGGGTCAGGTCGTCGACAGCGGTGACGGGGCCGTAGCTCTTGGTCACGCTCCGGAGGGAGATCGCGTTCGACTCCCGTTTCGTGTCTGTGATGGGCGGCACATCGGTAAACATATAGAAACAGATGTTAAATGTCTACCGTTGTTCGGAGGAGGTCGGGTAGCGTCCGGCCTAGGCCTGCAGACAGGGCCGGCTGACGTGAGACGGACGTGAGGAAAGGGCGCCGGAGGATGACGTTGCGACATGCGTCGCGGTCCAGATCGGCGATCTTCGCGCCGCTGGGCGATCCCGGCCGTGCGACCCGCGTCGAGCAGCGGCTGGCCGACGCCATCCGGTCCGGCATGCTGGCCGACGGGGAGCGCCTGCCGAGCGAGCAGGAGCTCGCCTCGATGCTCGGCGTCGCCACCGTCACCGCCCGCGAGGCACTGGTCGCGCTGCGCAACCAGGGCCTGGTGACCACCGTGCGTGGTCGCGGCGGCGGCAGCTTCGTGACCCGCCCGAAGCAGTCCGACGAGTCCGCACTCCAGGAGCGGCTGACCCACATGTCCCTGGTGGAGCTGCGCGACCGCGGCACCCTCTACCGCGTCATCCTCGCCGGGTGCGCCGAGCTGGCGGCGCCGTACGCCGACGAGCTGGACGCCGAGTCGTTACGAGACCTGCTGGTCGACGAGGGCGTCGATGATGTCGGGGCCTGGCGTCACGCCAGCTCCGAGCTCTACCTGTCCATCGCGGCGCTCACCCAGTCGGCTCGGATGACTCGCGAGGTGGTCCGGCACGAGGCCGACTTCGGCGTACTCCTGAAGCTGCCGCTGACCAGTCCTGAGTTCCGGAAGGCGACGCGCGTGCGCCATCTGGAGCTGGTCGAGGCAATCGCGGCGCACGACGCCGGCCTCGCCCGGAGGGCCGCCCAAGAGCAGGTTGCGGCGGCGATCGCGAGCCTGGTGGACCTGCATGCGGGGGTGCGATGATGGCAGACGTGCGGACAGCGACAACTGGTCTCGAGGTGGCCGCCGACGAGGTGACTCGTTTCTTCGAGCGCCTCTTCACCTCCATCGAGCTGATGCAGCGCGCTGTGCAGCAGCGCTTCGCCGCGGGTCCGGTCGACACTCGCGGCATCTGCGACGCCGTTCGCCCCGACGTACACGCGCTGCTGAGCGAGGGCGTGGTGCTCGGCTGCGGCTTCGTCGCGGACCGCGACGCGCTGACCGACTGCTCGCTCTATCTCGCCTGGTGGCAGGGCGAGAGTCAGCAGCTGCTCGGCCAGGCCGACGCGCCCGCCGGCGACCCGTTCGACTACACGCTCCGGGAGTGGTTCCGGGTCCCGCTGCGCACCGGTCAGCGGCACATCACCGGGCCGTACGTCGACTACGTCTGCACCGACGAGTACGTCGTCACCTGCACCATGCCGGTGATCGCAGGCGGCCGGATGGTCGGCGTCGTCGGCGCCGACACGCTCGCCGAGCGGATGGAGGAGTTTCTCGGTGACGCACTGCGGAGCGCGGACGCCACGCTGATCTCCGACCATGGTCGGGTCGTCGTGTCCGCCGACCCGCAATGCGCCGCGGGGACGCTGATCGAGGCGCCGGCGGACCGGGTGCCGTGCGGGGACCTGCCGCTGGCGGTCTGCCTGGCTCACCCGGCGTAGCGGCCGGCGAGCAGATCTCCCGAGGTCAGGGGCTGACGGCCGCCCTGGCGTCGAACTCGGCCCGGGCCGTGGCGATCTCCTGCTGGTGCTTCTCCGTCCAGACCACCAGTGCCTGGACGGTGCCGAGAAGGGTGCCTTCAGGACCTGGCTTGCGATTCTGGCCGAGCAGGCGGTCATCGAGGCTCGTGTCGAGAGCGACCACGAGGACCAGCATCTGCAGGACATCAGTGAGGCCGTCCGGCAGGTAGTGGCGGCGCTTCAGGAGCAGGGATACCTCGCGGTCGTCGATCCCGACGAGATCACGGAGGGGCCCCGAGCTCTCGCGTCCTGAGGTGTGTGCGGGCTTGGGTGGCCAAGGAGAGCTGGCCAGCTTTGTTGCTGCCACTCAGGTAGCCGGTGGGTGCCCCAGGCAGGAGTCGAACCTGCGACCTTTCGCTTAGGAGGCCATCGCGCTTTTCCGAGCCATTGTGGCCCTGACCTGCGAGGATGTCGACACGGTGGGGGACCGATCCGCGTTCTGTCCCACAACTGCCCCACGAGGCCGCCGAAGACCGCGCATTGTGGAGGCCGCGCGCCTGGCCGGCAGCCGTCGGGCTCAGGTCGCCGTTCGTCATGATAGATCGCCCTTCTCGTGCTCAGAGTTGTCGCTGTACGGGGTGACGCTGGCGTCCACGTCGCCGGTGAGTGGCCGGTCGGCGAGGGCGCGTTCGATCAAGGTGTTATTGCGGTCCTCTTGGCCGTCCAGGCACTTGGCGTAGATCTTGAGGAGCACCTCAACGCTGTTGCCGGCTCGCTTGGCGACGTCGGTCGCGTCGACTCCGGCGTTGAGCCAAGTCGAGAGGGCTGCGTGGCGAAGGTCGTACGGCGTCTCGGCGAGCGGTGAGGCCACCTGGTGAGGCATGAAGGCGAGCTCGCGCGCTTCTTTGAAAACTCGGTTGATGGTGCTCGACCCGATCAGCCCACCGCGCTCGTTGGCGAACAGCCGGCCATCCTCGGCGGTACCGAATTCCTTGATGTGCGCGCGGAGAATCGCCACAAGCTCTGGCGGTATCGGAACGGGCCGGACGTCGCCCCGCTCGCGCTGCTTGAGGCCGCGTTCGTCGTGCCTGTGACCGCTGTCGGTCCACTGCTTCGCACTCTCCGGACGGGTCTCCTGGAAGTAGAGGGTCCCCCAGCCATCGTGGGGCAGCTCGCAATCCGGTCGACGAAGGAAGACCGCCTCCGCGGGCCGCGGGGCGGCGAAGTACATCGTCGCGAAGAAGGCCACGAGGCGCCGCCCGCGGGCACGCTTCCACGAACCGACATACGAAACGGCGGTGAGAAACTCCCTCGCCTGCTTCGGGTTGACCACCGTGCGCCGGTCGATCGCCGGATCGCGTGCGACCTTCTTCCGCTTGTGCTCTTTCCGCTGCAGTGGGTTGTCGGCGATGTCGCCGACCTCGACCGCGTACTCGAGTGCCGTGTTCACTGCCCGGCGGCGATGAGACTGCGTGTCTGCAGCGGCGGCCTTCCCGTCGAGATTGATCGCCAGCTCGTGCAGGAGGCTCCGTACGACCTCCGATTCATTCAGCTCCGACATCCGGCGGGTTGCCTTCGGGAGCAGACGCAGGGCGGCCTGGAGACTCCGTGGGTCGATGTCGCGGTGCCGGCCGGCGAACTGAGCGAGCCGTGTCTCCTCGGAGACGTCTTGGTCTTCAGGTCGTGGTACGAGCGCCCACGTCATGGCGACACGTATCACCCGGCGGTCCAGATCGACAGCTTCGCCGTCCAAGAGGCCAAGGGTTGCGACCGCGAGGCTGTCGACGATCGACCTGCGGGTGTTTGCGGCCGCGGCCGGCCAACGCAGCTTGACGTACGCCGCGGCGAACTCGAACCACCTCCGGGAGTCGGGTATCTCCGTAGCGAGCATCGACTCAGGCAGGCCGGTCTCGGGGTCGAACAGTTCACCGCGCTGGGCCGCCTTCAGGAGGTCGGCGCGGAAGTGGTCGGCGAGCGCACGGGTCAGGAACGACTGGGACTGTGGCTTGAATCCGACACGCCAACGAAGCTCGTACGGCTTCGACCACTGGCGCTTCGGTGCCGCCTGTCCCTTGCGCTTCGCGTTTCTGTTGCGGATCGACCAGATCGACACGTCATGGGTGAGCGTGCTCATCCGGTGCAGTTCCCATTCTCGAACGCCTCACGGATCTGCTCGGGCCGCAAGCCCGCGCCGAGCGCCTTGTTCGCTTTCTCGGCGAGCAGTTCGGTGGCCTGCTGCAGCCGGCCATCCGAGTCGTCGGTGTCGTCGAGCACGTACCGGAGTACGACGTTCACGGCGTTCGCCTCGCTGATGTTCATGCTGCTACCTCCGGGTCGCCGTAAGACATGTGGATCATGAAGTCCTTGAGCCTCGGTCGTGGGTGCTCCTCCGCGTACTCACGCAGCTCCGTGGCGTAGCCCTTGGTCGCTGCCTCGGCAGCCAGCCACCAGGCATGGTCGGCACTGCGCCAGGCGTCGGTCACGGACTCTCGCCACTCGTGTCGTGGCATCGTTCGCGGGCCCGGGTCAGGCGACCGCGTGCGGGTCGAACTCGGTCAGCCAGTCGTCGAGATCCTCGCGGCGGATGCGCCGCTTGCCGTTGGGGAGCTTGACGGACTTCGGGCCGCGGCCGGTGTGCAGCCAGCGGTAGAAGGTCGAGCGGGGTACGTCGAGCTCGGCGATGACCTGGGCGATGCTCATCATCTGGAGGCGGTTCATGTCTGGCTCCTAATCCGTGGTCGAGAGGTGTCAGTGGTCCGGGGTGCGCAGGCCTCAGTCGGTTGCGTCGGCGTCGGCGTCGGCGTCGGTCCGGTCGTCGCGGCGCTGGGAGACGGCCTCAGCGACGAGGGAGATGCCGAGCGTCAGAAGGGTCAGACCGAGCGGTCGCAAGGGCTGTGAGTGTCAGTGGTGGCTGGCCCGGGGCTGGCTGGCAGGGTGAACCGGCTGGTTCTCCTCCGTGTTCGTGACCCATCGCAAGCTTGGCCCGA
>NZ_QEOO01000047.1 GCF_003121585.1 Nocardioides speluncae
GGGACCGGTTGGCAGAACTTCCCAGACCCCACGACCACACCCTGAGGCCCGCGCCTGCTACTCACTCGCCAACTGGTCCGATGATCAGCGCATCCCTAGGTGCCGGTGGGCGCGGTGAACACCGCGACGCTGGTGACCGGAGCGAAGCACTCGATACCGGTCTTCTTGATCACCGGCTTCACCACCAGCTTGCCGGCGGCGCGCTCGAGGGTGATGTCGTGGGGTACGTCGCAGCCGATGGCCACCACGGCCGCGAACAGGCCCTCGTCGGGAGCGGGCCGCACCCCCTTGACGGTGCTCCGCACCTCCTGAGGGAGCTCGGGACCGTTGAGCTTCGCCACGAAGGCGTCGACCTTGCCCGCGCCGCCGAGCTGGGTCGGCGTGGTGGTCACGGTGCCACCGCCCTCTGTGGCGGAGACGATCTCGACCAGCTCGAAGTCCACCGGACCGTCCTGGCCGGCATCGGACGTCGCGGCGTCGGTCGGGTCGGTGGTGTCCGGGCTGCCGGGGCTGGACGACGTACTCGGGGTGCTCGACGGCTCGTTGGCGGTGGTCGGCTCCTCCTCGCCGCAGCCGGCCAGCGCCAGCACCAGGAGTCCGGCGGCGAGCGTGGTCAGGGTCTTCCGAGAGTTCGTTCGCATGAGGGTCCGACGCCTTCCGGCTGCGCGTGGTTCCCGCCGCTCGCGGGCTCGGGCCGAAACTGTAGACCACTCCACTCGCCAAGGAAGTCGGCCGTCGTACCGCCGGTGAATGCTCCGCGAACACCGTGGCCGACACCGGCCGTGCCTCTGCCATCCTTTACCTTTTCGGTGGATCGTGGTTGGTATGACCTCGACTCTCGGAACACGCAGGATCACCGTCCTCTTCGTCGCGTTCCTGGTGGCCGTCACCCTCGCCCCACCGGCCACCCAGTCGGCCGGAGCGGCCACCCCGATCACCGTCGGCCAGGCCATCGCGACCCAGAACGGCTCGACCGCGACCGTGCGCGGGTACGTCGTCGGCCAGCCGACCGCCACCAACACGGTGGTGACCAGCAACTACCCCAACGACTACGCGCTCGCGCTCGCCGCGTCCGCCTCGGAGACCAGCACCTCGCGGATGCTCTACGTGCAGATCCCGGACCAGTTCCGCGCGTCGTTCGGGCTGCGGACCAACCCCAGCCTGCGCGGCAAGCAGATCGACGTGACCGGCCAGCTCACGGCGTACTTCTCCCACGCCGGGCTCAAGAACGGCACGGCGTTCACAGTCGTCGGCAGCACGCCGCCGACCGATCCGCCGGGCGACCCGGGTGACTACTACGCGGACGCCGAGGGCAAGACCGGGCCCGCGCTGCGGGCCGCGCTGCACGAGATCATCGACGATCACACCCGGCTCAGCTACGACCAGGTGTGGAACGCGCTCAAGGCGACCGACCAGGACCCCGCCAACAGCAACAACGTGATCGAGCTCTACACCGGGCGGTCGATCAGCAAGTCCAGCAACGGCGGCGGCTCCGGCCAGTGGAACCGCGAGCACGTCTGGGCGCAGTCCCACGGCGACCTCGGTACGTCGGCAGGTCCGGGTACCGACATCCACCATCTCCGCCCGGAGGACGTCGGCGTCAACTCGGTCCGCGGCAACAAGGACTTCGACAACGGCGGCTCTCCGGTGAGCGGCTGCACCGACTGCTTCACCGACGGCGACTCGTTCGAGCCGCGGGACGCGGTCAAGGGCGACGTGGCCCGGATGATCCTCTACATGTCGATCCGCTACGAAGGCGATGACTCCTGGCCCGACCTGGAGCCGAACCAGTCGACCAGCAACGGCTCCGCGCCGTACATGGGCAAGCTGTCGACGCTCCTCGCCTGGCACGCCGCCGACCCGGTCAGTGCCACCGAGCAGCGCCGCAACGAGATCATCTTCACCACCTACCAGCACAACCGGAACCCGTTCATCGACCACCCGGAGTGGGCGGAGTCGATCTGGTAGGCGTTACTCGACCGACGATTCGGGCTTCACGACCCGGTAGCGACCGCAGGCGAACGCGCCGTTCCGATGGACCTCGACCGTCTCCAGGTCGAGGCGGCGGGGGAGCAGCGGGGCGCCGGCGCCGAGCATCACCGGCGCGAAGCACGCGATCACCTCGTCGAGCAGGCCGTGGTCGGCGAACTGGCCGGCCAGGTCGCCGCCACCGACGATCCACACGTTGCGGCCGTCGGCGGCCTTGACCATCGCGTCGTGCACGGCCGGCACGTCGTCACCGGTGAAGGTGATGTCCGCGCCCGGGACGACCCGTGGCTCGCGGTGGGTGAAGACCCAGGTCGGGACGTCGTAGACCCACTTCCACTCCTCGACCGGCTTCTCCTTGAACTCGTGGTCGAGGACCCAGTCGTAGGTCGACCTGCCCATCGCCAGCGCGCCGACCTCGGCGTAGAAGTCGTCGTAGTTCAGGGCGCCCTTGCGGTCCTGCTCCTGGCGGAACAGCCACTCGAGGGAGTGGTTCTCGTCCGCGATGAAGCCGTCCAGGCTGGTCGCTGTGTAGAACTGGGTCAGGGTCATGAGCCGTTCCTTCCGGGGTCGGTTGTGGCGGGCTGCGCACGCTCGCGCAGCCACATGATCGGGTCGCCGTGGTCGGCCTTGACGCCGACGCTGCGGAGCAGCTGGCGGACCACCTGACGGCGGTACGCCGAGTACGTCAGCACGTGGCTGACCACGCTGCCGATCACGAAGCTCTCCGGCGGGTCGCACAGGGCGTCGATCAGGATGTCGCCCCACCGGCCCTCGTCCTCGAACCGCTGGACGGCGGCCAGCCACCGCGGCGCCACGGCCTCGTGGCGGGTCACCAGGGTGCCGAGGTCGCGCCCACCGCGGTTCGGCAGGTCGGCGCCGTCGATTGCGGCCAGCCAGACCTCCTTGGTCCAGATCAGCTTCTCCAGGATCGCGGCGATCGACTCCTCCGGACCGTCCCAGCCGAGCACCTCGTGGCGGGGCATCAGGGTCCGGTCGTAGTCCTTGGTGGCGACCTTGCCGGCGAGCTCGAGCAGCGCGCGGGTGTCGTCGACGTCGTGGTGGACGAGTTGGGTGGTGGGGTCCATCGGAGCCTCCTGGGCGGGCGTGGTCGTGGTGTCGACCCACAGCGAGGTCGGCGGGTGGAAGTGGATGCCGTTGGGCGCGTCCAGCCAGCGCTGCGGATGCGCGCGGGCCGCGCTCGGCGGGTGTCCGAATGCGCGCGAGTAGGCACGGGAGAAGCCCTCGACCGACTCGTACCCCTCGGTCAGCGCCACCTCGGTCACCTGCTCGCCGTTGCGCAGCCGCCAGCCGGCGCGCTCCAGGATCACCCGGCGCCGCAGCGCCACCGGCGACTCGTAGGTCCCGCGGCGGAACTCCCTGCTGAAGTGGTACGGCGAGCTGTAGGCCCGGCGCGCCATCTGGTCGCGGTCACCGGCCTCCTCGTCGAGCACGGCATCCAGCAGCTCGCGCAGCCGGTCGCGGGGCATCCCGGCGGTCGGTCCAGTCATGGACCCAGTCTCGCGCCGTCCACCGACATCACGCTTGACCGTTCGTGCTGACCCAACGAGTTAGGCTCCGATCGTGCTCACCACCCGGCACGGAATCCGCCTGCTCGGCGCGTCCGACCTGCCCGAGTTCTTGGCGCTCGCCGCCGTGGACCCGGTGGTCAACGTGTTCGCCGACTACCGGGCCCGGACCACCAACCTCGACCCGCGCTGGCTGGGCGGCGAGATGTGGGGCCGGTTCACCGACGGCCGGATGACCGCCGCCTGCCACGTCGGCGCGAACCTGGTGCCGGTGCAGGCCGACCGCGAGGCCGTGGTGGCGTTCGCCGAGCGGGCGCTGGCCCGGGGTCGGGTGTCGGCCACCATCGTCGGGCTGCACGACGCCGTCGAGACCTTCTGGCAGGTCGCGGCGCAGGAGTGGGGGCGGCCCCGCGAGCTCCGGTGGCAGCAACGCCACCTCGAGCTCGCCGGCAAGCCCACGCTGGAGCCGGACCCGCTGGTACGGCGCACCACCCGCGAGGATCTGGAGCGGCTCTACCCGGCGTGCGTGGCGATGTACACCGAGGAGGTCGGCGTCTCGCCCGAGGACGGCGGCGGCGCGGACCTCTACCGGGCCCGGGTCAGCCAGCTGATCGCGCGCGGCTGGTCCTTCGCGAGGTTCGAGGGCGGCCGGGTGGTGTTCAAGGCCGAGGTCGCCTGCGTGTCGCCGTACGCCGCGCAGGTGCAGGGCGTCTACGTGCCGCCGGACCGGCGCGGCGAGGGGATCGGCTCGCGCGGGATGGCCGCGGTCGCGGCGTACGTCATCAAGGATGTGGCGCCCGTCGCCTCGCTCTACGTCAACGAATGGAACCTGGCCGCTCGCCGCTCCTACGAGCGGGTCGGCTTCCGGGAGACCGCGCGGTTCTCCACGATCATGTTCTGACCGGTCACCATCTCGTGAGCGCTGAGGCGCGGTGGCAGCTTAGCCGGACGCAGCGGACCTCGGCCGCCCATCGCCGGCCCCAGACCTCCAGCAGCAGTGACCGCTCGGTGTCGAAGCGGACCTTGCTGAAGAAGTTTGCGCGGTACCGGACCAGGGTCCGGCCGTCGGCAGCGCGGAGGATGACCTGGTCCTGCCCCTGGTTCAGGTCGGCCGGCAGCGTGGCGAACCGCTCGCCGTCGGGCGAGACCGCCACCGCCGTCTCGCGACACGAGCGCCAGAGCACGACCGACGGCGCGGTGAGCTTGCTCAGCGCCGAGCACCAGTTCCCGTCGGTCTCGTAGACGAGGCGGTTGGCCGGGATATCGGCGTACAGCGCGGACGCTCGCTTGACGACGGTGATGGTGTCGCGATCGACGTCCCACCAGAACGTCCGGCCGTTCCGGCCCAGATCGTCGGTGAGCAGCACCCGCCTGCCGAAGTCCAGGCTGAAGACGGCGGACCGGAAGAACCGGCTGGCGACCCGAGCGCCGGTCCGCGCGTCGATCACCTGGGCGGTGCTGCCGTCGGAGTCGATCGGCTCGAACATGCCAACCCGCCGGCCGTCGTTGGACAGCTGGATGTAGCTCGACGGGTGCCGGTCCAGCACCTTCCACCGGCCGTCGCGCCCGACCCGGACCAACGTGCGGGCTTCGGACTTCGACTCGGTCCGGACGATGTACGCCGTACCGGACCGGCCGTAGAGCTCCACGTCCTCGGCCCGGACCGGGATCCGCCGGGAGCCGTCCACGATCGTCTTGCCGTCCAGGTAGGGAATCCGAGCGTTCCCGCCGCGGTCCAGCTCGGCTGGGGCCAGGAAGAGGGTCGGCACGTCGTCGACCGACGCGACGGCGGTGGTGCCAGCGGTGCCGCTGGCGCTCAACAGGGGTGCGGCAAGCGCGAGGCCGGCCATGGCAAACAGTGACTTGGCGAGTGGCATCCGCATTCGAGGTCTCCTGGGTTCCGAGGGCGTCCGTCGTACTCACGACGCAAAAGCCGCGCCGGTGGTTGCATCGGCCGGTAGCGTCCTCGGTGTGAGCACACCCAAGGATGTCCTCGGCCTGGCCGGTCTCCTCGCCACCTCCGGGGTGGTGCACCTGGTCAAGCCCTCGGTCTACGAGCCGATGATGCCGAAGCTGATCCCGGCGCACCGCGAGTTGATCCTGGTGTCCGGCGTCGCCGAGCTGGCGCTGGCCGCTGGGCTGCTGTACCCGCGGACCCGCAAGGCCGCCGGCTGGGGGAGTGCGGCGCTGCTGCTCGCTGTCTACCCGGCGAACCTCAAGATGGCCAAGGACGCCGCCGGGTCGAGCAACAAGACCTTCAAGGGCATCGCCATCGGCCGGCTGCCGCTGCAGCTGCCGCTGATCCGGACCGCGCTCAAGGCCGCTCGTACCCCGTGATCCGGTGACGTTCGACGGTACGACGCGCCCGCCGCTGCGCTGGCACCACTCCACGACCGAGCTGGACGACTTCGCGATCATCACCTACCGGGTCACGGCCGAGGCGGTCGCGCGGCACCTACCGGAGGGCTTCGAGCCGGAGGAGTTCGCGTTCGAGGACGGTACGACGGGCGCGCTGGTGTCGGCGGTCGTGTTCCGCGACCGCGACTACCACTTCCGGTTCTTCCGCCCGGTCTCGATCACCTGTGGGCAGATCAACTACCGCACCTACGTCCGCGCGCACGGCGAGCCCGGCGTCTGGTTCTTCGGCACCAGCCTCGACCATCCGCTGGTGGTGGTCCCGAAGCTGCTGTGGCAGATGCCGTGGCGGCGCAGCCGGATCAGCATCGCCGGCGTCTGGGATGGCACACCAGCCCATTGGCAGATGACCGCCGTGGACGCCTCGGACGAGAGCCACTGCGAGCTGGTCGAGCAACCGGGACCGCTGGGCCCGCTGGACGGCTTCCTGGAGGTCGCCGACGTGCTCCGCACGCTCACCCACCCGACCGCCGGCTGGTACCGGCGCCGCGACGGCGACGTCGGCAGCTACACGATCTGGCACCCAGTGATGGACGCGCGCCGGTTCCGCGTCGAGGCGGCCCGGTTCACGTTCCTGGAGCGGCTCGGGCTGATCACCGCCGACGCCGTCCCGCACTCGGCACTCGCCCAGCAGACCATCCACTTCGACGTACACACGCCGCCAAGACGTCAGGCGCGCCCGACCCGAGCCACGCGCCCCTGACGTCCGACAAGGCTGTTAGCTGCCGACCGGCCTGAGCGCTGAGGCCCGGTTGCAGCGGGTCCCGGTGCACCGGGTCAGGGCGGTCCAGCGACTGCCGTTGGTTTCCATCAGGAGCGCGCGATTGGTCTCCCATGTGAAGCCAGAGAAGCCGTGGTGTGCGGTGAACGTGTGCAGCGCCCGGCCGGATCCATTGCGCACCGTCACCGGGCTCGTGCCCTGGCCCGGGTCGAGGGTGAGATCGGTCGCCAGCCGGCTCGCGTCCGGCGAGATCGCCGTGATCCTGTACCGGCAGGAGCGCCAGATCGGCTTGCTCGGCGCCGAGATCCGGGTGAGCACCGAGCACCCGTTGCCTTCGTGCGCTGTGCCGCCGGTGTAGTAGGCCAGCCGGTCGGCCTTGAAGTCGGCGAGGTAGCCGAACTTGGCCTTGACCATGCGCCGGGTGTTGGTGCGGGTGTTCCAGAGGACCGTGCGGTCGGGGAACTTGATCGTCAGCAGCAGCCGGTTGCCGTCGTAGTCGAGCTTCTCGCGGACCAGACCCGTGAACCTGGCGGTGCGCACGGAGGTGCCGCTCCGGGTATCGATGAGCCTGAGCAGCGTGCGCTGACTGGTCTGGCTGTCGGTGACGGCGACACGCGTGCCGCTGGTGTTGAGCTTCGCGCTCCAGGTCTTCTCGCCGCGCAGCAGGACCTTCGCCGGCTGGCCGACGCCGACCCGCAGCGGGCGCAGGTTGGCACCGCTCCCGGCGCTCGCCTGCACGACGTACGACGCCGGGCCGGCCTTGCCGAGGAGGCGCACCACTTGGGCGTTCACCACGATTCGCCGGTCGCCGTCGACGACCGTGTTGCCTTGGACGTGCGGGATTCTAGGATCTGGCCCTCGCTTGATCGCGGCGGGCTTGAGGTTCTTCGTGGGCTCCGCGTGAGCCGCCGGCAGAGCGCCGGACGGCAGAACGGTCGCTGCTACTGCGGTGGCGGCCATGATGGCCAGAAATGCTCGTCTCATCTTTCTTCCCCCATTGAGTGTTGTGAGCAACGTGCTGACCTGCTAGACGCAGGGAGGGCGTCGCTAGTGGGCATCTCCGGAAGTTCGTCGGGGTCTGAGCGGCCAGGGCACGCACATCGCTGCGTTGTCGTCGGTCGTCGGGCCACCGGCCCGCCTCCCTCCGACGCCTTGCGCTGCACGCACCCTGACCACTCATACCCTCGAAGAACTTCCGGGAGATACCCACTAGTTGCGTAAAGAACGCGATTCGGCCAGAAGAGAAATACAACCGCGACCGGCCGAGGCCGGTCGCGGTTGGCGGTGCGCGTGATTCATTCAGGCCACTCGGTCGGGGTCAAGGCGGATGCCCGGTTGCAGCTGGTCGCCGTACACCGAATGGTGGCGGTCTTGTAGGGACCGCGCGTCAGCATCAGCAGCGCTCGGTTGGTCTCCCAGGCGACCGGGCCGAATCCCGCGGGCCGGCCCTCGAGCGACTGGACCCGGAAGTGCGCCAGGGCTCGTCCGTTGCCGGTGCGGATGGTCATCCGGTTCGTCCCTTCCCCAGCCGGGCTGCCGGTGGCAATTCGAGACCCGTCCGGAGAGATGGCACGTACCTCGTGGTCGCCGCACGTGCGCCAGATCGGCTTGCGGGGTGCGGAGATCGCGGCCAACACCGTGCAGTCTCCGTCCGGTCCAAAGGTGGTGTAGGCGAGGCGGTTGGTCCTGGTGTCGGCGAAGTACGTGTTCTTCGCGACGATCCGCTGGGTGACGTTGGTGCGGTGGTTCCACCAGAAGGTCCGGACGGTCCGGTTCGGAAAGCCGGTGAGGATCAGTCGGTCGCCGAAGTCCAGCAGCTGCGCTGAGAAGTTGAAGCGCCGCTTGCGGAGCAGGTCGCCGGTCTTGGCACTGAACACTTTCACGGTGGTGCCGGTGTGGTCGCCGACCGGCTCCACGGCCACCCGGCTGCCGTCGCTGGAGAGCACCGCGGTGGCGAGGTTGCTGCTCGGGACCAGTACCCGCACGCCGTGGGGCGTCACCCGCAGGACCCGCTGGGCCTGGGAGCCGAACGCCCAGACGACGTACGCCGTCGGGGCGACCTTGCCGAGCAGCACAGCCCCCTGGGCGCGGACCTTGATCCGGCGCGACCCGTCGACCACGGTGGTCCCCTCCATGTGCGGGATGCGGACATCGGGGCCGCGCTCGATCCGGCCGGGCGAGAGCGTGGTGGTGGGCGCGGCGGCATTGGCGGCCGGCAGTAGCGCGAGTGGTACGGCGAGAGCAACGGCCGCTCCGCACGCCATCATCAGTCGTTTCATTTGTGAGTCCCCCAGTCGGTTCGGTGTGATGTTCCGGCTTCTCTACGCATGCACGCCGCGACCGGTTGCATCGCTCCTGAAACTCGCCTGGCTAGGGCTGAGCTTGGAGGCCCGATTGCAGGCGGTCGGCGTACACCGGATGGTCGCGGCCCGGGTCCGGCCGTGGGTCTCCATGAGCAGCGCTCGGTTGGTCTCCCACTGGACGCGTCCGAATGCCTCGGCGCGATACGTGGCGAGCAGCCTGCCAGCGCCGGTGCGCACGTGCGTCACTCCCGCGTCCGGGTGGTCCTCGATGATGGTGTCGGTGGCGAGCCGGGAGGCATCCGGGGAGATCGCCGCCACCCGCTCTCGGCATGAGCGCCAGATCCGTGTCGACGGCGACGAGAGCTTGCTCAACACCGAGCAGCCGCCCTCGAACGGGTCCGCGGTGTGGAACGCCAGCCGGTTGGCCCGGGCGTCGGCTAGGTAGGCGACCTTCTTGATGAGTGTCGTCCGTGTGTTGGCGGTGGGGTTCCACCACAGCGTCCGGCCGCCGGGTCCGCGCAACTGGGACAGCAGCACGCGGCCTCCGGTGAACTCCAGAAGACTCACGGTGCCTGCGAACCAACCTCGGTGCAGGACAGCGCCGGTCTTCGCGCTGATCACGCGGACCGTGCTGGAGCGGCCGTTGCCCGAGTGAGCCACAGAGGCGATCCGCTTGCCGTCGGCCGAGAGCTCGGTCTCCCAGGCATGTTCGCCGCGGGCCAGCACCTTCCTTGCGCGAGTGCTCACCCGCAGCAGCCGCACGTTGCTACCGTCGTCGTTCGAGGCATGGACGATGTAGGAGTCGGTCCCGGACTTGCCGACCAGCGCGACGAAGTCGGCGTTCACCCTGATCCGGCGCG
The DNA here is from genome assembly GCF_003121585.1 of Nocardioides speluncae. GTDB lineage: Bacteria > Actinomycetota > Actinomycetes > Propionibacteriales > Nocardioidaceae > Nocardioides > Nocardioides speluncae. The sequence continues at coordinate 9,815 of NZ_QEOO01000047.1, forward strand.
ACCCGTCGACGACGGTCGTGCCGTCCACGTGCGGGATCTTCGGGTTGGGCCCGCGTTCGATCTGAGCCGGACGCAGGGTCGTGGTGGGTGCGGTAGCAGTCGCCGCGGTCAGCAAGGTCAGTGGTGCGAGCAGCGTGGCCGCAGCGACTCCGGCCGTGAGCAGGGTTTTCATGGTTCCCCTTGGTGGCTGGTTGGTACAGATCAGATGCAGTCCATGGGCGAGAAGTTTCGCCCCGGCCGACCAAAGATGGGCTGGGGGCGGACACGGATTGGTTACGGCCAGACCGTGCGGGTCAGCTTGCTCGCGCGGTTGCAGGACGACGCCGTACACCGGATCGTGGCGGTCCAGTGCTCACCGTGGGTGACCACGAGAATGGTTCGGTTGTCCTCCCATTCGGACAGGTCGAACCAGCCGTCCACGGTGAAGGTCCGAAGCGCGCGGCCGGTGCCCGTGCGCATGGTGATTGCCCGGGAACCTAGCCCGTCGTCGAGGAGGCCGACGGTCATCAGCCGGCTCCAGTCGGGTGAAGCGGGCTCGATCCGGTCTCGGCAGGAGCGCCAGATCCGGTCAGCGGGCCGGGAGATCCGGGTCAGCACTGAGCAGCCGCCCTGGTACGGGTCCTTGGAGTAGAACGCCACCCGGTTGGCGGACAGGTCGCCGGTGTAGGCGTCCTTGAACACCACGGTTCGATTGGTGCCACCCAGCCGCCAGATAAGCGTGCGGGGTCCGTTGTTGCCCCACACCGTCGCCAGCAGGCGGCGTCCGTCGACATCGTGCAGGCTGGTCCAGCCGGAGAACGAGCGCTGGTACTGAAGTCCGCCCGTCACCGCGCTGAGCACCTTCACAGTGGACTTCCGCCGCCCCTCGGCGGAAAGGTAGGCGATCCGGGCGCCGTCATCGGCGACCAGGACGGTGCTCAGCGCTCGGAGATCGGCCCGCAGCAGGACCCTGGTCGTGCCGTCGGCAGCGACCCGCAGCAGCCGCCGGTTCTCGCCGCTCGCCGAAGAGGCGCCGACGATGTACGCCGACGGGCCGGCGGTGCCGTGCAGGCCGATCCGGCCTGCATTGACCTTGATCCGGCGGTCGCCGTCGATGATCGTGGTGCCCTTGACGTACGGAACCTGGGGGTTGGGTCCGCGCTTGATCTCGGCCGGGCGGAGCGGTGTGGTCGGCTCGGCCTGGGCTGATGCCGCGGCTGCGCCGAGCGGGACGAGCAGGGCCGCCGTTGCAGTGACGACCGCGAGAAGTCGGTTCATGGTGATCTCCTGGTGAGGTGCGGATCTGGCGTGCCGTTCGCGCCTACACATCGGATGCTCCAACCGCGCCACTTGTTGTCGCGAGGAGACGACGAAAAGCCGGGGCGGCAAGGCCGCCCCGGCGTTCCTGGTTCGGTGCTACGGCTGGACGGTGCGGGTCAGCTTGGTGGCCCGGTTGACGGTGGTGGCCGTCGCCCGGACGGTGGCGGTCCAGGTCTGGCCGTGAGTCTCGAGTAGCAGCGCCCGGTTGGTCTCCCACTCGATCGCGCCGAACCAGGACGTCTTGTAGGTCACCAGCGCGCGGCCGGCACCGGTGCGCATGGTGACCCGCCGCGGGCCGAGGCCGTCGGACAAAATGTCGATCGTCGCGAGACGCGAGGCGTCGGGCGAGATCGCGGCGACCCGGTCCGTGCAGGAGCGCCAGATCGGCGTGGTCGGCGCGGTGATCCGGGTCAGCACCGAGCAGCCGTCCTCGAACGGGTCTGCGGTGTAGAAGGCCAGCCGATTGCTCTTGAAGCTGCCTTCGTAGCCGGTCTTGTTGTTGATGGTCTTGCGGGTGTTGGTCTTGTAGTTCCACACGAACGTGCGCGCCGGTCCCCAGCTCGACAGCAGCACCCGGTCGCCGGCGAAGTCCAGCTTGTTGACCGAGCCCTGGAAGGTGCCGGTCCGCTGGGTCGTGCCGGTGCTGGTGCTGATCACCTTGATCGTGGTCCGGGCACCGCTCTCGCGGGTGGTCAGCGCGACCCGGGTGCCGTTGCCGCTGAGCACGGCCTCGTAGGTCTGGTCGCCGCGGGCGAGCACCTTTGCGGGCTGGCCGGCGCGGACCCGGAGCAGCCGCGCGTTGCCGCCGTCCCTGCCTGCGGCAACGACGATGTACGACGCGGTGCCGGCCTTGCCGAGCAGCTGCACCTGGGCGGCGTTGACCTTCACCTTGCGGGTGCCGTCGACGACGGTGCTGCCGTCGACGTACGGGATCTTCGGGTTCGGGCCGCGGTCGATCTGGTTCGGCGCGAGGTTCTTCGTGGGCTCGGCGTGGGCCGCTGCCGGCAGCATCGCGAGTGGTACGGCGATGGCGGCGGTGGCGGCGCAGGCGGTGAGCAGTCGCTTCATGGTTCCCCCAAAGTCGGGTGTCGGTGTGTCTGTCCGAGTCCAAGACGCAAACCGGTGCCGGCTGGTTGCATCGATTCCGAAGTTATCTGGCGCGACAACACACCTAATCCGTTTGGTCCCGGAACCACCCCCGGAAGTAGCCTTGCGCGCATGACTCTCAGCACCGGGACCGGACGCTCAGGCAGCACTGGGCGGGTCCTGCGCATGTCCCAGCTCTTCGTCCGCACGCTTCGCGACGACCCGGCCGACGCGGAGGTGCCCAGCCACAAGCTGCTGGTGCGCGCGGGCTACATCCGCCGCAACGCCCCGGGCATCTACACCTGGCTGCCGCTGGGCCTGCGCGTGTTGCGCAAGATCGAGAACATCGTTCGCGACGAGATGGACGCGATCGGCGCCCAGGAGCTCTCCTTCCCGGCGCTGCTGCCGAAGGAGCCCTACGAGGCCACCAACCGGTGGACCGAGTACGGCGACAACATCTTCCGGCTCAAGGACCGCAAGGACGCGGAGTACCTCCTCGGCCCGACCCACGAGGAGATGTTCACGCTGGTCGTGAAGGACCTGTACTCGTCGTACAAGGACCTGCCGCTGACGATCTACCAGATCCAGACCAAGTACCGCGACGAGGCGCGGCCCCGCGCGGGCATCCTGCGCGGGCGCGAGTTCGTGATGAAGGACTCCTACTCCTTCGACGTCGACGACGCCGGCCTGGACGCGAGCTACCAGGCCCACCGCGACGCCTACATCCGGATCTTCGACAAGCTCGGCTTCGACTACGTCATCGTCAAGGCCACGTCCGGGGCGATGGGCGGGTCCAAGTCCGAGGAGTTCCTGGCGACCGCCGCCGTCGGCGAGGACACCTACGTCCGCTGCAGCAACTGTGACTACGCCGCCAACGTCGAGGCGGTCGCGGTCCGGCCGCCCGACGCCGTTCCGTACGACGACGCTCCCGCCGCGCATGCCGAGGAGACCCCGGACACGCCGACCATCGAGACGCTGGTCGACCACCTCAACGAGAAGTTCCCGCGCGCGGACCGGCCCTGGGCGGCCGGCGACACGCTCAAGAACGTACTGGTCGTGCTCAAGCACCCCGACGGCACCCGCGAGCCGCTCGCGATCGGCGTACCCGGCGACCGCGAGGTCGACCAGAAGCGCCTCGAGGGCCAGCTGGAGCCGATCGAGGTCGAGGCCATGGACGACGTCGAGTTCAAGAAGCACTCGGCGCTGGTCAAGGGCTACATCGGCCCCGGCGCGCTGGGCGAGAAGTCGGACTCCCAGATCCGCTACCTGGTCGACCCGCGCGTGGTCGAGGGCACCCGCTGGGTGACCGGCGCGGACGTTCCCGGATCGCATGTCCTCGACCTGGTCGTGGGCCGCGACTTCACGCCGGACGGCACCATCGAGGCGGCCGAGGTCCGCGAGGGCGACGCCTGCCCCAACTGCGACTCCGGGACCCTCCACGCCGCCCGCGGCATCGAGATGGGCCACATCTTCCAGCTCGGTCGCAAGTACGCCGACGCGCTGGGCCTGCAGGTCCTCGACGTCAACGGCAAGCTGGTGACGGTCACGATGGGCTCCTACGGCATCGGCCCGTCCCGCGCCGTCGCCGCGATCGCCGAGAACACCCTCGACGAGCGCGGCCTGTGCTGGCCGCGCGACGTTGCCCCGGCGGACATCCACCTGGTCGCGGCCGGCAAGGACCCGGCGGTCTTCGAGGCGGCCGACAAGCTGGCCACCGACCTGGCGGCAGCCGGCATCGACGTGATCTACGACGACCGCGCCGGCAAGATCAGCCCGGGAGTGAAGTTCAAGGACGCCGAGCTGATCGGCGTACCCACCAGAGTCACGGTCGGCAAGGGGCTTGTCGACGGCAACGTCGAGGTCAAGGACCGGCGTACCGGTGAGGCCACCGACGTCGCCGTGGCCGACGCCGTCACCCACCTGGTCGGTCTGGTCCGCAGAAACTAATTGGTCCATTTGACAATAAAGTCGGTACGGTGTCGGCATGAATGAGAATCCGACACCGTACCGGCAGGTGCGGGCCGACTTCGATGATCGGCACCTCACCGTCTATCAGGCCTACTCGCCACACATCGCCGGGCCGGCGGAGGCCGCCGGGCGCTTCGTGCCGCCGTTCAAGCTCGACCGCATGACCTGGATCAAGCCGTCCTTCCTGTGGATGATGTACCGCTGCGGCTGGGCGACCAAGCCGGGGCAGGAGCGGGTGCTCGCGATCCGCCTGGAGCGCGCGGGCTTCGAGGCGTTGCTGGGCGAAGCCTGGCTGAGCCACGTCGACCCGGGTCTCCATGCATCGCACGATGACTGGGCCGCCGGCCTGCAAGACCACGACGTCCGCATCCAGTGGGACCCGGAGCGGGACCTGCACCACCAGCCGCTGGACCACCGGTCCATCCAGATCGGCCTCGGCGGCAGCGCCGCGCGCCGTTGGCACGACTCGATCGTCGGCCTGAAGGACATCACCGACCTGGCCCGCCGCGTCCAGAGACTTGCCGCGGCCGCTGACGTCGCCGGCGCTACCGAGCTGCTGCCCGTCGAGCGGCCCTACCCGGTGCCGGACCACCTGGCGGCCGCGTTGGGCATGAGCGCCCACAGTACCGAAGAGTAGGTCGGTTTCAGGCCGCCGGAACCGTCGTACTCTTCGGTACGGCAGGCGCGCGGTCTCCGATAGGTTCACCGCATGTCTTCGACCGGCGAGTCCGAGCCCACCCGCAGCCGTCCGCCGCACCCGAACCCGCCGCCGGCCGGACCGCCGGCCGGGCCGCCGCAGGGCTCGGAGCCGACCCGCGTCCAGCCGGCGGGACCTCCGCCCGGCCAGCAGCAGCCGGGCCAGCCGCCGGCGCCGTACCAACCGCCCGCCGGGCTGGCCTACGGTCCGCCCGCCGGTGGCCAGCCGCCTCGCCGTACCGGCGGCAAGGGGTGGCTCTGGGCGCTCGGCGGATTCCTGGTCGCGTCGCTGGTGTGGGGGGCGGTCCTGGGTGCGCTGCTGCTCACCGGCGTCCTCGGCGGCAGCGTCAGCCTCGGCGACTACGAGTACACCGACGACCTCTGCAAGGCGGTCGACCTGAAGCCGCTCGAGGAGTCCGGGTTCACCGTCTCCGAGGCCTCCGGCACGAGCGAGAACCCGACGAGCCGGGGCACCGAGCACGACGCGATCGACTCGATGTCGTGCTTCACCTCGCTGACCGGGGAGGGCTCGGTCTCCGGCTATCACTACACCTGGGCCGACCTGCACAAGGAGACCGACCCGGAGCCGGAGTTCGAGTCTCGCTACCTCGCCTACAACGGGTACGACGAGACCGATGGCGTCGACTACACCGTCGAGGAGCTGTCCGACCTGGGCGACCAGGCATTCCTGGTCACCCAGACCTCGGACGGCGAGTACGCCGGCGGTGAGGTCGTCCTCGGCATCCTCGACGGTGGGCTGACCTACCAGGCCACGTGGAACGCCTACTCCAGCACGGATGCCGCCGACCTCGACGGCGACGAGATCGCCGACCAGCTGCGCGAGGTCGCGGAGGGCACGCTCGACGACCTGGAGGACTAGAACACCTGGTCAATCGGCCGCGCACGCGGCAGGCTGCCACTCTGAGGATTTCCAGGGGAGGCAGAGATGAAGGACGAGGAAGCAGAATCAGACGGCGCGCTCAGCCGGCGTACGTTGTTGGGCGCCGGTGCCGGCGCCGCAGGAGCGGCGTTCTTGGCGTCGACCGCGTCAGGGGCGCCGGCCGAGTCGGCCACGGCATCCGCGACGGCCAAGGCCAAGCATGCGGCCCGCGGCACCACCACGTTGCGCCGGACGATCGTGTACGGCGAGCCTGGCGCCGGTGGCTACCGGCTGCTGAACAGCGGACCGGGCGAGCCGTACCTGGTCCGCGACGACCTGTCGGGCCGGGCGGACACGGGGCGCAGTCACCGTCGCCGGACCCTGGTCGCGTTCGGCCACCTGACCGACCAGCACATCATCGACGCCCAGTCGCCGGCCCGTACCGAGTTCCTCGACCGCCTCGACGATCCCGGCTCACCGTTCGCGGGCCTGGGGCTCAGCGGCGCCTACCGGGCCCAGGAGATGCTGTCGGCCCAGGTCGCGGAGTCCATGGTCCAGGCGATGAACCGGGTACGGCGTGGCCCGGCGACCGGTGCTCCTCTGCGCTTCACGATGTGCACCGGCGACAACGTCGACAACATGCAGTACAACGAGCTGCGCTGGCAGATCGACCTGCTCGACGGCGTGCGGATCCGCCCGGACTCCGGTGACCTGACCAAGTGGGAGGGCGTGGCCGACTGGGAGTCGTACGACGTCCACTACTGGCATCCGGACGGCACTCCTCCCGGACAGGCCGACGACCTCAGACGCGCGAACTCGGGCTTCCCAACCGTGCCCGGACTGCTCGACGCGGCCCGGCGACCGTTCCGGGCGACCGGCCTGCGGACACCCTGGCTGAGCACGTTCGGCAACCACGACGGCCTGGTTCAGGGCACGGTCGCGGCCTCCGACCTGACCGACGCCATCGCCACCGGCAACATCAAGATCACCGATCTGCCTCCGGGCGTCGACCTGATCGCGCTGCTCCTCGGAATCCTGGCCGGCGATCCTGCTGCGATTCAGCTGCTTTTCTCGGGACCTCGGCGCATTGTCACTGCCGACCCGGCCCGCCGCCAGCTGAGCCGGGCCGAGACCATCGCGGAGCACTTCCGGACCAGTGGGTGGCCCCGTGGTCACGGCTACACCCGCCAGAACCTGCGTACCGGTAACGCCTACTACGCCTTCGACCAGGGCCAGGTGCGCTGCCTGGTGCTGGACAGCGTCAACCAGAACGGCGGCTCCGACGGTTCGCTCGACTCCGACCAGCTCACCTGGCTGACGGACGAGCTCACCGCCGGCAGCCGCCACCACCTCGACGAGACCGGCAAGCTCGTGCGCGGTGGGCGGCACGACAGGCTGTTCGTTCTGTTCAGCCACCACACCATCGGCACCATGACCAACAACACCGGTCCCGGCCGGGTGCTCGGCCCGCAGCTCCGGGACCTGCTCCTGCGGTTCCCGAACGTGGTGCTCTGGGTCAACGGCCACACCCACCGCAACAACGTCACCCCATTCCGGCGGCCCGCCGGGTCACCGGTCCCGGGTGGGTTCTGGGAGGTCAACACCGCGGCCCACATCGACTGGCCGCAGCAGGCGCGGGTCGTCGAGCTCGTCGACAACCGGGACGGCACCCTGTCGGTGTTCGGCACCATCGTCGACCACGCTGCGCCGCTGCGGCCCGGGCGGCATCCCCGAAGCCCGCTCGAGCTCGCGGCGCTGTCTCGGGAGCTGAGCGTCAACGACTGGCAACACCGCGTGCCATCTCGGGATGCTCGAGGCGGGATCGAGGACCGCAACGTCGAGCTCCTCATCCCGGCCCCGTTCGCCTCACGGTTCTAGAACCACTCCCGCCAGAACCGGAAGAGCACGTCGCCGAAGTAGACGCCATTGACGGGTGCGTCAGTGGCGTCTACCGGCCACTGCACGACGTCGGAGAAGAGGTCGCGCAGCGGTGGCATCGTGAGCAGGGCGAACACGATCAGGATCCCGAACGGGTGCAGGGGAGCCAGGGCGGTGCGGACGCCGTCGGGCAGCCAGGGCTCCAGCGCGCCGTACCCGTCCAGGCCGGGCACCGGGATCAGGTTGAGGACCACGGTCGCCACCTGCAGGAAGGCGAGGAAGGTCAGGGCCGCCCAGAACGGCGCGTGCGGCTCGTCGGTGCTGGTGATCCAGTCGGGCCCGAGAACGGCGACCACGGCGAGGAGGACGACGGCGAGCACGGCGTTGGTCGCCGGGCCGGCCAGCGACACCATCGAGGCGCGCAGCCTGCTACGGAGCCGGTGCTGGTGGACCAGCACCGCGCCGCCGGGCAGCGGCAGGCCGCCGTACGCCAGCATCACCAGCGGCAGCACGAAGGTCAGGATCGGGTGGCCGTACTTCAGCGGGTTGAGCTCGAGGTAGCCGCGCTCGGCGATCGAGTCGTCACCGCCGCGGTGCGCGACCCAGGCGTGCGCGAACTCGTGCAGGCACAGCGTCACCAGCCAGCCCGCGAGCACGAACACGAAGACGAACGGCTGCGCCGGCCCGACGTCCAGCCAGAGCACGGCCGCGCAGACGAGGGTGGCCGCCAGCAGGGCGAGGAAGATCCAGGAGACCCGGGGCGCCCGGGGGAGCCGGCCGCGGGCACTGCTGAGCCGGCGGCGTCGCTCGTGCGCCCGGCGCCGGCTGCTGAACTCCCGCTCGGTCTCGCGCATCCGGCGCTGCCACTCGGGGTCGGCCGAGAGTCGTCCCAACGGGTCTTCGTCGCTCACCCTTGCAGGTTATCCGGCCGGCCCGCCCTAAAATCCGCTCATGGGAATGGACGCGGTGATCTTCGACTGGGGCGGCACCCTCACGCCGTGGCACACCGTCGACTTCGATGACGAGGCGCGGGCGCTGGCGGAGGCGGCGGTGGAGCACGACCTGCCGCCCGAGGAGGTCGTGGCCAAGCTCCGCGACGCTAACCAGACCGTCTGGGGCCGATCTCGCGACCACCACCAGAGCGCCACCGTGGCCGACCTGTTCAACGAGGCCGGGATCGGCCACGACATCGACCTGCTCACGGCGTACCGGGAGTTCTGGCGCCCGCACACCGAGACCGACCCCGAAGCCGTACCGCTGTTCACCGAGCTCCGCGAGCGTGGGATCAAGGTCGGCATCCTGTCCAACACGATCTGGCCGCGCGGCTGGCACCGGGAGATCTTCGAGCGCGACGGCCTGCTGGACCTGATCGACGGCGACGTCTACACCAGCGAGTTGCCCTGGACCAAGCCGTCCGAGCGCGCCTTCCGGGCCGCGATGGACGCCGTCGGCGCCACCGACCCGGCGCGCTGCGCGTTCGTCGGCGACCGTCTGTACGACGACATCTGGGGCGCTCACAACGCCGGCCTGAGGGCCATCCACGTCCCGCACAGCGACATCCCGCCGGAGCAGATCGGGCACTCCGAGGGCGAGCCGGACGCGGTCGCCCACCGGCTTCTGGACGTCGGCGCGATCGTGGCCGGCTGGAGCTGACCAGGATCCAGCGCTTTGCCTGGATCCACGCTTGACCCTGTTCTTTCCGTGACGGGTGATGCACGATCCTCCGTCAACGGCACCCACCGCCAGGGGTGCCCACTCGGAAGGACTGGATCATGCGTCTCAAGCAGCTTCGAATGGCCGGCGCCGCGGCAGCCCTGGTCACGGTCGGGATGGTCGCGAGCGGGCTCAGCGCGCAGGCGCAGCCGGGTCCTGACAGCCTCGGCTCCGGTGGTACGGACTTCTTCGACTGCATCGTGCCGGAGGCCGGCGGCGACGCGGCCGACGCACGGGGCGGCCACGGCGGGCTCGACCACCCGCATGTCAGCCGCGCCGAGCAGGCCGCGATCGAGAAGCAGACCAAGGCCCTGCTGGACAGGAAGGGGCTCTCGCTGAGTGAGGCCGCGGCCGCCTCCGCCACCATCCCCACCTACGTCCACGTGATGGCCGCCGCGAACGGCGACGGCGACGTCACCGACGCCCAGATCGCCGACCAGATCGACGTACTCAACAACACCTTCGCGGGCGGCGAGTCGGGCGATGCCGCCAACACCGGCTTCACCTTCTCTCTGGCCGGGGTGGACCGCTTCTTCAACGACACCTGGCACGTCGACGGCAACAGCTCGAAGTACCGGGCGCAGACCCGCCAGGGCGGCACGAACGCGCTGAACATCTGGCTGGTCGACTTCGAATACCTCGGTGTCGCGACCTTCCCGTGGGGCGGCAACAAGAAGATCGACGGCGTCCGGGTGCACTTCGACTCGCTCCCCGGCGGCGGCATCGCCAACTTCAACCTCGGCGAGACCGCGACCCACGAGGTCGGCCACTGGATGGGGCTCTACCACACCTTCCAGGGCGGCTGTACGGCGAAGAACGACGAGGTCGCGGACACGCCCGCGCAGAGCGGCTCGACCAGTGGCTGCCCGATCGGCCGGGACTCGTGCAACCTGCCCGGCGTGGACCCGATCCACAACTACATGGACTACAGCTACGACTCTTGCTACAACCAGTTCACCCCGGGCCAGAGTGACCGGATGGCCCAGATGTGGGCGGCGCATCGCGGCTGACCTGCGTGACCCCGGACCGCTCCCGCCCGAAGGCGGGGGCGGTCCGGTCGTTGTCGGGCATTTCCGGCACTGGCAAGAGGTGTTCGAATCCGCATCAATCTGCAGGAAGTTGCAGTGCGTGAACTCGCAGGCGAATCAGGGGTGCTTTTCGCCTCTGGCTGATGCAAGATCTTGCAACAGAAGGTCACACTCCACCTCGTGGCTGACGAAGAAAGACCGTGCCGCAAGGCACACCAAACGTGGTCACCCACGTCCGGGCTTGCCCGGCGTGGGTGACCCACCAGGGTCACGCTGACAGGCCCTGGTCAGCGGTCCGTGAGTTCGCCGACTCCGGGGAAGATCTCGGGGCTTCCTTGGAAGGCGAGTTTGCGGACCGCTGCGTTTGTTAAGGCCGACACCGCCCAGGCCCGTCGAGCGCCGGAGGTGTGGGTGACCAGGTCGGCGTACGACGCCGTACACGCCGCCTCCGCCGCGAGTGCCGCGCTGGTGATCTCATCGATCGTGACCGCCGGGTTGCTCAGCGCGTACGCCGGAGCGGCCGCGGCAGGCTGATCGCCGAGGTCTCGGATCTCGCGGGAGAGTTGGTCGCGGCGGTTGCGATGCACCAGATGACTCTCGCGGAGCCGCTCGTACAGCTGGGGGCTCGCCGACTGTGAGGTCCGGGCACCGAGGGTGCCGAAGGTCCAGACCGCGGCATGCTCGGCGGCCAGCGTCGCCTGAAGTGCTTCCAGCGGCGTCATCCGGCGGGCTCCTTGGCTTTGGGCAGGACCGAGACGTGCTGCGCGACCGAGGCGGCCATGCTGGCCAGCACCCGAGCGAACTGCCCACTGCGGGCGTTGACCGCCCAGTCCTCCAGGCGCTGGGCGAGCTTCCGCTCGCTGGTCGTCACCCGGCTCAGCGCCTCGCCGCTCGACGGCGGCGCGGTGACCGGCGCGGACGGCGAGGTGCTCGGGTCCTGGTCGGCGCCGGAGTCGGCGAGCAGCGCGTGGTGTGCCTCGTGCATGGCGACCAGTCCGGCCAGCGCCTGGGCGAGCCCGACGTGGCGGTTGGCGGCCGCTCGGACCTCGTTCAGCGTGGTCGAGATCGACCGGGCGGCCTTGCCGGCCAGGTCGGTGTCGTGCTCCTCGTCGCTGAGCAGGGCGTCGGGACCTTTGCCGGGCGCGTCGTCCTCGGGTGGGTCGAGCTCGCAGCCGGCGAGGGCCGTGGCCGCTGCCACCGTCCCGACCGCGAGCGCGGTACGCCGGGAGACCGGGTGGCGGGGGGAGTCGAGCACGTCCGGCACCCTACAACCGGGGCGCCGCGCCGCCCCAGGGCGTCGCGGTCTTTCAGCGAAGGAGCAGCCGCTAAGGTTGTATTTCGACAACAGCACAAGGAGGTCGTCACCTGTGAGCCGAGCCGCCAAGGGCGGGCAAGCCGATCCGCTGCGCGACAGCATCGACGCGGAGTTGGCCGGCCCCCTCAGTGTTCTCGACCTCGACATCGAGGCGATCGAGATCACCCCTGCCGGCAAGCGCCGGGTGCTGCGAGTCGCCGTCGACAAGGACGGCGGCGTCACCCTCGACGACGTTGCTGCCGCCACCCGTGAGGTGTCGCGGATCCTCGACGAGTCCGACGTGATGGGCGAGCAGCCGTACACCCTCGAGGTGACCTCCCGCGGCGTCGACCGCCCGCTCACCTTGCCCCGGCACTGGCGGCGCAACGCCGGCCGGCTGGTCAAGGTGTCGCTCAGCGGCGGCGGCGAGCTCAGTGGCCGGATCGGCGAGTCCGACGATGAGGGCGTGGCCCTCGAGGTCGACGGCAAGGCGCAGCGGCTGGCCTATGCCGAGGTCGGCAAGGCGAAGGTGCAGATCGAGTTCAACCGTGCCCAGGCGGATCTTGGCAAGAAAGAAGGCGACGCCTGATGGATATCGACCTCAGCATCCTGCGGATGCTCGAACGGGAGAAGGAGATCTCGTTCGACGTGCTCGTCGAGGCGATCGAGCAGGCCCTGCTTACGGCGTACCACAAGACGCCGGGGGCGCAGGACAAGGCGCGCGTCGAGCTGGACCGCAAGACCGGCCACGTGTCGGTGCTGGCCTCCGAGCTCGACGACGAGGGCAACACCGTCGCCGAGTACGACGACACTCCGGACGGCTTCGGCCGGATCGCGGCGACCACCGCCAAGCAGATCATCCTGCAGCGGCTGCGCGACGCCGAGGACGACGTCCGGTTCGGCGAGTTCTCCGGCCGTGAGGGCGACATCGTCTCCGGCGTGGTGCAGCAGGGCCGCAACCCCGACGACGTGATGGTCGACCTCGGCAAGCTGGAGGCGCTGCTGCCGCTGGGGGAGCGGGTCCCGGGTGAGAGCTACGACCACGGCTCCCGGATCAAGTGCCTGGTCGTCTCGGTCCGCAAGGGCATGCGCGGCCCGCAGATCACGCTGTCGCGATCGCACCCGAACCTGGTCAAGAAGCTGTTCGCGCTGGAGGTCCCCGAGATCGCCGATGGCACCGTCGAGATCGCGGCGATCGCCCGCGAGGCCGGGCACCGCACCAAGATCGCGGTGAAGTCCACGGTCGCCGGCGTCAACGCCAAGGGCTCCTGCATCGGCCCGATGGGCCAGCGGGTGCGCAACGTGATGTCCGAGCTGCACGGCGAGAAGATCGACATCGTCGACTGGTCCGAGGACCCGGCCGAACTCGTCGGCCACGCGCTGTCGCCGGCGCAGGTCACCTCGGTCGAGATCGTCGACGCGGCCGCCAAGTCGGCCCGGGTCGTGGTCCCCGACTTCCAGCTCTCGCTGGCGATCGGCAAGGAGGGCCAGAACGCCCGCCTCGCCGCCCGCCTCACCGGCTGGCGGATCGACATCAGATCCGACGAGGCTCCTGCGCCGCAGGAGTAGACGCAGGCTCCTCAGCGATCGGAACCAGGGTGTGGCGCAACCCGTCGTACTGAGTATGTGGACCCGCCTACTCGTGGCCTGCGCGTTCCTACTCGCGCTCACCTCGTGCGGCACGGATACCGGTGGTCCTGAGACGATCGCGGAGATCCATACCCAGCACCTCGACGGCGAGCCGGGCGTCGACTTTCCGAGCGTGCTCGCCACGGCCGGCGATGACGCTCTGGTGCTGATGCTCTCCGACGACGGTGTGCTGCAGCCGCACCTGTCCCGCGGCGGGGCGGCGTTCTCGAAAGGTGAGCCGTTGTCCACCGGAATCCGGTTCGCCGGTCTCGGCGGCGCGGTCCGGACGGCCGGCGGTTCCTGGTTCAGCCTCGGATCCGGAGGTATGGAGCGTGTCGACGGCGACGACCGGGCCACCTACCGCCCGATCGGGCTGCGCAGTGACGACGGGCTGGCGTGGGAGGAGGTCACCGTGACCGGCTTCACCGGGCCGGTTGAGTTCAACGACCTGGTCGAGATTGACGGCGCCATCATCGCAGCCGGCTCGTACCGCACTGCCGAGAACCCTTCGAGCGGCGGCTTCCGTGCGGCGGTTTGGGTGAGCTCCGACGGACGGCAGTTCACCGAGGTGGTCGTTCCGGGTGCAAGCGCGGCAGAGTCGTACGTCGGACACCTCGAGCTCGCGGACGGGAAGCTGCTCGCCGCCGGCCGCGTCGGCCGCGACGGCGCGCTGTGGGCATCCTCGGACGGCGGCCGGACCTGGGCTGCCTCGGACGACCCTGTCGTGCGCGACGCATACGCACTGAGCGGCCTCGAGGCGACCGGCCGAACCGTGGTCGCGACCCCGGCGGAGGACGCCGGTCACCTCCTGCGTTCCACGGACGGCGGTGCGACCTGGGCCAAGGTGACCGCGCCGGGTGGCGGCGGCGAGGGCTGGTCTCCGCTGTGGTCGGCGGCTGGGCGCTTCATGACCATTGGGGGCGGGAACGGCGAGGCCTGGTCGCGGCCAGAAGTCTGCTACGCCGACCTTGGCCAATGCGGCCGAGCGCCGGACGCTGCCCTCTTCGCCAGCGAGGACGGCGTGGACTGGACTCGCCTCGACACAACGGGCCTCGGCGAGGTCGACGAGGTGGCCGGCACCGACAGCGGCAGCACGTTGGTGCTGGCCGGCGCGGACGGAGGATTGTCTCTGGGCACCTGGCCGGCCGGGGCCGACCTGCCAGTCGGCCAGGGGCCGGCGGATCCCCACACGATCGAGCTCACGACGCCTCCGGCCGACGGGCAGCCCGAGGTGGGCGTGCGCTACCACGCACCGTTCTACGTGCACTGCGGCATGGACTGGTTCTGGCTCGGGGAGACAACCTGGCGCCGTACCGACGCCGGACCGGGCCTGGAGGCCGGTGCCGAGGCGACGGCCGACTGGCCGGTCTCGGGACAGATGATCTACGGCTATGCGACCGTCCAGGCGGACGGCCTGCTCGAGTACAGCATCGACGGCGGAGAGGTGATCGCGACGTACGAGCGGGCGTCAGGCGCTCCGGGGTGCATGTGAGCGCCGGTGTCTTGGCCTTCGCCTAGACGACCCTGAGCTGCGCACGTAGTCCACTACGAGCTTCGGCTCGAGGTGGTCGTCGGCGCCGTTGGTCCACTCGGGGAAGTCGAAGACGGCCAGCATCAGCTGAAGCGGGTACACCGGGGTGCGGGCGGCGCGCCGTACCGGGCGGTCGTCGACGCTGAAGGTGGCCGGGCCGCCCGGCGTCCACTCGACGGCGTAGGTGTGGAACTGCGCGACGTCAACCTCGACCGAGGGCGCCGCGAAGTCCTGGGCCAGGCCCGGGTCGCGGATCGCCTTCACCCCGGTGCCGACATCCGCGAACCCGTCGGCCACCGACCGGCCGAAGACCTCGAACACGCAGATCTCGCCGCACTGCTCCGGTACCTCCTCGAAGCCGACCATCCACAGCGACGCCATCGAGCGTGCCGACAGCTCCATCCGGCAGCGGATCTCGACCCGGCCGCCGGCGGTGAGGTGCCCCTGGAACCGGGGCTGCTCCTCGCGCACCACCTGGTTGCTCCGGAACGACTGCTGGCCGAGGGTGCTCCCGACCGGGCCCGACCGGCTTCCGGTCTGCACGCCGGAGACCCGCAGTGCGGGCCGATGGTCGTCGGCACACCACAGTGCCTGCTCTCGCGGGATGCTGAGGGTGAGGCAGGAGCCGGACACCGTCCAGGTGGCTGCGGAGGCCGCGCGCGAGCTCCATGCGGGCAGGTAGTGCGGCAGCCAGATGGACAGGTCCAGGTCCGTACCGGCGAACTCCTCGTCCAGATCCGACACGAGCCTCACGTTACCGGCGTACCTCCGGTTCGGAATCCGGTGGCGTGACGCGCTAGAGTTGTCGCTCGGTGGTTCGCGAACACATCCCTCAGGCACGTACGGCGCATGAACCTGTCCGCACCTGCATCGGATGCCGGGAGCGAGCCGCCAGAAGCGAGTTGCTGCGGATCGTCGCAGGGACGGACAGCAACGGCCAGCCGGCCGTCTGCCCCGACCCGGACAGGACCGCCGCCGGCCGCGGGGCGCACCTGCATCCCACGGCCGAGTGCTACGAACTCGCCGTGCGCAGGCGAGCCTTCTCCAGGGCCCTCAGGGCCGGAGCCGGGCTGGCAAGCGCATCGGTGAGGGACTACGTTGACTCGTCTGCATTCAACCGTGATTGACCGACAGAAACTGGAGCAGCAGCTCATGAGCACTCGATGAGTACTTCGCAATGAGTTTGCAACACCACTAACGGTCCGGATCACCCCAGAGCGGGGCTCGGACCAGAAGGAGCAGCGTGGCCAAGGTCCGAGTCCACGAACTCGCCAAGGAGTTCGGTGTCGAGAGCAAGTTTGTTCTCGAGAAGCTCAAAGAGATGGGCGAGTTCGTCAAGTCGGCGTCGTCGACGGTCGAGCCCCCCGTCGAGATGCGTTTCAAGAAGGAGTACGGCGCCCAGCTGAAGTCAGCTGGACAGCAGGCTCCCGCCCCCGAGGCGCCCGCGAAGAAGGCGCCCACCCCCAAGCCAGCACCGGCAGCCAAGCCGGCCCCGGTCGCGGAGACCGTTGCCGCGCCTGAGCCGCCCGTGGCCCCGGCAGCCGAGACCCCGGCAGCCGTGACCCCGGCAGCCGAGACCCCGGCAGCCACCGGTCCCAAGCCCGGAGTCCGGCCCGGTCCCAAGCCGGGTCCGAAGAAGGCAGCGCCGCCGGAGCCTCCGGCCGAGCCGGTCGCCCCCGCGGCAGCCGCGAGCGCACCCGCGCCCGCGTCGCCGAAGGCGCCGGCCCCCAAGGCACCCACGCCGGCTCCCAAGCCGGTCGGCCGCCCGGGCGCCCCGCGTCCCGGCAACAACCCGTTCGCGTCCAGCCAGGGCATGGGCCGGCGCCCGTCCGCACCTCCCTCGGGCGCTCCCGCCCAAGGCGGCGGCGGCGACCAGCGCGCACCCCGGCCTCCGGCCGCGCGTGAGGGTGGTGGCGGCTCGCCCGCACGTCCCGGCATGCCGCGTCCCAACCCGGCGATGATGCCGAAGTCGCCGGCAGCCTTCGGCTCCGGCGGCCCTCCCGGCCGTCAGGGTGGTCCCGGTGGCCGCGCTGGTGGTCCCGGCGGCCGTGGTGGCCCCGGTGGTCGCGGTGGCGCTCCTGGTCGCGGTGGCGCCGGTGCTCCCGCCGGTGCGGGTGCTGGTGCGCCCGGTCGTCCCGGCGGTGGCTTCGCCCCGGGCGGTGGACGCCCCGGTGGCGGTCGTCCCGGTGCGGGTGGTCGTGGCCAGACCCAGGGTGCGTTCGGTCGCCCCGGCGGTCCGTCGCGGCGTGGCCGCAAGTCCAAGCGGGCCCGTCGTCAAGAGTTCGAGCAGATGGAAGCGCCGACCATTGGCGGCGTACGCGTCCGCAAGGGCAACGGCGAGACCGTCCGGCTTGCCCGTGGCGCCTCGCTGACCGACTTCGCGGAGAAGATCAACGTCGACCCCGCGTCGCTGGTGCAGATGCTGTTCTCGCTCGGCGAGATGGTGACCGCGACCGAGTCGGTCAACGACGAGACGCTGGAGCTGCTCGGCGAGGAGCTCAACTACATCGTGCAGGTCGTGTCCCCGGAGGACGAGGACCGCGAGCTGCTCGAGTCGTTCGACCTCGAGTTCGGGTCCGACGAGGGCGACGAGGGCGACCTGGTCATCCGGCCGCCGGTCGTGACCGTCATGGGTCACGTCGACCACGGTAAGACCAAGCTCCTCGACGCGCTGCGCAACGCCAACGTCGTCGACAAGGAGGCCGGTGGCATCACCCAGCACATCGGTGCCTACCAGGTCATGACCGACGTCGACGGCGACGAGCGCCGGATCACCTTCATCGACACCCCGGGTCACGAGGCGTTCACCGCCATGCGTGCTCGTGGTGCTCAGGCCACCGACATCGCGATCCTCGTGGTCGCGGCCGACGACGGCGTGATGCCGCAGACGGTCGAGGCGTTGAACCACGTCAAGGCCGCCGGCGTCCCGATCGTGGTCGCGGTCAACAAGATCGACAAGCCGGAGGCGGACCCAACCAAGGTGCGCGGCCAGCTGACCGAGTACGGCCTGGTGCCCGAGGAGTATGGCGGCGACACCATGTTCGTCGACGTCTCCGCCAAGGCGGGGCTGCACCTCGACAAGCTGCTCGAGGCCGTCGTCCTGACCGCTGACGCGTCGCTCGACCTGCGCGCCAACCCGACCCAGGACGCTCAGGGTCTGGTCGTCGAGGCCCACCTCGACCGCGGTCGCGGTCCGGTGGCCACAGTGCTGGTCCAGCGCGGCACGCTCCGCGTCGGCGACTCGATCGTCGCCGGCCCGGCTCACGGCCGCGTCCGCGCGATGCTCGACGAGTTCGGCCACGAGATCGAAGAAGCCGACCCGGCGCGTCCGGCGCTGGTTCTCGGTCTGTCGGCCGTGCCCGGAGCGGGTCAGAACTTCCTGGTCGTCGACGACGACCGGATGGCCCGCCAGATCGCCGAGAAGCGGGAAGCCCGCGAGCGGGCGGCCATGCAGGCCCAGCGCCGCGTGCGTCGTACTCTCGAGGACTTCATGGCGTCGATGGAGAAGGGCGAGAGCCAGGAGCTCAACCTCATCCTCAAGGGCGATGTGTCCGGTTCGGTCGAGGCGCTCGAGGACTCGCTCGCCAAGATCGACGTCGGCGACGAGGTCAGCCTCCGGGTCATCGACCGCGGCGTCGGTGCGATCACCGAGACCAACATCATGCTGGCCGCGGCATCCGACGCGATCATCATCGGCTTCAACGTCCGCCCGCAGGGCAAGGCGACCGAGCTGGCCGACAAGGAAGGTGTCGAGATTCGGTACTACTCGGTCATCTACCAGGCGATCGAGGAGATCGAGGCGGCGCTCAAGGGCATGCTCAAGCCGGAGTTCGAGGAGGCCACCCTCGGCCAGGCGGAGATCCGCGAGATCTTCCGCTCCTCGAAGATCGGCAACATCGCCGGCTGCATGGTCACCAGCGGCACCCTCCGGCGCAACGCCAAGGTCCGGCTCATCCGCGATGGCGCCGTCATCGTGGAGTCCGCCGACCTGGCGTCGCTGCGCCGCGAGCGGGACGACGTGACCGAGGTCCGTGAGGGCTTCGAGTGTGGTCTGGTCGTGAAGGGCTACAACGACATCAAGATCGGCGATGTTGTTGAGGCCTTTGAGATGCGGGAGATTCCGCGGGCCTGATGTTTGTGTGGGGGTCGGGCGCCGTGGGCGCCCGGCCCGCACCGATGCGGGCGCTGCGGCGGCGCGTCGCGCGGGCGGCCACGTCTGTGGTTACTCGCCGTTGCGCGCCGCGGCCAAGCCGCTTGACGCCGCCCGCATCGGCGCGTGCCGGCCGCCCACGGCGGGCGGCGTCTAGGCTCACGAATGCGGGACTTCCGCATGTTTCTGGAGGACACAAGATGGCAAGCCCTCGGGTTCGCAAGGTGGCGGACCGGATTCAGGTGATTGTGGCGGAGATGCTGGAGCGGCGGATCAAGGATCCGCGGCTTGGGTTCGTCACCGTCACCGACGTGCGGCTTACCGGCGACAGCCAGCAGGCGACGGTCTTCTACACCGTGTTCGGTGAGGAGGAGTCGTTGGCGTCGACGGCGGCGGCGCTGGAGTCGGCTAAGGGGCTGATCAGGTCCGAGGTCGGCAAGCAGCTCGGGATGCGGCACGTGCCGACGCTGGAGTTCAGCTACGACGGCGTCCCGGAGAACGCACGGCAGATCGACGACCTGCTGGCCAAGGTGCGCGAGTCCGACGCCGCGGTCGCGGCGGCCGCCGCCGGTGCGACGTACGCCGCGGGTGAGGACCCGTACAAGAAGCCGCACGAGGACGACGACGAGTCCGACGAGTCCGACGAGGACGAATGACGCAGGCCGCCTCCGGGCTGGTCATCGTCGATAAGCCGGGCGGGGCGACCTCACACGATGTGGTCGCGCGGGTACGCCGCCTCGCCGGCACCCGGAAGGTCGGCCATGCCGGCACCCTCGACCCGATGGCCACCGGCGTCCTGGTGCTCGGCGTCAACCGGGCGACCCGGCTGCTCGGTCACCTGATGCTGACCGAGAAGCGGTACGACGCGACCGTCCGGCTCGGCGTCACCACCACCACCGACGACGCCGACGGCGAGACCGTCTCGACCACGTCGGCGGCGGGCGTCGACGAGCAGGCGGTCCGCACCGCGTTGGCCGGCTTCGTCGGTGAGATCGAGCAGGTGCCGTCGGCGGTGTCGGCGATCAAGGTCGACGGCAAGCGGGCCTACCAGCGGGTGCGCGACGGCGAGCAGGTCGAGCTCAAGGCGCGCAAGGTGACCGTCCACGAGATCGTGGTGAACCGCGTCGCCCACGACGGCGAGGTGGTGGACGTGGACATCTCGGTGCGCTGTTCCAGCGGCACCTACATCCGGGCGATCGCCCGCGACCTGGGCGCCGCGCTCGGCGTCGGCGGTCACCTCACCGCGCTGCGGCGGACCGCGGTCGGCAGCTTCGACCTGGGCATCGCACGCACCCTCGACCAGCTCGCCGACTCCTTCGAGCTGGTGCCGATCGCGCAGGCCGCGCGGGCCAGCTTCCCAGCGTACGAGCTGGACGAGCCCGGCGCCCAGCACGTCCGCTACGGCAGGCCGCTGGAGATCGAGATCGCCGGCACCACCGCGGTGTTCGCCCCGGATGGTGAGTTCCTCGCGCTCTACGAGCCGCGCGCCACGGGCGCCCGGCCGGTGGCGGTCTTCGTCTGACTTACCTATCGGGCTTCTATGCATCGCGTGACGATGTATAGTCGCCGTCATGACCGAGCAAGCGCTCTTCATCCTGGCCAGCCTGGCCCACGGTGAGCTGCACGGCTACGCCATCGCCCGCGATGTCGAGCAGCTCTCCGACGGCGGGGTCACCCTCACCGCCGGCACCCTGTACGGCGCCCTGAATCGGCTGACCGACCAGGGCCTGGTCGAGCCGGCGGGGGAGCGTGAGGTCCAGGGCCGACGGCGCCGCTACTACCGGCTCACCGCGAGCGGCCGTACGGCGCTCACAGCCGAGGTCGAGCGGCTGCGCACAACGGCGGCCACCCTCGGCACCCGGCTCGCCGCCCGTCCCACCCCGGGGCTGGCATGAGGAGCCGGCTGCTGGACGCCGGCCTGCTGGCCTTTCCGCGCGGGGTCCGGGACCGCGACGGCGACCACCTGCGCGATCTCGCGCACGAGCTCGCCGACGACCACGGGATCACGCGTGAGGTACTCGGACTGGTCCGCGGCGGCCTCGGCGAGCGGGCCCGGCGGGTACGCCGGTCGCGGCGCACGATGCTCGCTGTCGGCGCGCTGACCGGGCTCGTTCTCACCCTGCTGACCGCCACCGCCGCGGCCGCGGCTACCCAGTTCGAGGATGAAGAGGTGACCCAATGGCAGCACGGTCAGGGCTGATCAGGGCGGCTGCCGTCGTCGGGTCGCTGCTGATGCTCGCCTCGTGCAGCCAGGAGCCGGCGGAACCGGCGCCGGAGCGGATCGAGGCGTTCCGCCCGTCCGACGTGCCGGAGGGCTCCAGCGGAAGCCTGGTCGCCGCGCTCGACGGCCGGGTGGAGACGTGCACCGGCTGGGGGCTGGCCGACCGCGAGAACCAGACCGCCGCCGACTGCGACACGGTGTACGACGTGGGCTCGAACACCAAACAGTTCACCGCCGCCGCCGTCATGAAGCTGCAGATGCAAGGCAAGCTCGAGGTCACCGATCCGATCGGCCGCCACCTCGACGGCGTACCGCCGGACAAGCGGGGGATCAGGCTCCAGCAGCTGCTCACGCACACGGCTGGCCTGGTCGACTCGGTTGGCGACGACTACGATCCGCTCACCCGCGACGGACTACTGACCGCGGCGATGGACTCCAAGCTCCGGAACCGCCCCGGCGGCCCCTTCCACTACTCGAACGTCGGCTACAGCCTGCTCGCCCTGATCATCGAGGAGGCCTCGGGCACCAGCTACGAGGAGTACCTCGCGAAGGCGCTGTTCGCGCCGGCCGGCATGCGCCAGACCGGCTACGTGATCCCAGACTGGCCCTCCAGTGAGGTCGCCCTGGAGTACGACGCGAAGGGGCGCTCGCACGGCCGGCCGTTCGACCACCCCTGGGCCGAGGACGGGCCCTACTGGAACCTCCATGGCAATGGCGGCATGCTCTCCACCGCGCGCGACATGTTCCGCTGGCATCGCGCGCTCGAGGGCCGGCGTGTGCTGGACGCGAAGGCGAAGGCCGAGCTGTTCAAGCCGAGGGTGCTGGAGGAGCCGGGCGGTGACTTCCGCTACGCCTACGGCTGGGTGGTGATGCAGAGTCCCCACGGCCGGGTGCTCTGGCACAACGGCGGCAACGGCTGGACCTATAGCGAGATCGTCCGGATTCCCAGTCGGCGGGCGATGGTCTTCTGGGTGACCAACCAGGATCGCAGCAGCGGCACCGAGGGCTGGACCTTCGACGGCGACCTCGGCGCCACCCTGACCCAGAGCGTCATCGAGCGCCTCCTGTCGAGCTAGCCGGGGCGGCCGACGACCAGCTCCATGTGCATGGAGTCGGTCGACTCGCCGGCCCAGGCGCCGCCCACGTCGAAGCCCTGCTTCATCAGCTCCTGCATGAACTGGGCACCGAACGACAGGCTCTTCGAGGTCGGGGCGCTGGTCGGGTTGAAGAAGCCCTTCTCGACCATCTGCGCGGCGGACGGCGTATCTGCTACGACCGGCGTCTCGACCTTTCCGGACTTCTTGTCCCGCCGCGGGTTCCCGAAGACGAAAGTCGGATCCTCAAGGTCCTTGCGCAGTTTGGTGAGCTGTTCCCGCTCGTTGGCGGCGCCGACAAGCGCACCCAGCGCGGCCCGCCTGGTCGCCGCGGTCTCCGACAGCTTGACCAACTGGTCGCCGACCGTACCCGGAAACGTGCCGAGGTCCTTCGACCACGAGGCCAGGTCCTTGGCGAGCCCCTTCGGCAGCTCGGCGGAGTCGGCCGGCAGCTCGAGCTTGCCTTGCGCCTTGAGGTCGGCGAGGGCCTTGTCGATCTTGGTCTGCCGCTGCTGCAGCGCCGCCTGGCGGGCGTTCAGGGTCCCGTCCGTGGGCAGCGGCTTGGCGAGCTCCTCAGGGGTGAGGGCAGCCTTGGCGCGGCCGTCGAGCTCGGCCTCGGCCCGGGCGATCGAGTCCAGCCACGGCTTGATCACCGGCGGCAGCTTGGCCATCACCGCCTTGCGCGCTGCGAGATCCTTGGCATCGGCCATCTCGTCTCGCAGCGCGAAGAACGCGTCACGCTGGTCCCCGAGGCTCTGCTGGAACATGGTCGACGTGGTGCCGAGCCGCGCGGTCTCGGTGCCGACCTTGTCGATCAGCTCGGTCGCTGCCTTGCTGGCGAAGAACTCCTGCTTCTTCTTGTCGTCGTCGGGCAGCTGCGACATCTCGCCCATGGTCTTGATCAGGGCTCGCCGGGACTCGTAGCTGCCGAGCTGGAGATTGCTCGGACGGCCGGTCGCGGACTTCACCAGCTGCGCCATAGTCTTGCGGCCCACTCGCGGCATCTGGTTGGCGTCGTAGTCGATCGCGTAGCCGAGGGTGTGCATGGAGGCACCGCTCATGGTCATCGTCGGGTTGAACGCGGTGCGGAACTGCATCCCGACACCGGGGCTCTTCGGCATCTTGTCCCCGAGCTTGGCGGCGACGGCTTCCAGGCGGACCTGAGCGTCCTTGTGCAACGCGCCGCCGCCGGGGATGTTGCAGCTCTTCACCTCGGCGAAGTGGGCCAGCGTCGCCTCGTCGGACTTGAACCAGCTGTGCATGACGATCAGGAAGTTGCGCTTCTGCTCGAGGCTGTTCAGCCCGACGATGCCGCCCCCGCTCAGCACTACGGCCGGCAGGCTGTCGACATCGGCGATCGCCTTGCCCGAGACCGTGAAGACGTTCTGCTCCTTCCCGCTCGGTACGCCGGCGCCGGGGCCGAACGTCAGCCCGCTCACCGCGCCCGGCTTCATGCCGGCCGGCGGGCTCGCGACCGGCTTCTTCGGTGTCACGTCGATCACCGGGTGGGCGTCGACGATGCCCTCCACGGTGGCGTCTCCGAAGTCGAGCTTGGCGCTGAGCCCCTTCAGGTGGCCGTCGGCCAGGATCGGCTGGGTGATATCGGCCTGGTCCGAGAAGGCGATCGAGAACGACTGACCTCCGAAGCTTGCGGTGACGGTGAACGGCTTGCCGAGCTCGGCGACGCCGGCGACCTTGTTGCCGGCCATCGCCGTGGCGGCGAGCGCCTTGAGGTGCTCAGCCGCCTGCTGCGCGTTCCGTGCCTTGCCGTCGGTGAAGCTCGCCTGCGCCTTGCTCACCACGAGACCGCCGGAGATCTTTCCGGTGGCATGGCCGAGGTCGCCCTCCGCCGTCAACGGAATCGTCACCGAGACGTCCCGGGTGGTCGAAGGTGCTCGCTGGATAGCGACCAGGCGGGACACGGCGGCGTTCCCCACCGACCGTTGGAGGCTCTCCAGCCTGTCGGTACCCAACTGTGGCTGCTTGCTCTGTGGCCGCGGACGCGGCCGGGCGCGCTCGACCTTCGGCGCCTCTTCGCCAGACAGGCGCCAGCGGCGCGCACGATCGGACACGGCCACGGTAGGTACCGTATGCGCGCTCGCCGCATTCGTTCGAAGGCTGCGGTGCGGCTCTTGGGGAACGGCGGGTGCCCTTTCGGGCCGCGGTGCCGGGTGGCCGATCGGTCGCGCCCGACCCGTGGTGTGGGAGGCTGTGGCTCGTGCGAGTCTGGCGTTCGATAGCTGAGGTTCCTGCTGACCTGGGACGCACCACGGTCACGATCGGCAACTTCGACGGGGTGCATCTCGGCCATCAGCACGTTGTACGGCGTGCCCGCGAGGTCGCGACCGAGGTGGCGGCCGGAGTTGGCAGCGAGCGGGTCGTGGTGGTCACCTTCGACCCGCACCCGATCGCCGTGCTCAGGCCCGAGCACGCACCCCCGACGCTGTCCACGATCGAGGACCGGCTCGCCCTCCTCGAGAAGGCCGGTGCCGACGATGCGCTGGTGATCCCGTTCGACCGCGAGGTCGCGGGCTGGTCGCCCGAGGAGTTCATCGACCGGATCCTGGTCGGCGCCCTGCACGCCAACGCGGTCGTGGTCGGCGCCAACTTCCGCTTCGGCAACCGCGCCGCCGGCGACGTGGCGACCCTCCGCGAGGCGGGGGAGTCCCGCGACTTCGCGGTCGAGGGCATCGCGCTGGACGGCGGTCCGCAGGTCTGGTCGTCGACGTACGTGCGCAACTGCCTGGCCGCCGGCGACGTGGAGGGCGCGGCGGAGGCGCTCGGCCGCCCGTTCACGGTCACCGGCACCGTCGTCGAGGGCGACAAGCGCGGTCGCGAACTCGGCTTCCCGACCGCCAACGTGCCGACGACCGGTGTCGCCGCGGCGCCCGCCGACGGTGTGTACGCCGGCTGGCTGCGGCGGCTGGACACCGGCGTGAGGTACCCGGCCGCGATCAGCGTCGGCACCAACCCGACCTTCGACGGCGAGCGGGAGCGGCGGGTCGAGTCCTACGTGCTCGACCGCACCGACCTCGAGCTGTACGGCGTCGAGGTCGAGGTGAGCTTCACGGCCCGGCTGCGCGGGATGGTCCGCTTCGAAGGCGTCGACGCGCTGATCGACACGATGAAGGACGACGTCGTCAGGACCCGCGAGATCCTCAAGGTCTGACGTGACCCCCGAGGAGCAGGCGGTCACCGACACCGAGGCGTGGTTCGTCGCGCACGGGCTGCCCTACTTCGTCGACGACCTCCGGTCGCAGGTGCGCGTCAGCCTGCAGCCCGGGCTGGTGGTCCCGCTGCTGGTGATGGCGACCACCGGCGGCGCGGCGATGGGGCTGCTTGTCGGGACCGCGACCAACGCGGACACCGGCACCCTCGTCGGCGTCCTGGTTGCACTGGCCGTGATCACGGCGTACGGCGTCGCCCGGCTGCACGTCACCTCGATGGCGCGCTGGGCGCTGGCCCGCACGTTCGGCTCGCTCGGCCTGCTGTTCCCGCTCGCGACCCGCGCGCTGCCGCTGCTGCTGCTGTTCGTGACCTTCCTGTTCATCAACACCGAGGTATGGCAGGTCGCCTCGAACCTCGACGACGGCGTGCTGTGGGGCGCGGTGCTGCTGTTCGCCGCCGTCGCCGTCGGCTTCCTGCTGGTCCGGCTGCCCGAGGAACTGGACAAGGTCGATGACGAGATCGGCGGCGAGCGGCTGGTCGCCAGCTGCGCCCGGACGCCGATGGCCGACGTGGCGCCGCGCTACGCCGACGCCAAGCTGACCGAGATCGCCCAGGTGCACGGGTTCGAGAAGGGCAACCTGGTGTTCGTGCTGCTGGTCGTCCAGGCGGTGCAGGTGCTGCTGCTCGCGCTCTCGGTGTTCGCGTTCTTCGTGGTCTTCGGTGCGGTCGCGATCCGGGAGCCGGTGATGGAGTCTTGGCTGGACGCCGAGCCGCACTGGCTGATCGACGGCTGGCACGTGCTCAGCGTCGAGTTGCTCCAGGTGTCGACCTTCCTGGCATCGTTCTCCGGCCTCTACTTCACGGTGTACGCCGTCAACGACGACGCCTACCGCCGCCAGTTCTTCGCCTCCCTCGCCCGCCAGCTGGACCGGGCCGTCGGCGTACGCGCGGTCTACCAGTCGCTGCGCCAGGGGTAGCCGGCCTCACGCCCGCCTCATGAGTGCCCAGCCCAGAGCGGCGAACAGCAGCATCCAGGCGCCGATCACCAGGCGGCCTGCGTCGAAGCCGAGCATGATGCCGGGGGTCAGGACCACGAACACGTAGACCCCGATCGCCAGCGGCAGCCAGCGCTCCCAGCCGGTCCACACCCGAGCGGGGATGGTCGCGATGCCGGCGAGGACGGTGAACAGGCCGATCCCGATCGAGGTGGCGCCGTACAGCACGTCGAGGTGCGCGGTGTCCGAGCTTGGGTAGGTCGCCTCGGCGGACGCGATGGCGATCAGCTCGGTCACGGCGAGGCCCAGCATCGACGCGACCGAGCCGATCACGCCGACCTTCGCCAGCTGCCCACGGCCGGTGACGCCGGAGGTCCACAGCAGCCCCAGCAGTACGGCGAGTGGCAGGTGCTGGACGAAGAAGAAGGTCTGGACCACGGCGAAGCCGCCGGGTTCGAACGGGTAGCTGAACTGGTCGGACGGAACCTGGGGATCCCAGCCGATCAGCAGGCCGGCGGAAGCGGCTCCCAGCAGGGAGGCGGCGAGTCCGACGGCGGCGAGAGAGCGCTGGCGCGAGGTGGCGCGCACGGGGTTGGCGGTTGTGGTGGTCATCGCCCCAAGGTAGGAGCGCAGCCGCGTCGCCGGATCCGGGAAACTACGTAGCTGATCCACTGGTTCGGCGGGCGTACCAGGCGGCGATCTGGGCCCGGGAGTCGAAGCCCAGCTTGAGCATCACGTTGCGCACGTGCGTCTCGACGGTGCGCTCGGAGAGGTGCAGGCGGGCCGCGACCTGACGGTTCGTCGAGCCCTCGGCGACCAGTGCCGCGACCTGCTCCTCGCGACCGGACAGCAGCGAGGTGCCGCTCGGGCGCAGCCTGGCGAGCAGGGCGTCCGCCGGGCCCGACACCGGCCGGAGGTCGATGCGGGCCGCGATTGCGGCCGCCTGCATGAGCTGCTGCTCGGCCTCGCGCCGCTCGGCCGGCACCGCGCTGGTATGCGACAGCTCGCCGAGTGCCAGCCTGGCGTGGGCCTCGAAGGGCGCCGAGCCGAGTCGGACGGCGAGCCCGAGGGCCTGTTCGAAGTGGACCCGCGCGGCGGCGTCATCGCCGAGGAGCCTGGCCAGGCGGCCCAGGTGATGGGCGATCAGGCCCTCCGGCGGCGTGTGCGCGCCGCCGATCGCGAGCCGTTCCGGGAACGGCGCCAGCTCGTGGTACAAGCGCTGGGCGATGCGGTCGTCGCCGAGCTGCACGCTGAGGTTGGTGTTGCCGACCAGGTTGATCACCCACTCCGGGGTGTAGCGGGGGAACGCCTCGAGATGCGGGATCATCGACTCCCAGACGGCGCGGGCCTCGTCGACGCGCCCCAGGCTGCCCAGGAGCGAGGCGAGCCAGTTGCGCGCCAGGAAGGGGCCTTCGTCGGCGAGCAGGCGGCGGACGAACGACTCGACCTCCGCCACCCGGTCGAGTCGGCCGGATAGAGCGCCGACGTTGCCCTGGACGACCATGTGCAGGAACTCCGCCTGGCCGCTGCCGCCCGTCGCCCGGGCGATCGCAACCGCCTCGTCCGCCCGGTCGAACCCGTCGTCGAAGCGGCCTTCGAGAGCGGCGACCGAAGCCTGGATCAGCCGCAGCCGCCAGCGGCCGTACGGCTCCGCGAGGTGGTTGACCACCGCCGTGAGCGCCACCAGCTCGGCATCCATCTCGAGGCGTTGGCACAGCTCGTAGTGCGTGTCCAGGCGCCAGAAGTGTCCCCACATCGCCGTCCGCCGGTCGCCGGTCTCGGCCGCGAGCCGCGCCGCCTGGTCGCCGAGATCCAGACGGGCTTCCGGGGTCCGGAAGTCCTGGCTGTGGGCATGGCGGGCGAACAGCGCCAGCAGTCGGGCGTCTCCGTCACCGCTGGCGGTGGCCAGCCGGTCGGCCTCGTCGACGACGCCTGCCTCGAAGTCGCCGGCCCAGCGGTTGGCCGTGGCCGCCAGCTGGCCGAGCAGCCGGGCGGTGCGGACCGGGTCGGTGTTCCCGAGCGAGTGGATCGCCTCGCGGCAGAGCTCGTGGATCTGGTCGCAGATCGGGTCGCCGGACAGCCCGACGACGACGGTTGCGGCATCGGCGAGCACTGTCGGGTCGCCCTCGGCCCTGCCGAGGTCGGCAGCGGCCAGGCAGGCCGACCAGGCAGCATCGAGCTCGCCGCCGCGGAAGCGTGCGCGAGCCAGGTCCAGCCAGAGTGGGGCCGACTCGCCGCCGGCAGCCGCGAGCGCATCCTCGTATGCCGCCGCTGCCTCCGCCCACGCACGTCGCTCGCGCGCCCGCCGAGCGGTGCGAAGCGTGGCGGTGTCGTCCGGCGGCTGCATGTAGTCATCGTGGCACCGGCCGGGCGGTCGAGGGGCCCGAACTGCGGCTAGACCCGGAGCCAGGCGAGGACGGCCAGCACCCGGCGGTTGTCGTCGATGTCGACCGGCAGGTCGAGCTTGGTGAAGATGCTGTTGGTGTGCTTGGCGACGGCCTTCTCGGTCACGAACATCGCGCTCGCGATCGCCGCGTTGGAGCGGCCCTCCGCCATTAGCGACAGCACCTCGCGCTCGCGCGGAGTGAGCCGGTCGACCGGCGCGGCCTGCTGCCTGGACATGATCGTCGCGACCACCTCGGGGTCGAGCACGGTGCCGCCGGCGGCGACTCGGCGTACTCCCTGGACGAACTCGCCGACGTCGGCGACCCGGTCCTTGAGCAGGTACCCGACGCCGCCCTGGCCGCTGGCGAGCAGCTCGCGGGCGTAGAGATGCTCGACGTACTGCGACAGCACCATCACCGGGAAGCCCGGCTTGGCCTCGCGCACCGCGATCGCCGCCCGTAGCCCCTCGTCGGTGAACGTCGGCGGCAGCCGGACGTCGACCACGGCCGCATCGATCTCAGGGTCCTGCAGCGCCCGCTCCAGCGACGGCGCGTTGTCGACCGCGGCGGCGATGGTGAAGTCGTGCTCCTCGAGCAGCCGGATCAGGCCGTCGCGGAGCAGGGCGTGGTCTTCGGCAAGGACAAGTCGCACGTGCTCATCGTGCCGTCAGCCGCCGACAGCCGTCACACCGGCTCCGTGAGCGCCTGGATGTGCCGGGTGGCGAGCTCGATCATCAGCTGCGCCGCCGGCGACAGGATCGCGCCGGCGCGGTGCACGATCGCCATCGTGTCGTACTGCCGGGGACGCAGCGAGACGTAGCCGACGCCCGGGGCCAGCCGCGACAGCAGCTGGTCGGCCGCGCCCTTGGGCAGCACGGAGTCGCCGTACCCCATGCCGACCAGCTCGACCGCGGTCTCGATCTCCTCCACCTCGATCTTGGTCTGCGGGTTGTGGCCGGCCTCGTGCAGCATCCGGCGCAGAACCGTCCGCATCGAGTCGGTCGCTCGCCAGGTGGTCTCCGGCATCACCAGCGTCGCCTTCGACAGGCGGGCCGCGGTCACCGGGCTGGCGGTCCGCGCGGGGTCGGCGGAGATGTAGACGATCTCGTCACGGGCCACCGGGGTCACCTGCATCCCCTCGCTCTCGACGTTGGTGACCGCGATCATCGCCGCCTCCAGCCGCCCGCGCCGCAGCTGCTCCTGCACCTCGTGGGAGTGCTGCCCGACCAGCTCCACCCGGACACCCGGATAGCGGTCGAGCACATCGGCGATCAGCCGGGCGCCGGCGTACAGGCGGACGGCGCCGAACATCCCGAACCGGATCGTGCCGCTCTCGAACTCCACGGCACTGCGCACCGCCTTCCGCCCCTCGTCGGCCGCGGCCAGGGTCCGCTCGGCGTGCGGGCGGAAGGTGTCGGCCATGGTCGTGGGTACGACGCCGCGCCCAACCCGCCGGAAGAGCGGCACGCCCAGCGACTTCTCGAGCGCGCGCACCTGCTCGGAGACCGACGGCTGGGCGTAGCCGAGCTCCTCGGCGGCGGCGGTCAGCGAGCCGTGCTCGTAGGTGGCGAGGAAGCAGCGCATCTGGTGTAGCGAAACCATAGGAATCTCCTTGAGGTGCCTCTGGAAAGCGAGGCTACCCCTGCGGAGACAGGTTCGGGACAATTGTCGAAGACAACCAACCAGAGGAGGTCACGATGTTCGACAACGACTGCCAGGTATGCGCCCAGCGCGTTCTCATCTTCCCCAGCCAGGTCACGTCGCTGACCAACGCGGGGGAGGACGGCCTCATCGAGGTGGCGTTCACGTGCTGGTGCGGCACCGAGCAGACCAAGCTCACAGGGAAGGGCATCGGCCAGCCCCGGGCGCACCCGGTCGCGGCCTGATCAGCTCTTCACCGCCGGCGCCAGCACGCACGGCACCTCGAGCGTGACCAGCGTCGGCCCGCGCAGTGGGCTGGACACGCTCATGGTGCCGTCGAACGCCGACAGCCGCCGCATCACGCCCCGCATGCCGGTCCCGGCGCCGGGGTCCGCGCCGCCACGGCCGTCGTCGCCGACCACCGTGGTGAGGACGCCGTTGCTGTGCTCGAGCTCCACCCAGGCGTGCTCGGCGGCGGCGTGCTTGCCGGTGTTGGCCAGGCACTCGGCCACCGCGAAATAGACCGCCGACTCCACCGGCGCCGGCGGCCGGCCGTCGAGCTTGGCGGTCACGTGCACCGGGATAGCCATGTCCAGCGCGAGGGCCTGTACGGCGCCTAGCAGGCCGCGGTCGGCGAGCACCGGCGGGTGGATCCCACGCACGACCGAGCGCAGGTCGCCGAGCGCGGCGCCGGTGGTCGAGCGGGCCTCGCTGAGGATCTGGTTCGCCTTCTTCGGGTCCTTCTCGAGCATTTCCTGGACCATGCCGAGGTTCATGCCGAGCGCCACCAGCCGGGCCTGGGCGCCGTCGTGCAGATCCCGCTCGATCCGGCGCAGCTCGGCGGCGGAGTGGTCGATGGTCTCGGTCCGGGTCTCGGTCAGCACCTGGACGCGCTGCTCGAGCTTCTCGGTGGTCCCGTAGCTCAGCAGCGATCGGTCCAGCATGCTGCGGGCCTTCATGATCGGCTCCGCGCCGTACCACCAGAACATGCCGGTCACGATCGCCAGGAACAGGATCACCACCAGGAACGACAGCGTGAAGCCGATGGTGAGCGTCAGCAGGATCCAGGCCTGGTCGCGCCAGGTCATCGGGTCGGTCGCCCACGACCGCAGCTTCACCAGCGGCCCACCCGGCGGACTTGGCCGGTACTGCGGAGGGATCGGGGTGCCGAGGATCCGGCCGGCCATCTTGCGGTGCAGGTTGGCGAGCCAGCGGGTCGCGGGCAGGCTCACCAGGAGGAACGGGATGCCGATCACGAACAGCGCCAGGGTGCCGCCGACCGTGGTCAGCACGAAGAACAGGATCGCCGGGATCACCAGCAGCAGCTGCGCCGCGGCGTACCCGGTCAGGGCGAGCCGGCTGGGCGGGGCGTCAGGGCTGGCGGGGGCGCCGAGGGTGGCGCTGGCCGGAAGGCCGGTCATGGGGCTGCTCATAGGGCAATCCTCCCCGATGGCCCGAGTTCGGACAGTGGTGCCAGCACCACCCTCGCTGTGGTGCTGGCGCCCCTGACCTGCGGCGTTGCACTCACAAGGCTGGAGGCATCGGAAAAGCCTCGACCTCAAGGAGCGACATGTCCACCCGAAGCATTCTCGCGGCGATCCCCATGCGGACCGCCCGCTGGAGCGCGATCCACCCTTGGAAGGCGATCCTCGCCTGGCTCGCCTTCGTCCTGATCGCCGCCGGACTCGCGGTGGCGGTTCCGAGCAACCAGGTAGACGACGAGGACTACCGGCTCGGCGAGTCCGGCCGCGCGGACGCGATGGTGCACGAGGCCGGCCTGGACGAGCCCGACGCCGAGAACGTGCTGATCGCCTCCGCGGACGGCGAACTCGACCAGGCCGCTGCTGAGTCGGCGGCTGCGGCGATCACCGACGGCATGAAGAAGGTCGACGGCGTCACCGCCGTCGCCGAGCCGCAGTGGAGCCCCGACAAGTCGGCGCTGCTGATCTCCATCCAGCTCGCCAAGGACCACGAGGAGACCAAGGAGCTGCTCGCGGTCACCAAGGACGTCCAGGGCGAGTACGACGGCCTCACGATCAAGCAGGCCGGCGACCTCACCCTCGACGAGGCGATCAACGACCAGGTCGCCGAGGACCTGCACTCCGCGGAGATCATCAGCCTGCCGATCACGCTGCTGCTGATGCTGCTCGCGTTCGGCGCCCTGATCGCGGCCGGCATCCCCGTGCTTCTGGCCGCCACCAGCGTCGCCGCCACCATGGGCCTTCTGGCCCCGCTGTCCCACCTGGTCCCGTCCGAGCCCACCGTCGGCAGCATGATCGTGCTGATCGGCATGGCGGTCGGCGTCGACTACTCGCTGTTCTACCTCAAGCGCGAACGTGAGGAGCGCGAGGCCGGACGCAGCACCCTGGACGCGGTCGAGATCGCCGCCGCGACCTCCGGCCACTCCATCCTGGTCTCCGGCGGTGCGGTGATCGCCTCGATGGCCGGGCTGTACCTGCTGACCGACGTCACCTTCAACTCGCTCGCCACCGGCGCGATCATGGTCGTCGCGGTTGCCGTGCTCGGCTCGATCACGGTGCTGCCCGCGCTGCTGGCCAAGCTGGGTCGCTGGGTCGACCGGCCGCGGCTGCCGCTGCTGTGGCGGGTCAACCGGCGGATCGGTCGCGGCGGCATCGCCGGCCGGGTGCTGGCTCCCGTCGTCCGCCGTCCGGGCGTGGCGCTGCTGCTCTCGTCGATCGTGATGGTGCTGCTCGCCGTACCCGCGCTCGGCATGAAGACCCACTCCGGCAATCTGGAGACGCTTCCGGACTCGATCCCCGAGGTGCAGACCTACGCCACGATCTCGGAGAAGTTCCCGTCCGAGGGCACCTCGCTGGACGTGGTCGCCCGCGGTGACCAGGACGAGGTGAAGGCCGCGCTGGAGTCGCTGAACGCGGAGGCGCTGAAGTCGAAGCACTTCGAGGACCTCGGCGTGGAGCCGATCACCACCTCGGAGGACGGCGGCACCGCCGTACTCCAGCTCGCGATGCCGTACGACGAGTCCGACGGCAAGGTCGACGACGCGATCGAGGAGCTGCGCGACGACCTGGTGCCGGCGGCGTTCGCCGGTGTCGGCGGTGAGCACGCGGTCGGCGGCGGCGCGGTCGAGTCCTACGACTGGGTCAAGAAGGAACAGGAGAAGCTGCCGCTGGTGATCGGGTTCGTGCTGCTGTTGACGCTGCTGATGATGGCGGTGTCGTTCAAGTCGATCCCGGTCGCGCTGGTCTCGACGGTGCTGAACCTCGGCTCGGTCGGCGTCGCGTTCGGCATCCTGACGCTGGTCTTCCAGCACGGCTGGTTCGCCGGTCAGCTCGACTTCACCAGCCCGGGCTTCGTGATCGACTGGATCCCGCTGTTCGTGATGGTGGTGCTGGTCGGGCTGTCGATGGACTACCACGTGTTCGTGCTCAGCCGGGTCCGTGAGCACCTCGGCCGCGGCCTCCCGGCCAAGCTGGCCGTCGAGCAGGGCGTCAAGGACACCGCCGGCGTGGTCACGAGTGCGGCGGCCGTGATGGTCTCGGTGTTCGCGATCTTCGCGACGCTGAGCATGATGGAGATGAAGATGATGGGCGTCGGCCTCTCGGCCGCCATCCTCATCGACGCCACGCTGATCCGGCTGGTGATGCTGCCCGCGATCCTGGTGCTGATGGGCGACAAGGCCTGGTGGCCTTCCCGCCCCAAGCGCCCCCGCGGCACCCACGTCTCCGAGCCCACTCCGGAGTACGAGCTGGTCTAGGCGCCAGGCCGGGATAGTCCGTCACGAAAAGCACCTCTGGGCAGCGCCCGGGGGTGCTTTTCGTGACGGACTATCCCGGTGGCCGCGCTGTAGCCAGCAGCGGCTTGATGTTGGCCAGGGCCGGCTCGAGGTTGGTGGAGAAGCGGGTCATCGCCGAGCGCATCCGCGGGTCGCCCAGGTGGTTGCGCAGGCCGCGGGTCAGGTAGAGCCGCGACCGGTCCAGCCAGGCGCGTACGTCGGACTCGGCCGTCAGCCGCCGGACCCGCTCGTGGCTGCCGCACATCATGTCCAGCCAGTCCTCGGCCCGGCTGGGCTGAACGCCGGGCTCGCAGAGTCGGTTCTGTTCGGCGACCTCGTCACGGGCGGTCTCGATGTACCCGAGCAGCGCGGAGTTGAACGTGATGAAGCCGCTTGTGACCGACTGCAGGGTGATCCGGTCGGGCTCGAAGATCGGGCGAGCAGGGGCGTTGGCGAACCCGTACGCCGTGCAGTCGACGTGCACCGTGTCCCGGCTGGTGGGGACCTCGCCGTGGTCGAGCACGATCCGGTCCGAGCCGACGTGCCGCACCCGCCCCAGGCGCGCCACCTGCTCGATCTGCCGGAGCGCGTCGCGCTCGACCTCGCTGAGGGTCGCGCCCCGGAACATCGTCGGCGCGACGGCCGGATCGAGCCGGAACAGCAGGCCACTAGACTCCAGGCGTCGGAAGAGGTCGTCGAGGGTCGAGGCCTGGGCAACGGACTCGACCGCGACGGCGAAGCCCTCCATCGTCGCGGCGACGAGCTCGCCCGGCTGCACCGAGCCACGGTCGATCAACCAGCTGTCGCGCGGCCGGACCCAGCGGATCCGGTCCGGGTCGACGCCGTTCTCGAGCAGCCACGTGCACGCGTCCATGGCGGTCTTCCCGGCACCGAGGATCGTGTAGCCGCCCGGCGCCTCGGCCAGCCCGACCAGTTCGCCCACCGGGACGACCGTCGCTTCCGGGTCGACGGTGAAGCCCGGAGTGTGCGTTGCCGGCACCGAGGTCTCCAGGCACGTCGCGTCGACGAGCTTGCGGCGTACCCGCACCGGGACAGTGCGCCCGGTCAGCCGGGAGACCAGCGTGTGCTCGCCCGGACCGCCGGCGACGTACTCGTGCCCGCCGTAGAAGCTGACCTGCCCGGACGGCAGCCAGCCGTCGAGCACGGTGCGGTAGTAGGCGCGGATCTCTACGCCGCGGGCGCGCTCGTAGTAGCCGGCGTTCGGGCCGCTGGTGTCGATCGAGTCGGTGCCGAGGAAGCGGGAGTTCACGCCGTAGTTGGCCGACGGCTGGTGCAGCCGGACGAAGGAGTAGGCGTCGTTCCAGTGGCCACCAGGGTCGTGCCGGCGGTCCACCAGGACGACCTCGGCATCACCCTCGGAGGTCAGGGCATCGACGAACGCCATCGCCGAGGCGCCCGCACCCACCACGAGGTAGTCGGTCTCGATCACCCCGTCCCTCATGCCGACGCGACAGTGACCGGTACGCCGCTCAGCGCGGCGTTGCCGCTGACGTCGAGCAGGGTGGGGTCGGTGAGGTCGTTGATCGACGCGCCGGGGACGGTGGCGGCCTGCGACAGCCGGACGCCGTCGCGCTGGTGGCCGTAGCCGTGGGGGAGCGAGACCACGCCCGGCATCACGTCCTCGGTGGCCTGCACCTCGACCTCGACCCGACCGACGCGTGAGGTCACCACGACGGTCTTGCCGTCCTCGATGTCGCGGGCGGCGAGGTCGTCGGGGTGCATCAGGAGCTGGTGCCGGGCCCGGCCGCGGGTGAGCCGGGTGGTGTTGTGCATCCAGGAGTTGCAGTCCTGCTTGTGCCGGCGCCCGATCAGCAGCAGCTCGCTGGGCTTGGGGGAGACCGGCTCGCTGGCCACCAGCCGGTCCAGGTCGGCCAGCACGAATGCCGGCGCTGTGTCGATCCGCTGGCTCTTGGTCTGCAGCCGCTCCGGCAGCAGGTCCGGGCGCAGCGGTCCGAGGTCGACTCCCTCGGGGTGCTTGCGGAGGTCGGTGATGGTCACGCCCGACTTCCCGGTGCGCAGCAGCATCCCGACCAGCAGCGACGGGCTGGTCGAGAGCTGGGCCCGCAGCTTGAGCCGCTTGGCCAGCGGCGCCTTCTTCCGCAGCCGGGCGGCGGTGCGCAGCGCGACCTCGCGGTAGATCTGCCAGTCGTGCCGCTGGTCGCGCGCCTTGTCGAACACCGCGGGCGTGAACCGGGCGGTGTTGCGGACCGCGAGGACGTGGAAGACCAGGTCGTACTGGTCGCGCTCCAGGGCCGAGGTCGGCGGCAGGATCACGTCGGCGTGCCGGGTGGTCTCGTTGATGTAGATGTCGATGCTGGCCATGAAGTCCAGGCCGCCGATCGCGCGGTCCAGGCGGGCGCCGTCGGGCGTGGACAGCACCGGGTTGCCGGCCAGGGTGAGCAGGGCCCGCACCTGCCCTTCGCCCGGTGTCTCGATCTCCTCGCGCAGCACCGACACCGGCAGCTCGCCTCCGAACTCCGGCAGCTCGCGCACCCGGCTCCGGAACCGGTCGTAGTGGCCGCGCCCGATCAGCCCGCGCCCCACGCCGTCGATCGCCGGCTCGGTCAGCATCGCGCCGCCGATCCGGTCGAGGTTCCCGGTCACCAGGTTGAGTAGCTGGATCGCCCACTGGCAGACGGTCCCGAACGGCGCGGTTGAGACCCCGATCCGACCGTACGCCACCGCGCTCTCGGCCGCGGCGAACTCCCGCGCGACCCGGCGGATCTCGGCGGCGGGCACGCCGCTCACGCGCTCGGCCCGCTCCGGGGTGAACAGCGCCACCGCGTCCGCGACGGCCTCCAGGTTGTCGGCGTACGCCGGTGGGGTGGTGAGGCCGTCCTCGAACAGCACCTGCAGCATCGCCAGCAGCACCCACGGGTCGCTGCCCGGGCGCACGAAGTGGTGCTCGGTGGCCACCTTCGCGGTCTCGGTACGGCGCGGATCGAAGACCACCATCTGCCCGTCCCGCGCCTTCAGCTCCCGCAGCCGGTTCGGGAAGTCCGGCACCGTCATCAGCGACCCGTTGGACGCCATCGGGTTGGCACCGAAGACCAGGAAGTACGACGTCCGGTCGAGGTCGGGTACCGGGAGCAGCAGCTGGTGGCCGTACATCAGGTGGCCCACCAGCTGGTGGGGGAGCTGGTCGACCGAGGTCGCGCTGTACTTGTTGCGGGTGCGCAGCGACTTCACCATCGCGATGCCGTGGGTCAGCGAGCCGAGACTGTGCGCGTTCGGGTTGCCGAGGTAGATCGCCAGCGCGTCCTTGCCGTGCTCGTTGATCGCGCCCGCGAGGCCGTCGGCGACCAGGTCGAACGCCTCGTCCCAGCCGATCTCCTCCCAGCCGACGCTGCCGTCGGGCCGGTCGACGCGGCGTACCGGCCGCCGCAGCCGGTCGGGATCGTCGTACACATCGGCCATCGCGGTGCCCTTCGGGCAGATGTAGCCGCGCGAGAGCGGGTCGTCCGGGTTGCCGCGGATCGACGTCACCGTGCCGTCTTCGATCGTCAGCACGAGGCCGCAGACCGCCTCGCAGAGATTGCAGACTCCGAGCTTGGTCTCTGTGACAGTCATACCGAGCATCGTCGCACCCCCAGTTACGGCGCGGCCAGGTTGACCTGAGGCTGGCAGCGTGTAGAACAGGCAGGCATGAACCCACGACGCAGCAAGCGCGGTTGGCTCGCCGGACTGTTCGCCGGAGTCGCCGCGGTCGGAACCGTCCTGCTCCTGCAGGTCCTGTTCGAGTTGATGGATCGTGAGCCGGTCCCGCCTGCGGCTTTCAGCGAAGGCGCCAGGTGGTACGACCTGGCGCTGATCCGGATGGAGTACCTCGGGCCTAACCCGATGGACCTGATCGAGGCGAAGTCGAGCTACGCGGTCGGGATGCTGCTCGCCCTCGGCGCGCTGTTCGTGGTGACAGCGGTCGGGACCTGGTGGGCGGCTCGCGGGAGTGCGCCCGGGTCGTCGGTGTTCCCGGTGTTCCTGTCGGTCTGGATGTCGTTCATCGTCGGCGCCGCGCTCGGTCGGTCTGCCCAGTCGATGTGGACCCTCCGCGACTCCCTGGGCGACGACGGCATGTTGCTCATCGTGGTGGACACCGGGCTCCGGAGCGGTCCCGACTACGGCCTGTTCTGGGGCTTCCCGCTCGCCGTGATCGTTGCCCTGCTCTGGCTGATGGTGCGGCCGCGCGCGACAGCCCAGGCCGAGGGCCTGCCGCCCGGCCAGCAGCAGCCGCCGCCGTACGACGCGGAGCCGCCGCGCATCGAGGAGCCGATGTGGGCGACGACCGTGCAGGACCCGCCGTCCGACCCGGAGTACGACACACGGGCGATGCCCGCCGGCCCGGCCCAGCCTGACGACGGCCCGGACCTGACCAAGCGCGCCGACTGAGGGCCGTCGGGCGCCTGAATTCGGACTTCCGAGACACCGTTGATAGTCTTGCGCAGTTGCCTGGCACGCGGCCTACGCCGATCTGCTGGGTGACAACCCAAACAAGAGACAACGCCGTTGAACGGCCGCGGATCGAGAGTGCCCGGGTGGACAGGCCCCGGCGCGCCGCGCAACGAGTCCGGAAGGAGCCCCGCATGTCGATCGGAACCGACGCGGAGACCAAGAAGAAGATCATCGCCGAGTACGCCACGACCGAGGGCGACACCGGCTCGCCGGAGGTGCAGATCGCGCTGCTCAGCCACCGCATCGCGCACCTCACCGACCACCTCAAGCAGCACAAGCACGACCACCACAGCCGTCGTGGTCTGCTGCTCCTGGTCGGTCAGCGCCGTCGGCTGCTGAACTACCTGCAGAAGACCGACATCGGGCGCTACCGCTCGATCGTCGAGCGTCTCGGACTGCGCCGATGACCTCGGAGCGGTCGCCCCACTCGGGGTGGCCGCTCCCGTCACATTTTCGGCTGTCCGGCCGCTAGTGTCGGACCGACGAACCTAAAACTGAACAGCAGAACACCACCAGGAGCGACCCGCACGTCAGGCTCGGTCCTCGGTAGTGGCCTTCGGAACCTCCGCCGCTGACTCGGCCGCGGTGAGCAGCTCCGCGGGCCTCGATCGAAGACCGGCCCCCACCCCGCGATGCGGGGAGCGGGACACGCATCGTGCCCGTCCCGAGGGCGTACGCCGCGGATCGCTCCGCTACCGAAGAGGGAAGAACCCTTGACAGACCTGAATGCGGGGCAACCCGTCATTTCCGCCGTTGAGACCGTGATCGACAACGGCAAGTTCGGCAAGAGGACCGTGAAGTTCGAGACCGGTCTCCTCGCCCGCCAGGCGGCGGGCTCCGTCACCGCCTACCTCGACGACGAGACCATGCTCCTGTCGGCGACCACTGCTTCGAAGCAGCCGAAGGACCACTTCGACTTCTTCCCCTTGACGATCGACGTCGAGGAGCGGATGTACGCCGTGGGCCAGATCCCCGGCTCGTTCTTCCGCAGCGAGGGACGCCCGGGCGAGGACGCCATCCTCACGTGCCGGCTGATCGACCGGCCGCTGCGCCCGACCTTCAAGAAGGGCCTGCGCAACGAGGTCCAGGTCGTCATCACCGTGATGTCGCTCGACCCCGACCAGCCGTACGACGTCCTCGCGATCAACGCGGCGTCGCTGTCCACCCAGCTCTCCGGCCTGCCGTTCTCCGGCCCGGTCGGCGGCGTGCGGGTGGCGCTGATCGAGGGCCAGTGGGTCGCGTTCCCGAGCCACAGCCAGCTCGAGGAGGCCGTGTTCGACATGGTCGTCGCGGGCCGGGTCACCGAGACCGGCGACGTCGCGATCATGATGGTCGAGGCCGAGGCCACCGAGCAGACCTGGGACCTGGTCCAGTCCGGCACCCAGGCGCCGACCGAGGAGATCGTGGCCACCGGCCTCGACGCCGCCAAGCCGTTCATCAAGCAGCTGTGCGAGGCCCAGGCCGAGCTGGCCAAGCAGGCCGCCAAGCCGGTGCAGGACTTCCCGGTCTTCCTCGACTACGAGGACGACGCGTACGCCGCGGTCGAGGCCGCGGTGAAGGACGAGACCGCCGCCGCGCTGACCATCGCCGGCAAGCAGGAGCGCGAGGACAAGCTCGACGAGATCAAGGCTTCGCTCCTGGAGAAGCTCGCGGGCGAGTTCGAGGGTCGCGAGAAGGAGATCGGCGCGGCGTACCGCTCGCTGAACAAGTCGCTCGTTCGCGAGCGGGTGCTCCGCGACAAGGTCCGCATCGACGGCCGTGGCCTCGCGGACATCCGGACCCTGTCCGCCGAGGTCGGCGTGATCCCGCGGGTGCACGGCTCGGCGCTGTTCGAGCGTGGCGAGACCCAGATTCTGGGCGTCACCACGCTGAACATGCTCACGCTGGAGCAGAAGCTCGACACGCTGTCGCCGGAGAAGTCGCGGCGCTACATGCACAAGTACGTCTTCCCGCCGTTCTCGACCGGCGAGACCGGCCGAGTCGGCTCGCCGAAGCGGCGCGAGGTCGGCCACGGTGCGCTCGCCCGCCGGGCGCTGCTGCCGGTGCTGCCGACTCGCGAGGAGTTCCCGTACGCCATCCGTCAGCTCTCCGAGGCCATGGGCTCCAACGGCTCGACCTCGATGGGCTCGGTCTGCGCGTCCACGCTGTCGCTGCTGCAGGCCGGCGTGCCGCTGCGTGCGGCCGTCGCGGGCATCGCGATGGGTCTGATCTCCGGTGAGGTCGACGGTGCGACCCAGTACGTCGCGCTGACCGACATCCTCGGTGCCGAGGACGCCTTCGGCGACATGGACTTCAAGGTCGCCGGCACCCGCGAGTTCGTCACCGCGCTGCAGCTGGACACCAAGCTCGACGGCATCCCCGCCGAGGTCCTCGCCGCCGCGCTGACCCAGGCGCGTGACGCCCGGTTCGCGATCCTCGACGTGATGGCCGAGGCCATCGACGAGCCGGAGGAGATGTCGCTGCACGCGCCGCGGATCATCACCCTGCGGATCCCGGTCGACAAGATCGGCGAGGTCATCGGCCCGAAGGGCAAGGTGATCAACCAGATCCAGGACGACACCGGTGCCCAGCTGACCATCGAGGACGACGGCACGATCTACATCGGCGCCACCAACGGCGAGGCCGCCGAGGCTGCTCGCCAGGCCGTCAACGCGATCGCCAACCCGACGATGCCCGAGGTCGGCGAGCGCTACCTCGGCACCGTGGTGAAGACGACCAACTTCGGCGCCTTCGTCTCGCTGCTCCCCGGCAAGGACGGCCTGCTGCACATCAGCAAGCTCCGTGCGCTGGCCGGCGGCAAGCGGGTCGACGCGGTCGAGGACGTCGTCTCGGTCGGCCAGAAGGTCCAGGTCGAGATCGCCGAGATCGACGACCGCGGCAAGCTCTCGCTGATCCCGGTCGTCGACGAGGACGAGGCGAAGGAGTCGCCCGCCGACGAGGCGCCCGAGGCCGAGGTTGCTGAGGACAGCACCGAGGACTGACCGAGTGGCGCAATCACCTAGCGCAGATTCGACGGCCGGCCAGCAGAACACTGCTGGCCGGTCGTCGGTTCCGGTCCCGGCCGCGGCGCAGAAGACCGGCACCACCCGCACCCTGCTGACCGTCGAGGACAACGCCGGCCAGGTCGTCTCGCGGGTACGCCGTACCGTGCTGCCCGGCGGTCTCCGGGTGGTCACCGAGCAGATGAGCGGCGTCCGCTCCGCGAGCGTCGGCGTCTGGGTCGGTGTCGGCTCGCGCGACGAGACGCCCACCCTGCACGGCTGCTCGCACTTCCTGGAGCACCTGCTGTTCAAGGGCACCCGCGAGCGCACCGCGATGGACATCTCGGTCGCCCTGGACACCGTCGGCGGCGAGTTCAACGCGTTCACCGCCAAGGAGTACACCTGCTTCCACGCCCGGGTGCTCGATGACGACCTGCCGCTGGCCGTCGACGTACTCGGCGACATGATCACCAGCTCGCTGATCGCCGCGGCGGACGTCGAGGCGGAGCGCGAGGTGATCCTCGACGAGATCGCCATGCACGACGACGACCCGGACGACGTGGTCCACAACCTGTTCGCCGCGCAGGCGTGGGGAAGCTCGCCGCTCGGCCGGCCGATCGCCGGCACCGCCGAGTCGATCCGTGGCCTGACCCGCGCCCAGATCACCCGCTTCTACCGGAGCCACTACCGCCCCGGTTCGATGGTGGTCGCCGTCGCCGGCAACATCGACCACACCACCGTGGTCCGTCAGGTCCGCAAGGCGTTCTCCCGCAACGGCTTCCTCAGCGGCACCGAGACCCCGGCCCGGCCGCGGCTGGGGGAGCGGGTCCGCCCGGTCCACACCGGCGAGGCCCGGGCCAGCCGTCCGTTCGAACAGGTCAACCTGGTGCTCGGTATGAACGGCCTGACCCGCAACGACCCGCGGCGCTTCGCGCTCGGCGTACTCACCACCGCGCTGGGCGGCGGCACCTCCTCACGGCTGTTCCAGGAGGTCCGGGAACGCCGTGGGCTGGCCTACTCGGTCTACTCGTTCGCCTCGCACCACGCCGACGCGGGCCTGGTCGGGGTCGGCGCCGGCTGCCTGCCCGCGAAGCAGGCCGAGGTACTGGCCACGATCCGGGCCGAGCTGGCGAAGGTGGCCGACACCGGCATCACCGAGGAGGAGCTGGCGCGTGCGAAGGGCCAGCTGCGCGGTGGCTTGGTTCTCGGCCTGGAGGACTCCGGCTCCCGGATGGGCCGGCTCGGCAAGGCCGAGCTGGTGTACGACGAGCTGCTCAGCATCGACGAGGTGATCGCCCGGATGGACGCCGTCACGCTGGACGAGGTGCGCACCCTGGCCCACGAGCTGTTCAGCCAGGCCGAGATCCTCGCCGTCGTCGGACCTGAGTAGGCAAACGCCTGCGCCGAGGTGGCCTCACCGCTGATCATGGGCCATGGCTTCGGATCTGGTCACGCCCGCGCGGGCCGGCGCGCCACTCGCGGCTGGTCTGGCGACCCTGCTCGTCTTCGTCGCGAACATGGTCGTTTCGGTGCGATCGTGGCGGTTCGAGGCGGGCGCGGACGGCATGCAGCGCAGCGAGATCGTGTCGTGGTTCCTCACCATCGGAGCTGGCCTCAGCCTGACGGCGTTCGTGGGGTTGCTCCTGCTGCTTCCCTGGCCGGCCAGACGAGTCGGTGTCGGGGTTCTCGCGGGTCTGGCGCTGACCGTGCTCGGCAACCTCGTGTGGGTGTACGTCGACGTGTTCAGGACCATGTCCTGAACACGTCGCGCGGCTCAGGCGGCCGGCCCCTTGGCGCGGACGTCGATCACGTTGGTCATCGCGTCGCGCAGCTCGGCCAGCCAGTCGCCTTCGTGCTGGCCGACCAGGCGCACGCACCAGGCGAGGGCGTCCGACCGGGACCGGGCCACTCCGGCCTCGACCAGGATGTCGAGGATCTGCCGCTGCGGCTGGCGGAGCCGGGTCATCACGGGCGCGGCGACACTGGTGAACAGCTCGTCGTACTCGCCGACCCGGACGCCCCAGGAGACCTTGCGGTCGTAGCGTCGCTCGGCCTCGCCGGCGAGCCGGATCCGACGGTCCCGGGTCTCCTCGCGGAACGCCTTCGCCCGTCCGGCCCTGGCCTCGGCGGTCTCACTCTCCGATGCGCCTTTGGCGAGCTCGACGTCGGGAAGGGTGAGCATGACGACGACCTCTTCGCGGTCGACGGTGATCGTGGGTGGCTGCGCGGTCCACTCCTGCGGCAGGCGGCCCGTGAACCAGCCCCGTACCTTCTCCAGCGCCTCATCGGTAATCATGTAATAAAGATTACCTAGAAGAGCGTAGACGTCCAAGAACTCTGTTTGCCTATCTGCCGGCCACAACGATTGTGGCGTAGCACGCCAGCGTCCAGGCCAGACTCGCCATTGTCCCGAGGATCCTGCTGGCTAACACATGGTTGACCGTCCCGTCCGAACCTTGGCTGTCGGCGTACTGTCCCAGCGCCTTGACTGCCACCACGACGGATGCCACCTCAGGCAATCGCAAGAGCAGTGCGATCACTATGGTCAGACGTTCGCTCACGCCAATCCACGGGGACGCCGGCAGCGTTATCCACCCTGGATCGAGTCCGCCCCTCTCTGCGAGCTTGAGCGATGCGCGTGCGACGATTCCGCCGCCGAAGGCGGCAGCCAAGATCGTGGCGCCGACGTCTGCTTCGACTGGCGCCGGGATCAAGGTGCGGTCGCTCACCGCGATGACGGTGGCAAGTGTCACCAGAGAAACGTTGCCGGCGGCGAGCGACCAGAACAGGCGAGAGTCGTTCGATGCGATGTA
This sequence comes from Nocardioides speluncae, assembly GCF_003121585.1. GTDB lineage: Bacteria > Actinomycetota > Actinomycetes > Propionibacteriales > Nocardioidaceae > Nocardioides > Nocardioides speluncae. Next base: position 54,488 of record NZ_QEOO01000047.1, read on the forward strand.
CTTCCACGCGACGACCCCAATGGCTGCCGTCGCCAGGAGTAGGAGGCTTGTCATATGGAGGAGCTCGCATCGTTGGGCAGCATGTTCCCGAGCAGGACACTGGCAAGCGCTGACGCTCTGCTCGCCTCAATGAGCGCCGCCGCACGCACACGCTGGCTGACGGCTGCCTGACTGATGCCGAGCACGCGCGCAGCCTGGTCGTAGGTCAGGCCGTCGGCCACCAGGTCGGCCACCTCCCAGCCTCGTTGAGTACGCCGGCTGAGCACGCCTGCCCACAGCCACAGGACGGTCTCAAGCTGCTCGGCATGGTAGTCATCGGCGCCGACGACGTTGAGGTACGGCGACCCGGACTTAGCCCGGGTGACCGCTTCGCGAGCGTTGAGGTACGCCGGCCCGCGGCCGGCACGCGCGTGGTCGGGGAGCGGCTCCTCGATCGCGCCGACGCCGAGGCCGATGTTCCAGGTGCCGGCGCGAAGCAGGGTCTCGATGCAGTTCACGGTCGTAGCGGCGTCGCTGAGCACGCCTTGGATCTCGTCGCCGGCGGTGCGCTCGAACTCGAGGAGTGATCGGTGGGCGGCCAGGGCAGCGAGCGCCTCGGGCACTAGGTCGGGTCCGCGACGGCTCGACCGCTGGTCCACGGTGAGTACAGCCACGATCAACCAAGGCCCCCTCGAGACTGCTCGTCGGTCGTCGATGACGAAGGATATTGCAGCCTGTTCAGCGGCGTCCGATGATCCCGAGGACCGGCGGGACCTTGTTCTCGACCAGCGAGACCCGGAAGCCGCCTTCGGCGAGCGCCGTCGACGCCTTCTCGGCGACGTGCGGGACACCCTCGGGGCGGGTCGCGTCGTAGAACAGGCTCACCGTTCCGCCGGGCACCACCCGCTCGTGCAGCAGCGCCACCTCGTCGGCGCACTTGCGCACCCAGAAGAGGTTCACGTTGAACGCGAAGACCTTGTCGATCCGCTTCACCGGGACCCGCAGCGTCGCCAGGTCGATCTGGCGCACCGTGAGCCGGCCGCTCTCGACGTACTTCGCGTTGCGGCGCTTGGTCCGGTCCACGCCGGACTCGGAACGGTCGATCGCGAACAGCCGCCCCTTCTCGAGCTTCGCGCAGATCACCTCCGCCGCTGCGCCGGGACCGCAGCCGATCTCCAGGATCTGGTCTGAAGGCTGCACGTCGATGAGCTCGACTGCCCATCGAATCCGGGCCGGGACTGTCTGGACCGCCATGAGGGACAGCCTGCCACAAGCCGAACGCCGGATCCGCCGGGATAGGTTGACCCGGTGACAGAACGGATGAAGGTGGGCGTGCTCGGAGCGCGCGGCAAGGTCGGAACCGAGGTCTGCAAGGCGGTGGCGGCCGCCGGCGACATGGAGCTGGTCGCGTCGATCGACGCCGGCGACCCGATCGAAGGACTTGTCTCGGCCGGCGCCGAGGCGATCGTGGACTTCACCCATCCCGACGTGGTCATGGACAACCTGGAATTCTGCATCGACCACGGCATCCATGCGGTGGTCGGCACCACCGGCTTCGACGAGGAGCGGCTCGGGCAGCTGCGCACCTGGCTCGAGGTCAGCCCGGCGACCGGCGTGCTGATCGCGCCGAACTTCTCGATCGGTGCGGTGCTGATGATGCGGTTCGCGGCCGAGGCGGCACCGTACTTCGAGTCGGTGGAGGTCGTCGAGCTGCATCACCCCGACAAGGCCGACGCGCCGTCCGGCACCGCGCGCCGTACCGCCGAGCTGATCGCCGCGGCCCGCCGCGAGGCCGGCAGCGCTCCGATGCCCGATGCGACGTCGACCGGGCTCGACGGGGCCCGCGGAGCCGACGTCGAGGGGGTGCGGGTGCACGGTCTCCGGATCCGCGGTCTGGTCGCCCACCAGGAGGTGGTCCTCGGCGGACTGGGGGAGACGCTGACGATCCGGCACGACTCGCTGGACCGGGCGTCGTTCACCCCGGGCGTCCTCGTCGGACTGCGTGCGATCGGGTCCCACCCGGGCCTGACGGTCGGCCTGGAACCCCTGCTCGACCTGGGGTAGCGCGCGGCGCAAGCGTCACAATCCTGACTTGCCGGATTTTGACACTCGGGTGTTCTACCAAGTTGTAACTCCGTGTGACACCGTCAGGTCGCCTCAGACCACCAGGCTGAGGCTCCTGAGGGAGAGGACCGCCCCATGCGTAGAGCAGCAGGAATCGCAGCACTAGCGGTAGTTGCCGCGGCCACAACCGGGATGGCCGGGACCAGCACCGTCAACGCAGCGCCCAAGGACCCCGCCGTCACAGCTCTGTCGAACCTCAAGTCGCACCCCACCGCCGCCCGCGCGGCCGACGGGCAGGCGTTCCAGGTCAAGAGCACGATCGTGGACAAGAACGGCACCACTCACGTGCGGATGGACCGCACCTACCACGGTCTGCGCGTCATCGGCGGCGACCTGGTCGTGCACCAGGGCCCGAGCGCCGGCCTGAAGGGCGTCAGTCAGACCCTGAAGAAGCCGCTCACTCTGTCGACCGACGCCGACCTCGCCGCCGGCACGGCCGCGTCGAAGGCGATGGCGCCCAACAAGACCAACCGCTCGATCACCGGCCTCAAGCGCAAGGGCGCCCCTGAGCTCGTCGTGGACGCGACCGGTGCCACGCCCCGCCTGGCGTGGGAGGTCCTGTCCGGCGGCGTACAGAAGGACGGTACGCCGAGCCGGCTCGCGACCTACGTCGACGCCAAGTCCGGGGCGCTCATCCGCACCGAACAGCAGATCCAGACCGCCGACGGCTCCGGCAACACCCTCTACAGCGGCACCGTCCCGCTGCAGGTGACGCAGTCGGGCTCGACGTACTCGCTGAAGGACGCGACCCGCGGCGGCGGCTACACCAACGACGTCAACAACAGGGAGGATCTCTTCCTCTTCTGCCAGCTGTTCGGCCTCGGCTGCCAGGTCGGCACCACGGTCACCAGCACGTCGAGCACCTTCGGCAACGGCTCCAACAGCAACCGCGCCACTGCGGCTGCCGACGCGCAGTACGGGAGCAACGTCACCTGGGACTATTTCAAGAACGTCCACGGCCGCAACGGCATCTGGAACGACGGCCGGGCCGCCTGGAGCCGCGTCCACTACGGCAATGCCTACGTGAACGCGTTCTGGGACGGCTCGAAGATGACCTACGGCGACGGTGACGGCACCAACTTCGGTCCGCTGGTGTCGCTGGACGTCGCCGGTCACGAGATGGCGCACGGCGTCACCCAGAACTCCGCCAACCTCACCTACTCCGGTGAGTCGGGCGGCCTGAACGAGGCCACCTCGGACGTCTTCGGCTCGCTGGTGGAGGCGCACGCCGCCAACGGCAACGACCCCGGTGACTACTACATCGGCGAGGAGTTCGACATCGCCCAGGGCGACGGGTTCCGCCGGATGGACAAGCCGTCCAGCGACGGAAACTCGGTGGACTGCTGGAGCAGTAGCGTCGGCAACCTCGACGTGCACTACTCCTCAGGTGTCGGCAACCACGCCTTCTACCTGCTCGCCGAGGGCTCGGGCGCCAAGACGATCGGCGGCAAGCCGCACAACTCGCCGACCTGCAACGGCTCGACGGTCATCGGCATCGGCAAGGACAAGGCGGCCAAGATCTGGTATCGCGCGCTGGTGACGTACTGGACCAGCAGCACCAACTACGCCCAGGCTCGCGCCGGCATGCTGAAGGCCGCCACCGACCTGTACGGCGCGGGGAGCGTCGAATACAACACCGTCGCTGCCGCCTGGAGTGCTGTCAGCGTCAACTGATTCAACAGGGAGCAGAAAACGAGGCCCGCGCCGGAATCGGTGCGGGCCTCGCCTGCTCCCTGCGGGCTGTCGGTCAGCTGCTCAGCGCCGTCGATGGATCCGGGCCGGGCGCGGCGCGTGGTGGAAGTCGTGAACCAGCAGGTACGCCACCACGACGCCGGCGGCGGCGCCGATCAGGATGCCTCTAGCGACGACGGGAACCGGCGTGACCTCGGCGAGCCACATGCCCGCCACCACGAAGAACAAGATGGCCGCCGCGATCAGGGCGACCCGGTGAAGCCTCGGTAGCGGACCGAACACAGCCCAGCCTCCTCAGGACGGGGGAGCGAAGGTGCTCCTTGTGATTAGACGCTCCAGAGGCCTCCGGCGTTCACCGATCCCGCCGAATTTCACCAACCTCTTAGAGATGCACCAGCACGCCGACCCGGCCCGTCTTCACGTCCAGGCGCGCTGACCCGGCCCGTCTTCACGCGCAGGACCGCTGACCCGGCCCGTCTACACAAGGGCTGTGTCAACACGGGCCGGGTCGGCGTGCTTACGCGTCAACAAGGGCCGGGTCGGCGTGCTTACGCGTGAAGACGGGCCGGGTCGGCGGGGGTGGGGGCGGTGACTAGGCCAGGGCGGTGTGGAGGCGGACCTGGCGGACGGTCACGGTGCCGGTGCCATCGAGGTCCAGCTCGCGGTGCGCGGAGTCGGCGCCCCAGCCGGCGCTGATGAGGAAGCCGCGCAGTTCGTCGTTGGTCGCGTTCACCCAGGTCACCGCGCGGGTGAAGCGGTCCGCCTCGAGGGTGTCGGCACACGCCTGCAGCAGCCGCGAGCCGTGGCCGCGGCGCTGCTCGCCTGGCAGCACGGTGAACTCGGCGATCTCGCCGTCGGCCACTGGGTCGCAGTCGGGGTCGGCGGCCGGCGAGGTGATCGCGAAGCCGACGATCCGGTTGCGCTCGAGCGCGACCAGCACTCGGTTCCGGGCGTCGCCGGGACGGGAAAGCGACTGGTGCCAGGTGGCCGCGACGTCGTCGGGCTGCATGGCCGCGAGGGTCTCGGCGGGCAGCAGGTCGGCGTACGCCGTCTGCCAGGCGCGGACCTGCACCTCGGCGATGCCACGGGCATCGTCGGCCCAGGCCACCCGGACGGAGACATCGGCGGTCGGGCTGGTCATGCGGCAATCCTCGCAGCCCACGAATCTATTACAGATATCGACTCATGATGCAGTGTTCTGTAACAGATTCTGTTACCGTCGAAGATGTGTACGGCAACGACTTCACCGCCCCCGATCAGCCGGCGCAGCCGACGCGGCCCGCAGCGTCCGACGAGCCGGCCTCGTTCCGCGACGTACTGGCCGCCGACGGCCGGATCGAGCCGCGCGACGAGATGCCCGAGGGCTACCGGCGCACCCTGATCCGCCAGATCGCCCAGCACGCGCACTCCGAGATCATCGGCATGCAGCCCGAGGGCAACTGGATCTCGCGCGCGCCGAGCCTGCGGCGCAAGGCGATCCTGATGGCGAAGGTGCAGGACGAGGCCGGCCACGGCCTCTACCTGTACGCCGCGGCGGAGACCCTGGGCGTGGACCGGGCCGACCTGCTCGACCAACTGCACTCCGGCCGCCAGAAGTACTCCTCGATCTTCAACTACCCGACGCTGACCTGGGCCGACGTCGGCGCCATCGGCTGGCTGGTGGACGGCGCCGCGATCGTCAACCAGGTGCCGCTGTGCCGCTGCTCCTACGGGCCGTACGGCCGGGCGATGGTGCGGGTCTGCAAGGAGGAGTCGTTCCACCAGCGGCAGGGCTTCGAGATCCTGCACACGCTGGCCAAGGGCACCGACGCCCAGCGGGCGATGGCCCAGGATGCGGTCGACCGCTACTGGTGGCCCTCGCTGATGATGTTCGGCCCGCCCGACGACGACTCCCCGAACTCCGCGCAGTCGATGGCGTGGGGGATCAAGCGGCACTCCAACGACGACCTGCGCCAGCGCTTCGTCGACATGACCGTGCCGCAGTCCGAGGCACTCGGGCTGAGCCTGCCCGACCCGGAGATCGCTTGGAACTCCGACCGCGGACACTACGACTTCGGCGAGGTCGACTTCACCGAGCTGTTCGAGGTGATCCGCGGCAATGGCCCCTGCAACGCCGAGCGGATGGCGCACCGGGTCCGCGCCCACGAGGACGGCGCCTGGGTCCGCGAGGCCGCCACGGCGTACGCCGACAAGCGGTCTCGACAAGCTCGACCACCGAAGGCTGAGGAGGGTGCGGCATGAGCCGGGACTGGCCGCTCTGGGAGGTGTTCGTGCGCTCCCGCCGCGGGCTGTCGCACGTCCACGTCGGCTCGCTGCACGCACCCGACGCGGAGATGGCGCTGCGCAACGCGCGCGACCTCTACACCCGCCGCCAGGAGGGCGTCTCGCTGTGGGTAGTGCCGGCCTCGGCGATCGCAGCGTCCAGCCCGGACGAGAAGGACTCCTTCTTCGACCCGGCCGCCGACAAGGTCTACCGGCACCCCACGTTCTACGACGTACCCGAGGGGGTGGACCACCTCTGATGGCCGGACTGTTCGGTTACACGCTGGCGCTCGCCGACGACGCGCTGATCTCCGCGCAGCGGATGAGCTGGTGGATCTCCCGCGCTCCGCAGCTCGAGGAGGACGTCGCGCTGGCCAACATCGGCTTGGACCAGCTCGGACAGGCCCGGCTGCTGCTGGCGTACGCCGGTGAGGTCGAGGCAGCCGGCCGCGGAGAGGACGACCTGGCCTACCTGCGCGACGAGCGGGAGTTCCGCAACGTCTGCCTGGTCGAGCGCGAGCAGACCGACTTCGGCGTGACCATGGCCCGGCTGCTGATCTTCAGCGCCTGGCAGTGCGAGCTGTACGCCGCGCTCTCCCGCAGCGCCGACGCCACCCTGGCCGGCGTCGCCGGCAAGGCGGTCAAGGAGGTCGCCTACCACCTCGACCACGCCAGCCGCTGGGTGGTCCGGCTCGGCGACGGCACCGATGTGTCCCACCAGCGGATGCAGGCGGGCCTGGACGCCGAATGGCCCTGGGCGGCCGAGCTCTTCGACGACGCCTTCCTCGATACCGGTCTGGTCGACAGTGGCGTCGCGGCGCTCCCGTCGAGCCTTCGCGATGCCGTCGACGCCGGGGTGTCCGCGGTGATCGACGAGGCGACACTGACCCGCCCGGACGTCGCTACGCACTACTCGGCCGGTCGCGACGGCCGGCACACCGAGCAGCTCGGCTTCCTGTTGGCCGAGATGCAGCACCTCGCCCGCTCGCATCCGGGGGCGACATGGTGACCACGACAACAGGACGTGCTTGGGGGGTGGCAGCGGCCGTCCTCGACCCGGAGCTGCCGGTGTTGACCATCGGCGAGCTCGGCATTCTTCGGGATGTGGTCGAGGACGACCGCGGGCGGGTCCATGTGCAGATCACGCCGACGTACTCCGGCTGCCCGGCGATGGAGACCATCCGCGAGGAGCTGGTGGAGGCGCTGACTCGGGCCGGCTACTGGCACGTCGACGTCGAGTTCGTGCTGGCGCCTGCCTGGACCACCGACTGGATGACTGCCGAGGCGCGCACCAAGCTCTCGACGTACGGCGTGGCGCCGCCGGTGCCGCGACCCCGGGCCGGGGAGCCGGTGCTGCTCCAGATCTCGGTGCGCTGCCCGCAGTGCGGCAGCCTCGACACCCAGGAGTCCAGCCGGTTCGGCTCCACGGCGTGCAAGTCGCTGTGGGTGTGTCGTGAGTGCCGGGAGCCGTTCGACCACTTCAAGTCGCACTGATGGCGCGACACAGTTCCTTCCACGCGCTGAAGGTGAGCGCGATCGACGAGCTGACCGAGGACTCGGTCGCCCTGACCTTCGAGGTCCCCGACGAGCTGCGTGACGTCTACGCGTTCGAGGCCGGCCAGCACCTGTCCATCCGCGCCGGCGAGGACGAGATCCGGCGCAGCTACTCGATCTGTACGGCGCCGTCCAGCGCCATCCTGCGGATCGGCGTCAAGCGGCTGCCCGGCGGCGCCTTCTCCGGTGAGGTGGTCGGCCGGCTGAAGGTCGGCGACGAGCTCGACGTGATGACGCCCGCGGGCCACTTCTCGACCCCGCTCGACCCGACCGCCCGGAAGCGGTATGCCGCGGTCGCGGCCGGCTCGGGCATCACCCCGGTGCTGTCGATCCTCGCCGCCGCGCTGGAGACCGAGCCGGACTCGGACGCGGTGCTCGTCTACGCCAACCGGACGCACCGGACCGTGATGTTCCTCGACGAGGTCCACGAGCTGAAGGACCGGTTCCCGGACCGGCTGCAGATCCTGCACGTGCTGTCGCGCGAGGAGCAGGACGTCGAGCTGCTGTCCGGCCGGCTGGATGCCGACCGGATGAAGCGGCTGCTCGGCTCGCTGGTGCCGCCCGACCGGGTCGACGAGTGGTTCCTGTGCGGTCCGCAGCAGATGGTGCACGAGCTGCGGGGCACGCTGCTGGAGTCCGGCGTCGACCCGGCGCACATCCACCTCGAGCTGTTCCACGCAGACCCGGTACCGCGGGCGCCGATCGTCGCGGACGCTGTGGAAGGAGCGGCCGAGGTAACGGTGACCCTCGACGGGCGCAGCTCGACGTTCCCGCTGCGGCCCGACGACGTGCCGGTGCTGGACGCTGCATTGCGGGTCCGCTCCGACGCCCCGTTCGCCTGCAAGGGCGGGGTCTGCGGCACCTGCCGGGCCCGTCTGATCGAGGGCACGGTGGTGATGGACACCAACTGGGCGCTGGAGGCCGACGAGGTCGAGCGCGGCTACGTGCTGACCTGCCAGTCGCACCCGACCTCGCCGAAGGTCGTCCTCGACTACGACGCCTGACCCGGCTCAGACCGGGCTCAGGACGGCGTAGCCCGCGAGACCGGCGTACACCGTGGTGGTGAGGTACGCCGGCCAGCGTCGCGGCTGCTCGGTGCCGGGCTGGCGGCGGGCCAGCAGGCCGCCGAGTACGGCGTACCCGAGGTCCATCAGCAGTGCCACGGCCATGAACAGCATGCCGAGCACGAGCAGCTCGCCGGTCCGACTGCCGGTCCCGGTCGTGAACTGCGGCAGGAAGGCCAGGAAGAACAGGATCACCTTCGGGTTCAGCAGGTTCACCAGCACGCCGTCGGTGAAGGTGCGGACCAGCCCAGCGACCTCGGCTGGGGCACTTGGGCCGGAGGCGGCCGGGACCCTGCGGAGGGCTCGCACCGCCAGGTAGAGCAGGTACGCCGCACCGGCGTACTTGATCACCTGAAGGGCCACGGGCGACGCGCCGAGCACGGCGGACAGCCCGATGCTGGTCAGCACGACGTGGACCAGGGTCCCGGCTTCCACGCCGAGCGCGGAGACGACGCCCGCGCGGGTACCGCCGGCAACGCTGCGAGTCACGATGTAGACCAGGTTGGGACCCGGTATCGCCACCAGCGTGACCGTGGCCAGCAGAAACGCCAGCAGGGTCGTCTCCGGCATGGCTCAGCCCTCCGTCAGCGCGGTGTCGATGAGCCCCATCGGCGGGGCGCCCAAGGCGAACAGGGCGGCGTGGAACCGCGGCAGCGAGAAGCCCACTCCCCAGGCCGCACGCGCCCGGTCTCGCAGCCCGAGGATCTCGAGCTTGCCCCAGGTGTAGCGGCCGTACGTCGGGTCGAAGAGGCCGCGCTGCGCCTCGCTGACGGCGCCGGGACCGACGACGAACGCGTCCTCGGTGAACCGGCGCGCCGCCTCGGCCACGGTCAGGTCGCCGGTGTGCAGGCCGATCGAGCAGATCAGCCGGGTCACCCGGAGCAGTCCGTCGCGGGCGACCCCTGCGGTGAACCGAGGGTCGTCCGCCCGGTAGCCCTCCTCGACGCACAGCTCCTCGACGTAGTGCGCCCAGCCCTCGATGAACGCATCGGACGTCAGCAGCCGCCGCACCGGGCTCGGCAGCTGCCGCAGTGCCCGGAAGTGGGAGAAGTGGCCGGGCGCGACCTCGTGCACCGCGACGCCGGGCAGCTGGGACCGGTTGAACCCCGACGCCAGCCAGGCCCGCTGCTCCGACTCCGCCCAGCTCGGGTCGGGAAGGGTCACGTAGAACGCGCTCGGACCGTCGGGCTCGTATGGCGCGGCCGCGAAGAGCCCGGCCAGACCCCGGCGCTGCGAGTCCGGCATCGGCCCGACCTCGCAGACGCCGTCGTCGACCGGGACCAGGCCGCTGCGCGCGGTCCACTCGAGCACCTCGTCGACCAGCAGCCGGGTCTCGTCGAGCAGCTCGGCCCCGGTAGCCGGGTGGTCCGTTCGGAGGACCCGGAGGGTCTCGCCGGTGGTTGCGTCGGGATCGATCCGGCGGCAGGCGTCGTCCAGCAGCTGCCGCAGCCGGGCCTGCTCCTTCTCTGCGCGGGCGAGCAGGTCGGCGAGATCGACGTCGATCGCCTCCGATGCCGAGAGCAGCCGCTCCAGTGCCGAGCGGCCGAGCGCGGCCGACGAATCCCCCTGAATGCTCGCCCAGTCAAGATGGTCGACCAGTCGCTTCAGGGCAGCGCCGGCGGCGGCGTCGCGCCCGGCGTAGGTCGCGAGCCCACGGGCGAGCGGCACGCTCGCGGACGCCAGCTCGCGGGGCACCCGGTCGAGCGCCTCGACGGCCGCGTCGACGGCGTCCGGCCAGGCCGCGAGATGCCGGCGCCTGGCCTCCGCGCGCTCCTCGGCGGGAGCGTACGGCCGCTCGTAGACCATCAGCTCGAGGTTGTCGAGGTGCCACAGTGGGTTGACGCGGTGCAGCTCCAGCTCGCCGAAGCGAACCCGGAGCGCGTTCTCGGTCGCCGCGGCGTGTGCCTCGTCGTGACGGTCGACGTACCCGAGGTCGGCGGTCAGCCCGGCGAGCGCGCTGCGGACGCCGGCGGGGGAGAGGTCCTGGACGCGCCCGTCGTACTCGTGCCGGCCCGCGGAGTCGCGGACGTACGGTAGGGACAGTTCGCAGATGGCCTGCAGGCGGGTGTCTAGCTCTTCGTTCATGCGAACCACTGTGGTGTCGCGTAGACAGGAGGACCCGGTCCAATGGCGGGAGAAGTGGACCGAATCGAGGCTCACCAGCTCGCCGAGCTGCTCGCCGGCTGGAGCACGGCCTCCGGACCGCTGTACCAGCGGCTGGCCGGTGCTCTCCGCAAGGCCGTGCATGCCGACCAGCTGGCCTCGGGCATCCGCCTGCCGTCCGAGCGCGATCTCGCCCGGGCGGTCGCGCTCAGCCGGTCGACCGTGGTCGCGGCGTACGACGAGCTGCGGGCCGACGGTCTCGTCGAGAGCCGCCGGGGGAGCGGTACGACGGTCGCCGTACTGCCCCAGCTGCGGCGGCCGGGAGCCGACGGCGTGGTGCCGGGCGGGCAGGGCAACGCGATCATGCAACGACTGGTCGACAGCCCGTCGGACGTCATTTCGCTGACCACGGCCGAGGCGTCCGCCGGCCCTGAACTGGCCCATGCCCTCGCGGAGGTCGCCCGGCACGACATGGCCGCACTCACCGCGGAGGCTGGCTATCACCCGCGTGGCATGGTGGCGCTGCGGACCGCGCTCGCCGAGGACTTCACGGCGCAGGGCGTGCCCACGACAGCGGATCAGGTCGTGGTCACCACCGGCGCCACCCAGGCGATCGCGCTGGTCGCCCAGACCTACCTGCGCAAGGGGTCGGTCGTGCTGGTGGAGTCGCCAGGCTGGCCGGGCTGTCTCGACGTCTTCCGGGCGGCCGGCGCGACCACGCTCGGGGTCGCGATGGACGAGGAAGGGGTCCGGGTCGACGCCTTCGCCGCGGCGCTCCCGAGCAAGCCGTCGCTGGTGTTCCTGATGCCGACGCACCACAACCCGACGGGCACGCTGATGTCCGCGTCGCGTCGCCGCCGGATCAGTGAGCTCGCTCGTGCCGAGGGCATCCCGCTCGTCGAGGACAACTCCTACAACACCGACGCCGACTCCTCGACGCTGCCGCGCCCGATCGCGGCGTACGGCGGCGGCGAGGTGGTGAGCATCGGCTCGCTGGCGAAGACGCTGTGGCCGGGCCTGCGGATCGGCTGGCTTCGAGCGCCCGAGGAGGTGGCCGAGCGCGTGGCGCGGCACAAGGTGATCGCCGACATGGGCACCCCACTCATCGACCAGGCCGTCGCGCTGCGGCTGATACCTCGGCTGGGCGAGATCACGGCTGCCCACGCCGCCGTCCTACGCGCCCGCCGGGAGCATCTCGGCGGCCTGCTGAAGGCCCACCTGCCCGACTGGCGCTGGCAGCCGCCCGCGGGTGGCTCGGCGCTGTGGATCGAGCTACCCGGCGTCGACGCACGCGTGTTCGCCCAGGTGGCGCTGCGGTACGGCGTCGAGGTGGTGCCCGGCGCCTCGACGGACACCGCCGGCATCCACGACAGCTTCGTCCGGCTGCCGTTCACCTTCCCGGAGGCCACGCTCACCGAGGTCGTCGCCAGGCTGACGAAGGCCTGGGCCGCGCTCGGACGTTAGGCGTACGCCGACTCGACCAGCTCGGCGACCAGCTTCGGCTGCTCCAGCATCGGCAGATGGGCGGTGTCCAGCCGGTCGACCGGCCCACCGATCTCCGCCGCGTACTTCTGCTGGAGGGACTCGGGGAACTCCTTGTCGCCCGTGGTGAGCAGATAGCGGCGTACCTCGGGGAACACGCGCGGCGAGACCGGGTCGCGGTAGACCCGCTGCGACTCGGGGTCGAAGTCGGCCACGATCCGGTCGGCCTGCTCGGCTGTGAGACCGGCCGCCAACCCGCTGCGGATGCTCTTGGCCGGAGGCCGGGTGCCCATCAGCCGCATCGCGAGGCTGACGACATGGCGCTGTGGCGACGGCAGCGCGCCGAGGAAGGAGCTGCCGGCCGCCGGGATGATCGCCGACACGCCGAAGAAGCCGGTGACTCGCTCGGGCTGCTGGGCGAGCAGCTCGCTGCCCACGACGCCGCCGAGCGAGTGGGCGACCACGCCGTACGACTCCCAGCCGTCGGCGGTGGCGGCGGCTGCCGCGGCGTACTCGGCGAGGCTGGCCGATCCCCGCGGGTACTCCACGACCCGGGTCTCGACGGGCAGCTGGGCGCGCACATCGTCCCAGATCCAGGCGGGCAGTCCGGCACCACTGAGCAGCAGAAGGGGAGTCGTCATGTGGCGGACACTAGTGGCCACCACCGACAGTCCGGCCGCGCCCTCAGTCCGCCTCAAACGTGTCCGCGATGATGCCGGCCAGCTGGCTCGCCTGCTGAAGCATCGGCAGATGTCCGGCCCGGACCCGGTGGATCCCACCGCCGACCTTTGCGGCGTACTTCTTCTGGAGCCGCACCGGGTAGGCGCGCACCTTGGTGGTCACGACGTAGCCGCTGGTCGCGGGGAACTCTCGTTTCTCCGACACCTGGTCGCGGTAGACGTTGACGGACTCCGTTGCGAACTCGCTGACGATCCGGTCGGTCTCGTCACGCCGGATCCCGGCGCAGAGATCGCGGCGGATGATCTTCGCCGGCGGCCGGGTGCCCAGGATGTCCAGCACGTTGCTGACGTTCTTCCGCTGCAGGAACGGCAGTCCGTCCAGGAACGACTCGCCCGCCTCGGGGATGATCGCGGCGACGCCGAGGAAGCCCGTGACCCGGTCGGGCTCGCGCGCCACCAGCTCGCTGCCGATAACTCCGCCGAGCGAGTGGGCGATCACGCCGTACGACTCCCACCCGTCGGCGGTCTCGGCGGCTGCCTCGGCGTACTCCTCGAGGCTGGCCGAGCCGCGCGGATAGGCCACGACCCGGGTCGGGGTGAGCAGGGTGGCGCGCACTTCGTCCCAGATCCAGGAGGGAAGACCGGCGCCGCTAAGCAGCAGAAGAGGCGGTGTCGTCATCGGTCAGCTGTAGTTCTCGGGGAGCTCCTGGCCGAACTTGACCTGTGCCTTCGGAAGCCGCATGAACTTCATCTGCAGCGCCCGCGAGATCGCGTAGAAGGTGGTGCCCCGCATCGACTCGTCGGGGAACCGCCGGCCCAGCTCGCGGCGCAGCCGGAACCGCATGATCACCAGGTCGACGACCACCAGCAGCAGGATCGTGGGCAGCAGCACGTTGCTCCAGCGCACCGCGCTGGCGTTGCCGGAGTAGCCGAGGATCATGATCACGATCAGCAGCGGCAGCATCAGCTCCACGAACGACATCCGCACGTCCACGAAGTCGCGCACGAAGCGCCGGACCGGGCCCTTGTCGCGGGCCGGCAGGTAGCGCTCGTCGCCGGTCTTCATCGCCTGCCGGATCTTCTGGCTGGACTCGGTGCGGGTGGCCCGCTGTCGGCGTGCCAGCTCCTTGCGGTCACGCGGCACTCGGGCCCGCTCGCGGGCGGCTGCCTCGGCCTCGCGGCGGGTGGGGGTGGGCCGGCCCTTGCCGCCCTCCTTGATGAGCGAGGTGGACTCGGTCTCGGCCGGGGTCTCCGGCTTGGTACGACGGAACAACGGGCTGCCTTCTTCGTCGGTGGATCGGGCCCGGGCGGGCCCAGCCAGCCTACCCGTGGCCGCGACCTGCGCCGTATCCGAAGGTCCACTCGCCCAAGGCTTGGTTTTGGTCATAGTGTGAGAACGACGAGACCACACCAGGGAAGGGGCCGCACGTCCCATGAGCCTCATGAAGCGCATCAGCCTGATCTTCCGGTCCAAGGCCAACAAGGCCCTCGACCGTGCGGAGGACCCCCGCGAGACCCTCGACTACAGCTACCAGCGGCAGCTCGAGCTGCTGTCGAAGGTACGCCGCGGCGTGGCCGATGTCGCCACCAGCCGCAAGCGGGTCGAGCTGCAGGTCAACCAGCTCGAGGCGCAGGGTGCCAAGCTGCAGGACCAGGCGCAGAAGGCGATCACGATGGGTCGCGAGGACCTCGCGCGCGAGGCCCTCACCCGCAAGTCCGGCCTGAACAACCAGATCACCGACCTCAAGGCCCAGCACGCCCAGCTCCAGGGCGAGGAGGAGAAGCTCACCCTCGCGCAGCAGCGGCTGCAGGCGAAGGTCGAGGCCTTCCGGACCCGCAAGGAGACGATCAAGGCGACGTACACCGCGGCCGAGGCGCAGACCCGCATCAACGAGGCGATGTCCGGCATCGGCGAGGAGATGGGCGACGTCGGCATGGCCATCCAGCGGGCCGAGGACAAGACCGCGCAGCTGCAGGCCCGTGCCGGCGCCATCGACGAGCTGATCGCCTCCGGCGCGCTCGACGACGTCACCCAGACCGGTGCGGGCGACGACATCGCCCGCGAGCTGGAGTCGATGAGCTCGCAGGCCGACGTCGAGGCCGAGCTGGCCCGCCTGAAGGGCGGCGCTCCGGCTCCCGAGGCGATCGAGTCAGCGCCCCAGGGCGACATCTTGAAGGCCGACGGGCAGAAGGCGGCCGAAGGAGGCCAATCATGATCGTCCGGATCCTGGGCGAGGGACAGTACGACGTCTCCGACGAGGCGCTGGGCCGGCTCAACGAGCTGGACGCCGTGGTCGAGTCGGCCGTCGACGGCAACGACGAGGCGGCCTTCGAGGCCGCGCTCGCCGCGCTGCTCGACGGCGTCCGCACGATCGGGGTGCACCACGCCGACGACTCGCTCGACGAGTCCGACCTGATCCTGCCGCCGGCCGACGCGAGCATCGACGAGGTCCGGCAGATGCTCAACGACGACGGGCTGATCCCCGGCTGACGCCGGGCAGAATCGGTGGCTAGATCTCGGTTCATCAAGGACACCGGGCTGACCGCTCGGATGACCCTGGTGATGTTCCTCCTGGGTGCGCTCTTCGTCGGCCTGGTGACGACGCTGATGTTCGCCTTCCCGAAGTACGCGTGGATCATCGGACTGATCGGCATCGGCATCGCGTTCTACCAGTGGTGGACCTCCGACAAGGTGGCGATGCGCGCGATGCGGGCGCGCGAGGTGACCCCGGAGGAGGCGCCCGAGCTGCACGGCATGATCGACCGTCTCTGCGCGATGGCGGACATGCCCAAGCCGCGGGTCGGCGTGGCCGATCTCGATATCCCCAACGCGTTCGCGACCGGCCGCTCGCCCAACCGGGCAGCGGTCTGCGTGACCACCGGGATCCTGCAGAAGCTGGACGCCGAGGAGCTGGAGGGCGTGCTCGCCCACGAGCTGTCCCATGTCGCGCACCGCGACGTACTCGTGATGACGATCGCCTCGTCCGCCGGCATCGTCGCCTCGATGCTCACCCGCAGCGCCCAGTACGGCGGCGTCCACCTCAGCCGCGGCAACAACCGCGACAACGGTGGTGCTCCGGCGTATCTCGTCGCGCTGCTGGTCAGCCTGATCGTGTACGCCGTGAGCTTCCTGCTGCTGCGGCTGCTGTCGCGCTACCGCGAGCTGTGCGCCGACCGATCGGGCGCCTATCTGACGATGAAGCCGGCCGCGCTCGGCTCCGCGCTGCAGAAGATCACTGGCGAGATGGCCGCGATCCCGCAGAAGGACCTGCGCGCCTCAAGCTCGATGAACGCCTTCTTCATCGCGCCGGCGATCAGCGGCGCCACCTTCAAGACGCTGACCTCCACCCACCCGTCCCTCGAACAGCGGCTGGAGCAGCTGGCCCGGATCCAGGCCGAGCTCGGCCGGCCGACGGGCTAGCCGCGATGGGGTTCTGGGACGCGGTCACCGGCCGCACCAAGCAGAAGCCGGCCAACCTGGACTCGCTGTTCCTGGTGCCGAGTGCGGCGCTGACGCTGCAGACCGCGGCCGGCTTCACGCCGACCGGCACCGGCTCGGTTTGCTACCGCGCGGCGGCCGGGGCGGCGTTCACCGAGACCCAGGACGGCTTCGTCGAGCTGCTCGACAGCGACGAGGGCGCGAAGGTCGAGAAGGTGGAGGACAGCTTCGGCTTCACCTGGCTGGTCGCCAGGCATGACCCCAGCGACACCGCCGGCCTCTGCACCGACCTGCACGCGGTCAACACCGCGCTGGAGGAGCAGGGCTTCGGCTCCGGCCTGCTGTGCACCCTGGTCGCCTTCGCGGACGCCTCCGGCCGCAAGGTCGGGCTGGTTTACCTCTACAAGCAGGGCACCTTCTACCCGTTCGCGCCCGCAGGTGAGGACAAGCGCGACAACCTGCTGGAGATCGAGGTCCGGGACCACCTCGCCGCCGAGCTGCCGATGGAGAAGGAGCTCTCCCGCTGGCTCGCGGTGTGGGGAGCCCCGGGTCTCTAACGGCCGGTGGTGATCCAGCTGTGTTACCAAAGACCGGACAGGCCAGTCCGATCTTTGAGAACACGCCTGTATCACCAACCGCCGAACCCTCCCCGGGACGCCAGCGCATCCGCTGCCGGTAGCGTCGGATCCCGTGATCGTATGGCTCAACGGCACCTGCCCCCCCGTGGCGGCCGCTCGTGGTTGAGACCGCCCGCCGCGTGCTCGACTACACCGGCGGCACGTTGGTCATGCCGATGACCGTGCTGGTGGAGCAGTACTGGCGCGAGATCAGCGCGGGCCTCGCCCACCACGGCATTCCGGAGCGGCACTTCGTCCTTCACGCTGACCACGAGACTCTGCGCGAGCGCACCGAGGCCGATACGGTGCTCGGCCCTTCCCCGTTCCGTCTCCGCTACCTCGAGCCGTACGCAGAGGCAGCGCGTACCTCGTGCGCCGGCTTGACCTTCACCCAAGGGCAGGCCGCAGCGTCGGTGTCGTCGGCGCGACCAGCGTGCCGATGACGAGGGGAGTGTCATGGACCTGATCCTGATCGGCGACTTCGCCCGGGCCAGCGGGCTGACGCCCAAGGCCCTGAGGTTGTACGACGAGATGGGTCTGCTGGCGCCCGCCGAGGTGGACCCGGTCTCCGGCTACCGGTGGTACGCCGCCGATCAGCTCGACCGGGCGCGGCTCGTGGCCCGGCTCAGGCTGGTCGGGATGCCGCTGGCGCGGATCCGGGTGGTCGCCGAGCTGCCGCCTGCAGCCGCGGCGGCCGAGCTCCGGTCGTACTGGCGTCAGGTCGAGGCCGACACAGCCACAGCGCGCGACGCGATGGCCTCCCTCGTGAGTGAGATCTCACCGAAGGAGCACGACATGCACACCGTTCACATCACCGCCAGCGATACCGCCAGCCATGCGGCACGAAGCGGAATCGGCGGCCGAGACGCTCAGCTGGACGCCGTACTCGACGGGCCGGAGGTGTTCGCGGTCGCCGACGGGTTCGGCGAACGCACCGGGGTTGCGGCCGCCGCGGTGGCCGCACTCGGTGCTCCGCGCACCATCGACGAGCTCGACGAGGCGGTACGCCGCGCCGCGGATGCCGCCGTCGCCGTGGCGACCGCCGGCGGCAGCACCGCGCCCGAGTCCGGATGCACGCTCACCGCGGTCGCGCTGGACGGCGACCAGCTGTTCCTCGCCCACATCGGTGACTCTCGCGCCTACCTCGTCCGCGAGGGACGGCTGGAGCGGCTGACCCGCGACCACTCGGTCGTCCAGACCCTGATCGACGAGGGCAGGCTGACGCCGGACGAGGCCAGGCTCGACGAGCGACGGGTGCAGATCAACCGGGCGCTGGCGGCCGACGCCCCGCCGGACGCGGACCTCGCGGTCCGGGTGACCCAGCCCGGCGACCGGATCGTGCTCACCACCGACGGTGTGCACCGCGAGGTCGACCCGGCCGACCTGGCCGCCATCCTGGTCGCACCGGGTACGCCGGCCAACGTCGCCGACGCCGTGGCGGATGCGGTCGCTGAGGCCGGCGCGCCCGACAACTGGTCGGTCGTGGTAGTCGACCTCGACGGCTGAGTGGGACCGGCTCAGCCGGGGATCGCGGTCAGCGAGGCCGCGCCGCGCACCGACACCGACCTGCGCATCGTCGGCTCGCCGACCAGCTTCAGGTTCGGCATCCGGGTGGCGAGGGTGCGCAGCGCGGTCGCGGCTTCCAGCCGGGCGAGCGCCGCACCCAGGCAGTAGTGGATGCCGCCGGAGAAGGCGAGGTGGTCGGGGACGGTCTTGTCGGCGTACCGGTCGATGACGAACTCGCCGGGCCGGTCGTACACCTGGGGGTCGCGGTTGGCGCCGCCGATCAGCGTGATCACCCACGTTCCTCGGGGTACGGCGCGGCCGGCGAGCTCGTCGTCCTCCAGCGCCACCCGGATCGATCGCTGGACCGGCGGGTCGAAGCGCAGCGTCTCCTCGACCGCCAGCGGCGCCAGCCCGGGGTCGTCGACCAGCCGGTCCCAGGCGCCGGGGGTGCGCTGCAGGGCGAGGACCGCGTTGGTGATCAAGTTGACGGTCGTCTCGAAGCCGGCGACCAGCAGCAGCTCGCACATCGCGACCAGCTCCTTGGCAGTCAGCCGCCCGCCGTCGCGCGCGGCGACCAGCGTGCTGACCAGGTCCTCGCGCGGCTCGCGGGTGCGCAGCTCGTACAGCCGGTCGAAGATCACCTCCAGCCGGCGCGCGGCCAGCGCCAGCCGGACCGCGTGTACCGGCGACCGGATCCCGTCCAGCGCGGAGGCGAGCCACTGCCCGGACCGCTCGAAGGAGGCAGCGTCCTCCGGCGGCACGCCCAGCAGGTCGGCGATCACCGTGATCGGCATCGGCGCGGAGAACTCGTGCACCAGGTCGAACGTCTCGCGCCCGGCCAGGTCGTCGAGGAGCGAGCCGACCCGCTCCTCGATGGTCTTCTCGTAGGACCGCATCAGCTTGGGGGTGAACCCGGGTGCGGCGAGCTTGCGGAGCCGGGTGTGCTCGGGTGCGTTGACGCCGAGCATCGACCGGTCGATGGTCCCGGTGTCGTAGAGCTGGCCGTGCACGATCCCGGTCTCGGGGTCCTTGACGCCGTACTTCCGGCTGCGCAGCACCTCGCGACACAGCTCGTAGTCAGCGGTGACCAGGAATCCCGCGGTGGTCTCGGCCACGCGGCCCAGTGACCGGTACTCCTCGTGGATCGGATAGGGGTCGCGGCGGCCCGCCGCGGTGGCGAAGCGGGTGATCGGCTGCCGCAGCAGCCGGCCCTGCGTCATGAAGATCTGAGATCTCACCATCGAGACGCCGAAGCTCAGCGCCTCGCCGACGGTCTGCGGTCCCTGCCTCATGCCTACCGACGGTACGGCGCGGGGCGCGGCCGCCGCATCCTCCCGCGGGTGGAACCGACCGGCCGGATATCGACTCTTGACCAGTAGGAGCCCGTAAGAGCCAGTAGGGCACAGCCGGACGGAAGGATGGATGTATGGGGAGCAGGGCACCAACCTGGGAGGCGACCTACTGCGAGTTCTTCGTCTCGCGCGAGCGGCCGTTCATGCGTACGGCGTACGCCATCCTCGGCAGCTGGGCGCAAGCGGAGGACGAGACCCAGCAGACCTTCAGCACGCTGTACGTCTACTGGCCCCGGATCCGCGACGGCGGGCACGACGCCTACGCCAGGCGGGTCCTGGTCAACCGCTGCCTGAGCAACCTGCGGAAGCGGCGCCACGAGACGCTGACCGACGAGGTTCCGGACCAGCCGGTCACCGAGGTCACCGACCTTGCCGACAGCCTCGACCTGCGCCGCGCCATGCAGGCGTTGAAGCCACGCGACCGGGTGCTGATCACCCTCCGCTACCTCGACGACCTGCCCGTGGCGGCCGTCGCCGAGATCCTGCGCGTGCCCGAGGGCACCGTGAAGAGCCAGACCTCGCGAGCCGTCGCCCGCCTCCGGCGCGACCTGGGCCACGAGCTGGGCCAACCTGCTGACCTGAAGGAGAAGTCATGACATTCGACACCGAGCTGAGCGGCCGGCTGCGGGAGCTGACCGACGACGTCGAGGGCGGGCCCAGTCTCGCCAGCGCGATCCAGACAGGCCGAGCCCGCCGGCGTACCCGCAGGCTGGCGTGGGCCGGCGGTGCTGCGGCCGCCGTACTCGGCCTGACCGGCACCGGAGTCGCCGTCCTCGGCCAGGGCGGCGGCGAGGGCGGCGGCGAGGGCGAGGTCGCGGTCGCCAGTGACCCGCCGGCGGACGGCGGCGGCTTCGTGCCCACCAGCGGCGTGGACGAGCTGATCCAGGGGGTGGTGGCCCGGTACGTCAACTACCAGCCGCGCGACATCTACCCGAGCGACTGGACCAGGAAGACACCGCTACCCGACGACCAGGCCCAGAATGCCACCGACTGGCAGGCCTACTACGACCTGCCGGACGCCCAGGAGCTGGCCGTGGTCCTCGGGCTCCCGGTGCCCTACGAGGATCCTTGGACAGGCTGCCAGGCCGGGGACACCACCTGCACCGAAGGCACGTTCCCCGACGGCCGGACCTGGACCAGGACCAGGTTCGAGTCCGGCGAGGAGCATTACCGAATGGTCACCGTCGGGGACGACAAGCGGCGGGTCAACGTGTGGATCACCATCCCCACTGCGTCGACCGGGAATCCGGTGATCTCGGACGCGCAACTCCTTGAGATCGCCTCGGACGCCGAGCTGACCTTCCCGAATCCGGAGGTGACCCCGCCGCCGACCCCGCCTCCCGGGGTCGAGCCGTGAGTGTCGCGTCAGTCCCTGTGTGACTTGCCGGGCAGGTCCAGCATCCGCTGCAGCGCGACCTTGGCCCAGTGCTCGGTGTCTGGGTCGACCTCGATCACGTTGACCAGCTTGCCGGCGGCAAGCGACTCCATCGCCCACACGAAGTGGGGCAGGTCGATCCGGTTCATCGTCGAGCAGTAGCAGACGGTCTTGTCGAGGAAGGAGATGTTCTTGTCGGGGTGCTGGCCGGCCAGCCGCTTGACCAGGTTGAGCTCGGTGCCGATCGCCCAGCTGGAGCCGGCCGGCGCCGCCTCGATGGTCTTGATGATGAACTCGGTGGAGCCGACCAGGTCCGCCTTGAGCACCACTTCGTGCTTGCACTCGGGGTGGACCAGGATGTTGACGCCCGGGATCTTCTCGCGCAGCTCGTCGACCACGTCCTCGCTGAACCGGCCGTGCACCGAGCAGTGGCCCTTCCAGAGGATCATCTTGGCCCGCTTGAGCTCCTCGGCGGTCAGGCCGCCGTTGGGCTTGAGCGGGTTCCAGACCACGCAGTCGTCGAGCGTGTAGCCCATCTTCAGCACCGCGGTGTTGCGGCCGAGGTGCTGGTCGGGCAGGAACAGCACCTTGCTGTCAGGGCCCTTCTGCTGGAACGCCCACTCCAGCGCGACGTCGGCGTTGCTCGACGTACACACCGCGCCGTCGTGCTTGCCGCAGAACGCCTTGATGTCGGCCGAGGAGTTCATGTACGTGACGGGTACGACGACGTCGGCGATGCCGGCGTCGACCATCGCGTCCCAGGCGTCCTCGACCTGCGCGAGCCGGGCCATGTCGGCCATCGAGCAGCCGGCCGCGAGGTCGGGCAGGACCACCTTCTGCTCGGGCGCGGTCAGGATGTCGGCCGACTCGGCCATGAAGTGGACGCCGCAGAAGACGATGTACTCCGCCTCCGGGCGGCCGGCCGCGTCCCGGGCGAGCTTGAACGAGTCTCCGGTGACGTCGGCGAACTGGATCACCTCGTCGCGCTGGTAGTGGTGCCCGAGCACGAACACCTTCTCGCCGAGCGCCTCCTTGGCCGCCTTCGCGCGGGCCACCAGGTCAGGGTCGGACGCGGGCGGCAGGTCGCCCGGGCACTCCACGCCCCGTTCGGAACCGAGGTCCTTGCCGAGACCAAGGGGGAGCAGGGGTAGGTCGACTGTCGTCATGCACACCATCCTAGTTTGTGGTCATCGCGACAACAAAGTTAACTCAGCGGTTTGCGGATTTGTTCCATGGGGCAGATACCCGCCCGTGAGCGATGGGATGAGCAGCTGGGAGTCGATTGAGTACGGGCCATTCCGCACCGATGACGGCGTGGCACGCCTCCGGGTGTATCCGACCGGTCTACGCATCGCTCCGCGACCGGCATCCGGCAGCGATTGGAGCGGGCTTCGGCGTACCTTTTTGGGTGGACCGCCACTGTTCTTGGTTCTCGGACTCCTGTACGACAATGCCATCTTCGGGCTCATGGGTTTGGTTGGCATTGTTCTGCTGCTCCTGTGGATGGTCGTGACCCTGGTGAAGCCGCTGGTGGCCAAGGGCCGGGACCGGCAGCCGGCGCCCTGGACGATCCCAGTGGAGGAGATCCGGGCCGTCGGCGCGGTCACCGGGACCATCTTGCCGTCGTTCGCGGTCACCTTGGCGCACGGCACCCTGACCGTCCGTTCGCCGGTCTGGCGGGCGGGTGACCTGCGCAAACTGCAGCTGGCTGCGCGGGCCGCGGTCGGCCGATGATCAGAGCAGCGCGCCGTGATGGATGTACGGCGCGGGCGGCTTCATGTTGCGCAGGGCGAGGTAGCCGGACTGATGCAGCTCCAGGCGCGCGGCCAGTCCGACGTCGACCGCCCACTCGTTGACCGCGGTCAGGTGCGGGACGGTGACCTTGCCATCCGGCGGTGAGGAGGCCAGAGACTCCCAGAGCAGGTCGGCGGCGGTACGCCGGTTGGTCGCGGCCAGCAGCAGCGGGGAGCCGTTCTCGGCCACGTAGGCGTAGCCGGAGCCGGTCGTCCGGTCGGCGACGACGAGCCGGGCGGCGTTCTCGAGCAGGAACTCGTGGTCCGGCCCGTGCGCGGCGCCGCGGGTCTGCCGGTCGACCGAGTTCATCAGGTCCACGTCGGCCGCGTTGCCGTCGCGGACCCGGTCGACCACCGGCAGCGTGCTCCGGTCGACGACGCCGCGGAGGAACATCTGCGGATGCAGGCTGAAGCCGGCCAGCCGGTAGCGGCGTACCGCTTTCGGGTCCGACGACGCCGAGAGCATCCCACGCAGGCAGCCCTGGCCGTGCTGCAGCGCCGCCGCGAGCAGCTGGGCGCCGATGCCCTGGCCCTGCAGCCCGGGGCGGACGGCGTACGTCGCCAGGATCCACATCAGCTCGCGGTTGAACGACGCCGCGGCGCCGACCAGCTCGCCGTCTTGCTCGGCCACCCAGCAGCCGCCCGGGTCGGTGGCCAGGAAGTGCCGAGTGCGGGCCATCCAGACCTTGCTGTGCGCGGCCGTGCGCCGCTCCGGGTCCGGCCAGTCGCGCTGGACGGTACGCAGGTCGAGTTCGTAGAAGCCCTCGTCGGTGAGCTGCTCGACGGCGGCAACGTCCTGGTCATGCATGGGGCGGATGGCGACGGTCACTGGCTCAGCCTAGGGAGGCAGGATGGGGGCGTGCGCGTCCTCATTGCTCCCGACAAGTTCGCCGGCACGCTGTCCGCGGTCGAGGCGGCCGACGCGATCGCCGAGGGCTGGCGGCGGCGGGCACCCGCCGATGAGCTGGACCTGGCGCCGATGGCCGACGGCGGCCCGGGCTTCGTCGACGTCCTGTACGCCGCGCTGGGCGGCGACCTGCTCGCGGTCACGGTCAGCGGTCCGTACGGCGAGCCGACGCCGGCCAGCCTGCTGGTTGCCGACGGCACGGCGTACGTCGAGAGCGCGCAGGCCTGCGGGCTGCACCTGACCGAGCCCGCGGACCGGGACGCCGAGCGGGCCACGACGTACGGCGTCGGCGAGCTGCTGCGCGCCGCCGTCGACGCCGGCGCCCGGCGGGTCGTGGTCGGACTCGGCGGCAGCGGCACCAACGACGCGGGCGCGGGGCTGCTCGCCGCCCTCGGTGCCGAGCCGGCCGACCTTCTCCGCGGCGGGCCGCGGGCGATGGCCGAGCTGCACTCGGTGCAGCTGGACGGCGTCGGGCTGGGTAGCGAGCGGGGCGAGGTCGAGCTGGTCGCCGCCTCGGACGTTGCCAACCCGCTAACTGGGCTGTTCGGCGCGACCAAGACCTATGGTCCGCAGAAGGGCATTCCGGAGGAGCGGCTGCCGGCCGTGGACGGCATTCTCGACGACTTCGCAGCCCTCACCGAACGACGCCTGGCGCTGGAGAAGGGCGCCGGCGCGGCGGGTGGACTCGGCTTCGCGCTGTTCCTGCTCGGTGGCAGCCGGGAGTCCGGCATCGGCCTGGTTGCCCGCGCGGTCGGCCTCGCCGACCGGGCCCGGCAGGCGGACCTGGTGGTCACGGGGGAGGGCTCGTTCGACTTCTCCTCCCGTTCCGGGAAGGTCCCGTACGGCGTCGCCGAGATCGCGACCGAGGCGGTGCGGCCGTGCATCGCGCTCGCGGGTCAGGTGCTGGTCGGGTCCCGCGAGATGCGCGCGCTCGGCGTGGAGTCGGCGTACTCGCTGGTGGATGCGGCCGGGAAGGAGCGCGCCTTCGCCGACCCGCGCGGCGCCCTCGCCGATCTCGCGGAGCGAGTGGCGCGGACCTGGTCACGCTGAGCGCGATCTCTGAGCGGTGCGGGCTGCCGCCGGCTTGCTCACGTGACGACGATCGCTCCGCGATCGTCCTCACGTTCAGGAATAACCCAGCGTGTGCGACCATTGATGAGAGTTGTAGACGACCACAACACCCCCTTTGGAGTGAGCAGATGAGCGACAGTTGCTGCGGCGGCGGTGCAGCCGGACACAGCCACGGTGCCCCGGCGGGGACCAAGGTTGCGGAGCCGGTGACCACCGAAGAGCGCCGTACCGACCAGATCAACCTGAGCTCGGTGGCCGCCGCCAAGGTGAAGAGCCTCCTCGACCAGGAAGGTCGCGACGACCTCGCGCTGCGGATCTCGGTCCAGCCGGGCGGCTGCTCCGGACTGCGGTACCAGCTGTTCTTCGACGAGCGCAGCCTCGACGGTGACGTGGTCACCGACTTCGACGGCGTCGCCGTCGTGGTCGACCGGATGAGCGTGCCCTACCTCAACGGTGCGCAGATCGACTTCGTCGACAGCATCGAGAAGCAGGGCTTCACCATCGACAACCCCAACGCCACCGGCTCCTGCGCCTGCGGCGACTCGTTCCACTAGGCCCGTATCAAACGCCGAGTGGCACATAGATCGCGGAGCGATCTACATGCCACTCGGGCCTCCGGTGGCGGCGCCAACTCTCAGGAGTTGGCGCCGCTCGGCGTTTTCGGCTGTCCGGACGAGCTCTAGTTGAGGTGGAGGTGGAGCGCGCCGGCCAGCCGGGCGGCCGAGTCGGTCACTGCGATCTCGTGTCGAGGAGCCGGTACCGCCGAAGGCGGGGTGCCGAGCAGCGGGGCGTGCTGAGGGAGGTTCGCGCCCGCTGCCTGGCAGTCGCCGTACAGCTCGTGCGGGCTCGCCAGCTCGTCGTACGCGAGTCGCGAGGGAGGTGCCGAATCGGCCATGTCTTCGACGGTAAGGCTTACTCTCCAGTACGGAAATCGGAACCCGTCGGTAGGTTGTCGGGCAGGAGCGCAAGTAGTGTTCGCGCCATGTCACTGCTGATCACCGGTTCGATCGCGACCGACCATCTGATGTCCTTCGCCGGCAAGTTCTCCGACTCGCTGGTGGTCGACCAGCTGGCCAAGCTGTCGGTCTCGTTCCTGGTCGACGAGCTCGACGTACGCCGCGGCGGCTGCGCCGCGAACATCGCCTTCGGGCTCGGCAACCTCGGCATCCGCCCGATCCTGGTAGGCGCGGTCGGGGAGGACTTCGTCGACTACCGGTCGTGGCTGGAGCGGCACAACGTTGACTGCGACTCGGTGCACGTCTCCCAGACCCGGCACACCGCGCGCTTCGTGTGCACCAACGACTCCACCCACGCCCAGATCGCCTCGTTCTACGCCGGCGCGATGAGCGAGGCCCGCGAGATCGAGCTCAAGCCGATCGCCGACCGCGTCGGGGCGCCCGAGTACGTCCTGATCGGCCCGAACGACCCCGAGGGCATGCTCCGGCACACCGACGAGTGCCGCACCCGCGGCTACCGATTCGTCGCCGACCCGTCCCAGCAGCTCGCCTTCGGCGACGGCGACCTGATCCGGCCGCTGATCGACGGCGCGGACATCCTGTTCTCCAACGAGTACGAGGCCTCGCTAATCACCCAGAAGACCGGCTGGACCCCCGAGGACGTCCTCGACCGGGTCGGCACCTGGGTGATCACGCTCGGCGCCCAGGGCGTGCGCATCGAGCGCAAGGGGGAGGAGCCGCTGGTGGTGGCCGCCGTACCTGAGATCGAGGCGGTCGAGCCGACCGGCGTCGGCGACGCCTTCCGGGCCGGCTTCCTGGCCGCACTGTCGTGGGACCTCGGCCTGGAGCGGGCCGCCCAGCTCGGCTGCCTGCTCGCGGTGTACGTCGTGGAGCAGGTCGGCACCCAGGAGTACACCCTCACCCGCAGTGGCTTCCTCAAGCGCCTGGAGGACACCTACGGCCCCGAGGCCGTCAAGGACATCGAGCCGCGCCTGACCACGATCCGCCCGTAGGCGGTTCGCTTCAGACCAGCCGCCGCACCAGATAGCGGGGGACGCCGTCGCCGGCGGCGTCCTCGCCGCCGTACTCCTGGCCGCGCATCCGGCACCACGCCGGGACGTCGGCCCGCGCCGCCACATCGTCGGACACCACCGCGAGCAGCTCTCCGACCGCGACGCCCTCGATGTGACGGGCCAGCTCGATGATCGGCAGCGGGCAGCGCTTGCCACGGCAGTCCAGCTCGAACGCCGGCTCCGGGTCGGTCACAGTCCGGCCTCCGCCCGGATCGCGCGTACGACGTCGGGTAGCGCGGCGAGGAAGGCATCGACCTGAGCCTCGGCGGTGTCACGGGTCAGTGAGACCCGCACGTTGCCGTGGGTGAGCACGCCCATCGCCTCCAGCACGTGGCTCGGGGCCAGCGTCGACGCGGTGCAGGCCGACCCGCTGGCCACGCCGAAGCCGCGCCGGTCTAGCCCGTGCACCAGGGCCTCGCCGTCGACGTACAGGCAGGAGAAGGTGACCAGGTGGGGGAGCCGCTCGTCGGGGTCGCCGACGATCTCGACGTCGGGCACGCTCGCGGCGACGGTCTTGCGGACCTTCGCGATCAGCGCGGCCTCCCGGACGCTGCGCTCCTCCTGCTCGGCGACGACCGCCTGCAGGGCGGCCGCGGCGGCGAGCGCGGAGGGGACGTTCTCGAAGCCCGCTGCCCGCTCGTCGACCCGGTCGTCGGCGGGGAACGGATTGCGCCACCGGGCGCCCTTGCGCACCAGGAGTACGCCGACTCCCGCCGGGCCGCCCCACTTGTGCGCGGACGCGGCGGCCACCGCCCACCCGTCGGGGAGCGGCAGCCGCCCGGCGGAGGCGCACGCGTCCATGAATACCGGGACGTCACCGGCGGCCGCGGCGATCTCGGCGACCGGCTGGACGGTGCCCACCTCGTGGTTCGCCGACTGCACTGCGAGGGCGGCGACGTCGGGAGTGAGGGCGGCGCGGACGGTGTCGGCCGTCAGCCGGCCGTGCCGGTCGACCGGCAGCGATGCAGCCTCGCCGGTGCGCCACGCGGCGGCGTGCAGCACTGAGGAGTGCTCGACCGCCGAGTGCAGCAGCCGCGAGCCGGAGCGGGCACGGCCCGCGAGCAGCCCGAGCAGCCCGCGATGGACCGCGTCGGTCCCGGACCCGACGAAGCTGACCTCGTCGGCGCGGACGCCGAGCGCCTGCGCGGTGACCTCGCGCGCGTTGTCGAGCAGCAGCCGCGCGGACCGGGCCGGACCGTGCAGGCGCCGCGGGTCGGCGTACCCCTGGTCGAGCGCGGCGAGCAGCACCGCGCGCGCGGCCGGATGCAGCGGCTCGGACGATGCCGAGTCGAGGTACGTTGGGGCGCCGCTGGAGGCGTCAGTCACACCATGAATCTATCTGGCGACCCTCCACCTTTCCCGGGGGTCACTTCCAGTAGTGTTCGGCTGTATCCGTGATCGTTGAGAGAGAGGCTCGTTCGTGGGTCTGCAACTCCCCAAGCGTGCGTCGGGGGTCGCCAGAAGAATCGCTGTCGGCACGACGCTGGGCTTCGGCCTCCTGATCCTCGGTGGCTGCTCGGCCGACCAGCGGGGCGAGTGGAAGCGCGGCGCAATGCCCGAGCCCGCCACCAAGGAGGGCCCTGACATCCTCGCCCTGTGGCAGTGGGGCTGGGTGGCCGCGCTGGTGACCGGTGTCATCACCTGGGGCCTGATCTTCTGGGTCATCTGGCGCTACCGGCGCCGCAGCGACGACGAGATCCCGGTGCAGACGCGCTACAACCTGCCGCTCGAGATCTTCTACACGATCGCCCCGATCATGATGGTGATCGTCTTCTTCTACTGGACGGTCACCGTCCAGAACCGGGTGCTCGACGACTCCGATACGCCCGACCACGTGGTCAAGGTGGTCGGGCAGCAGTGGTCGTGGACCTTCAACTACGAGAACGCGGACGCCGTCGAGTCGGCGTACGTCTTCACGTCGGGTACCGCCGGGCAGATCCCCACGCTGTATCTGCCGGTGAACGAGACCGTCAAGTTCGAGCTCAGCTCGCCCGACATGATCCACTCGTTCTGGGTGCCTGGCTTCCTGATGAAGATGGACGTCGTCCCCGGCCGCGACAACAAGTTCCAGCTCACGCCGGACCGGATCGGCACCTTCAAGGGCAAGTGCACCGAGCTGTGCGGCGCCTACCACTCGCGGATGCTGTTCAACGTCGAGGTCGTGTCCAGGGCCGACTTCGATGAGCACCTGCAGCAGCTCGAGGAGCGCGGTTTCACCTCGGAGGAGCCGGTGCTCGGCGGCGAGAACGCGCGGGTCCAGGACGGCATCGAGGCCGAGAGCAATGGAGAACACGAGTGACCGCCACGGCAGCCAGCGCGACGACCGCCTTCCCTGAGCACAAGAGGACGCTCGGTCAGAACGTCGTCCGCATCCTCACCACGACCGACCACAAGCTGATCGGCAAGCTCTACCTGATCACCTCGTTCGCCTGGTTCCTCGCAGGCGGCCTGATGGCCCTGATCATCCGCTCCGAGCTGGCCTTCCCCGGCTCACAGGTGGTCAACGAAGAGCTCTACAACCAGCTGTTCACGATGCACGGCACGATCATGCTGCTGCTGTTCGCGACGCCGCTGTTCTTCGGCTTCGGCAACGTGATCATGCCGCTGCAGATCGGCTCGCCCGACGTCGCGTTCCCGCGACTCAACATGTTCAGCTACTGGCTGTTCCTGTTCGGCGGCCTCATCGTCGGTGCCGGCTTCCTGACCCCGGGCGGCGCCGCGGACTTCGGCTGGTTCGCCTACACGCCGCTCTCGACCAAGATCGGCTCGCCTGGCGTCGGCGGTGACCTGTGGATCATGGGTCTGTGGATGGCCGGTCTCGGCACCATCCTCGGCGCGGTCAACTTCATCACCACGATCATCTGCATGCGCGCGCCCGGCATGACCATGTTCCGGATGCCGATCTTCGTGTGGAACACGATGGTCACCTCGCTGCTGGTGCTGATCGCGTTCCCGATCCTCGCCGGCGCGCTGCTCTCGCTGGAGGCCGACCGGCTGCTCGGCGCCCATATCTTCGACGCCTCCCACGGTGGCGCGATCCTGTGGCAGCACCTGTTCTGGTTCTTCGGCCATCCGGAGGTCTACATCATCGCGCTGCCGTTCTTCGGCATCGTGACCGAGATCCTGCCGGTGTTCAGCCGCAAGCCGATCTTCGGGTACGTCGGCCTGGTCGGCGCGACCCTCGGCATCGCGATCCTGTCGGTCGCGGTGTGGGCGCACCACATGTTCGTGACCGGCGCGGTCGACCTGCCGTTCTTCTCCGGCATGACGTTCCTGATCGCCGTACCCACAGGTGTGAAGTTCTTCAACTGGATCGGCACGATGTGGGGCGGGTCTGTGTCCTTCGACACCCCGATGCTGTGGACGCTCGGCTTCCTCACGACGTTCCTGTTCGGCGGCCTGACCGGCATCATCCTGGCCAGCCCGCCGCTGGACTTCCACGTGTCCGACTCCTACTTCGTGGTGGCGCACTTCCACTACGTCGTGTTCGGCACCGTGGTGTTCGCGATGTTCGCCGGCTTCTACTTCTGGTGGCCGAAGATGACCGGCCGGATGCTCGACGAGCGGCTCGGCAAGGTCCACTTCTGGCTGCTGTTCTTCGGGTTCCACATCACCTTCCTGGTCCAGCACTGGCTGGGCGTCGAAGGAATGCCGCGCCGGTACGCCGACTATCTGCCCGAGGACGGCTTCACCGTGCTCAACCAGATCTCGACGGTGGGCGCCTTCCTGCTCGGCATTTCCACGCTGCCGTTCTTCTACAACGTGTGGATCTCCCGCAAGGCGCCGCTGGTCGAGACCGACGACCCGTGGGGCTGGGGCCGCTCGCTGGAGTGGGCGACCTCATGCCCGCCGCCGCGGCATAACTTCCACTCGATCCCGCGGATCCGCTCGGAGTCGCCGGCGTTCGACCTGCACCACCCGGAGATCGCCGCGATGGAGCTTGCCCAGAACGACGCCGAGCGCGAGGGCCGGCTGGCCGACACTCCGAATGTCGAGGGGCGAGGCGACCTCCTCGAGAAGCGGATCACCAAGACCGAGACCGAGCAGTCCGAGACCGAGACTGACCAGACGGAGGATGACGCCTGATGAAGGCCGAGACCTGGATCTTCGTGATCACCACGGCGTTCTTCGCCCTGGTGACCCCGGCGTACTGGTTCATCACCCATGACTGGACCGGCACCTCCGCGCTGGTGATGTCGACGCTGCTGGTGCTGATGGTGTCGATCTACCTCGGCTTCCACGCGGCTCGGATGGACCCGCGCCCGGAGGACCGCAAGGACGGCGAGATCGCCGAAGGAGCCGGCGAGCTGGGCTTCTTCCCGCCGTACTCCTGGTGGCCGCTGTGGTGCGCCTCGACGCTCGCCGTGTGCGTTCTGGGCGTGGCGCTGGGCCAGTGGTGGATGTTCGTGGTCGGCACCGGGCTCGGCGTGATCGCGCTCAGCGGCTGGGTGTTCGAGTACTACCGCGGCGAGCACGCCCACTGAGGCGTGGCCGTCCTCACGTGACGGGTCGCACGCCCGTAACGGTGTGAGTCGCTGGGTCCGACCAGTTACGCTGGCGGCGCCAGCCAAACTCTCTATCGGGGGATCGTCATGACTGTACGCCGCGCACGCGTGTTCGGCGCGCCGGCTCGTAAGCGTCCTGTCGCCGCGGCCCTGGCCGTCGCCGTACTCGCAGGCATTGCGCTGGCCGGGTGCTCCGACTCGTCGGGCGACGGCTCCGACTCGTCGACGTCGGCGGCGGGCGAGGACGGCTCCGAGGAGCGTCCGGCGGCCGAGCCGGTGACCATCTCGACGAACCTCAAGAGTCGTCAGGGAGTCCCGGTCGACCGGCTGCTCGAGGTCACCGCCGACAACGGTGAGCTGACCAAGGTCAAGGTGGCCTCGGCCGAGGGCGCGCTGCCCGGCAAGGTGGCCGAGGACGGCGCCAGCTGGACCGCGACCGAGCGGTTCGAGCCCGGTCAGCAGTACACGATCACCACCGTTGCCACCGACGCCGACGGCAAGAGCCAGCGCGCGACGCAGCGGTTCACCACCGCCGATCTGACCCTCGACCAGCAGACCTACCCGTCCGTCGCGCCGCTCCAGGGCGAGACCGTCGGTGTCGGGATGCCGGTGGTCATCAGCTTCGACATCCCGATCACCGACCAGGCCTCGATCGAGAAGCACCTCAAGGTCACCAGCTCGCCCGCGCAGCAGGGCTCCTGGCACTGGGTGAGCGACCAGGAGGTGCACTGGCGGCCGAAGGTCTACTGGAAGGCCGGCTCCAAGGTCACCGTCGACGCTGACATCAACAGCGTCCCGGCCGGCGGGGGAGTGTTCGGCCAGGAGGACCGTCACATCACCTTCGACATCGGCGACGCCGTGATCAGCAAGGTCAACGCACAGACCCACCAGATGCAGACCTTCGTCAACGGCAAGCTGATGAAGACCACGCCGATCACCACCGGCAAGCCCGGCTTCACCACCCGCTCCGGCGTCAAGGTGATCATGGAGAAGTACCGCACCAAGCGGATGAACTCCGAGACCGTCGGCATCTCGCGCGACGACCCGGAGGCCTACGACATCAACGACGTCGAGTACGCCATGCGGGTCACCTCCAGCGGCGAGTTCCTGCACGCCGCCCCGTGGTCGGTCGGCTCCCAGGGCTCCGCCAACGTCAGCCACGGCTGCACCGGCATGAGCACCGAGAACGCCGCCTGGATCTACAACCTCAGCAAGCGCGGCGACGTCGTCGAGTACACCGGCACCGACCGCCCCATGGATCTCACCAACGGCTACGGCGACTGGAACGCCTCCTGGGCCGACTACCAAGCCGGCTCCGCCCTCCGCTAACCCCCCCCGCCCACCCGCCCCGTCTCGACGTACCAGCACGCCGACCCGGCCCGTCTTGACGTGGGAGCGCGCTGACCCGGCCCGTGTTGACGTGGGAGCGCGCTGACCCGGCCCGCTTTGGCGCAGATGCCTGTGGATAACGCCGGTCATCCACAGATCGCGGATTTGCACTGGGGCCCTGCGGGCAGTCGGGCAACCGTAGGTGTATGACACCTTCCGAAGCGAAGCCGTGGCTCGACGAGTCGAGCCCGGTCCCAGTGGATCGTCCATTCAGCCGCATCGAGGCGCGCGCACGCGGCGTACCTGACCGGCAGCTCGCGGTCTGGCTCGCAGCAGGTCTCTTGATGTCGCCGCTGCGAGGTGTCTACTACGCCACGCAGTTGGGCGACACTCTTGACGTCCGCATCTCGTGTCTCCGGTTGGTTGCGCCCGAGGATGCAGTCATCACCGACAGGACAGCCGGTTGGCTTCATGGGGCACCGATGATTCTGGCCCCCGGGGATCACCTCTCGACGCCGTCGGTGTCGATGTTCCTGAGGCCCGGCAACCGGCTCAAGAACGGCTGGGCCAAGAGCGGTGAGCGAACGTTCTTGGAGTCGGACCTGATGGAGGTCGATGGCCTGGTGGTCACGACGCCGCTGCGGACCGCGTGCGACCTTGGCCGGCTCCTCCACCGTGATCAGGCCTTCGCCGCGATGGACGCGATGGCGAGGACCGGTGCTTTCACCGTCGACCAGCTCGTTGCGGAGGTGCCCCGTTTCAAAGGCTTCCGCGGGGTCCGCAAGCTACGAACCCTGTCGCCGTTGGTGGATCCGCGGGCAGGGTCACCGGAGGAGAGCATCCTTCGGCTCCGATGGCTCGACTGCGAGACATTGCCGCGTCCCGAGCTACAGATCGAGCTCGCAGGTCCGGACGGACCACTCTTCCTCGATCTTGGTATCGCGGAGCTTCGCTACGCGGCGGAGTACGACGGCGTCGTGTGGCACGGTCCCGACCAGCAGGAGCACGACGACGATCGGCGCGACTGGATTCGCCGGGAGCACGGCTTCGATATCGACGTCTTCACCGCGATCGACATCCACGGCCGACACCAGAACGCGTGGGGACGCCTTCAGGCCGGCATCGCTCGTGCACGGCGTCGAGCTGGGGCGGCGGTCTGGTCAACACGGGCCGGGTGAGCGTCTCCAGGCGTGAAGACGGGCCGGGTCGGCGTGCGTGGACGTGAAGGCGGGCCGGGTCAGCATCAGGCCGAGCTTGCGAGGGCTGATGTCGACCCGGAGCTCCGCCGGCAGCGTGTCTGGACGTGAAGACCGGCCGGGTCGACGCGCTTAGGCGTCGACACCGGCCGGGTCACGGACTGCTGATTAGTGGCGAAGGGACTCTTCTTCAACGGTGTGGCGGCCGTCGAACTGGTGGCCGTCGGCAGGTTGGTCCATGCCGGCTTCGATCTCGTGGGCGTGCTCCTCCTCGGCGTGGTGGTGGCCCTCGTCGAGCTCCTCACGCGTCGGCTTCTGCACGTTGTCGGCGAACAGGGCCTTGGAGAGCCGGTGCCGGATGCCGTCGAGGCGGCTGCCGGGCGCCTCGACGCCGTTGGCGTCGACGGGCTCCGAGCCGTCGAGGACGACGTCGCGGTCGCGCGCGGTCATGGTGAAGGCACGCGACTCGCTGATCGGCAGGTGCCGCTCGGTGTAGCCGCCCTCGGGGGAGCGCATGATCACGCCGGTCTCGTAGCCATGCAGCAGCGTCTCGTTGTCGTGACGCTGCAGCGAGATGCACCAGCGCTTGACGAAGATGAACACGATCACGGGTACGGCGAACACCGCGACCCGCATGAAGTAGGTGATGCCCTCCATGCTCAGGCCCAGCTGCACGGCCAGGATGTCGTTGCCGCCGGCGGCCCAGAGCAGGCCGTAGACCGACATCATCGCGACGAAGAACGCGGTCCGGGTCGGCGCGTTGCGCGGCCGCTGGAGCAGGTGGTGCTCACGCTTGTCACCGGTCACCCACGCCTCCAGGAAGGGCCACGCCAGCACCATCGTCAGCAGCACCATCGGCGCGATCTGACCAGGCAGCATGACGTTCCAGGAGATCGTCTTGCCGAAGATATGGGTCTCCCACCCAGGCATGATCCGGAGTAAGCCCTCGGCGATGCCCATGTACCAGTCGGGCTGGGAGCCAGCGGTCACCTTCGACGGGTCGTAGGGGCCGTACTTCCACACCGGGTTGATCGACAGCAGGCCACCCATCAGGGCGGTGATGCCGAAGACGATGAAGAAGAAGCCGCCGGCCTTCGCGGCGTACACCGGCATCATCGGGTAGCCGACGACGTTCTCCTCGGTGCGGCCGGGGCCGGGCCACTGCGTGTGCTTGTGGTATACGAGCAGCAGCATGTGGGCGGCGATCAGCGCCAGGATCAGGCCCGGGATCAGCAGGATGTGAACCATGTAGAGGCGCGGGATGATCTCGTCGCCCGGGAACTCCCCGCCGAACATGTAGAACGACATGTAGGTGCCGACCACCGGTGTCGCCTTGACCAGTCCGTCCGCGATTCGCAGGCCGGTGCCGGAGAGCAGGTCGTCGGGGAGCGAGTAGCCGGCGAAGCCCTCGACGATGCCGAGCAGGATCAGCAGGCCGCCGATCACCCAGTTGAGCTCGCGCGGCTTGCGGAACGCGCCGGTGAGGAACACCCGCATCATGTGCACGAGCATCGCGGCGATGAACAGCATCGCGGACCAGTGGTGCATCTGGCGCAGCAGCAGGCCGCCGCGGACGTCGAAGGAGATGTCCAGCGTGGAGGCGTAGGCCTGCGACATCTCGACGCCGCGGAGCTCGTCGTACGAGCCTTGGTACTCGACCTCGGCCATGCTCGGCTGGAACCAGAACGTCAGGAAGACGCCGGTCAGCAGGAGTACGACGAAGCTCCAGAGCGCGATCTCGCCCAGCATGAACGACCAGTGGTCGGGGAAGACCTTGCGGATCTGCTTCTTCGCGGCAGTCGCCAGGCCCAGGCGGTCGTCGGCCCATTCGGCCGCCGCGGCGCCTCGGTTCGGCTTGTTGGCCTTGGCGGCCTTGGTGCCGTGGCTGCGCCCCAGCGGGTTCGGCAGCACACCCATGACTAACCACGCTCCCAGAAACTCGGTCCGACTGGCTGGTCGAAGTCGTCCTGTGCGACCAGGTAGCCCTCGTCATCCACCATCAAAGGTAACTGAGGAAGTGCGCGCGCGGCAGGACCGAAGATCACCCGGCCGTTGTCGGCGAGGTCGAAGGTCGACTGGTGACACGGGCAGAGCAGGTGGTGGCTCTTGCGCTCGTTCAGCGAGATCGGGCAGCCGACGTGCGTGCAGATCTTGGAGTAGCAGATGATTCCGTCCACGCTCCAGTTCTCACGGCCCTTCGCGGCGGTGATCTCGTGGGGCTCCATCCGGACCAGGATCACCGCGGCCTTCGACTTGGCGACCTGGAGCTCCACGCCGTGGAGCTCGTGCTCGCCCTCCTCGTTGACCGCGAAGACGATCTCCGGCTCGGCGTTCACCAGGTCGCCGATCTCGAGGTCGGAGACCTTGATCGGGGTGCCGACCACGTCGCGGGTCACGCGCATGCCGGGCTTCCACACGGTGTGGTAGAGCTTGCGGCCCGGCAGTGGACCGAGGTCGCCGAGGCCGATGATGAACGGCAGCCCGACCAGGCCGAGGGCCCCGAGAAGCGTGTTGCGGACCAGCGGGCGACGGCCGATGCCGGACTCCTCGATGCCGGTCAGCAGCTCGTTGACGGCGTACTCGCGGTCCTCATCGGACGAGCGGGCGGGGTGCCGCATCTCGACGATCTCGTGGTCGCCCATCAGCTTGCGGGCCCAGTGGATGACGCCGATGCCGATCGCCAGCAGGGCAGTCCCGAGCGCGAGACCGAGGGCGAGGGTGGAGGCGCCAAGGCCGCCGAAGGTGTCCGGGTTGTCGCCGACGTCGATAGTGAGGTAGGCGACCACGAAGGCGACCGAGGCGGCCATCGAGATCAG
Organism: Nocardioides speluncae; assembly: GCF_003121585.1. GTDB lineage: Bacteria > Actinomycetota > Actinomycetes > Propionibacteriales > Nocardioidaceae > Nocardioides > Nocardioides speluncae. The sequence continues at coordinate 91,363 of NZ_QEOO01000047.1, forward strand.
GAACAGCGTCGCCACCTGGCGCTCTGCGCGCTTCTCGGCCTTCGGGTCTACGTCGGTCGGGCGCCATTTGTGCTCGGGCAGCCCGGGATTGGCGATCGGCTCTTCGGCAGCCTTCTCGAGACTCGTCTCGCCGTCGCGGAGTTCGATCTCGGAGCTCACTGGTCTGCCTCTCCGCCGGCCGCCTGCGGCTTCTTATCCGTACGAGTGGTGTGGGACGCGATCCAGAACGCGAACGCGACGCAGCCGCCGATGCCGACCAGCCACGCGTACATGCCCTCCGACACCGGCCCGATGCCTCCCATGCCGAAGCCGCCGTAGTCCGGGTTCTCCTCGATTGCCTCGAGGTAGGCGATGACCGCCTTCTTGTCCTCCGGCGCGATGTTGCCGTTGGAGAAGTTGTCCATCTCGCCGGGGCCGGTGAGCATCGCTTCGTAGATGTGCTTGGAGGAGGTCTTCTGCAAGGAAGGCGCCACCTTGCCGCGCGGCATCGCGCCGCCGGAGCCCTCGAAGTTGTGGCAGGCGCTGCAGTTGGTCAGGAAGATCTGCCCGCCACGGACCGCGAGCTCCTCGCGCTCCTCCTCCGAGAGCCCCTCGGTGGAGTAGAGGGCCTCGGACGGGATGTCGGGGCCGGCGCCCAGCGACTGGACGTACGCCGCCAGCGCGGCGGTCTCCTCGTCGTTGAAGGTGACGTCCTTCGGCGTGGTCTGGTGGCCCGGCTGGACCAGCGGCATCCGGCCGGTGCCGACCTGGAAGTCGACCGCTGCGCCGCCGACGCCGATCAGCGACGGGCCGAGCTGGTTGCCGTTCCTGGTGGTGATGCCCTCGCCGTTCTGGCCGTGGCAGAACGAGCAGCTGGTGAGGAAGAGCTTGCGGCCTTCGGCGATCTGCTCGGCGTCGGTGCCGGTCTTCTCGGCACTGGCGGGCGAGAACGCGGCGTACAGGCCGCCGGTGAGCAGTAGGCCGAACAGCAGTACGACGAGGCCCGCGAGCGGGCCGCGGCGGTGCCGCGAAAGCCGGCCGGCGGAGCGGTTCAGGAGACGCACAGATTCAGTCCTTGGTCCGGGCTACTTGATGAGGTAGATGGTGGCGAACAGGGCGATCCACACCACATCGACGAAGTGCCAGTAGTAGGAGACGACGATCGCGCTCACGGCCTGCTCGTGGGTGAACTTGCGGGCCAGGAACGTTCGGCCCAGCACGAACAGGAAGGCGATCAGGCCGCCGGTGACGTGCAGGCCGTGGAAGCCGGTGGTGAGGTAGAAGACCGAGCCGTACGCCGACGACTGGATCGTGACCCCCTCGTGGACCAGCTCGGCGTACTCCAGCGCCTGGCCGCCGATGAAGACCGCGCCCATGATGTAGGTCAGCACGAACCACTCGCGCAGGCCCCAGCCCTTGATGTTGAACACCGAGCCGGTGCGGCCGACCTGGCCGCGCTCCGCGGCGAACACGCCCAGCTGGCAGGTCAGCGAGGAGAGCACCAGGATCGTGGTGTTGACCGAGGAGAACGGGATGTTGAGCTTCTCGGTCTCCTGCGCCCACAGGGGTGAGCTGACCGCCCGGATCGTGAAGTAGCACGCGAACAGCGCGGCAAAGAACATCAGCTCGCTAGCGAGCCAGATGATCGTGCCCACGCTGACCATGCTCGGCCGGTCATGGTGCCCGTGCAGACGGGAGGCAGGAATAGCTGCGGTTGCTGTCGCCACGGACCTCATTATGTCGGTAGCGCAGACCAGGGCTACCACCCAGGGTCGGAGATTCGCCGTCATATTGTTCACACCGTGGTTTCACTCTCTTCTCCGCCAGAGCTCGACCTGCCGCGCTTCACCTTCGGCAGCGTCTTCAGCCAGTGGGGGATGGACCCGGTTCCGTTCGTGCTGACCGTCTGGGTGGCCGGTCTCTACCTGGTCGGTGTGGCCGCGCTGCGGCGGCGCGGCGACCACTGGCCGGTCGGCCGGACGCTGGCCTTCGTCGGCGGCGGGATGGGGTGCTTCTACTTCGCGACCTCGTCCGGGCTGGCGGCGTACGACACCACGCTGCTGAGCGTGCACATGGTCCAGCACATGGTGCTGTCGATGCTGGTGCCGCTCTTCCTCGCGCTCGGCGCGCCGGTCACGCTGGCGCTGCGGACGCTGCCGAAACGGCCGCGCGCCTGGCTGCTCGTCTGCCTCCACTCGTGGGTGGCGAAGGTGCTGTCGTTCCCGCCGCTGGCCCTCGGTCTGTACGTCGTGTCGCCCTGGGCGCTCTACTTCTCCGGCTGGTACGAGGCATCGCTGAGGTCGGCGTACGTCCACGAGATGATGCACGTCCACCTGGTGCTGGTCGGCGCCCTGTTCTTCTGGCCCCTGATGGGCATCGACCCGGTGCCGGGTCGGGTGGGCTGGCCGTTCCGGCTGCTGCTGGTGTTCCTCACGCTGCCGTTCCATGCGTTCCTCGGGGTCACGATCATGGGCCAGAGCACGCTCATCGCGGGGGACTGGTACCGCTCGCTGCGCGACGGCCCGATGGCGTCGTGGCTGCCGGACCCGATGGACGACCAGCACCTCGCCGGCGGCATCCTCTGGGGCTCGGGCGACCTGATCGGGCTGCTGTTCTTCGCGGTGCTGTTCACTCAGTGGGTGCGGTCGTCGATGAAGGAGGCCGAGCGGGAGGACCGGCGGCTGGACCTGCTCGAGCGTCAGTCCGCGGATCCGGGTAGCTGAGTCCCAGACGCTCGCCACTAGTAGCATCGGCGCTGTGACCGACACGACCTCGAACAAGCCGGCGGCGCTCAGGGTGCTCGTCTACAGCGACGACGTGAACACCCGTCGCCAGGTGATCCTGGCGCTCGGCCGGCGCCCGCACCCCGACCTGCCCGAGCTCGAGTACGTCGAGGTCGCGACCGAGCCGGTCGTGATCCAGCAGGTCGACGCCGGCGGTCTCGACCTGCTGATCCTGGACGGCGAGGCAGTGCCGGCGGGCGGCATGGGCATTGCCAAGCAGGTCAAGGACGAGATCTACGAGTGCCCGCCGGTGCTGGTGCTGACCGGCCGTCCCCAGGACGCCTGGCTGGCGACCTGGTCGCGGGCGGAGGCGGCGGTGCCGCACCCGCTCGACCCGATCCAGTTGGCCGAGGCTGTCATCCGGCTGCTCCGCTCACGCGTCCCCGCCGCGGCCCGATGAGCCAGACCTGGCCCGAGGTCCTCGGCACGCTGGTCTCCCGCACCGACCTGACGTCCGACCAGGCGGGCTGGGCGATGGACCAGATCCTGCAGGGCGAGGCGACGCCGTCGCAGATCGCCGGCTTCGTGGTCGCGCTGCGCAGCAAGGGCGAGACGATCGACGAGCTGTCGGCGATCGCCGACGGGATGCTCGCGCACGCCCAGTCGATCTCGGTGCCTGGCCGGCTCCTCGACGTGGTCGGGACCGGCGGCGACCGGTCGATGTCGGTCAACATCTCGACGATGTCGGCGATCGTGGCGGCCGGCGCGGGCGCGCGGGTGGTCAAGCACGGCAACCGGTCGGCGTCCTCGCAGTGCGGCAGCGCCGACGTCCTGGAAGCGCTCGGCGTCCGGCTCGACCTGACTCCGGACCGGGTCGCAGCGGTGGCCGAGGAGGCGGGGATCACCTTCTGCTTCGCGATGGCCTTCCACCCGTCGATGCGGCACGCCGGCCCGACCCGTCGCGAGCTCGGCATCGGCACCACCTTCAACTTCCTCGGCCCACTGACGAACCCGGCCCGGCCGGCCGCTCAGCTGGTCGGCTGCGCCGACCCACGGATGGCGCCGCTGATGGCCGGCGTGTTCGCCCGCCGCGGGCTGGACGCCTGGGTGGTCACCGGCGACGACGGGCTCGACGAGCTGACCACGACCACCACGTCGAAGGTGTACGTCGTGCGCGACGGCGCGGTTGCCGAGACCACCGTCGACCCGGCCGCGTTCGGGATCCCGACGGCCACGGTCGAGGACCTGCGGGGCGGTGACGTGTCGGTCAACGCCGACGCGGTCCGCCGGTTGCTCGACGGCGACAGCGGCGCCGTGCGCGACGCCGTACTCCTGAACGCGGGGGCGGCGCTCGCCGTACACGCGGCCGAGGGCGGCGAGGTGGACGCTCAGCTGAGCGCGGGGCTCAAGCGCGCAGCCGACGCGATCGACTCCGGGGCTGCCAAGGCCGCCTTGGACCGTTGGGTAGCGGTTAGCCAGTCCTAGAGGTCGAGGACGTAGTGGTCATCCTCGCGGTGGAAGCCGAGCTTGCCGTAGTAGGGGTCGACCATGCCGGGCGGCGTGACCACGCGGTCCACCTCGAGCCGGCGCAGCAGCTCGCTCTGCCGCCACACGAACTCGCCGGGGGAGAAGTCGCGGAACCGTGGCGTGACGTAGTCGAGGTCGACCTGCGCGGCGCCGTCCTGGACCCGAAGCACGACCACGCCGACGGTCTCGTCCGCCTTCTGGATGAGGTACGGCGTGCTGCCGACCGGCACGCCGGCGAAGCCCGGCTGGTGCCTGGCGATGTCGGCCCCGTGGACCTTCAGGACGTGCAGTAGGTAGGCGTCGCTCGGCCGCACCTGCAGTACCGAGAACGCGGCCGCGTCGTGCCGGTCGCGCAACAGCCGCACCAGGAACCAGATGTTGATCGCCGACAGCACGATGTTCATCGCCACCATCGGCCAGATGCCGAGGAACGCGTTGAACGTCACCAGGACCAGGCAGGCCACCAGGTTGAGCGCGCGGAAGCGCAGGACCCGCGCCTGCAACAGCGAGAAGACCAGGAGCGCGGAGCCGCCCCAGCCCAGGACGTCGAGCCAGCCCATGGTGACGGTGGGCTACTCGGCGCCGAGTGAGAACGCCGACTCGAGGTCGTGGCGGGAGTACGCGCGGAACGCGATGTGCGTCTCGGTCTCGATGACACCCTCGACCTTGTTGAGCCGGTCGGCGACGACCGCCGCGATGTCGTCGTGGTTGCGCACCCGCACCAGCACGATCAGGTCGATCTGCCCGGTCACGGAGTAGACCTCGCTGACTCCGTCGAGCGCCGCGAGTGCCTCCGCGACCTCGGGGATCCGGGCCACGTCGGCCTTGACGAACACGATGGCGGTGATCATGGCGTCACGTTATCTCGCGAGCTACCTCGCAGGCTGATGGACCGGTGCCAGGTCGCGCCGCTCGTCGAACGGCACCAGCGTCAGCCGGGACTGGTTGACCGCGTCGTGGAGGGCGAGGTGGCGGGAGGCGCCGCCGACCGGGCAGCTCCACTCGCCGTCGATGTCGACCAGCCGGATGCCGGAGGACTCCAGCCAGCTCAGCACCTTCTCGGTCTCCTCGGCACTCGCGGCCGGGAGCGGTCCGGGGGCGGGCAGCACGGACTCGGCCGAGGCGCGGAGTACGCCGACGAAGGCATGCGCGTCCTCGCCCGGGGGGATCACGCCGGCCGCGGCCAGCCGGCCGTGGCGGACCACGTGGACCGCCCAACGGCCGTCGTCCTCCCGGCGCGCGGCGACGACCTCCTCGCAGCGGGTCAGCGCGCTGAGCCGCTGTGTCCGCGCCGCCGCGCGGACGAACGCCGCCAGCCGGTCGCGGTGCACGCTGGCCTCCTCGTAGCGCTCACGCGCGGCCAGCGCGGTCATCTTGTCGTTGATCGCCTCGACCACGTCGTCGGGACGGCGCAGCAGGTTGTCGCGGAGCTGGCGCACCATCGCGGCGTACGCCACCGCGTCGACGCTGCCGTCGCACGGTGACAGGCAGCGATCCATCTCGGCGAGCACGCACGGTGACCCCGACGGCTCCTTGGCCATCCGGCCCGAGCACTGGCGGACCGGGAACGTCTCGTGGAGCGCGGCCAGGCACTTCTCCGCGGTCTTGCGCGACCCGAAGGGCCCCAGGTAGTCGGCCTCGTCGTCGAGCACCCGGCGCACCAGCGACAGCCGCGGCCAGGTTTCGCGGGTCAGCTTCACGAAGTGCACCTTCTCCGGGTACCGCGAGCGACGGTTGTACGGCGGCTTGTGCTCGGCGATCAGCCGCAGCTCGCGCACCTGCGCCTCCAGCGTCGTCGCGCACTCGACCGCGGTCACCGACTCGGCGGCGGCCACCATCTCGCCCATCCGGGAGCGGGTCTCGGACGCGGTGAAGTAGGACCGGACCCGGGTGCGCAGGTCGCGCGAGGTACCGACGTACAGCACCCGCTCGCGGGCGTCGCGGAACAGGTAGACGCCCGGCGCGTGCGGCAGCGACTCGGCGAGGTAGCGCTTGCGGCGCTGCGCCGGGGAGACCCGCGAGCTGAACGTCTGCAGCTCCTCCAGCGTGTGGACGCCGAGGCCGCCGAGCCGCTCCATCAGTCCGTGGAGCACGTCGACGGTCGCGCGGGCGTCGGCGAGCGCGCGGTGGTTGGGCGTGGTGCCGGAGTTGAACAGCCATGCCAGCGAGGACAGCTTGCAGTTGGGCGCGTCGTCGCGGGTGATCACTCGGCGGGCCACCTTAGCCGTGTCGAGCACCTCGAACGCCGGCCACGGTCGCTCCTGAAGCCGGGCGAAGTGCTGCAGGAAGCCAACGTCGAACGGCGCGTTGTGGGCGACCAGGACGCTGCCCTGGGCGAACTCGAGGAACGCCGGCAGCGCGGACTCGATCGGCGGCGCGTCGGCGACCATGGTGTTGGTGATCCCGGTGAGGACGGCGATGAACGCGGGGATCTGGGTGTGGGGGTTGACCAGCGTCTGGAACTCGCCGAGCTGCTCGCCGCCACGCACCTTCACTGCGCCGATCTCGGTGATCATCGACCCGCCGCCGGCCGACCCGCCGGTCGTCTCCAGGTCGACCACGCAGAACGTGAGGTCGCGCAACGGTCGCCCGAGCTCGTCGAAGCTGCGCTGCTCCGCCCACCTCATGCTCATGACACAAGACGCTAGATGCGGCCACCGACAGTACGGCGACGCCGCGCCCCGCCTCAGGGCCTCTCAGCCTGTTCGCGCATACGCTTGCTGGAACGACGAACCAGAAGATGGAGACGCCTGTGACCGCGACCATCCCCGACGCGACGCACCGCTGGCGGTGTGCCGGCTGCGGCAACCTGACCCGGTTCGACGTGACCAGGACTCGCCGTACCACCGAGTTCTGGCACTTCGACCTGGCCGGCGAGCACCAGGTCGAGGAGGTCGAGGTGAAGGACGAGACGGTGGAGCAGGTGAGCTGCCGGTGGTGTGGCCGCGCTGACGCGGTCGAGCTGGTCGACCGGGCCGAGGCCGCGGCCCTGGAGGACCCGGCGTCGCGATGACCGAGCCGTTGCCAGAACCCGTGCGGCTGCGGATCGTCGCGCTCGCATCCGACGCCCTGCCGTCGGTGCCGCAGCTGCCGCCGTCGCTGCGCAAGGTCGCGGCGTTCGCTCCGGCGCGGCGCGCACGGCTCGGCGGTACCCAGATCTCGGTCGCGCTGGAGGGCGACGACAACTTCCGCGAGAGTGTCGGCGTACAGGTGTCGGCGGCGGTGCCCGAGCTGTCGGCCGCGGTGGCCGGAGGTACGGCGCCAGCCACGGCCGATCCGGTCGACGTCGCCGCTCTCGCCTGGCTGCTGCGGCCGGACGGCTGGGCCGAGCTGGTCGCCGCGGCGAGCCGCGAGACCCAGGCCAGACAGGACGCCGCGCTGAGCGAGCAGGACGCGTCGGAGCTGGAGCGGCTGCGCGAGCGGCTCGCCGATGCCGAGACCGCGGCGCGCCAGCAGCGCACTCAGCACAAGGAGCAGGTCGAAGGGCTGAAGGCGGAGAACGTCACGCTGCGCCGCAAGCTCGGTGAGCTGCGGGTGCAGGAGAAGGCCGGCGCCGAGAAGGCCGCCGCCGACATCGAGGAGCTGACCCGGCTACGCGCCGAGCTGGAGGCCGGCCAGTCGGCCAGCGTCATCGAGATCCGGCGGCTGCGCGGCCAGCTCGCCGCGCTCCAGGAGGCGGCGTCGGCCGTACGCCGTGACGTCCGGGCCGACCGCGACGACGCCACCGTGCGGGCCCGGCTGCTCCTGGACACCCTGCTCGACGCGGCCACCGGGCTGCGCCGTGAGCTGGCGCTGCCGACGGTGTCCGGTGCGCCGGCCGACCGGGTCGAGAGCACACTCGCCGAACAGGGCGTGCGGCAGCCGTCCGCTGCTGGCGCGCTCGGACCGTCCAGCCCGGCGCTGCTGGAGCAGTACCTCGCCCTGCCCCGGCCGCGGCTGATCGTCGACGGCTACAACGTCAGCAAGGAGGCGTGGCCGTCGTCCTCACTGGAGGCGCAGCGGACTCGGCTGCTGAACGGGGTCGCCCCGCTGGTCGCCCGCAGCGGTGCCGAGACCACCGTGGTGTTCGACGCCGCCGCGACCTCAAGCCGGCCGCTGGTCAACCCGCCGCGCGGTGTGAAGGTGCTGTTCAGCCCCGAGGGCGTGATCGCCGACGACATCATCCGCGAGCTGGTCGACGCCGAGCCGCGCGGACGGGTCGTGGTGGTCGTCACCAGCGACCGCGAGGTCGCCACCGACGTGGTGAAGGCCGGTGCCCGCTCCATCGACGCCGAGGCCCTGATCGCCGTTATCAACCGCTGACCCGGCCCGTGTCGACGCCTGGATGCGCCGACCCGGCCGGTGTTCACGCGAGATTGCGCCGACCCGGCCGGTGTTCACGGCCGAACGCGTGAATAAGGGCCGGGTCGGCGTCGTACGGGGTGAACACGGGCCGGGTCGGCGGCGTACCACGTGAACAAGGGCCGGGTCGGCGTCGTACGGGGTGAACACGGACCGGGTCGGCGGCGTGCGGCGTGAACAAGGGCCGGGTCGCGACACGCGGGGGTGCGACACGCCGGAACGAAAATGTCGGTGGTGGCTGGGAGGGTCCTGACCATGACGATACGAATCGACTGTGACAGCTGCCTGGTGCGTGGCCTGCACTGCCACGACTGTGTGGTGACCGCGCTGCTGGGGCCGCCACCGGAACTGGGGTTCGACGACGACGAGCAGAAGGCGCTCGGGGTGCTCGCCGAGTCCGGGCTGGTTCCACCGTTACGAATGGTCACATCCGTGCCCAATCCCGACATCGAGTCGGCTTGAACGTGCAAACCGCCGGGTAGGACCGGGAAAAATCACCCTAAAGACATGCCGTCCGGGGTTTGCTGCGTGCCTTGCCTGCGGCTAGTCTCCCTTGCTCAGGTGCCCGTCATAGCAGCTAGACCGGTTGCGCGGGCGCCGCGCCGAGTCTGGAGCCGCGAGCGGGGAAGCCCGTGGGTCCGGAGCCGGGGAACCACATCTTCCCTGGGGTGAATCGCCAACAAGGCGCGAGTGGTGACGCTCGGGTGGAGTTGGTGTAGGGCTTGTCGGCCCGAACCCGTCAGCTCACCTGGTAGGCGTCGACAAAGAGGGAGAACGTCCGCTCGTGATTCACGGCCGGAAGCGCTTCGTTACTGTCCTGACCGGACTCGCCACCGCCGCAGTAGTTGGCATCGTCCCCACCACCCCCACCTACGCAGACCCGGACATCGACGATGTCCAGGCCAAGGTCGACCGTCTCTACCACCAGGCCGAGAAGGCCAACGAGCGGTACCTCAACGCCAAGCAGGAGCTGGCCAGCCTCGACAAGCAGCTTCGCCGCTTGAAGGCCGACCAGAAGCGGCAGCAGACCAAGCTCGACCAGGCCCGCGGCCAGGTCGAGGACTCCATCGTCCGCCAGTACCAGGGCGCCAACCTGTCCGCGGTCGGCGAGGTCGTCGTGTCCGACGACCCGTCCAAGTTCCTCTCGCAGCTGTCGACGATGTCGGCGTACAACGACCTGCAGACCCAGCGCTTCAAGAAGTTCTCCACCGAGCTCGAGGCGCTCGAGATCCGGCGTGAGGCTGCCCAGGAGCAGGCCAAGGAGATCGCCAAGGTCAAGGCCAAGCTCGGCAAGGACAAGAAGATCGTCGACGACAAGCTCGACGAGGCCGAGGAGCTGCTCGGCGAGCTCGAGGCGGAAGAGCTCGACGAGATGACGCCGCCGAGCCGTGGCGACCAGCCGCTGCCCAACGTACCCGTGTCCGGCCGGGCCAAGGCCGCGGTCGCCTATGCGCTCGCCCAGGTCGGCGACTCCTACGTGTACGGCGCCGAGGGCCCGGACGCGTTCGACTGCTCCGGCCTGACCATGATGGCGTGGGCGCAGGCCGGCGTGGCGCTGACCCGCTCGTCGTCCTCGCAGATGGGTGACGGCGCTCCGGTCAGCCAGAGCGACCTGGCGCCCGGCGACCTGGTCTTCTACTACAGCCCGGTCAGCCACGTCGCGATGTACATCGGCGGCGGCCAGATCGTGCACGCGTCGAACCCGAGCAGGGGCGTCCGGATCGACCCGATCGACCTGATGCCGTACTCCGGTGCGGTCCGCCCTGGCTGAGCCAGAAGCACTCGACAAGGCCGGTCGCCCACGTTGGTGGGTGGCCGGCCTTTCGCTGTTGCTCGTGCTCGGCGTCGCCGCCGTCTCCTCCTGGCTGGTCCTGCGCGACGACGGCGGCAGCAAGGACCAGGACCCGGGTCGGCCCCGGCCGACCACCCAGGCCGACCGGATGGACTCGTCGGCCGAGCTGCTCGGCGACCTGCAGCAGGCGGTGACCGACCGCGACAAGCAGGCCGCCGCGGCGCTCGCCGCCGACGGCGACGCCGCGGCCGCGGACCGGCTGACGGCGATCGTGGACAACGCCCGGGCGCTCGAGGTACGAGACTTCACGCTGCGATACGTCGACGAGGACGAGGCCGCCGGCAGCGAGGGGACCTGGGTAGTCGCGGCGGAGACGACCTGGCAGTTCGCCGGGTTCGACGCGACCCCGACGGCGACCGAGGTGTCGTTCACGCTGACGTCCGACGGTGACCGCGCGGCCTTCGTGTCCGCGGGTGGCCACCAGCGCCGGTCGCCGCTGTGGCTGACCAACCGCCTGGAGGTTCGCCGTACGGCGAGCACGCTGGTCCTCGCCGCGGCGCCGGCGGAGGAGACCGACAACTACGCCCGCTACGCGCGCGCCGCCGTACCCGTGGTCCGTAGGGTCCTGACCGACTGGGACAGCGGCCTTGTCGTGGAGGTGCCGGCCTCGGTCGACGGCCTGCATGCCGCCCTCAATGCCACGCCCGAGCAGTACGCCGCGATCGCGGCCGTCACCACCACGCCGGACGGCTCGACGGCACCCGGCACCTCGGCCCACGTGTTCGTCAACCCGGCCGTGTTCGGCTCGTTGCGCGCCCAGGGCGCCCAGGTGGTGATGAGCCACGAGGCCGCCCACGTCGCCACCGACGCGGTCACCACCAACGTTCCGCTGTGGCTGCTCGAGGGCTTCGCCGACTACGTCGCGCTGCGCGACGTCCGGCTGCCGGTCTCGGTGACCGCTGCCCAGATCGCCCGCCAGGTCCGCGAGGACGGCCCACCCGACCACCTGCCGGACCAGGCCGAGTTCGACACCCGGACCACCCATCTCGGCGCCGCCTACGAGGCGGCCTGGCTGGCGTGCGTGACCCTGGCCGAGGAGGGCAGCGAGGGTCAGCTGGTCCGGTTCTACCGCCAGGTCGCGTCCGGTACGGCGCTGGCCGAGGCGCTGCCGGCGGTGTTCGGCATGACCGAGCAGGAGCTGACCCGCGCCTGGCAGGCGCGGCTGGAAGACTTGGCCGCGTGAGTACGCCGGACCGCGCCACCGCGCTGATCGTGACCCTGCTCGGCGGCGGCGCCTTCGTCGTACTGGCCGCCCTGCTGGTGCCCTGGGGGCCGATACCCGGCGGCGCGGTCACCGCGGCGCCCGTGGGCGACGTACTGAGCCCGAAGCAGGTCGCCAGCGCCGAGGACTACGCCGGTGGCACCCTGCAGATAGGCCTGGCCTCGCTGGCGGTCTCGCTGGCGGTGTCGTTACTGCTCGGCCTCACCCCACTCGGATCCCGGCTGATGAAGCGGCTGCCCGGGTGGTGGTGGGTCCAGGTAGTGCTCGGCACGGCCGCGGTGCTGCTGATCGGGCGAGTGGCCACGCTGCCGTTCTCCCTGGTCCAGCGCGAGCGCCGGCTCGACGTCGGACTGACCCACCAAGCGCTGTCGGCGTACGCCGTCGACCAGGCCAAGAGCCTGGCCCTGTCGGTCGTGGTGGTGTCGCTCGCGCTGATGGCGCTGGTCGCCTGTGCCCGCCGCTTCGAGCGGCGGTGGCCGGCGGTGGCCGGGGGAGTGCTGGCGGCCCTGGTGATGGCCGGCTCATTCGCCTACCCGGTGCTGGTCGAGCCGCTGTTCAACAACTTCGAGGCGCTTCCGGACGGCTCGCTGCGCACTCAGGTGCTGGAGCTGGCCGAGGAGGAGGGAGTCCCGGTCGACGACGTGCTGGTCGCGGACGCGTCGCGGCGGACCACCACCTTGAACGCCTACGTCTCCGGCTACGGCGGGACCCGGCGGGTGGTCCTCTACGACAACCTGGTCGACGACCTGCCCGAGGACCAGGCGCTGTCGGTGGTCGCCCACGAGCTCGCACACGCCCGCCACGACGACGTGCTCGCCGGGTCGCTGCTCGGCGCCTCCGGGACCCTGCTCGCGGTCGGCCTGCTCGGGCTGGTCACCGGCGCTTCAGTGGTACGGCGCCGCACCGGCACCGAGGGCCTGGCCGTGGTCACCGCCGTACCGCTCGTGCTGGCGCTGTCGGCGCTGGCCACCTTCGCCGCGGCGCCGGTCGAGAACGGCATCAGCCGCCAGATCGAGACCCGCGCCGACGTGGATGCGCTCCGGTTCACCAACGACCCGGGCGCGTTCATCGCCATGCAGAAGCGGCTCGCGGTCCGGTCGCTCGCCGACCCGACACCACCCGGCTGGTCGCACTGGTGGTTCGGCAGCCACCCGACCACCCTCGAGCGGGTCGCGATCGCCCGCCGGATGGGCGAGCGGTAGCGGCTTACCGGTAGAGGTCGGCGACGTCGTCCTTGAACTCCCGCATCACCACGTTGCGCTTCAGCTTCAGGCTCGGGGTGAGCTGACCGCCCTCCTCGGTCCAGTCGGCGGGGAGGATCGTGAACCTGCGGATCGCCTCGGCCTTGGAGACCGCCTTGTTGGCGTCCTCGACCGCGGCCTCGACCTCGGCGCGCAGGTCCGGGTCGTCGACCAGGTCGGCGATCGCACCCTTCTTGCCGTGCCGCTCGGCCCAGGCCGGGAACGACTCGGTGTCGATGGTGACCAGCGCGGCGATGAAGGGCTGACCGTCGCCGACGACCATGCACTGGCTGACCAGGTAGTGGGCGCGCAGCCGGTCCTCGAGTACGGCGGGAGCGACGTTCTTGCCGCCGGCGGTCACCAGGATCTCCTTCTTGCGGCCGGTGATCCGGACGAAGCCCTCGTCGTCGACCTCGCCGACGTCGCCGCTGTGCAGCCAGCCGTCGGTGAGCGCGGCGGCGGTGGCCTCGTCGTTGTGCCAGTAGCCGTCGAAGACCTGGCCGCCCTTGAACAGCAGCTCGCCGTCGTCGGCGACCCGGACCGCGGCGCCGGGCAGCGGCCGGCCGACGCTGCCGACCTTCTGCGCGTCCGGCAGGTTGACGGTGATCGCGGCGGCGGTCTCGCTGAGGCCGTAGCCCTCCAGCACGTTGAGCCCGATCCCGCGGTAGAAGTGGCCGAGCCGCTCGCCGAGCGGCGCGCCGCCGGAGACGGCGTACGTGCAGCGGCCGCCGAGCGCGTCGCGCAGCTTGCCGTAGACCAGCTTGTCGAACGCCGCGTGCTGGGCGCGCAGCCGCAGCGGCACCCGGCCCCGGTCCAGGGCGCGCGAGTAGGAGATGGCGACCTCGGCGGCGCGGTCGAAGATCCGGCCCCGGCCGTCGGCAGCGGCGCGCTGGGAGGCGGTGTTGAAGACCTTCTCGAAGACCCGGGGGACGCCGAGGATGAACGTCGGCCGGAACTCGCCGAGGTCGGCGACCAGGTTCTTGATGTCGGAGGAGTGGCCGAGCCGGACCCGTTTCTTCATGCAGCCGATCTGCACGATCCGGGCGAACACGTGGGCCAGCGGCAGGAACAGCAGGGTCGCGGCCTCCTCGTCGTCGAAGAGGTCGGCAAGCTCCTCGACGGCCACGCCGAGCTCGAACATGAAGTTGCCGTGGGTGATCCGGCAGCCCTTGGGCCGGCCGGTCGTGCCCGAGGTGTAGACCAGGGTGGCCAGGTCGCTCGGCATCGCGGTGGTACGCCGCTTCTCGAGCTCCTCGTCGGTGATGTCGGCGCCGAGCGCGGTCAGCACCTCCACCGCGTTGTCGTCGAAGGACCAGACGTTGTTGAGCTGCTCGAGGCTGGGCCGCACCTCGACGATCCGGGCGATGTGGTCGGCACCCTCGGCCACGACCGCCTTGGCACCGGAGTCCTGCAGGATCCACTGCACCTGCTCGGCCGATGAGGTCTCGTAGATCGGCACCGTCACAGCGCCGGCGAACCAGATCGCATAGTCGAGCAGCGTCCACTCGTATCGGGTCTTCGAGAGCAGCGCTACTCGGTCGCCGACATCGATCCCGGCGGCCACCAGCCCCTTGGCCACGCCCTGCACCTCGGTGAGGAACTCGGCGGCGGTGACGTCGACCAGACCCGAGCCCGACTGCCTGCTGAACATCACGGAGTCGGGGTGGTCGCGGCCGTTGCCGGCCACGTCGTCGGTGAGGTTTCCGGTGGTGGGAACGGCGATCGTCATCGGCGTGGAGAACTCGCGCAAGATATGCCTCCCGGGACTGGAGCGTGACCCTGCTGGGTGACGGGCTGCTCGTCGCAGGTTATCGCGACGAGAGTATGGCGCCCGCCACGGCGCCGTACCTCCAGTATCCGGTACGCTCGGCGACCTCAGCCCACACGAGATCCCAGGGGGCTCCTCGATGGCCGAACAGACGGCCTCCTCGATCGTCGTCGACGCACCACCGGCCGCGGTAATGGCCGTGATCGCCGACTTCCCGGCGTACCCGGCATGGGCGAAGGGCGTGAAGACCGCCGACGTCCTCGCCGAAGCATCCGGTGGCCGCGCCCGCGAGGTCTTCTTCGAGCTCGACGTGCCGCCGATCAGGGACGAGTACACCCTGTCCTACATCTGGGACGACGACCGCCAGGTCACCTGGACCCTGGTCCAGGGCAAGATCCTGAAGTCGCTCGACGGCGCCTACATCCTGCGGCCCTCCGGCAAGGGCACCGAGGTGACCTACCGGCTGTCGCTCGACGTGACCATTCCGCTGATCGGGATGCTCAAGCGCAAGGGCGAGAAGATCCTCATCGACACGGCACTCTCGGGGTTGAAGAAACGCGTCGAGTCGCTGGTCTGACCCGCCCCAAGAAGACCGCCCAACGAGAGCAGACAGGTCCAACCCGAACACATGCGCATCCTCCTGTTCACCGGCAAGGGTGGCGTCGGCAAGTCCACCGTTGCCGCCGGCACCTCCGCGCTCGCGGCCGCCTCCGGGCTCCGCACCCTGGTGCTGTCCACCGACGCGGCCCACTCGCTGGCCGACGCGTTCGGTGCCGCCGTCGGCTCGGAGCCGACCAAGGTCGCCGAGAACCTGTTCGTCCAGCAGGTCGACGCCCAACTGCGCTTCGAGCAGTCCTGGGCCGACATCCAGGGCTACATGCTGTCGGTGCTCGACGTCGCCGGCGTGGACCGGGTGGCCGCCGAGGAGCTGACGGTGATCCCGGGCGCCGAGGAGGTGCTGGCGCTGCTCGAGCTGCGGCTGCACGCGCTCTCCGGGAAGTGGGACGTGATCGTGGTCGACTGCGCGCCTACGGCGGAGACGCTCCGCCTGCTGGCGCTGCCCGAGGCGCTCGGCTGGTACATGAAGCGGGTGCTGCCGGTCGAGCGGCGCGTGGTGAAGGCCCTCAAGCCGGTGCTGACCCGGGCGGCCGGTGTGCCGATGCCCGAGGACACCGTCTTCGACGCCGTCGAGCGGCTGCACCAGGAGCTCGACGAGGTGCAGGAGCTGCTGAGCGGCCCCAACGCCAGCGTCCGGCTGGTGCTGACCCCGGAGAACGTCGTCCTCGCCGAGGCCCGGCGCTCGTTCACCACGCTCTCGCTGTTCGGCTACACCGTCGACGGCGTGGTCGCCAACCGGGTCTTCCCCGAGGCCGGCGACGACGAGTGGCGGGCGGGCTGGGTGGCCGCCCAGCGCGGCGTGCTCAAGGACGTGGACGAGTCGTTCGCGGGGCTGCCGGTCTGGCGCTCGGTGTACCGCCCCGCCGAGCCGGTGGGCGTGGCCGCGCTGACCGAGATGGCCCGTGAGGTGTACGGCGGCCACGACCCGCTCGCCGCGCCGGCGGGTGGCGGCCCGCTGCGGATCACCCGCAGCGCGACCGGGTCGGTGATGCGGCTGACGCTGCCGTTCGTCCGTAAGGCCGAGGTCGACCTGGCCCGCAACGGCGACGAGCTGGTGGTCACCGTCGGCTCCTACCGGCGGCTGCTGACGCTGCCGTCCGGGCTGGCCCGGCAGAAGGTCACCGCCGCCCGGGTCGACGAAGGCGAGCTGCAGGTGAAGTTCGAGGAGGTTCGCGCGTGATGGCCGACGGGGTCGAGGGAGACCGGAAGGCTGGTCAGGGCACCGGCGACGACGTCGGCAGTGTGGCTGAGGAGGCGGCCAAGCTCTTCGGCGCGTTCTCCACCTGGGCGCGCGAGCACGGCAGCGACGCGGGCCATGGCCTGGCCGACGCAGTCGACCAGAACTTCGCCAACGGTGCTCCCGAGTGCACCTTCTGCCCGATCTGCCGCGCCGTGCACGCCGTACGCCAGTGCAGCCCGGAGGTCCGCCAGCACCTGGTCGTTGCGGCCGCGTCCCTGATGCAGGCCGCGTCCGCGATCATGACCGCGGTGGCGACGCCACCGGCCGACAACGACGACCCAGCGACACGCCGTGACAGGGTCGAGCACATCGATCTGGACTCGGAGTGGGAGGACGATTAGCGGATGGGGCTGTCATGCGGCATCGACGTTGGGGGCACGAAGATCGCCGGCGGCATCGTCGACGACGAGGGCAAGGTGCTCGAAGAGGCACGGGTGGAGTCGCCGGCGCGCGACACCGATGCCATCGAGTCGGCGATCGAGGAGCTGGTCAACGACCTGCGGAGCCGGCACGAGATCGAGTGCGTCGGAGTAGGGGCGGCCGGCTTCGTCGACCGTAACCGGGCCACCGTGCTGTTCGCGCCCAACCTGGCGTGGCGCGACGAGCCGCTCAAGTCCGACCTGGAGCGCCGGCTCGACCTGCCGGTTGTGGTCGAGAACGACGCCAACGCGGCCGCCTGGGGCGAGTTCCAGTACGGCGCCGGCCACGACATCGACGACCTGCTGCTGGTCACGGTTGGCACCGGCGTCGGCGGCGGGATCGTGCTGGACGGCGCGCCGTACCGTGGTGCTTTCGGGGTGGCCGCCGAGATCGGCCACCTCCGCGTCGAGCGCAACGGCCGTCTGTGCGGCTGCGGCAACCGCGGCTGTTGGGAGCAGTACGCCAGTGGCACCGCGCTGGTCCGTACCGCCCGCGAGGCCGCGACCGGGGGCTCGCTGATCGCCCGCGACCTCCTCGACCGCGCCGGCGGCGACCCCGAGAAGATCACCGGGCCGCTGATCACCGAGGCGGCGCGCGCCGGCGACCGGTTCGCCATCGAGCAGCTGACCGAGCTCGGCCGCTGGCTGGGGGAGGGCATCGCCAGCCTGGCGGCCGTCCTCGACCCGGCGGTCGCGGTGATCGGAGGCGGCGTGTCCGAGGCCGGTGACCTGCTGCTGGACCCGATCAGGGCCGCGTTCGAGGCCAACCTGACCGGCCGTTCGTACCGACCTCAGCTCGAGATCCGTCCCGCCCGGCTCGGCAACACCGCCGGCCTGATCGGCGTTGCCGACCTGGCTCGGCGGCGCTGATAGCCGGCATCACTCCCGAGCGGGTGCCTCGAAGAACGGGTCGACGGCGGCCGCGACCGCTCGCATCTGCCGATCGAGGTCGTCGTGGACGATGCCGTCAAGGCCAGCCTTACGGATCCAGGCGCGCCACCCGTGCCTGGCCGATCGCGCCGTAGCCGTCGACGACCTCGCCGATGGGGCGGAGCGCCACACGACGGGCGGTGGCGACGGCACGGACTGCCTCCACCATCGCGGCAGGGTCGAGCTGGCAGCGGTTCCTGACGAGCACGATGTCCACGAAGTCCCGCCATCGAGTGCTGGTGGTTCCACGCTCAAGAATCGTGACCGCCTTCTCCGCGACCACGGTCTCCGGCGCGTACCCCAGCACCCGGAGGTCGGGGCCAAGGACTCGCGGAAGCCGGACGATCCGCGGCGCAGGGACGATCGGGTCACCGGTCGAGACATCCCAGACGATCGTGCGGCGCCAGGTGTGGATGGCTGCGTTGACCGCATCCGGAGGCCGGGATACTCGGCGGTGTCGCGGATCGGCTCGCCGCGAACGGAGGTGGGGTCGAACGCGACTCCATCGTCGACGACGACGGCCGAGACATCACGGATGACAGCGACCAGACGCTCGACGGTCACCGATGTGTGGATGGCTTCGGCGTCGACGTCCTTTGGTGGGCCGACGGATGCCGTACGCCGCCAGCAGGATGCCGCCTTTGAGCACGAATGCGTCGGCATGGTTGGTGCGGGCCAGCCGGTCGAGGAACGACTCCAGGGCGTGTCGGGTGAGTTGTTCCTCGACGTTCGGCCGGCGACCTGTGTCGACGGCCAGGCCTCGGGTCAGCCGTTGGATCTCGCGGTAGGTCTCCTCGCCGGCTTCATGCCATCAGCTCCAGCGCCTGCCGAACCGGTCCGGCCGCCCGCGGTAGCTGGGTCGCGACTGACATCAGGTCGGCCGGCTTGCCGCCGTCGCGCAACCAGGTGCGGAGCGCATCCCGCCCGAGCTCGTAGCCTTCCTGGCCGCGCAGTCGGAAGGCGTCAACGATCGAGCGCTCGGGCGAGTAGATGCCGATTCTCAGTGAGGTGGCGTCAATCGGCAGCGTCGTACGGCCGAGCTGGAACGTGGCCCGATCGAACGAGTGCCACGTGACCGGTGCACCGACGACCGGCGCCCGAGTCCCGCGAGGGATGGCGATCTCGATACTCGAGGGGATGATGTCGGTCAGGTCGTGAAACGCGAGGGCGCTGGCCAGGCAGAGCGTGGACTCAGGCCGCCGTGACGCGATCTCGAGGTAGTCCAGATTGGTGGTGGCCGCGTCCGCGCGCCGGTAGCGGCCTCGGCTGAACTGCTCGAGCTCCCCGGATCGTGCACGCCGATACAGACCAGTCCGGCTGAGCCCGTACCGCTCGGCGGCGCTCGGCCGGATGGGGTCACTCGCACTCATGCGGATTCACCCTTTGCGTGTGGGACGATTCGTATACAGAAAAGAATATCTGTATACGAATCGTACCGCCAAGGCTGCAGTACGCCGTGTCCCTTGGCCCGCTCAGGGACCCGACCCGGGAGACTGGGGCTATGGATCTCACGATCGGTGTCGACGTCGGCGGCACCAAGGTGCTCGCCGGGGTGGTCGACGAGCAGGGGCGCGTCGTCCGCACCGCGCGCCGGTCCACGCCGGGTCGGTCGGTCGACGTCCGGCTGCTGGAGGACGCGTTGGACGCGGCGGTCACCGCAGTCGCCGACGGTTCGCCGATCACCTGTGTCGGCCTGGCCGCCGCCGGCTTCGTAGACCGGGCGGGGGACCGGGTGATGTTCGCCCCGCACCTGCCGTGGCGCGGCGAGGACGTCCGGCTCCGGCTGGAGAAGCGCTGGGGGACCGCCGTACTCCTCGACAACGACGCCAACGCCGCGGCCTGGGCCGAGTGGCGGTACGGCGCGGCGCGCGGTGCCGAGACCGCGATCGTGGTGACCATGGGCACCGGCATCGGCGGCGGCCTGATCATCGACGGCCGGGTGCACCGCGGCTTCAACGGGATGGCCGGGGAGTTCGGCCACATGCAGGTGGTGCCGGACGGTCAGCGGTGCGAGTGCGGGCGCTACGGCTGCTGGGAGCAGTACTCCAGCGGCAACGCGCTCGTGCGCTTCGCCCGGTCCCGGATCGGCACCGAGCCGACCCTGCTGGAGGAGCTCTGCGGCGGCCGGCCCGAGCTGCTGACCGGGCCGATGGTCACCGAGGCGGCCGAGGAGGGCGACCTGGTCGCCCGGCAGGCGTTCGCGTCGGTCGGCGACTGGCTCGGCATCGGCCTCGCGAACCTGGCCGCGGCCTTCGACCCGGAGTGCATCGTGATCGGCGGGGGAGTGTCGGCCGCCGGCGACCGGCTGCTGGAGCCGGCCCGCAACGGGCTGCTCCGCTCGCTGGTCGGGGCCGAGCACCGCGACGTACCACCCGTCGTACGTGCGCGCCTCGGCCCCGAGGCCGGCCTGGTCGGGGCCGCGGACCTGGCCCGGATCGCCTGGCGCGGCCTGCGACCCCGCAAGCTCAGCTTCGGCGGTACTCCGGGACCAGTTCGACGGCGAGCTGCTCCAAGAAGAGTCCGACGTCGGTGACGATGCCGCGGGCCTGCGAGGAGCCGCGGTCCGCGAGCTTGGTGACGGTCGCGGGGTTGATGTCGACGCACACCAGCGGGATCGAGGCCGGCAGGATGTTGCCGGTCGCCACCGAGTGCAGCATGGTCGCCACCATCAGGCAGAAGCCCACGTCGGCGATCTTGGCGCGCATCGCGCGCTGCCCGTCGATCACGTCGGTGTAGACGTCCGGCAGCGGTCCGTCGTCGCGCACCGAGCCGACCAGCACGAACTCCTTGCCCTGGGTCACCAGCGCATGCATGATCCCGCCGGTCAGTACGCCGCTGTCGACGGCGGCCTGGATCGAGCCCTGCTTGCGGATCGTGTTGAGGGCCCGGATGTGGTGCTCGTGGCCGTGCTCTACACCGCGGCCCATCGCCAGGTCGACGCCGAGCGAGGTGCCGTAGAGGGCCGACTCGATGTCGTGGGTGGCCAGCGCGTTGCCGGCGAACAGGATGTCGACGAAGCCGGCGTTGACCAGCTGCACCATCGCCGGCGCCGCGCCGGTGTGGACCACGCCCGGGCCACCGACCCAGAGCACCTTCTTGCCCTGCGCCTTGGCCTCGCGCATGCCGTCGGCGACCTGCCGCACCAGCACCGCCTGCGGCTTCTCCGAGGACACGTCGGACTCCATGAACCCGAACGACTCCGAGCTCTTGTCGACGAGCGGCACCACGACCTTGATGCCGGACGCGCCGCACACGACGTTCATGCCGGTCTTCACGTCGGCCATCGGAAGCGTGTAAACCCGCGGCGCCGCGCCGCCGTCGGCGTACTCCACGATCAGGCCGCAGTCCATCTCGGGATTCTCGACGTCCAGCCAGCGGCCGCCGAGGCGGACCTTGGTGGCGAGGTTGGTGGTGGAGTAGAAGCCGTCGGGGAGTACGCCGTCGGCCTCGGCCGGCGCGACCGACGCCTCGCCCGGGTCGACCTGGTTCACTCCGCGGGTCTGCAGCCGCATCAGCAGCCGCTGCAGCGCCTCGTCGTCCTCCGCGCTCACCACGATCTTGGCGTGGGAGGTGTCGGCTGCCTCGTGACCGACGTCGAACTTCTCGATGACGTAGTCGCCGCCGTATTCACGGATGTCGTCCAGGACCCGCGACAGGATGCCGCTGTCCATCAGGTGGCCGCTGATCTCGACCGTCTCACTCGCGTTCACTGATGCAGGGTAACCAGTCGCCCTGGGTCAGACGCGAGCGCCGTCGTCGTATGGGTCGTTCGGGTGCTTGGGCATGTGCCAGACCAGGTACCCGAAGCCGCCGAGGAACCACGCGACCAGGCTGAACGAGACCCAGTCGGGCGGCAGCATCCCGGCCACCAGGCAGATCAGCAGCGCGGCCGGCGCCGCGATCAGGCCGAGCCACGCGACGAAGCGCTGCGGGGTGGTCCGGGGGAGCGGCGGCGGTGGTGGCGGCACGAACCGCTCGGCCTCCTCGGCGTCGTCGAGTACGTCGAGGTAGTCGCGGTCGCCGGGCTCGTCGAGGTCGTCCTCGTCGAGCTTGTCGAGATCGGGGAGCTCGACGACCTCCTGGGGACGCTCGCTCTCGTCGACGGCCGCGCGCTCGCCGTAGTTCTCGACGATCTCCCGCCAGGCCTCGTCCTCGGTGCTGCCGCTGCTCCCGCTCACGTCGTCGAGCCTAGACGAGTGATTCCAACGGCTCGCCTGCTGCGCGACGCCCGGCACGCACGCTGGCTGCGTTGGCGTCGGTCGACGGGCCACCGGCCCGCCTCCCTCCGCCGCCTTGCCATCGCACGCGTCGGACGCCGCGCCGCGACGGCGATCCGTTGGAATCACTCGTCTGGTCCTGACCCCAACCCGACCCAACCGAGATCAAGCGGTGACCCGGGCGATGAACTCGGCGGACTCGGTGAAGATCCGCTCGGCGTCGTTGTCGATGGTGGCCACGTGGTAGCTGTCCTCGAGCAGCACCTCGTTCGCCTCCTTCGACCCGACCGTGGACAGGATGATCTTGCTCGACGACGGGTCGACGACGTGGTCGTCGACCGAGCGGAACATCAGCACCGGCGCCGTGACCTTTCCGAGGTCCGCGCGCAGCGGCTTCCAGGCCTTCACGAGGGTGTCCAGCGCCTTGAGTGGGGTCCGCGGGTAGGCGTGCTCGTCGGTGCCCGGCTTCTTGATGTCCGCGCCGATCGCGCCGAGGCTCGGCAGCACGTACTTCACCACCGGTACGGCGAGCAGGTCCTTGCGGTCGCTGGCGACGGCAGGGTTGACCAGCAGCACGCCGGCGACCTGGTCGGGGTGGTCGGCGGCCAGCCGCAGCACCAGCGCCCCACCCATCGACAGCCCGCCGAGGACGACCGCGTCGTGGTTGGCGGCGAGCTTCTCGTAGACGCGCGACACCTCGCCGTACCAGTCGGCCCAGGAGGTGCGGTTCATCTCCTGCCAGGTGGTGCCGTGGCCGGGCAGCCGCGGCACCTCCACGGCGTACCCCTTGTCGGCGAGGTACTCGCCCCACGGCTTCATCGAGAACGGCGACCCGGTGAAGCCGTGGCTGAGCAGGACGCCGATCGAGCGTCCCCCGGTCAGCTCGGGGCGGGCGGAAGATGAGTACGGCGTCGCATGCGGCTGGACGGTCATGGACGTCATTGTGGCCCACAATGGGAACCGTAGGTGGCGGACGGCACAGGTCGTCTCACGCCGAATGCCGGCTGGCAGCCGGCCGACATAGCCTAGGGTTCAGCCGACGGAACTGACGCTGAGGAGGCATCGGGTTGTTGTACTGGGCGCTCAAGTTCATCTTCCTCGGCCCGTTGTTGCGGGTGGTGTTCCGCCCGACGGCCGACGGGATCGAGAACGTGCCGCCGGAAGGCGCCGCGATCCTGGCCAGCAACCACCTGTCGTACTCCGACTGGCTGTTCATGCCGCTGGTGATCCCGCGCCGGGTGACGTTCGTGGCGAAGGCCGAGTACTTCACCTCGCCGGGGATCAAGGGCTGGCTGCAGAAGACCTTCTTCTCGGGGTCCGGCCAGGTGCCGATCGACCGCTCCGGCGCCAACGCCGCCGAAGGCGCGCTGATCACCGCCAAGGGGATCCTCGACAAGGGCGACCTTTTCGGCATCTACCCGGAGGGCACCCGCTCCCACGACGGCAAGCTCTACCGCGGCAAGACCGGCATCGCCCGGATCGCGCTGGAGGCGAAGGTGCCGGTGATCCCGGTCGCGGTGGTCGGCACCGACGTGGTCGCGCCGCCCGGCAAGAAGTTCGGCCGCCTCACCCGGCCGCACGTGGTGTTCGGCAAGCCACTGGACTTCTCGCGCTACGAGGGCCTGGAGGGCGACCGCTTCATCCTGCGCTCGATCACCGACGAGATCATGTACGAGATCATGCGGCTGTCCGGCCAGGAGTACGTCGACAAGTACGCCGCCCGCGCCAAGGAAGACGCCAAGAAGGCCGGAAAGCCCGACCCGGGCACCGACCGCAAGGCATCCTGACAGCCGCTGTCCGTGTCTGACACCAACTACTCCGCACCCGCCGCGATCGCGGTCGAGGACCGCCTGTACCGCGCGCTCGCCGTGCTCCGGGTCGTGGTCACCGTCAACGCGGTCGGGCTCAACATCTTCCGCCGCGACAACTTCGACCACCCCAATTGGGCGGTCGTGGTGATCGGCTGCATGCTGGCCTGGACCGCGTTCGCGATCTGGGCGTACGCCGAGCGCAGCCGGCGCGTCCTGGCTCTGCTGGTCGCCGACCTGGCGCTCGCCGCCACAGCCCTGCTGCTGACGCCGCTGGTCAAGGGCGAGGGTTTCAACGCGACGATCCCGGGCTACTGGGTGATGGTCGTGGTGCTCGCCTGGGCGCTGCACTGGCGCTGGGTCGGCGGACTGATCGCCAGCACGGTGATCACGGTCTCCGACGTCTCGATCCGGTCCGACTTCAGCCAGACCAACTACGGCAACCTGTTCCTGCTGATGATCGGCGGCCCGATCGTCGGCTACATGACCCAGCAGGTGCAGCGGATGGCGGTCGAGCGGGACCGGGCCGAGCGCGCGGCCGCCGCCGCGGACGAGCGGGCCCGGCTGGCACGCGTCGTACACGACGGCGTGCTGCAGGTGCTGGCGCTGGTGCAGCGACGCGGCGCCGAGATCGGCGGCGAGACCGCCGAGCTCGGCCGGCTCGCCGGCGAGCAGGAGGTGGCGCTGCGGACGTTGATCCGGCGGCACGACGCGGGGCTGCGCGAGCTGCCCGAAGCTGTCACCCTCGACCTCGCCGAGCAGCTGGACCTGCTCGAGGGACACCGCCCGCCGCACGTCAACGTCGCCACCCCCGGCACCAGCGTCGTCGTACCCGCTCACGTCGGTACCGAGCTGCTCGCCGTGGCCCGGGCCTGCCTCGACAACGTCGCCCGGCACGTCGGCGAGGACGCCTCGGCCTGGGTGCTGCTGGAGGACCTCGGCGACACCGTCGTGGTGACCGTCCGCGACGACGGGCCGGGTATCCCGAGCGGCCGACTCGAGCAGGCGGCGCGCGACGGCCGGCTGGGCGTGGCCGAGTCGATCCAGGGCCGAATGCGCGACCTCGGCGGCACCGCCGACCTCAGCACCGGCTCATTCGGGACAGAGTGGGAGCTCACCGTCCCGCGCTAACCCGCGACACGGCGCGTGAACACGGGCCGGGTCGGCGGTCTGAGGCGTCAACACCGGCCGGGTCGGCGGCCTGGGATGTGAAGGCGGGCCGGGTCGGCGAGACTATGCGGGTGAGCATCCACAGCGAGCACCCGTTCCTGGAGCCGGAGTCGAGCCGGGACCCGGGGCGCCGGCTCCGGGGGCGGGTCGGCGGGGTGGTGTCACTGTGGACCAGCGGGGTCGGCACCGCCCGTGCGGGGCTGACGGTCAGCAGCCTGATGGTGGCCGGCGGGGAGCCGTCGCGGGTGCTGGCGCTGCTCGACCCGGACTCCGACCTGTGCGAGGCGCTCGAGGAGACCAAACGCGCGGTCGTCCAGCTGCTCCGGTGGCCGCACCACCAGCTCGCCGACGTCTTCGCCGGGATCGCGCCGGCACCGGGCGGCGCGTTCAAGCAGGCCGAGTTCGAGCAGACCGAGTGGGGGCCGCGGCTGGCCAGTACGACGACCTGGGCCGGCGTCGTACTCGAGAAACTCAGCACCGCCGGCTGGTCGGCCCTGGTCACCTGCACGGTCGAGCACGTCGTGCTCGGCGAGGACCCCGACCCGCTGGTGCACCGGCGCGGCCGCTATCTGCCGCCCTCGCTTCCGTCGTCGCTGCCACCCTCGCCAGGGACCAGCGGATAGTCTGCAGCCCGTGAGCGAGAGTCCGATCAGGGTGATGGTGGTCGACGACCACCCGATGTGGCGCGACGCCGTGGAGCGCGACCTGCAGGCCGCCGGCCTGGAGGTGGTCGGTGTGGCCGCCAACGGGCAGGAGGCGCTGGCCCGGTTCCCCGCGGCGCGGCCCAACGTGGTGGTGCTCGACCTGCAGATCCCGGCGCCCAACGGGGTCGAGGTGACCGCCGAGATCGTCCGCCAGGACCCGAGCGTGCGGGTGCTGATCCTGTCCGCGAGCGGCGAGCAGTCCGACGTGCTCGACGCGGTCAAGGCGGGCGCGACCGGCTACCTGGTGAAGTCCGCGTCCCGCGAGGAGCTGCTCACGGCGGTACGCCGGGTCTCGCAGGGCGACACTGTCTTCACTCCTGGCCTCGCCGGGCTGGTGCTGGGGGAGTACCGGCGGCTGTCCGACGGCCCCGAGAAGACCGACGACGGCACCCCGCAGCTCACCGAGCGCGAGACCGAGGTGCTCAAGATGGTCGCCAAGGGGATGTCCTACAAGCAGATCGCCGAGCGGCTCGTGCTCTCCCACCGGACCGTCCAGAACCACGTCCAGAACACGCTGCGCAAGCTCCAGCTGCATAACCGCGTCCAGCTCACCCGCTACGCCATCGAGCAAGGCCTGGATGCGGACGACGACTGACCCCGCGCTGGCGGCGTACCTGCTCAGAATCGGGTACGACGAGCCGCCACCGCCCACGCTCGACCACCTCAGGGCGCTGCACCGTGCGCACCTGGAGCGGCTGGCCTACGACAACCTCGACATCCAGCTCGGCGCCCCGCCCGACGTCGATCCCGACGCCACCGTGGCCCGGATCGCCGACGGCGGCAGGGTCGGCTACTGCTTCCACCAGAACGGCGCGTTCGAGGTGCTCCTCGCCTCCCTGGGGTACGCCGTCACCCGGCGCCACGGCCACGTCTCGCCGACCGACTCCAAGCCGGACGGCGGGCTGAACCACCTGGTGCTGGTCGTCTCGAAGCTGCCGACAGAGGAGAACCCGGGCGGCCACTGGTGGGTCGACGTCGGCCTGGGCGACGGCTTCGCTGAGCCGCTGCGGCTGATGCGCGGCGAGCACGAGGAGGCCGGTTTCCGCTACGAGATCGGCGCGGCCTTCGGCAGCCAGGCAAGCGGGAGACCCCACGGTCCCGCTGCCTGGACGTTCAAGCACCACCCGGCCGGCTCGTTCCACGGCGTTGTGGTCACCGAGAAGCCGGCCGACCGGGCGACGGTCGCGGCAGCCCACACGGTGCTCTCGACCAGCCCGCAGTCGGGGTTCGTGAAGCTGCTCGCCGTGCTCCGGCGCGACGCAACCGGCGTGGAGATCCTGCGCGGCTGCGTGCTGTCCCGGATGCAGGCCGACGGTACGACGGCCCAGGACGTCACGGCGTACCCGGAGTGGCGGGCGGCGCTCGCCGACGGTCTCCGGCTCTCGCTGCAGGGTGTCGACGACGACGCGCTCCGGGCGCTGTGGGATCGCACCCGCGCCAAGCACGAGGCCTGGACGGAGGCCGGCCGGCCGTGACCGGCTGGCGGCGCGCGACCGACGCCGACGCGCCGGCGCTCACCGAGCTGGAGCGGGCCGCCAACCTGGCTGCGCTCGGCCACGTCTTCCCGCCGGAGCGGTACCCGTTCCCGGCCGACGACGTACTGGCACGCTGGCACCTGGTGCTGGCCGACCCGGACGCCGAGACCTGGCTGGCCGGCGGCGCGAAGCCGGTGGCGTTCGTGGCCTACGACAGCTCCACGCTGCGCCACCTCGCCGTACACCCCGACGCGTGGGGGACCGGCCTGGCCCGAGCGGCGGCGGAGATGGCGACCGCCGCGATCAGGGGCCGCGGCGCCGACCTCGCCGAGCTCTGGTGCCTGGTCGACAACACCCGTGCCCGCGGCCTCTACGAACACCTCGGCTGGGTAGCGACCGCGGACCGTCAGGAGGCGCCGTGGGCGCCGCACCCAGCCGAGATGCGGTACACACTGAAGCTCAGCTGACCCTCAGCTGATTCCGGGGCCCGCGTCGTTCAGCCAGGCCCAGTCCGACCAGCTGGTGGCGCCGGTCTGCCACTTGTGGAACACGCCGGAGCCGCTGGTGGCGATCACCTCGATCCGGCCGTCGCGGTTGTGGGTCGCGGTGATCTCGGTGCCGCCGGTGCCGAACGTCTCCCAGGCCGAGTACGGCGCGTTCGGGTTCGTCTGCCAGCTGTGCGCGGCGGTGCTGCCGTTGATCGCGAACACCTCGACCCGGCCGTCGGGGCTGCGGTCGCTGGTCAGCTCGGCGTTGGCTGGTCCGTTGCTGAGCCCGTTGCTGCCGGCGGGGCCGGTGCCCTCCCAGCCGGACCACGACGACGCGCCGGTCTGGTACTTGTGGAAGACACCGTTGGCGTTCGATGCGAAGACCTCCAGCCGGCCGTCGGCGTTGCGGTCCACGGTCAGGTCGCGGCCGCCCGTGCCGAAGCCGGTCCAGCCGGACCAGCCGCCGTTGGGTGCGGTCTGCCACTTGTGCTCGAACGTGCTGCCGCTGAGCGCGAACACCTCCAGCCGGCCGTCCGGCGCGGACTCGATGGCGAGCTGGGCGTTCGCCGGGCCGCCACCGGTGCCTTCCCAGCCGGACCAGCCGCCGTCGACCGGCGCCTGGTAGCGGTGGAAGATCCCGTCAGGTCCGGAGGCGAAGACCTCGATCCGGCCGTCGGCGTTGAAGCCGGCGGCGACGTCGGTACCACCACCACCGAAGTTGTGCCAGCCGGACCAGCCGGCAGAGGGCGCGGTCTGCCAGATGTGGTTGAAGGTCTGGCCGTTGATCGCGAACAGCTCCAGGCGGCCGTCGGCGCTGGGGGCGATGGCGAGCTGGGCGTTCTTGGGCCCGCCGATGAGCTCCCAGCGCGACCACTCGCCGTTGACGCGGGTCTGCCAGGCGTGCCAGACGCCGTCCGCGCCGGCGGCGAAGGTCTCCAGCCGGCCGTCCGCGGACTGCGCGGAGACCACCCGGCCCGACTCCTGCGACGATGAGGGCCGGCCCATGCCGACGTTCCACAGCCGGTCGACGATCTTGATCGCGTCGTTGGCCTCGACGGCGTACCGGTAGCGGTACTGGTCAGCCGGCCGCTGTACGTCGGCCGCGACCTCGCCGATCGGGGCGGTGTTCCACGAGCCGTTCGGGTAGAAGCGCTCCATCGCCCGCAGGAACGAGCCGGTTGCGTAGACCGCGTCCCGGCACTGTTCCACGGTGCCCCACTCACCGACCGAGGGCCGCTGCTGGAACAGCCCGACCGAGTCGTGGTCGACCGCGTCGTACAGGTTGTCGATGCTGGACTCCACGATCACCGTGGCGATCGCGATGGCCGCCGCGCGGGGGTTGAAGCCGCGGGCCCTGACCGTCTGGATCACGGTGCGCGCACACGAGATCCGGTAGGCGTTGAGATGGCCGGCCATCTTGTTCTGCAGCTGCGGGTTGAGCTGGTTGGCGATCTCGCCGTCGGCGGCCGACGGCCCGGCCGGGTCGCACGGCCCCACCCTGGCGTTGAGGCCCAGCCGCTCCTGAGGCCAGATCTCGTTCGGGTCCTGCTTCCGCTCGGCGGCAGCCGTGGGGCTGCCGCCGACGAGGGTGGCGGTGAGGGCGAGGATCGTACCCGTGGCGACCGAGATCCGCGTGGTGGGCTTGCGCATCGGAAGAGTCCTCTCCCTCAGTTGACGGCCGGGCCGGCGTCGTTGAGCCAGCCCCAGTCGGACCAGCTGGAGGCGCCGGTCTGCCACCGGTGGAACACACCGGAGCCGCTGGTGGCGATCACCTCGATCCGGCCGTCGCGGTTGTGGGTGGTGGTGAGGTCGGTGCCTCCGGTGCCGAAGCCGTCCCAGCCGGAGAACGCCTGGTTCGGCCCGGTCTGCCAGGCGTGGGTCGCGGTGCTGCCGTTGACGGCGAACACCTCGATCCGGCCGTCGGGGCTGCGGTCGGTGGACAGCTCGGCGTTGGCCGGGCCATTGCTACCCGCGGGACCGGTGCCCTCCCAGCCGGACCAGGACGACGCACCGGTCTGCCACTTGTGGAAGACCCCGCCCGGTCCCGAGGCGAAGACCTCGATCCGGCCGTCCGCGTTCCGGTCGGTGGTCAGGTCCCGGCCACCGCCGCCGAAGTTGTGCCAGGTCGACCAGCCGCCGTTGGGCGCGGTCTGCCACAGGTGGTCGAAGGTCTGCCCGTTCAGCGCGAACACCTCGAGCCGGCCGTCGCCGCCCAGCTCCAGGGCCAGCCGGGCGTTGGCCGGTCCGTTGTAGCCGGTGCCGGTGCCCTCCCACTCGGACCAGCCGTCCGGGTCCTGCCAGCGGTGGAACACGCCGCTGCCGTTGGACGCGAAGACCTCGACCCGGCCGTCGGCGTTGCTGCCGGTGGCCAGGTCGTAGCCGCCGGTGCCGAAGTTCGCCCAGCCGGACCAGCCGGCCGAGGGCGCGGTCTGCCAGATGTGGTCGAGGGTCTGGCCGTTCAGCGCGAAGAGCTCCAGGCGGCCGTCCCGGTTCGGCGCCAGCGCCAGCTCGGCGTTCTTGGGCCCACCGATGAGCTCCCACCGGGACCACTCGCCGTTCACCCGGGTCTGCCAGGCGTGGTGTACGCCGTCGGCACCGGCCGCGAACGCCTCCAGCCGGCCGTCGGCCGACTGCATCGAGACCACCCGGCCGGACTCCCACGACGACATCGGCCGCGCGGTGCCGCCGTCGATGACCTTCTTGTAGCGATACGGCTTGGCCACGAAGCTGCCGACGGTGTAGTTGATCGGCCGCTCGTACCGGACCGCACCCGCCCCGCCCATCTCCTCCATGGTGAAGAAGCGGGTGTGCTGGGCGTTGGCCCAGCCCGTGAACAGCACGACGTGCCCAGCGGCGCCACCGGTCCCCGGACCGAGCGTGCCGACCACGTCACCCGGCTGCAGGTCCTCCCAGCCGATCGGGTCGAGGAACTCCGGGAGCGACACGGTGTTCGGCGACCAGGACAGGTGCAGCGCCATCGACACGAACCCGGAGCAGTCGGTGCGGTACAGCTTCCCCTGCTGGTCCGGGTGCTGCCCCTCCATGTCGTAGGGCACGTTCTGGTCCACCCAGAACTGGGCGCGGCTGAGGATCTCGGCGCGCGTGATCGGGCCGTCGACGACGGAGTCGGCGCGGGCGGCCGGCGCGGTGGCGACGGTCGCTGGGAGCCCGGCCGCGGTGGCGACGAGCAGCAGGGCGAGGCCGCGGAGCAGGAGACGGAGCCGGAGACGGAGGCCGGTGTTCATGTGGTGGAGCCTCCTCAGGCCGGGTACGGCGGCCGGCAGTTCTGGCGGCCGAGCCGGTAGGCGTTGTTGATGTAGACGCCGTCGGCGATCGAGTCGCCCATGATCGACCGGTGGTCGGTCGGCCGGTCCCACTGGTAGCACCAGTGCTGGGCGAAGTAGCCGCCCAGTCCCTGGCCCCACGGCGCGTCGAAGTTGCAGATGCCGTCGGTGTCGATGCAGTACCGGATGTACGGGATCCCACCGAAGTCGGCGCGGCCCGGGCCGGGGGAGACCCAGCCGGTGAACGGGACACCCATGCCGGCCGGGATCACGGCCCCGATCCCAGCACCTGCCGGACCCGCCGGCTGCATCGGGTCGGCGTACAGCTTGGCCCGGAACCGTGACTTGTCGACGCCGGGCACCCGGCCGTCGGCGATGTCGTTCAGGACCAGGTTGGCGGGGATCGCGCCCTGCGAGTAGCCGACGATGACGTACGTCGCGTCGGGGTGCCAGTTGTCGCGGATCAGCCGGATTGCGTTCTGGCGGCCGATCTCCACGCTCTGGTTCATCGGCGTCTGGTCGCAGTTCGGCAGGCCCTGGCCACCGGCCGGGTAGTGCACGCGCAGCGGGATCCCGCCGCGCAGCCACTCGTTGCGGTAGACGGTGGCGGCGCCGTCGCAGGTGCCGCCGATCAGGACGTAGTAGGTGGCTCCCCCGACTGCTGAGCCCGCCGAGCCCGCTGCGGCCGGCGATGCGGAGCTGACGGCGCCCGGTACGGCCGTCGCCGCCGCGGCCATGGTGAGCGCGAGACTGCGGATGACTCGTCTTGGACTGCGGACCATCTCGTGGATCCTCCCGAGTAGGAGCTTCCCGGCAATACCGTGGACGGCATCCCGGCGTACGTTGGGTAGCGCATCACGACGCGGCGTTTCGCGATGCGAAGTCTGGAAAGTCTGGAATCAGGAAGGTCCGGACAAACCGCTCGGGAGGACCCACGTAGTGAAAGGCGAGAACGTCGCCGCGAACGCACCCGCAGCATTGCCTGTGGTCACGGCGGAGGACCTAGGCCGCGAGCTCAAACGCTGGCTGCGGCACGGCGAGAACCGCCGGCTCAAGGTGGCCGCCCTCGCCAAGCGCCTGGAGATGTCGCAGAGCACGCTGTACGCCTATCTCGCCGGCACCACGCTCCCGGCGACCGAGGTGCTCGACGACCTGCTGCGCGAGCTCGGCGTACCCACCGACGTGCAGCGACGGCTGGCGACCGCCCGCGACGCCCTGCACCGCGACCGGCGGCGCACCAAGGAGTCGGTCGAGCCGACGCCGGTCTCGGTCCCGCGAGAGCTGCCTGCCGACCCTTCGGGCTTCTCCGGCCGTGAGGCCGAGATCGAGGCGCTGGACCGGGCGTTCTCGGCGTACGACGACCACAGCTCGCCGGTCGGCATCAGCGTGATCGCCGGGATCGCGGGCGTCGGCAAGACCGCGCTGGCGGTCCGGTGGGCGCGGCGGCTCAGCAACCGGTTCCCGGACGGCTGCCTCTACCTCGACCTGCTCGGCTTCTCGCCCGGCGAGCCGCGGGATCCCGCGGAGGCGCTGGCCAGGTTCCTGCGGGCCCTGGGCGCCGGCGACGACGTGCCCGACGACCTCGACGAGCGTGCCAGCCGCTTCCGCAGCCGGGCTGCCGGCAAGCGGCTGCTGGTGGTCCTCGACAACGCGCTGGACGTCGAGCAGGTGCGGCCGCTGCTGCCGGCGAGCCCGGAGAGCTTCGTGGTGGTCACCAGCCGCTCGGACCTGCCCGGGCTGCGAGTCCACCCGGGCGCGCACCTGGTGAGCCTCGGCCCGCTCGCTCCCGAGGACGGGATGCGGCTGCTGACCGCGCAGCTGCCGGACGGGCCGGTCGGGCTCGCGGGCTCCACCGGGTCGGCGCGGACCCTGGTCGACCGGTGCGGCGGGCTGCCGCTGGCGCTGCGGATCGTCGCCGCCCAGGCGCAGCTCGGCGCTGGCGCACTCGACGAGCTCGCGGCCGACCTGACCTCGGGCGCCGGGCTCGACCTGTTCGACGTCGGCGATCCGGCGACCTCGGTCCGCGGGGTCTTCTCGTGGTCCGAGCGCCGGCTTCCGGCGGCGGCCGACGCGGCGTTCCGACTGCTGGGGGTGCCGCCGGTCCAGCAGCTCGACCTGTACGCCGCCACCGCCCTGCTCGGCACCGGCGTCGACAGTGCCCGCGGCGAGCTCGACGAGCTGGTCCGGGCCCACTTGATGCGCCGCCTCGACGGGGTCCGGTTCAGCATGCACGACCTGCTGCGCGAGCACGCCCGCGAGCGCGCGGAGGCCGAGCTGCCCGAGGTCGAGCGCGACGCCGCGATGGTCCGGCTGGTCCGGTACTGGATCGACGCCGGCGGGCAGGTGATGGACATCCTGCACCCGCCGTACGGACCGGCCGCCGACCCCGGCGACACCGCGGCCCTGCCGCCCGTCCGGTCCACCGCGGACGCTCACGCCTGGGTGGACGCCGAGTGGGAGAACCTGCTCGCCGCCGTGGCGTACACCGAGCTGCGCGGCTGGCACGAGCTGACCATCGGTCTGGCCCAGGTGGTACGCCGCCACGTCGACCAGGCCGGCCGCTACCTCGACGCCGTGGTCGTCCTCGGGGCGGCGCTGCGGGCCGGGCACGCGACCGGCGACCGGGTCGCCGAGGCGAGCGCGCACCGCGACCTCGGTGTCGCCTACCTGCGCCTGGGCCGCCACGACGACGCGGTCGAGCAGTACCGGAAGGCGCTCGAGATCTGCCACACCGAGGGCGACGTCAACGGCGAGGCCGGCACCCTCAACAACCTCGGCAACTTCTACGAGCGCCTCGGCCGCTACGACGACGCGATCGAGCAGTACACCCTGGCGCTGCCGCTGGCACGCACCCTCGACCACCGCTCGGGTGAGGCGACCGTGCTCGGCAACCTCGCGGTGTGCAACAGCCGGCTCGGTCACTACGACCAGGCGCTGGCGCTGTCACAGGAGGCGCTGGAGCTGTTCTGGAACGCCGGCGACGGTGGCGGCTCGGCGCGCACACTCGGCAACATCGGCGAGATCCAGCGCGCGTCCGGGGCGCACGGCGAAGCGCTGCTCACCCTGGACGAGGCGCTCACCGCCGCCCGCGATGTCGGCGCGCTCGGGATCGAGACCGAGATCCTGAACACGCTGGGGGAGACCCACCTCGAGCGCGGGTCGGCGGCGGACGCGCTCGCCTCCCACCAGGCGGCACTGACCGTCGCCGGCGAGATCGCCGACCGCTACGAGCAGGCCCGCGCGCTCGAGGGCAGCGGACACGTCCGGGAGCGGATGGGCGAGCGACACCTGAGCCGGGCGCTCTGGCAGGAGGCGCTCACCATCTACAGCAGCCTCGGGCTCCCGGAGGCCGGCCGGGTCCGGGCGCTGCTCGACCACGCCGACGGCACGGCTCGGCTGACCAGTCTGGCGTGACGCCCGCCCTATGCTCGGGGAATGCCGAACGACCCACTTCTTGACGCCGCGGACCGGCTTTACGGCCTGCCGATGGCGGAGTTCACGCCGGCGCGCGATGCGCTGGCCAAGGAGCTCAAGGGGACCGACAAGGACCTCTCGGCGCGGGTGAAGGCGCTGAAGAAGCCGTCGGTCGCCGGGTGGGTGGTCAACCTGTTGGTACGCCGTGAACAGGAGCAGGTCGAGCAGGTGCTGGCCGTCGGTGAGGCGCTCCGCGAGGCGCAGGCCAAGCTGGAGGGCGAGGAGCTCCGAGCGCTCACCCGGCAGCGCCGCCAGCTGACCTCGGCGGTCACCGCGCGGGCCAGGGCGGTCGCCAAGGAGGCGGGCCAGCGGATCACGGACGCGGTCGCCGACCAGGTCGAGGCGACCCTCACCGCTGCGATGCTCGACGAGGGCGCCGCGGCGGCGGTACGCAGCGGCCTGCTGACCGGTGCCCTGTCCGCGACCGGCGTCGACGCGGTCGACGTCTCCGCGGTCCTAGCCGTCCCGGAGGCGGCCGGCTTCGCTGCCTCGGCCACGGCGGCGCCCGAGGTCGACGCGCGGCCCGAGCTGCACGTCGTACCCGATCCGGACGCCGACGAGAAGGCCCGCCGTGCCGCCGAGGAGCGGCTCGCCGCGACCGAGGCCGAGCTGACCAAGGCCCAGGAAGCGGCCGATGCCGCGGCGGCGGAGGTCAAGGACCTGGAGGCGAAGAGCATGCAGATCACCTCCGAGATCGACGAGCTCAAGCGCCGGCTGGCCGAGCTCGACGACAACCTGGACCAGGTCGACGAGGAGCTCGCCGACGCGGAGGACGTGTACGCCGAGGCGCGGGCCACCGCGTCGACGGCCACCAAGGCTCGCGACGCCGCCGCCCGCGCCCTCGACAAGCTGAGCTAGGTCTCAGGCCCGGCAGACGTAGTAGTAGTTGAAAGGGTCGTGCTCGACCTCGTGCACGTCGACCTGGCCGAACCCGGCCGCGGCCAGCATCTGGCTGGCCAGCTGCCGGCCCCACACCGTGCCGAGGCCGTCGCCGTCGAGGCCGAGGGACACGGTCATGCAATGCAGCACCGAGAACGTGTAGAGCGCGGGGGCCAGCGGGTGGCCGACGTTGTCCTCGACGTTGCTGGACGCCTTGATGTCGACCATCAGGAAGGTGCCGTCGGGCCGCAGCGCACGCGAGACGCCGGCGAGCACCTGGCCGGGGTGGGCCTGGTCGTGGATCGCGTCGAAGGCGGTGACCAGGTCGTACGTCGCCGTACGGTCGAGGGTGGCGACGTCGCATACCTCGAACTGCGCGTTGTCGAGCCCGAGTGAGGTCGCCTCGGCGCGGGCCCGCTCGATGGCGACGGGGGAGAAGTCGAGGCCGGTGAACCGGCTCGCCGGGTAGGCCGCGGCCAGCACGTTGATCGCGTGCCCGCTCCCGCAACCGACGTCGGCGACGTCGATACCCGCGGTGAGCTTGGCGTCGAGTCCGTCCACGAGCGGGAGCACGACGTCGAGGAGGGTGGCGTCGACCGTGGCCCGGCTGTCGGCGTCCATCAGGGCGTGGAAGCGCGGGTAGTGGTCGTAGGTGAGGCCGCCGCCGTTGCGGAAGCAGGCCACGATGTCCTGCTCGACCTCGGCCAGCATCGGCACGAACTGCAGGGTCTGGGCCAGGTTGTTCGGACCGGCTGCGGTGGTCAGCCAGGCTGCGTGCTCGGGCGGCAGGAAGTAGCGGTCGGACTCGGCGTCGTACCTGACCATGCGGGCGACGGTCATGCCGCCGAGCCACTCGCGGACGTAGCGCTCGTTCAGCCCGGCGTGCTCGGCGAGCTCGGTGCTGGTCACCAGCCCGGTCGCCGCGAGCGCGTCGAACAGCCCGGTCTGGTGACCGATGCTGGTGAGCAGTGCGGCACAGGCCTCGTTCAGCATGCCGGCCATCCGGTCGCCGAAGGCCTCCATCGCGGCGGCATTAGGCTCGGTCTCGGTGCGGTTCTCGACTGTGGTCATGCCCCGAGCCTGCCGGGTCCGGCCAACGAGCGCATCGACCGAATGTTGTGGATGACGCGCTCGCTCATGGTCCGAAAGTTGTACGCCGCCACCCGGGCATGCCACCAGCCCCGCACGCGGCGGGCCAGGGGCGGGGGAGCTAATGGTCTGACGGTCGCGACGTGCCGGTGTGGTCGCGTTGGTTGGCGAGTCCGTGGGGTGAGGTCCAGTGGTAGGTGCCGTCCCGGTTTCGGTGGTAGCGCCAGCCGGCGTGGGTTTTGAGCCGGTGGTGGCGTCGGCACAGGGGCGCGAGGTTGTGGGTCGTGTGGTCGATCCATCGGCGAACGCCTCCCGCGGAGCCCGCGGGCGCTGCGGCGGCGCGTCGCGCGCCTGAGCCCTGATCCACCGACGTTGATTTCGGATTGATTCAGCGGTTGTTGAAGGCTGGCGATTTCATTGAGCGCAGGAGTGAGGTGCCGGTCTGTCCGGCTTTTCCACTTCGGGTCCTTGGTTGCGCCGCTGGGGGCTGGGTGGTCAGGTCGCTGTGGGTGGGGGTGGGCCGGTCGCGACGGCGTGCAGCATGTCCCAGTTTTGGGCCCAGGGCCACTGGGTCGGCAGGTGCAGGACCAGGCGGCGGCCGGTGGTGGCGATCCGGGCCGGGATGTTGATGATCTTGCGGCGCAAGGTCGCCCACCGGGCCTTGGCCAGGCCAGCTGCGATGGCGGCGGCACGAGCGAGGTTGAACGCGATCACCGCGCAGGCTACCCAGGCGGCGTTGGCCGCGTACTTCCCGGACGGCAGGTGTGCCAGCGGTCCGTCCTTGAGCTCGGCGATGACCTGCTCGACGATCGCATGGTCGCGGTGCCGCTGGTCGGCCTCGACCATGTCCAGGGTCGAGTTCGTTACGAACCCGTGGTGCCGGTAGGTCGCGAACAGCTCGCCCTGCTCGGTGCCATCGCTGGCCAGCGGCTGGAGCCGTTTGACCCGCCGCACGACCAGTCGACAGTCCACGTGCTCGGACTTGCGGCGGCCAGTGAACGCAGTGAAGGACACCTCGGTGACCTCAGCATCAGAGACCCAGCGCTGCTCGGCCTGGTCGAAGACCGCGTTGGGGTACTTGATCGGCTGCCACGCAGTTTCGTCGATGTTGGCGATCGCGGCGACCACGCTCGGGGTCATCCGGGCGGTCACCGAGAACCACGCCTTCGCACGGATCGCGGCCCCGACGAACGCCCACCCGTAATAAGCCGAGTCGGCTCGTGCGAGGACCTGTCCCTTCACCCCCGCGGCCCGTGCGGTAGCGATGGCCTCGGCCAGCAACCGGCCAGCGCCCTTCGCCGATGCGGTGTTGCCCTTGCGCAGCCGGGCCCGGGCGATCACCGGCGCCGCGGTCGGCGTCGAGACGGTGGCGAGCTGGATGTTCAGACCCCGGACCTTCGAGTAGCCGTAGGCCGCGGCCTGTTTGGCATAGCCGTGGACCTCCCGGATCGTGTCATCGACATCAACCAACGCGATCCCATCGGTGGTGTCTGCACCCGCGATCAGCCCCGGCACCCGCCCCGCGAGCCCGGCCAGCAGCCGGCCGCCGACCGCATCGAGCTGCTGCACGTGGCCGTGGGTGAACGTGCGCAGGAACGTGCCCAGCGTCGAGGGCGCCCGCACCCCGCCGAACAACCGGCCCATCCCACCATGCCGGAGCAGATCCAGCTCATCGATCGAGTCCGCCCCAGCCAGCATCCCGCCGACCACACAGGCGGTCTTCGCTGTCGCGTTGGGCGAGTCGAGACTCAACTGCTCAGCGAGAAGGTCGTACAACCCAGCGGACTCAGCCAGCCGCAAACCTGGGACCAGGCCCGCGACAGACACCAGGTTCGGATCATCGAAACTCGGCCGGATCGTGTGAGAGGCTTTCACTTACGAGGTGTCCCTTGCTCGGCGCGGAATCGTGTGTGTGGTAACTCCGATTCTTCCGCCCAGCAAGGGCATTCTCGTCCTACGCCACGCTCAGCCTGCCGCCCTCATTCGTGGATCAGGGCTGAGGTCCGCTGTTGGTAGCGCGCCGTACGCGCGCGCCGCGGCCAAGCCGCGTGACGCTGCCCGCGGGCTCCACGGGAGGCGTCCGCAGGCCGTTGCTATCTGCGGGCGGTCGGGATTGGCGCGTAGGTGGCGGATCTGGTCGGGAAGCAGTAGTCGGTCGCCTTTCTCCAGCCGCGCCACCTCTGCGTCTGTGTCGTTTCCGCTGATCGCTGTGTCGGTGAGGTGGACGTGGAGCACGACTTGGCGGGTCTTGGTGGCCTCGCTGGTGGTGAGGTCGAGTCCGAGCTGGGTGCGGGCCAGGTCGCCGAGGGCGAGGGCGCGGCGTACGTCGAGTGTCTCGGGGCAGCCGAGGTCCTT
>NZ_QEOO01000037.1 GCF_003121585.1 Nocardioides speluncae
AGGTCGCCGCCCTGGACCCGAGCCCACAGCCGCGGTAGCCGGTGCCGCAGCTCTACCGCGTGGCCGAGCAGGTGCTTCCCAGCGTCGGTGGTCAGCCCGAGCGCGGCGGCGAGCTCGGCGACGCACCACTCGGCGACCAAGGGGGTGCCGTCGCCGGCGATCGGGATCCCGGCGCCGTGCTCCCAGTGCGCGGCCGCGTGGTGGTCGGCAGTGGCGGGGTGGAGGTCGGCCCACTCGACAGCGGCGGCCAGGATCCGGGCTTCGGCGGCGTCGGCGGCAGCCCGGTCCGCGCGCAGCCCGGCCAGCAGCACGGCCGGTGCGGCCGTGCTGCCGGTCGGGGTGAACGCGGTTGCTGTCATGGCTCCACTGAACCAGCAGCCGCCGACATTTTCACGCTCAGAACCCCGGTTGTGGATAACTTTCCGAAGAAACCTTCGAAGTCGCCATCAACACGCGGCCTTCCTCTCCTGTCCGGTCTGTTCGCGCCGTGCTCACCGGCGACCCGTCGTACTCCTGCTACGACCGCGAGACCGCGCCGTCCAGGTAGAACGGACGCCCCTTGGGCAACCTTGCATATTGCTCAGGTGGAGGCCTATTCCAGCCAGCCAGCCCTGCTCGTCGAGATCGTCGAGCCGGGTGAGTCCACGCTGACGATGACCTGCACGGCGCGACGGAGTATTACGAGCCGCCCAGTCGGGGCGATCCCTTCGTTGCTTCAGAGCCAGGTCGCATCCTTCCCGTACTGCTCCCACGCGGCGTTGAGGCGGGCCGGGTCCGAGTGCTGGTCGGGGTGGATCTGAAAATCGAACCGTGTCGCGCGCATCACCATCCAGATCGCGTTTGCGAGGTCGGTGTACTCGTCGTCGGTCATGTCTTTGCCATCGCTTGACTGCTCGACGACGATCTTGAGC
This sequence comes from Nocardioides speluncae, assembly GCF_003121585.1. GTDB lineage: Bacteria > Actinomycetota > Actinomycetes > Propionibacteriales > Nocardioidaceae > Nocardioides > Nocardioides speluncae. The sequence continues at coordinate 912 of NZ_QEOO01000037.1, forward strand.
TCGCGCATCATCTGAGCATTGTCGCGCGCTCGGCGAAAACCGGTCGACGGCCGGGCGAGGCGGTACGAGACTGCCGGTCATGACGTCCTTCATCTCGCACACGACCGTCAACGCGGTCGACGCCTACAAGCAGTCGGAGTGGTGGAAGCAGGTGCTCGGGTACGAGGACATGCCGGGCGACCCGAACCTGCCGGGCCACGAGGAGTGCATGATCCGCAAGCCGGACGGCTCGCACCACCTGCTGTTCATCGACGTCGACAACGCCAAGCCGGACGGCGTGCGCAACCGGATCCACTTCGACCTGCGGCCGGCCGAAGGCAGCCGGGACGAGGAGCTGGAGCGGCTGCTCGGGCTAGGCGCGAGTGTGGTCGACGACCTGCGCGGCAAGTACGGCCCGGGCACCGGCTGGGTGGTGCTCGCCGACCCGGAGGGCAACGAGTTCTGCATCCTGCGCTCCGAGGCCGAGCTGGAGACCTCCTAGGCCAGGAATGACGTGAGCGCGTCGGCCACCGCCGTAGGGTTCTCGAGCTGCGGGTAGTGCCCGGTGGCCGGCTCCTCATCGAGGACAACCAGCTCAGCGGAAGGCATCCGCTCCCGGATCCGCGGCAGCACGTGCGCACCGCTGACCGGATCCGCCGGCCCCCAGACGAACAGCGTCGGGCCGGCGTACGACTCGAGCGCCTTGACCCAGCGAGCGCTGTGCTCGACGCGGTCGTTGATGTAGCGGAGCAGCGCGTGCTGGATCCGCTTGCCACCGTTGCCGGACGCGGCCAGCCACATCTGGTGCAGCGTCTCGTCGGAGACCGGACGGCCGAGGATCTCGTGCATCGCGGCCCGGTAGGTCCGCTCGGTGGCCAGCCGGCCCAGGACGCCACCGAGCGGTCCGTGCAGCATCCGCTGGACGCGCAGCGGGCGGTGCAGGTCGGCGTACAGGCCGCCGTTCAGCCAGGTCATCGCCGTGATCCGCGCGGAGTCGCGGTCGAGCAGCTCCTGGCCGACCGAGACGCCGTAGTCATGGGCGACCAGCGCGGTCTCGGCGATCCCGAGCCGCGACCACAGGGCCTCGACGATCGTCGCCTGCTCCAGGATCGAGAAGGCATGGCCCGTCGGCTTGTCGCTGGCACCGAAGCCCAGCAGGTCGAAGGTGGTGACCCGGCAGCCGGCAGCCACGAGTGCCGGGACGATCGGCGCCCAGTCGTGTGAGGACGTCGGGAACCCGTGGATCAGGGTGACCGGCCGTCCGCCCTCCGGCCCGTCCTGGCGGAAGAAGATGTGGTGGCCGGCGAGCTCGACCCGTTCGCCCTCGGCTACCCAGGTGTCCAGTGACGGCTCCATGCGGCGAGCGTAGTGGGAGGGCTAGACCAGCCGGCACCGAACGTCCCGACGTCGTTTCCCGGCGATTCACGTAGAAGGCGGCGCGTGGTCCCCGGCCGCTCGGAGGATCAGTACGGCGACTGTCCACCGGCGGTCGTCGTACCGCCGCCCTTGAGCGACGCCCATCGGGGGGCCCGTTCCTACCTGCCAGGAATGTGCGTTGACGACGTTGCCGCAGCTGGACCCTCTCCTGCCCGAGGACACCCCGCGCAGGCTGGCGTCGGCGAACACCGGTTCTGACTGGGTCTTCGCCCAGGTCAGCCGGACGATCGGCGCCTCGGTGCTGCTGATCACCGGCAGCATCGGCGCCTTCCTGGCGTGGCAGTCGGTGCCGACCTTCAAGAGGTACGGCGTCAGCTTCCTCACCGAGCAGCAGTGGCAGCCCGAGGCCGACGTACTCGGCATCGCCGCGGTCCTGGTCGGCACCCTGCAGATCGCCACCCTCGCGATCCTGATCGCGTTCCCGCTCGCGCTGGCCACCGCGCTCTACATCAGTGAGTACGCGCCCGATGGGCTCAAGCCGACGCTGGTCTCGCTGGTCGACCTGATGGCGGCGGTGCCGAGCATCGTCTACGGCCTGGTCGGCGTCTACCTGCTGATGGAGCACGGCGGGCCGGAGTTCGCGCTCTGGCTGCACCAGCACCTCGGCTGGCTGCCGTTCTTCGACGTCCCGACCTCGGACCCGAGCGCCGCGATCTGGGACCAGACCCGCTACATCAAGTCCGCGTTCATCGCGAGCATCGCGGTCGCCGCGATGGTGCTGCCGATGGCGTGTGCGGTGATGCGCCAGGTGTTCTCGCAGACCCCGCAGGGTGAGAAGGAGGCGGCACTCGCGCTCGGCTCGACCAAGTGGGGGATGGTGCGCACGGTCGTCCTGCCGTTCGGTCGCGGCGGCATCATCGGCGGCACCATGCTCGGCCTGGGCCGGGCGCTCGGCGAGACGATCGCAGTGCTGCTGATCGTCTCCCCGGCCTTCGAGATCAAGTGGAGCATCACCGAGGTCGGCACCAACACGGTCTCGGCACTGATCGCAGGCCGGTTCGGCGAGGCGTCGGCGTCACAGCTCTCCGCGCTGCTCACCGCCGGCTTCGTGCTGTTCATGATCACGCTGGTCGTCAACAGCTTCGCCGCGGTGGTCGTGAACCGCAGCCGCTCCGGCGCCGGGACGGACGCCTAGTCATGAGTACGACGACCACACCGCCGCCCCGGACCGCCCGGACCCAGCTCCCGTCACGGGAAGACCTGCCGCCGGCGTACCCGCGGGTGGGTGTGGGCGCCCCCACGGCCGAGGAGCGCTTCGTCCGGATCGGGTCCTGGGCAGCCGGGTTCGCGCTGGCGTGGATCCTCACCCAGCGCGTGCTCCCGCTCGGCGGCCTGCCGTGGCTGATCGTCGCCGGCTTCGTCTGCGGCCTGCTGGTGACCGCGGTGACCACCGCGATGACCGGCTCCCGGGTCGACGTCGCGGACCGGCTGATGGCCTCGATCATCACCGGCGGCGCGGTGGTCGTCCTCCTCGCGCTCGCGACCACGATCACCTTCACCTTCCTCGAAGGCTGGCGGCCGCTGGTCCACCTGAACTTCTACTACGACGACATGGCCGGCGTCGGGCCTCGCGACCCGCTGAACAAGGGCGGCATCGGCCACGCCATCCTCGGCTCGCTGATCGAGCTCGGCATCGCGATCGCGATCACCCTGCCGCTCGGCGTCGGTACGGCGGTCTTCATGGTCGAGATCGGCGGCAGGTTCGCCCGGCTGGTGCGCACCATCGTGGAGGCGATGACCGCGCTGCCGTCGATCGTGGCCGGCCTGTTCATCTACGTCACGATCATCGTCGGCCTCGGCATCCCGCCGTCGGGTCTCGCCGCCTCGCTCGCGATCTCGGTGATGATGCTGCCGATCATCGCCCGCGCCGCCGACGTCGTGCTCCGCGTCGTACCCGGCGGGCTGCGGGAGGCCAGCCTCGCGCTCGGCGCCAGCCGCTGGAAGACGGTCTGGCACGTCGTGCTGCCGACCGCACGCCCCGGCCTCGCGACCGCGCTGATCCTCGGCGTCGCCCGCGGCGTCGGCGAGACCTCGCCGGTGCTGCTCACCTCCGGCGCCGCCAGCTTCTACGTCTGGAACCCCAGCGACGGGGTCATGAACTCGCTGCCGCTCTACATCTTCTTCGCGGTGCGCAGCGGCGAGCCGCTGCTGATCGTGCGCGGCTTCGGCGCCGCCTCGGTGCTGCTGGCGGTCGTGCTGATCCTCTTCGTCACCGCCCGGTTGCTGGCGCGGCCCCGGAGCAACCGCTCCCGGTCACTTCGGCGTACCAGAGTCCGTCCCGACCACAAGTCCGTGGAGACCCCATGAAACTGGCTCGGATCGCGCTGGCGATCACCCTCGTCACTCTCGGCGCCCTCGGCCCGGCCGCCCCGGCGCGCGCCGCCGCGGCGTACGCCCAGATCGAAGGCACCGGTTCGACCTGGTCGAAGAACATCGTCGACCAGTGGATCGCCGACGTGGACCGGTTCGGGATCAAGGTGACCTACACCGGCGGCGGCTCGTCGGTCGGCCGCAAGAACTTCGCCAACCGGACCACCGACTTCGGCATCTCCGAGATCCCGTACCAGGGCACCGACGAGCAGGGCCAGGCCGACACCAGCAACGGCCGCGACTTCGCCTACCTGCCGATCGTGGCGGGCGGGACCGCGTTCACCTACCACCTCGAGGTCGGCGGACAGCTGGTCAAGAACCTGCGACTGTCCGGGGACACCATCGCCAAGATCTTCACCAACCAGATCACCGAGTGGAGCGACTCGGCCATCACCAGGGACAACAACGGCCGCAGGTTCCCGAAGCTGCCGATCACGCCGGTGGTGCGCTCGGACGGCTCCGGTACGACGGCCCAGTTCACCACCTGGCTGGACGACCAGTACTCCTCGATCTGGCGCGACTTCTACCCGCGCGGCGGGCTGACGTCGTACTACCCGCGCCAGGGCCGCGCGATCGGCGCCGCCGGCTCCGACCAGGTGATGAACACGATCTCCAGCTCGGCCGGCAACGGCACCATCGGGTACGTCGAGTACTCCTACCCGGTCAACGAGGACTACCCGGTCGTGAAGGTGCTGAACCGGGGCGGCTACTACGTCGAGCCGACGCAGTACAACGTCGCGGTGGCGCTGACCAAGGCCCGGATCCAGGACCGCGACCCGAGCGCCGAGGACTACCTGACCCAGATCCTCGACGACGTGTACGCCGCGAAGGACCCGCGCGCGTACCCGCTCTCGTCGTACTCCTACATGCTGATCCCGACCGCGGCCGACGACACCCGGATGACCACGGCCAAGCGGCAGTCGCTGGTCGACTTCATGTTCTGGGGACTCTGCGAGGGCCAGGTCAACGCCGGTCCGTTCGGCTACTCGCCGCTGCCGCTCAACCTCGTGCAGGCGGGCTTCAAGCAGCTGGGCCGGCTCAAGCGCGCCGACAAGGACGTCGACATCGCCAACCGCGACGCGACCAAGTGCCACAACCCGACCTTCGTCGCCGGCGACCTGAAGCGGAACCGGCTCGCGGAGATCGCGCCGCAGCCCGCTGCCTGCGACAAGGTGGGCGCAGGGCCGTGCGGCACCGAGACCGGCAACAACCTGCCGTCCACCGACGACCCGGACGACCCGGGGAACGACGGTGGGGACGACGATCCGGGCGGCAATGACGGCGGGGACGATCCCGGCGGCGACGACGGGAACGGTCCGGGCAGCAACGCCCCGGGCAGCGACGACCCGTCCGGTACGCCGGAGATCGACCCGGAGACCGGGCAGCCGATCGACGACGACGACAACCTGGCCGGCGACGACTCGGTCTACGCCAACCCGACCGAGCTGTCGGCCAACCGGCCCGCCGACGCCCGGGTGTTCGGCTGGGTGGCGGCAGCCGAGCTGCTGGCGCTGGTGCTGCTGCCCGGCCTGTTCGTGGCGGTGCTGCGGCGCCGTACCGCGGCCAAGCGGAACGGGAGCTTCTGATGTCGCGCCGTACGACGATCGGCGGCGGCCTCCTGGTCGCGTCCGGACTGCTGCTGGCGAGTCTTCCGGCTCTTGGTTTCGAGACGGTTGCTAGCGCAATCTCCTCAACCAGCGGTCCGGCGGCGGCGGCGAAGGACGGGTACTCCGAGACCAAGACGCTGACCCGGGTGTTCGACAACGAGGGGCAGCCGCTGGTCGTGGACGAGCGCCGGGTGACGGTCAAGGTCAACAGGACCCAGGAGCTGCGCGGCCGGGAGCGGATCCGGGTCAGCTGGACCGGTGCGCACCCGAGTGCGGCCCGGGCGGCGAACCCGTTCGGCGAGGGTGGCCTGGCCCAGGAGTACCCGGTCGTGATCCTGCAGTGCCGCGGCCTCGACGACCCCGACCTGCCGGCGGCCAAGCGGCTGTCGCCGGACACCTGCTGGACCTCGACCCGGATGCAGCGATCGCAGTCGGTGGTGCCGCGGGTCGCGATCTGGCAGCAGGACCTGCACGCCACGGCTGAGGACAAGCAGCGGCAGAGCGGGATGCGGCCGTGGCCGAGCGGCGAGCAGTGCGTCGACATCACCTCGTTCGCCACCCGCCTGACCCCGTTCCGGGCCGCCAACGGCACCGTCTACCCGGCCTGCAGCGCCGAGACGATGCCGCCCGAGGCGGCGGTCGGGGCGGCGTTCCCGCCGGCCGAGGTCGCGGCGTTCAGCGACGCCAAGGGCGCCGGCGAGGTCAAGTACGAGGTCCGCTCGAACGTCGAGAACGAGTCGCTCGGCTGCTCCGACAAGGTGCCCTGCTCGCTGGTGGTGATCCCGATCATGGGGCTGTCCTGTGTGGACGGCGCCGACGCCCGCGAGTGCCGCCAGCACGGGCGGTTCCCGGCCGGGTCGAGCAACTTCGCCAACGAGGGCGTGGACGCGGCGGTGTCGCCGGTCTACTGGTGGGCCAGATCCAACTGGCGCAACCGGTTCAGCGTGCCGCTGACCTTCGCGCTGCCGCCGGACGCGTGCGACGTGCTGGACCCGCGACCGCCGGTCGGCTTCTACGGCTCCGAGCTGCTCGCGCAGGCGTCGCTGCAGTGGGCGCCGGCGTACTGCCTGAACAAGAAGCGCTTCAAGTTCCAGCACAGCCGGATGTCGGACAAGGCGGCCTTCAAGCTCATGGAGAACGGCGAGGCCGTCGCGGCCTTCGTCTCCGGCGAGCGGGAGAGGTCCGGGGACGACCGCGTCGGCTACGCGCCGACCGGCGTCAGCGGGTTCGCGGTCGGCTACATCGTGGACAGGCCAGAGAACGCCGGTGAGTTCACCGACCTCCGGTTGACGCCGCGGCTGCTGGCCAAGCTGCTCACCCAGTCCTACCCGGCGTCCGCGCTCGGGGTCGGCCACAAGGGGATGAAGGGCAACCCGCTCTCGATCAACCTGGACCCGGAGTTCCAGGCGCTCAACCCGGGCCTGGACACGATCTCGCGGGAGGCGGCGGCCACCGTGCTGTCGCTGTCGGAGTCCTCGGACGTCATCTCCACGCTGACGGCGTACCTCGCCGAGGACCCGGAGGCGATGGCGTTCGTCGACGGGACGCCTGACCCGTGGGGGATGCGGGTCAACCCCACCTACCGCGGCATCGACCTGCCGACCGACGACTGGCCGCTGCTCGACACCTACGTCCCGGACGTCGACCAGGAGTGCCTGAAGGCCAACCCGGCGCCGTACCTCGGCCAGGTCGCGGCACCGGTCAACACGCTGCGCGCGATCGCCGAGGCGGTCCTCGACGCCTGGCCGAACGTGCAGACCCGCTGCGACCGGCCCACGCCGACCGACCCATGGAAGCTGGGCCGGATCGACCGGCAGGGCATGGGCGCCCGGATGATGCTCGGCATCGTCAGCCTCGGCGACGCCGAGCGCTTCGGCCTGCGTACGGCGCGGCTCCAGGCCACCGGCCCGGCCAAGCCGCAGTCACGGTTCACCGCCGCCGGCCGGGTCTTCACCGGCCCCGACCCGGTGAGCCTGGCGCACGCGGTCCGGCTGGCCGAGCAGGACGAGACGTACGAGCCGTTCACGATCAGCCAGACCGCGCTGCGGCGCAAGGCGAAGGCCTACCCCGGGACGATGATCGTCTACACCGCAGCCCGGCTGAGCGGGATGGCGAAGGCGGACGCGAGGACCGTCGCCGAGTTCATCCGGATCGCCACCACCGAGGGTCAGCGGCGCGGCTTCGGCAACGGCCAGCTGCCGGGCGGCTACCTACCGCTGAGCAGGACCGGCGCCACCGGGCCGCTGTTGCGGTCGGCCAACCAGGTCGCGGCCGCCGTCCTCGAACAGAAGGCGCCGGCCGACCAGGACGACGATCCGTCCGACGACCCCAGCAACGGCAACGGGCCGGGCGGGGACGACGACCCGGACGACCCGCCGTTCCCCGACCCGAGCGACCCCGACGAGCCGTCCGACGCGCCCTCGGACGACGACGTACCGTCCGGCTCGCCGTCGGCCTCGCCGAGCGCCCCGGACTCGGCCGAGGCCGAGCCGGCGCCGGGATCGACGCCCGCGCTGGGCTCGACCTGGGCCGGTCGGCTGCTGCCGATCCTGATCTCGGTCGGCCTGGTCGCGTCGGTCGTCGCCGGGTTGGCGCGGGCGTTCTCCCGCGGGGGCGACCACTAGTGACCATGACCGCCCCCGGTCGGCGAGCGGCACCGCTCGTGCCGCCACCACCATCGAGCCGGACGCCGGTACCGGAACGGGTGCCGGCCCCGAGCCCGCGCCGTCGCGAGCCTCGGCCGCCGGACGGCGGCGACGAGGCGCTGTCGGTGTTCTCGTCGATCTTCACGATGGTGGCGATCTGCTCGCTGTGGTTCGTCGCGCAGATGCTGTTCCTCGGCGGGCTCGCCCAGGAGCGCTCCCAGGACCTGCTGTACGCCGAGTACCGCGAGCAGCTCGCGGCCGCGACCGCGCCGATCGAGCCGGGTACCGATCCCGGCCGCCCAGTCGCGCTGCTGTCCATCCCGGACATCGGGCTGCACCAGGTCGTGGTCGAGGGCACCGCGTCCGGTGACCTGCTCGCCGGACCCGGGCACCGCCGCGACAGCGTGCTGCCCGGCCAGGCGGGGGCATCAGTGGTCTACGGCCGGGCGTCGACGTACGGCGCGCCGTTCGCCGAGCTCGCGGACCTTACCGCGGGGGACCGGATCGACGTGGTCAGCGGCCAGGGGAGCACGACGTACACAGTGCGCGGCGTGCGCCGGGCTGGCGACCCGCTGCCGCAGGTGCTGGAGCCGGAGGAGGGCGGCCTGACCCTGGTCAGCGGCGAGCGCGCGGGCTGGTGGTCTGCGCTCTCGCCCGGCGAGGTGCTGTACGTCGACGCGGTCACCCGCAAGCCGTTCCCGTCGGCAGGCAGCCCGCCCGGCGAGGCACTGCCGGAGTCGGAGAAGGCGTTCGCGATCGACCAGGGCGCCCTGCCGACCCTCGTCCTCTGCCTGGCCGCCCTGATCGCGCTGACGCTCGGCGTGATCGCGGCCCGCCAGCGCTGGTCGACGGCCCTCGTGTGGGTGATCGCCTCGCCCATCGCGGTGGCGCTGTCGTGGATGTCGACGGATGTGGTGATGCGGCTGTTGCCCAACCTGATGTGACCGCCCGCAACTGTCCCACCCCAGTTGTCCGGGGCTCGGCCCGGCAGTCAGAGAAACCCCAGTAGTAGATCCAGAAGTCCGTTTCCTTAGATCCCACAGGAGATCCCTGATGTCTGCACGCAGGTTCCTCGCCGGCGTCGTGGCAGCAGCCGCTGCCTCGTCGCTCGCACTGGTCGCCTCACCCGCGACTGCTGACCCGAGTTTCACACCAGTCGAGGCCGACGTCGTCGGCGTCGGCTCCGACACCACCCAGTTCGTGATGAACTTCCTGGCCGACGGCACCGGGCCTACGCAAGGCTGGAACGACACCCACGCCACCGGTCGCTTGGCCAGCTTCGACGCGATCGGCGGCTCCGCGACCGTCGTCCTCAAGGAGGGCTCGGCACCGATCACCCGGCCGAACGGCTCGACTGCCGGCAAGAACCTGCTGCACGGCGCGGGCAACAACGCCGATGTCGACTACGCTCGCTCGTCGTCGGCGCTCAGCGCAGCCGAGGTCAGCGCGGGCCTGCAGGCGTTCCCGTTCGCGGTCGACGGCATGAGGATGGCGGTGAAGGCGACCGGCTCCAACGCGCCGGCCGCGATCACGAGCGCCCAACTGCTCGGCATCTACAAGGGCGAGATCACCAACTGGAGCGAGATCGGCGGCACCGCCGGCGTCATCAAGCCGTACGTCCCGCAGACCGGCTCCGGAACGCGCGCCTTCTTCCTCGCCCAGCTCAAGGCGCTCAACGGCGGCACCGACCCGGTCCTCGCGCCGCACGTCGGCGAGACGCAGGAGCACTCCGACGCCGACATCAAGGACAACCCGAACGCGGTCGCGCCGTACTCGACGGGCCGGGCCAAGACGACGCCCACGATCAAGCTGCTCGCCGACTGGAGCGCGGCCCGTGCGCTCTACAACGTGGTGCGCGGCGCGGACGTCAACCGAGCGGACCTGACGGCGGTGTTCGGCAGCGCCGGCTTCGTCTGCTCGACCGGGGCTCGCCCGCTGATCGAGGCGGCCGGCTTCGACCAGCTCGCGACCCCGGCCAACGGCGGCGTCTGCGGTGAGCCCACCCAGGTCGCGACAACGAACTTCACCACCAACGCACAGCTCGCGACCACCACCGCGCTCGCCGGCTCCTCGCTGAAGGCGGGCAACGCGCGCCTGGTCGCCACGGTTGCGACCGACAGCGTGATCCCCGAGGGCACCGTCCAGTTCCTCGAGGGCGCGGTGGTCAAGGCCACCGGTGCGGTCGTCCAGGGTAAGGCCACCGTCGACGTCAACGGCCTGACCGCCGGCAACCACACCTTCACCGCGAAGTACCTCCCGGAGGCCGGAAGCAACTTCGACCCGTCCACCTCCGCGGCCAAGACGGTCCTGGTCAAGAAGGCGTCCACCACCACGGTCTCCTTCTCGCCCAGCGCCCCGGCGTACGGCAAGGCCGCGAAGGTGCTGGTCTCGGTGACCGCCTCGGGCAGCACGCCCACCGGCTCGGTCTCGATCAAGGTCGGCACGGCCGCGGCGAAGACCGTCACCCTGGTGAGCGGCAAGGCCAGCCTGACCCTGTCGTCGTCGCTGAAGGCCGGTTCGCACACGGTCTCGGTGAAGTACAACGGCAGCACGTCGATCGCGTCGTCCACCTCGACCAAGACCCTGAAGATCGCCAAGGCCAAGCCGGCGCTCACCGAGAGCTTCCCGAGCACGGTCCTGGCCGGCAAGCTCGCCAAGGGCACGGTCAAGGTCGCGATCTCCGGCTCGACGGTCAAGCCGACCGGCAAGGTCGTGATCAAGCGGGGTACGACGGTGCTCAAGACCATCACCCTGGTGAGCGGCCAGGCGACCGTGACCCTGCCCAAGCTTCCCAAGGGCACGATCACGCTGACCCTGAACTACTCGGGCAGCAGCAACGTGCTGGCCGGCAAGAAGTCCTTCACCATCATCCAGAAGTGACCCGGCCGGGTGGGCGCGGCAGCCGGCCGCGCCCACCCGCACCACCTCGAACGAGAGCAGCACCGTGACCACAGAACAGACCCAGTCACAGCCGCAGCCAGGCGACGAGACGAGGGTGATCCCGGTCGTTCCCGTCGGCCCGCCGGCACCCGGCGACGGCATCATCCTCACCAGGCCGCGGGCGCCGAAGGCCGGCCAGCTGGCCGAGCTGGAGGCGCGCGACGTCTCGGCATGGTTCGGCCGCCGCAAGGTGCTGGACCGGGTCTCGCTGACCATGCCCGCCGGCCAGATCACCGCGCTGATCGGGCCGTCCGGCTGCGGCAAGTCGACGTTCCTGCGGATCCTGAACCGGATGCACGAGCTGGTGCCCTCGGCGGCGCTGGCCGGTGAGGTGCTGCTCGACGGGCGCGACATCTACGACGCCGACCGCAAGCTCACCGATGCCCGCCGCCAGATCGGGATGGTCTTCCAGAAGCCCAACCCGTTCCCGGCGATGTCGATCCGCGACAACGTGCTGTCCGGTCTCAAGCTCACCGGCACCCGTGCCTCGAGGCGGCTCAAGGACGAGCTGGTCGAGTCCTGCCTGACCAAGGCCGGGCTATGGAAGGAGGTGCAGGACCGCCTGCACCAGCCCGGCGGGGGGCTCTCCGGCGGCCAGCAGCAGCGGCTGTGCATCGCTCGCTCGCTCGCCGTACAGCCTCGGGTGCTGCTGATGGACGAGCCCTGCTCCGCGCTGGACCCGACCTCGACCCGGGTGATCGAGGAGACGATGCTCGAGCTGGCCCAGGAGGTGACGATCGTGATCGTCACCCACAACATGCAGCAGGCCGCGCGGGTGTCCTCGCAGTGCGCGTTCTTCCTCGCCTCGCACGGCACCCCCGGCGTGATCGTCGAGCACGGCGACACCTACGCGATGTTCAACCACCCGCAGGACCAGCGCACCAACGACTACGTGAGCGGCCGCTTCGGGTGAGCCTCCAGGGTCGACAGGGTCCGGTGTTGATCGGATGGGCGGCACTGGTGGTCGTCCTGCTCAGCGGTACGGCGGCGCTCGCCGGCCAGCTGCGCTCCGACGTCGCGCCGATCCCGCCGTCCAACGTCGCCCGGCTCTCGGTCGCCGAGCCGTCGGTCGCGGGTCCGGGCGGCGTTGGCGGCACGGGCGGTGCGTCGGCCGGCGGGCCGCGCCTGGTCGCCGACGAGCGCTGGGCGCGCGCGGTGGCGGCGGCCACGGGCATCCCGGTCCCGGCGATGCGCGCCTACGGCACCGCCACCCTCCGTCTCGGCTCCGAGCAGCCCGGCTGCCGGCTCGGCTGGACCACGCTCGCCGGGGTCGGCCGGATCGAGTCCGCGCACGGCACCACCGACGGCCGCCGGCTGCGCGACGACGGCACCTCGTCGCCGCCGATCATCGGGCCGGCCCTCGACGGCAGGCCCGGCTTCGCCGCGATCCGCTCGACGTCGGCGTCGATGGCCTGGCACGGCGACGACACCTGGGACCACGCCGTCGGCCCGATGCAGTTCATCCCGTCGACCTGGGAGCGGTGGGCCGCCGACGGCGACAACGACGGCACCGCCGACCCGCTCGACCTCGACGACGCGGCGTACGCCACCGGCCGCTACCTCTGCGCCGGCGACCGGGACCTGTCCACCGGCCTCGACTGGCACGCCGCGATCCTGTCGTACAACCACTCCCGCGACTACGTCACCGACGTGTACGACGCCGCCGTCGCCTACGCCGCCGCTGGTTGAGTTCCGCTCCGGCTGGTCAACGGCGCACCCGATAGCGCAGGTGAAGCACCCGGTTGCCCTGAAGCACCACGTCGGGATCCTCCAGCAGGTGCTGCGCGTGGACCGACCCGAAGTAGCGCTTGCCGGACCCGAGAACGACGGGTGCGACGTCCATGCGCACCTCGTCGACCAGACCTGCGGCAAGCACCTGGCCACCGACATCGCCGGCGGCGACCTCGACGATGCGGTCACCCGCGAGCTCCTGCGCCTTGGCCACGGCTGCCTCGACACCGTCGACGAAGTGGAACGGCGCCTCGGGGTCCCAGCCGTCGGGCGCCGGCCGGTGGGTCACGACGACCACATGGTCGATGCCGGCCGGAGGCTTCCCGTCCCAGCCGTCGGTCAGGTCGAAGACATGGCGGCCGGCGATCGTGACTCCGATCTGGTCCCAGTACGCCCGGGTGTGGTCGTAGGACGCCTGCGACACCTTCAACACACCGCTTTCGTCCAATGGGACGTCACCGCTGGTCAACCAGTCGAACAGCGGTCCGGGCTGGTCGCTCTCGTCCGCGATGAAGCCGTCCGCCGACACCGATGCGTACATGACTACTTTGCCCATCGGGCTCTCCTCTGCTTGGGATGCCGTCAGGTTAGAGACCTCGGGAGCCGTCGCTCTTGTAGGAAATCAATCGGCCGGCAGCGGCCAGCCGTCTATGGCGTGGCCAGGATGTTCGCGCAGGAACCGCCGCCGGACCTCGACGTACCGGGTCGGCGTGAGCCCGGTGAACGACCGGAACTCGTGGCCGAAGTGGGCCTGGTCGAAGTAGCCTGCGCGACCGGCGAGGTCGGCCCAGTCGATCGGCTCGGCGGGGTCGATCGCGAACGCGGCCGCGGTGAAGCGCTGAGTGCGGGCCAGCCGCTTCGGCGTGACGCCGACGAGCTCTTTGAACCGCTGCGCCAGATGAGTGCTGCTGACACCGGCCGTCGCGCTCAGGTCGCCGATCGCCACCGCCCCGCTGGTCGCCGCAATGACGCTGCTCGTATGGCGGACCAGCCCCAGGCCGGCGGTCTCGCGCAGCCGTCGCATCAGCTCCTCCTCGAGCAGCGTCAGCATCTCGTGCGGCCCGTCCGCCGTGGCCAGCCGGTCTCGCAGCTCGGCAACGGCTGCCCGGCCCCAGACCTGCTCGACCGTCAGCGGGCGGTCACATAGCTCGGCCGCGGGCATCGGCAGGAACGGCGCCAGCCCCCACGGCTTGATGTGCGCGCCGACGGACGTGGTCCGGAGTGGGTAGCCGAACTCCCACGCACGGGTGGGCGTGGTGACCACACAGCCGTCGGCGTACTCGGCCGTCTCGATGTCGGTGCCGGAGCGGATCCGGAACGGCGCGCCGAGGTTGACGATGAGCAGCGCCGACGGTGCCGGGGGCAGCGTCAGCCGGGCGTACGGCGGCGCACCCTCCAGGTAGTAGAGGTCGTCGATCAGCCCGTCCAGGGGCGGTCGCGGCGCTCTGGACACGTACTCCATGCCCACAAGCATCGCCGGTCGGCTAGCCGACCGGCACGTCGAGCTCGCCCAGCAGGCGGCGTACCCGCTGCTCGATGTCGTCACGGATCGGGCGGACGGCTTCGACGCCCTGACCTGCTGGGTCGTCGAGCGCCCAGTCCTCGTAACGCTTGCCCGGGAAGACCGGGCAGGTGTCGCCACAGCCCATGGTGACCACCACGTCGGCGGCGCGCACGGTCTCGTCGGTCCACGCCTTCGGGAACTCCCGGGAGATGTCGATGCCGACTTCCTGCATCGCCGCGACGGCAGCGGGGTTCACCTCGGCCGCGGGCTCGGAGCCGCCGGACAGGGCGACGGCGCGGTCACCGGCCAGGTGCTGGAAGAAGCCCATCGCCATCTGCGAGCGGCCGGCATTGTGCACGCAGAGGAACAGCACGGTGGTCATCAGGAGCTCCTGTCGGGGCCGGTTTGAGTGAGAGCAGTCGCGAGCCGGTCGACCCGCTGCAGGATGTCGGTGGCGACGAGGTCGAACGCAGCGGCGGTCCCGACCCGGACCGGGTCCTTGACCGACCAGTGCAGCCGCTCGCCCGGCGCCAGCTCCTCGTGGACCTGGTCGCAGACCGCGACCACGAGGTCCCCGGGCGCGAGGTCGTCGATGGCGCTGGTGGTGAGGCCGTCCATGTCGAGGCCGTGCCTGCGCCCGGCGCGGACCGCCTTGGGATGCACGCGCGCGGCCGGGTGAGTGCCGGCGGAGCGGACGGGGAGCGTGCTGGTACGCCGCCAGGCGGCGGCCGCGAGCTGGGAGCGGGCTGAGTTCTGGGTGCAGACGAAGACGACCTGAGCGGGCTGTGGCAGCGATGTGCCCGCCGCGGCGGCGACCGCGGGGTCGTCGGTGCGCAGCCGGACGTAGGTCCGCCGCCGGTCGCCCTCGGACCGCTCGCGCGCGATCACGCCGGCCTTCTCCAGCACCCGCAGGTGGTGGGCGAGCAGGTTGCTTGGCATGTCCAGCGCCTGGCCCAGCTCGCTCGCCGACCGGTCCGAGACGGCGAGGTGGTCGACGATCGCGAGCCGGCCGGGGTCGCCGAGGGCGGCGTACACCTGGGCGCGGCGGGCGATGGCCATCGACTAGCTCCTCAGCAGTTATTGTCTCAATAGTTGCTGAGATAGTTCCGCAGCGTCAAGCCATGCGCTCAGTCGACGGCGCGGCGCCGCTCCAGCAGGACGGTGTCGCGCCACTTCCCGTCGAGCTTGGCGATCCGGGTGCGGACCGCCAGCGTGACGTAGCCGGCCGAGTGATGGAGGGCGAGCGAGGCGCGGTTCTCCGGGAAGATCGAGGTCTGCAGGGTCCATAGGCCGTTCGCGTCGGCCTCGTTGACCTGGCGGTGCAGCAGCGCCTTGCCGACGCCCCGGCCGCGCGCCGACTCCGCGACGTACACGCTGGTCTCGCCGACACCGGAGTAGCAGTTGCGCCGCGACACCGGCGTCACGCCGGTGAAGCCGACCACCTCGTCGCCGGCCTCCGCGACCCAGCGGTGGCCCGGTAGCCAGTGCTTGGCGAGCGCGGCCTGGGACGGGACCTTGGTCTCGAAGGTGGCGTTGCGGGTCGCGATGCCCTCGGCGTAGATCTCCCGGACTCGGGGCAGGTCGCCGTCGGTCATCGCCCGCGTGGTCACGTCGGCAGGCAGGTCCTCGGGGCAGCACGGCGGCGCGGAGAGCGTGCCCATCACCACGTCGGCGGCGTGCGGCAGGCCGGTGCAGCAGGCCGGGTTGACCGTGACGACCGACGCGGTGCCGACCTTGTCGACGCTGACGAAGCCGACCTCGGCCAGGCGGCGTACGTGGTGCGAGCAGGTCGACTGGCTGATGCCGAGTGCCACCGCGAGGTCGCCGATCTTGATCGAGCCGCCGGGCGCGGTCGACACCGCGTGCAGCAGCCGCACCCGGGTGGCGTCGGCGAGGGTGGCGAACCACTCGGCGTACGTCGCGGCGGCGTCGGTGCCGAGTCCGTGAGCAGTCATGTCACGACCTTACATCGATCGAGATCGATGGTTGAATTCATCGATGTTCATCGATAGAGTCGCCGCCATGACGACAACGCCGCCAACCCACCCGCTGGTCATCGTCGGAGCCGGGCCGATCGGACTGGCCGCCGCCGCCCATGCTCACGATCGCGGTCTGCGGACCGTCGTCCTGGAGGCGGGACCGAGCGCCGGTGCCGCGGTCCGGGAGTGGGGCCACGTCCGGCTGTTCTCGCCGTGGAGCGAGCTGGTCGACCAGGTCGCCGAGAAGCTGCTGGCCCCGACAGGGTGGGTGCGGCCCGAGCCCGCGTCGTACCCCACCGGCCGGGACTGGGCCGACCAGTACCTCACGCCCCTCGCGCAGGCGCTGAGCGCCACCGACGAGGTGGACGTGCGGTTCGGTCACCGGGTCGTCGGCGTCGCCCGGCACGGCCGCGACCGGATGGTCGACTCGGGGCGCGAGCAGGCGCCGTACACCGTCCAGGTCGAGACCGCGTCCGGTCCGCTGCGGCTGACCGCCTCAGCAGTGGTCGACGCCTCGGGCACATGGGGCGTGCCGAGCCCGCTCGGCGGCGACGGGCTGCCGGCGGCCGGCGAGGCCGAGCACGCGGACCGGATCTTCTACGGCATCCCGGACCTCACCGACGTCCACACCCGGCAGCGGTACGCCGGGAAGCACGTCGCCGTCGCCGGGACCGGGGCCTCCGCGCAGAACACCCTGGTCGCCCTGACCTCGCTGGCCGCGGAGCACCCGGGCACTCGAGTGTCCTGGCTGGTCAGGCGAGCGGCGACCGGCGACGCCTTCGGTGGCGGCGACAACGACCAGCTCGCGGCCCGCGGCGCGCTCGGCAAGAGTGCGCAGGCGGCGGTGGCGTCGGGTCCGGTCACGGTCGTCACCTCGTTCCGCACCGCCGAAGTGAGCGCCGAGGAGGCCGGCACGCTGCGGCTGACGGCGTACGACGGGTCTGCCGTCGAGGGCGTGGACGAGGTGATCGTGGTGACCGGGTTCCGGCCGGACCTCTCCTGGCTCTCCGAGGTTCGCCTGGAGCTGGACCCGGTGCTGTCGGCGCCGGTTGCCCTGGCACCGCTGATCGACCCGAACATCCACTCGTGCGGCTCGGTCGAGCCGCACGGCGTCGCCGTCCTGGCCCAGCCGGACGCCGGCTTCTACCTGGCCGGGATGAAGTCCTATGGACGCGCGCCGTCGTTCCTGGCGCTGACCGGGTTTGAACAGGTGCGCAGCATCGTCGCCTCGATCGCCGGCGACCACGAGGCGGCCGAGCAGGTCGAGCTGGTGCTGCCGGAGACCGGTGTCTGCGGTGGCTCCGGCCAGTTCGACGGCCAGGCGGAAGCTGGTGGGTGCTGCGGGCCCGCCGCCGCCGACCTACTCACGATCGGATCCCGCCCGGCCTAGGAGTTATCCACAGCTTGGGCCCAAAGTTGGCCGAACAGGGGACATTGTCGGAGGCTCCCGATACCGTCGCAGCCGCGAGGTACTCGACCACCGAGATGACGGGGGAATCTTGATGTCTGTACGACGGTGCGCCGGCGCGCTCACAGCGCTCGCGTTGACCATCGCCCTGGCGGCGACGACAACGTCCGCCGAGGCGGATCCGCCGTTCGTGCCGAAGAGCAGCGACCTCATCGGGGTCGGGGCCGCGGAGACGCAGGCCGTGCTGGGCCAGCTCGCCGCGCAGTGGAACGCCACCCACAGCTCGGGCCGGATCGCCTCCTTCGACGCGACCGGCTCCGCGCAGATCCAGCTCGACGAGGCCCACCTGCCCGTCAACCGGCCGACCGACTCGGCCTCCGGCAAGGCGATGCTGTACGGCGCGGGCAACAACTCCGACGTCGACTTCGTGCGCTCGGTGACGGCCAACAGTGCGGCCGAGGGCGACGCCGACCTCAGGATGTTCCCGTTCGCCCGTGACGGCCTCGGAGTCGTGGTCTCCGCGACGGCGACGCACGCTCCGGCCTCGCTGACCGGCGCGCAGCTCCTCGACATCTACACCGGCGATGTCACCGACTGGGGTCAGGTCGGTGGCCAAGCCGGCTCGATCAAGCCGCTGGCGCCGCCCGCCGGCTCGTTGACCCGGCGGGCTTTCGACGCCCAGCTCAAGGCGCTCAACGGCGGCGCGGCCCCGACGCTGGCGCCGACGGTCACCGAGACGCCGGAGCACTCCGATGCCGCGATCAAGAGCGAGCCGGACGCGGTGGCGCCGTACTCCCTCGGTCGCGCCGAGTCCAGCTCCACCCTCGACCTGACCGGCGGATGGCGGGCGACCTGGCCGGTCTACAACGTGGTGCGCTCGAGCGCGGTCACCCAGTCCATCGTCAAGGCGGTCCTCGGCACCGACGGCCTCATCTGCTCCGGGGAGGCTCGGGCGCTGCTCGAGGCGGCCGGCCTCCGCCAGCTCGCCCGGCCGGCCGAGGGCGGCGTCTGCGGCGTCGCGACCGGTGACCCGACCACCAACCTCACGCTCAACCCGCTGAGCCTGACCACGACCACGCTGACCGCTTCCTCGCCCGCGGCCAGCACCGCGCGGCTGACGGCGAAGGTCATGGCGGGCGATGTGCCCGCCGTCGGCTGGGTGGAGTTCCTGGACGGGAACACTCCGCAGGCCGCGGTCCAGCTGGTCGGCGGCGTGGCGGCCAAGACCCTGACCGGGGAGTTCCCGGGCCAGCACACCTTCCGGGCGAGGTACACCCCGGACGACGGGTCCGGGTTCGAGGGATCGACCTCGCCAGGGGTGGCGCTCATGGTCCGCCGCTCCGCGACGACCTCGATCTACGCGTACCCGTCCAGCCCGAGCTACGGCAAGTCAGTCCAGATCCGGGTCTCGGTGTCGAGCTATCCGGTCCCGTCCGGGCAGGTGACGATGCGGTTCCGGGGCACGACCCGGGGTCTGCGGCTCGCCGGCGGCAAGGCCGCCTTCACGATCTCGGGGCGCACGCCCGCCGGGCGGTACCCGGTCACCGTCAGATACGGCGGCAGCCCGACCCACGCGCCGTCGGCCGACTCGCTCACGCTGATCATCAAGAAGGCCAAGGTCACCGCGACGGAGACGTTCCCGTTCCAGGCGCTGAAGGGGCAGCGTGTCAAGGGCGCCGTCCGGCTCCGGGTCGAGGACTCGTCGGTGGTCCCGACCGGAAAGATCCTGATCAAGCGCGGCAGCAAGCTGCTGGCGACGGGGTGGCTGCGCAGCGGTACGGCGAGGCTCCGGCTGCCGCCCCTGGCCAAGAGCCTCAACACGCTCACGATCGTCTACCCCGGCAACGCGAACTTCGCGCGCTACCAGCGGAGCCTCTACATCTTCCGGAAGTGAGCTCCGAGTAGGTCGAGGACCCTCGCCGGGTCCTCGACCTGCGCGTTGTGGCCGAGCCCGGTCAGCGTGACCGGCCCCGGTGCGTCGGCCACCACCGCGGCGAGCTGGGCGTCGGTGACCATCGCGTCGTACTCGCCGCGGGCCAGCCGCACCGGGCAGTCGACGCGGGCGAGCAGGTCGGCGATGTCCGGCGTGCCGAAGCCGAAGGTCGCCGGGTCCTGGGCGAGCTGCCAGCCGTACTTCTCGTCGCGCAGGCCGGCCTCGACCGACGGGTCGTCCGGCTCGACCAGGCCGACGAGTCCGGACAGCTTGAGGTAGCGGGTGGCGGCCTCCGCGTGCGTTGGGTAGGTCTTGGGCGTTCGCGTCGCCTGCTTGGCGGCGCCGGCGACGTCCTCGGGTGGCCAGTGCACCTTCACCCCGAACGCCGCGACCCGGGTCACCGCCGGCGTCCGGGACGCGAGCTCGAGGCCGATCATGCCGCCCATCGAGTGGCCGAGCACCCACACCTCACGGTCGGCGGGGACCAGCGGCCGCAGCGCCTCGGCGTAGTCGCCGAAGGAGTACGACGTCAGCCACGACGACCGCCCGTGACCCGGCAGGTCCGGCGCCAGCCAGGCCGGCCCGCCGGGCTCGTCGAGCAGCGCGATCGCACCGCGCCAGACCTCGGCGGTCGCCCCCAGGCCGTGCAGCAACAGCAGGACCGGTCCTTCGTCTGGGCCACCGTGCGCGGCGTACACATGAGTCATGACCGAAGGCTGGCAGCGGACCGGGCGCTCACGCTAGTCCAGCGGCGCCAGTGGTCCGTACTTGGCGGGGTTGAGGCAGCTGCTCAGGCTGTCGACGAACGAGCAGATCCCGGGCTTCAGCTTGGGCAGGTGGCCGGCCGCGACGCCGGCGCCGTCGACCAGCTGGCGGTAGGTCGCGACCGCGTCGGTCGGCTTGCGGGTCAGGGTCGGGTCGGTCGCGGCGTCGACGGTGTAGAGCCCGAACCGGGGCCGGTAGCTGCCCCATTCGTAGTTGTCGGTGATCGACCAGTAGTTGTAGCCGATCACGTCGATCCCGTCGGCCTTGGCCCGCTGCAGCCAGTAGATGTGGTCGCGCAGGTGGTCCGAGCGGGTGTAGCCGTCCGGGCGGGGGTTGCCGTTGTCGGTGGGCATGCCGTTCTCGACGACGTAGACGGGCAGCTCGGGGTACCTGCGGGCGTAGTAGCGCAGCGCGTAGTAGAGCCCGTCGGGCTGCGGCTTGACCTTCCAGAACTCCCCGCTGGCCGCGTGCACCGCGGTCGGGTTGTCCAGGCTGGCGCCGTAGTAGTAGTCCAGCCCGGTGAAGTCCAGCTTGTCGCGCACCCGGTCCATGAACTGCGAGTCCAGGACCGGCTGCACCGCCGGGATGTACGCCGCGTTGCTGGACACCGGCGCGCCGGGGTCAAGCCGGTGGATCAGGTCGTACGCCGCGCGGTGCGCCCGCACCAGCCGGTCGAAGAACGCCGGTACCTGCCAGACCTGGATGCCGCCGTTGGTCAGCTCCATCTGCAGGTAGACGGTCGGTTCGTTGAACGTGATCCACAGGGCGTCGCTGCCGGCGTACCGCTCGACCACCCGCTCGGCATGGGCCAGCCAGCGCTCGATCATCGCGTCGCCGGTCCACCCGCCGGCGTCGGCGGCCCAGCCGGGATAGACCCAGTGGTCCAAGGTGATCATCGGCCGCATCCCGGCGGCCCGGATCTTGCGCACCACGTCGTCGTAGTAGGCCAGCGCGGACTCGTCGACCTCGCCGGGGCGGGGCTCGACCCGCGCCCACTCCACGCCGAACCGGAACACCCGGGCGCCGAGTGCGGCCGCGTTGGCGATGTCCTCGGCGTACCGGTGCCGGAAGTCGACGGCCTGCCGGTACGGCTCCTTCGTCTCGGCGTACCGCCGCCAGTTGCTGTCCGGTGCGTCGCCCTCGGACTGGAAGCCCGAGGTCGCCGTACCCCAGAGGAACGGCTCCGGCTCGGCCGGCGCAGCCTGGCTGGGCGTGGGCCGGGTCGCGGCCGCTACCGCGGCGACGATGGCGGCCAGAGCACAGAGCGTGAGCAGTTTGCGCATACTCAGATACAATTCTGTATCTGAATGGGCTAGGTCAAGGTGGTGTTATGCAGAAGCTCACCCGAAAGGAGACCGCTGCCCGGACCCGGGCCGAGCTGCTCGACGCGGCCGAGACGGTCTTCGCCGAGCAGGGCTACGGGCAGGCGTCGCTGGAGCGGATCGCGGAGCGGGCGGGCTACACGCGAGGGGCGCTGTACGCGAGCTTCGCCGGCAAGGACGACCTGTTCCTCGCCGTGCTCGACCGCTGGCTCGACCGCGAGATCGAGGACAGCCGGCTGATCGATGCCGACGACGTCGAGGAGACGCTGACCCGGCTGCGGGGGCGCGAGGGCAACCGGTTCGCCGACCGCCGCCGCTTCCTGCTGCTGTCGGAGTTCCGGCTCTATGCGCTGCGCAACCCGGCCGTCGCGACCAGGCTGGCCGAGCACGAGCGGCGCAGCCGAGCCTGGTACGCCGAGGCCATCCGGAGCCGGGCAGGCGACCGCGAGCTGCCGATCGACCCCGATCAGCTCGCGCTGTACGTGCTCGCCCTGGAGAACGGCATCGCCACGCTGGGTCACCTCGATCCCGACGAGGTGGACCAGCACGCCTTCATCGACGCGCTCGGGCTCCTCGTGCGAGTCCTCAGGTGACGCGTCACTCAACAGGGAACCGGGTCCGGAGGTCTAACGTCGGAGCCATCATGATGACTCGACGCGACACCCTCCGCCTGCTCGGGCTCGCTGCGCTCGCGACTTCGGGCCTGTCAGCCTGTTCCTCCTCCGACTCGGAAAGTCCCCCGAAAGTGACCAAGCAAGACGGCATCAAGCTAGTCTCCTCCGACCTCGACCGCTCGGCCGGCATCCCCGAGGCGGTGCCCGAGGTCGTGACCTCGCTGCACGGCTTCGGCGGCAGCCTGTTCGCTGAGCTGCCCGCGACCGGCAACCTCGCGATCTCGCCGTACTCGGTCGCAGTAGCGCTCGGCATGACCCTCAACGGCGCCGGCGGCCCGACCGCCGAGGAGATGAAGAAGGTTCTCGGCGCCACCGACGTAGCCCGCTACAACGGCGGTCTCAACGCGCTGACCACCCAGGTCGAGGCGCTCGCCGGCACGGTCAAGGGCCCGGACGGCAAGGACGCCGAGATCGCGCTCGACGCCGCCAACGCGCTGTTCGGCGAGGCGACGACGAAGTGGAGCGATCCCTTCCTGGACGTGCTCGCCGAGGAGTACGGCGCCGGCATGCAGACCGTCGACTACATCAACGCCTACGAGCAGGCCCGTGGCCTGATCAACGAGTGGGTCGCCGGCAAGACCCACGACAAGATCCCCGAGCTGCTCGCCGAGGGCATCCTCACCACCCTGACCCGGCTGGTGCTGGTCAACGCGCTCTACCTCAAGGCGCCGTGGCTCAAGCCCTTCGAGAAGACGCTGACCAAGAACGCGCCGTTCCACCTCCGCGACGGCAAGAGCGTCAACGTCGAGCTGATGCAGGCCAACCTGAGCACCGCCGCGGCCGCCAAGGGCCCCGGCTGGCAGGCGGTGCGGGTGCCGTACGTCGGCGAGAAGCTGGCGATGACCATCGTGCTGCCCGACGAGGGCAAGCTCGACTCCGTCCAGACCTACGTGGGCAGCGGCGGTCTCGGCGACGTGCTGACCGCGGCGCAGCCGGCCGCGGTCGACCTGCAGCTGCCGAAGTGGACCTTCCGCACCCAGGCCAGCCTGGCGGACACCCTGAAGGCGCTCGGCATGCCCACCGCCTTCGACAAGCCGGGCGGCTTCGCCGCGATGACCGCGAAGGATGACGACACCGGCAAGGATCTGGTCATCGCCGACGTGGTCCACGAGGTCTTCGTCGCGGTCGACGAGAAGGGCACCGAGGCCGCCGCCGCGACTGCGGTGGTCATGGAGCGCACCTCCGCTCCCGCCGCAGGAGTCAAGCTCGTGGTCGACCGGCCGTTCCTGTTCGCGATCCACGACGTCGAGCACGGCACGCCGCTGTTCCTCGGCCGCGTGGACGACCCGACCGTCGCCTAGCGCCGCCTGGAGCCCGATAGTCCAGAACGTTCGGCAGCATCCGGGGCTGGATACTGATGCTGAACGTTCTGGACTATCGCCTGCCGGCGCCACTACTCGGGCCGCAGCAGCTGGCCGGCGACGGCGCCGTACCGGCTCGTTCTCCGCTTGAAGAGGTCGAGCTCGCCCTCGATGGGCGTCTCCCGGTCGCCATGGACCCAGAAGAGGTCGAAGCCGTCCTCGGTGGTCGGCTCACTGTCGTCCACTCGCGCGACGATCCGGTCGTCAGGCCCCTGCCACCAGGTGAGCTCGGTGTCGCTGCCCTTCACCATCGTCCAGCCGTCGCCGTCGTAGACCCAGGTGCCGCGCTGAGCGTCGGTGGGGCTGGGGTCGTCCTCGTCCTCCCACACGGGCTCGTGGAAGCGCACCGCCACCCGGTCGCCGACCTTGTCGATCGCGTCGACGTCCCAGTTCTTGGTGTACGCGTCGGGCATGCCGTACCGGCCGGCGATCTGGCCGGTCTCCGGGTCGAGCTCGACGATCTCCTGGGTGACGTTGCAGCCGCCGCACGGGTCGGTCTTGCGGTTGCGGAGGGCGAGCAGCGCGGCGCCGTCCGCACTCAGGTAGAGCCCGATGATCCGCTCGTTGACCAGGACCTCCTCGCGCTCGTCGCCCTCGATCCGGAGTACGCCGTAGTCGTACTGCTCCTCGTCCCAGTCGGCCCAGGAGATGCCGGAGGTCCAGCGCACGAAGGTGGCGCCGTCGATGGTGGGGATCGCGCCGTGGTAGTCGCGGACCTTGGTCGGGTCGGTGTCCTCGGACGCCTCGTCCGAGCTGATGCCCGGGAGGTCGTAGGTGGCGACCTTCCTCCCCGAGAGGTCGTACGCCGTGATTCCGTCACCCCAGGTGGTGATCCGGGTGACCGCGCGGCTGGGCAGCTCGTGCGCCGCGATCGCGGTTCCCGCGAGCCGACCGGTCGCCGGGTCGTACAGCCGAACCCCGTCGCGCCGCACGAGCGCGGTGCCGTTCGGCAGCCACGCCGCGTCGACCGCGTTCGGCACGAACCGCTGATGCTGCCCGGCCCGAACGGTCAGCCCCCGCGGTGTGGCGACGGCGTACGTCGGCGCCTCGATGTCCAGCGGCACCGGCTCGACTCCGGTCTCGAAGACGCCGTCCTCGCCGGAGCCCGAGGCCGAGCAGCCAAGGAGCGCCAAACCGACGGCGGTGGCGATCGAGAGCGGGATAAACGGACGGGTCCGGCGCATACGCACACCGTAGACTGGCCGGCGTCCGACCCCCTGTCATTCGCTGACCGGGGGCGCTTGCCGTGCGCTGCGGTGCTGCATGAGAGGTGCGTTCGTGAGCTCCACCCCAAGGCTGGCCGGCCTGGCCGACCTGGTCCTCGCCGACCCCACATTGTCCCGGTCCCTCGACGAGGCGGGCTCGCTGGACGCGCTCGACCTGACCGGGCCGGCCGGCCTGCGGCCGTTCGTGGTCAAGGGCCTGGTCGACGCCGGCCGGACCGTGCTCGCGGTGACCGCGACCGGGCGCGAGGCCGAGGATCTGGTGTCCGCGCTCGGCGACCTGGTCCCGGCCGACCAGATCGGTCTCTACCCGAGCTGGGAGACGCTTCCGCACGAGCGGCTGAGCCCGCGCTCGGACACCGTCGGGCGCCGGCTGGCGATCCTGCGCCGGCTGCGGCACCCGGGCGACGACCCCACCAACGGCCCGCTCAAGGTGGTCGTGGCGCCGGTGCGCTCGATCCTGCAGCCGCAGGTGAAGGGGCTCGCGGACCTGGTGCCGGTCGAGCTGGCCAAGGGTGACGAGGCGCCGCTCGACGATGTCGTACGGCGGCTGGCCGACGCGGCGTACACCAGGGTCGACCTGGTCGAGAAGCGCGGCGAGTTCGCGGTCCGCGGCGGCATCGTCGACGTGTTCCCGCCCACCGAGGAGCACCCGCTCCGGGTGGAGTTCTGGGGCGACGACGTGGAGGAGATCCGGTCGTTCTCGGTGGCCGACCAGCGCACGCTGGAGCCGGCCGAGCGGCTCTGGGCACCGCCGTGCCGCGAGCTGCTGCTGACCGACGAGGTACGCCGCCGCGCGGCCGAGCTGGGCGAGGCGCACCCGCAGCTGCTGGAGCTGACCGACAAGATCGCGGCCGGCATCGCGGTCGAGGGCATGGAGTCGCTGGCGCCGGTGCTGGTCGACGAGATGGAGCTGCTGGTCGACCTGCTTCCCGAGGCCAGCACCATCCTGGTCCTCGATCCGGAGCGGGCGCGGTCCCGCGCGCACGACCTGGTCGCGACCAGCGAGGAGTTCCTGGGCGCGTCCTGGGCCGCCGCCGCGGGCGGGGGACAGGCGCCGATCGACCTTGGCGCCGCGTCGTACCGCAGCATCGGCGACGTCCGCGAACACACCCTCGCCGGTGGCCGCGCCTGGTGGTCGGTCAGCCCGTTCGGCATCGAGACACCTGAGGTGGTCGAGCAGCGAGCGCCAGCGAGCGTCGTCGAGACCACTGTCCCTACGCGCGGCTTGCCCGCACAGGCGTCCGACGCCTACCGCGGCGATCTCGAGCAGGCGGTCACCGACATCAAGGCCTGGGCGGCGGAGGCCTACCAGGTCGTCGTCGTCCACGAGGGGCACGGCCCGGCCGAGCGGATGACCGAGGTGCTCGGTGAGCACGACCTGGCTGCGCGGCTGGTCGACGAGTGGACCGCGCCCGACGGCGTGGTGACGGTGACGACGGGCTGCCTGCAGTCGGGTTTCGTCGACGCGACCAACCGGCTCGCCGTACTCACCGGCGCCGACATCACCGGCGCGGCCGGCTCCACCCGCGACATGCGGAAGATGCCGGCCCGCCGCAAGCGGCAGATCGACCCGCTGGAGCTGAAGGCCGGCGACTACGTCGTCCACGAGCAGCACGGCGTGGGCCGGTTCGTCGAGATGAAGCAGCGCGAGGTCGGCGGCGCGACCCGCGAGTACCTCGTCCTGGAGTACGGCGCTTCCAAGCGCGGCGGACCACCGGACCGGCTCTACGTCCCGGCCGACGCGCTCGACCAGGTGACCCGGTACGTCGGCGGTGAACAGCCGTCGCTGGACCGGCTGGGTGGCGCGGACTGGGCGAAGCGGAAGGGCCGGGCGCGTAAGGCGGTGCGCGAGATCGCGGCCGAGCTGATCAAGCTGTACGCCGCCCGCCAGGCCACCAAGGGCTACGCCTTCGGCCCCGACACCCCGTGGCAGCGCGAGCTGGAGGACGCCTTCCCGTTCACCGAGACCCCGGACCAGCTGAGCACCGTCGATGAAGTCAAGCAAGACATGCGCCAGGTGGTGCCGATGGACCGGCTGGTCTGCGGCGACGTCGGCTATGGCAAGACCGAGATCGCGGTGCGGGCGGCGTTCAAGGCCGTGCAGGACGGCAAGCAGGTCGCCGTACTCGTCCCGACCACTCTGCTGGTCAACCAGCATTTGTCGACATTCCAGGAGCGGATGAGCGGCTTCCCGGTCGTGCTCAAGGCGCTGTCCCGCTTCCAGACCGACAAGGAGGCGCGGGCGACGATCGACGATATGCGCGAGGGCAAGGTCGACATCGTGATCGGCACCCACCGGCTGCTCAACCCCGACATCCGGTTCAAGGACCTCGGGCTGATCGTGGTCGACGAGGAGCAGCGGTTCGGCGTCGAGCACAAGGAGCAGATGAAGCGGCTGCGCACCAGCGTCGACGTACTGTCGATGAGCGCGACGCCGATCCCGCGCACCCTGGAGATGGCGATCACCGGCATCCGCGAGATGTCCACGATCACCACGCCGCCGGAGGAGCGGCACCCGGTGCTCACCTACGTCGGCGGCTACGAGGACCGCCAGGTGATCGCCGCCGTACGCCGCGAGCTGCTGCGCGACGGACAGGTCTTCTACATCCACAACCGGGTGCAGTCGATCGAGAAGGCCGCGGCCCGGATCCGCGAGCTGGTGCCCGAGGCGCGCGTCGCGACCGCGCACGGCCAGATGGGCGAGCAGATGCTGGAGCAGGTGATGCTCGACTTCTGGGAGAAGCGGTTCGACGTCCTGGTCTGTACGACGATCGTCGAGTCCGGCATCGACGTGTCCAACGCGAACACGATGATCATCGAGCGGTCCGACACCCTCGGCCTCTCTCAGCTGCACCAGCTCCGAGGAAGGGTCGGCCGGTCCCGCGAGCGCGCCTATGCGTACTTCCTCTACCCATCCGAGAAGCCGCTCACCGAGACCGCCCACGAGCGGCTCGCCACCCTCGCCCAGCACTCCGACCTCGGCGGCGGGATGGCGATCGCGATGAAGGACCTGGAGATCCGCGGCGCCGGCAACCTGCTCGGCGGCGAGCAGTCCGGTCACATCGCCGACGTCGGCTTCGACCTGTACGTGCGGCTGGTCGGCGAGGCCGTCCACGAGTTCCGCGGCGACGCCGAGCCGGAGCTGCAGGAGGTCCGGATCGAGCTGCCGATCGACGCGCACCTGCCCCATGACTACATCCCGAGCGAGCGGCTGCGGCTGGAGATGTACAAGCGGCTGGCCGAGGTGCGCAGCGACGAGGACGTGGTGCTGATCCACGACGAGATGCTGGACCGCTACGGCAACCCGCCGCTGTCGGTCACCTCGCTGCTGCAGGTCGCCCGGTTCCGGGCCCGGGCCCGGCAGGCCGGCATCTCCGAGGTCACCATCGCCGGCCGCAACGTCCGCTTCGCCCCGGTCGAGCTGCCCGACTCACGCGTCGTACGGTTGCAGCGGCTGTACCCCAAGAGCCTGGTCAAGCCGCAGCTGTCGACCGTGCTCGTCCCGCGGCCGCAGACCGCGGTGGTAGGCGGGCAGCCGATCCGCGACCACGAACTGCTTGAATGGGCCCGCACTTTGATAGACACAGTCATCGACCCCGTGATCAGCCCGAAGGAGTCCACCTCGTGAGGACCGGTTCTGTACGCCGCCGTCTCGCGGCCGCCGCGATCGGCGTCGCGGCCGTCTCCCTTCTCGCCGGGTGCGGCCAGATCCACCCGGGCGCCGCGGCCCAGGTGGGCGAGCAGCGGGTCACCATGTCCGAGGTCGACGACATCGCGGCGGACGTGTGCACGGCGTTCGAGCCCCAGTTCCAGCAGCAGCAGCAGATCATCCCGATGCGCTACGTGAAGCAGGCCGTCGTCCAGGCGGCCACGATGCGGGAGCTGGTCCGGCAGGTCGCGGAGGAGCGCGCCGTCGATGCGCCCGAGTCGTACCGCGAAGACCTGGCCAAGGTCGAGGCGCAGGCCGCGGACGTTCCGGCCTCGGCGCGGGACTCGTTCATCGAGTTCCTGAGCACCGAGCCGTACGTCAACGCGATGCTGCTGCAGGCCGGCGGCGAGGCGCTGCAGGACGAGGGCCAGGCCCAGCCGACCAACGAGGAGGCGGCCGCCCGCGGTGCGTCGCTGCTCTCGGATTATGCCCGCGAGGTCGGTGTCGACATCGACCCGCGCTACGGGCTGGAGCTCCAGGACGGCGAGATCGTCCCGACCGACCGCTCGGTCAGCCTGGCCGTCAGCGACCTCGCGACCCGCGCGGAGGCGGCCGAGCCGGATCAGGAGTACGCCGCGAACCTGGGCGAGTCCCAGCGCTGCGGCTGACCGGCCGGCGATGACCGAGCCGAGCGTGCCTGTCGAGCCAGTCGGTGACTCGCTCGTCGAGCTCGTCGAGGTGATGGCGCGGCTGCGCGCCGAGTGCGACTGGAAGGCCGCGCAGACCCACCGCTCCCTGGCGCGCTACCTGCTCGAGGAGGCTCACGAGACGCTCGAGGCGATCGACACCGGCGACCTCTCGCACCTCCGGGAGGAGCTCGGCGACCTCTTGCTGCAGGTCTACTTCCATGCCGAGATCGCGCGGGAGGCGGGCGAGTTCACCATCGACGATGTGGCCGCCGGCATCGTCGCGAAGCTGAAGCGACGCAACCCGCACGTGTACGGCGACGCCTCAGCCTCCGGTGCCGCCTCGGTCAACGAGCTGTGGGAGTCGATCAAGGCTGCCGAGAAGCAGCGCACCTCGGTCACCGACGGCCTGC
Organism: Nocardioides speluncae; assembly: GCF_003121585.1. Lineage (GTDB taxonomy): Bacteria > Actinomycetota > Actinomycetes > Propionibacteriales > Nocardioidaceae > Nocardioides > Nocardioides speluncae. The sequence goes on from NZ_QEOO01000037.1 coordinate 30,541, forward strand.
CGCCCACCCTCCCCGCCCTCCTCTACGCCGACAAGGTCCTCGACCGCCTCGCCCGCGAATCGCCGACCGGGCAGTTTTGGTCCGAGATAGACCGCCGACCGGGCACTAGTGGCGCCGCAGAGAGCGCCGACCCGTCAGTTTCTGCAAGCTCGGGCATCGGCGATCGGCTGCTCGCGCTGGTGGCCGAGGCGCGGGAGTCCGGGGTCGACCCCGAGCAGGCACTGCGCGACGCCGTACGCCGCCTGCTCTGACGGGGCACGTTTGCGCCGACTCGACGCGTTTTGCACACACGTTTGCGCCGACTCGGCGGACTAGGGTGCTCTGCATGGCTGACGAATCTCGGGGCGGTCTGTATGGCGACGACTCGTGGAAGTTCCGGCTCGCCCTGTTCCTCGGGCTGGTCGCGCTGATGTGCATCGGGTACGCCGTCGCGGTGGCGCTGGTGCCGCGCTGGTGGGGACAGTTCATGGGCAACCGGATCGACGGCCGGATGTCGGTCGGGACGGCGTACGGGCTGACCATCGGCTTCCTGTTCACGCTGATCCCGCTCGCCATCGCCCGACAGGCGTTCCGCAAGATGAGCTGGTCGATGCGCGGCGCCGTACTCGCGCTCGCCGCGCTGGTCTCGCTGCCCAACCTGATGACGCTCGGCATCGTGATGGGCCAGGGCAACGGCGCGCACGCCGGCGAGCGGATCCTCGACGTCGACGGGCCCGGCTTCCGGGCGGCGTCGGCGTTCGGAGCGATCGGCGCGGCGGTGGCGTTCGTGGCCGGCGTCGGCTTCGCGATCTGGCGCAGCCGCGAGTAGCGCCTCGTCCACCCGGGGCATGCCTCCACAGATCGTCCATGCCGCGCCGTTAGGCTGATCCCACCTGCCCAAACACCTTTTCAGGAGCATCAACGTGGCTTCCATTGCTGCAGTCGGCGCACGCGAGATTCTCGACTCGCGCGGCAACCCCACGGTCGAGGTCGAGGTCCAGCTCGACGACGGCGCGTTCGCGCGGGCGGCGGTGCCGAGCGGCGCGTCCACCGGCGAGCACGAGGCGGTCGAGCTGCGCGACGGCGGCGAGCGGTACGCCGGCAAGGGAGTCGAGAAGGCCGTGACCGCGGTGATCGATAAGATCGGGCCGGCCATCGAGGGCCTGGAGGCCGACGACCAGCGGATCGTCGACCAGACGATGATCGACCTCGACGCCACCTCCAACAAGGCCAGCCTCGGTGCCAACGCGATCCTCGGCGTCTCGCTCGCCGTGGCCCGGGCCGCGGCGGAGAGCGCCGGGCTCCCGCTCTACCGGTACGTCGGCGGCCCCAACGCGCACCTGCTGCCGGTGCCGATGCTCAACATCCTCAACGGCGGCGCCCACGCCGACACCAACGTGGACGTGCAGGAGTTCATGATCGCGCCGATCGGTGCGCCGACGTACCGCGAGGCACTGCGGTACGGCGCCAGCGTCTACCACGCGCTGAAGGCGGTGCTGAAGGAGAAAGGCCTGGCGACCGCGGTCGGCGACGAAGGTGGCTTCGCGCCGGACCTGCCGTCCAACCGTGATGCGCTCGACCTGATCGTCGAGGCGATCGGCAAGGCCGGCCTGCAGGCCGGCAAGGACGTCGCGCTGGCGCTCGACGTCGCCGCGTCGGAGTTCCACGACGGCGGCGCCTACACCTTCGAGGGCGTCAAGAAGAGCTCCGACGAGATGAACGCCTACTACGCCGACCTGGTGGCGTCGTACCCGATCGTGTCCATCGAGGACCCGCTCAACGAGGACGACTGGGACGGCTGGAAGGCGATCACCGACCTGCTCGGCGACAAGACCCAGCTGGTCGGCGACGACCTGTTCGTGACCAACGTCGAGCGGCTGCAGCGCGGCATCGACGGCGGCCAGGGCAACTCGCTGCTGGTCAAGGTCAACCAGATCGGCTCGCTGACCGAGACCCTCGACGCGATCGAGCTGGCGCACCGCAACCGCTACAGCTGCATGATGAGCCACCGGTCCGGCGAGACCGAGGACACCACGATCGCCGACCTCGCCGTCGCCACCAACGTCGGCCAGATCAAGAGCGGTGCCCCGGCCCGCTCGGACCGCACCGCGAAGTACAACCAGCTGCTCCGCATCGAGGACGAGCTCGGTGACGCCGCGCGCTACGCCGGCGCGCGCGCCTTCCCGAGGTTCAAGGGCTGAGGCTGAGCCGGATGCCTGACAGCCGAGGTACGCCGCCGCGCGGGCGCCGCCCGCGCGGCCGGGCCGGCCCGGGTCGCCCCGACCGCAGCACCGCTGGGCGCTCGGCATCCGACACCGGCTCGCAGCCCCGGGTGGGCGCGGAGCGGCCGCCGCGGCCCAGGCTGACCGGCCGGGCGGCGATCCTGGTGCTGGTCGTGTCGGTGCTGACCGTGTCCTACGCGTCCAGCCTGCGTGCCTATCTCGAGCAGCGCCAGCACATCGGCGAGCTCAAGTCGACCATCGCCGAGCGCACCGACAGCATCAACAAGCTTGAGAAGGAGAAATGGCGCTGGAGCGACCCGGCGTACGTCCAGGCCCAGGCGCGCGAGCGGTTCGGCTACGTGATGCCCGGCGAGAAGGCGTACCAGGTGGTCGACGAGGACGGGAACCCGCTCGGCGAGAGCGAGCAGCTCACCGAGCCGGACCGGAATGACCCGGAGCCCAAGGCCTGGTGGGAGGATGCCTGGGGCTCGGTCGAGCTCGCCGGCAACCCGCCCGCGCCGGGTGAGAAGGAGAAGCCCGCCGGCACCATCACCGCGCCTCCCGAGAGCTCAGACGCGGAATGATCTCTTCCGAGGACGAGGCCGCGATCGCGGCCCAGCTCGGCCGGCCGCCCCGTTCCATCCACGGCGTCGGCCACCGCTGTCCGTGCGGCAACCCGGACGTGGTCGCCACCGAGCCGCGGCTGGACGACGGTACGCCGTTCCCGACGACCTTCTACCTCACCTGCCCGCGCGCGGCCTCGAAGATCGGCACGCTCGAGGCCTCCGGACTGATGCGGGAGATGCAGGATCGCCTGGCCGAGGACGAGGAGCTGGCGTCGGCGTACGCCGCGGCGCACCAGCGCTACCTCGCCGCCCGGGAGGAGATCGGGCACGTCGAGGAGATCGCCGGCATCTCGGCCGGCGGGATGCCGGACCGGGTCAAGTGCCTGCACGTGCTCGCCGGCCAGGCGCTGGCGCAGGGCCGTGGCGTCAACCCGCTGGGCGACGAGGTGCTGGACCTGCTGGGCCAGTGGTGGGCGAGCGGGCCCTGCGTTGACAGATGACTGACAGATCTTCGTCAGAACCGTCTGCAACAATCGCCGCCATGGTAAAGAAAACGCTTCTGACCATCGTCATCGCTCTGGGTCTGCTGCTGGCTCCCGGTTCCCTCGCCGTGGCGCAGCCTTCGGCGGACACCCAGGACCAGACCGCCGCCGCATCCACGAGCATTCGCGGGAAGTGGCGCGGCCAGCTGCGGTCCCCGGACTTCCCCACGGAGGGGTTGAAGGCCACGGTGGTGATCCGGCGGCAGGACGACGGCCGCCTCGTCGGCCGCGGCTGGCGCAGCGACGGCGACTGTGCGGTCACGCTGACCAACGCGAGGCGACGGAGCGGGTGGACCTACTTCCGGCAGACCGTCACCAGCGGCAGCTGCACGCCGCGAGTCAGCACCGTCCGGATGCAGCGCCGCGGCGAGCGGCTGCTGGTGCGGTGGGTGGACACGGTGCACGACACCAGCGCCTACATGTACGCCCGGCGGGTCAGCTGAGCACGCGCGTCGCCGCGATCGACTGCGGCACCAACACCATCAAGCTGCTGATCGGCGAGCTGCCCGAGGTCGCGGTGCGCGAGAACCGGATGGTGCGGCTCGGCCAGGACGTCGACCGCACCGGCCAGCTGGCCGACGCCGCGCTGGAGCGGGCCTTCGCCGCCATCGACGACTACGCCGCCCTGATCGCCGCGCACGACGTCGAGAGGATCCGGTTCGTCGCCACCTCCGCCACCCGCGACGCCGCCAACGCCGCCGTCTTCACCGACGGCGTCCGCGCGCGGCTCGGCGTGGAGCCGGAGGTGGTCGCCGGCGACGAGGAGGCGCGGCTCGCCTTCGACGGCGCGGTCCGCAACCTGCGGGTGGCCGCCGAGCCGCCGGTGCTGGTGATCGACATCGGCGGTGGCTCGACCGAGCTCATCCTCGGCAGCACCGGGCCGGACAAGGAGCACTCGATGGACATCGGCTCGGTGCGGCTGCACGAACGGCACCTGCACTCCGACCCGCCGACCGCAGCCGAGATCGCCGCCGTGGTGGCCGACATCGACGCCGCACTCGACGCCTCGCCGGTCGACCCGACCGCGGCGACGACCGTGGTCGGCATCGCCGGCACCATCACCACGATCGCGGCCGGCGTGCTCGACCTGCCGGCGTACGACCGGGAGGCGATCGACCAGCAGGTCCTCGCGCGCGCCGACGTACACGCGACCACCGAGCGGCTGCTCGCGCTCACCCACGACGGGCGTCGCGCCCTGCCCTACATGCACCCGGGCCGGGCCGACGTGATCGGTGCCGGCGCGCTGATCCTGGACCGGGTGCTGGCCCGCACCGGCGTGGACCGGATGGTCGTCTCGGAGTCCGACATCCTCGACGGCATCGCCTGGTCGATCAGCTAGTCCCGCCGCGCCGGCGACGCCCGAGGGTGAACGCGACGGCGGCGACGCCGAACAGGGCGAGGACGCCGAAGCCGACCCAAGCGACCACATTGGTGCCGGAGTCCTCGATGGCCCCCGAGATGCCGCCCTTGGTGACGTACTCGGTGCGGATCACGACGGCCCGGTGTGCCTCGTCGGCTTCCGCCTGGGTGAACCGGATGTCGTCGGTGATCTTGCTGGCCTCCAGCTCCTTGTCGTAGCGGGTCAGGAACCGCTTCTTGGTGACCCGCTCGGCCAGCGCCGGGTAGTCGGCCAGCCCCTCGGGCGCCACCCAGCCGGCGAAGGTGACCTCCGGCTCGCTCAGCTCGGGCGTCGGGTTGGTGATGTCCATCCGGTGGTCGGCGAGCACGTACAGCCGGAACGGCTGGCTCGGGTTGCCGAGCTTGGACAGCCGCATCGGGTAGACCGGCTCCGCCGTCTGGAACGCCATCTGCATCGGCGGCAGACCGTCCGCGAACGTCTTCTTGGCTCCGGTCGGGGTGAGCTTGACCGCGACGATCTTCCAGCCCTCCTGGAGGTACGGCGTGAGCGCCTTGCCGAGGCCGGCGGAGAGCTTGAAGCCGTTCGCCTTCAGCCAGGTCGCCACCGCCTGTGAGCTGGTGCCGGACAGCTGAGCCACGTCGTACGGCCCGACCTTGATCTGGTCGGTGACGATCACCTGGTCGTTGCCGCTCACATCGCCCGGCGCGCCGGCGCCGTCACCCTCGATCTCGACCCTCTTGACCTTGATCTCCGGCTTGGAGAGCTCGTTGAGGTCGACGAAGAGCTTCGGGTCGGCAAGCTCGAACTTCGCCCGCTCCGGCACCGGCATCACGAACGCCGCCGCGTCGGCGTCGGTCTCCGTCGCGATGTTGACGGTGACCGTCTCGTCGATGAGCTTGCTGTCGCGCCCCTCGTCGAGGGTCACCAGCGCGGTCTCGTGGGTCGCCTCGAGCCGGCTGTCGGAGATGAAGGCGCCGCAGGCGCAGGCGCGCGCCGGCGTACCGACGGAGACGGCGGCGAACGCCGTCAGCGTCATGAGCGCGAGCACGATCGCGCGTACGGCGCGGCGTGTGAACTGATCGGACATGGTCTCTCTTCTTCCCCCGTGGTGCGAAGTCATGCCGCCTACGACGCGAACGCCTCTGCGGAGGTTCCGCGACCGGTTCGCGGTGTACCCGTTTGACCAGCGTTGCCCTGGGCACCGCGCCCTGCAAGAGCAACCGAAGGCTCGTTGGAAGAACGTAGCGGGGAAGGAGTGGACGACATGAGGAAGCTGACGATGCTAGCGGGGCTCGCGGCGGGTGCGACCGGCTATGTGCTCGGTACCCGAGCCGGGCGCCAGCGCTTCGAGCAGATCAAGCACGGCGCCGAGCAGTTCTCGCAGAACCCGAAGGTTCGCGACGTCGCGCACAAGGCAACCGAGCAGGTCAAGCACCAGGCGCCGGTGGTCAAGGAGAAGGTCTCCGCCGCCGCCTCGAAGCTGCCCGGGCACCATGGCGAGACCAACGGCACTCACGTGTCGGATCCGGACGCGACCTGGCCGAGCGACTCCGCGGAGCCGTTCCCGAAGGACCCGGTCCAGCCTCGACCTTGACCAGGGCCATGATGGGCGGGTGACGCTGCTGCCTCATCCGGTAACCGGTGACCTGTTCGCCTCTCCGGTCCCAGCCGGGACCGGATGGCCGGATGACCCGGCGCCACCCGCCACGCCCGTGGCTCGCACGCCCGCCGACGTACGCCGCTCGGCGGGCAGTGTCCTGTCTCTGACCGACCTCGACGCGCAGGTCTCAGTCTGCTCGGCCTGCCCGCGGCTGGTCACCTGGCGTGAGGATGTCGCGGCGGCCAAGCGGGCGTCGTACGCCGGCGAGCCGTACTGGGGTCGGCCGATGGCGGGCTGGGGAAGCCCGACGCCGCGGGTGCTGATCGTCGGGCTCGCACCCGCCGCCAACGGCGGCAACCGGACCGGCCGGATCTTCACCGGCGACCGCTCCGGCGACTGGCTGTTCGCGTCGCTGCACCGGGTCGGGCTGGCGGCGCAGCCGACCAGCGAGCACGCCGGCGACGGGCAGCGGCTGATCGACACCCGGATGATCGCTGCGGTCCGCTGCGCGCCGCCCGACAACAAACCGACCACCGCAGAGCGGGACACCTGTGCGCCATGGATCGAGACCGAGGTGGCGCTGGTCGCGCCGTCGGTGCGCGCCATCGTCGCCCTCGGCTCGTACGGCTGGGACGCGGCGCTGCGCAGCTTCAAGGCGGCCGGCTTCTCGGTGCCCCGGCCTAAGCCCAGGTTCGGGCACGGCGCGTCGGCCTCGCTGACGCGAGACGGCCAGGACGTCGTACTCCTCGGCTCGTACCACCCGAGCCAGCAGAACACCTTCACCGGGCGGCTCACCGAGCCGATGCTCGACGAGGTGCTCGGCCGGGCGGCCGCGCTGCGCTGAGATACTGCGCGGGTGACTCTGCACGCGATCACCGTCCTCGGCCACGACCGGCCCGGCATCATCGCCGAGACCACCGGCAAGCTGGCCGGCCTCGGGCTCAATCTCGAGGACTCCACGATGACGCTGCTGCGCGGGCACTTCGCGATGATGCTGATCTGTGCGGGCGAGGCTCCCGGTGCCGACATCGAGGCGGCCCTGGCGCCGCTGTCCGAGGACGGCCGGCTCACGGTGTCGGTGCGCGAGGTGCCGGCTGGTACGGCGGCGGCTGGGATCTCGGGTACGTCGTGGGTGCTGACCGTCCATGGCGCGGACCGGCCCGGCATCGTGTCCCGGATCGTCGGCGAGCTCGCTGCCGTCGGCGGCAACGTCACCGACCTCACCACCCGGCTCGCGGGCGACCTGTACCTGCTGGTGGCCGAGGTCGACCTGCCCGCCGGTGTCGACGCGGCCGCGGTCGAGGCGGCGCTGGCCGCCGCCGGCACCGAGCTCGGCGTCGGGGTCACCCTCCGCGGGGCTGAGGCCGACGACCTGTGAGTCTCCACGAGCGGCTCGCCTCGTGGAGTGAGGACGAGCTCGGGGTGACCGGTCGCGTCCTCGACGTCGTACGAGCGCCGGCCCCGGTGCTGTCGACGGTGGGCGCCGACGTCGACCCGACCGCTCAGGACGTGGTCCAGCTCGCAGCCGACCTGGTGGCCACGATGCGGGTCAGTCCCGGGTGTGTCGGGCTGGCCGCACCGCAGGTCGGGGTGAGCGCACGGGTATTCTGCGTAGACGTGTCCGCCCACCCGAAGACCCAGCGCCACCACGGCACCTTCGTGCTGTGCAACGCGACCGTGGTGGAGGCCAGCCGCAACGAGAAGTCACGGGAGGGCTGCATGAGCGTCCCCGACTTCACCGGCGACGTGAAGCGGGCGACCCGGCTCGTCGTACACGGCGCACTCCCGGGCACCGGTGAGTCGGTCACGGTCGAGGCCAACGCCTTCGAGGCCCGCGCCCTCCAGCACGAGATCGACCACTGCGCCGGCCTGCTCTTCCTGGACCGGGCCGCCGGCGCGCACGCGATCTACGCCCGCAAGACCTACTTATAGCACTTGCCCTCCCGACGAGCTCTCGCTCGTCTTGCCCTCGTATCCCAACGGCAGAGGAAGAGGCCTTAAAAGCTTCTCAAGTGTGGGTTCGACTCCCACCGGGGGCACTTTCGGATCGCCCGCGTCAGGTGGTGGTGATATCTGTCTATGTTCTGCGGTGGAATTGGATATCGCCGTTGGGCATTCTTTTGGCCGAATAGCGGCTGTCGTGTGCCTTGTGATGGTGATGGCTGCAAAGCAGGATTCCGTCGGCGAGGTTGGTCTTTCCGCCTTTTGACCACGGCTCCCAATGATGCGCTTCACACCACGACGCCGGGATCGTGCAATTCTCGCCGCGACACCGCTGGTCTCGGAGTCGCATGGCCTTGTGCTGGGCTCTTGAGAAGAGTCGGCGGGTGCGGCCGAAGTCGAGGATCTCTGACCTCCCACCCAGCACCACCGGCACGATCTGCGCGGTGCACGCTAGGCGGCGGGCCTCGGACGCACTGATCTTGTCGTCGGTCCCAACCAATCCGGCGGCCGCGAGGTCGCGGGCCAGCGCGTCGTGTCTGATGGTGACCATCACGGTGGTCGCGTCGCCGCCGTGCGCTGGGAGCCTGGCTGGGTCGAGGTGCTCCAACAGGGCGCAGAACGCCTGACCGCGCGCCCGGTGCTGCGGTGCAGAGTTGGCCTGCTGGCGAGGTGAGGTGAAGGCGTCCAGGTAGGTCGCCAGCCGCGTCGCCGCGGCATCCGGCAGGACTCCGGACAGACGGGTAGTGCCGTCTCCACGCCTGGTCAGCGTCAGGCTCGCGGTCTCCCAGGCATGCTCTTCCTCACGCGCGAGCTGCTTGGCCTCCTCGGCTTCGCCGACCTCAGGCGCGATCACCTCCAGAATCCGCCGGCCGAGCACCCGTAGTTGGTCCGGCCGATACTCCTTGGCGGCCTCGACCAGATGCGCCTCGGCCTGCACCAGCAACGCCGGGTCGAGATCGTCGGGCAGTTCATCCAGCGCCCGAGCGATGACCTTGGCCTGGGCCAGGTTCACCGCGCCAGCCGTGACGCCGGCCGCCAGCCGGGTCCACCGGCTGTCGAGGGCGGTCGCCAGATGCTGCTCGGCCCGGCACGACTTCGGGCTGTCTTGGGTCTGGTGGGCCAACCAGGCGGCCACGTCTCGGGCGCCGGTCTCGACGGCGACATCGTCCGCCGAGGCCATGATCCGTAGCCGCAGCGCGGTCAGTTGGACCTCTAGCCGGGACAGCGCGAGCAGGGCGGCGGCCTTCTCGCCGGTCCGCATGAAAGCGGGCTCAACCTCGACCACTTCACTCAATGCCGCCTCAATAGCGGCAGCACAGGCAAGCACTGGATGCGGTGAATTGACGAGCATTCTTCCGGCACCTCCCCCATGGCGTACCAATTAAGACTGACTACGTCGATTGTACATACGTTCGAACGAAAGGCAAAGAGTTAGTGACCGTAACCACAGGCCGTTGACCTGAACAAGCCGTAAGCCGAAAAGCGGCCGAACCAAGTACCGCAACCAACCGCCGACGGTAACCACGTAACTCTGTAATTGAAACCCCAGGCCAGGCGGCCCTGAGGCTATGCCAGCCGAGCCGCCAACCGCGAGGCATTCATGTAGGCGATCGACTCGATAGAGATCATCGGGTTGACGCCGGAGGCGGTCGGGAAGCAGGAGGCGTCGGCGACGACGAGGCCGGGGAGGTCCCATGCCTCGCCGTCGGGGTTCACCGCCGAGACCTCCGGCGTACCGCCCATCCGGGCGGAGCCCATGATGTGCAGCGAGGCGAGGGCGAGGGTGCCGGGAGCGGCGCCGGCGGCGCGAGCGCGGGAGGCGAAGTCGGCGGCGGTGCCACGGCCGGGGGAGTAGGCGACCTCGGTCTGCTGGGCGGTGGCGATCCGGTTGGCGCCGGCCGCCTCCCAGATCTTGGCGGCGCCCTCGATGCCCTGCATCAGGTGCTCGGTGTCGTGCGGGGACAGCTTGTAGTGGACCACCGCCTCGCCGGACCGGTCGACCTTCACCTCGCCGCTGTCCTTGTCCCGGACCAGCACCGCCATCGGCGCGAGGTGCCCGAGCTCGGCCATCGCCGCCCGGTGCGCGGCGGCACCCCGCCACGGCATGAAGACCGACCCCAGTCCGGGTGTGGCCGGGCCGGTCTCGAAGAGGACGCCGTAGCCGTCGCCGTCCAGGTCGCGCAGCTCGTCGACGTACCTGCTCTGCATCGACCCGACCCACGGCTCGACCCGGTCGTCGAAGCGGCCCCACACCACGCTGACCGGGTGCAGCCGCAGGTAGCGGCCGATGTTCGGGTTGCCGAGGCCGGAGCGCTTCAGCAGCGCGGGCGTCTGGATCGAGCCGGCCGCGACCACGACCGCGCGGGCGCGCACCGTCACGGTGTGCTCACCGCTGACGGCGTGTACGCCGGCCGCTCGGCCGTTCTCGCTCAGCATCTTCATCGCGCGAGTGCCGACCAGCAGTCGCGCACCGCGCGCAGCGGCGTCGACCAGCCAGGTCTTGGCCACCGACTGCTTGGCGCCGAGCCGGCAGCCCAGGCCGCAGCGCCCGCACTCGACGCCCATGTCGCAGCCCTTGACGTTGCGCGGCATCGCCGCGACCGACCAGCCGAGCGCCTTGGCGCCGGTCTCCAGCAGCGCATCCCGCGGCGCGGCCAGGTCGTGGTCGACGTTCACGCCGAGCCGGTGGATAACGGCGTCGAGGGCCGAGTCGTACTCGTCGCCGGCGAACTGCTCCGCGCCATACGACGCCCACTCCTCGCGCACGTGGTCCGGGGTCCGGAACGAGGTCGTGTAGTTCACGACCGTGCCGCCGCCGAGCCCGCTGCCCGCGATCAGCTGGATCTGGCCCTCGGTACTCACGGTCGGCGCGGGCGCGTAGAGGTCACGGAAGGCGACCTTCTCGTTGCCGCCGAAGTCGGCGTCGTCGTGGTACTCACCGGCCTCGAGTACGACGACATCCAGGCCCGCGGCCGCCAGCACCCCGGCCGCCGTACCTCCGCCGGCGCCGGAGCCGACCACCACCACGTCGCAGTCCAGCTCGGTGTCGGCGCTGACCCGGGTCGGTGAGAGGGGCGCCGCGGGCGCGTCCGCGCGGAGCCCGAGCGGACCCGGGAAGCCGATCTCGTCCCAGGCAGCCGAGCGGCCGTCGGCGTCGCTGGACACGTAGTAGCTGATCCCCGCCACGCCCTTGAGCGCACCGAACAGCGCCCGCTTGGCGCCGACCCGGGACTCGGCGAGCCCGAGGAGGACCTGCTCCCGCTCGGACTGGCTGAGGCTGGAGAACTTCCGCGGCCGGCCGCCGAGGGCGACCCCGAGGCCACGCGAGTCCCAGAGCCGCAACACGGTCTCCAGCTGCCGTCGCTCGGCCTTGCGCGGGTTGAGGGAGGCGAGGTCGAGTGCGTACTCCGGCGCGCCCAGGTCGCTCGCCGACGGGAACCCGGCGCGATCGCCGGGCACGAACGTGTCGAGGATCAGGCGCATCGCGGCCTGCTGGCGTGGCGTAAACGACATAACGCCGACGCTAGACCTGTCCGCCGTCGCGGAACAGTGGACTCGCGCCGTTCGTTTACATCACGTACGCCGCGACTAGAATCGTTGACGTACGGCGGCCCGTCAGAGCGACGGCCTCCAGGCCTCCAAGGAGGAGACCAACCATGCAGAGCAACAACCCTGTGTTCCGGCGCTCGGAGTCCTTCAACGGGACCCAGCAGAACGCCTACGGCAACACGACCTACCCCGGCGCGGGCCAGCAGTACCCCGGCTACGGCCAGCAGTACCCCGGCTACGGCCAGCAGCCGATGGCCGACCCGTCGCAGTGGGGCACCGGCATGCCGCCGATGGACACCCGCCGTGCCGGCGACCGGATGACGATTGACTCGGTCGTCCAGAAGACGGCGTTCGCCCTCGGCATCGTGATCGTCTTCGCGGCGGCCACCTGGATGCTCACCGGTGACATCGAGGAGGGCACGGCCCAGACGCTGGTCCTCGCGCTGATGGTCGGCTCGCTCGGCGCGTTCGTGCTGTCGCTGGTCAACTCGTTCAAGCGGGTGGTCAGCCCGGCCCTGGTGATCCTGTTCTGCGCGTTCGAGGGTGTGGCGCTCGGCGCGCTCAGCAAGTTCATCGACGCCCAGTACTCGAGCCCGGGCACCGGCAACCTTGTCGTGCAGGCCGTGATCGGCACCTTCGCGGCCTTCGCCGGCACGCTCGCGGCGTACAAGTTCTTCAACATCCAGGTCGGCGGCCGGTTCCGGAAGTTCGTGATCGCGGCCATGTTCGGCATGGTGGCGCTCAGCCTGCTGGAGCTGGTGCTCAGCCTGTTCGGCAGCAGCTTCGGGCTGTTCGGCTTCGGCGCCCTCGGTGCGGTCACCGCGGTGATCGGCCTGGTGCTTGGTGTGTTCATGCTGCTGCTCGACTTCGACTTCGTCGAGCAGGGCATCGCCGCCGGCATCGATGAGCGCGAGTCCTGGCGCGCGGCCTTTGCGATGACCGTCAGCCTGGTCTGGATCTACACCAACCTGCTCCGGCTGCTGGCGATCTTCAACTCGGACTGATCCACCAAGCGAAGCCCCGGGCGGTCACCACCCGGGGCTTTCGCATGCTCAGCCGGCGTCCAAGAATGCGAGTACGGCGAGTACCCGGCGGTTGTCGTCGGAGGCCTGGGGCAGGCCGAGCTTGGTGAAGATGTTGGCGACGTGCTTGCCGACGGCCTTCTCGGTGACGAAGAGCCTGGCCGCGATCGCGGCATTCGACCGGCCCTCGGCGATCAGCGTCATCACTTCCAGTTCGCGCGGTGACAGCCGATCGACAGGGTGGTCACGCCGGGTACTGCTGACCAGGCCGGCCACCACCTCCGGGTCCAGCACCGTCCCGCCCGAGACAACCTGCTGGACAGAGGCGACGAACGTGTCCACATCGGTGACCCGGTCCTTGAGCAGATACCCCACGGCGCCAAGCCCGCTCTCGAGCAGGTCGCGGGCGTAGCGCGTATCGACGTACTGGCTGAGGATCAGCACCGGGAAGCCGGGGCGCTCCGTCCGGACCTTGATCGCCGCAACCAGCCCTTCGCTGGAATGGTTTGGCGGCAGCCGGACATCGAGTACGGCGGCGTCGACGGAGGGATCGGCGAGAGCCAGGTCGAGCTCTGGTGCGTTGTCGACGGCCGCCGCGACCTCGAAGCCACCCAGTGTCAGGAATCTGACGATGGCTTCTCGGAGTAGGGCTTGGTCCTCAGCGACGACAATGCGCACGGCACCTCCATGGTGACGACGGTCGGGCCCCCCGTGGGGCTGGAGATGGTCACGATGCCATCGAACGCCGACATCCTTCGCGCGAGGCCGTCCAAGCCCGAGCCCGGTGCCGCGCTTGCGTCGCCGATCCCGTCGTCACGAACGACGACGCGTAGGACACCGTCGCCATGGCTCAGCGTGACCTCGACCTGTTCTGCCTTGGCATGCTTGACGACGTTGGCAAGGCACTCGGCGACGCCGAAGTAGACAGCTGTCTCGACCGGTGCTGGCGGGTGCCCCGGCAGGGACGCGGCCACGGTGACGGGCAGCGGCAGCGGTGCCGCCAGCGATTCAATCCCGCCAACAAGCCCCAACTCGGCGAGCGCGGGCGGGTGAATGCCACGGACAACAGAGCGCAGGTTCTCCAAGGCGGACACTGTCGTCAGGCGCAGCTCCCGCAGGACCTCGACGGCGATTGCGGGATCCGCCTCGATCATCTTCTCTGCATAGCTGGCGTTCATACCAATGGCGACCAGTTGTGCCTGAGCGCCGTCGTGGAGGTCACGCTCGATCCGGCGGATCTCGGCGGCGTTGTGGTCGAGTACCTCGGACCGCGACGTCGACACCTCCTCAACCCGTCGTTCCAGCTCCTCGACCCGGCCGTGGTCGAGGATGCCTCGCTCGGCGAGAGCCCGTGCCCTCACCAGTGGCAGCGACACGAACCACCACGCGATCAGCATCGGCGTCGAGATGAACACCGGCAGCCACCACAGGCTGTGGTCGAGGAAGAGCACCACCGAGACGTGGGCGATGGGTGCTGTCAGCAGCGCGACCGGGGCGAGCGACAGCACGAAGCCGCCGGTCGCGGAGAAGGCGAGGAAGGCGACGTCGCGCCAGCGGGCCGGGTCGCGCAGCCAGACCCACGGCCTGGTGAGGAAGTTGCGGCCGCGGTCGTCGGCGTACCCCGCCTCGATCTCGGTGCCGAGCACCGCCCCGCTCACCGCGCGGTGGGCGCGGGTGAGCAGGGCGGTGGCGGGTACGGCGAGCCAAACCAACAACAGTCCAGCGCCGACGGCGAACACCAGCGGCAGTCCGACCACGGTCAGGATCAGCAGCACCAGGGCTGGTACCGCGGCCAGGGTGTAGCCGGCCGAGAGGCCGGTCATCCGCAGCCGGTAGAGCAGGCTCTCCCGGGTGACCCCGGTCGGGGCCACCGAGTCGATGCGCAGGTCCTGGAGTGTCATGGCGATGCCCCAGTCTGGCGCAGTCCCCGTGGTCACGCCGCGACTGCCGTCGTGAGGCCGGTCTCGGTGGCCCGGTCGAGGGTCCGGCGGGCGGCCGCGCTCGACGCCCCGAGCGTGATCGCGGCAGCGAGTACGGCGAGCACGATCGGCAGCCACAGCTGGCCGTTCGGTACGGCGCCCTCGTCGCGGGCGATGCTGTACGGCACCACCGTTGCGACGCTCGCGAGCCCGCCGAGGAACAGCCCGACCGCCGTGACCAGCGTGGCCTCAGCAAGCACCGAGTCGCGCACCTGGGACGTGCTCGCGCCGACCAGCTGCAGCCGGGCGAACTCGCGGCGCCTGTCGCTGATCGCGGCCGCGATCGAGTTGACCACCATGATCGCCGCGAACAGTGCGATCATGCCGGTGACCACGTTGTTGAGCAGCGTGATCGTGTCCGCCTCCTGCTTGTCGGGAGCAATGGCGTCCAGGGTGCGGCCATCGATGCCGACCATCATCATCACGCCGACGGTGGTCCCGACGAAGACCGTTAGTGCGCCGAGCACCCCGCTCAGCACCTGCGAGCGACGGCTCGCGTTGAACGCCGCCAGGTAGCCGGGTGCCCCGGCGATCGCGAACACCGGGCGCAGCGCCAGCGACGACCAGCGCAGCAGCAGCGGTGCCAGTGCGGCGAAGCCGACGCCGGCCACGATGCAGGCACTGCCGGCGGTCTGCATGGGTGCGTAGGGGTCGCTGGAGTCGGTCATGACAGTGACGGTCAGCACCGCCAGGATTGCGGCGTACCCGATCAGCACCAGGCCGCCGACGACCCGCCACCACCGCAGCTTCTCGCGCCCGGCCAGGCCGTCGGCGAGTGCGATGGTTGCCGGGCCTCGGGTCGCCTTGCGACCCGCGAGGGTGGCCGAGCCGAGGCTGACGAGTACGACGAGTACGGCGACCGTGCCGAGCGAGGCAGGCCCGCCGGCGAACTCGACCGAGTCGGCCACCATGTCGCCGCCCTGCAGCATCGCGAGCAGTGCCTGGCCGCCGATGCTGGCGATCACCGTGCCGAGCAGCGAACCGATGATCGAGACCAGCAGTGTCTCGGTGCGGATCATCTTGCGGGCCTGGCGGGGCGTCGTACCGACCGTGCGGAGCAGTGCGATCTCGACGTCGCGCTGCCGAACGGCGACGCTCAGGGTCGAGGCGAGGGAGAAGAGCACGATCAGCGCACCCCAGCCGCCGACGACCAGGCCCATGATCGTCAGGGCCTCCTGGTCGGCCTTGGAGACGCCGTCGCCGTACGCGGTCTCGGTGAGGGTCGCGAACGACCCGATCAGGGCGGTGCCGAGGACGACCGTGAGGAAGGTCGCCGTGAAGGACGTCATCCGATAGCGCAGCGAACGGAGCGCCAGGCCGGTCATCGAGCCGGTCATCACGCCACGCTCCCAACCGGCACGGTGGCGGCCACGAGGTCGTCGAGGTGCGCCATCTGGCTGGCGACCGCGTCGGCGGTGGGGTTCTGCATCCGACCGGCGACATGGCCGTCGACCAGGAAGACCACGGCGTCGGCGTACGCCGCGGCGACCGGGTCGTGGGTCACCATGATCACGGTCTGACCGAGGGTGTCCACGCTCTCGCGCAGCAGCTGCAGCACCTCCCGGGCGTTGGTCGAGTCGAGGGCGCCGGTCGGCTCGTCGGCGAGGACGACGGCGGGCGCGGTGACCAGGGCCCGCGCGATCGCGACCCGCTGCTGCTGGCCGCCGGACATCGCGCCCGGCAGGTGCTTGGCCCGGTCCCCGAGCCCGACCCGGCCGAGCAGGTCGCGGACCCGCTGCTTGTCCGGGCGGACGCCCGCGAGCCGCAGCGGCAGCGCGACGTTCTGCTCCGCGGTGAGGTACGGCATCAGGTGAAAGCCCTGGAACACGATGCCGATCTGCTCGCGCCGGAACCGGGTACGGCGCGCCTCGGGCCACTCGGTGATGTCGTGGCCGGCCACCACGACGTGGCCGATGGTCGGCCGCTCGAGGCCGGCGGCGGCGTTGAGGAACGTCGACTTGCCGGAGCCCGACGGGCCCATCACGGCGGTGAAGCTGCCGGTCGCGAAGCTGAGGTCGACGCCGTCGAGGGCCCGTACCTGGTTGGACCTGTCGGCGCCGGCGCCGGCGCCGTACACGCGGGTCAGCTGGTGCACCGAGAGCGCCTCGGTGGAGTGGGTGTTCATGTCGGCTCCCTTGAGGTGAGTCGTACTGGTTGAGGTCATGGCTCGACGCTATGAGCGCGGGAGCGGCGCCACGATGGGCGAAGACCGCCGTTGGGGGTAGGGAAAACCCCCGTCTTCTGGCCGGCTCTCTGGACGGGCCTCTGGACGCTTGACCAGGCTGTGTGAACGGAGTCACACTTCGGTTACCAATGGGTAGCTCACCACTCTCGGGGGTGGGCTGGAGGGCTTGGGAGGGCCTCATGAAGCTTCGGACACTGGTTGCTGCCGTCACGGCGGTCGTGGGCGGACTGGCCGGCGGGCTGGCCGCACCGGCGCAGGCGAGCGACGACACCATCGACTACGTCGCCCTCGGCGACTCGTACGCCGCCGGATCGGGCGTGCTGCCGCTGGCGTGGGGAGCGCCGCTGCTGTGCGCCCAGTCGAGCCGGAACCTGTCGCACGTGCTGGCGGACTCGCTCGACGCCGACCTCACCGACGTGACCTGTGGCGGAGCGCAGACCAGCCACTTCTACGCCAAGCAGTACTGGAACACCCCGCCCCAGCTGGACGCCCTCTCGGACGACACCGACCTGGTGACGCTGATGATCGGCGGCAACGACACCAACCTGTTCGCTGGCGCGATCCAGAACTGTGTAATCGAGGCGATCGGGTCGTTCGGTCAGGGCAACCCGTGCGAGCGGAAGTACTCCGCCCAGTGGAACCAGCAGATCGACGGCACCATCGGCCCGGCGGTCAAGAAGGCCCTCGCCGACATCGTGGCCAAGGCGCCGAACGCCGAGGTCCTCATCGTCGGCTACCCGTGGATTATGCCGGCCAGTGGCGGCTGCTTCGCGAAGATGCCGATCGCCACGGGCGACGTACCGTTCATGCGCGCGCTGCAGGCCAACCTCAACGACGCGATCGGGAAGTCCGCGGCCGACAACGGCGTCACCTTCGTCGACCTCGCCGAGCTCTCCGAGCTCTCCGACGGCCACGACTCCTGCAAGCCGATCGGCACCCGCTGGGTCGAGCCCGCCCTGTTCGGCCTCAACTTCGTCCCCGTCCACCCCAACGCCCTCGGCGAGCGGAAGATGGCCGAAGCCGTCCAAGCCGCCCTCAACTGACCCGGCCCGTCTTGACGCGTGAGTACGTCGACCCGGCTCGTGTTCACATGTGGGTGGGTCGACCCGGCCGGTGTTGACGAACTGACTCGTTGACACCGGCCGGGTGAGCGTTGTATTGCGTGAAGACGGGCCGGGTCGGGTGATTGGGAGCCGCTGGTTGAGGAGGTCGCTCTGCGACCGTCTCGAAACCGAGGCGACGGATCTCCGGGTCAGCCGAGCCTGAACGAATTCGGTAGCCGACCGAGACCCGCAGATCTAACCTGCGAGCATGTCCGGGCTTCAGATCTGTCGTGGCTGTGATCGGCCGGTGCGAGCGGATAAGGACACGTACGAGGTGTTCGAGTGCATGCACTACGTCTGCTTCCACTACGAGTTCGAGCACGGCGATCTCGATCTCGACCTCGACTGCGGCGTGCCCGGCTGCCCCTCCGGTGTGCTTCCGGTAACCAAGCCCAGCGCGGCCGCGGTTGGTCTGCTGAACGAGGTCGCCGAGGCTCTGCGGAACCCGTACGACGCAGATGCTTGGACGATGGAGCGTGGATCGCCCGGCGTTCTGCACCTGACCAAGAACGAGGTACGGGTCCAGCTGGTAGCTGTCGACGAGGTCACCCGCACCTGACCACCCCGGGCGGTTCGGCGTCGTACAGCGTGAAGACGGGCCGGGTGAGCGTCGTACGGCGTGGAGACGGGCCGGGTGAGCGTCGTACGGCGTGGAGACGGGCCGGGTGAGCGTCGTACGGCGTGGAGACGGGCCGGGTGAGCGTCGTACGGCGTGAAGACGGGCCGGGTCGGCGTCGTACGGCGTGAAGACGGGCCGGGTGAGCGTCGTACGGCGTGAAGACGGGCCGGGTGAGCGTCGTATGGCGTGAAGACGGGCCGGGTCGGCGTCGTACGGCGTGAAGACGGGCCGGGTCGGGTTAGGCGGACGTCTCCGAAGCGGCGGCGGTGAGAGACCCGACGGGCTCCTCGGTCTCCGGCGACTCGACCTCGCCCTGGGGGTGGCGGCGGCGGTGGCGGAGGAGGGCCCAGCGGCCTCGGACGCCGACCCGGGCGCCGGCGACGACGGTGCCGTCGACCTCGGTGCCGGGGGTGCGGGCGGCGGCGACGGCGGCGTGCGAGATCGGCAGCACGCCCTCCCCGCGGTAGGCCTCGGGCTCGACCTCCTCCGGCGGGATCAGGCCGAGTGCGGCGAGCGTGGACGGGATCAGCACGGTGGCCAGCGAGGCATAGCCCTCGGCGGACGGGTGGAACTGGTCCGGCCCGAAGAGTACGGCGGGCGCGGCGGCGAACTCCGGCCCGAGGATCGAGCCGAGCGACACCGACCGACCGCCCGCCTCGACCACCGCGATCGTTTGGGCGGCGGCCAGCCGCCGCGACCAGGCGCGCGCGACCTGCTTGAGCGGGGGCGCGATCGGCTGGACGGTACCGAGGTCGGGGCAGGTGCCGACGACCACGTCGACCCCGCGGTCCCGTAGCCGGCCGACCGCCTTTGAGAGATGCCGCACCGACTGGGACGGCAGCACGCTGTGGGTGACGTCGTTGGCGCCGATGTTGATCACCGCGACATCCGGCTCCATCGGCAGCGCCGCCTCGACCTGCGCCATCAGGTCGCTCGACTGCGCGCCCACCACCGCGAACTCGCGCAGATAGACCCGACGTCCGGACTGCTCCGACACACCGCTGCCGAGGTGGGCGCCGGGCGTGTCCTCGACCCGGTCCACGCCGTACCCCGCCGCGCCGGAGTCGCCGAGCAGCGCGATCTTGATTGCCGGACCGGATCTGCGCCGGCCGTACCACCCCGTCGCATCCGGCGGCCGCTCGGAATGGGTCACGCCGATCGTCCTGCGGGCGAGCTTCGCCTCAGCAGTGAGTACGCCGTACAACCCGGCTCCGAGCAGCGAAAGGCCGCCGCCCCCGTAGGCGGCGGCGGACGCTAGTTTCCTGGCGGCAGCAGCTGTTCCCACCCGTCCACTGTAAAGACCGACCCCAGCCACGGTGGCCGAACCACGCCAGACTCGGGTCACCAAACCTGCAACGACCTGCGGTATCAGCGCTTTCTGATCGCGATCTCGAGCGGTCCCCCACCGCCTCCGCCGTTCGAGACCGACGCAGGGCAGGCGGTGACCGCGACGAAGCAGGACCGCTCCAGCTCCACCGTCAGCGCGTCGCCGGCGCGAGAGGTGGGCGGGTCGATGTGCAGTCGCGCTGCGTCGTCGACGCGGCTGTTCATGAAGAAATTGAACGCCACGGTCACCGTGGACTCCGGGACTCCGTAGGCGCGCAAGCCACCGGTGAGGTTGTCATAGCAGTTCGGGTGGTCGGTCGCGTCGTACTGGAGCTGGTACATCTCCCGGCTGCACGGCGAGTAGAGGAAGTCGTGCCGGCCGACGTCGTCAGTCACGATCCAGGCGAGCGGGCGGCTGCGCCGTGAGTAGAGGACGCTGCCGGTCGTCGGCACGATGGTGCCGCCGTAGTCGAAGGTCCGGCCGTTGCTCAGGCCGTCGTCGACGTCGTCGACCGGGACCAAGAAAAGGTCCCCGGTCTGGCCGCCGTCGACGTCGGAGATCCGGACCTGCCCGCCGGCCTCGACCAGCCACGCCGCACCCGTACCAGGCGACAGCCGCTGATCCTCGGTCATGCCCGGGCGATGAACGCGAGCAGATCCTGCCTGGTGAGTACGCCGACCGGCTTGCCGTCCTCGTGCACCAGCACCGCGTCGGCGTGCTCCAGGAGGCCGACCGCCTCCCGTGCCGAGGCGGTCGAGCCGATCGTCGGCAGGGCGGGGGACATGTGGTCCTCGACCCGGTCGGTGAGCCGTGCGGCGCCGGTGAAGAGGGCGTCCAGCAGGGTGCGCTCGGAGACCGAGCCGGCCACCTCGGCGGCCACGATCGGCGGCTCGGCGCGGACGACCGGCATCTGGGAGACGCCGTACTCGTGCAGGATGTGGACCGCCTCGGCGATGGTCTCGGCGGGGTGGGTGTGCACCAGGTCGGGCAGCCGCCCGTCCTTGCCGCGCAGCACCTCGCCGACGGTCTTCTCCTCGCCCTCGCCCGAGCCGGTCGCGAAGCCGTACTGGCTGAGCCACTCGTCGTTGAAGACCTTGGTCAGGTAACCGCGGCCCGAGTCCGGCAGCAGTACGACGATCACCGCGGCGTCGCCCTCGGGTGTGCCCTTGAGCTCCTGGGCCAGCTGGACCGCGGCGTACGCCGCCATCCCGGACGAGCCGCCGACCAGCAGCGCCTCCTCGCGCGCGAGCCGGCGGGTGAACGCGAACGAGTCGGCATCGGAGACCTCGATGATCCGGTCCGCGATGTCCCGGTCGTAGGTCTCGGGCCAGAAGTCCTCGCCGACGCCCTCGACCAGGTACGGCCGCCCGGACCCACCGGAGTAGACCGAGCCGGCCGGGTCGGCGCCGACGATCTGGACGGCGGGGTTCTGCTCCTTCAGGTAGCGGCCGATGCCGCTGATCGTGCCGCCGGTGCCGACGCCGGCCACGAAGTGGGTGATCTTGCCCTGGGTCTGCTTCCAGATCTCGGGGCCGGTGGTCTCGTAGTGGGAGCGCGGGTTGTGCGGGTTGGAGTACTGGTCCGGCTTCCACGCGCCCGGCTGCGAGGCCAGCCGGTCGGAGACGTTGTAGTAGGAGTCGGGGTGCTCCGGGGCGACGGCAGTCGGGCAGACGACCACCTCGGCGCCGTACGCCTTGAGCACGTTGCGCTTGTCCTCGCTGACCTTGTCGGGGCAGACGAAGACGCACTTGTAGCCCTTTGCCTGCGCCACCATCGCCAGCCCGACACCGGTGTTGCCGGAGGTCGGCTCGACGATCGTGCCGCCCGGCTGGAGCTCGCCGGAGGCCTCCGCGGCCTCGATCATCCGGGTCGCGATCCGGTCCTTCACCGAGCCGCCGGGGTTGAGGTACTCGACCTTTGCGAGCACCTTCGGTCCGCGCTCGGGGTGGTCGTCGTCGCGCAGCCCGTCGAGGCCCAGACGCAGAAGGGGAGTGTTGCCAATCAGGTCGAGAAGGGAGTCCACGTAGTCCACATCGACCAGGCTATCCCCGCTGTCTCGATCCGTAAGATTTCTCAGCGCATCCATACTTCGGCGTCGGTCGTGAAGGCCGACGAACCCGGCCGCTCCGGCGTGCCGCTGAGCACGATCTCGCCGGGCAGCAGCCGGCCGTCGCGACGGATTTCGCCCTTGCCGCAGGGCGCGAGGACCAGGCTCAGCGAGTGCTCGACCTCGCCGAGCGGGAACGCGTCGGTGGTGAAGGTACGGCGGGCTAACACGTCACCCATCTCGATAGTGAGGTCGGCGGCGCTGGCGGTGCAGCCGTGCGCCAGGTCGATGTCGATCACCACAGGTGTCTGGACCAGCTCGGGCTCCGGCCAGGGCATCCCCTCGACCTCCGGAAAGTGGCGCACGAACTCCTGCTCCAGCCACGCCGCGAGCTCGAGGTCCTCGCCGTACACCTGGACGCGGCCGGCCTCCCAGGTGATCAGCGCGGTGCCGCGGCCGGCAGGCGACCAGTCGACCCGCCAGAGGGAGGCGAACGCCGTCGCCGCGCCCGCGGCGTCGTGAAGGCTGATGCAGGGGTTGGCGCAGACCACGATCACGCTGCGGTCGGCAGGGTCACGAGACAAGGTCGTCTCCTCGGGCGCTGCGCTGGTAGAGGACGGTGCGGCCGTCGCGGCGGCGGACGACCATGCCGCAGCGATGGAGGACGCCGAGGTGGTGCGAGACGGTGGCCGGCGCCAGGTCATGCCGGTTGCTCAGCTCGGCGTTGGTCCGGGGCAGCGCCAGGTCGCCGAGCAGCCGGGCCCGGGTGAGCCCGAGCAGTTCGGCGATCGTTCCGTCCGCGACCGGCTGGCGGGCCCAGTCGCCGACCCCGAGCGCGGGATAGCCGAGTACGGCGTCGTCGGGGCTGCAGACCTGGACGCTGAGGCCCGGCCAGCCGAGTGCGGTCGGTGCCAGCACGATGTCGGTGTCGACGAGGGCGAGCTCCTCGTCGTACGGCAGGCCGATGCTGATCCGGCGCCCGTCCCAGCCGAGGTCGCGGTGCAGGGAGCCGAGCAGGGCGCCGGCGCCGCCGCGCGCCAGCGTCGCGGAGCGGGTCGCCAGGTCCGCCTCGAGTACGCCGTACAGGCCGGCCCAGCCGTCCGCGAGGGTCGCCTGCCAGAACGCCCGCAGGCCGTCGGCCGCGCGCCGGCCGAAGGAGCCGTCGGCGACCGCCGCCCGCGTCTCGGCCGGCAGCGGCCGGCCCATCGCCGCGCACACGCCGACCTGCTCATGCACCTGGTCGGCCGGTGTCGCAGCGACCGCGGCGAGCTGCTCATCGAGCAGCCGCGAGGCCGGCGCCGGCGGAGGCTGCGGGGTCAGCAGGTCGGGCGCGTACCCGGACCCGCTCGGAGGCATCACGGAGGCGACCAGGGCGGTGTCGGGGTGGGTGAGCGCCCGCCGCGCGGCCGGGCCGGGGTCGCCGTACACCGGGTGCCGGCGGCCGACGACGGTCAGCCGCATCCAGGCCACCACCTCCTGCACCGGGGACGCCGTCAGCCGCAGCCGGGCCAGGCTGGCGTGGTCGACGGCGACAGTGATCACACGGGCACGCTAGGGCCACGACCAGCGCGCGGCCAGGGCCAATTCGACGCTGATCGAATGGTTCGATCGGCACCGCCGCCGACGTCTTCACTGCTGTCCTCATCCCAGCTCGGGTCGCAAAGAAGGAGCAGGACATGTTCAAGCAGTTGGCGTGTATCGGGTCGGTGGCGGTGCTCGCCGCCGTGAGCCTTGGTTTCGAGACGGTTGCTGCGCAACCTCCTCAGCCGGCGGCGGCACACTGCGAGCGGGCGTTCGACCGGGCGGTGGACGCCTACATCGAGACCACCGACGAGCGGGACGCGGCCGGGTTCGCGGCCCTCCTCCACAAGGACGTCACCGCGATCTTCGCGAACGGCGGGGTGCTCTACGGCAAGGAGGCGACGATGGGCTTCATCGAGCCGTTCTTCGAGGCCACCAACTGGACGCAGACCTTCGAGGAGCTGACCCGGGTAGTGCGCGGCTGCAAGAGCGGCTTCGTGCTCTTCGACTCGGTGTTCACCCAGGACGGCGAGCCGACGCCGCTGGTGATCGGCGTGACCTTCACCTGGGAGCGCGGCCGCTGGCTCGCCGTACACAACCAGGACAGCAACGGGCCGGCTAGCAAGGGCTGACAAGATCGGGGCGTGGCTGAGCCCTCGCTGACCGTCCTGCTGCTTCTGGTGCTGGCCGCGCTGGCGGCGGGTTTCGTGGACGCGGTGGTCGGCGGGGGTGGCCTGATCCAGCTGCCGGCGCTGGTGATCGGGCTGCCGAACGCCACGCCGGTGCAGCTGCTCGCGACCAACAAGCTCGGCTCGTTCTGCGGTACGACGATCAGCTCGGCGACGTACTATCGCAAGGTCAAGCCGGACCCGCGCACGTTCCTGCCGCTGATGGGGCTTGCGTTCGCGGGCGCGATCCTCGGTGCGTTCGTGGCGAGCCAGATCCCGCGATCGGCGTTCGACCCGATCATCCTGGCGGTGCTGGTGCTGGTCGGCGCGTACGTGCTGCTCAAACCCGAGCTCGGCGAGCAGACCGATCTCCGCTTCGCCGGCCACCACCACACCGCGGCCGCGATGTTCACCGGCGCGGCGGTCGGCTTCTACGACGGCGCGCTCGGCCCCGGCACCGGCTCGTTCTTCGTGTTCCTGCTGGTCGGCCTGCTCGGCTACAACTTCCTCGAGGCGTCGGCCAAGGCCCGGCTGGCCAACTGGGCCACCAACCTCGGCGCGCTGGTGATCTTCATCCCGCAGGGGGCGGTGCTGTGGAAGGTCGGCCTGCTGCTCGGCGCGGCGAACCTGGTCGGCGGCTACCTCGGCGCCCGCACGGCCGTCGAGCGTGGCGCGAAGTTCGTGCGGATCTTCTTCGTCGTGGTGGTGTCTGCGTTCATCATCCGGATCGGCGGCGACGTGGTCGGGCTGTGGGGGTGATGGTGCGGGCGGCCCGGCACCGCTCCTGCCGGCGAGTCGAGCTCTATCGCGGGCTGCACACCGAGCGCCTCCGGTACTGGTGCCGGTCTGGACGAGGTCGGCGTACTCCGCCGCGAGCTGATCCGGGAGTACGCCGTCACCGTCGGCCACGCCGACGCGGCCAGGCTCGAGTCGGAGCTGCGTGGGCGCGGCGTCAGCGTGCTCGATGTGGCGTACGCCGACCAGGCGACGCTGCGGCTCGGCGTACCCGAGGGTGACGCGACCCGCCTCGCCGGCCTGCTCGCCGAGCTCACCGCTGGCACGGCCATCGCCGTGCCCGGCGACGACCGTTGGATCGATCAGCACCCGTAGCAGGTGGTCTTGGCGTCGGCGATCAGCGCCGACAGCTCGCGGGCGCCGGCCACGTCCTCGGCCTCCAGGGCCGCCGCGTCGGCCGCCAGGTCGGTCAGGGTGACCCCGCGCTCGGTGAGCGGCGTACCGCCCTTCAGCACCTGCGCCACGTCGGCGACGGTGCTGGCCAGCCTCAGAGCCGAGGACGGCGACTCAACCGCGTCCGCGTAGACCGGGGTGGCGGACTGCTCGAACTCGCTGCTTCCCGCCGGCCGCCAGGCCAGGTGGACGGAGCCGACGCGGTCGCCGGCTCGCGCCGCCGACGTCAGCTGCACCTCGTACAGCGCGGTCACGTCGTGGCCGGACCCGATCTCGCCGGCATCAGCCTCGGTGCTGGTGAAGCTCTCGTCGGCCAGGTCGCGGTTCTCGTACCCGATCAGCCGGTACGACGCCACCAGCTCCGGGTCGAACCACACCTGGGCGCGGGCCTCCTCGGCGACGACAGCGAGGGTTCCGGCGAGGTCGGTGACATAGAGCTTCTGGGCCTCCTCATAGGTGTCGACGTAGGCGTAGAACCCGTCGCCGTCGTCGGCGAGCTGCTCCATCAGGTGGTCGTTGTAGTTGCCCATCCCGTAGCCGACGGTCACCAGGTGGATGCCCTCCGAACCGTTCTCGCGGATCATGCCGACCAGCTCTTCGGGAGTGGTGCTGCCGACGTTCGCGACGCCGTCGGAGGCGAGGATAACGGTGTTGATGCCGCCTTCGCGGAAGCTAGCGCGGGCATGCTGGTAGCCGAGCTGCAGGCCGGCCTCCATGTTGGTGCTGCCGCTCGGGTACAGCTGGCGGATCGCGTTCTGGATCGTCCAGCCGTCGCGGACCGGCGTCGGCGGCAGCAGTGCCTGGGCGCCGCTGCCGCGGGTGACGATCGCGACCGTGTCGGTGGGCCGCAGGTTCTCGGCCAGCAGCGCGAGCGAAGACTTCACCAGGCCCAGCCGGGTCCGGATGTCCATCGAGCCGGACGTGTCGACGACCATCGTGATCGCCGCCGGCGGACGATCCTCCGCGGAGATCTCGCGGGCCTTAATGCCGACCCGCACCAGCCGGGTGTCGTCGAGTGCGTACGGCGCGGCCGCGCTGTCGACGTACACACCGAGGTCGCGATCGAGCGGCGCGGCGTACCCGTAGTCGAAGGCGTTGACCCACTCCTCCGGCCGGATCGCCTCGGGCGGCGGCTGGTTGCCGCCGGCCATCAGCCCGCGCGCGATCGCGTAGGAGCCGGTGTCGCCTTCCAGGGAGAAGGTCGAGCGTGGGTCCAGCTCGGTCGCGACGAACCCCGAGGTGCCGGCCTCGACGAACGTGTTTTCGTCCATGACGCCGGGCCAGTTGCCGGGCGGTGCCGGCTCGACGATGCCGGGTGGATCTTGGTCGTCGTAGTCGTCGTAGTAGTCCTGCGGGTCGCCGGCTTCGGCGGAGGGCTGGGCGTCGTCTCCGGAGTCGTCCCCGGAGCAGGCGGTGAGGCCGGCAGTCATCAGCCCGATCAGGGCGGCGGTGGCGATGAGGTGGTGGCGTCTCATGAGGCTCCGACGCCAGGTGGAAAGCACGGGTTCCGGGGCTGCCTGCTCGCTGTGTGATCGTGACCTCGCCGGTACGGCGCCGACGCACGACTGACGTTTAGTAAGCGTTTTCCTGGATCTTCAATCACTTATTGACATATTACCCGGCGGTAGCCGAGCCTTAGGCCACTCGTCAGACTCCCTGGGAGGGGAACCTCATGCTCAAGCGCTTCGCCCTGCCCGCCGCGGTACTCGCGGCCATCCTGGGCACCGCCGCGCCAGGCGCAACCGCGACAACCGCGCCCGCACCGGCCGCGCCCGCGGCTGTGGCCGCGGCGCCCGAGGTTGACCCGGTCATCGTCGTGGCAGGCTTCGGCAGCCCCGCCATTGGCGCTTGGCCGCTCGCCAAGCGGATCGGCTTCGCAACTGGCGCCGAGACCTACACCTCGGTCGGCTCCCGTTATAGCGGTCTTGGCAGCATCGTTGACGGCGCCAAGGACCTTGCCGTCTTGGTCGACAACGTGCTCGAAGAGACCGGCGCCAGCCAGGTCGACCTGGTTGGCATCTCGATGGGCGGCCTCACCGCTCGCCAGTACATCAAGTTCGAAGGCGGTGACGGCAAGGTCGACCGGATCGCTACCGTGGTGACGCCGAACTACGGCACCAACCGGGCCAGCCTCGCCGAGTATCTCGACTGTGTGGGTATTGCCCCTTGCAAGCAGATGGCGATCGGTTCGGACTTCTTGAAGGCGCTCAACGGCGACGACGACACCTACGGCTCGGCGACGTATGCCACCTTCCGCACGAACTGGGACGAAGTCGTGGTGCCAATCGACAGCGTCAAGCTCAACAGCGGGGCGACCAACGTGTTCTACCAGGATCACTGCCCGTTCCGGTTCACCGAGCACCTGCTCGCTGCGCTCGACGGTGCTATGGCCGACGGCGTCATCGATTTCCTGAAGGGTCAGGAGATCAAGCTCAATTGCTGGGCATTCTGAGGGCGGCCTGAGCTAGCCTCGCGGCGTGATCGCGCCGCTCTGGATCTCCGCCTTCCTCGACCTCCCGGCGTCCTCGTTCGACGCCGGGAGGTCGTTCTGGTGTGACGTCACCGGATACGAGCTGTCGCCGCCACGAGGGGAGCGGCGAGAGTTCGCGACCCTGGTGCCGCCGAACGGCGACGACTATCTCCGCCTGCAGCGGGTCGCCGATGGCCCGGGCGGGATCCACTTCGACATCCACGTCGCGTCACCGCACGAGGCGGCCGACATCGCCGTCTCGCTGGGCGCCGACAAGGTCGCCGACCGCGGCTACCTGGTGATGAGGTCGCCGGGCGGCTTCACGTTCTGCCTGGTCAGCCATCCGGCCTCGGTCCGGCCGGCCCCGGCTGCCTGGGACGGCCACCACAGCATCGTTGACCAGGTCTGCCTCGACATCCCGGCCGCGGCGTACGACGCGGAGTGCGCGTTCTGGGCCGCGCTCACCGACTGGGAGCAGACCCCGTCACCTGTGGCGCCGGACTTCTCGCGCCTGAACCGGCCGCCCGGGATCCCGATCCGGCTGCTCCTGCAGCGGCTCGGCGAGCGCTCCGGCAGCGTCCGCGCCCACCTCGACCTGGCCACCGACGACCGGCTATCCGAGACCCTGCGGCACGCCCGCCTCGGTGCCGCCGTACTCGCGGAGCACTCGCGCTGGACCGTGCTCCGCGACCCCGTCGGCGCGACGTACTGCATCACCGACCGCGACCCCTTCGCCGACCGCTTTGACCTCGGCTGACGCCGGCGAGAACTCAGTGGTGCTGTGTCGGCGGCGCGCACTAGCGTGCGGACCATGACCGACTTTTCGCGCCGCGAGGTGCCTCTGGACGCCGACGAGCCGACGATGCTGCTGGCGTGGCTCGACCATCACCGCGACACCCTGCGCTGGAAGGCGGACGGCCTGGACCAGGCCCAGCTCAACCAGCCGCTGGCGCCGTCGACGATGACCCTCGGCGGGCTGCTCAAGCACATGGCATTGGTCGAGTCGTCGTGGTTCCACGAGCGGTTCGCCGGGGGCACCCTGATCCCGCCGTTCGACACCGCCGACTGGGACGCGGACTGGGACTGGGAGTGGCACAGCGCGAAGGACGACAGCCCCGAGGAGCTGCGGGCGCTGTTCGACAGGTCGGTCGCGAAGTCCGACGAGGTCGTCGCCGCGGCGCTTGCCGGCGAGGGCATGGACGCGGTCGCGGCCGCGCAGAGCCGCAAGGGCGGGCCTATCAACCTGCGCTGGATCGTCACCCACATGATCGAGGAGTACGCGCGTCACAACGGCCATGCCGACCTGATCCGCGAGGCCGTCGACGGTTCGGTCGGCGCGTGAGCGAGGCGGCCCGGATCAGGCCCGCGACCGCGGCCGACTGGCCGGCGATCTGGCCGTTCTTCGACGAGATCGTGCGGGCCCAGGAGAGCTACGCCTACCCGTTCGACCTCACCTCGGAGTCGGCGCGGGAGATCTGGATGATGAGGCCGCCCGGGCAGACCGTCGTACTCGAGGAGGACGGTGCAATCCTCGGCAGCGCCACCATGGGCCCCAACAAGGGCGGGCCCGGAGACCACATCGGGACCGGGTCGTTCATGGTCGACGGGGCGGCGCGCGGCAAGGGCGTCGGCCGCCGGCTGGGGGAGTACGTCGTGCAGTGGCACCGCGAGCAGGGCTTCCACGGGATCCAGTTCAACGCGGTCGTCGAGACCAACACCGCCGCGGTCAAGCTGTGGCAGGCGCTCGGCTTCGAGATCGTCGGCACCGTGCCCGAGGCCTTCCGGTCTCAAAAGCACGGGCTCGTGGGCCTGCATGTCATGTACCTGCCATTAGCCTGACCCGGTGCCAAGCCCGCAACACCAGCTCGCCGCCACGTTGATCCCGCGCATGTTCCCCACGCGCGAGATAACCGACCTGGCGAAGTTCCGCGACGCGCTGCGGCGCCGCAACCTCACCCGGCAGACCACGCCTCCGCGCGGACTGGCCCGCCGCTGGCAGATCGAGCGCCGCGACATCGGGTTCCCGGTGTACGTGCTGACCCGGCGTGGCTCGAAGCCGAGTCGGACTCTCCTCCACCTGCACGGCGGCTCCTTCGCCGCACCGGCCTTCCGGACCCAGTGGACCTACGCCACCGGCCTGGCCCGCGCCATCGACGCCCGGCTGATGTTCCCGGCGTACCCGCTGGCCCCCGAGTACACCTGGCGCGACTCCCACGAGCCGCTGGTCAAGCTCGCCGACGAAGCGGCGGAGGAGATGCCGCTGGTCATGTCCGGCGAGTCCGCGGGCGGTGGGCTGACGCTGGCGATCGCGGAGACGCTGCGCGACCGCGGCGGGCCGCAGCCGACGCACCTGGTGCTGATCTCGCCGTGGGCGGATCTCACCAAGACCGCGCCGGGGATGGCGGAGTACGCCGCGCGCGACCCGTGGCTCTCCTACGAGAACCACGACTACTACGCCGACTTCTGGGCCGGCTCGCGTGCCGACATCGACCGGCCCGAGGTGTCACCGGCGCTCGGCAAGCTGGACGGCCTGCCGCCGGCGCTGATGTTCTGCGGCACCCGCGACATGCTCTTCCCGTCCTGCGAGCAACTGGCCGAGCGCGGGCGCGAGTCCGGCTGGGACGTGGAGTTCGTGGTGGGCGAGGACCTGCTCCACGTCTACCCGATCCTGCCGATCCCGGAGGCCCGCGAGGCGCTGAAGCGCACCGTGGCCTTCCTCGCCTAAGCGGCTCGTCCAGAAACCGTCGCTGGCGGTCGTATGCGGGTTGCTTTGGCCTGGGGTTTCGGGCCCGAATTGCGTGGCTACTGTTCGCTTTGGTTGCGGTACTTGGTTGCGGTCCGCTGCCGGCTTACGGCTGTTTGTGGTCAACGGTCTGTGGTTGCGGTTTCTTCAAACAATTCTGCTGCATTCCTTGATCTCTCGTTCGAACATATGTACGGTGGGTCTATTCAATCCATCGGTGCGCTTCGGGGGAGGTGCCGGAAACATTCTCGTCAATGCGCCACATCCGGTACTTGCGTGCGCCGCGAATATTCTTGGCGAACTCGCGCAGCTCTCCGATGTCGAGCCTGGTTATATGCGGACCTCGGAGAAGGCCGACGCACTGCTCAAGCTTGTGAAGATAGAGACCCTGCTGACCGCGCTGCGGATGCAGATCATGGCCACCGCCGACGAGGTCGCCGAGGAGACCGGCGCTCGGGATGTGGCCGCCTGGCTGGCCCACCAGACCCGGTCCAACTCGAAGTCGTGCCGCGCCGACCTCCACCTCGCCACTGCGCTCGAGGCCCGCTGGACCCGGCTCGGCTCGGCAGTTGCTGCTGGTGGGGTGAACCTGGCCCAAGCGCGAGTGATCGCCCGGGCGCTGGACGAACTGCCGACCGACCTCGACCCCGACCTGCTGGTCAAGGCCGAAGAGCACCTGATCGAGGCAGCCGCCCACCACTACCCCGACGAACTGCGGATCCTGGGCCGGCGGATCCTGGACGTCATCGCCCCCGAGGTCGGCGAGGCCGAGGAAGCCAAACAGCTACAGCGCGAGGAAGAACGAGCCTGGAAGACCACCAGCCTCACGCTGACCAGGCGCGGAGATGGCACCACTCGGCTGACCGGGGTGCTGCCCGACGCGACCGCAACCAGGCTGGTGACCTACTTGGATGCCTACACCTCACCTCGGCAACAGGCCGCCACCACCGCCATGCCGCAGTACCGGGCCCGCGGTCAGGCGTTCTGTGCACTGCTGGAACACCTCGACCCCGCCAAGCTGCCCGACCACGGCGGCGACGCCACCACGGTGATGGTGGTCATCGACCGCGACTCGTTGACCCGGGACCTCGCGGCCGCGGGGCTGGTCGGTACCGACGACAAGATCACCGCCGCCGAGGCCCGCCGCCTGGCGTGCACCGCCCAGATCATCCCCGTCGTGCTCGGCGGGAAGTCCGAGATCCTCGACTTCGGCCGCACCCGCCGACTCTTCTCCCGCGCCCAGCACAAAGCAATGCGGTTACGAGACAATCGGTGTCGCGGCGAGAATTGCACGGTGCCGGCAACTTGGTGTGAGGCCCATCATTGGGAACCGTGGTCAAAAGGCGGAAAGACCGACTTAGACGACGGCGTGCTCCTGTGCAGTCACCACCACCACAAAGCACACGACCCGCGATATTCGGTAGAGCGAATACCCAACGGCAATATCCGATTCCACCGCAGAACATAAGCCGGCCGTAACCACAGAACGACGACCACAGCGGCGCGCAAGAAGGGCGCCGACATTGAGTAGTACCGTAACCAAACGCCGACGGCGACCACGTAATTCGATAACTCTCGTGCGAAGACAGCCCAGCCAGAATGCCACCACAGTCTGTGCGCGGCTCAGCTGACCCGGACGTACCTCACGTCGAAGTCCACCGCCCAGGTCTCGCCGTCGGCCGACATCTCCCACGCGCCGGTGACGGTGTCGCCGTCCTCGCTGATGGTGGCGGTGAACCGCTGGTTGAAGCCGGGCGCCGTCCGCCACTGCTTCCACACGCCGTCGCCGATGCTCGCGTTGTAGACGCGCGCGACGCCGCGGCCGTCGGCGTACAGGACGGTGAACTCCTCGCTGGTGTCGTCGTACCCGGTGACGGCGTGGGGAACGGCAGGAGCCCCTCCCAGTCGGCGGGTACGGCGGTCTCCGGGCCGATGTCGGAGCGCTGGACCAGGTAGGCCCCGCCCTCCAGCCAGGCGATCTCCGTGCGCACCGGCCCGGCCTCGTCGCCTCTGGCCCACATGTCCCACTCGCCCACGAGGACGTCCCACTGCTGCAGGGCGGGGTGCGGGGTCGGCTGTCGCATGGGCTTCTCCTCTGGGTCAGACCTGCTCGGTCGGGTAGCGGTCCCGGATCTCGGCTCCGAAGTACCGGCCGGGACTGTCGGTGGACAGCAGTTCGCGGTAGACGCGCTGCGGGACCAGGAAGTAGTGGTAGACGTCGCCGCTGGTGAACTGGAGCTCGAGAGTCTGCCGGTCGGCGTCGTACCCGACCGAGCGGAGTACCGACGAGACCAGGAGCGTGCGTCGCATCGGCTAGCCCGCCGGGTCCATGGGTACGACGCGCCGGTGGTCCAGGCCCTTGCCGTACTTCGGGTCACGGCCCGGGATGTGCAGGGCGTGCTCGGTGGCGTGCGCCCGGTAGAGCCGCACGTCGGCGGCCGAGTCGAGTTCCTCGGGCGCGTATGCCCGGAACGGAGGCTTGATCCCTTGGAAGGCCTGGTCGCAGACGTGGGCGAGCTCGGCGTCCGGCACCTGCTCGGCGGTCGCCTTCACGTAGACCGCGCCGGTGTTGGGCGGCACGGCCATCGAGTCGAAGATCACGAACGAGATCGCCGGCCGCGCGCCAACGTTGTGGGTGTGCTGCGCTTCCGGGGAGGAGATCCAGTAGAAGGTGCGGTAGTCGTGGTGGGCGAACCAGACGGGCGAGACGCGCGGGCTGCCGTCGTCCTCGGAGGTGCCGAGGACGAGATAGTGGTTGGCGTCCACGATCCGGCGGGCGCGCTCCTGCAGCTCTTCGGTCTCGCTCTGCGGGGTGTCTTCGGCCATGGACGATCACGTTATCGCCTTGACGAGCGGGGTTAGCGTGAAGGAGTGAATCCCCCCGCCATCGCTACTCTCGGTGAGCTGCGCGCGTCCGGCCACCAGCACAAGCCGCTCCGCCAGGAGCTCCGAGACAACCTCCTCGCCGCGCTCAAGGAGGGCCGCGACCCGTGGTCCGGCCTGCATGGCTTCGGCGACACCGTCATCCCGCAGCTCGAGCGGGCGCTGATCGCCGGGCACGACGTCGTACTCCTCGGCGAGCGCGGCCAGGGCAAGACCCGTGTCCTGCGCACGCTGGTCGGCCTGCTCGACGAGTGGACCCCGGTGATCTCCGGCTCCGAGCTCGGCGAGCACCCCTACGAGCCGGTCACGGTCGGGTCGCAGAACGCGGTCGCCGAGTACGGCGACGACCTGCGGATCTCCTGGCGGCACCGCGACGAGCGGTACGCCGAGAAGCTGGCCACCCCGGACACCTCCGTCGCCGACCTGATCGGCGACGTGGACCCGATGAAGGTCGCCGAGGGCCGCCACCTCGGTGACCCGGAGACGATCCACTTCGGCCTGATCCCTCGCTCTCACAGGGGAATCGTCGCGATCAACGAGCTGCCCGACCTGGCGGAGCGGATCCAGGTCGCGATGCTCAACGTGATGGAGGAGCGCGACATCCAGGTCCGCGGCTACGTGCTGCGGCTGCCGCTCGACGTACTCGTCGTGGCCAGCGCCAACCCCGAGGACTACACCAACCGCGGCCGGATCATCACCCCGCTGAAGGACCGGTTCGGCGCCGAGATCCGCACCCACTACCCGGTCGAGCTCGACGACGAGGTCGCGGTGATCCGGCAGGAGGCGCACCTGACGGCGAGCGTGCCGGACTACCTGGTCGAGATCCTGGCCCGGTTCACCCGCGGCCTGCGCGAGTCCAACAGCGTCGACCAGCGGTCCGGCGTGAGCGCCCGGTTCGCGATCGCCGGCGCGGAGACGATCGCGGCCGCCGCGCTGCACCGGGCGACGATCCAGGGCGAGCCCGAGGCCGTCGCCCGGGTGGTCGACCTGGAGACCGCGGTCGACGTCCTCGGCGGCAAGGTCGAGTTCGAGACCGGCGAGGAGGGCCGCGAGCGGGAGATCCTCGACCACCTGCTGCGCAGCGCCACCGCCGAGACCGTCCGCTCGCACCTGAGGGGCATCGACTTCGTGCTGCTGGTCGACGCCATCGAGGCTGGCGCGCTGGTCACCACGGGCGAGCAGGTCACCGCCCGCGACTTCCTCGCCGGGCTGCCGGTGCTCGGCGAGACCGAGCTGTACGACGACGTCTGCGAGCGCCTCAGCGCCACCAACGACGGCGAGCGAGCCAGCGCGATCGAGCTCGCGCTCGAAGGTCTCTACCTCGCCCGCCGGGTCTCGAAGGAGACCGGCGCCGGGGAGACGGTCTACGGCTGATGTACCCCAGGCGGCGCAGCACCCGATACGGGCGGTACGACGGCGGCCCGGACCCGCTCGCGCCTCCGGTCGACCTGGCGGAGGCGCTGGACGCGATCGGCGAGGACGTGATGGCCGGGTACTCGCCGGAGCGGGCGATGCGCGAGTTCCTGCGCCGGGGCGGACGGGACCAGCGGGGGCTGGACGACCTGGCCCGGCGGGTCGCCGAGCGTCGCCGCGAGCTGCTCTCGCGAAACAACCTCGACGGCACCCTGCAGGAGGTGCGCGAGCTGCTGGACCGCGCCGTACTCGAGGAGCGCAAGCAGCTGGCCCGCGACGTCACGATGGACGACGGCGACCGCGCGTTCCGCGAGCTGCAGCTGGAGAACCTGCCCCCGAACATCGCCGCTGCGGTCAGCGAGCTGTCGTCGTACGACTGGCAGAGCAGTGAGGCGCGGGAGGCCTACGAGCAGATCAAGGACCTGCTCGGCCGGGAGCTGCTGGACCAGCGGTTCGCCGGCATGAAGCAGGCGCTCGAGGGCGCTACCGACGAGGACCGCGCGGCGATCAACGAGATGCTGACCGACCTCAACGAGCTGCTGGAGGCCCACGGCAGCGGCGAGGACACCACGCAGCAGTTCGCCGACTTCATGGCCAAGCACGGCGAGTTCTTCCCGGAGAACCCTCGATCCGTCGAGGAGCTCCTCGACGCGCTCGCGGCCCGTGCTGCCGCCGCCCAGCGGATGCTCAACTCGATGACGCCGGAGCAACGGGCCGAGCTGATGGCGCTGTCGGAGCAGGCGTTCGGGTCGCCTGAGCTGATGCGGTCGCTGGCCCAGCTCGACGCCAACCTGCAGGCGCTGCGGCCCGGCGAGGACTGGGGCGGCTCGGAGCGGTTCGACGGCGAGCAGGGACTGGGCCTCGGCGACGGCACCGGCGTACTCCAGGACCTCGCCGACCTCGACGACCTGGCCGAGCAGCTCTCCCAGGAGTACGGCGGCGCCCGGATGGACGACGTGGACCTCGACAAGCTGGCCCGCCAGCTCGGCGACGAAGCCGCCGTCGACGCCCGGACCTTGAAGGAGCTGGAGCAGGCGCTGCGCGACAGCGGCTACCTGCGCCGCGGCTCCGACGGCCAGCTGAAGCTGTCACCCAAGGCGATGCGCCAGCTCGGCCGGGCGCTGCTGCGCGACGTGGCCACCAAGATGTCGGGCCGCCAGGGCCAGCGCGACCTGCGCCAGGCCGGCGCCGCGGGGGAGCGAAGCGGCGCCACCCGCGAGTGGGAGTACGGCGACACCGAGCCGTGGGACGTCACCCGCACCGTCACCAACGCCGTCCTCCGCACCGTCGAGGAGGGCAACGACCCGCGTGCCGGCGTACGCCTCGACATCCGTGACGTCGAGGTCACCGAGACAGAGGCGCGGACGCAGGCCGCGGTGGCGCTGCTGGTCGACACCTCGTTCTCCATGGCGATGGACGGCCGGTGGGTGCCGATGAAGCGCACCGCGCTGGCGCTGCACCAGCTGATCCGAAGCCGGTTCCGCGGCGACCACCTGGAGCTGATCGGCTTCGGCCGGCACGCCCGGACGATGGAGATCGAGGAGCTCACCGCGCTGGACGCCATGTGGGACAAGGGCACCAACCTGCACCACGCGCTGCTGCTCGCCAACCGGCACTTCCGCAAGCACCCGCATGCCCAGCCGGTGCTGCTGATCGTCACCGACGGTGAGCCGACCTCGCACCTGGAGCGCAGCGGTGAGGTCTACTTCGACTACCCGCCGCACCCGCTGACCATCGCCTATAGCGTCCGCGAGCTCGACAACGCGGCCCGGCTCGGCGCCCAGACGACGTTCTTCCGGCTCGGCGAGGACCCCGGCCTGGCGCGCTTCATCGAGTCGATGGCGCGCCGCGTCGACGGCCGCGTCGTGGCGCCCGAGCTGGACGACCTCGGCGCGGCCGTCGTCGGCAGCTACCTCGGCTCGCGCGGACCCTCCGCGTCGTTCCGCGACCAGTTCGGCGACTGGTACGGCGGCCGCGGTTTCTGGGTCGGCTGACCGGACCGCCTTACCCGCGAGACTGCGGCACCGGCCCGAACCGGCGCACCTCCTGTGGCCAACCGCACGCCTCCGCGACCTTGCCCGCCCACATCCGGGCGGCCTCTTCGTCGGCCACGTCCACGATGGTCAGCCCGCCCAGGAACTCCTTGGTCTCGGCGAACGGCCCGTCGGTGAACAGCAGCGTGCCGCTCGTCGCGTCGGCGAAGAAGGCAGTCTCGACGTCCTCCTCCAGGCCCCCGGCGAACACATAGACGCCAGCGGCCTTCATCTCGTCCACGACTGCCATCGCGAGCGGCGCGCGGCTGCGGAACCACTCCTCGGTGTGGTCACCGACCCACTGCTGGTTGAAGTAGATGAGGTACTTCGCCATGTTCGCTCCTCTGTTCGGGCCGACCGGATGTCCGCCTTCATCTAGGCGACGAACGACGTCCGGCGGATACGACACCCGTCAGGCGCCCGGGAACTCGTTGCTCGGCGGGTTCGGGTCCTTCGCGTAGGTCAGGTTGAGCACGCCGTTGTCGAAGGTCTCGCTCGAGATCAGCTTGAGCGGGACGGTCTGGCCCTCCTCGAACAGACGCTGGCCCTTGCCGACCGCGACCGGGTGTACCAGCAGCCGGAGCTCGTCGAGTAGGTCGTTCTCGAGCAGCCAGCGCACGGTGGTGGCGCTGCCGGACATGCTGAGGTCGCCCTCGTTCTGCTCCTTGACCTCCCGGATCTTGTCCGGGTCGCCCGGGACGACCGTGCTGTTGCTCCACTCGGGGTCGGTCAGCGAGGAGGAGACGACCCACTTCGGCATGTTGTTCATGACCGGGCCGAGGTTCTCGTCCTCCGAGGTCGGCCAGTACGACGACCACTCGTCGTACAGCTTGCGGCCCATCAGCATCCCGGTCGTCGTCGCGAAGCCCTTGCCGACGGCCTCCCCCATCTGCTCGTTGAAGTAGCCGAAGTGCCACTGGTCCGGCGCCTCGACGACGCCGTCGAGTGAGATGAAGAAGTTGGCGACGAGCTTGCCCATGGGCGGTCCTCCTGAGAGAAGTGAGATGTCACCACATCCGACCAGGATGGACGCCGAAAGTCAT
Organism: Nocardioides speluncae; assembly: GCF_003121585.1. Classification (GTDB taxonomy): domain Bacteria; phylum Actinomycetota; class Actinomycetes; order Propionibacteriales; family Nocardioidaceae; genus Nocardioides; species Nocardioides speluncae. The sequence goes on from NZ_QEOO01000037.1 coordinate 68,547, forward strand.
CTGGAATTCTCGGCGGTGGCCCGAGATAAATCGCTGGCGCGCTCGGCCCGTCGCCCGCCAAGGTTGGCGCCGATGCCTGAACTCACCCCGTTCCACCTCGACCTGACCTTCATGACCCCGCTCTCCGCCACCCGTGCCGACCGGCTGGTGTCGGCGATGGCCGACGACCTCACCGGAACGGTGGCAGACGTCGGCTGTGGCTGGGCCGAGCTGTTGCTCCGGGTGCTCGCCGCCGCCCCGGACGCGCGCGGAATCGGGATCGACCTCGACGCCGAGGCGATCGAGCACGGCCGCACGCTGGCTGCCGCGCGCGGGCTGGCCGACCGAGCGATGCTGGTCGCCGGTGACGTCCGCGACGAGCTGCCGGAGCGCGCGGAGGCCGCGATCTGCATCGGTGCCAGCCAGATCTGGGGCCCACCGGTCGAGGAGGCGCAGCCGCTGGCCTACGCCGCGGCGCTCGGCGCGCTGCGCTCGCTGGTGCCGGTCGGTGGGCAGGTGCTGTACGGCGACGGGATCTGGTCCGCGGCCCCGACGGCCGCAGCCGCTGCGCCGCTGGCAGGCCGGCTCGACGAGTTCGTCACGCTGCCGGAGCTGGTCGAGCTCGCGGTCGCCGCCGGCTTCCAGCCGATGCAGGTGCACGAGGCGACGGTGGACGAATGGGACGAGTTCGAGTCGGGCTTCACCGCCGCCTACACCCGTTGGCTGGCGACCCACTCGGCCGACCACTCGGACGCCACCGAGGTTCGGGAACGTGCGGCCCGCCAGCGCGCGGCGTACTTCTCCGGCTACCGGGGTGTGCTCGGGATGGCCTACCTGGTCCTGGTCGCGGTCTGACCGTCACTCGAGCCGCCGGGCGACCGACTCCGAGTACGCCGACGCGCGGTACCGCAGGATCGGGTCGTCGGACAGCTCGATGCCGTCCACGACGCGGGTCGGGTCGAACACCACGACCTCGCCGTCGGTCTCGCGGTCCGGGTCGGGAGCGGTGACCTCGATGACGCCGGCGTCGAGGGCCCGTTCCCCCCGCCACACCGACATCGGGTCGTGTGGGTCGTCCTTCTCGGTCGCGATCGTGACCGCCAGCCGGAACCGCACCGGCCGCTCGGCGAGCCGGGCCTCGATCTCGTCGAAGAGGCGGTTGCGGCCGTCGGCCTTGGCCGCCGGCCGGTCCGCCTTTGCGGCCAGCGGCTCCATCACGTAGCGAACCCAGCGCGAGGTGCCGTCCGGGGCCAGCCAGCGGTAGGCGTGGATCGGGTAGTAGGTGGCCTCGGCGAACGAGTACGGCGGCACCACCGCGCGCGCCCTGGCGTTGGCCAGCAGCGGGCCGGTTGCCTGCCGGTGTCGGATCAGGAACCTTGGCAGCAGGTGGGGCTTGGCGTGCTCGACCAGATCGAGGAACTCCTCGGCGGTGCGCACCGGGAACCTCGGCGAGGTCTGGCCCAGCAGGTCGGTCGCGGTACCGTCGGGCAGCCGGAACGACACCGCCATCCCGCGTACGTCGGGTGCCCGGTCGGGCGTGCGGGGGTGGCCGCTGCCGTTGGACCAGCGCACCCAGACCGGCACCGCTGCCTGCAGATGACCGGCGCGGCAGAGCTCGGCCGCCTCGGCCGACGGGGTGAAGGTGCCGGCGTAGAACCGGCCCTTGGCATGCAGCGCACGGTGCCCCGGGTGGCGGCCGAAGACGGCGTTGATCCGGTCGATGGCGTCGGCAGGAGTGACCATGTCTATGTCTACCGCCTCTGCCTACCGCTCCGGCAGGCCGCAAGTCCCGTCCGAGCCGGGCAGCTTGTGGCGGTTGCGGGCGACCAGCGCGTAGAGCCGTCGGGAGATCGGCCGCAGCGGCCTGGCCGCGAGCACGGTGCCGGCGGCGGCGTACGGCTGGCCGCACTCCTTCATCCCGGCCGCGATCGCCTCGTGGCCGCCGACCTTGGTGCCGTCGTCGTCGAGCCACCAGGCCTTCTCGTCCAGCTGTGCCTGGGTGAGCCCAACCGCCTCCTGGTTGAGTGTGTACGACGCCGCCACCGCGTTTCCGTCTCGCATGTGCCGCTCGGCCCACTTCGCCGAGCGCGTGCAGAAGCCGCAGTCCGCGTCGTACACCAGAATGCCGGTCATGGCCCTATCCTCCGCTGGCCGGAACCGGCAGCCAAGCGGTGCCGTCCCACTCGGCATGCGATTCCTGTCACTGGTGCTGCTTATGGGCTGCAGCGTGGTCGCCCTCGCCGCGCCACCGGCGATCGCCTCGTGCATCGGTCCGAGCATTGCAGTCAGCGACGGCGACGTCCGTCGCGGCGAGATCCTCCGGGTCGTGGGCGAGGGCTGGGGCGACAACTGCCATGACACCGGCGTCCCGCCGGACGCGCACGGCGCACTCGGCGACCCGCTCGACGACATCGAGGTCGCCTTCGTCCAGGACGGCAAGGAGACCATCGTCGCGCGCGGCTCGGCCGATGACGACTACCGGTTCGAGGCGCTGGTCACAGTCCCGGCCAGCCTGCGTCCCGGCATCGCACGGCTGTTGGCTCGAAGCGGTGACCACGGCGACTACGAGCGCCCCACCGTGATCGTGACCAAGGCCAAGCCGATCGCTCCCCAAGGGCCGGCGGTCCGGAACCTCGACGAGGACCGGGACGACGAGCCGAGCGCCGCGGCACCCGACGGCTCCGACGACTCCGATGGCTCAGCCGCTCGCGGCTGGCTGATCGGCGGCGTACTCGCCGTGCTGACGGCCCGCGGTCGTCCTGCTGATCCTCCGCCGCCGTCCGGAACCGGCCGCCTAGCGGTGCCGTCCGAGTGGGTATGCGACTCCTCTCACTCGTGCTGCTGGTCAGCTGCAGCGTTGTCGCCCTCGCCGCGCCACCAGCGAGTGCGGATTGCTCGGGGCCGAGCCTCACCGTCGCCGACCGCGACGTCGGCCGCGGCGAGAAGCTTCGAATCGTCGGTGAGGGCTGGGGCGACAACTGTTACGACATGGGCGTTCCCGAGGACGCGCACGGCTCCCTGGGCGACCCGTTGACCGGCATCGAGATCGTCTTCGTCCAGGGCGGCAAGGAGGTCGTCGTAGCCCGCGGATCGGCGGACGGCGACTACCGGTTCGAGGCGCTGGTCACCATCCCGAGCAGTCTCCAACCCGGGATCGCCCGGCTGGACGACCGCAGTGGAGAGCACGGCAGCTTCGCACGCCCGACTGTGAGCATCAGCACCGCGCAGCCCATCGCCGCGGAGGGTCCCGAGGTCCGAAGCTTCGGGCAGCAGACGACGTCCGCGTCACGCGGCACCGAACCCGCCAAGGCCGACGCCGACGATGCGGACAGTTCAGGCGCCAGCGGCCGGCTGATCGGCGGCGTACTCGCCGGCCTGGTCGCCGCGGTCGCGTTTCTGTTCCTCTTCCGACGCCGCCAGGAGTAGCCGCCGGCTGGTTCAGGACGCCGCGGGACCTTGAGGCCGGTGGCGCTGTGGCAGCGGTAGCCGTTGGGTTCTTGCCGGGGCTCATCTACTGCTGTCTGTTTCTACAGACGCACGTAGTAGCAGGTTCCGGCCGACTCTGCCACCTACGGCCAGAACCAGGGGCGACGTCCGACCACGACCGCACACCTCAACTGCTGCCGCGCAACCGCTCCACCCGGCATCATCTTCGTGACCGAAGCGGCGTAGCGCCTATGGCTCTGTGCGGGCGTGGAGGTCGCGGCCTACGTGTCGCGCTGCTGATCGACGAGTTCTTTGATTTGAAGGTGTCCACCACGTCCCAGGAAGTCCATCACGCGTTCCGCAGCCTCGACCGCTTGCGAGTCGCCGCTATCCAATGCGGCAGCGATGATCACGGGCGCGTGTTCGACAAGGTCGTATCGAGTCATTGGTTCGTCGCGGCCCGCGAGTAAGCGTTCAAGAATGAAAATCACCTGGGCCGGCGAGAATGATGCCGCGGACTCGAGGCGTTCACCGATCAGGCCGCGTGAGTCGAATGCAGGACTTTCGACTGCCTGAGCGAGACGAGGTAGCCACCACTCCGGCTCGAACTGTTCGCTCCGTGCCCACCAGAAGAACTCGCTGAGTTCGTCCAGTTCGGCGTGGCCGGTTCGCACGAGTTCGGCGCGCCAGTCCCAAAGGTCCTTGGCCCGTTCAGTCACATCGGCAGGTGGGGGGTCTTCCGAGTGCCCGAACAGCCATCCCAAGTGCCCGAGGACGCGAGCAATCGTCGACGGTGAGGCTTGGTCGAAATAGTTCGCAACGAGCTCGTCCTCACGTTGCATCGCATCCCACATCAGGAGCGTCACGAGGTGATCGCCGAGCAATTCAACGGCGGTTCGGTCGTTACGCCATCCCAGCGTGATCTCTTCGCCGCCTGCAGAGCGTGTGAGCAGGCGGTGCGCCGCAGGCGTCATTACCTCGATCAGCACCTTGCTGGGCCTGTAGGTCGAGAGGGCGACCGTAAAGACAACGTCGCCGAAGGTGTCGGGCGAGAGAAGGGCGGGCTCTTGTGCTTCGACCCATGGGCGATCCATCCAGACCAAACGGCCGAAGCCTTCTCCGAACGCAGCCGCCTCGGCGAGACTCGCATCCCGCGTCGGTTCGAGCCTGCTCGCTGCCAATTCCAGCACGCGATCGATCACATGGTCGAGTGGGCTCCCGTCTCTGCGCGAGCCCACTTGGTCACGCGCTTTTGACCCAATGCGTAGAACTGATCGCATAGCGGCGGGTCGCGTTGTGTTCAACGACAGGGTGAGCGGATCCATGTTCGAGCCGCCATATCGTGCCTCATGCTCAGGAGTAGGATCGCTATGACTCACAAGGGGAGCCAGCACTTCAACCGCTTCGCCGTACTCCGTGGCTTGGAGCGCGTAGGCACCCGATGCCGCGGTGCCGGTTTCCAGCAATGAAGCGACGCTGCGTTGTGCATATCGCCATACGGAATTCTCATCCTCCTCCCGCGTGACTTCGTTGCCGTCGTCATCCTTGGACGTCACCAGCGCGCCTAGCCAGAGAACCGCATGCCAGTCGATCACTCTTTCCTCTTGCACGGACTCCCGGAGTCCCGCCAAGAGAGCGCTCAGGTAGGTCGGGCCCATGTCCACGAAGCGCTGCACACGGTCGAGGAACGATCCTGGCGTCTCCTTGACCGCAGCCTGAAACGAGCGCGCAAGCCCCTCCTTCGACGGCCCCCACGGCTCTGCCGACTCCGGCTCCCATGTCAGCAGCTTGTCAATCACTTCGTCCGGGCTTAGGCCCCTGATCTCCTCAGCGGACAGCGGGCTGGATGGACCCCACCACGAGGCCGACCAACTTGGGAAGTTGGCATGGTCGAGCGTGCCGTGCTTGGCTTCCAATTCGGCAAGGTGATCGAGGCACCGGCGCGGCAGCGACTCGCGCCGGATTCCGCTCAGGAGTTGGAGTTGCCAATACTCTCGAACACGATCCAGCGCCTCTTCGAACGACTCGCCTTCCTCCTGACGACGGGTTGCCCGATCTCTGAGCATTTCGTCTGACGGCAGAGTTTCGAGAACGAGAGTCTGCCAACGGGCGATCGTGACTTCGTTCAATACCGGGAGTGCCGCGCTGGCCAACTCGGCGTACTCGTGTCGGAACCATATGTCGAGGAGTTCGACATCAAGGAGTCGAGACTCCGCGACCTCTCGAGCGGCCGTGTCAGACCCAACTCGGGTCGCGATCGCGTGCAACGCGATTCGAGTCAGCAACGGCTGCCGTGTTCTCCCCAGCGTCTGTAGGACCTCGGTAAGGGGTCGACCTTCGCTTGCCTGCTTCGTGCTCAGGTCGCGAACCGTGTCAACCAGAACGTCGCCGTAGTCCTCGTATCCGTGATTCTGCGAGTGGGGAGCGACAGACGGGCGCCAGATGTGCGTTAGGTCGTAACCATTGGGACCGACGAACTGATCAGAGGCAACGAGGTATGCGTCTAGCCATGACGTCACCGTCTCCAACGCCAAGGGTCCTTGGACCGAGGACAAAATTTCGATTGCCCTCGGCATCAACTCTCCGTAGAAATAGGGCTCCAAGCCCGTGACAACGTTTCTACTTCGACCCAGTCCGGATCCGTCGGTCCCTACGGGACGCGGGCGGAATGCAGCGTTCGCCAGCGCTATCGTCGGCTCTTCCATGTCTGCCTCGGCGAAGTGCGCCATTAGATCGGCGATCTCGGGGGCGTAGTTCAGCGCCCCGCTCGCTACGTACTGTGCGACGGAATCCGCCAGGCGTACTGCATGATCAGGCGGCAGTTCGATTGCCGCTCGCATTATCGTTCCCTGGACGATGCGGTTAACGCTGTGTGAGGCAGCCAACAGTGCGTCCGTCACGTCGCTGGGTGCCTTGGACGCCATGCGCACCAGGTAGTCACCATCGGGCCAGGGCTGCCAGAACTCCCGCCCTTCACTATCGATACGCGCCTCGGGCGGCGTAGCAAAGATGCCGCGGCGCGAGAGAGCTGCAACCCAACGAGGGTTCTCCAGTCGCTCGAAGAACACGCGGCGATGCTGTAGCCCGCCGATCCGGGCCAGAACATCGGTAATCAGTTGCTCGCTCGGGTCCTGCCACTGATTGACGTCCTCGGTCATTGCTCACCTGCCTCGGTTCGCTGGTTCGCGGCGCTGATGACGTCCATCAAGTCCTCTACCGATTCAAAGAACCGTCCGATCCTGGCTTCCAGGGTCGCTTCGATGATGGGAAGGGCCTTGTCAATGCGTGCGACGGCCTTGTCGAGATCGATCTCCCGACCGCGTCCCGGGTGGCGCACGATCTCGAACGCACGAACGCTCTTCACGAAGATCTTCACGGTTGCATCTGGTCGCGATTCTTGACGACCCAAGACCAAGGCGCTCCGACGACGCTGATTGTTGTCAGACGCCGTCCTGCTCGCGGCCGCGACCCTGCGGGCGGCCTCTGCCAAGACAACCGGTACCGACATCAATGGCTCTGGCCCGTCTGGTGCACCGTCGATTGGGATCGAGGCGTGGAGCGGGCCGAGATGGGCTTGCTTGTCCTCCCAGATCGACGCAAGGTCCCGTGTCGGCGCTGTCATGTCGACGTAGGCAGGGATCTCCCCGGCATCGCCCAGGACGTCCGGGAGCCCGTTCGCTAGGTCACGGATGCAATGCCCGGCGACGACGATCGCGCCGGGCGTGAGCGGGCGTTCGTTCAGCGCGTCGATCCCGCGACGGTACAAGTCGGCAAAGAGTTCACTCTGGTGTCCGAGGGCGTGGAACAGTCGCCAACGACGTTCGTTCCACAGGTTGCCCACGGCAACCGAGGCGGACCGTGGGCTCTCAGGAATGGCGGGCGGCTCCGTCACGGCGACCTACCTGTCTGCTGTTCAACCGTACCGACACGCTGCGTGCCGAATGTCGCGCCCGAGCGGTCCAGTGCGGCCCGGTGATCGGCGCCGGTCGCGGTCGGGGGAGTCAGCACGCTCCCAGGCTAGTCGGGGTCATTCGTGGTACGGCCGCCGCGTCAATCCCGGGGAACCTTGAGGCCGGTGGCGCTGTGGCAGCGGTAGCCGTTGGGGTTCTTGCCGGGGCTCAGGTACTGCTGGTGGTAGCGCTCGGCGTACCAGTACGTCGGGGCGGGCGCGATCTCGGTGGTGATCGCGCCGTAGCCGGCGGCGGTGAGCACGGGCTGGTAGGTGTCTGTCAGCTCGCGGGCCACCTTCTCCTGCTCGGGCGAGAAGTAGTAGATCGCGGAGCGGTACTGGCTGCCGATGTCGTTGCCCTGGCGCATGCCCTGGGTCGGGTCGTGGACCTCGTAGAACGCGCGCACCAGCTCGGCGTACGACACCACCGACGGGTCGAAGACGATCCGGACGGCTTCGGTGTGGCCGGTGCGGCCGGAGCAGACCTGCTCGTACGTCGGGTTCTCGGCCGCGCCGCCGGCGTACCCGACCGAGGTTGACCAGACGCCCGGGAGCTTCCAGTAGATCTCCTCGGCGCCCCAGAAGCAGCCGAGCCCGAAGACGGCGACCTCGAAGCCGTCAGGGATCTCGTCGGTGACGAGGGGAGCGTCCAGCACGGCGTGCCGATCGTCGGTGGTGGGGATGGACTTGTCGCGGAAGGGGAACACGGCGCCTCCTGGCACTCGGTGGTCGAGCTTGTCGAGACCTCACCAGTGTCCAACAACGGCGGCGCGGATTCAGTTCCTGCTCATGACGGATGTATGACGGCTCACGAACGGCGCCGGCCGCGTGCTGCTGAGGCAGCACGCGGCCGGTTCTGTGCCGGGCGGGGTCTAGCAGTACGGTCGCTGCGCGACCTTGACCTGTTGTGGTGTCAGCAGTTCGGGATCACCGTCCCGCTGTTGTCCTTCGCTTCGTCGTTGCCCCAGCGGGACAGGTAGTACGCCGACACCCATTGGTTGGCGGGTCCGACGTCGGGGTCGGTCTTGAGCCACCAGTGGTTGTAGGTGTTGTTCGCGCCGGTGATGTTGCGTCCCCAGACCTTGCAGAACACGTAGTTGGTGCCCTTGTAGAGAGTTCCGGTCTGGCTGGTGGACGTCGCCGAGGCGTAGACAGGTGCGTTGGCGTAGGTGTCGACCCAGTACTTCGACGCCGCCGGTGGCGCGCAGTCCGGGATCACGTTGCCGCTGTTGTCCTTGGCCTCGTCGTTGCCCCACCGCGACAGGTAGTACGCCGACACCCACTGGTTGGCCGGCCCGACATCCGGGTCGGTCTTGAGCCACCAGTGGTTGTACGACGACCCGTTGCGGATCTCACGGCCCCACGTCTTGCAGTAGACGTAGTTGGTGCCTTGATAGAGCGTGCCGGTCGCGCTGGTCGAGGTCGGTGACCCGTAGACCGATGCGTTCTGGAAGGTGTCGACCCAGTACTTGCCCGGCGTCGGCGGCGGCGTACCGCCTCCGCAGTTGTGGCTGGTGATCAGGGTGGCGTTCGGGTACCACGCCCGGGCCACGGGCGAGCCGTGGAAGACGACCTGCCGGAAGTCGCCGTTGTAGCGCTGGTCGTAGTGCAGGTGCGCGCCCTGTGACGCACCGGTGTTGCCGGCCCGCCCGATCTGCTGGCCGCGGGTGACCGTCTGGCCGACGCTGACCGAGTCGGACTGCAGGTGGAGGTACTGCGTCGTCCAGCCGCCCCCGTGGTCGATCCGGACGAAGTTGCCACCTCCGCCGCTGTCCCACTGCGCCGCGGTGACCGTTCCGGAGGCCGAGGCCAGGATCGGCCTGCCCTCGGTGCCGCCGTCGCGCCAGGTCATGTCGAGCCGGTCGGCGTCGGAGTGGCCGCTGTGGGTGTAGGTCCGCCAGACCTCGCCGCACGGCACGGGTGCCTCGAACGCCGGGATGAAGAGAGCCTTGGCCTCCTTGGCCGGTGCGCCGACGACGATGACGGCTGCTGCGGCGACGACCGCGGCGACGACGGCCAGGCCGACCAGGCTGCTGCTCAGACGCTTCAGCATGACGGGATCACCGCCCCGCTGTTGTCCTTCGCTTCGTCGTTGCCCCAGCGGGACAGGTAGTAGGCCGAGACGTACTGGCCGCCGGGTCCGACGTCGGGGTCGGTCTTGAGCCACCAGTGGTTGTAGGTGTTGTTGGCGCCGGTGATGTTGCGTCCCCAGACCTTGCAGAACACGTAGTTGGTGCCCTTGTAGAGGGTTCCGGTCTGGCTGGTCGAGGTTGCCGAGGCGTAGACGGGTGCGTTGGCGTAGGTGTCGACCCAGCGCTTGGTGGTTGGCGGCGGAGGCGCCGGCGTACTCCCGGCGCAGTCCGGGATCACGTTGCCACTGTTGTCCTTGGCCTCGTCGTTGCCCCAGCGGGACAGGTAGTAGGCCGAGACGTACTGGTTGGCCGGTCCGCTGTCGGGGTCGGTCTTGAGCCACCAGTGGTTGTACGACGTGCCGTTGCGGATCTCGCGGCCCCAGACTTTGCAGTAGACGTAGTTGGTGCCCTGGTTGAGGGTGCCGGTCTGGGCGGTGGAGGTCGGCGAGGCGAACACCGGCGCCGCCTGGAAGGTGTCGACCCAGTACTTGCCGGGTGTCGGGGGCGGCGGGTTCGGCGTACCGCCGCCGCAGTTGGTCGACGTCCTGGTCAGCGGGCGGTCGGGGTGCATCACGATCGTCTCGCCCTGCAGCACGATCGTGGTGATGTGCTGGTTGTCGGCGTTCTGGTCGCTGTTGGGGTTGTAGAGCTGCTCGAAGTGCAGGTGCGGGCGGCCCGGTGAGCCGACGTCGCCCATGGTGCCGATCCGGTCACCCTGTTTGACCCAGGTGCCGCGCGGCACGTGCCACGACATGTGCATGTACGTCGAGAACCAGCCGCCGCCGTGCCGGATCTCGATCCCGCCGGGCGAGAACGTCTCGTGCACGTAGCCGTCGGCCATCGCCACGATCGGCGCGCCGGTCGGCTGGCCGTAGACGTAGGCGTCGATCTTCTTGTCGTCGGGGTTGTGGCCGTAGTAGGTCTTCAGCTCGGCCCGGACGTTGCACTGGAACGGCAGCCGGAAGTCGGGCCGTGGGCCGGCGTTGGCGGGAGCGGTGGGGCCGGTGGTGACCAGCGTGAGTGCCGCGACGACGACCGTGAGTACGGCGGCTGCGGCAGTGCGGACCTTCGGGGTTTGCGTTCGCGTGTTTTGAGTCATCCGAGACTCCTGGTGGGAGGAGGTGTCGACTTAGTTGTGTGTGCCGACCTTTCTCGTCCTACCAGCCGGTAAACCGGGAGTACCTCTACTTGTCCTGATGCTGCCAGCGGCCGAATGGGTCAGCCAAGCAGGAAGGTGACTCCCAGGACGATGACGGTGGTCGTGATCGCGAGGCTGACGGCGACGGCGACCGTGAGCACGAGCAGCGCGAGCCGGCGGCGGCGTACCCGGCGGCGGCCGGAGGCGAGCAGCGCGCGCGGATCGGCCGACCACTCGGGCGGGGCCTCGGGTTGGTCTGTCATCTCGAGGAGGGAACGGCGCCCGGCCCACTTCGGTTGCATCTGTCTGCACAGCCCGACTTATGCACAGTTCGCGACAGCTCGGTTGTGGTACCAAAGTGGTACCGTCAGTGTTATGGCCATGACCCTACGAACTGATGAAGAGATGGAGACCGCGCTCGCCGCGTTGGCCGAGTGGGAAGGTGTGTCCAAGCAAGAGGTGATCCGCCGGGCGCTCCTCGATCGTTACGCTCGAAGCGATCGCCGCGCCCGGCTTGACGCCATCTCCGACGAGATGCTCGAGCGGTGGGGAGATGTGCTCGACCGACTGGGCAAGTCGTGAGTGAAATCGAGTATCTCGACCTCGAAGAACTGCTCCTGCTGACGCGAAAGCTCGGCGCCGGCCCCGTTCGCGACGTCGGCCTGCTCGACTCCTCTGTCGGAAGACCGCGATCCAGCATGTTTGGGCATGACGCCTATCCGACCTTGGAGCTCAAGGCTGCCGCGCTCCTGCACTCGATCTGCAAGAACCACGCGCTGGTCGACGGGAACAAGCGACTCGCCTGGTTCTCGACTGTCGCCTTCCTCGCCCTCAACGGGTACAACGTCGAGCTGGATGACGAGCCGGCCTTCAACCTCGTCATCGGGGTAGCCGAGGGCAAGCTTGAGGTGGAGGACATCGCTGCCGTCCTCGCCGAGGCGATAACGCCGCGCTGACCAGCGAGGACTAAAGTCGGCGGCGTGGACCAAGAGAAGGCAAGCAAGGCCGGATTCGAGACCCGCGCGATTCACGCGGGCTATGAGCCGGACCCGACGACAGGCGCGGTGATCCCGCCGATCTACGCGACCTCGACGTACAAGCAGGACGGCGTCGGCGGGCTGCGCGGCGGCTACGAGTACAGCCGCTCCGCGAACCCGACGCGGACCGCGCTCGAGGGCGCGCTGGCGGCGCTGGAGGAGGGCGAGCGCGGCTTCGCGTTCGCGTCCGGCCTGGCCGCCGAGGACACGCTGATCCGGGCGCTCTGCAAGCCCGGTGACCATGCGGTGATCCCGGACGACGCCTACGGCGGCACCTTCCGGCTGTTCGACAAGGTCGCCCAGGTCTGGGGGCTCGGCCACAGCCCGGCGCCGGTCAGCGACATCGACGCCGTCCGGGCCGCGGTCCGGCCCGGCGAGACCAAGCTGGTCTGGGTGGAGACGCCCACCAACCCGCTGCTCAACATCGGCGACATCGAGGCGCTGGCCGGCGTCGCCCACGAGGCCGGTGCGCTGCTGGTGGTCGACAACACCTTCGCCACGCCGTACCTCCAGCAGCCGCTCAACCTCGGCGCCGACGTCGTGGTGCACTCCACCACCAAGTACGCCGGGGGCCACTCCGACGTGGTCGGCGGCGCGCTGGTTGTGCGCAACCTGGAGGTCGCCGAGAAGGTCACTTTCCACCAGAACGCAATGGGCGCGGTGCCCGGCCCGTTCGACGCCTTCCTCACCCACCGCGGCCTGAAGACGCTCGGGGTCCGGATGGACCGCCACTGCGACAACGCCGAGCGCGTGGTCGACTTCCTGGTCGGCCACCCGAAGGTCGAGCGGGTGATCTACCCCGGCCTCGCCGAGCACCCCGGCCACGAGATAGCAACCAAGCAGATGAAGCGGTACGGCGGCATCGTCAGCTTCCGGGTGAAGGGTGGCGAGCAGGCCGCGCTCGACGTCTGCGCGAGGACCGACGTGTTCACGCTCGGTGAGTCGCTCGGCGGCGTCGAGTCGCTGATCGAGCACCCCGGCAAGATGACCCACGCCTCGGTCGCGGGCACCGACCTCGAGGTACCGGCGGACCTGATCCGGCTCAGTGTCGGCATCGAGACCGCCGACGACCTGGTCGGTGACCTGGAGCGGGCGCTTGGCTAAGCCAGGTTCCGCCGATGGCCGCCTGCTGCGCGCCACCAATCGCGGGCGCTGGCTGCGTTGGCGGAGACTCGACGGGCCTCCGGCCCGCCTTCGCTCCGCCGCCTTGCCATCGCCCACGCCTGATGACGCTCGCGACGGCGCCAATCGGCGGAACCTGGCTGACCACCCGACCGAGCCCGACTACCGGTTCACCCTGGCCAACGAGCGCACCTTCCTGGCCTATGAGCGGACCGCGATCGGCCTGGTGGCAGCGGCCCTCGCGGTGCTGCACCTGCTCGACCCCGACTGGCCGCAGCGCCTTCTCGGTGGCCTGCTGATCGCGGCCGGCGCAGTCGCGGCCGTGGGCGGCTACCTGCGGTTCCGCAGCGTGGACCGCGCGATCCGCGCCGGTGGCACGCTGCCCGCCAACCCGACGGCGCACCTGCTCGCGATCGCCGTACTCATCTGTCTGGTCGCGGCGGCGATCTCGGTGCTCGCCTGATGGGTGCGGTCGTCTGTGTCGACTTCGGGTCGACGTTCACCAAGGCCGCGCTGGTCGACCTCGACACCGGCGAGATCGTGGCGTCCGCCTCGCACCGGACCACGATCGAGAACGACGTGCTCGACGGGTACGACGCCTGCCTGGCCACGCTGACCGCCCAGGACTCGCGGGCGGCGACCGCCGGGGTGCTCGCCTGCTCGTCCGCGGGCGGTGGCTTGAGGATCGCGGTGGTCGGCAACGAGGAGCTGGTGACCGCCGAGGCCGGCCGCCGGGTGGCGCTGTCCAGCGGCGGCAAGGTCGTCCACGTGCACGCCGCGAGCCGCGGCGACGACTTCACCGCCGTCGCGGCGGCCGCGCCCGACGTCGTACTCCTCACCGGCGGCACCGACGGTGGCAACGAAGAGGTGCTGCTCGCCTGCGCGCAGGGCCTGGTCGACGGCGGCTGGTCTGGCCCGGTTGTGGTCGCCGGCAACATCGACGCCCAGCCCGCGGTCGCCGAGATCCTGGGCGGTACGCCGTACGTGCTCGCCGACAACGTCGTCCCCAAGATCGGCGTCCTCGCTCCCGGCTCGGCGCGGGCCGCGATCCGGGAGATGTTCCTGGCCCACGTGATCGGCGGCAAGCACCTCAGCAAGCGCGCCGACTTCCAGGCCATGGTGCGTGGCGCGACCCCGGACGTGGTGCTGACCGGCGTCGAGCTGCTCGCCCGTGGGCTCGACGAGCAGCGGCCCGGTGTCGGCGACGCGGTGGTGGTCGACGTCGGCGGCGCGACGACCGACGTGCACTCGGTCGTCGAGGTCGACCCGGAGGACAGTGGGCTGGCGCGCGAGGTGGTCGCCAGTACACCGGTCACCCGCACCGTCGAGGGCGATCTCGGGATGCGCTGGTCCGCGGTCAGCACGGTCGAGGAGGGGCACGCGGCCGGACTGCTCGACGCCGACGAGTACGCCGCGCTCCAGGCCGCCGCGGCCGCCCGGCAGGCCGATCCCGGCTACCTGCCCGAGGCCGGCGACGCCGACGACAGCGACATCGACGAGTCGATCGCCCGGACCGCGATCGCGCTCGCACTGCGCCGGCACGCCGGCCGGTCCCGCGTCGTTCTCAGCCCGGAGGGGCGGGTCGTCGAGCGCACTGGACGTGACCTGCGCGAGGTCGAGCTGCTGGTCGGATCGGGCGGCGTGCTCCGCAACGGACGCCCCGGTGTGGCCGGCCGGGTCTTCGCCGGATCGACCGGTGAAGACATCGAGGGTGGCTGGCAGCTGCCCCGGACGGCGCAGGTCGTCGTGGACGTCGACTACGTGCTCGCGGCGGCCGGGTTGCTGGCCGGGCCACACCCTGGTGCGGCGTACTCCCTAGTACGGCAACTCGGGCGTGTCTAGTGCCAACGGCGTCGGTAGCCTGACCCGGTGAGCAACGACGCTGACGGTGCACCACCGCCCGAGCCCCACGACAACGAGACCGGCTCCTCGTCCCGCCGACTTCCGCTGATCAAGTCGCGACGAGAGCACGACGAGGACGGTGACGGCCACGACGAGCGCCTCACCGAGCGAATTAGCCAGCAGATCGCTCACCAGTGGGCGTTGATCCGGGCCGAGCGCCGGCACGAGCACGAGCCGCCCCGGCCGGTTCGCGGTGGGCCGTCGAACTTCACCAGGGCCCAGGTCCCGTGGGGCCTGGACCTGGCCGCGGCCTGGTCCTGGCGGTTCCTGGTGATCTCGGCGGCGGGGTTCGCGATCCTGTGGGTGCTCGCGTACTTCCGGGTGATCACGCTGCCGATCGTGATCGCGCTGCTTATCACCGCGCTGGCCAGCCCCGGCGTCCGGCTGCTGCAGCGGATCGGCATCCCGAAGGGGCTCTCGGCCGGCCTGGTCGTGATCGGTGGCATTGCCTTCGTCGGGGCTCTGCTGACGTTCGCCGGCCAGCAGGTCGCGCAGGGCGCCAACGACCTCGCCGACCAGGTGGTGGTCGGCCTCGAGGAGATTCGCAAGTGGCTGCGCGACGGGCCGCTCGACGCCAGCGACTCGCAGATCAACGGCTACATCGAGCAGGCCCAGAAGGCGATCACCGAGCGTTCCAAGGACGGCGAGGTGATGAGCCAGCTGACCGAGGTCGGCACCACGATCGGCCACGTCGTCGCCGGCTTCTTCATCGTGCTGTTCTCGACGTACTTCTTCCTCGCCGACGGCGAGCGGATCTGGAGCTGGTTCGTCCGGCTGGCCCCCCGCGCCGCGCGGGAGCGGCTGGACAGCTCGGGCCGGGTCGCCTGGATCTCGCTGACCCAGTTCGTGCGCGCGACCGTGATCGTGGCCCTGGTCGACGCGATCGGGATCATGATCGTGGCCGCGATCCTCGGGGTGCCGTTCGTGCTGGCCATCGGTGTACTCGTCTTCATCGGTGCCTTCATCCCGATGATCGGTGCCACGATCGCCGGCTCGGTCGCGGTCCTGGTCGCGCTCGTCGACCAGGGGCCGGTGACCGCGCTGCTGATGCTCGGTGGCGTCATCTTGGTGCAGCAGATCGAGGGCCATGTGCTGCAGCCGTTCCTGATGGGCAGGTGGGTCTCGGTCCACCCGCTCGGCGTGATCGTCGCGATCGGTGGCGGCGTGATCGTCGCCGGTATCGCCGGCGCGCTGATCGCCGTACCGCTGGTCGCGGCCCTCAACGCCGTCGTGCAACACCTCGCGGCGATGGCCGGCCCGGACCCGGCCGGCGCGACCGAGGACGGCCTCGATCCACCGGATCCGGGTGAGCCCGATAAGGACCAGGCGGAGCTGCTCGCCGACATCAAGGCGGCACCGACCTCGATTGGCGACGTCGATGCCTGAGATCCCTATCGTCGAGCTGGCCGACATCCAGGCGGCCCGCGAGGCGCTGCGCGGCGTCGCGATCGAGACCCCGATGGAGGAGTCGCGCTGGCTGTCGTCGGTCGCTGGCGGCCCGGTCTGGCTGAAGTGCGAGAACCTCCAGCGCACCGGCTCGTTCAAGATCCGCGGCGCCTACCTACGGATGGCCCGGCTGTCGGACGCCGAGCGTGCGCTCGGCGTGGTCGCGGCATCGGCGGGCAATCACGCCCAGGGCGTGGCGCTCGCCGCTCAGCTGCTCGGCATCAAGTCGACGGTGTTCATGCCGGAGGGCGCGCCGATTCCGAAGGAGAAGGCGACCCGGGCCTACGGCGCGGACGTGGTCTTCCACGGCAAGTACATCGACCAGGCGCTGATCCGCGCCCGGGAGTTCTCGGCCGAGACCGGCGCGGTGCTGATCCACCCGTTCGACCACGAGGACATCGTGGCCGGCCAGGGCACCTGCGGCCTGGAGGTCCTCGAGCAGACGCCGGACGTCAAGACCGTGGTCGTCCCGACCGGCGGCGGCGGGCTGATCGCGGGCATGGCGACCGCGATCAAGGCGCTCCGGCCCGACGTCCGGGTGGTCGGTGTCCAGGCCGAAGGCGCGGCGGCGTTCCCGGGGTCGCTGGCCGCGGGCTCGCCGGTCGCCCTGGAGTCGATGCAGACGATGGCCGACGGCATTGCGGTCGGCTGCCCCGGCGAGGTTCCCTTCCAGGCGGTGCGCTCGTACGTCGACGAGGTGGTGACCGTCTCCGAGGAGTCGCTGTCGCGGGCGCTGCTGGCGCTGCTGGAGCGGGCCAAGCTCGTGGTCGAGCCGGCAGGTGCAGCCGCGGTGGCCGCCGTACTCGACAACCCGGACGCGTTCGACACCCCGGCCGTGACGGTGCTGTCCGGCGGCAATATCGACCCGCTGCTGCTCGGCAAGGTGATCCGGCACGGCATGGCCGCCGCCGGCCGCTACCTCTACCTCCGGGTCGTCATCCCCGACCTGCCGGGCGGCCTGGCGAACCTGCTGAGTGAGCTCGCCAACGCGGGCGCGAACGTGCTCGAGGTCGAGCACGAGCGGATCTCACCCAGCCTGCGGCTCGACGAGGTCGAGGTCCGGATTCAGCTGGAGACCCGCGGCGAGGCCCACGCCAACGAGGTCACCACCCGGCTGCGCGCCCGCGGCTACGTCGTCTACGAATAGTCCGCCGACCGGGCACAAATGGTCCCTGTACGACGCTGACCGGGCACTTTTGGTCCCTGTACGACGCCGACCGGGCACGAATGGCGAACCATCTGTGCCCGGTCAGCGCTCTGGAGGAACCAAAAGTGCCCGGTCAGCGGTCTGGGCGAACCAAAAGTGCCCGGTCAGCGTCCTTTAGCCGGCGTAGGGGACGGCGTCGACGATCTCGACCTTGAGCTCCTTGCCGTTGGGAGCCTCGTAGGAGACGGTGTCGCCCTTCTTGGCGCCGAGGATGGCGGAGCCGAGCGGGGACTGCGGGGAGAAGACCTCGAGGTTGTCGTCCTCGATCTCGCGGGCGCCGAGCAGGAACGACTCGGTCTCGTCGTCGCCGACGAAGCGGTAGGTCACGACCATGCCGGGCTCGACGAGCCCGTCGTCGGCCGGCGTTTCGCCGACCTCGGCGTTGCGCAGCATGTCCTCGAGCTGACGGATCCGGCCCTCGACCTTGCCCTGCTCCTCGCGGGCGGCGTGGTAGCCACCGTTCTCCTTGAGGTCGCCCTCGTCGCGGGCCGCGCTGATCCGGTCGATGACCTCCTGGCGCACGGGGCCCTTGAGGTTCTCCAGCTCCGCGTGGAGCTTGTCGAACGCCTCCTGGGTCAGCCAGACGGTGCTCTGGTCGCTGGACTGCGTCATGCCTACTCCTGCTGTCCGGTTGCCGGGTAAGGCTCCGCCCAACCCGCTTGCTCATATAAGGGTGATGCCCCGCCTGGAACCACGCGCGTGCGGCGAACTCGGCGGGCACGGCGTGCGGGCTCCGTCAGTTGCACGGCGGGGCCCTGCGGGACATCAAGAAGTTTCGAGTCTAGCAAAACGGGAGGTTGGCCGCCTAACGGCCAAGGGTTACCGGGGGCGCTTCTGGGTGGGCGTCGTACACCCGATCCGCTCGACGCTGGTGGCCATCCGCTCGGTGCGGATGGTGACCTCGATCGGGCCGTCCTCGTCGAAGTCCGGGCCCGGCACCGCGAAGCTCAGCTCGCCGACGTTGGTGTGGTCCTCGGCGTACGCCCGCAGCTTGCAGGTGGCCTCGACGTTGCGGTCCCGCAGCCGTACGTCGACCCGCGCGGTGACGCTGTGGTCGTCGACGACCTCCCATGCCAGCAGGTCGGACTCGACCTCCGGCGTCGAGCTGTCCCACATCACCCAGGCCAGCCAGCCGCCGAAGACCACGAAGAAGGCGACCGAGACGCCGATCAGCAGCAGCCGCCGGCCTGGCCGGCGGCGGCCGTAGCGGTCGTCGAGTACGGCGGAATCGGACGTCACGCGCTCATGGTCGCATGTCGGCGTGAGCCCGTTGGCGGCCGTCCCTAGAATCGAGCGCATGCCCAACGCGTCTCGAGCCGGCCTCCGGCTGATGCATGTCCATGCCCACCCCGACGACGAGTCGAGCAAGGGTGCGGCGTCCACGGCGAGGTACGTCGCCGAAGGCGTCGACGTCCACGTGGCGACGTGTACGGGCGGCGAGCGCGGCTCGGTCCTCAACCCGAAGATGGACCGGCCGGACATCCTCGCGAACATCACCGAGATCCGGCGCCAGGAGATGGAGCGGGCGCGCGACATCCTCGGCGTGCGCCAGGACTGGCTGGGCTTCGTTGACTCCGGCTGGCCGGAGGGTGACCCCAAGCCGCCGCTGCCCGAGGGCTGCTTCGCGCTGGTTCCGCTGGAGGAGGCGGCGGCGCCGCTGGTCCGGCTGATCCGCGAGTTCCGGCCACATGTCGTCACGACGTACGACGAGCGCGGCGGCTACCCGCACCCGGACCACGTCAAGTGCCACGAGATCAGCGTCGCGGCGTTCGAGGCGGCCGGCGACCCGGAGCGCTACCCCGACCTCGGCGAGCCGTGGCAGCCGCTCAAGCTCTACTACCACCACTCGTTCAACCGACCCCGCATGGTCGCGCTCGACCAGGCGATGCAGGAGCACGGCCTGCACTCGCCATGGACCGAGCGACTCAAGGAGTGGGAGCCGGAGCCCGAGTGGGACGCCCGGATCACCACCCGGGTCCCGTGCGGCGAGTACTTCGGCGTCCGCGACCAGGCACTGCTCGCGCACGCGACCCAGATCGACCCCGACGGCGCCTGGTTCTCGATCCCGCGCGAGCTGCAGGAGCAGGTCTGGCCGACCGAGGACTACGAGCTGGTCGTGAGCCACGTCCAGTCCGAGCTGCCCGAGGACGACCTGTTCGCGGGCGTCCGGGCCGAGGCTGGGACACTGGAGGCATGAGCACCACCCTGCTGTCCCACACGCTGCTTCTCGCGACCGACGTGATCCGGGTCGCCGACGAGAAGGGCCCGGATCCCGAGGACGTGAAGGCGGGCTGGGCCGCATTCGGCATCTTCATCCTGCTCGCGCTCGCGGTGGTCTTCCTCGGCTTCAGCCTGATCAAGCACCTCCGCAAGGCGGAGGCCAACAAGGACGCCGGCGCCTTCGGCGACGAGCCCGTAGTCCGCGCGGACACCCAGGGCGACACCCCGGGCGACGACTGACGGTGGAAGCCGACGGGCCGCTCGGGCCCGCGCAGCAGATGGCGCTGACCGGGGCGTTGCTGCGGCGGGTCAGCCGCGGCGAGCTGACCGACACCCTGCGCGTGTTCCGGCCGAGCCGGCCAATGGTCGCCTTCGGGCGTCGCGACACCAGGCTGCCGGGCTTCCCGGCGGCGGCCCGGCTCTGCCGCGAGGCCGGCTTCGTTCCCGTGGCCCGGCCAACCGGTGGCCGCGCGGTCGCCTGCACGACCGCCGCGCTGGTGGTCGACCACATCGCGCGGGACCGGCTCGTCCCGGGCGGGATGACCGCGCGCTTCGAGGAGTACGGCGCGCTGCTGGCCGGCGTACTCGCCGAGCACGGGATCGACGCCCGCGTCGGCGAGGTGCCGGGGGAGTACTGCCCGGGCGCACACAGCGTCAACGCCCGCGGCGAGGTGAAGCTGATCGGCACCGCCCAGCGGGTGGTGCGCGACGCGTGGCTGTTCAGCTCGGTCGTCGTGTACGACGACGCCGACCTGCTGCGCCCCCTGCTCGCCGGCGTGTACGACGCGCTGGAGCTGCCCTTCGACCCGGCTTCGGTCGGTGCCGTGGCCGACGAGGCGACGCTCAGCCTCGACGCTCTCGAGACCGCGATCGAGGTGGCCTATGCGGTGCATGCCGGACCGGCGGCGACGGTGTTCGACGAGGTCACCACAGCCGAGGCGGCCACGCTCGTCGCCGACTACGAGGTCAGAGACTTCTGAGCCGGACCAGGCAGTCGTACGCCGTCCGGGTGGCCTCGCCGCCGTGCTCGTCGTCGACCCGCACCTCGCGCGCGACCCGCTCGGCGCGGACCACTTCGAAGGACTCGTCGGCGAGGTCGGCCAGGACGTCGTCGGCGGTCAACAGCACGGCGGGGTCCTGCGGTCCGCCGGTGCCTTCGGTCAGGTTGGTGCTGTCGTGGGCGACCAGGAGGAAGGTTCCGCCGGGACGCAGGGCGGCGAAGGCGCGGCGTACCGCCTTGCGACGCTCGCCGGCAGCCAGCTGGAGGTAGGCCAGCAGCGCCAGGTCGTAGCCGACGCCGGTCCAAGTGAGCACGTCGGCGCGCACCCACTCCACGGGCAGGTCGGCAGCGACGGCCCGACCCTTGTCGAGCCCGGCCTGCGAGAAGTCGACCGCGGTCACCTGCCAGCCCTGCCGGGCCAGCCACAGCGCGTTGCGCCCCTCACCGGCCGCGAGGTCGACCGCACGGCCGGGCGTCAGGTCCGCGCACTCCGCCTCCACGAAGACGTTGGGCGTCGCCGACCAGACCAGCTCGGTCCCGGTGTACCGCTCGTCCCACGCCTCGGCGTCCACGGCTCGCTACGCCTTCCTACGCCTCGCCGGCGGCCGCGCCCTGCTGGCCCTCCTGCTGAGCGATCTCGCGGCGGACCTCGTCCATGTCCAGGCCGCGCACCGCCTCGATCAGCTGCTCCAGCGCGGGCGCGGGCAGCGCTCCGGCCTGGCGGAAGACCAGGATCCCGTCGCGGAAGGCCATCAGCGTCGGGATCGAGCTGACGGCCGCCTCCGCCGACAACTGCCGCTGGTCCTCGGTGTCGACCGAGCCGAAGGTGATGTCCGGGTGCGCCTCGGAGGCCGCCTCGTAGGTGGGCGCGAACTGTCGGCACGGTCCGCACCAGGCCGCCCAGAAGTCCACGAACAGGATGTCGTTGTCCTGCACGCTCGCCTCGAAGTTCTCACCGGTCAGCTCGATCGTCGCCATGTCCCCAAGCGTAGTGGTCACGCCCGGAGGTTCATCGGGGTCTGAGCGGCCAGGGCACGCACATCGCTGCGTTGTCGTCGGTCGACGGGCCACCGGCCCGCCTCCCTCCGACGCCTTGCGCTGCACGCACCCTGACCACTCAGACCCACGAAGAACCTCCGGGCGTGACCACAGGGCCGTCGCCTGGTGCCCTATCGTGATCCGGGTGTC
This sequence comes from Nocardioides speluncae, assembly GCF_003121585.1. Lineage (GTDB taxonomy): Bacteria > Actinomycetota > Actinomycetes > Propionibacteriales > Nocardioidaceae > Nocardioides > Nocardioides speluncae. The sequence continues at coordinate 90,293 of NZ_QEOO01000037.1, forward strand.
CCGCCCCCTTCACCTGCCCCGACTGCTGCGCCTGCTGCTGGTGGTCGTGCTTGCCGTGGGCGGTACGGCGGGCGCGGTAGCCGCCGGCCTGACCGCGCGTGGCGGCGACCAGGCCGAGGCCGGGTCCAGGCTCGACCGGCTGCCGGCGCCGCAGGGGATCGTGGTGTCGCGGACGTTCCCGCGCGACAAGCAGCGCGACCTGCGGCTCAAGGCGCAGGCCGAGGCACGCAAGGCGGCCAAGAAGAAGGCGCGCCTGAAGAAGCTGCGCGGCAAGTCGTTCTCGTTCCAGATCGCATCGTTCAACGTCCTCGGCAGCCACCACACCGTCGGCAGCAACCGCTGGGCGAGCGGTGTGACCCGGGCCGGGTGGACCGCCGACGTCATGAACGGCTACGGCACCGACGTGATCGGAACCCAGGAGCTGCAGGCCGACCAGCTCGCGGTACTGCAGTCGCGGACCGGCTGGGCGGCGTACCCGGGCCTCGAGCTCGGCGAGGACGAGGTCGACAACTCGATCCTGTGGGACGACAAGCGCTTCGAGCTGGTCTCGACCGACACCGTCGACATCCCGTTCTACGGCCGGCCGCGACCCCAGCCGATCGTCCGGCTGCGCAACCGCGTGACCAAAGGCGAGTTCTACGTCACCAACTGGCACCCGCCCTCGGGCCGCGACGGCAAGACAACCGCCGAGCGGGAGGCCGGCTGGGCGATCCAGGTCGACACCGTCAGCCGGCTGACCGAGACCGGCCTGCCGGTGTTCGTCACCGGCGACATGAACGACCGCGGCGGCTACTACTGCGCGGTGACGCCGCAGCTGGTCAGCTCCTACCCGCCGATCCCGTGCAAGTCCGACCGGACGCCCCCGGTCGACTGGATCATGGGCGCCGGCGGCGTGGCCTTCTCCAAGTACGCCGACGACCGCGGCGACCTGGTCCGCCGGACCAGCGACCACTTCTACATCTCGGTCACGGCGTCGATCCAGTAGCAGTCGACGGGTCCTCGCCTGACTTGCCGGTCAAGGACTCGATGCGCTCGACCAGGTCGTCGTCCCCTTGCCATGCGGGCTCGCCGAAACTGTCCCGGAGGACATGGTCAGCCGCCAGTGCCTCGCGATAGCCATCTAGGGCCAGGCCCACCTCACCTACCGCCACGTACAGAGACGCCAGCATCGTGGCCGCGCGCCGGACATCCTGCAGGGTTTGTGGGGTGTCTCCAAGGGTGTCCCGCAACCGTCGGGATAGAGCGGCGGCCTCAGTGGCGGTGTCGAGGGCGTCGTTGTGTCGGTCGGTGTCGGCGTAGGCGTTGGTTAGCCGATTGAGGTCGATGGTGAGGTCGCGGAGAGTTTGTGGGGTGTCACCGAGGGTGTCGCGGAGTTGTCGGGACAGGGCGACGGCTTCGGTGGCGGTTTCCAGGGTGTCGCGATTGCGGCCGGTCGCACGGTGCACGTCCGTGAGTCGGTTCAGGGCAAGTGTGAGGATCCGCGTGGTTTGTGGGCTTTCACCGAGGGTGTCGCGGAGTTGTCGGGACAGGGCGACGGCTTCGGTGGCGGTGTCGAGGGCGTCTTGGTTACGACCGGTCCATCGGTGGGCGTCGGTGAGCCGGTTCAGGGCGCCGGCGAGGTCGCGGAGGGTTTGTGGGGTGTCGCCGACGGTGTCGCGGAGTTGTCGGGACAGGGCGACGGCTTCGGTGGCGGTGTCGAGGGCGTCTTGGTTGCGATCAGTGTCGGCGTAGGCGTCGGTGAGCCGGTGCAGCGCGATGATGAGGTCGCGGAGGGTTTGTGGGGTGTCGCGGAGGGTGTCGTGGAGTTGTCGTGAGAGGGCGACGGCTTCGGTGGCGGAGTCGAGGGCGTCGTAGTGCCGGTCGGTGTCGAGATAGGCGTCGCTGAGCCGGTTCAGGGCGATGGCGAGGTCGCGGAGGGTTTGTGGGGTGTCGCCGACGGTGTCGCGGAGTTGTCGGGACAGGGCGACGGCTTCGGTGGCGGTGTCGAGGGCGTCTTGGTTGCGATCAGTGTCGGCGTAGGCGTCGGTGAGCCGGTGCAGCGCGATGATGAGGTCGCGGAGGGTTTGTGGGGTGTCGCGGAGGGTGTCGTGGAGTTGTCGTGAGAGGGCGACGGCTTCGGTGGCGGAGTCGAGGGCGTCGTAGTGCCGGTCGGTGTCGAGATAGGCGTCGCTGAGCCGGTTCAGGGCGATGGCGAGGTCGCGGAGGGTTTGTGGGGTGTCGCCGACGGTGTCGCGGAGTTGTCGGGACAGGGCGACGGCTTCGGTGGCGGTGTCGAGGGCGTCTTGGTTGCGGCCGGTGTCGGTGTAGGCGTCGGTGAGCCGGTGCAGCGCGATGGCGAGGTCGCGGAGGGTTTGTGGGGTGTCGCGGAGGGTGTCGTGGAGTTGTCGTGAGAGGGCGACGGCTTCGGTGGCGGTGTCGAGGGCGTCGTTGTGTCGGCCTGCATCGCGGTAGGCGTCGGTGAGCCGGTTGAGGGTGTCCGTGAGGTCGCGGAGGGTTTGTGGGGTGTCGCGGAGGGTGTCGTGGAGTTGTCGTGAGAGGGCGACGGCTTCGGTGGCGGTGTCGAGGGCGTCTTGATCGAGTCCGGCGCCGCGGTAGGCGTAGGTGAGCCGGTTGAGGGCGTCGGTGAGGTCGCGGAGGGTTTGTGGGGTGTCGCCGAGGGTCTCGCGGAGTTGTCGGGACAGGGCGACGGCTTCGGTGGCGGCGTCGAGGGCATCCCGAACATGGCCGGTCTCGGTGTATATATCGCTCAGTCGGCTAATAGCAAAGAGTAGCTCGCGAACGGCGTCTGGTGACGCCATCTCTCGCCCATCAGAACGTCGGAGTTCGACCAACGTCTTGGCTGCCGAAAGCGCCAGCTCTGGGCGGTCCGCCCAGGCGAGCAGACCAAGGAGTTCGACCGTGCGCTTGCGGCCTAGCGGCAGACCGCCGTCGAGAGCCAGCCGGGCGTGCCGTCGCGCCTCCGGCTCCTCATCCGCCAACACCAGAGCGTTGGCTAGCCAGGCGTGGGCCAACGCCCGATCGGCAGGAGCAGACGAGACATCAAGAGCTTCGCGGGCGGCGGCCAGTGCCTCGCTAGTGCGGCGTTCGCCGACCGCGCCGGCCGCGCGGCGAAGGAGCGGCTCTACCGCAGCGCTCGCGGTGACGGCAGGCTCACTGACGGTCTGAATGACGGGCGGCGGCACGACTTCTGGTTCGACAGAAGACATGGCAATGGCTGGCGGAGCCAACCTAGGTTCGGCCGAGGTATACGGCGGTCGATCCACGGTGGCGGTCAGGGACCGGATCGACCACAGGTCCGGGGCAGCGTCACGGACCCGCCCGGCGGTTGCCTCGGGGCAGCCGATCAGCAGCGCCGCTCGTCGGACGACTGGGAGGACGTCGCGGCGCTCGTTGAGCCGCAGCCAGAATGACACCATCGCGTCCGGGTCGGTCGTGTCAACCCAGGTCGCATAGAGAGGGTCTCGTGGCGAGAACAGACGCTCGAGCGCGGATCCGACTCCGCTCAGCCCGCTCACTGGGATCAGATCGACCGGCTTCGCGTGGGTGCGACCGAGGTCGCGACACCGCTCGGCGTACTCGGCGAGTTCGTGTGGCTGAGCGCCGAAGACGAACGCCAGCCAGAAGCCGTCGTGCAGTGCGAGCCCGGCACGGATCTCATCCCAAGCGGCCTCGGCCTCCGGGCGCAGCTCGGACGCCCCGAGCCTGGGCGTGTCGGTCACGTCCGGCCGAGCGCCCGGCGCGCCAGTGGATGCACCTCGTACCAGTTCTCGCCGTTGCGGTGGGCCAGGAGCATATGCGACTGCAGCAGCCGGGCCATCAGCTGAACGTCGTCGTCATGCGGCTGGATCGCTCCGTCCGAGGCGGCCACCGCGCTGAGAAAGGCCGCTTGCTCCTGCGTCATCGTGGCGAAGTCGCGCGCGACCAGCGCGATCGCCTCTTCGACGTGCTCCTTGCCGAGCGGCAGCTCAAGTCGCAGCCGTAGCACCAGGTTCATCAGCCGCTGCAGGATCCGGAAGATGTCTCTTAGGTGGCCACCTGAGCTGAGGAGAAGCTGGTCGAGGTCGCTGGGCTCCTTGAAGATGTCATCGACCGGGATCCGCCGCGCCACCACCTCGCGGAGCTCGGCGAGGTTGCGCCCGGCCTGGGAGTCCTCTCCGCCGATTCGTGGTGTGACATGGGGCACGGGGACGAACTGACGGTTGTCGAACGACAGTGCTCCGGGCGAGATGAACTGTAGGTACGTTGGCACCGTGTAGACCAGGTGATGAGATACGAACCGCAGTTTGTCGGAGTGATTGACGAAGAGAGCCTCGACCGAGCGCTGGACCTCGATGTCGTCGTCGGTGGTGCCGCGCAGTTTCTCCAGTCCGTCGATGATGAGCACGGCGCCCTCGCCATGGTCGGCGGGCAGTAGTTCGGTGAGAAAAGTTGCGACCTCGTCGTACAGCACCTTGATGTGGTTGGCCAGTTTGTGGCGCAGTTCTTCGACGAAGGGGCGGCTGGTCCGGATCTCGTCGCCGAGGTTGATCGCTGCCGTGGCCCCGAGGGCGCCCAGCTCAAGTCCGTCAGCGGACGCTTTGGCCGTGACGCCGCTGAACTCCAGGTCGATGCTCAGCCGTTGAAGCAGGTTGGTCAGGCGTCTGACGAACCCGGGCTGATCGCTGTCCTCGGGACCGAGCACGTCGTGGGCTCCGACCGCGAGTGCGATCAGGAACTCGGTAATGTCCAATGGCGCCGAGCTGCTGATGTAGTCGGTGATCGGCACCATGGTGGCTTGGTAGCCGCGCCGGTCAAGGTCGCGACGCAGCCGGTAGAGCTCGGTGGTCTTGCCTGAGCCGGACGGTCCGGTGAGCAGTTGTGTGGTGGCTGTATAGGCCAGCTCGATCGTCGCCTGGAGTTCGTCGACCTCGCTGTGTCCGGCCTCGGCGAGCGGGACGTAGCGAGTCTCCGTCGGGTCGCCGACATCGAGGGGCTCGTCTGGCCGCAGGTTGCCGGCCCAGGCGCGGAGCTCGTCGCGGGTTGGTACGGTCACCGTCCCATCCTAGGGTCTGGCCGCCTCCACATACCGCTCCAGCAGCGCCGACCAGTCGGCGAACCGGCGGCGGCAGTGCCGGTTGGCCTCGACCCAGCCGCCGTGCTCGAACTCGACGCTGGTCCCATCCCCATCAGCGGTGAAGCGGACGTCGAGCGTGGTGGGGGAGTCCTCGTCGATGGCCAGGGTGAACGTCTGCGCGAAGCGAGCGCCGGGCTCCCAGACCGTCACCTCGCCGATCGGGTACTCCGCGTCGTCGTGCCGCAGCGTGACCGAGCCGCCGACCTGCGGCTCCACGTCGATCCCGGCGTACGACGCGGCCTCGGGTGTGTAGACCGGGTCCCACCACTCGCCCATGCCGGCGGTGAACACCTCGAACGCGCGCGCGGGTGCGGCCGCGACGGTCAGTGTGTGGCGGATCGGGTCGAGCGAGTCGGGCAGCTCCTCGGCGCGCGGCTCGTGGAAGGTGATCCTGTTCTGGAACGGGTCGAGCACGGTCACCGTCAGCCCCCACGGCTCGGACTCGATGCCGGGGTTCATCATCGGGTAGTCGTGGCCCTGCAGCTCCTCGTGGAGAGCCCGCGCGTCGGCGATGCTCACCAGCAGCGCACTGCCGGGTGTGCCGTCGCCGTGATGCTCGCTGAGGTGCAGCCGGACGTCGTCGCGCGACACCTGGATGTAGCGGGGACTCTCGGGGTCGAACCGGTGCTCCCAGTCCCACGCGAACCCGAGATAGCCGACGTAGAACTCGCGCGCCTTGTCGAGGTCGAAGATCCGCAGGATCGGGATCGCCTGCCGCAGCTGCTCAGCCATGCACCGACACTACCGACCCGGCTCGTGTCGACCTGTGGAGTCGCTGACCCGGCCGGTGTCGACGGCCGCAGTGTGAAGACGGGCCGGGTCGGCGTGCCCTGGTGTGAAGACGGGCCGGGTCGGTCGGGCCGTTCATCGGAGTGGCCTGGATCGTGGTCTCGGTCGGCACGTTCCTGCTCGACTGTGTGATGAAGCGCCGGGCCGCTCGGTCCGTTGCGGTGCGGCAGACCGGAGTCCCCGGAACGCCACCGTCCTCGACGTGAGGATCACACGCACGAGGGTCAACCCGGCGGCTGGTGGTGGGCACGTGTGGCGGGTGCGGCTGCGGGTCGGGTGCCAAGGGGACCCGCCGTACGAGGTCGGCACCCGCCGAGTGCCCAAGGTCGGCTACAGCGGCCCGGAGCTGGGCAGCGTCTGGCCGGTGTTCGTCGACCGCGAGGACCTGCAGCACGTCGAGGTCGACTGGGCCGGCATGTAGGCCTCGGCGTACACGATCGTGCTCGGGCCCGGCATCGTGATCAGCTCGCGGAGCCCGATCCAGCTCGGGCGCGGTACCGACGACCCTGACCAGCACCTGGGTCAGCGGCCGTAGCCACGACCGCGTCGCCGAGCGCCAGGACCAGGCTGCGGCGGGCCCGGAAGGCCAGCGCCGCCGACGCGCCCTCGCTGTCGAGATCGAGCAGCTCGGCGATCTCGGGGTGGCTGTAGCCGAGCATCCTGCACAGCAGCACCCGCTGCTGCTGCTCCGAGAGCCTGGCGAGCGCGTCGAGGAGGACGGTGCGGGTGAGCAGCCCGTCGATGTCGTCGGGCGCCGCGGCCGCGCAGCCGGGGTGGCCGGAGTCGAGCTCCTCGTCGAGCTCGAGCTGGCAGGGCTCCGGCCGGCGATGGTGGTCGGCGATCAGGTTGCGGACGATGGTGCGCAGGTAGCCCGCCGGGTTCTGAATGTCGGCGCCGCGGCTCACCCGGGCGCCGACCCTGACCAACGCGTCGGAGACCAGGTCCTCGGCGCGCTCGCGGTGGCCGACCAGCCGGGTCGCCCAGCGCACCGCACTTGCCTGCTCGGTCGCCCACTCGTCGGCGGTCAGGCCGGCCCAGGTTGCCATCGCGGTACGCCGTCAGCTGCGCTGCGGGCGACGGCGTTCGGTCAGGATCAGGGCCGCGGTCATCGACACCACGGCGAGGAGCAGACAGGCTGCCTGGAACCAGTAGAAGAACGGGACCCCGCCGACCCGGGGTTCGACCCGGCCGTAGAGGGGGACCGCCAGCAGGGCAAGCACCGGCAGCACCAGCAGCGCAGGTACCACGAACGAGCGGCCTATTCTCGTGCCCGAGCTGGGCTGGGACTCTGGCTCCATATGCAGTAGTTGCGCAGCCCGGCTGGAAGGTTTACACGAGGTGGGAACTTTTTCGTGAGTGATCTCGACGTGGCCGCCGTGGTGGCCTTCGCCGCCGTACTGGGCGGCACCTCGCTGGTGGCCCTGGCGGCCCGCCGGCTGAGCCGCCAGCCGCGACCGGTCTCCCCGGCCGAGTGGGCGCTGGCCGGGCGGCGGCTCGGACCCGTGGCGACCTGGTTCCTGCTGGGCGGCACCATCTACACGGCGTACACGTTCTCGGCCGTGCCGGCGCAGGTGTACGCCGTCGGCGCGATCGGGTTCTTCGCGCTGCCCTACACGATCATCGTGTACCCGCTCGCCTTCTGGCTGCTGCCCCGGCTGTGGCGCGAGGCCAAGGAGGTCGGGGCGGTGACGATCGCGGACGTGGTCCGGATCCGCTACGACTCGGCCGGGCTGGCGCTGGCGGTGGCGCTGACCGGGATCCTGGCCACGATGCCGTACGTCGCGCTCCAGCTGCTGGGGATCCGGACGGTGCTCCGGGCGATGGACGCCTACCCCTCGGGGATCTCCGGCGACGCGCTGCTGGCGGCGGTCTTCGCCGTACTCGCGGTCGCGACGTACCGCAGCGGCCTGCAGGCGCCCGCGGTGATCGCGGTGGTGAAGGGGGTGCTGCTGTTCGCGACGATCACCGTGGTCACCACGCTGGCCCTGCACGAGCTGGGTGGCACCTCGGGGATGTTCACCGCGCTGGAGGGCCGCGACTCCGTGGTCCTCGACTCCTCCCAGTACGCCGCGTACGTCTCGCTGGCGATCGGCTCGGCGCTGTCGCTGCTGATGTACCCGCACGTGCTCACCGCGGCCTTCGCCGCCCGCTCCGAGCGGGTGCTGCGGGTCAACTCGGTTGCGCTGCTCGCGTGGACCGCGCTGCTCGGGCTCTTCGCCTTCCTCGGCCTGGCCGCGTACGCCGCCAACCTCGACACCAGCGGCGACCTCGCGGTCCCGGCGCTGATCACCTCGCTGACCCCGGGCTGGGTCACCGGCGTGATGCTGGGCGCGCTGGCGGTGGGTGCGCTGGTCCCGGCCGCCGTGATGAGCGTGTCGGCCGCGATGCTGTTCACCCGCAACGTGTACGCCGAGTACGTCAACCCGCAGGCCACGCCGGAGCTGCAGACCGGGGTGGCCCGGTACTTCTCGCTGCTCGTGAAGCTCGGGGCGGTCGGGTTCGTGTTCCTGATGGCCGAGCAGGACGCGATCAACCTGCAGCTGCTCGGCGGCGTGTGGATGCTCCAGGTCCTGCCGGCCGTCGTCCTCGGCCTGCTCACCAGCCGGCTGCGGCCAGCAGGGCTCTTCGCCGGCTGGGCGGTCGGGATGTTCACTGGCACCTTCCTGGTCACCGACGGTGGGTTCTCGGCCGTGGTGCCGGTGGCCGGGACCGAGATCTACGCCTCGCTGGTCGCCCTTGCCGCCAACCTGGTGGTGGCGGTCCTGGTCAGCAGTGCCTGGCCGCGGCTCGCGGCCTGGGGCCGGACCGCCCGGCTCAGACGCGCCGTACGACCGCGAGGGAGCGAGCGGTCCCGGAGCGCGAGGTGACCGACGACCTGCCCGAGGAGCGGGCCGGGCCACCACCGAGTGCACCGGACACGGTCGCCACCCTGGCGGCGCGCGACCGCGAGCGGGAGCGCCTGCTCGAGGAGCTCTTCCACACCCACCACATGCGTCTGGTGCGGCTGGCCGTCCTGCTCGGGGCCGAGGCCGACGCCGAGGACGTTGTGGCCGAGGCGTTCTACGAGCTGCACCGCAAGTTCGCCCAGCTGCGGACCCAGGAGGCGGCTGTGCGCTACCTGCGCGCGATCGTGGTCAACCTGATCCGGATGCGGATCCGCCACATCCAGGTCACCCGCCGGGCGCCGGAGGACCCGCCCGTCGACGTCGCGTCGGCCGAGTCGGCGGCCCTGCTGAGGGAGGACCAGCGGGCGGTCGTCGCCGCGCTGGCGACGCTGCCGGACCGGCAGCGGGAGGCGCTGGTTCTGCGCTACTGGGGCGGCCTGCGCGAGGCCGAGATCGCGGACGCGATGGGCATCAGCGCGGGTGCCGTAAAGTCGCATGTGTCGCGCGGCATGGCATCGCTGAGCACGAAACTTGGAGCCGTCCCATGAACACCGAAGAGCGACTCACCGAGGCGCTGGACTCCCTTGCCGGACAGGTCGGCTCGTCGGCCGGCGCCTTCCCGCGGGTCCAGGCCGAGTGGCGCCGCCGCGAGCGGCGTCGCCGGCTGGTCGGCGCCGTCCTCGCGGTCGTGGTCGTGGCGACCTCCAACGGCGTCGCCCTCTGGGCACTGGGCGACGGCTCGGCCGACACCCACATCGTCGACCGGTCTCCCGGCCAGCCCTGATCGACCACACAGCTTGGCCGCACCCCGGGAATGCGGCCAAGCTGTGGGCCTTCGGTCAGCAGCAGCGCTGCGGACCGTTGCCCCCCACATGGGCACGGTGTCGTTCGAACGCGCGGCGGCTGACGGGGACGGTGCCGTCGACCCGGCACTGCGCCAGGTAGTCGTCCCACTTGGCCTCCCCGGTCGCCTCACGCAGGAGGCGGCGGAGGCCGTGAAGCCGCTCGGTGAGCTTCATCAGTCGCCTCCTCGCCCGGCCGGCGAGTCCGCCAGCTCCCGCTGCTCGGCCTCCCACGCCTTGACCGCCTCCTTCTCCTCCTTCGTCGCGAAGAAGTCCTGGGGCGCCACGATCTTGGACTCGACCTTCGGGACCTCCTGCGTCGGCAGCGAGCCCTGGCGGACCGCCTTGACCCAGATCGGGATCGCCGAGATGAGCACCACCAGGGTCAGGGTCGCGAAGAGGATCTGCAGGACGCCGTTGACCGTTGAGTTGGTGATGATCTGGTCCATTTGGTCCAGCGAGGTGGCCGGGGCCAGTACCTCGCCGTTGTCCGCTGCGTCGTTGTAGACCGAGCGCTGCTTGAAGTAGCCGATCTTCGGGTTGTCGGAGAACACCTTCTGCCAGCTGGCCGTCATCGTCACGATCAGGTCCCAGGCGAGGGCGATGCCGGGCACCCAGACCCACTTGGTGAGCCCGTGCTTCAGGAACAGTGTCACCACCAGGGTCAGCGCGATGGCGGCGAGCAGCTGGTTGGAGATGCCGAACAGCGGGAACAGCTGGTTGATGCCGCCGAGCGGGTCGGTGACGCCGACGTACAGGAAGTAGCCCCAGAGCCCGACCACGACCGCGCTGGCGCTCCAGGCGGCGGGCCGCCACGAGACGTCGCCGAACTTGGGCCAGACGTTGCCGATGGTGTCCTGCAGCATGAACCGCCCTACCCGGGTGCCGGCGTCGACCGCGGTGAGGATGAACAGCGCCTCGAACATGATCGCGAAGTGGTACCAGAACGCGGCCAGGTCGCCGCCGAACGCCTCGGTGAACACCTGGGAGATGCCGAAGGCGAGGGTCGGAGCGCCACCGGTCCTGGAGATCAGGGAGGCCTCCTCCACGGCGGCGGCCGCTCCGGTCAGCTGGTCGGGAGTGATCACGAAGCCGAGCTGGGCGACGAACTCCGAGGCCGCGGTGGGGTCGCCGCCGGTGGCGCCGGCCGGGCTGTTCATCGCGAAGTAGAGGCCCGGGTCGATGACACAGGCGGCGATCAGCGCGCTGATCGCCACGAAGGACTCCATCAGCATCCCGCCGTACCCGATCATCCGGACGTGGCTCTCCTTGGCCAGCATCTTCGGGGTGGTGCCCGAGCTGATCAGGGCGTGGAAGCCGGACAGGGCGCCGCAGGCGATCGTGATGAACACGAAGGGGAACAGCTCGCCGGCGAAGACAGGGCCGGTGCCGTCCTTGCCGAACTGGGTGAGGGCCTCGGTCTGCAGACTGGGTGCGGCCAGGACCAGGCCGATCGCGAGCAGCACGATGACGCCGATCTTCATGAAGGTCGACAGGTAGTCACGAGGCGTGAGCAGCATCCAGACGGGGAGCACGGAGGCGACGAAGCCGTACGCCGCGAGCGCGAAGGTGAGCTGCTCCTTCGACAGGGTCAGCGCGCTTTCCAGGCCCAGCTGCTCGACGTACCCGCCGCCGATGATGGCCAGCAGCAGCATCGCGACGCCGATCAGGCTGACCTCCATGATCCGGCCTGGTCGCAGGTAGCGGCCGTAGAAGCCCATGAACAGCGCGATCGGGATGGTCAGGGCGATCGAGAAGACGCCCCACGGGGACTCGGCGAGCGCGTTGACCACGACCAGCGCGAGTACGGCGAGCAGGATGATCATGATCGTGAAGACCGCGATCAGGGCGGCGATGCCGCCGGCCACGCCGATCTCCTCGCGGATCATCTGGCCCAGGCTCTTGCCGTTGCGGCGCATCGAGAAGAACATCACCGTCATGTCCTGGACCGCGCCGGCGAAGATGACGCCGACGATGATCCAGATCGTGCCGGGCAGGTAGCCCATCTGCGCGGCGAGGACGGGGCCGACGAGCGGGCCGGCTCCCGCGATCGCCGCGAAGTGGTGCCCGAACAGCACTCGGCGGTCGGTGAGGTCGAAGTCCACGCCGTTCTGGAGCCGCTCGGCGGGGGTGGCCCGGGAGTCGTCGACCTTCAGGACGGTGTAGGCGATGAACCGCGAGTAGAACCGGTAGGCGATCGCGTACGACGACAGCGCGGCGAACAGGATCCACAGCGCGGACACGTCCTCGCCGCGGTGCAGGGCCAGGACCGTCCAGCAGACGGCGCCGACGGCGGCGATCACCGCCCAGACGATCCCGGACGGGCCGCTGCGCAGCCTGCCCGGTGCGGTCTCCGTGGTCTTGATGCTCATCAAGGCACCTCTCGTGGCAGTTGGACCGCCGGCCCCCGGGCGGGACTCGCGTTGTGAGCGAGGTCACCATGCATGACGTGATGGCGACCGCCGCCATTACGCCCGGCATCGAGAAAAGGTGACCTGGCCGGCGGCTACCCTGCGTTCTATGTGGTCCCTCTGGTCGGAGAACTCCGTCCTCTCGATCTGCTCCCAGGACTCGGTCCTGTCGATCGGGAGCGCCGCGTCGTTCGCATCGTTCGCGAGCGTCGGCTCGTTCGCCTCGGCGGGGTCGATCGGGTCGGCGATGTCAGCGGCCTCGCTGCTGTCGTACCAGAGCGCGGGCTCGGCCCTGTCCCACCAGAGCAACGGATCGGTGCTGTCCAGCCAGGCCAATCGGGCGTTCCGCGGACGCCGTACCGGTGGGTGCATCCCCGCCGGGTCCGTCGCCGTGGGCGTGCTTGCGACGCTGGGGGCCATCGCCGTACATCGCGCGCGCCGCTGAGCGTTGGGCAGGCCGCGTGTTACGCGGGCGGCGGTGTTCCTTGGGCGTGGCTGATGAGCGCGTCGATCATCCATCGCTGAAGGTCGCTCACCTCTGCGGGCGCGAGCCCGGCGACGTCGCTCAGCCAAACGCGGGTCTCGATGCCGCAGGCGGCGCGCAGCGCCAGTGCGAGGCGGTGCACGCCCTGGTCGCCAACCGTGTCGACCATCGGAGCGAGCGCCTCGACGAACCACGGAATGACTCGGCCTTGGCGCAAGGGCAGCTCGCGTGACGTGTCGCTGAGCGAGAGCCGCAGCATCGTGCGTTGCTGTGGCTCGGTCTCCTGCACGCGCTCGATGACGAACTCGGCAACCGCATCCACTCGGTCGGCTACCGCTGCCGGTGGTGGGTCGGGGAGAACCGACGTTGTGCTGGTCTCCGGATAGGCCGCGGCGAGTAGCTCTGCCTGGGACGCGAAGTAGCGGTAGGCGGTCGTTCGGGAGATTCCGGCCGCCTCGGCGACCTCCTCGACTCGGGGAGTGTCGCCAGCGCCGATCAGTTCGCGTGCTGCGGCGACCAGCTGGTCGCGGGTGCGCTGCTTCTGCCTGGCGCGTCCCGATTCGAGGTAGTTCGTTGACATGCCCTTCATGGTATGCGAATCTCATTACGGGACAGCAGTCCCATAAGCGATGGGAGTGTCAGATGATCGAACAGCAGACGCTCGAGCCGGTGATTCGACGGGCCGGTGAGGGCGAGAAGAGGTGGTTCTTCGGCGGTGGCGTGTTCACCTGGAAGCTCAGCAGCGCCAACGAGGACATCCACCTGTGGGAGGTCGACATGGTCGAGGGCAAGTGGACCCCTGTCCACACGCACCCGGTGTCGGAGTCCATGTGGGTGCTCGAGGGGCAGATCCGGTACCGCGTCAATGACGACGAACACAAGCTCGGAGCCGGCGACTTCGTGATGGTCCCGGCAGGCGTTCCTCACGCCTTCATGGTCACGAGCCCGACGGCCAAGGTTCTCGGCATTCAGCCCACGTGCGAGTGTGAGCCCTTCTACCGTGGCGCCAGCGAACCCTTCGAGGGATCGGCGTGTGTCGTGGACTTCGCACGGATCGCGCAGAGCGCCGAGCAGTACGGCGGCATCGAGATCGTGGGACCCCCGCCGTTCTGAACCGCACGCACGTAGGCCCCTCTACGCCTTGCGGGCCAGCTCCCAGACTCCTGGCTTGCCCTTCGTCATCGACCCTTCGTCGATCAGTGCCAGGCGCGCTCGGCGGGCGGCGTACTGCCAGCGCAGCTCGCCCTGCGGCATCGTCTCGGCGTCCCCGGGCAGCAGGCTGTCCGCGGCCCTGAGCTCCAGCTCCTGGAAGAGCGCCTCGGCGGGCAGCTCGCCTCCGGCTTCCTGCAGTACGGCGAGGATCACCGGCTTGAACGCCTCGGGTGGCGTCCATTTTCTGCGCACCGGCTTGTCCGGGACGCCAGGGGTGCGAGTGCGCGCGGGAGTGCGTGGCTTCGGCTTCGGCTTGGGCGGCGGCTTGACGGTTGGCAGCGGCGGCGGCTGACCGTGAACGCACTGGGAGAGCGGCAGATCGCAGAAATCGCAGTAGTCGTCGGCCATCACGGATCACCTTACCCACTGTGCGAGAGGATCTCAGCGTGAGCCGTCGCGCCCTGGTCCGCCGTCCCAGTCCTCGCCTGGCCGAAGGCCTGCTTACCCACATCGAGCGGGTTCCCGTCGACGTCGAGTTGGCGTTGCGCCAGTGGGACGGCTACGTCGCCGCGCTGCACGCCGAGGGCTGGGAGACCGTCGAGGTCCCGCCGGCCCCCGACTGTCCCGACTCGGTCTTCGTCGAGGACACGGTCGTCATGTACGCCGACCTCGCGGTGATCTCGCGGCCGGGCGCCGACGAGCGGAAGCCCGAGACGGCAGCAACCGAGCAGACGCTGCGCGAGCTGGGCTACCGGATCGCTCACATCGAGGCGCCAGGGACGCTTGACGGCGGTGACGTGCTCAAGCACGACGGCGTGGTGTGGGTCGGGCTCGGCGGGCGCACCAACCAGGCCGGGGTCGCCCAGCTCGCCGGCCAGCTGGAGCCGCTGGGCGCGAAGGTGGTCGGCGTACCGCTGACCAAGGTGCTGCACCTGAAGTCGGCGGTCACCGCCCTGCCCGACGGGACCGTCGTGGGGTTCGAGGAGCATGTCGACGACCCGAGCGTCTGGTCGCGCTTCCTCGCCATACCCGAGGAGCCCGGCGCCCACGTCGTACTGCTGGACGAGAACACGGTGCTGATGTCGGCCAGCGCCCCGCGGACCCGGCGGCTCTACGAGGAGCGCGGCCTGCGCGTCGTCGCCGTGGAGATGACGGAGTTCGAAAAGCTCGAGGGCTGCGTCACGTGCCTCTCGGTGCGGCTTCGCCGCTAAAGCCCGGATCCACCGAGCTGAGCTCCCAGGTGGCCTCGATGAAGGCCAGCAGACGCGCCGCCGGCGGGGCCAGCGGGTGGTCGGTGCGCCAGGTGAGGCCGACGGTACGGCGCGCCTGGGGCGTGGTCAGTGCGATGCCGACGGTGCCGGACTGGCCGGCGAACTGCCCGGGGACGATCGCCACGCCTAGGCCGGCCGCGACCAGGCCTTCGATCGTGGCGAGGTCGGCGCTTTCGAAGGAGACCTTCATCGCGATGCCCGCCTCCGCGAGCAGGCCGGTGATCTGGGAGCGATGGCCGAACCCGGTCGGCGTGGTCACGAGCTCGTCGTCGGCGAGCTCGGCGAGGTCGACGCGCCTTCGCTTCCTGAGCCGGTGGGACGGCGGGACGATGAGCACCAGCCGCTCGTGCTGCAGCGGCAGCCATCCGTAGTCGCCGGCGGGCCGCGCGGAGGTGATCGCGAGCTCGCAGGCGCCGCTGACGAGGTCCCGCAGGATGTCGTGCCCTGGCTCCTGGCTCAGCAGCACCCTGATTGCGGGCGCGTGCTGGTGGAAGGCCCGCAGCAGCCGAGGCACGAGCGAGGTCGCCATCGAGTCGAGGAAGGCAAGCCGGACGACGCCGCTGTCGGGGTCGAGGCGGCTGGACAGCTCGGCCAGGAACTGGTCGTAGCGAGCGAGCACGTCCCGGGCGGCGGCTACGGCCAGCTCGCCGTTGGGACTGAGCTGGACGCCGGTCGGGACGCGCTCGAAGATCCGGGCGCCGAGCTCGCCCTCGACCCTGGCCAGCGCCCGCGACAGGGTCGGCTGGCTGACGCCGAGGGTCGCTGCCGTGTCTGTCACGTGCTCGTTGTCCGCGACGGACACCAGCCATCGGAGATCGCGAATCAGCACGGCAATAATCATACGCAATCCGTATGACAAAGCGTCGTTCTAGGCATTGGACGTATGTACTTCGGCGGCGCATCCTCGATTGGTGAGCGCTGTCCACACCCTTGCTCCTCCCGCAACCGACCGATACCTCCCCGGAACCGCCGGCTACCGACGCGTCCTGGTGTCGCTGTTCGCCGCGGGGATGGCCACCTTCGTCCTGATGTACGACACCCAGGCGCTGCTCCCGGAGCTGGCCACGGCGTTCGACGTGTCTCCGTCGCAGAGCACGCTGACCATGTCGCTGACCACCGCGGCGCTCGCGGTCTCACTCCTCTTCGTCGGACCGCTGTCGGAGGTGGTCGGCCGCACCCGCCTCATCCACCTCTCGCTGTGTGCGTCCGTCGTGGTCGCGCTGGCGTGCGCCCTGGCGCCCAGCTGGCACGCCCTGATGGTCCTGCGTCTCCTCCAGGGCATCACCCTGGCCGGCCTGCCTGCCGTCGCGACCGCCTACCTGCGCGAGGAGCTCCACCACTCCGCCCAGGCGCGGGCGGCCGGCCTCTATATCGGCGGCACCGCGATCGGAGGCATGGCGGGTCGGCTCGTCACCGCGCCGGTCGCGGACCTCCTCGGCTGGCGGTGGGCGATGGCCTCAGCCGCGCTCTTCGCGCTGCTATGCACGGTGGTCGTGGCGGTCAACCTGCCGGCCTCCCGGCGGTTCGTCGCCACCTCCGTCGACCGGCGTACCTTCGCCACCATGGCGCGCGGCGCGCTCCGCGACCCCGCGCTGCTCGCGCTCTACGGACTCGGTGCCTGCGGGGTCGGCGCGCTCGTCGCGGTCTTCAACGCTCTCAGCTTCCGGCTGACCTCCGCACCGTTCGCGCTCACCGGCGCCTCGCTCAGCCTGATCTACCTGGTCTACGTGCTGGGGACCGCGAGCTCGACGATCTCGGGTCGCCTCGCCGATGCCCTCGGCCGGCGCGCGATCCTCCCGGCCGGATGCGCCATCGCCGTCACCGGCGTACTCCTCACCCTGCTGCCCAGCCTGCCCGTGATCGTCCTCGGCCTCGCGGCGCTGACCGTCGGGTTCTTCGTCATCCACGGCCTGGCCAGCGGGTGGGTGACCGCGCGTGCCCACGCCTCCGGCAACAGCCCCGGCCAGGCGGTGGCCTTCTACCTCTTCTGCTACTACGTCGGCTCGTCGGTGTTCGGCAACCTCGGCAGTACGGCGTGGACGCACGCCGGCTGGAACGGCGTGGTCGTTCTCGCCACCGGCCTGCTCGGGATCACCTGCCTCCTCGCGGTCACCCTCCGCCGGATCCCAGCGTTGATCTGAGGTCGTCTGCTACGCCTTGTCGTATGACGGTCGAGCTGTTCGTAGAACTGGTATGACTCAGATGCAGCACGCAGGACCCGTCGCCCGCCGTCTCTTCGACCTCACCGAGCCGATCGCGCTGGTGAACTTCTTCTCGCCGGAGCCCAACGACGCGATGGCGGCGCTCGGCTTCCGCAACTACTGGGACGGCTACTTCGCGGGACGTGCTGCGCCGCTCGGCCGGGTCCCGGCCACGGTGGTCCACGCGGCCTTCTACAGCTTCGCCGACGGCGAGGCTGCCCGCCACATCCCCAAGGTCTGCGAGACGACAACGCCCGAGGCGGCGCACGCCGCGCGTGAGCAGGGCTGCGTCGCGGCGCTCCGGCGGATCCTCGGCGACCTCGTCGAGACTCCGGGGCTCACCCGCGCTGCCGAGCTCCTCGCCAAGGCTTCGACCAGCGCGCCGACCGAAGGGCGGGTCATGTACGCCGCGCTCCGCGCCCTCCCGATGCCCGAGGAGCCGGTGGCCCGGCTCTGGCACGCGTCGAACATGCTCCGCGAACACCGCGGAGACGGCCACATCGCTGCCCTGGTCTCCGAGCGGATCGGCGGGATCGAGGCCCATGTGCTCAGTGCCCTCGCCAGCGGCATCTACCCGGCGGAGTCGTTCGGCCGGATCCACCACCTCCCGAAGAGCCACCTGGCCAAGGTCATGGACGGCCTGCGCGACCGCGGCCTCCTCGATGCCGACGGTCGGCTCACCGACGCCGGCCGTGCGACGAAGGAGCGGATCGAAGCGCTGACCGACACGCTCGCGGCGGCGCCGTACGACGGACTGGAGCCGCCCGAGCTCGACCAGCTGAGCACGCTGCTCGAGCCGATCTCCAGCAGGCTGCAGGCCACGGGATCGAGGTAGGTCGTCGCGGACCGATGAGAAGCAGCCGGTCATCAGGTCGTACCTGCGTCAGTAGATGGATAGAGCTGAATGACGAGAGGGCACGATGAGCGAAATCAGGGTGCTGGTGACGGGAGCGAGCATCGCGGGTCCCGCGCTGGCCCATTGGCTGCGCCGACGGGGAGTCGAGGTGACCGTGGTGGAGCAGGCACCCGGACTGCGTCCGGGGGGTCAGGCCGTGGACGCGCGCGGGGTGGCCAAGGAGGTCATCCGTCGGATGGGCCTCGACGCCGAGGTGCGCGCGGCCTGCACCGACACCGCCGGCGCCTACAGGGTGGACGCGGACGGGAACGTGCTCGAGACGTTCCGCGCCGACGACCACGACGGTGACGGGTACATCTCCGAGATCGAGATCCTTCGCGGCGACCTGTCCCAGGTGCTGTACGACGAGACCCGCGACGGCGTCGAGTACCTCTTCGGCGACCGCATCGCCGAGCTGGCCCAGGACGCGGACGGTGTCGACGTCACCTTCGTCGGCGGCGACCGGCGGCACTTCGACCTGGTGATCGGCGCCGACGGGCTGCACTCGGCGCTGCGGGCGATGGTCTTCGGGCCGCGCGAGCAGTTCGTCCGCCACCTCGGGCTCGTGCTGGCCTTCTACACCGTGCCGAACGAGTTCGGACTGGACGGCTGGGCGATGGACTACCACGATGCGGGGCGCTCCGCGGGACTGCGACCCGTCCCCGACGCCACCAAGGCGATCGCCATGCTCTCCTTCCCCGCACCCGACTTCGACATCGACTACCGCGACGTCGAGGCCCAGAAGCGGCTCCTGCGCGAGCAGATGGCCGGCTTCGGCTGGTTGACGCCGGGGATCCTCGCGCACCTGGACGACACTCCGGACTTCTACCTCGACCAGGTCGCCCAGGTGGTGATGGACAGCTGGCACGTCGGGCGGGTGGGGCTTCTCGGGGATGCGGCGTTCAGCGCGTCGCCGATGTCGGGGGCGGGCACCGGGCTGGCCCTGGTCGGCGCCTACCTGTTGGCCGGCGAGCTCGCCGCCGCCGACTGGGACCCGGAGGCCGGCTTCGCCGCCTACAGGAAGCAGATGCAGGACTACGTCGAGGCCAACCAGGAGATCGGCCGGCTGCATGTGCAGATGCTCACTCCCTCCGACCCGGGTGCCGAGGCGAGTCCCGAGGCCGACATGGACGCGTTCACCGCGCTGATCGACCGCGCCGTCGGCGGCCCCGAACTGCCCGACTACGACGGTGTGCCGGACTCCGGGGCACGCCGGCGCCCAGAGAGCTGATCCGATCATCCGGCGCCGACGTGTTGCATATTTGCAACAGTTGCCTAGTCTGGATTCATGGATCTTGCGGAGCGCATCTCCACCCTGCGCCGGGTGAACGGGCTGAGTGCTCGTCAGCTCGCGGCACTGGTCGACGTTGCCCCGACGACAGTGACCCGGATCGAGTCCGGGGTGGTCAGCCCGTCGTTCGACCTGGCGCGGGAGATCCTGATGGTCCTCGGGGAGCCGATCGGGTGCACCGGGCTCGCCGATCCTGCGGCGATCGCTGCGGCGCGGATCGCGGTCGACCCGGCGCTCGAGACTGCCGTGAAGCCCGGCGTCAAGGCCGGCGTCAACGCATGGCAGCAGCGATGGGCGCGCATCGGACTCGTCATCGCCGGTCGGGCGGTGCCCGGCAAGGAGGCAGACCTGCTCTTCCTCGCGGGACGTGCCGCGCGGCTGACGCGCCGGCCGGGCGCCATAGACCTCAAGGCTGGTCCGAGCGCGTACGCCATCGCCGAGACGCTTGGCGGTGCCGGAGTCGACTACGCGCTGACGGGCGATGCCGGAGCGAACCTCTACCGTTCGAGCGCCGGCGAGGTCTGGCCGGTGCTGTACGTCGAGGACATCGCCCGCGCTGCCGATGCGACCGGCCTCGCGCGGAAAGAACCAGGCTCGTTCGGCCTGCGGGTCACGCTGATCCCATTCGACGGCGTGAGCGAGCTGGGGCGGACCAAGATTGACGGAATCTCCGTCGCGGCACGCGACCAGGTGATCCTCGACGGCTACGGCGGCATTGACCGCATGGCCGAGCAGGCCGACATCCTGACGGGGCGACGGGTCGCATGACCGAGCTCAAGACTCCTCGCTCCGAGACCGAGTGGAGTCGCCGCGCGATCATCAACGTGGTCGACGTCCTGGCGGCACATGCCGACTCCTTGACGTTGATCGGAGCCCACGCCGTCCTGCTTCGCACGGCCGACCTCGACGTGCCACAGATGCGGTTCAACCAGCGCAGGGCAAACTCACCGTCGGCAACGCCTTGGGCCTCGAGCTCGCGGCGTTCGATCGATCACGCATGACGATCACCGACTTCGCCGACCCGCGGGCGTCGGCAAAGATGCACGTCGCGGAGGTCCCTGCGCTCATCTTGGCCAAAGGCTCCAAGATCCGTGAACGGCTTGGAGTGGACGGCCTCGGTCCTGCGCGACCCGCTGAGCCGTGAGCGCGCCAAGTCCACCTTCGACACGTTCGTCGACCCCGCCGAGATCGACCGGGTCTTCGACCTATGGCGCGACGTCCTGCGGCCCTGAGTCACCGGAGGGCAACGCCGGTCGACGGGGTGGAGACGAACCGCCGGCCATGTCCCCGCGGGCCCGGGCCGCGCTCGGAGTGACCCGCTAGCGTCGGCGTTATGACCGAGCTGAGTCGCGCCGCCGTCGTCGACGCCGTCCGCTACTTCGACACCTGGCTGAGCTTCCGGCAGCGGTACGCCCGGATCCCCGGGATCCAGGCCGCCGTGCTGTACGGCGACGAGGTGCTGCTGTCGTCGGCGTACGGCGTGGCAGATCTCGAGTCGGACAGTCCGCTGACGCCACGCCACCTGTTCCGGGTCGCCTCGCACTCGAAGACGTTCACGGCGACGGCGGTCCTGCAGCTCGTCGAACGCGGCTCGCTCCGGCTCGACGACACGGTCGCCCAGTGGCTGCCGTTCCTGCGGGAGTCGCCGCTTGCCGAGGCGACGGTCCAGGAGTTGCTGGCGCACGGCGCGGGCGTGACCCGAGACGGTCGCGATGGCGACCACTGGCAGCTGTTCCGGGAGTTCCCCGACGAGGCCGCCGTGCAGGCGATGGGGCTCGACGACGCCGACGTGCTGCCGATCAGCGATCGCTTCAAGTACTCCAACGTCGGCTACTCACTGCTGGGCATGGTGATTGCCGCGGCGTCCGGACAGCCCTACAACGCCTACGTTCGCGAGCACATCGTCGACCGGCTCGAGCTGGCGGACACCGGACCCGAGTACGAGCCCGCGCGGGCGGGGGAGTACGCAACCGGCTACAGCGCCCTGGCGTACGCCGAGCGCCGGATCCCGATCGAGCACGTCGACACCGCGGCGATGGCCGCCGCGACCGGGTTCTACAGCACGGCCGAAGACCTGGTCCGCTATGCGGCGGGCCATTTCCACGGCGACGAGCGGCTGCTGACCGACACCTCGAAGCGCCGGATGCAGCGGTCCCAGTGGACGACCGGGCGCGACAGCGAGTACGGGCTGGGCTTCGATGTCAGCACAGTCGGCGACCGCCGGGTCGTGGGGCACGGCGGCGGCTATCCCGGGCACATCACCAACACGAAGCTCGACCCGGTCGACCGCCTGGCGGTGTCGGTCCTGACCAACGCGATCGACGGCGCCGCCGGCGCGTGCGTGACGACGTTCTTCCGGCTCCTCGGGCTGGCGCTCGACCCGGCAGACTCCGAGCCGGTCCCCGAGGGAGTCGACCTGGACCGCTTCCGCGGCCGCTTCGCGAGCCTGTGGAGCGTCACGGACGTCGCGCGGTTCGGCGACCGGCTGTACCTGCTGGACCCCACAGCCGACGACCCGACGCACGAACCGACCGCGCTGACCGTCGTCGACGACCGGACGCTGCGCATGATGGGCGAGAACGGCTTCGGCTCCCGCGGCGAGCCGATGCGCTACACCTTCGGCGACGACGGGATCGAGTCGGTCCGCGGCAGCAGCGGCGGCACCGGCTATCCGTACGACCGCTTCGCCGCCGCTGCCGCTGCCCGCGACCGGATCACCATCGGCAGACCCCTGATCCCGACCACGGGCGACCGACCGGCGGGCGACGCGTGAGTGGTCGGCGGACGGGGTACGGCGCGGCGTTCGTCGGCCGGGAGCGTGAGCTGACGACGGTCGTGGAGACCCTGCTCGGTCCGCCGGCCATGCTGCTGATCGAGGGAGACGCCGGCGTCGGCAAGTCGCGGCTGCTGCACGAGGCCCGACGCCGGGCCGAGCTGGCCGGCGACGCCGTACTCCACTGCGCCTGCCCGCCCGTGGAGCCGCAGTTCCCGCTCGGCCCGGTTCTCGAGGCGGTGCGTCGCCGTTCGGTACGCGGACTCGAGCTGAGCCCGCTGGCGGGGGCGCTGCGCCAGCTGATGCCCGAGTGGAGCGACGACCTGCCGCCGGCTCCGGATCCGCTGCCCGACCCGATGGCGACCCGCCATCGGCTGCTGCGCGCCTTGAGCGAGGTCCTGGACCGCCTCGGCGTCGTCATCCTCGTGATCGAGGACGGCCAGTGGGCCGATCCAGCCACACTCGAGCTGGCACTGATGCTGGCGTCGTCGCCGTCTGCCCGAGTCGGACTGGCCCTCACCTACCGTCCGCAGGAGGTTCCGGACGGCTCGTTGCTGTGGCGCTTGACCTCCCATTCCGCGCCGCACCTGTCCCAGACGCGGGTCCAGCTGGGCCCGCTGAGCGTGGCCGAGGTGGGCCGGCTGGTTGCGGCGACGTTCGACACCTCGGGGGTGTCCGACGGCTTCGTCGAGTTTCTCCGCGAGCGCACCGACGGTGTCGCGCTCGCGGTCGAGGAGACCCTGGCGCTGCTGCACGATCGCGGTGACATTGTCTGGCGGGGCGGGGGCTGGTCGCGCCGGGCGCTGGAGGAGCTGCAGGTGCCGCCCACGGTGCGCGACTCGGTCCTGGAGCGCGTGCAGCGGCTCGCGCCGGAGGCCCGGCCCATCCTGCAGGCCGGCGCCGTCCTCAGCGCCCCCGCCGACGAGTCGGTGCTCGCCGCGGTCGCGGACCTGGACCCGGCTGACGCCCGTGCCGGGCTGGCCCGCGCCCTCGACGCCGGGCTGTTGCACGAGGTACGCCCGGGCAGCTTCGCGTTCCGCCATGTCCTGGCGTCGCGGGCCGTCGAGGAGGCGATCCCCGTGTCGGAGCGGCGCCGGCTGCATCGACAGGCGGCCGAGGTGCTGCGGCGTACCACCCCGGAGCCGGTCGCCCGCCTCAGCCGCCACTATCGGGAGGCGAACGACGTGGCGTCCTGGAGCAGGTACGCCGAGGCCGCCGCCGCGCTGGCGCTGCAGTCGGGTGACGACCGCAGCGCGGTCGAGCTGCTCCTCGACCTCCTGTCCTCGGCGACCCACCCGCTCGACCGCCGGATCCGGATCGCGCGCTCCCTCGGGGAGGGCGCCGCGTGGGGCGTCGCCGGTCTGGGCGAGCTGGGGAGCCGGGTGACCGCGGCACTCCGAGACGCCTTGGACAACGACGGCATCGAGGCGCACAGCCGCGGCGAGCTGCGACTGCTGCTTGGGCGGCTGCTGCTCCAGCTCGGCGAGTTCGACGACGCGGCCGCACAGACCTCGGCCGCGATCCCGGACCTGTCCGGCCGGCCGGAGCTCGTGGTGCGAGCGATGATCTCGCTGTCGTGGCCGCGTGGTCGAGAGTGGTCCGGAGCCAAACATCTCGAATGGCTCCGGCGCGCGAGCGAGCTGCTGCCCGACCTGCCACCCGGGCCCGAACGCACCACGCTCGAGGTCGATCGGGCATGTGCGCTGCTGTTGCTGGGTGAGGACGAAGGCTGGGCACTTGCCGAAGAGCTCGCCGGCCGGACGGGCACCGTGGTTGAGCAGCGCCAGTTCGCACGCTGCCTGATGAACGTCGGGCACGTCGCGATCGCCTGGGGCCGCGACAGCGAAGCGCGACAGGCCCTGGACCGGGCCGCCGACCTGATGCGACAGACGGGATACGAGCGGCTCCTCAACTCGGCGGCGCTGACCACGGCGTACCTCGACTGGCACAGCGGCGGATGGCAGGGCCTGGCCGAGCGGATCGACTCCGCCGTCGACTCCGAGGACACGCTGCCCGAGGCACGGCTGGAGGCGCGCTACACCCGCGCCCTGCTCCAGCTCGCCGGCGGCGAACGCCAGCCGGCCGAGGCCGAGCTACGCGCCGTAGTCGCCGAGCTGACCCGGCGCGGGATCATCGACGGGATGGTCACCTCCAGCGCCGCTCTGTGCCGGCTGCTCCTGCTCGACGACAAGCCCGCCGAAGCACTCGAGATCAGCGAGCCCGCGATGCTGACGCTGGAGGCGAAGCAGATGTGGGCGTGGGATGCGTCGATCGTGCTGGCGCACATCCAGGGCCTGATCGACAGCGGCGAACCGCAAGCGGCCGGGGCGCTCGTAGCCCGGTTCGCCGCCGGCCTCGGTGAGCGGCGAGCACCGGCGCCGCGGGCGGCGCTGCTCGTGTGTCGCGCCCTGGTCGCGGAAGCCGCCGGTGATCCCGACACTGCGATCGGCCACTACGAGACGGCGGCCGCAACCTGGGCCGAGCTCCCTCGGCCCTTCCAGCAGCAGCTGACCCTCGAGCGGCTGGGTCGCTGCCTGCTCGGCGCCGAGCGCCCCGACGAGGCGACGAAGACCCTGGTCGACGTCCAACAGGGGCTGCAGGACCTGGGTGCCCGCTGGGACGCCGATCGCGTCGCCCTGCTGCTGCGCCAGCTCGGCGTCGACGTGGCCCGGGTCTGGCGAGGTGGCCGCCGCGGTTACGGGAACCAGCTGTCACCGCGCGAGCTCGAAGTGGCTCGGCTGGTTGCCCAGGGCATGACCAACCGACAGATCGCCGACGCACTCTTCCTGTCACCGCGGACGGTCGACCGACATCTCAGCGCGGTCATGCGGAAGCTCGAGCTCCGTACCCGGACCGCCGTCGCCCTCGCGATCACCGAAGCGGATCTGGCGCACGACGACACCAACATTGGGTAGTTCTCCGGATCGCGAAGGGCGCCGCTGCCGAGCAGGGTGAGCGCATGGATCCGCGAGACCCAGTCGACGAAGCGGTCGGCCGATCGGAAGTGACGGGCGAGTCCGCTCCGCCCGAGCCCACGCCGGACACCGACGACGAACCGTCGGCCCCGTTGATTCCCTCGCCCCGGCAACCGTGGGAGCCACTATGAGTTGGGTAGTTCACCGCATCGCGACCGGGAGCACGCGCGGCCATGCTTGCGGCATGGACTCGCCGCCGCCGATGACCGCGCGACGCGGGCTCGTTGCCCTCGCCGCCCTTGGCCTCGCACTTGTCGCCCCGATCCCGACCTCGGCGGCGGGCGCCCACCCGGCCGCTGCCGAGGTCGACTGCCAGCGTCCGTCCCCGCCGGAGGACGCCGTCGCCACGCGGGCCGGCGACCCCGGGACGCACCGGATCACGCTCCTGACCGGCGACGTCGTGGCTCTGCACACCACCGCGAAGGGGCGGCAGGCGGCCTGGGTCGTGGATGCGGTCGACGAGCGGCGTCCGGCCCAGATCTACGAGCTCGACGGCGAGGTCCACGTCGTACCGGCCGAAGCTGCGCCGTACGTCGCCTCCGGCGCCCTCGACCCGAACCTCTTCAACGTGACCCTGCTCGCCCGCCATGGCTACGACGACGCATCCACCGGTGAGCTGCCCCTGCTCATCGAGGCGTCGGACCGGGCGCGGACCTCCGCGCCGCCGGCGGCACCCGCGGGTACCGACGAGGTGCGGGAGCTCGACAGCATCGACACCGTTGTCGTCGCCGCCGACAAGGCCGAGCTCCGCTCCACCTGGGAGGAGATCCGGGGCGCTCGAGTAGCCTCCAGCACCGGCACCGCCGCCCGGCTCGCCGACGACACACGGGTCTGGCTCAACGGCAAGGTCGAGACCACCCTCGACGAGAGCGTGCCTCAGATCGGCGCGCCGTACGCCTGGCAGCGAGGGTACGACGGCGACGGCACCACGGTCGCCGTCCTTGACACCGGCTACGACCCCGACCATCCAGACCTCGGCGAGCGAGTCGTCGACGCCGCCGACTTCACCGGCGGCGAGTCCGGCGGCGCGGTCGACCGGGTCGGCCACGGCACGCACGTGGCAGCGACCGTCGCGGGTACCGGGGCCGCCTCGGACGGCGCCCAGAAGGGGGTCGCTCCGGCCGCGGACCTGCTGATCGGCAAGGTGCTCGCGGACAACGGCGAGGGCACCTTCGACCAGATCATCGCCGGGATGGAGTGGGCGGTCGCCAACGACGCCGACGTGGTCAACATGAGCCTCGGTACGCCGTGGGCGTCAGACGGAACGGATCCGGTGAGCCAGGCCGTCAACGAGCTCACCCGATCCTCGGGAAGCCTGTTCGTGGTCGCGGCCGGCAACTCGGGGCCCGACGGACAGTCCGTCGGCGCGCCAGGGGCCGCCGATCTCGCCCTGACCGTCGGCGCGGTCGACAAGGACGATCGGCCGGCGCCGTTCTCGTCTCGTGGCCCGCGGATCGGGGACGGCGCGATCAAGCCGGAGGTCACCGCCCCGGGAGTGGACATCATCGCCGCCCGGGCGGCCGGCACCTCGCTCGGCAACCTGATCGACGAGCACTACACATCGCTGAACGGTACGTCGATGGCGACGCCGCACGTCGCGGGCGCCGCCGCGATCCTCGCCCAGCAGCACCCCGAGTGGGACGCGGCTCAGCTCAAGGCACGGCTGGTGTCGACCAGCAGGACGATGCGGAACCAGCCGGTCACCTTCCAGGGAGGCGGGCGGGTCGACGTCGCGGCCGCCGTGCGCACGCCCGTCTCGGTCGACCAGGGGACGGTCTTCCTCGGACATTCGCCCGTCACGTCGAAGCCGGTCACCCGCACCCTGACCTACGAGAACACCAGCAACCGCCCGGTCCGGCTCCGGCTGTCCGACGGCGTCACGAGCACCGGCGGCAGCGACCGGGTCCGCCCGGAGCTCCGGCTGAGCCGATCCCTCGTCACCGTGCCCGCGTACGGCGAGGCGAGCATCAAGGTGACACTGGTGCCGAGGCGGACCAGGGCCGGTGGCTACGCCGGCAACATCTCGGCCCAGCCGCTCGGCCAGGGTCGCAGAAGCGCGATCCACACGACGGTCGGGTTCACGATGGTGGGTAAGAGCCACACGGTGACCGTCGATGCGCTCGACCGCGCCGGCCGGCCGGCGAGCGGCCCGGTCGACCTGTGGAGCCTCGACACCGGTACAGCGGAGCGAAGCTTCCTCGTGGACGGCACCGCGACCTTCGATGTGCCGGAAGGCACCTACTCCCTCGTCGCGTCCGTCGAGATGGCCGGCGACTGGTTCTCCTCAACGCAGCACACGATCGCCGGGATGCCCGAGCTGCGCCTCGACAAGGACCGCAGGCTCAGGTTCGACGCCCGTCAGGGCCGGCCGATCACGATCTCGACGCCACGAGAGGCCGACCAGAACGCCTTCGACGTGTTCTGGCACCGGTCGGTCGGGGACCGGTCGATCTCGATGATCGCCGCGCAGGGCTGGGGCAACCAGAGGCGCGTGTACACCCTCGGCAGCAGTCCGGTGAGGACCGGAAAGTTCATCCTCGCCACCGAGTGGCAGCTGGCCCAGCCGCTGCTCAAGGCGACCCTGCGCGGTCGAGACGGCTTCCGGCTCAGCTCACCGCAGCTGGCCTCGGAGGAGGTGCCGCTGGTTGGACAGCACCGCCTGCCGCTGGTCGACGCCGGCGCAGGAAAGCCGGAGGACTTCGACCGGGTCGACGTCAGTGGTGCGGCGGCCTTGGTCAGCCGTGGGACCGAATGGGGAGACCTGCAGTCGCAGGCCGACGCGGCGGCTGCCGCAGGGGCCGAGCTTCTGCTCGCCTACAACAACACGTCCGACCCGTACTGGGACGAGGGGGTGTTCGGCGAGGATCCGCTGCCGGTGTACACGCTCGACCACGCCACGGGCCGGGCCCTGCTCGAGGCGCTCGCCGACGATCCGACCCGGGACCTTGGCCTGACCGGCCTCCGCGACGCGACGTACCAGTACGAACTGGCCTTCGCCGAGCGGAACCGGATTCCCCACCGGGCGTCGTACGACGTCGGGCCGGCGTCACTGGCCGTCGTCCGGTCCGACTACCGCCAGAACTCCAAGCGCCAGATCCGGGCCGAGTCCTGGATCCCCTACGTCGACGGGATGGGCGTGGCGAACAGCATGGCGACGGTCCGGCGTGGGCCGCTGGTACGGACGGAGTATGTGAGCACAAGGGGCGTCCAGTGGCAGCGGTTCGGTCAGCCGCACATGTGCCTGGGCGAATACTGGACCTCGTCGGCTCCCACGAAGTACGAACCGGGCAAGCGCTACGGCCAGACCTGGTGGGGGCCGCTGGTCCACCCGGCGGTGCCGCTCGCACCCGAGGGCGCACCGTCGGCGGCGCTCCTCGGCAACCGCTACCAGCCGGTCACTCGTTACCGCGACGCGATCCGGATCAGCCTGCCGCACTACTACTTCGGCGGTTCGCTGACCAGCACGATCAACGAGTACCGGGGCGACCGATCCACTCTCGTGCTGAAGCGGGAGGGCAAGGTCGTCGGGACGTCGAACTGGCCGACGGTCCAGTACACCGTTCCGGCCGGTCGGGCCGAGTACGAGCTCTCCCTCGAGGCCGTGAACGGTCGGGACAACTGGTCGGACACGTCGGTCCGCACGTCGACGGCGTGGCGGTTCGACTCCGCCCGGACGGACCGCTCCGGCAACGTGCTGCCGCTGGTCCAGGTGGGGTACGCGTTGGACGCCGATACCTACAACGCAATGCCGGCCGGCGCGTCGTACCCACTAGACCTCGTCCCCGGTTATCAGCCGGGCGGCTCCGGACCTGGCCGGTTCACGGCCCGGGTCGAGGTGTCGTTCGATGACGGGGCAACCTGGCAGACCGCTCCGGTGAAACGGGCCGGACCGCGGCTTCGCGCCGCGATTCCCGCGACTGACGAGCCCGGCTTCGCGTCAGTACGAGTGGTCGTCACCGACACCGACGGCAACCGGATCACCCAGCAGATCGATCGCGCCTGGAGGATCCGCCCCTAGACCGCGGGATGACCTCGAGTACGTCTCTCAGCACCGGCCGCAAACCCCTGGGTCTGCGCTGCCTGAACCAACCCACGTCAGAACCATGGAGAGCCCGGTGCGGTGAGAGCCGTACACCGGGTACGGCGAGCGGCCTGGGGAAACAAACGAGCAGCGATGCCGCCACGCCCCAGGCCGACTCAACCAGCCCGACCTCGGAGTGATGCCTCCGCTTCGTCTCGCGCGGGCAAAGTTGACCGAAACGGAGCCCGGAAAAACGGGAGCGGACTATGGCGTCTTCGCGTATTTCGGAGTAGGCAGGAACAACCGGCAGTGCCGGACGGGCACTGCCCCGTCCCAGAGAGGAGCGGGCCATGTACGCACGTTCCACTACGTTCCACGGGAGGCCCGACAACATCGACGCGGGCATTACCTTTGTCAATAACGAAGCCGGGCCCACGCTCGGCAAAATCGAGGGCTGTCGAGGCCTCTCGCTGCTGGTCGACCGCGAGAGCGGGCAGTGCATCGCTACCAGCTCGTGGGAGAGCGAGGCGGCGATGGGCGCCAGCGATGAGCAGCTTCGCCCGATCCGCGATCGCGGGCGGGACATTCTCGGCGCCTCCATGCAGGTCGACGAGTGGGAGATCGTCGTCATGCACCGCACCCACCACGGCGAGTGCTGTCGAGTCAGCTGGCTGCAGGGTGACCTCGAGACCATGACGGAGACGTTCCGGGTCGGGATCCTTCCCGAGCTGGAGCAGACACCTGGATTCTGTAGTGCCAGCCTGCTGGTGAACCGGTCGACCGGCCTGGGTTGCGCCACCACGGCCTGGGAGACCCGGGCGGCGATGGAAGATAGCCGCGCGGCGGCGAACGACATGCGCAGCCGGGCAGCCCGTGAGGCGAGTGGCGAGATCATCGACGTGCACGAGTTCGACCTGGCCTACGCGCACCTACACGTCCCCGAGATGGCCTGACAGCCGCGTTGTACGGCCGAACCCGTCCCAGACGGGCTCGGCCGCCGCCTGCGGGTAGCGCGAGCCCAACGCGTCGTACGGGCTGCAGGGACAAGCGAAGGTGCGTCATTCCGCCGCGTCTGCCCACACCGCCAAGTGCGCGCTCATGCCGACGAGCGGGCGCTGCCGGCGTCAGCGGCGAGGGCGCCGCTCGGTCGCCGTGAGGACGGGATCCAAACCCTCGGCCATGACCACGGCATCTGTGAACGCATCAGCCGACGTCGGGGGGTCGGCGACGATCCTTTGGCGGTCTTCTTGTGGCAAGCAGTAGCCGAGCCGCACACAGAGATCATCCAAGAGTCGAGCTGCGTCCACAGCGAGAACGGTGACCCGAGGAACGACCGACCATGCCGCTGGTCGCGCTGCTGCGAAGCCGCGTCAATCCGCCGCCTCTGACGCGGGTGCCTACCTACCTCGGCTCGCAAGATTCGACTGCCTGCCGCTGGTGTTCGGTGGCGGCGATTCCGAGCACTCCCGTGTATCAGGCTCGTGTATCACGCGACGTCGAGATTCTCGTCCGACGGGCTGATCCCGAGCATGGTGGAGGATGGTCGTGTGAACCGTCTGGCGTCAGCGACGAGCCCGTATCTCCTGCAGCACAAGGGGAATCCCGTCGACTGGTGGGAGTGGGGCGAGGAGCCGTTCGCGCAGGCGCGGGCCCGCAACGTTCCGGTGCTGCTGAGCGTCGGGTACGCCGCGTGCCACTGGTGTCACGTGCGCGGCCCACGCGTGGATCGCGGGCGTCGCCTGACATAACCGCAGGTCAGAGTCCTAATTCGTGCCGCCTGAGTTCATCGGCTACCACCGTTGGCCACGGATTCCGCGGCCTCGTGTATCACTCTCGTGTATCACGCGCCGGGGTTGGGCGATTGGGCAGCACGCCTCGGGCGCAGCTCGTGGTCGCGGCATACGAGGCGGGACTGATGAGCTGATCGGTCGCGTTCCGCCTGCGTGAGGCCGTGTCCCGACACCCGCAGGCCGCCACGCGTCACCGCCTCTCGGAGGTCGCGAGGTGCCGAGGTCAACCTTGTGGGCGCGACCATCACGACGAACACTCGCACGAACAGTTCGCTGAATACCCTGCGCCCTCCCCTCTGCCGACGGCTGCCGACGACACTGGCCGAGCGGCCCGGCGGTTCGTCGTCGACGTCCCGGTCCGACGGCAACCATCGCCCTACTCGGTCACCAACCCGGACAAGGTTGCCCGTGTCAGCCAAGGCGGTCTCACGCCCGGGTTCGAGGTCCGCCGTTGGCCAGCAGTTTGCGTTGTGTGCGGCGACCGTGGGCGGCGAGGATCGGTACGGCTGCGAGTCCGAGGTCGGGTACGGCGTCGCCGAGTCGGGCGGCCAGTCCCCGCCAGCGGGGAACGGGGGTCACGAGCCGTGGCTTGTCGAGCACCTTGCCGACCGCTGCGACGACCTCTTCGGGCTGCAGGAGCTTGCCGGAGAAGGACATGGCCGAGGCTGGGTCGTCGAGCTTGTCGTGCAGCATTGGTGTCCAGATGCCGTCGGGGCATACGCAGGAGATGTCGATGTCTTTGATGCCGGCGGCGCGTAGGTCGGCCATGGTGCTGAGGCTGAAGCCGAGCGCTGCGTGCTTGGAGCCGGAGTAGACGGCTTCGCCGGGGACCGCGGTGAGGCCGGCGAGGGAGACGATGTTGACGATGTGGCCGCCGCCGGAGCCGCGCATCGCGTCGATGGCTGCCACGGTGCCGTTGACGGTGCCGAGGGCGTTGACCTCGAGCATCATGCGGCGCTGGTCGGGGTGCTGGTCCCACGCGGGACCGGTGACGAGTACGCCGGCGTTGTTGACCCAGGTGTCCAGGCGCCCGGCTCTGGCGATGATCTCGTCACAGGCGGCCTCGACCTGGGCGTGCTCACGCACGTCCACGACGCGGGGGTACGCCGTGTCGCCGAGCTCGGCGGCAGTCGCCTCGGCAGCCGCGCCGTCGACATCGGTGACGAGCACGGTGTGGCCGCGGTTCATCAGCAGCTCGGCGATCTGCCTGCCCAGCCCACGGCCCGCTCCGGTGACGACGGCGCCCGCTCGGACAGCGCTCATCGCTGACCCGCCTTGATCTCGCCGTACTCGATGCCGCCGTGGCAGTACGTCGGGACGACCGGCCAGAACCGCTTCCAGGGCGCCAGCTCTGTCGACGGGAGGATCTGCAGCCAGCGCGGGTCGCGCTTGCTTGGGTCGGCCAGGGTCTTCTCCTTGACCATGGAGTCGTACTGGTCGAGGGAGTCCTCCAGGGTGTTTGCGTTGGGGCAGATCTCACGGCCGAAGGCCTCGTGGTAGCGCCGGACTCCGGGGATCTTCGAGAGCTCGGGCTGCCAGTTGTCCAGGGAGATCCCGTTCTCGGAGGAGACCCAGACGCCGTCGGGGGTGTTGATGACCAGCGAGTGGTTGCCGTCGGTGTGGCCGGGGGTCCACAGCAGCGCGACGCCGGGGCCGAGTTCGATATCGCCGTCGAATGTCACGAACCTGTCGGGGTCGACGCCGCCCAGGCCGTCCTCGACGTACCACGCCCACTGCATCGGGTGCATCGACTGGAGGGTGGCGAGCTCGCGGCTGTGCACCAGCATCTTCGCCTCGCCGAACAGCGGCTGGCGGGGAGAGGTCTCTCCCTCGATGACGTCGGTGGAGCCGAGGATCATCCGCGGGTCCTGCACGTGGAGGTGGTCGAAGGTGCAGAAGTCGATGTCGTCCGGCGCCAGGCCGAGCTTGGCGAGCACGTCACCTGGCTCGTTGTAGTACTTCAGGACGGTCTGCTCGATGAGGTGCCCGCCCGGCACCTTCTTCACCAGCGCCTGCAGGTTGCGATAGAAGGGCGCCTCGGCGGACCCGTCCGGGACCGTCGGCTCGAAAACCAGCGTGCGGGGCGTGCCGTTCCAGTCGTCGTACTGCACGACGAGCATCCGGTTGATCATCGAGATCAGCGGGAGGGTCGGGACCGACACGGCGTCGTGGAAGGCGTACTTGACGGGGTACGGCGCGGCCGCGATGTCCACAGACTTCACGGCGCGGACGATGCCCTGCTCCTTGAACCGGGTCTTGTACGCCGATGCTGCGTCGCGCACGGCCCGCAAGCGCTCGCCGCGCGGCCACACGTCGTGGACCCCGTCGAACTCGGGGACCGTCCGTGCGCCGATCTCAGTGAGCACTGTTGTTGAGGACTGCTGGGTGACCATGCTTCTAGCCTGCGACGGCTCGGCGTCAAGTACTTGTTCTCAGACGACAAGTCTGTCAGGCGCGTTGCCGAGCCCGGAGCTCGCGGGGACTGGTGCCGTGCCATCGGCGTACCGCGTGGGTGAGTGCCGACTGCTCGCTGAACCCGACCAGCATCGCCACCTGGCCCAGCGGTAGGTCTGTGGTCGTGATGTAGCGGTGCGCGGCCTCTCGGCGTACGTCGTCCAGGATCGCCTCGTGGGTGGTGCCTTCCTGCGCCAGCCGCCGTTGAAGGGTCCGGGGATGCATCGCGAGCAGGCGGCCGGAGCGGGCAAGGGAGGGGACGACGACGCCGAGGCTCTCGGCCAGGACGCGCCGGACCTGTGCGGACAGCTGGCTGTGGGGGTCGGGGAAGTGCCGGGCGAGGTAGTCCAGAGCGATCTGTCGAATCGCCTCGTCGGCACCGGCGAAGCGAAGGGCCAGCAGCTGACGCTCGACCCGCAGGGCCGCCGTGGTCGAGCCGAACTTCACGTCGACGCCGAAGAAGTCGAGGTAGCGGCTCACGGGCGAGATTGGCTGGTGCGGGAACTCCACCGACCGCAGGCCGGTGGTGCCCCCGACCAGGTGGGCCGCCACGTGATGAAACAGGCCGACCCCGAGCTCGATCGCCTGTGGGGAGTAGGTGGACTCGCGCAGGTCCTTGCGGTAGGTCAGAGCGACGACACCGCGCCGCCGACGCGGGTCGGGTTCGACGTCGACGCTGAGTGCGGGACTGTGGATGAACATGAAGCGGGAGGCGCATTGCAGGGCCTCGGCCACCGTTGCGGACGACTCGATGGCCAGCGCCAACGGTCCGAGGATGGTGAGATCCTGGGACTCGGCCAACCGCAGGCCGAAGTCTCGGCAATCGAGCTCAGCGGCGGCAGCATCGAGCATCAGGTCGTGCTCGGTGATCGGGATCAATCCGTCGGCAGACTCAAGCATGGACGCCGGGATGCCGAAGCGCCCAAGGTAGGCCTCGGGATCGCCACCGAGCTCACGAACCAGCGCCACGAAACCGCGCAGGCTCGCGGCTCGAATCATCGGCGCCACAGGTGAAGGCTAAGCCTGCGCGGAGACTGCATGTGCGGGTGCCGCCGGGGCGGGCCCGCCCGATCCTCATACGGGGTCCCGGGCAGCGGGGTGCCGCGTAGCCGAAGTCAGGGCGCCATGCTCCCCGCGGCAGATGCGAACGCGCCTGCTCGCTCTTGAAGCAACGCGACGAGTTCCGGCGAGTCGAGCACCTCGAATGGCCAGCGCACCCACAGCAGACCTCCGGCGAGCACCTCGAGTCGTACGTCGGCGATCTGCCAGAGCGTCGCCGCCTCACCCGTCGACAGGTTCACGGCGGTGAAGTCCGAGGCGAAGCCGCCCATATAGGCTTGCACCTGCTCGATCGGGGCGTGTATGCGAATGGTGGCCTGGTGGGTGCGCGGAGGTGCGCCGAGCTGCTTCGATAGGAACGCGACCGGATCGCCGCCCGGAACCGGCCGCGCAGTGAAGCGGGTCCCGGTGGGTTCGGCTCGGGTGATCCTGTCGACTCGCAGCGCCCGCCAGCCACGCTCGGGGTCTCGGCACACGAGGAACCACCGCGTGCCCCGCGGCACCAGAGCCGCCGGCTCCACCTGCCGTGCCGGGTCCTGTCCGGCCTCGGGACCGGCGGTGTGCATGTAGCGCAGCCGTACCCGCTCAGAATCACGGCAGGCCAGCGCGAGGGCACCCAGCACCTCGGCGTCCAGCGGCGCCGGATAGGCGCCGGACGCCGCGTTGGGGCTGTCCGCCAGCGAGACAGAAGATCGAAGGGCCCGTACGCGCCGTCGTGCCTTCGCGGGCATGACCTGCTCGATCTTGGCTAGCGCGGTCAGTGTCAGCTCGCCGCCACCCGCTGAGCCGCTGGCCGCTGACGACGCGAGTGCGGCGGCAGTGGCCAGCGCCTCGCCGGGCGTGAACACCAGCGGCGGTAGGTCACTGCCCCGCGCGAGCCGATACCCGCCGTCGGGGCCACGCTTCGCCTCGATGTGGTAGCCCAGCCGTCGCAATCGCTCGATGTCGCGCCGCAACGTCCGGCCGTCGGCTCCAAGCCGCCGCGCGAGCTCGCCGCCGGGCCAGGAGCGACGAGCCTGGAGCAGCTCGAGCAACCTCAGGGCGCGTTCGGTCGGAGCACTCTCCAGCATCGAAAGCACCTCCGAAAGGTGAGGTAAGTTGAGGACACTATACGTCCTAAACACGGTGAAGTATGAGTTGTGAAGGCGCCGGAGAACCCGGCGCAGACCTAAGGAGCACCACATGACCATCCTCGTCACCGGCGCCACCGGCGCCGTCGGCCGGCACCTCGTCGCCACCCTGCTCGAGCGCGGTGCCGATGTCCGCGCCCTCACGCGCAAGCCCGAGGACGCCGCACTCCCGGATGGTGTCGAGGTCGTCGCCGGCGACTTGGCTGACGCCTCGACCCTCGGGCCCGAGGTGTTCGGGGGCGTCGACCGGGTGTTCGTCTTCCCTGCCCACGGTGTCGAGGCGTTTGTGGACGCGGCGGTCGCGGCTGGCGTCCACCGCTTCACCGTCCTCTCCTCGCTGGCGGCGGCCCGAGAGTTCCCCCGTGATAATGGCTCGGCAAGCCAGCTCCACCACAGCGCGGTCGAGGCCGCCGTCACCGAGCGCACTGACGCATGGACGATCCTGCGTCCCGGTACCTTCGCCAACAACCTGCTCTCGTGGTCCTGGCAGATCCGCTCAGGCGCCCCGATCCGCGCCCCCTACCTCGCCTCCGCTCAGGCGCCGATCCACGAGTACGACGTCGCCGAAGCCGCCGCCGAGACCCTGCTCACCGACGACCACCTCGGCGAGGTCATCGCAATGACCGGACCAGAGGCGATCACTCGCGGCGGACAGGTCGCCGCGATCGCTGGGGCCCTGGACCGAGATGTACCACTCATCGAGATCACGCCCGAGGAGTTCCGCGCCGAGACCGAACAGTTCATCCCCGAGCCGGTGATGAAGATGCTGCTCGACTACTGGAGCGACACACTCACCACGCCCGACCAGCCGCGCCCTGTCACCCCGGTCACCGGCCGCCCCGGCCGTTCGCTCGCACAGTGGGCGACCGACCACCAGGCCGACTTCATGGGTTGATCGCAGCCCGAGAGGGGCCGGGCGCCCGGTCGCCAGTGGTAGGGCAACGGCCGGGCGCCAGCACATGGATCGGGACCCACCAGCCCGTCCGAGGTCCGCTCGGCCGCCCTGGCTATGGACACGGCGGTGTCGATCCGCAGCCGGGCCTCGACAACGTGCGCACGGCTGCGACCGGCTAGTGCCCTGCACCGGTGCAGGGCACTAGGATCCGGTTCGTGGACGCGACGTCTCGGGTGGGCGGTGCCCGACGGTTGCCTTGGCGGTGTTGGTTCGACTGTCGTGCTGGTTTCACCTGGCTGCGGTGCTGGCGGCGAGCTGGAGCGCCTGGATCCGTACAACGCGGTGATCGATGCGGTTGAGCAGTACCCGTTGGTGGCGCTGGGCGAGTATCACCAGATGGAGCAGTGGCACGAGTTCATGCGTGAGCTTGCTCGAGCGAGACGCGTTCGTCGTGGCGGTCGACGACTTGGTCGTCGAGTTCGGCAACGCCCTCCACCAGCCGATCGCCGACCGCTTCCTCCTTGACCTGGCGCAGGTACCCCAGGCCCGGCTGTCCCAGATCTGGCGCGACACCATCGGGGGCCGAGTCCTGTGGGACGCCCCGGTGTATGAGGCGTTCTTCCGCAAGGTACGCGCAGTCAACGAAACTCTGCCCGCCGACCGCCGGCTCCGCGTGTTGCTCGGTGACCCCGACATCGACTTCTCACAGGTCCACAGCGCGGCCGACATCCCGGAGACAGTCGATCGGGACGCCTTCTACGCCGACCTCGTCGAGCGCGAGGTCTTGGCCGCCGGCAGGCACGCGGTCCTGATCGCGGGGGCCGATCATCTGCGCCGCGGCGTACATGCCAACAGCGGACCCGACGACCCGAACGTCGCGACGCTGCTGGACCGTGAGCACCGCGACGACCTGTACGTTATCTACCCACTGCCCGACCCCGCCCTCGGCGGAAGAGTCGACGCGGACCTTGCCGACTGGCGCCGGCCATCGATGGCTCGAGTCGACGGCACCTGGCTGGGCGCTCGGGAACTGCCGCACCGAGTGATGGGTGACGACCCCGCCTTTGACCAACAGGTCGACGCCGTCCTCTGGTTCGGCCCGACTGATACCTTGACGCGCTCCCGCGCAGATCCGGCGCTCTACGAGTCGGGTCCCTACGCCACAGAGCTCGCCCGCCGCAGCATCATCCTCTCGGCGTACTTCGGCGAGCATATCGATCTGGTCGCCGAAGGCCGCGCCCTCGCAACGGCCGACCCCGCCCTCGACCACGCGCCATGAGATAACGCGAGCGTCCGTCAGAGGAATACTCAACGGACACCGCCAGAGACAGCCGCCGGCAGGACCTGATACGGCGGGTCGTTGTTGCCGGCAGTTTGTACGGCTCGATATGCGGCATCCGAGATGTCGTGGGTCGCTCGGGAGCCGATGGCCGCAAGGTGACTTCGGGGGCTTGTCGCGGCCATCCACGACTATCACACGAGCCCGACCTCCAGTGACGTCAGAGTTCACGGTCACCCGCTGCTGAGGTTCACGCCCCTCCGCATCCAGGAAGGTCCGCCTGGCAGGAAACGGCATGAGCCCCGTTATGCGCTTACCGCATGACAACCATGCCTGAGTTGCGCTTGTCGCAATCCGCTGGCGGCTGCAGACTCGCCCGTATGACACCCCGAACTCCCACGGCCGCCGGCATCCGTCCCGAGGCAGTGAGGGTGGTCGAGCGCCACGGCTGCGACCTCGACCCCATCGACGCGACCCGGCCCGCAGGTGGCCGCTACCTGACGTCGTTCGTGTGGCCCTTCGACCTGGCCAGGCGCGAACGGCTGGCCGCGGCGCTCGACACAGCCCGAACCCATCCGGTCATCGTGGATCGCGCCCCTGCCTCGGTGTGGCTGCCCGATCAACTCTCCCTCCCCGTCGATGGGACGTGCTCACAGTGATCTGGACCTCGATCACCCAGCAGTACTGGCCGACAACCGAGTCCGAGGCCGTCGAGGATGCCGTCGTGGACGCGCGGAGCCGAATCCGGCTCGCACGAATCACCATGGAAGGCGTCCCGCCGACCGAAAACCGAGGCGGGTATGACCTCGCCGAACACGGGCCAGCACTGCGGGTGGACGGTGAGCTGATCGCGCGGTCACACCACCACGGCCTCCCTGTCGTTCCCAATGCCCGGTAGCCGATCCTCATGCGGCCATCGATCCAGGGGTCACCGGGTGGGCAGGTAGGTGCCGGTGCGAAGGGGGTCGAGCACGAACATGGTCGTGTACCGCTTGACGTTGGGTGCGTCGTTGAACAGGTGGTTGGCGAGTTCGTTGTGACGGTCCATGCCGGTGGCGGCGAGCAGGACGACGTAGTCCCATTCTCCGGCGACGTCGTAGGCCTGCTGTACCTCGGGCACCGCGAGCAGGCGGCGCCGAAACGCGTCGTGGTGCCCGCTGGACTCGCGTTCGAGTGTGATCAGGACGACCGCCAGCACGATGTCGGCAGTGCGACGAGGGTCGAGCACCGCGACGTGGCGCGTCAGCACCTTCGCCGACCGGTAGCGGTCTATTCGTCGTTGCACGGCACTGGCTGAGAGTCCCACCTTCTCGCCCAGGACCCGCAGGGACCGGCTTGCGTCGCGCTGAAGCTCGTCGAGCAGACGATGGTCGATCTCATCCAATGTAAGGCGGTGTCTGGGCACGCAACATTGTTGCGTCAGGGCGCCGGAAGTTTCAATTTCCACCGGCTCACCTGCGCTTACGGTCATAGGGAACCGACGTACCGATGATTGAAGGAGACAGAACCATGAGCGAGACAGCCCAGGACACGCAGGACCAGATGGTGCCCACACCGGACTCGGCACTGAGCCAGCTCGACCGGTTTGTCGGGACCTGGAACATGGAGGGTCGGCTCGAGGGTCAGGAGGAGGCCACCATCCATGGACGCACCACCTACGAGTGGCTGCCCGGGGGATTCTTCCTCAAGCAGCACCTGACCATGGACTTCGCTGGCTACGTCGAGATCGACAGCACTGAGATCGTCCGCTACGACCCCGAGACGGGCATCTTCCCGTCGCAGGTCTTCTCCAACCTCTCGCCGGAGCCGCTGCCCTACACCTGGCAGCTCGATGGCGACGAGCTGCGGATCGCGGTCTCCTACGGGCCGCTCGACGCGACGTTCCACGGCCGGTTCAGCGAGGACGGGGACAGCTTCTCGGGCGCCTGGGCCCCCAACCCGGGCGCCGATCCGCAAGTCAACCTGCCCTACACCATCGGCGGCAACCGGATCGCCTGAACCAGCCGGGCGCCCCGCCACTAACAACAGGTGGGATCCCTTGGGCCGCGACACCGGCTGCCCGGGGATCCCACCTTGTCAGGTGCGGTGGCCGGGCATCGGGTCGTCGTTCCATCGGGCGAGTGAAAGATGCCGAACACAACAACCGATCTTGATCCGGCTCAGATCGCCGTCGCGACCGGCGTCATCCCAGACGTGTTCTTGAACAGCCCACAGTTCATCGATCCGATGCTCACCGCCGCACTTGGCCGGCCGGTCGTGGTGAAGGTCGAAACGGCCAACCCGCTGCGTAGCTTCAAGGGCAGGGGGCAGAGTTTCTGCTGCACCGACTCGACGAGGCCGGTACGAGCGCGCCCCACCTGGTCTGCGCGTCAACGGGGAACTTCGGCCAGGCCGTGACCTATGCGGCCGTGCGCCGGGGCAAACGGGTCACCGTGTTCGTCCCGGCCGACGTCAACCCCAGCAAGCGCACCCGGATGGAGCGCCTCGGCGCACGAGTCGTTCTCTCGCAGGGCGACGGCGACACCGCAGAAGCCGAAGCCCGAGCGTTCGCCGCCGGGCAGCATGACGCCCTGCTGATCGAGGACGGCCGGGAGCCCGCGATCGCCGAGGGCGCAGGCACCATCGGGATCGAACTGCTCAAGCATCCGATCACCGTCGTCATCCCGGTCGGCGACGGCGCGCTGGTCACCGGCATCGGATGCTGGGTGAAAGCACACGCACCCGACGTTCGGGTCATCGGAGTCTGCGCCAGCGGAGCGCCCTGCATGGTGGACAGCTGGCGCGCCGGCCAGCCGATTACAACCGAGCGCGCCGACACGATCGCCGAAGGCATCGCCGTTCGTGATCCGATACCCGAGTCCGTTGCACGAATGGAAGCCCTCGTCGACGACATGGTCCTCGTTGACGACGCAGACTTGCTCGACGCGATCGACCTCGCCTTCCAGCACCTCGGAGTCGCGCTCGAACCGTCCGGCGCCGCAGGCCTGGCGGCGCTCACCGTCCACAACCTCCCCGGCAGCCTGCCCGCCACAGTCCTCACCGGGGCAAACCCGCGTCCGTGACCACACGCTGGCGAGTGGTCCTTCCGCACTTCAAGGCGAGCCGTCAAGGCCCAGCAGAGAAGGACATATCTGATGTCAAGTGTCAAGGATCGTCCCGTTGCGTACGGGTTCGTGGGAGCGGGTGAGATCACAGCCGCCATCGTGAAAGGCCTCAGCGCCGATGCTGCCGGCCCTCCTGCCATCTTCCTGTCGCCACGCGGGCGCCGGATCGGGCACGACCTGGCCAGCCTGTTCCCGAACGTGCGGGTATGCGACAGCAACCAGGACGTGCTCGACAACGCGACGACAATCCTCCTCGCGGTCCGCCCGCCGATCACTCGTGCTGTCCTGGAGGACCTATCGTTCCGACCGGAACACGTGGTGATCAGCGCAGTGGCCGGCGTCCGCCTGGAACGGCTGCGAGACTGGGCCGCACCCGCCGGCCACATCCTCCGCGCCGTACCCCTGCCGCAGGCGGATCGACGCCAGAGCCTGACCGTGATGTTCCCGGACCACACCGTTGGCCATGCGCTGTTTCGCCGTGTCGGCGACGTCCTCATGGCGAGCGACGAAGAGACATTCGACGCCTTCAGCGCGGCGACCGCAACCTTCGCAGCGCATCTCGACTACCTCAACACCATCGCACACTGGTTGACCGACCATGGCGTGGACGATCCCACCGCGACGGCCTACACCGCACACATTTTCGGTCAGCTGGGACACGCCTTGTTGCAGCACACCGACACCCTCACCACATTGACCGACAAGCACATGACCCCGGGCGGAAACAACGAACAACTAATGTCCGATCTGCGGCGTGCCGGTGTGCCTGACATCGTGCGATCTGCCCTCGACCGCATCCTGGATCGCCTACGCACCCACGATCCTGTGGCTCAGTGAGGCAGCTCGAGGAAGTTCGAGACCATGCGGTTGAACGCTTCCGCGTGCTCGATCTGGACCCAGTGTCCGCATCGGCCGAAGACGTGCAGCTGGGAGTTGTCGATCAACTTGTGCAGGCGCAACGAGTTGGCCAGGGGGATCACCTGGTCGTCGCGTCCGTGCACCAGGAGTGTCGGCTGCTCGATCGCCCGGATGAGGTCCGCGTCGATCGTCATGGCGTCCACGCTGGCTTGGCGCGGCGCCGGGAACATCGCCCGGTAGGCCTCCTGGACGCCCGGGCGCGTTGCGGCCTCCAGGCGCAGCCGGGCGAGGTCGTCGTCCACCAGGGTGCGGTCGTGGGCGAAGATGTCGAGCAGCGCCCGCATGTTGGGCAGGGACGGCTCGAAGCCCCAGACCGCATCCAGCCCAGGGGTGAGGTCGAAGGGGACGCCGACGCTTCCCATGAGGACGAGCCTGTCGACGCGCTGCGGGAATCGGGTGGTGAGGCTGAGGGCTAGGGCGCCACCGAAGCTGTTCCCCACCAAGGACACGCGCTCGAGTCCGAGGGCGTCGAGGAAGCCGACGAGGT
Source organism: Nocardioides speluncae (assembly GCF_003121585.1). Taxonomy (GTDB): domain Bacteria; phylum Actinomycetota; class Actinomycetes; order Propionibacteriales; family Nocardioidaceae; genus Nocardioides; species Nocardioides speluncae. The sequence goes on from NZ_QEOO01000037.1 coordinate 132,512, forward strand.
GGTTGGTCCAGGTATCGAGGTTGTACGTCGTTCCATCCGGTCGCTCGGTGTAGCCGAAGCCGAGGATGTCGGGGGCGAGCACGCGGAACCGCTCGGACAGGGATGGGAGTGTGAGTCGCCAGTTGGCCCAGGCGCTGACCCCCGGTCCGGACCCGTGGATCAGCACGACCGGAGCGCCGGTCCCGACGTCCTGGTAGTTGGTCCGGATGCCGTGGACGTCGACCGTCTCTCCGATCTCGGGGTTGGCCGGGTTGGCGCTCTCCATCGCGTTACTCCTTCCTCGGGCTTCGGCGAGCAGCCACTCGCGCATCGACCGCCGCGGCTCCGGAGGCGGCACCATCGCCTCGACCCAGCCATCGACGACGCGGGTGGGGTAGAGGGTGGCGCCGCCATCGGGGAGGTCGGTGCGTTCGCCCGTCAGGAGGTCGAAGCGCCAGAAGTGACCGGGACAGACGAGAGTCCCGTCCTTCACGATCCCACCCGAGAGGGCGATGTCCCGGTGTGGACAGCGGTCGAGCATGGCCACGTGCTCGCCCTCACCCGTCAGCACCACGCAGACCCGGTCCCGGTCCTGCCCGGAGTCGCCGACGACCTTCCCGACCGGCCGACCGGGCACAAGCTCCTCGACGCGGCAGACCTGTTCCCAGGCCGCGGTCACTGGACCCACCCCAGGCCGGAGGAGATGCGCATGGCCGTCTCGATGACGGGGCCGATCAGGTGGCGCAGCCCACGGTCCACGTCGTCGACGTACTCCGCCACCGACACCGAGGCGACCACCTGGCCGAGCGGATCGCGGATCGGTGCGGCGATCGAGCACATGCCGAGCTGCCACTCACCGCGGTTCTCGGCGTACCCCTGGCTGCGGACCCGGGCCAGCTCGGCGAGGAAGTCCGTCCTGGAGGTGATCGTCCGGGGTGTCTTCGGTGTCAGGCGCAGCTCTTGGACGAGGCGCTTCTGGCGGTCGCTCGGGAGAAACGCCAGGAGCACCTTCCCGCTCGCGGTCATGTGGGCCGCGTTTCGGCTGCCGACAGCACGGAAGACCTGGATGGCGCCCGGTCCCTCCCGCCGCTCGATGTACAGCACATCGACGCCGTCGAGGATCGCGATGTGCAGGGTGCCCACGGTCTTGCTGCGCAGCTGGTCGAGCGGGATCGTCGCCGCTTCGTGCAGGCGCTGGGCGGTCTCGGCGCTGGCGCCCAGCGAGCGCATCGTCGAGCTGAGCCGGAACAGTCCGGTCTCCTCGACCTTCTCGAGCAGGCCTTCCTCCACCAGGGTCCAGATGACCCGGTGGGCGGTGCTCTTGCCGACACCGACCCGACGGGCGAGCTGGCTGACTCCCAGCTGGGTGCTGTGCTTGCCGAACTCGCGCAGTATCCGCGCGGCCGTGGCGACGCTGGAGAGCCGCTCGGCGCCGGGCGTCGCATGCTCGGTCATCGGCTGATGTCCTCCAGTACGGCGTTGAGGCACGAGGCGGCCGGCGTTCCCGGGTCCGGAACCACTCTTCCCGAGGTGAGGTCGGTGGCCAGCAGCGCGGTGGCCCGGTCCAGCCCGTTGCGAACGCAGACGCCCAGCTCGTCGACGGCCCGGGCCTGCTGGGGCAATGCACGTCGGATCCGTTCGAGGTCCCGGAGGGTTTTGGCGTGCTGGTTGGCGAGGGCGACCCCGGAGTGCTGGGCGTGGTGCGGGCTCAGGCCACCCCCGACGGCGACGGCGAGGTGGTAGACGGTGTCGGCAACCCCGAGCACGCGTCGTACGTCGGCGGGGGAGTCCTCGCCCAGGAGCCCCAGGTCGGGCATGACCGAGGGGTCGTAGAACCGCACCGTCCACGTGACCCCGTGGTACTCGTCGGTGTACTCGACCTCCGGTCCGTGCAGCGCCGGCAGCGAGTCGGTGGTGGCGAGCAGGTGCAGTCGCCGGGCGGCAGCCGCGATGACGGTGACCTCGCGCGCGGCGACCAGCGGCAGTGCTCCCCGCTCGGCGGGCGGCAGGTGCCGGACGTGGTCGAGGTACGTCGCGTGCACCCCCCGGACGTAGTCCCGGACCAGGTCGCGCATCGCTTCCGGTCGGGGCACGGACTTGTCATCGGTCACGTCGTCGGGCACTGCACCAGCGTGACTCCTTTCCGGCGCGAAAGACATCTTGTGTTCCGTATGGCGGAACAGTGCAGGCCTGCCACCGGCCCCGGAGCGAAGTATTGGGCACATGGTTGATGTGAACGGCATCACAGCGCACCCGGACCTGATCGAGGGCACTCCCGCCGGCACCCGCCGCGAGTACGCCGCCGGCGCGCCGGGGGACCGGAGCCGGTTCGATCCGTCCGACACCCGCCAGGCGGCCGCGCTGGCACGTCGCACCGGCCGCAGCACCGTACCCGGACCGCCACGCGGCATCCTCCGGCTGGGACACGTCGACGTGACCGTGACCGACCTCGACCTGGCCACGGCCTACTACACCGGGGTGATGGGGATGGAGATCAGCGCCCTCACCCAGGACTCGGTGTATCTGAAGTGCTGGGACGAGGAGGACCACCACTCGCTGCGACTGCGGTACGCGCCCCGGATGGGGATGGACCTGATGTCGTTCAAGGTCCACCACGAAGACGACCTGGCCGACCTGGAGGGCAAGGTCTCCAGGTACGGCTTCCCGGTCGAGCGGATCAGCAACGGTGAGGTGCTGGGTCAGGGCGAGTCCATCCGCTTCTCCACCCCGAGCGGGCACGTCATGGAGCTGGTCGCCGACGTCGAGAGGGTGGGCACCTCCCGGCCCCGCCACCTCCCCGACCCCGGCTCGGACGACCAGCCGTTCCCGCGCGACCGGATCTGTCCGCCGCGGATGGACCACATGCTCATCCATGCCGAGGAGGTCGGCGAGTCGACGAGGTTCTTCATGGACGTGCTGGGCTTCCGGATCACCGAGCAGCTCCTGGACGGCAACGGGCACCAGCTCGGCACCTGGCTGGAGCGGTCGCACTCTCCCCACGACCTCGCGATCGTGCACGGTGCGAACGGCGGTCTCCACCACTTCGCCTACTGGCTCGACGACTGGGACGACGTGCGGGATGCGGCCGACGTCCTGGCCTACAACGGCATCCAGCTCGACGTCGGTCCGACCCGGCACGGCATCACCCGTGGCTCGACCATCTACTTCTTCGACCCGCTCGGGACTCGCAACGAGGTCTTCACCGGCGGCTACCGCCCCGACCCCGACTTCCCGACCCTGACCTGGACCGAGGACAACATCGGCCGCGCCGTCTTCTACTACGAGGGCGAGGTCAACGACCGATTCATGAGAGTGCACACCTGATGACGATCCTGCGCCTGTCCCACGTCGAGATCCGGGTCCCCGATCTCGAGCTCGCCACCGCCTACTACTCCGAGGTCATCGGCATGATCGAGACCGGGAGGGACTCCTCCCGGGTCTTCCTGAAGTGCTGGGACGAGCACCAGCACCACAGCGTCATCCTGACCATGGAGCCCACCCACGGCCTGAACCACTTTGGCTTCAAGGTCACCGACGCCGAGGATCTCGACCACTACCAGGAGCGCCTCGAGGCCGCCGGTGTCGCCGTACGCCGCCACGCCGCCGACGAGTGGGCGCCCGGCCACGGGACCTCGATCCGCTTCACGCTGCCCAGTGGCCACGACATGGAGCTGGTCTACGGCATGCAGCAGGTCGGGAACCTGCTCCCGCAGACCAACCCCCCGCCGCGGCCGATGGGCCTGGTCGGCATCGCACCGCCGCGGGTCGACCACGTGTTCCTGACTGCCGAGGAGGTCGACACCAACACCCGCTTCCTCGTCGAGCACCTCGACTTCCGGCTCACCGAGCAGATCGTCGGGGACGACGGCTTCCAGATCGCGAGCTGGCTCGAGGTGTCCCACCGCTCGCACGACATCGCGTTCATCACCGGACCGAACCAGGGACTGCACCACTTCGCCTACTGGGTGGACGGCTGGAACGACCTGCGCAACGCGGCGGACGCCTGCGTCTACCACGGCGTCAACGTCGAGATGAACCCGACGCGTCACGGTGCCACCCGCGGCCAGTGCCTCTACTTCTTCGACCCGGTCGGCAACCGCAACGAGATGTTCACCGGCGGCTACTGGGTCGACCCCGGCGCCGAGCCGGTGACCTGGACCGAGGCCGAGATGGGCCGGGCGATGTTCTACTACGACGGCGTCGTGAACCAGCAGTTCCTCACGGTGCACAGCTGAGGGGCGCCGATGACCACCGAAAACACCGCGAAGCCGTCGTCGACTTCGGCGCTGCCGCGCACCGAGCGTCCCGACGCGCCGGCGTACCTGACCCGTCACCGCGCGCGGCAGGCCGTGCCCGCGCCGGCTCCGCCGGAGGAGCAGGAGCAGGAGGAGTCCGTCCCGCTCTACCTGCGCCAGTTCCGGGACCGAGACCATCGCAGCGACCCGGTCCTGCACGACGGCAACGTCGTCGGCTCCTCGCGCGCCTGGGCCGAGGTGACCCGGACCAAGGAGATCGTGCCGGAGCGGCGCGACCAGCTGGCCGACATCGACTGCGACATCTACCTGGTCCGCCACGGCGAGACCCAGGGCTACTCCTCAGAGTCGGGCCTCACGCCGCTGGGCTCCTGGCAGGCCCATCGGCGCGGCCAGGAGCTCGCTCGACGGGTCACCGACGGCATGAAGGTCGAGCTGCTGTGCGCGCCGACGAACCGGGCGCGCCAGACCGGAGAGCACCTGCGCCGCGGCCTGCTCGACAACGTCGAGCTCTACGGCCGGGGCAAGCCCGACATCGGCGAGCTGCACGACGACCGGAACTTCCGCAACTTCGAGGTGGCGACACCGGACGGCCCCCGGGACGTGACCAGCGCCTTCCGCCTCTACCACCGCGAGATGGAGAAGTACGAGCGGGTCGGGCTCGGCGAGCGTCCGGGCTGGCTGGTCGACGTCGACCGCTTCTGGGGCATCCAGCAGGGCGGCGGCGACCCGATCACCCACTGGCTCACGATGCCGATGATGCACTTCGAGCCCCCGGTCTCGTGCGTACGCCGGTTTTGGCGGGGCATCCTCACCGCCCGCGAGGCGACCGACGCGCGCAGCATCGTAGTCGCGACGCACTCCGGCCCGATTCGCGCCTTCGCCACCCTCGCCATGGGCTACGACCCCGGCGAGCCGTTCAACACCGAGTTCGTCCGGGTGCGGCTCGTAGCCGGCGGGACCACCGCGCTCGTCCTCTACCGCAACCGTGTCCAGGAGGTCGTGATCCCCGACCTCGATGCTCTCCCACCGAACTCCGACCCCCGCTTCCAGGAGTGAACCCATGACCGAGTGCCCCAGCGCGATCCCGTTCGGCACCCTCGCGGCCGAGTACCACGCCCAGGTCGGCGGCAAGTGCGCCTCGCTCGGCGTGATGAGCCAGGCCGGCCTGCCGGTCCCACCCGGCTTCGCGGTGACCACCAAGGTCTTCGTCGACGCCAGGGACGCCTCGGGCCTGATGCCGCGGATCAACGACCTCGTCGCCAACGTGGACACCACCGACCACACAGCCCTCGCGGCCGCGGCGAGCCAGGCCCGTGAACTGGTGCGCGGCTGGGCACTGCCGGAGGAGCACGAGCAGCGCGTCCGGCAGATGTACGCCGAGCTCTGCGCCCTCTGCGACACCGACGACGTGCCCGTCGCCGTACGCTCCTCGGCCACAGCGGAGGACTCCCCGGACGCCTCGTTCGCCGGCGAGCACGACACCTACCTGTGGGTGTGCGGCATCGACGACGTGCTCGACAAGGTCCGCGACTGCTGGGCGAGCCTCTTCACGGAGCGGGCGATCACCTACCGCAACGAGATGGGCTACGACCACGACGGCGTGGACATGGCCGTGGCCGTGCAGAAGATGGTCCGCCCGCGGGCGGCCGGCGTCGCCTTCACCCTGGACCCGACCAACGGCGACCGCTCCGGCATCTGCATCGACGCGGCCTGGGGCTTCGGCGAGGGGGTCGTCTCCGGCGACGTCACGCCCGACAACTTCCTGGTCGACAAAGTGATGTGGTCGATCAACCGCCGCACGATCAGCCCGAAGACCCACGCGCATCTGCTGACCAAGATAGAAGGAAGCGACGTTCCCCGAGTTGCCCGGGTGCAGCTCCCCGAGGACCAGGTCAACGCGCCGTCAGTCACCGACGAGGAGATCATCGCCATCGCCAAGCTCGCCCGGGCGGCGGAGAAGCACTACGGCTCTCCCCAGGACATCGAGTGGGCCGTCGACGACGACCTCCCGGCGGGCCAGGACGCCGTACTCCTGCAGGCACGGCCCGAGACGGTGTGGAGCAAGAAGCACCACTCGGTCGGGGCGAAGACCGATGCCATGGCCTCGATCGTCGACACCCTGGTCAACCCCCTCTACGCCGGGAAGGGGAAGTAAGCCGTCTGACTCCGGTCAGGAACAGACATCCACCTCTCATCTCCGACCCAAGGAGGGTCATCATGGCTGATCGCTTTTCCAGCCCCTTCGAGATCCAGACGCCCCCGGGCGCAGAAGGCTGGCAGGAGCTCTACACCTACTCGTCGCTGTTCTGCGAGGAGCGCCGCGACTACGAGAACGGCGCGTTCTGGTTCCACGACGGCGTGCACTGGCCGGAGGCCCTGACCCCGTGGGACACCTCGTTCCTCGAGTTCGCCTTCATCTCGCTGTCCCAGTACAACACCCGGCACTACGTCATCCCGCCGGCGTACGGCGTGGACTTCCGCATCCTCAACGGCTACGTGTACCTCAGCCCGGTGCCCGCGCCACCGGAGGACATCGAGAGCCGCGTCCCGCTGTTCATGGAGCGGGCCGGCTTCTACTTCGGCAACTGGGACCGCCTGTACGACGACTGGCTGGTCAAGATCCGTGACCTCATCAAGGAGATGAGCGAGCTCAGCTTCCAGCCGCTGCCGGAGCTTGAGGACATGGAGGTCATCACGTCCGGTGCCGGCAAGGGGTCGGGCAACGACCTGATCGCGTCGTACCACCGTCTTCTCGACCTGGGCCTCACCCTGTGGCAGTACCACTTCGAGTTCCTCAACCTCGGGTACGCGGCGTACCTGGACTTCTTCGGGTTCTGCAAGGCGGCCTTCCCGTCGATCCCTGACCTCGCGATCGCCAAGATGGTCGCCGGCGTCGACGTCGACCTCTTCCGCCCGGATGACGAGCTCAAGAAGCTGGCACGGCTCGCGGTGAGCTCGGGCATCAACGACCGCTTCGGCGGGGACGTGGCGACGACCTGGCAGCAGCTGGAGGCCGACGAGGCCGGCCGGGCCTGGATCGCCGAGTGGAACAAGTCGGCGGAGCCATGGTTCAACTTCTCCACCGGCTCGGGCTTCTACCACTCCGACAAGATCTGGATCGAGAACGTTGAGGTCCCGATCGGGTACATCACCGACTACATCGCCAAGGTCAAGGAAGGTGTCGACCTCGACCGACCGGTCGCCGCTCTCCATGCCGAGCGGGACCGGGTGGTCTCGGAGTACCGGGAGCTGCTCGACTCCGACGAGGACCGGGCCGCGTTCGACGGCAAGCTGGGCCTGTCACGGACGGTGTTCCCGTACGTCGAGAACCACAACTTCTACGTCGAGCACTGGGGACACTCGGTGCTGTGGCGCAAGATGCGCGACCTGGGCAAGGTGCTGGAGGCTGCGGGCTTCCTCACGAACGCCGATGACGTGTTCATGATCAAGCGGGCCGAGCTGGGCGACGTGCTGATGGACCTGGTCACCGGCTGGGCCGTCGGGGCGCCCTCGCGCGGCCCGGGCTACTGGCCGGCCGAGGTCGAGCGTCGCCGCGGCATCCACAAGGCACTCAAGGAGTGGTCGCCACCACCCGCCCTCGGCGTACCGCCGGAGGTGGTCACCGAGCCGTTCACGGTCATGCTCTGGGGAATCACCTCGGACTCGGTCTCGGCCTGGCTCAGCTCGGGCGACGACGGTGCCGACGGTGTGCTGAGTGGCTTCGCCGCGTCGCCCGGCCTGGTCGAGGGCCCGGCCCGGGTGATCTTCTCCGCCGACCAGATCAGCGAGATCGAGGACGGCGAGATCCTGGTGGCACCGCTGACCGCGCCGTCCTGGGCGCCGGTCTTCGGGAAGATCAAGGCGACCGTCACCGACGTGGGCGGGATGATGAGCCACGCCGCCATCGTCTGCCGCGAGTACGGCCTGCCGGCCGTCACCGGCACGGCCTTCGGGACCAAGAACATCAAGACCGGCCAGCTGCTTCGGGTCGACGGCAACACCGGCACGGTCACCGTCCTGGAATGAGCGCCCACCTGCGCCCTGAACCAACAGACGACAAGGAGATCAAGCAATGCTGACCGTTGAGCAGAACGAAGAGCTGACCAGCGTCGGCCCCGGCACCCCGATGGGCGAGCTGCTGCGCCGCTACTGGTACCCGATCGCGTTCGAGCAGGACTTCGACGCCAAGCCCAGCAAGACGGTGCGGCTGCTCGGCGAGAACTGGACGCTCTACAAGACCCCGCCCGGCAGGTACGGCATCATCGGTGAGGCCTGCCCGCACCGGCGTGCTTCGCTGACCTACGGGATCGTCCACGAGGATGGCATCCGCTGCGGCTACCACGGCTGGAAGTACGACTTCGACGGCCAGTGCGTCGAGCAGCCGGCCGAGAGTGACAACACCACCTTCCGCGAGAAGATCAAGGCCAAGGCCGGATCCGCCCAGGTCATGGGTGGGATGGTCTGGGTGTACGTCGGGCCCGCGCCAGTCCCCGAGCTCCCGCGCTTCGACGTCTACGTGCAGGACGGCATCCGCGACATCGGTGTGGCCACGCTTCCGTGCAACTGGCTGCAGATCATGGAGAACTCCGTCGACCCGCACCACGTCGAGTGGCTGCACGGTGCGTACTTCGAGTTCCTCGGCCAGACCCACGGGTTCGAGGCACCCAAGGCGTTCCAGAAGAAGCACATCAAGGTGTCCTTCGACGAGTTCGAGTTCGGCATCATCAAGCGCCGGGTGCTCGAGGGCCACACCGAGAGCGACGACGACTGGGCGATCGGCCACCCGATGATGTTCCCCTACGGGATGCGGGTCGGCGGAATGTGGATCGACCAGATGCAGATCCGGGTTCCCATCGACGACACCACGACCTGGAAGCTGTTCTACTCCCTGCACCACCCCGAGGGCGGCACCTGGGAGAAGCAGGACCGGCCGGTCGTCTACAACTACGAGGTGTTCGACGAGAACGGCGACTTCGTCACCGACTACGTCGAGGGCCAGGACGCAATGGCGTGGGTCTCGCAGGGGCCGATCACCGACCGTTCCCAGGAGCACCTCGGTCGTTCCGACCAGGGCGTCGCGATGCTGCGCAAGATGTTCAAGGAGGCGATGGCCTCCGTCGAGGACGGCGAGGATCCGCCCGGCGTGGTGCGCGAGAAGCACGAGATCATCGACCTGCCGTGCGAGAAGGACAAGTTCGGTGCGGGCACGGCGTTCACCGACCAGTGGATCAACGGCGGGTCCATGCGGTACAGCCCGATCCGTGAGGAGCTGCTCGCGCTCCACCGGGACGCGGCCGCGGCGCGGGAGAAGGCCGGTTCCGGTGCGTGACCTGAGCCAGCAAGCCAGGCGTGCGGCCCACCATGGGCCGATGCCTGAGCTTCCCCCGGACCCGCACCGGCTGCCCCCGCCGGGGGACTGGTTCGCCTCGGACGCCGCCCATCACCTCCTGGACAAGCCGAAGTTCTGTCCAGGGTGCGCCGCATCGCTGGAGCGGGGGCTGATCACGGAGTGGTGGAGTGCCGGCGACCGGATCTTCCTGACCTGGTGCGCCGAGTGTCGCTGGACCGGCAACGTGGTGCTCTTCGACCGAGCCGTCATCGAGGAGCCGGAGCACTGATGGCCCTGCCCACTTCCCGCCCCGCCCTTGTCCTCGACTTCGGCGGCCCGGTACTGCTGACTCCCTTCGAGCTGGTCACCGACCAGCCCGGGACGCCGGCGTACGGCCTGCTCCACCAGCGAGGCCCGCTGGCCCCCGCGGCGCGGCCGGACCCGACCTGGGAGGACCTGCAGGCCGGGCGGATCACCGAGCGTGCCTACTGGGACGCTCGGGCGGAACAGTGGCATGCGTCGGGAGGCCACGAACCCGACATCCGGGCGATGGTCGCCCATCTCTACGATCCGCCACGGCCCGAGCTGGTGCGCGAGCAGGCCCGGAGCCTGGTCCGCGACGCGCACGCGGCGGGCATGCGCGTCGGCATCCTGACCAACGATCTCCGGGCGTTCCACTCCGACGACTGGATCGCCAGGATCGAGATCGTCGGGGACGTCGACGTGGTCGTCGACGGGTCGATCGAGGGCCACCTCAAGCCGGACCCGCGGTTGTACGAGCTCCTGGCCGAGCGGCTTGACGTCGCATTCGCCGAGATGGTCTTCCTCGACGACCAGGCCTCGAACATCCGGGGAGCCGAGGCACTCGGCATCCCGTCAGTGTGGTTCGACGTCGCCGACCCGGACACGTCGTACGCCGAGGTGCGCAAGCTCCTCGGCCTACCGCCGGAGGTGCACGATGGTTGAACAGCGCGAGCTGCGCGTCACCCAGATGACACTGGAGGCCGAAGGGGTGCTCTCGGTGCGGCTGACGCGCATCGAGAGCGACAAACCGTTGCCGGCGTGGGAGCCCGGTGCCCACATCGACGTCTACGTTCCGGACGGCTCCACCCGCCAGTACTCGCTGTGCGGCGACCCCCAGGACCTGTCGGCCTACCAGATCGCCGTGCTGCGCGAACCTGAGGGCCGCGGCGGCTCGGCGTTCATCCACGACGAGCTGCGGGTAGGTGACCGGCTGCTGGTGACCCGTCCGAAGCAGGGCTTCGCACTTGAGGACGCGCCGTACCACGCCCTGGTCGCGGGGGGCGTGGGCATCACCCCCATCATGGCGTTCGCCGAGCACCTGGACCGGCAAGGGCGTCCCTTCCGGCTCACCTACGGCGGCCGTACGGCGAGCACGATGGCATTCCGCTCGCGGCTCGCCGCGCTCGGCGACCGGGTCACCTTCCTCGCCGAGGACAGCGACGGCCGGCCGGATCTCGAGGCCATCGTCAAGGAGCTCCCCGAGGACGGCCTGGTCTACGTGTGCGGGCCGCTCGCGCTGCTTCGGGCGGTGCAGGCGGCGGTCGAGGCAGTGCACGGGCCCGACCAGGACGTCGTCAGGTTCGAGCTGTTCAGCAGCGTCGGTGTGGAGCGCCCGGAGTCGGCCCCCCTGGACGGCGACAGCTACGAGCTGGTGCTGGCGAAGTCGGGGCACACGCTGCGGATGAAGCCCGACGCCAACATCCTCGAGACCGTGCTCGCACTGGGGATCGAGGTCGAGAACGACTGCCGTGACGGGATCTGCGGGTCCTGTGTCACGCCGGTCCTGTCGGGGACCGTCGACCACCAGGACCTGGTGCTCACCAAGAAGGAGCAGGCGGCGATGGACAAGATGATGATCTGCTGCTCGAGGCCCACCTGCGACCGACTGGAGCTCGATCTGTGATGGACGACCAGACCCGCGCCGAGGCCGCCCGGCTGCTGTTCGAGGCCTACTCCTCGGGCAAGCCGGTCCAGCCGCTGACCTCGACGTACGACGACCTGGCGCTGGAGGACGCCTACGCGATCCAGCTGCAGCAGATCCAGTGGTTCCTCGACCAGGGCCGCACCGTGAAAGGGCACAAGGTCGGCCTGACCAGTGCCGCCATGCAACGCCTGCTGGGTGTGGACCAGCCCGACTACGGCCACCTGCTCGACGACTTCTTCTACCTCGAGCACGAGCCGATCCCGGTGGACCGGTTCCTCCAGCCACGCATCGAGCCCGAGGTGGCCTTCGTCCTGAAGCGCCCGCTCCGCGGACCAGGCGTGACCGCGCACGAGGCCCTTGCGGCGGTGGACTTCGTCCTTCCCGCGCTGGAGATCGTGGACAGCCGGATCGAGGACTGGAAGATCGGGCTGTTCGACACCATCGCCGACAACGCCAGCTCCGGAGCACTGGTGCTCGGCTCGACCCCGACCTCGATCCACGACGTCGACCTGCGCCTCACAGGGGCGGTGATGACCCAGAACGGCACGGTGGTCGGCACCGGCGCGGGCGGCGCCGTACTCGGCTCGCCGCTGCGGACCCTGGTCTGGCTCGCCAACACGGTGGGTGCGCGGGGAGTGACCCTCGAACCAGGGCACGTCGTGCTCCCCGGTGCGGTCTGCGCGATGGTGCCGGTCACCCCGGGAGACACCGTCACCGCCACCTTCGCCGGGCTGGGCAGCGTCACCGCCCGGTTCGCCCGCAACCGAGAGGAATCGCCATGACAGCACAGACCTCGAAGGCCAGCGCCGCCATCATCGGCCCCGGCAACATCGGCACCGACCTGATGTTCAAGCTGATCCGTCGCAGCGACATCATCGAGCCGCGCTACATGGTCGGCGTCGACCCCACCTCGGACGGTCTGGCCAGGGCGAAGCGGCTCGGCCTCGAGACGACCGCCGACGGAGTGGACTGGCTGCTCGCCCAGGACGAGCTGCCGGACATCGTCTTCGAGGCCACGTCCGCGAAAGCGCATGAGGCCAATGCGGCACGGTACGCCGAGGCCGGCATCCTCGCCGTCGACCTGACCCCGGCGGCCGTCGGCCCGTACCTGTGCCCGCCGGTGAACCTGTCGTTCAACCTCGACGCACCCAACGTCAACCTGATCACCTGCGGCGGCCAGGCGACGGTGCCCATGGTGCACGCGGTGTCCTCGGTCGTGCCGGTTCCGTACGCCGAGATCGTCGCCTCGGTCTCCAGCCGGTCGGCGGGTCCGGGCACCCGGGCCAACATCGACGAGTTCACCGAGACCACGGCGTCGGCGGTCGAAGCCGTCGGTGGCGCCCAGCGCGGCAAGGCGATCATCATCCTCAACCCGGTCGAGCCGCCGTTGATGATGCGCAACACGGTCTTCTGCGCGATCCCGCCCGAGGCCGGCGAGCCCGGGGAGCTCCAGGACCGGCTGCTGGAGTCGATCCACGCCATGGAGCGCGCCGTGCAGGAGTACGTCCCCGGCTACCACCTGCGCGCCGAGCCCCAGTTCGAGCCGGCCCGCGAGGCCTGGCGCGGCCAGGCACGGGTGTTCGTCCCGATCGAGGTCAAGGGCCGCGGAGACTACCTGCCCGACTACGCCGGCAACCTCGACATCATCACCGCGGCGGCCGCCCGGGTGGGCGACCTCATGGTCGCCCACCGGCTCGGCGTCGAGACGACGTGGAAGTCGTCGGCCGAGCTGGGTGACCTCGCCGACCCGATGACCGGCGATCGACAGGAAGCAGGTGTCTGAGTCTCATGGGTGACATGAAGATCCGACCCGAGGACGCGCCCGTCGTCGGTCGTGAGGTGACCGAGACCGAGGTCCTGGAGAACCTGTCGTCGGCGGGCGGTGAACGCGACCTGCGCATCACCGACTCCACGCTGCGCGACGGCTCGCACGCGATGAGCCACCAGTTCACCGAGGAGCAGGTGCGCGGAGTAGTCGCCGCCCTGGACCGCGCCGGCGTCCAGGTGATCGAGGTGAGCCACGGCGACGGGCTCGGGGGCTCGAGCTTCAACTATGGCTTCAGCCTGGTCGACGAGTTCGACCTGATCGCGGCCGCCGTGGACGAGGCAACCCAAGCGAATATCGCCATCCTGATGCTGCCGGGCCTGGCCACGGTCAAGCACCTCAAGCGGGCGCACGCGGTCGGCGCCTCGGTGGCCCGGATCGCCACCCACTGCACCGAGGCCGACGTTTCCATCCAGCACTTCGGCGAGGCCCGGGCGCTCGGCATGGAGACCGTCGGCTTCCTGATGCTCTCGCACAGCACCACCCCGGACGTCCTGGCCCGCAACGCCCGGATCATGGTGGACGCCGGCGCGCAGTGCGTGTACGTCGTGGACTCCGCCGGTGCGCTGGTGCTCTCCGACGCCCAGGAGCGGATCCAGGCTGTGATCGACGAGATCGGCGGCGACGGTGCTCAGGTGGGCTTCCACGGTCACCAGAACCTCAGCATGGGGATCGCCAACTCGGTGCTGGCCTACCAGGCCGGTGCGAAGCAGATCGACGGAGCCCTGTGCGCCCTGGGCGCGGGTGCGGGCAACTCACCCACGGAGGTGCTCGCTGCGACCTTCGAGCGGATGGGCATTCGCACCGGTGTCGACCTGGGGGAGGTGCTGTCGGCCGCCGAGGAGGTGGTCCGCCCCTTCATCCCGCGGCTGCCGTGGATGGACCGGTCCTCGATCACGCAGGGGTACGCCGGCGTGTACTCGTCGTTCCTGCTCCACGCCGAGCGCGCCGCGGAGCGGTACGGCGTACCGGCACACGAGATCCTGCAGAAGGTGGGCGAGCACGGCTACGTGGGTGGCCAGGAGGACATGATCATCGACATCGCCCTCCAGCTCGCCCAGGAGCAGGAGCTCGGCGACCTGGCAGCCGTGGGGGTGCGCTGATGGCCACCGTGACCCGAGCACCGGGCGAGGCACCGGCCGGCGGCTGGGACGTCGAGTCCGTCGCGGCCGAGCTGCTGAGGTGCGAGGACGAGCAGATCGAGCGGCCACCGTTCACCGACGAGTGGCCCGAGCTCGACCTCGACACCGGCTACCAGATCCAGGACCTCAACCTCCGCAGGCGGCTGGAGCGCGGCGAGAAGCTGGTCGGGGTCAAGCTCGGTCTCACAAGCCGCGCCAAGCAACAGCGGATGGGTGTGCACTTCCCGTTCGTCGCCTGGCTGACCGACGCGATGATCCTGCCCGTCGGCGACCCGGTGCCCCAGTCGCGGCTGATCCACCCGCGGGCCGAGCCGGAGATCGTCTTCGTGATGGGGGAGAAGCTGGCTGGCCCCGGGGTCAGCTGCGCGCAGGCCATGGCGGCCGTCGAGTCGGTGTGGGGAGGCATCGAGATCATCGACAGCCGCTACCGCGACTTCCGGTTCACGGCCGGCGACGTCGCGGCCGACAACGCCTCGTCCGGGGCGTTCGTCACGGGCCCGCGCGGGCTGCCGCCGTCGGAGCTCGACCTGTCCCTGGAGGCGGTGCTGGTCGAGGTCGACGGCGTGGTCGTCGACTCGGCCACCGGCGCCGCCGTCCAGGGCCACCCCGGCGAGGCGCTCGCCCTGGCGGCGAACGATCTCGCCCGCCGCGGACACGCGATCGAGCCCGGCTGGATCGTCCTCACCGGTGGCATGACCGACGCCGTGTTCGCGCCACCCGGCGCCTCCGTCGCCATGCACTTCACCCATCTCGGTTCGGTGTTCCTCAACGGCGGGGAGGGCTGAGCCGATGCCCCTGATCGAAGTGACCTTGGCGGAGGGCCGCACCCCGGAACAGCTCCGGGCACTGATCAGCGGCCTCACCCGGGCGGCCTCCGAAGCGGTCGGCGCGCCGGTGGAGAACGTCCGGGTCGTCGTACGAGAAGTTCCGGCCACGCACTGGGCCGCCGGTGACGTGACCATCGCCGAGAGACGAACGAACGAAGGAGGCGCGCCATGAGCGACCTGGAGTTCTTCGGCCATGTCATCGACGGCGAGGAAGTACCGTCGGTCGACGGCGGCACGTTCGAGGTGTGGAACCCCTGGACCCAGCAGGCGTGGGCCACCGCCGCCGAGGGCGGGCCCGAGGACGCCGCCCGGGCCGTGGCAAGCTCGCGACGTGCGTTCGACGAGGGGCCCTGGCCGCGGATGGGGCGCACCGAGCGGGCCGCCGCGATCCACCGGCTCGCCGACCTCATGGAGGAGCGAGCAGACCAGCTCGCGACGCTCGACACCACCAACATGGCCAAGCCCCTCGCCCAGGCCCGGCACGACGTCGCACGCTCGGTGTGGAACTTCCGCTTCTTCGCCGACCACCAGCGCGACCACTGCGGCGAGGTCTACCCCATGGACTCCGGGCACCACTCCTACAGCGAGTACGGGCCGGCCGGTGTGGTCGCCGCCATCAGTCCCTGGAACTTCCCGCTGATGATGGCCAGCTGGAAGATCGCCCCCGCCATCGCCTGGGGCAACACCTGCATCATCAAGCCGTCGGAGGACACCCCGGCCTCGGTCACCCTGCTGGGCCGGCTCGCGACGGAGGCAGGCCTCCCGCCTGGAGTGATCAACGTCCTCAACGGGCACGGCACTCCGGCCGGTTCGTCCTTGGTCGCCGACGATCGCGTGGACCGCGTGACCTTCACCGGGTCCTCGACGACCGGCAAGATGGTGATGGCCTCCGCCGCCGGCCACCTAGCGCCGGTCTCCCTCGAGCTCGGCGGCAAGGGCGCCAACATCGTCTTCGACGACGCGGACCTCGAAAACGCCGTGCACTGGGCGGTAGAGGCGATCTTCCGCAACTCCGGTCAGATCTGCCTCGCAGGCTCCCGGCTCTTCGTCGCCGCCGCCATCTACGACGAGTTCATGGAGCGCTTCGTCGCGGCGGCGGAGGCGCTGACCATCGGTGACCCGTTCGACCCGGAGACCCGGTTCTCCAGCCTCGCCAGCAGGAAGCACTTCGAGAAGGTCTCGTCGTACGTCGAGGGGGTCGGCCTCGACGGCGGGAAGATCCTCACCGGCGGCGTCGATCACGACGGCCGGTGGCTGGTCCGGCCCACGATCATCACCGACCTGCCACTCACTGCGCCGGCGTACTGCGAGGAGATCTTCGGTCCGGTATGCGTGGTGAACCGCTTCGAGTCCGAGGAGGAGGTCGTCGGCCTCGCCAACGACACCCGCTACGGGCTCAACGCGATGCTGTTCACCGAGAACCTCTCCCGGGCACACCGGGTGGCGTCCCAGCTCCGCGCCGGGACGGTGTGGGTGAACTGCTTCTTCATCCGTGACCTCCGCACACCGTTCGGCGGGGTCGGCGACTCCGGCGTTGGACGGGAGGGCGGCGACTTCAGCCGCGAGTTCTTCACCGAACCCAAGGCCATCGTGATGCAGATCCAGCGCGGTGGCTCCTGATCGGTGGGTAGCAGCCCCGAACCCCCGTCACGCCGGATGGCTGCATGCAACTCGACATGAGACCCCAGCGCCTCTTCTCAGCATCTACCATGGTCAGGACGACTGGGGAGTCTGAGATGCAGACGACACGTTCAAGGTTCGAGTCGTGGGCTCGGACGTACGAGTCCAGCGTGCTTCAGTCGCTGTTGTACCAGCCCGTGCACGAAACGGTGCTCACCCTGCTGCATCAGCACCCACCACCCCAGTGTTCGCGAGCGTTGGACATCGGCTGCGGAACGGGCCGGTTGGTTTGTGCACTGCAGCAGCTCGTTCCGGTTGTCGTCGGGGTAGATGTTTCAGAGCGGATGCTGGCGGAGGCCGCCACATACGTGAGGAATGATCCGTCCTGTCTGTGTGCAGCGGCCGCCTATGTGTGTGCGGCGGCCGAACAACTGCCGTTCGGATCCGGCTCGTTCGATGTGGTGACTACGACATTGTCGCTGCGCCACTGGCAGGACCCAGATCGCGGGATCAAGGAGCTCGTCCGCGTGCTGTCTCCGGACGGTGTGGTGGTGATTGCCGACGCCGATATCGGGGAGCAGGCATTGCGAGCTCGCCGGTGGCTGGGCGGACGGGCTCGAGGTCGCCAATTGGGGCTGCTGCTGGACAACTGGGGCATGGATGTCGTCGAGCGCCGTCTCGCCCCGGTACGTGGCCCGATCCCGAGCATTCACGTCCTGCTCGCGCGACGACGTCGCTCCGGACGATAGGTGCCGCAAAGATCTCGGGTCGTCACGCCTCGACCGGGACAAGCTCTGCAGCCGTGCGGACGCCGGCCCATCGGCGTACCTCGTCGGGCAGGTCCAGATGCTCGATTGGTGCGGCGTTCGCGAAGTCGCCCCAGTTGGCCTGGGGCAGCATCCACATCACCTCGAACTCGTTGCCGTCGGGGTCGCGTCCGTAGATGCTCTTGGTGGCGCCGTGGCTGGACTTGCCGGTGTAGGCGTCGAGGTTTGCCAGGGTGAGCTGGGCCTGTTCGAGTTCCTCGATGGTGTCGACCTGCCACGCGAGGTGGTAGAGCCCGAGGGAGCCGCGGGGGCGTGGCGTCTGTGCGCCGACCCCGAACAGCCCGAGGTCGTGGTGGTTCCCGGACCTGGGAAGGCGCAGGAACGCCGCGTTGGCGCGGGGCTCGCGCGCCATGACCGACATGTCGAAGGCCTGCTGGTAGAACGCGATGCTGCGCTCCAGGTCGGCCACGAACAGCACGGCGTGGTTGAGGCGGACGGCGTTGACGGTCATGGTGCGCTCCTTCTCTCGGGGTCAGATCTGGTGGTCGGGCTGGGTGGACTCAGGCGGCGACGCCGAAGCCGCCGGTCCACGAGACCTTCTCGTTGACGGCGAGGGTGAGCTGCAGGAATCCGAGAGCCTCTACTTCGCGGGCCCGCTTCAGCGACCCGGCGTCGATCGCGTTGAGGCCACCGGAGGTGACGATGCCCGCCAGGATGGACTTGGCGTCGGCGTCGTCGCCGGCGATCAGCACGGTGGTGGTGAGCGGGCCGGCCGTGCCGGAGGCCAGCGTGGCGGCGAAGGTGGTGTTGAACGCCTTGAGCACCCGCGACTGCGGCAGGGCGGTGGCGATCTCGGCCGCCGCGGAGCTGTCGGCGGGAACGACCAGGGAGTCGAAGGTCTCGAAGTTCAGCGGGTTGGTGATGTCGACGACGATCTTGCCGGCGAGGCTCTCACCGCGCTGGGCGACGATGTCGCTGACCGCGGGGTAGGGAACCGCGAGGACGACGATGTCGCCGCTGACCGGGGTGTCGGCGTCGTCCTCGCCGAGCAGCTGAACGGTGTGGCCGCCCTTGCCGGCGACCGCGGCGATGGCCTGGCCCATGTTGCCGGTGCCGAGGATGGAGAGGTGTGCCATGAGGTGCTCCTGAGGTGTAGGCGAGTAAAGCTGAATTAGTTGTTGCTTCAACTAACACTCTACACGATTTAGTTGTTCCGTCAACTAAGCGAGTAGGCTGTGGGTATGGAGACCCAATGGTTGACCGAGGACGAGAGGGCGGCGTGGCTCCGGCTGGTAGCGGTCGTCGAGCTCCTCCCGGGGGTGCTGGACTCCCAACTGCGGGCCGACGCGAGACTGACGCACTTCGAGTACTTCGTTCTCGCGATGCTCTCGGAGGCGCCGGAGCGGACCCTCCGGATGGCCGTGCTGGCGCAGCGCACGAACGCCACGCTGCCGCGGCTCTCCCACGTGGTACGCCGGCTTGAGGGCCGTGGCCTGGTGGAGCGCTTTCCCTGCCCCGAGGACGGTCGAGCCACGAATGCCCGGCTCGCCGCTGCCGGTTGGGATGCCGTCGTCGCGGCCGCTCCCGGGCACGTCGATGCCGTGCGCAGCCACGTCCTCGAGCCGCTCACGCCCGCACAGGTCAAGCAACTGCGCGGCATCGGTGATGCCCTGCTGACACGCCTCGACCCGGACGGGCGCCTGAGCGGGCTGTACGACCCCGACCGGGCACATGAGAACCCCTCCTGAGACGGACGTCGCCGCTGCTCTCGAGCTGGGTGACCGTGCCGTGGGCGCTGTCGTGGGCGGACGGACTCGTCAACGTGCTGGGCCCCGACGTGACCGCGCGTACGGCGCGCGCCGCGGTCGAGGGTACGAGGAACTGGTCCGCCGCTGCGCCGCCGGGCGGCTCATCGATTGGGTGGTCGGAACACTTCCATGTGCAGAGACGCCAGGGAGGGCCTGGGTCTTCTAGCGTGCAGGATGACATCTCGTGACGTGCTGGCCCCCGCGAGGTCCCTTACCCTGCGCAACCGCGTCAAAAAGGCGGCGACCTACGAGGGACTGAGCCGGTCATGGTTGCCTCCACGCCTTGTAGTTAGGACTCCTCCTAACTGCATGCTAGGCGTGACCGCGGAGTTGAGGGAAGGGTGCCCTTCGTCGTAGGCCCGGCTCTGCGTGGGGGTTGAAAAGCCACGACGCAATCGACGAACCCCAGTTGAGACGGTCGCGGCGTAGGAACTGCAGCTGGCACTTGGGCCGCGCCGATGGGAGAAGCGCGCCTTCTCGCGGCAACTGCGTAAGGGCCGGCCCAAGCCGCGCGCTCCGATAGATCCTGGTCTAGCACCGTCTCTTGGTAACGGCAACTATCGTTGAATCGTCCACCGCCTCGTGCAAGCCGACCACAAACCTTCCGGAGGGTTGTGGCACCAAAGGTCTGGCACCGCAGCCGCCCGGCTAGAGCTCGCGGACTACGACCGCTTCGTCCAAGACCGCAAGCCCGCTCGCTGAGTCGGAGCGGTGAGGACCGTCGCGACGTAAGCGGCATCCTCGACGACGATGTCGGGGTCAAACATGCACCAGATGCGGTGGCCGGGTGAGTGATCACCGCGTAGGTACGGTCGGTAATGGCCCGGTAACGGCGCGCTCCTAGGGTCGCCAGCGTGTCACGGGTTGACGAGCCTGGCCGGTTAGATGGCCTGCGTGCGGCCCCGGATGTCCGGGCGCCGGTGCAAGTGAGCCAGCACAGGCGTGCCGTCGCCCGCCCCCCGGTCACGCTGGCCAGACCTCGCCCGCGGGCCCCGAGTCGGCCCGACGGACTGGCGCGCCCGTGACCGGGCGTGCCGGCCAGCGCGAAGCTGGCCCCGCACACGGGGTCGGGTCACTCCAGGCTCTCGGCCTGAGCGCCGAGGAAAGTCAGGTGTACGTCGCGATCGCGGCGCACCGGCGGCTGCGCCGCCTCCCGCTGACGGAGCTGGTCGGCCTCAGCGGGCCACGGATCGACGCGGCGGTGCGCGGACTGGTCCAGCGCGGGTTGCTCTCGATCGAGAACGACAGCCTGGTCGCGGCGCCGCCGTACCTCGCCGGCGAGGGGCTTTTGATGCGCCGGATGGACGAGCTGCACGAGGCGCGGGTGCTCCTGGAGGAGCTCACCGATCTCTACCGCACGGCCTCCGGGGAGCACACCTCGGACGAGTTGGTCGAGCTGTTGCCGGGCCACGTCGTCGCGCAGCGCCTGGCACAGATCCAGAGCCGGGCCCGGACCGAGGTGATGATGGTCGACGCGCCGCCGTACATCGGAGCCCTGCCGACCAACTACATGCAGCTCGAACAGCTCGCCACGCACATCACGTACCGCACGGTGTACGACCGGCGAGGTCTCGAGATGGCCGGTGGCTTCGAGCGAGCCCGCCACTACGTGGCTGCGGGCGAACAGGCCCGGGTGCTCGACCGGGCTCCGGTGAAGATGGTGATCGTGGATCGGGAGTACGCCCTGATCCCGCAGCAGCGGGACCTCCCCGCCACGGAGGGTGGCTCGTTCCTGATCTACCGATCGCCGCTGCTGGACACGCTCGTGTCGTACTTCGAGATGTTGTGGATGTGCGGCCTGCCGCTGGATCTCGATGGCCGTGGGGCTAGCCCCGCCGACCTGTCGGCTGAGGAGAACCAGTTGCTCACCCTGCTTCTGGCCGGCTTCACCGACGACGCGATCTGCCGTCAGCTCGGCGTGGCCAGGCGCACCGTCGTACGGCGGGTGCGGGCGCTGATGGACCGCGCCGGAGCCGCCACCCGAATGCAGCTGGGCTGGCAGGCCGCGCAGCTCGGCTGGGTGACGGCGCCCTGGCTGACCGGCGGGCTGCTCCGAAAGGACATTCCGACAGCAGCCACGGGAACTGGTGACGCACCTGCGCCAATGGCGCGGGCCGGTCAGGCCAACCCATTGAGCACGAGCCGACCGCCGGGCAACCATCACCGAGACATCAACCGCTCCCAGGAGGAACGATGACACCCCCCACCCGAGGTCGGCCGGCACAGATCGCCGTCGCCGCCCTTGTTCTCGCCACCGCCGCGACCACCGTCGCGCTCACCACACCAGTTGGCGCACAGGCCGGCGAACAGGACGGCGTACAGCAACGATCGTCCCAGGCGGACGCGTTCGGAAACCCCGCCAGCGTCAAGGCCACG
The DNA here is from genome assembly GCF_003121585.1 of Nocardioides speluncae. GTDB lineage: Bacteria > Actinomycetota > Actinomycetes > Propionibacteriales > Nocardioidaceae > Nocardioides > Nocardioides speluncae. The sequence continues at coordinate 154,389 of NZ_QEOO01000037.1, forward strand.
ACCGTCACCCTCATCACAGGTGACACCGTCACCGTGGCCCGCCACGGCGACCAGGTTTCGATCACTTCCGACCCGACGGCCGGAACCGCCACGTTCCACACCGAGACCACCCCGGCCGGTCATGTCTACGTCTACCCTGACAGCGCCCTCGAGGGAGTGGCCTCGGGACTCCTCGACGCCGAGCTGTTCAACATCACGGCACTGACCGAGAGCGGGTACGACGACGCGTCGCGCACCGCCCTGCCGGTGATCGTGGAGTTCTCGGGGCAGCCGCGTGCGAGCACCCTGGCTCCCCGCGCGGAGGGCCTGCCGGCAACCCCGGCCGAGGCGCTCCCGCTTCCTGCAGTCGACGGCGCCGGCGTCGAGGTGACCAAGTCCGGCGCCGAGGCGTTCTTCGACGCGCTGCCCGCGGACGGAGCGGCAGCCCCGTCGGCGCGTGGTGTGGACAAGGTCTGGCTGGACACCAAGGTCGAGTTCGCGCTGGAGCAGAGTGTTCCGCAGATCGGCGCGCCCGACGCCTGGGCCGCGGGGTACGACGGCAGCGGCGTGAAGGTGGCCGTGCTCGACACCGGCGTCGACAGCAACCACCCGGACCTGGCCGGCCGGATCAGCGCGACCAGCAGCTTCGTGCCGGACCAGGGGGTCGCGGACGGCAACGGCCACGGCACCCATGTGGCGGCGACCGTCGGCGGAACCGGAGCCGGCTCGGCTGGCGCCCGCAAGGGAGTCGCCCCCGGCGCCGACCTGATCGTGGGCAAGGTTCTCGACAATGCCGGGTCTGGCCAGGCCTCGTGGGTCATCTCCGGCATGGAGTGGGCGGCCGCTCAGAAGGCCGACGTGATCAGCATGAGCCTCGGCGGCCGGGCCACCGCCGCGGAGGACGTCTTCACCCAGGCGGTCGACTCGCTCACTGCAGAGCACGGCTCGCTGTTCGTCATCGCGGCCGGCAATGGCGGACCTACAGAGCGGACGATCGGCAGCCCCGGGATTGCGGCCAGTGCGCTGACCGTCGGCGCCGTCGACAAGAGCGAGCGCCTGGCCGGCTTCTCGAGCCGGGGACCCAGCATTCGTGAGGAAGGCGTGAAGCCGGAGATCACCGCGCCAGGCGCCGCCATCGTTGCTGCCCGCGCCGCCGGCACCTCCCTTGGCACGCCGGTTGACGACCTGTACACCTCGTTGAACGGGACCTCGATGGCCACCCCGCACGTCGCGGGCGCCGCGGCGGTCTTGGCTCAGCAGCACCCGGAGATGACGCCTGCACAGCTCAAGGACGCGCTGGTGAGCACTGCCAGGACGGCGCCAGAACTCAGTGTGTTCCAGCAGGGTGCGGGCCGGGTGGACCTGACCAACGCCACGGCCAGCCAGGTCTTCGCGACCGGCGTCGCCGACTTCGGACGCGCCGGCGGCGAGGACGGCACCTCCGTCGAGCAACGGACGGTCACCTACCGCAACCTGGGCACCCAGCCCGTGGCCCTCGCGCTCGACCTGAACCTGGACCGCGACCAGACGCCAGCCGAGGGCGAGGTGACCCTCTCGTCCGACACCGTCACCGTTCCGGCCGGCGGCACCGCCGACGTGACCATTGACGTGGCGCCGACGGGCGAGTTCGGTCGGTTCAACGGCCAGCTGACAGCTACCGCCGAGGGCGTGCACCTCACGACAGCCGTGTCCTACGTGCGCAAGGCCCCCGAGGTCGACCTGACGATAAATCTCGTCGACAGGTACGGCAAGAACCCCGCCCTGAGCTCGGTCCAGGTGATGGACGTGGTGACCGACGCGGTCGTGTGGCGGTCGCAGACGCAGGTCGGGGCAGGTGTGCTCAAGACCAGCGTGCCCAAGGGTCGCTACTCGATCCAGGCTCGGGTGCGCTCGGACGACCCCAGGACCCACACGGCCTTGGCCTCGGACTACTTCGCGATGCCCGAGGTGGACATCACCGGCGCCAGCACCGTCACGGTCGACGCCCGCAACGCAGTCGACGTGAAGACGCCCGTCCGAGGTGAGCGGCGGAGCTTTGAGAACTCGTGGTTCTCCTCGGGCATGACCCGGATCCGCGACGACGGCAAGCAGGCGGGCATGGGCGTGTTCGGGCTCATCGGGCACGACGACTCTGTCACCGGGGTCATCCCCTCCGACAAGGTCACCGAGAACGGTGAGCTTCGGATGTGGCACGACGTCGGCTTCCGTGACCCCCTGATGACGGCCGCCATCGCCGGACAAGATGGCTCGCCGCTCGACATCAGCCTTCCGTCCTACGGCGTACGACGCAACGCCGACCTCTCGTTGTCTGCCGTGGACGCCGGCGCCGGACTGGCGGAGGACTTTGCCAAGGTCGACGTCACCGGAAAGCTCGCGGTGATCCGGATCGGCGACTCCAACCAGGACGCCGAGGTGCTCCGGGCGACCGAGGCCGGCGCGGCCGCAGTGATGTTCGTCCGCCCCGACGCGGGACCGGTGTACGTGTTCCACCACCAGGGTCGGACCATTCCGGTGGCGGCGGCGTCACATGAGTCGAGCCGGCAACTGCTCGACCGGATGTCCAGCGGCCGGGTGACCGTCGACCTCAAGTTGCGCAAGGAGAGCCGTTTCACCTACCTGGTCCCCGCCGAGTTCGAGGGCGCGCTGCCTCAGGACCCGACGTACGCGACCGAGAAGTCGGAGTACGGCGCCGCCTCTAACGTCTACTACAGCGAGGGTGGCGACCGGGTCAGCTATGAGAACACTCATTCGTGGCACGACTGGCAGCCGACCTCCTTCCGGACCGCGGCGTACCTGAACAGCCCGTCGCGGCGAACTGACTACATGCTGGCCGACGGCATGCGGTACCAGCAGCAGGTCTACTCCGGGTTGCCCGGCACCCGGATGGTGCAGCCGGTCACCAGCTTCGAGGCGGGCGAGACCCGCAGGGGCGAGTGGTTCCGGGCGCCCCTGCATCCCACGGCTAACGGGAGCAACCCCTGCGCGTTCTGCCGCACCGACACGGCGATCTCGTTCGGTGTCGCGGCCTACGGCGACTCCGATCCCGCTCACTGGGGTGTCGGCGGCACGGCGGGCGCGCGGGCGCGCTACTTCCGAGATGGGCAGCAGGTGCCGAACCTGGCCGCGATGCCGGTCCCGGGGCCGGCGACGTACCGGGTGGAGTACGACGAGCCTCGGGCCAGCGACTCTGGCTCGGTGCTCGCCCCGATGGTCACCACCGCATGGACCTTCAAGTCGAGTGCGCCCACGGGTGACCCGCTGGAAACCTGCGAGATCCCGTTCCCGGACGCCGAGGTCTGCGGGGCACTGCCGGTGCTGCTGGTGGGCTATGACCTGCCGCTGGACCTGCGCAACCGGGCCAAGGCCGACGACGACTTCGAGTTCGTCGTCAGGGTAGGCAGGCAGCCGGGCCTGGCTGACGCAGCCCGGGTGGCCGGCGCCACAGTCGAGGTCTCCTACGACGACGGCGTCACGTGGGATGCGGCCGCGGACCCCGACCTCGACCGCCACGGCAACATGCGTGTGGAGGTCGAGCACCCCGACCTGGAGGACACCAACGGGTTCGTGTCACTTCGAGTCAAGGCGTGGGACGCCGACGGCAACCGCACGGAGCAGACGATCACCAGGGCTTACGGCCTGAAGTGACCTGATGCTTCGCCCGTCCCGGGCCGTGCTGATCCGCACGGCCCGGGACGCGCCGTCTCCCACTTCGGTACTAGAGTGCGGCGAACCATGAAGCCCGAGACGCCCCCCGACGGCGCCGTGCCCAGGCTGACGGTCAGTCTGCTCGGCGGCTTCGGCGTCGCACGGGCGGACCGGGGCGAGATGACCAAGCATTGGCGCCGGGAGAGCGCGCGCACGATCATCAAGCTGCTCGCCCTCGCCCCCCGACACAGCCTTCACCGCGAAGAGCTGATGGCGACCTGCTGGCCCGAGGCTGCGGCCGCTTCCGCAGTCGGCAGCCTCCGGGTCGCGGTGCATGCGGCACGCCGCGCGCTCGAGCCGGAACTCGCACCGCGTGCTCCCTCGTCGTACCTCCACACCGACCGCGATCTGATCCTGCTCGACCCCGGGGTCGACGTCGACCTGGACCAGGCCCGCGAACAAGCCGAGCATGCCCTCGAGTCGGCCGATGCGGGCGCGCTCGCGGCTGCAGCCGAGGCGCTCGCACCCGAGCTGCTGCCGGAGGACAGGTACGCCGACTGGGCCATGCATCCGCGACACGAGCTGGCCCGGCTGCGGCGGTCGGTTGCGCTGGCCCTCGCCGAGAGCGTCGAACCCGGACAGCAGGTGTCACAGCTCATTGCCCGCCTGGAACGGCTGGTGTCAGATGACGAGAGTGACGAGGAGCTGACTCGTGCCCTGATGCGGCTTTTCGTGGCGGCCGGCCAGCGCGCCTCGGCCGCGGCGCGGTACCAGCGGCTCAGGACCGTGTTGCAGCAGGAGCTGGGCGTCGCCCCGACCGCCGCGACGGAGTCGTTGGCACAGTCTCTTGGTGGCGCCGTCCCGGTGCCGGGGCGGGAGCCCGAGGCGGCGCCAGTGGCCGTGCCCGCCGCGATCCGCCGGGCGGTGACGCCTTCGTTGCGAGGCCGGAGGAGGGCGCTGGCGGACCTGCTCGACGGGATGGACGCGGAGCCGCTGACCATCCTGAGCGGCGAGAGCGGGGTCGGCAAGACCCGGCTCGCGGCGGAAGCGGTCCGCCAGCTGACCGGGCGGGGTGTCCAGGTCTTGTGGGGTGCGGCGTACGAAGCCGAAGGACCGTTGCCCTACGGCCCGTTCGTCGACGCCATCGACGGCTGGTTCGCCGACCGCGAGCCCGCTGAACGCGAGGCGGCCGGGCTCGAGCATCCGGACCTGACCGGACTAGTGCCGGGGTTCGGCGGACCGCGGGTCGGCTCGGCTGTTGGCAAAGAAGACCCCGCCCGGCTGTTCCAGGCGATCGGCTCACTGCTGGACGAGATCTCTGGAGGCAGACCTCTGGTCGTGGTGCTCGACGACTTCCAGTTCGCCGACCTCGGCTCACTCCGCCTCCTGCACTACCTGCTGCGTACCCGGCCTGACGGGCCGGTCCGGTACTTGACGACGATCCGAGAGGATGCCTCGACCGACGACAACGGGGAGCGGGTCGGCACCCTGACGGCCCTCACGCGCCAGGGCCTCTCGCGTCGCATCGAGCTGATGCGGCTCTCGCGGGCCGACACCGACCGGCTGGTGCGCGACGTGGTCCACGCCAGCGGCCAGAGCACGATCGTCACCGCCTCGATGCTCGAGACGGTCCATCGGCAGTCCCGGGGGAACCCACTCCTCGCCACCGAGATCGCGAGAGTGGTTGCTGACGGGCGCACAGGGGAGGAGGGCCCACTGCCCGACATGGTGCGAGAGCTGGTCGGTGCCCGCCTGGCGCGGATGGACGAGGGCACCCGCTCGTTGCTGGCGGTGCTCGCCGTGGCCGGCGGCGCCGTGGCGCTGACCGAGGTCGAGGACGTGACGGCTACGGATCCACGCGTGATCACCGAACAGGTCGACCGCCTGCTCGCCGACCGTCTCATCGACGAGAGCGAGGTGGTCCTGTCCGGCCGCCAGGTGCCCGGTTACCGAGTCAGGCACCCGGTCATCGGCACCGCCGTCTATGACCAGCTCAGCCTTACCCGACGCCGCCACCTGCATGGGTTGCTTGCCGCAGCCGCCCGCCGGCACCGTCCGGACGCCGTCGACGCGCTCGCGCATCATCTGGACCGTGCCGGAGACCCGGAGGCCGTCGGTTGGCTGCGGCGCGCTGCCGAGCGTGCGGTCGCCCTCTATGCCGACGACAGCGCCGACCGCCACTACAGCGCGCTCGTGGCGCGACTCATCGCGGGCGACGCCCCTGTGGAGGAAACGACAGAAGCACGTTTGGGATGGGCGGCCGTACTGACCCGTCGCGCCCACTACCCGGAGGCCGATGCGCTCCTGCGCGCGGTGCTGGCGACACCGTCGCTGACGGGGGACCACCACGCCGGCGCGCTGGCCATGCTGGGGGAGGTGCTGGGTCGATCCGGGCGTGGCGAGGAGGGGATCGAGCTCCTCACCGAGGACCCCACCACGCCGGAACGGGTCCCGCCCCGGGTTGCCTTCGACCTGCACCTCGCGCTGGCCAACCTGCTCTTCGTGGCCGGCAGGTACGACGAGGCGCTGGCGGCCGCAGACGCGGCCGTGACCGCGGCCGCTGCCGTGGGAGGTGACCAAGAACGCCGGTCCCGCGGCCGCGCAGAACACACCCGGGCGGCCTGCCTGCTCTTCACCGGCCGGCACCGGGAGGCGCGCGCGGCCGCCGAGACAGCGCTCGCGGCAGCCGAGGAGTTCGACGACCCCGGCCAGCAGGCCAAGGCACTGTCGACATTAGGGGAGCTGGCGAGCATGCACGGCCACCTCCCTGAGGCACTCGCGATCTCCCGGCGCACGCACGCTCTCGCCGAGCGGGCGGGTGATCCCGCCGTTCTGGCCTTCGAGCGGGCGGATCTCGCGATCATCCAGCTGCGGCTCGGTGACGAGGACCTCGCCCGCCGGACCGCCAGGTCGGCACTCAGCACCGCCCGGCCGTACGGGCTGACGTGGTGCCTGCCGTACGTCCTGCTCTCCCTCGGCGAGGTCGAGCTGCGAACCCGTCCCGGCGAGGATCCTGCCGAGGCGTCACGGTGGCTCGACCAGGCCATGGCAGCCGCCGGGACGCTCGGCAACGCCCAGGTCGAGGAGATGGCCGCGGGGCTGCTTGCCGAGACCGACCTCGCGCGCGGGAGGACCGACGCTGCCCTGGCCCGTCTGCGCGGCGCCGGGCGCGGCCCCGGAGTCGCGACCGTCCGCTCCAGCGCGCTGCTCGCCTCCGGCCGCGTCGAGGCCGCGCTCGTCGCCGCCAAGGAGGCCCTTGCCACCGCACAGGCCCACAGCGACCAGCCGGCGACGCTGGAGGCGCGCCGGGTGCTCGCAGCGGCCCTGGCCGCCGCGGGCGACGGCGCCGAGGCCAGGGAGCAGCTGGCCACGGCCCGGAGTGCTGCGCGACGGATGGGACACCGGCTCGCCGAGCAGCGGCTGGACGCTGCGGAGCGCCACCTCACAGCCTGACTGCCCAGAGGCGCCAACGAAGTCGTCGTTCGGTCGCAAGTTCCAGCGTCGGCAGCCCTCGCCGGATGGTCGCGGATTCTGGCGTCGGTGCATACGGACCCGGCGGACGTCGGGGGCTCAGCGGCGAACGTCACCGGGCCGAACTGGTGGACGTTGCGCCGATCGTGAAGAGCCCATGAACGTGCGCGCGCACGGCGTCTGGGTCTTCGAGGTCGACCAGCGGGCTTGCGGTGAGGGCCATGGACAGGCTGAGTCGGATTCCCCACTCCATCACTGTCTCGGTCGGGATGCGCTGATTCGGGTCGGTGCCCAGCGCCTTGCGCAACAGCGGGACCGAGGCGGGCAGTCCCGCCTTCAAGAGCGGTTCCAGGTCGATGGTCAGTGCTTTGGTGACCGTGCCTGGGTCGTTGGTCAGCATTGCCTGGAGGAGGCGGTGGTGACGTAGGTAGCCGACCGAGAACACGACCAGGGTGGTGAAGTGCTCGGCCAGGGGGAGCCGGTGGGCGAACTCCGGACGCAGGGCCTGGAGGTAGCGGTCGACCTCGCGCGCCAACACCGCGTGGAGGATCTGCTGCTGGTCGCCGCCGTACTTGTACACCGTCGGCTTGGACACGCCTGCCTTCTGCGCGATGTGCACGATGAACCGCGCTCCGACCGGGCGTTCGGTCAGGCATTCGACGGCTGCGTCCAGGATCAGCTCGCGGTACTCCTGTGGTGTGGGCATGCTCCCTCCTCTGCGAGGGAGCATGCCAGAGGCCCCACCCTTAGGACGCGACTGGAGCATGCGGGCAGGTTGCGCGGTTCGCGGCGAGGGTGTCCCTGGAGAACTCGGTGCGCCACAGCGGGGTGCCGTACTTGCGACGCAGGGCGAAGTACGTCGGCGCGAACCGCTTGGCCAGCGGCCGGGGGATCGATCGCCACAATGCCTTGTGGGCCACCAGTTGGACCTTGTCCAGCCGGGTCGGTTCGAACCCGAGGAGCGGGTAGGTGGAGTCGGGCACTCCCATCATGATCCCGGCCCGGATCAACTGGGTGACCGGGAGCGTGAGGAAGGTCCAGATCGGGTCGGGCACCCACTGCAGCCGGGCGAACTTCGGCGGGTGAAGGGCCATCTCCACGATCTGCCGCGCCTGCGGGTTGTCGGTGAGCACCGTGGTGACCACGGTGTCCCAATAGGCCTCGAACTCGGGGTACGTCGGGGGCAGGTGCCACGCCGAACGTCTTCCCGAGCTCGACTCCACCCTGGTACGCCTCCTCCAGGTACGCCTCAATGGTCCAGCCCTTCGGCACCCGGTTCCCATACAGCTCGCGATACAGATCGAAACCGGCCTTCACGATCGAACCCCAGGTCCACGACCACATGTCGGCGTTCCACGCGTGGTAGCGCTTGCCGCCCTCGAGGTCCTCGGGGAAGTCGCCGGAGAAGGGCCGATGCAACTCGTACAGGCCGTGAGCCACTTCCTCGCTCTCCGGTCCTGCGTAGACGATGCCGGCGACCATCTCGTATGTGGAGACCATCCGCCGGATCCCGATCTCTGCGGTCATCGGATCGGCGGAGAACGCCGTCTCGTGCTCGCTCAACACGTGCGCGATCTTCGGGTGCAGCGTCGGCATGATCAGGTAGGGGATCGACCCGACGAAGTACAACGGTGGCAGTGCCAGCGTGTCGTACCAGGCGCTGCCTGGACCGATCAGCCGCTGGCGACGTTCATCCGCCGTCTCGTCTGGTTGAGCCGTGGCATCGGGCAGGGTGGAGAGCCGGGGTGTAGCGGTCATGCATCCAGTGTTTACGCTTTACGTAAAAGCGTCAATGACGGTCGGGTCACAGGCGGATGATGTTGACGAAATACGAAGTATCGTCAACACTGCGCGACTTCCACAGCCGAAGACTTGAGTTCACGGCTGGCCTCTCTCGACAGCTGCCTTGACCGCACCGGCGACGGCTTCCAGGTCGTTCAACTTGGCATCGGGGAGCCCTGCCGACGGCACCTTCTCGCCTCGCTCGCTCCTGAGCACCCCATTCACCACATAGCCTCGCCCGTCGGCGTGCCATCCCTCCTCCTAGAAGATGAGTGGCTCGCCGTAGATCTCACCCACCTGCACGTCGGCACGGCGAGGTCTGGCGCCCGCGACCAGAGCGTGCCGTTAGGCGACTGGGATCGCTCGCAGCAGCGTCTGACGCACGGTGTTGCCAGCCGCGTCGGCGGTCTCGAACCGTAGGCCGACCCATGCTCCGGAGGTGAGGGCTTCCCCCGGCACGCTGAACCGGAACACACCGGCGCCCCTGGCGTGCGCCCCGACCGGCGTCCACGAGGCGCCGCCGTCGGTGGTCCAGGACGCCGTGGCCGCCGCGAAGGTGCGATCGGCCGGGTTGAGCGCCGAGCTGGTCGCCCTGACCTCCACCGCCGTCTCGACTCCGGCGCTAGCCCTGTTAGCCAGGTCCAGGTCGATCCCGTTCCAGAGCAACTGGGCCAGCGGCAGCCCGACCGTGCCGTCGCCGGCGGCGGCACCGACCGGCTCGGTCCCCCAGGCCGTCGTCACCTGGCCGCCGAGCGGGAAGACGTCCTGCCCGTCATACGTCCGCTCCAGCCGGTAGCGGGCGGGTGCGCCATCGACCAGCACGTTGGTCCGACCGCTGAGCGCGACGCCGTCGCGGTAGATCGTCGTACGGCTGGAGCCGCGTTGCGGGAAGGTGAACTCGGCGTACCGGCCGATCTGGCCAGCAGAGTCCACCATGTCCTCGAACGCCGCGGTCAAGGTCGTCGCCGTGCCTCGCCTGGTGATCCCCGCAGCCGCGGCGGCGCCGAGTGGGCCGCCCCAGAAGCTCTCGGTGTAGCGGCCGCCGGCGGCATACTCACGGCGGATCGGCCGCAGATCCATCGAGAGCGAGCCGCGCGCCACCGTGAAGTTGGCGAACGCCAGCTGGGTCCACAGCACACCGTCGGCGGTGACGAACCGCTTTTGCGCGCGCGGCAGCTGGACGTATGACGGCGTGGTGACGTTGAGGCCGATGATCTGCTCGCCGATCGCGGTCGTCGCGAACTGGCCGCGATGCTCCTGGGCCGGGGCATGCAGGTCTGCGTCCACGCGGGCCAACCGCTTCACGTCTCCCGCGTCGAGCCGGTGGACGGGGTCGGCCGGGACGGTGCGCCGGTCGAACACCAGGTCGTAGAGCGTGGTCGCGTCACCGACTCGGTTGTCGCTGTCGGCATTGGCGAGGATCCAGTGCTCGTCGAGTCGTACGGACCCGGTCGGCGAGTCCGGCGTCGGGCTGATCCGGAGCCGGCCGGGCTGGATCTGCCCGTAGGCGCCTCCAGCGATCAGGCCGTTGCTCGTCGCGGTCCGGGTGGTGTCGTTGATCCGCATCAGCAGGATCAGCGCCATCTCCTCGCGCGTGTTCAAGGGCACCTCGGCGCCGGCCGGCACCGTGGCCGCCGCGTCGAGGCGTGCCTCGGTCTCGCCGGCGGGGACGTCGGTCGTGACCAGGCTGGAGATGGAGCCGTTCTCCGCAGGCTCCTGGATGGTCCCGGTGACCGCCAGCCGACCCGGGTGGACGGCGATCCGCAGCCTTCCCTGTGCATCGGTGCGCCCGCTCGCGAACGTGCCGTCGTCGTGGTTCAGCACCGTCACGAACGTGCCCGGGGCAGGGGCCCCAGTCGTGGTCAGCGCGGTCGCCGTCACCCAGCGGGCACGGGTCGCCGTCACGGGCGTGCGCAGCACCGGACCCTGGCCGGGCGTGGCGATGACGGCGCCGGAGAAGGGAGCGGCGGGGTCGACTGCGGTGCCGTCCACGGTCACGCTCACGGTGCCGGTCTCGCCCGGGGCCAGGGCCAGTTCCACGGGCGTGACGGTCAGCGTCGTGGACGGGTTGCCGGACACGCCGAGCCGGACGGTCGTGTCCGCCGTACCGGTGTTGGTGTAGGCCACCTCGCGCGTCACCGCCGTGTCGTCGTCACCAAGGTTGACGTGGACGTTCCCGGTGCTGGGTACGACGGCGGTGGCCAGCGCGTCGGGGGCGAACACCTGGCCCGCGCCGACTGCCGCCGGGCCACCCGCGGCGGGAGCGGCGGTGGCCATCAGGGCCGACTTGATCTGCTGTCCGGTCCAGTTCGGGTGCTCCTGGGCAAGCATCGCCGCGACACCGGCGACATGTGGCGTCGCCATCGAGGTGCCGCTGAACGTCGCGTAGTCGCCCGGCGCCCCGGGCATATCGGACGAGCGCGGGGCGGTGATCGAGACGCCCGGCGCGGCGATCTCCGGCTTGAAACCGTCGTCTCCGATCCGCGGGCCGCGGCTGGAGAACCCCGCGACCGTCCCGGTGGCATCGACCGCCGCGACCGACAACGCAGCGTCCGCGGTCGACGGGGCAGAGACCGTGTTGGCGCCCGGGCCGGTGTTGCCGGCCGCGACCACGAACAGCGCGCCGGACGACGCACTGAGCTCGTTGAGAGCCAGGCTGACCGGGTCTGTGCCGTCGGTCGGCGCCGAGCCGAGCGACATGTTGACCACGCGGGCGCCGTTCTCGACCGCCCACTCCATGCCGCGTACCGAAGCCGCGAGATCGCCGAAGCCGTCGTCGCCGAGCACCTTGCCGATAAGCAGTGTCGCGCCTGGCGCGACGCCACGGCGGACACCCGGCGCGAGTGCTCCGGTGCCTGCGATGGTCCCCGCGACGTGGGTGCCGTGCCCCTTCACATCGGTCATGGACGGCGACCTGCTGAAGTTGGCGGTTGCCGCGACCTGGCCGACCAGGTCGGGATGGTCGGAGTCGATGCCGGTGTCGAGTACGGCGACCTTGACGCCGACCCCGGTCACGCCTCCGTCCCATGCGGTCGGCGCGCCGACCTGGGTGAGGTTGGCGTCCCAGGCGGCGGCCTTGGTGGAGCCGTTGAGCCAGATCCGGCTCACACCGGCCAGGTCTCCGGCCCGGGAGTCGAGCTGGGTATCCGGTACGACGGTGCCCTCGGACACCTCGCCGCGGTCCCGTGGCGTCACCGGGACCGTCCCTGCGTCGCCGAGCTCCTCGCCGAGGACGGCCGTGGCGTCCTTGTCGAGCTCGCCGCTGTGCGCGCGGAGCACATCGACAGGCTCCTCGGACGACAGCCCGTCGATTGCGGTCGGTTCCTTGCCATCGGCACGCTGCACGATGAGCGGAAGGCTGTCGGCGTGGCGGTCGTCGAAGCCCTCCGCGATCAGCCTGGTGACGTTGAACAGCTCCGTATCAAGCACGCCATCGGCCCCGGTCAGGGCCGCCACGTCGGAGGGCATGATGTACGTCGCCCCGTCGACGCTGCTGACCTCGAACGTCACGCCGTCCCGGTCCGCGCCGGGCGCGGGTGCGACGACGTAAGTCGGCTCACCCCGGAAAGGCTTGGTCACGGTCACTCGGTCGCCAGTCAGGAGGGTCACCGTGCTGACGTTGTCGGCGGCGCCTGCACCCTGTGGCGCGGACGCGGGGGCGTTCGGCTCCGCGCTTGCCCGCAGGCTGCTCGTTGCGAGCGCAGCAGCGGTCACGGCGACCAGGGTCACTCGTGCGGTGGTCTTCACAGTTCCTCCAGTGAACGGGTGGGGACGGTCAGCAGCCGGAACCGGGTGACACCGCCAGGCTCGCCGGAGTGTTCGACAGAGATCCCGAGCCGCGCGCACCAGCGGGGCAACGCGGCCCGGACGCCCTCGTCAGCGGTGAGCACTTCGATGACTCCGTCACCATTCACTTCCGCGACCCGGCGAGCGAGTAGTGGCTCGACGCGAGACCACGGCTCCTCGCCCGCGTCGATGACGACCGCAGTCGTCCTTAGGTGTTCAGTCATGCGCTGCTCAGCTCCCTGCTGGTGCCATTTCGGTGAGCGTAAGTCGGCGCCGTTACCCGGCAGTTACCGCGGCATGGCTGCGCACAAGGCGGCGCGAACGGTCACTTGCACACCCGCGAGGAGTCTGGTCGGTGTGCGAGCCGTCGAAGACTCAACTCCGCCTCGGCTGCGGCGCCGCCGCCAACGTCAGGAGCTTCGGCTTGGCCGCTGCCCACCGGGCGTTGACGGACGCTAGCCCACGAGCCGGAATAGATTGGACCAGGCCGCGTACGGTCGACAGGACCACATCGATCGCTATCTCGTCCTCACGAGACAGCGAGCCATCGCTTCCGAGCGCAACCGAGAGCGTGTCTACGACGGCCGAGAAGACTTCGTCCTCGAGGCTGCGGACCACTGGCGCGATCCTCGGGTCGGTCCAAGCGGCGTGCCAGATGTGTGAGATCGCGAGTCCGTCGGGTGACGTTGCGGCCGCCCAAAGGACGTCGAGTGCGTCCTCGATGGTGAACGTCTCGGTTCGGGGACCGGCGAACTCCGCCCTGATGCGTGCGACCTCGCGCTTGATGAGGTACGACACGGCCTCGGCCATCAGCTCGTCGCGACTCATGAAGTGGTGCGTCACCGTGCCTTGGGCGACGCCCGCAGCCTGGGCGATCTGCCGGGTGCGGACCGAGGAGTACCCGACGGACGCCAAGCATTCGGCCGTCGCTGCGACGATCGCCTGCCGTGTGGCCTGGCGCCGCGCATCTCGAGTGACCCCACTCACATGAGCTCCCCATCTCCTTGCTGGCCGTTCGCTTGAACGGCTAACCTAGCAGAGGCTAGCCGTTCGGATGAACGGCGAAAGTGCCACTCACGAGGAGCGAATCCATGGCTCACGCGACACTGTCGTCCGTCCCCCCCAGTTCCGCCGTTGACCACCCGCCTGTCTCTGTCGTCGACGGTGCCGCTGAGAGCTACCTGGTCGACCAAACCGGACACCACCCTCTGGTCGACCACTGGGTCATCAGGCTGGCCGGCAAGCTCCTCGGCTCGGGCGACATTCGTCCTACCGATGCGCAGCGTGAGTCGTTCAAGCAGTGGAAGCAGGCCGGTGACCCGCTCGCCGATGCGCTCGTCGCGCGGATCAAGAACGGTGGCGGCGCGGACCTGCGGCAGAAGTTCGATCTCGCGCTGCGCGAAGGCATCGACGCCGTGCCGGATGCCCCGCAGGAGTTGGTGGATCTGTTCCGCGAGACCGAAACCGTGCCGTTCTGGGTAGATCCCGCCAAGCTCGAGCGAGGCAGCCGGGCCTACCTCAGCATGGGGCCCGATGCGGCGCGGATGTTCGTCATGGCCATGTCCGGCAGCTACCTGGCCCAGGACGCCAACGACGTGGTCCTGCGCACCGGCGAGTTCGTGGAAAAGGCGGCCAAGCGCTCGGTCGAGACCTTGGGCTGGACCCACGACGTGACCGCGCCCGGCAGCCTGTATCCGGGCCGCAGCGGATACCAGGCCGCTCTTAGGGTCCGCATGACCCATGCCTTCATGCGGTCTGGCATCGCGAACCGCAAGGACTGGCCCGAGTCCCAAGTGCCGATCAACCAGTCCACCTACATCGCCACCCCCATCCTCTTCAGCTTCGCGGCCATGTGGCTCGGCACGGCCATGGGGCACTTCATGACAAGGAAGGACCGCGAAGCGATCTTCCACCTCTGGCGCTACATCTCCTACCTCGTGGGCGTCAACGCGAACCTGACCATCACCGACGAGCACGACGCATTCCGCCTGACCGCCATCGCCATCCCCCAGGAGGTGACGATCGACGACCAGACAATCCACGACGGCCGGATGCTGTCGAAGGCGCTCATGGACGCCTACGCCGAGACCTGCGGATACGACGTACGCACAGTCGTCGGTCGGATCCGGCTGCGCCTCGACATGGACATGATGAGCCTCATCATGAATGTCGGCATCGGCCGGGCCGGCGCTCATGCCCTCGCCTACGACCGCCGGAACTGGCTCGCTGCAGTCCCCTTGGTTGGCTCCGCGGCCTGGAACGCGACCCAGCGCGCGGTCGCCTACTCACTGCCCGGCGGCCGGCGACGCTTCGAAGACGCCCGGTTCAAGCAGGCCCGAGACATGCTGACCCACTTCCAGGAGCGCCTTGACGCTGACCGCACCTACAACCGCGCTGGATAGGTGAGCCCGGCGCGCGCCGGCTGAACCGCCTGATGAAGCTCGACGCCTGACACTTCCTCAGCCGGCGTCCAGCGTGGCGGTCACCAGTCTCCGGATGCCGTCCGCGGGGCTCCAGTAGCCGCCGCCGACGAGCGCTGCGGTGCGGTCGGCGCCTTCGTCGTCGAAGTCCATCGAGACGACCTCGTCGATCCCGTCGGCGTCGAAGTCCGCAACGAGGATCTCGCGAGCGGCCATGCCCGGAAGGCTGGCCACCGAGGGCGGGTAGTTGACGCCTGCGGTCAGCACGGCCGGCGAGTAGGAGATGACGGCACCGGACGCACCGCCGACCAGGATCCGACTTCTGTCCGGGCCGGTCGCGTACGCCGCAGTCTGGATCGGGGACAGCGTGAACATGCGGTGGTCCACACCGTTCGCGGCGAACGTGCGCAGTGACGCGGTGCCCGCCATGACCAGGCCCTCCGGTCCGGTGAACCAGTTGCCCAGCGTCCAGGGGCCGCCGGCGAGCGCCTCGTGCTGTAGCTCGCCGGTACGGCCGTCGCGGATCTGTACGACGGTCACGAGCAGGCCGCGCTCGGCGTCGCGGGTGAACCACGTGTGGACGACTGCGTGGCCGTCGGCGTAGGGGATGCCGGGCGCGGCGAACGTGCCGGCATGCAGCGGCGCCGCGTGGACCTCGCCGTCGGTGCCGGGGCCGGGCTCGGGGGTGTGGGACCACAGCGGGCTGCCGTCGGCACCCTTCAGGGCTACCGCGCCCGCGGCGACTTCCTCTCGCGACAGCGCGTCCCGGGACGTGTACTGCGCGTGCACGCGCCCGTGGCTGACCGACACGTCGGAGAAGACGACGTCGCCGGCCGCGGGCGGGGCGGCGTACTCCCACAGCGGCGTCCCGCGGCCGTCGTAGGCCCGCACCGCGTCGGTGGGTACGACGATCTCGGCCGCGCCGTCGCCGTCGAGGTCTGCGGCGGTCACGCTCCGCGCGAAGCGGCCGGCCGCGTCGATGGTGGTCAGCACCTTGCCGGTGCGCCGGTCGAGGACCACCGTTGCGCTGTCGGCCGCCACCACGATCTCGTCCGCGCCGTCACCGTCGGTGTCCGCTTCGACGATGGCGTGCACCGGGCCGGGCACCACCGACGTCCACAGCCGCCGAGCAGACCCTGACTTCAGGGAGCGACCGGCATAGGCGAACACGCCCCGGGACTCTCCCGCGACCACGAGGTCGTCGGCGCCGTCGCCGTCGACGTCGCTCGCGACCGCGGATGAGAGCGAGCCCTGCAGCGGGAGCAGGTCCAGAGCCTTTCCGCTGCCGAGGTTGTAGGTGTGCACGTTCTGGTTCGCGTCGACGGTGCGCAGCCGCCAGCCGTCCTGGCGACGGAACGGCTGAGCAAACATGGGGGAGCCGACGACGCCGCGCTGCTCCCAGCGGACCGCCCCGGTGCTCCCGGAGAGGGTGACGAGCCTGGCGAACTTGTCACCGCCCCGGTTTCCCGCTGCGCCGGTGCCCCGGTCGTCGAGATAGGACGCGACAAGCTTGTCGTCCACCACCTGCAGCCCCCAGGCGCCGCCGCCGTCTCGGCTGTGGGAGGGATCGCGCTTCACGGTCCGGGACCACAGCGACGTGCCATCGGAACCGTCGAGCGCTCGCACGGTGTTGGCGTTGATGTAGAGGTTCTCGTCCAGGGTCGACTCGGACACCGCGTACTCGGGGGCGCTGCCGTGCTGAAGGTCGGCGACCTCAAGCGCCAGCGGGAGCGCGTTGACCCGGCGGTCGAGGACCCGTCTCTCTCCGTCGGCGAGCGAGTACGTGGCGATCTCGTAGCGGACCTCCTCGCGGACGTCGGACTGCTCGAGGGCGACCAGCCGGTCCCGCTCGGCGTCGACGCGCAGCTGCCGAGAGTAGAGCCGGTCGGTGCCGGTCCAGCGGACCGTTCCGTCGGAGGCGTCGAGCAGCAACGTGTGACCACTCGGCGCCGCGCTCGGGCTCAGCTTGCGCTGGTTCCACGAGGCCGCGACCAGCCCGTCGCCCACGGGGGTCACCGAGGCCCAGGACGCGCCTTCGAAGGCGCCGGTGTCGTGGGACCAGACTTCCGTGGACGTGAGCCTCCCGCCGGTCTGGGCGAACCGTAGGCCCGTGAGTGTGGCCCGGGCCCCGCTGGGCGCGTTCAGGTTGTAGTAGGGAGAGTCGGCCACCACCAAGGTGCCGTCCACGAGCTCGACGTTGTACGCCGCGGCGTACAGCTTGTGCCAGAGGGTGGCGCCGCTGGCGCCGTCCAGCACGGTGACGAAGGTCCCGTTGGGAAGGCTCGAGCCCGGTGACGTGAACGGCCGGTAGGAGCGTACCCCGACGCTGGCGGTGAAGACCACGTCGTCGACGCCGTCGCCGGTGAGGTCGCCGGTGGTGAAGCCGTCGTCCGAGGCTGCGGTGAAGGGGCTGACCGCGTTGAATCCCATCAGGATGCGTGCCGGGGCGGGCTCGGCCTGCCACGGCCGGACGGGAGTGACCTGCCAGTCCGCGTAGAGGGACTCGTTGTCGCGTCGCCAGACGGTGTCGCCCGCCGCGGTACGGCGCTGGACGCTGCCCAGCGCATGCACCATCAGGTAGTCCTCGCCTGCACCGCCGATGGGAACCGTCGCCGCCATCCCCTGGACCGCCTCGAGGGAGGACCGGGGGGTGATCCGCCATGATCCGCTCGCGGTCTCCGCCGACGTTGGGTTTGTCGGGTCGGCCGCGTCGGGCTCCTCGCCCGAGCCTGCAGCGTCTGGGGCCTGCTGCGGGTTGTGAGGCACGGCGGTGGAGTCGCCGTAGGGGTCTACCCGGACCCGCTCGGCCAGGTCCTCGGCCTGCTGGTCGGTGAGGACAATCGCTCCGCCCTCGTTCGCGGCGCCCGGAGGGGTGACCGTCACGGCCAGCGCCGCGGTTGCGGCCACGGAGATTGAGATCGCCAGCAGGTGGCGGGCCTTTCGGGGGTGGGTGCTCATCATGCTGCCTTTCGAGCGAATCGGATCGCGGAGCCGTCGGCCAGGACCGGGTGGCCGAAGGAGTACTCGAGTGCGTCGGTGCCGCCCTGGTCCTCGAGTCCGACGGTCGCGGAGCTACCCCGTTCGAGGGGGTTGTCGTCGATGTCCTTGAACTGGAGCGTGATCGCGCCGCTGGCCTCGTCGAGGAGGACCTGGAAGGAGACCCGGCTCGCGGGGGCGTCGGCCAGCGCCGCGTTGTTCCACGCGATCGTGAACCGCCGCGCTCCTGGGGTGCCGGTCAGAGCGGTCTGCACGCTGGAGCGCTTGTCGAGGACCAGGTCGTCCCAGAAGGCGGCCACGATGCCGTTGGGCTGGCCCGGTGCGGGCAACGCCGTGTTGTGGTAGTCGCCGAGCCGGGGCTGCAGGAAGTTCACCAGACCGTTCGTGGTGACGCTCGCGGTGGTGTACCCGACGCCGTAGAGTTCGACCGGGAACGGCAGCGCCAGGGTGTGGGCGTCCTCGTCGCCGGTCAGCGGCAGCCTGGTGTCGCCCTTGACCCACCGGAAGCCGACGGGCGCACAGCTGTTGCCCCAGACGTCCGTCCGGTTCGGCAGGGCCACGGTCAGGTCCTCGTCGCCGTCGACCGCGAGCGGGCCCGAATGGTCGCCGTTGCACAGCGCCGGGGCGGCCGGCTCGGCGCCGAGCGTGAAGTCGCCCTCGGCTACGGCCGGGAACCGGAACCTGCCTGTGGCATCGGTGGCGACGGCCGGCACCGGTGTGTCGGCGATCCGCACGGCCACGCCGGCCAGGGGCGCACCGCTCACGTCGAGGACGGTGCCGGTCACGACATGGCGGGACACGGCGTCGAGCCCAAAGTCTCTGACGGCGTCGCCGCCCGAGGTGACCTCGTAGTCCGGCATGGCGAGGTCCGCGAAGCCGTACGCGCTGAGGTCGAGGGTGTAGGTCCCCGCGGGAAGAGTCAGTCGATAGGCACCCTCGGCGCCGGTCCTCACCGAGCGCAGCATGGTTGCGCTGCTCGCGGTCACCGAGGCGTTGGGAATCGGCGCGCCAGTGGCCCGGTCCGTGACGGTTCCGGAGATCACGGCGGCTGTGTGCGGCGCCGCGTCGACGGCCGCGAGGGCGTCCAGCTTGCCCTCACCCCAGACGTTGTTGCGGTCCGCGGTTCCTCCGCAGTGAGTATCGGCGACGTTGCGTGCGGTCCGGTCGAGCAGGGCCCGCGTGCCAGCGATGTCACCGATCAGCGACGGAGCCTCGGCCCAGAGCAGGGCGACGGCGCCGGCGACGTGGGGAGTCGCCATCGAGGTGCCGTTGAGGGACCGGTAGCCGGTGCCGGGCCAGGCCGAGCGGACGGCAACGCCCGGCGCGGCGATGTTCGGCTTCATCGAGCCGTCGACGAGCGACGGCCCGAACCCGGAGAAACCGGCGATCTTGCCGTCGGCGCCGTACGCACCCACGCCGTACGCCGGCGCCTGGCTCCCGGGTGCGTGCGCCGTCGAGCAGGTGACGCCATCGCCGTCGTTGCCGGCGGCGAACGCCTCGAAGATCCCGGCGGCGTTGCATGCCTCGACGATGTCCTGATAGAACGTGGTGTCGCCACCGCCCCACGAGTTGTTGACGATGTGTGGTGCGAGGTCGGGTCGCGGATTCTGTCCGTTCCGGTCTGTCGGCGCCAGGGTCCACTGTCCGGCCGCCAGGAGCGAGGCGTCGGAACATGACCTGGCCTCGCAGCCCTTGGCCGCGATCCAGGTGGCGCCCGGCGCGACGCCGACGCCGTCGGCACCGGCCATCGTGCCCATGGTGTGGGTGCCGTGGCCGTTGTTGTCGCAGGGGACTCCGTTGGTGCATTGACCGATCGGGTCGAAGAAGTTGTAGTCGTGCGCGAAGGCGCCGTCGCCGAGGTTGCCGCGGTAGCTCTCCACCAGCGACGGGTGGTCGTAGTCCACACCGGAGTCGATGTTGGCGATCACGATCCCCTCGCCGGTATCGCCGTACTGGGCCCACACCTCGTCGGCCCTGACGTCTGTGATCCCCCACTCGGGGACGACTGCGGCCGGGCTCGCGGTGAGGCCGGAGACCGGCCCAGCCCCGGCGTTCGGGGCGGAACCGGACGCGGCGACGACGCGGTCGAGCGGGTAGCGCCGTTCCCGGACCAGCTCCGCGACGTCGGGTCGGGCAGCCAGCGTCTCGACCAGGTGCCGGTCGGCGGTGGTCACCCGGACAGCGTTGGTGAGCCAGAAGGACCGGTAGCCGACCCGCTCGCGGTCCAGCAGTGCCGTGACCGGACGCTGCGAGCGGGTGGCGTGGCCGCGGAGCGCGTCGTACGTCGCTCGGGCCCGGGCCGCGTGGCCGTGCCCCCGGCGCGTCGTGGAGAGGTCCGCCTTGTCCCGGAGCACGACGTAGAAGGTCGCCGGCTTGGCAGCGTCGACGGCCTCGAGGATCGCCGGGTCGACGGCCGCCCGGCGCGGCGCTTCGGTCGCCACGGTCGGCTGTGCCACAGCGCCGGAAGCGATGCCGCCAGCGCCGCCGACGAGCGCCAGGATCGCCAGCACCAGGGCCGGGATGGCGCGCCGGCGGTCCCTACGCGGGCTACGGGGGTTCATCGGGGTGCTCTCCTTCGGTCAGTGACCGGTCCCGACGGGGGTCGACGTCGGGGGGAGCATCGATCGGGACCGGCCGCGCCGAAGCTACGCACGGGGAGTTACTGGGCGATTACCCGCGCCGTCGCCGCAGTGGTCCGCGCCGACCCCCGTCCGGCCCGGACCACTGCTGACTGCTCAGCGGCCGATGACCTCGAGCTCGTAGATCCGTGTAGCGGGCCATGGAGCGCCGGACTGGACCGAGGCGGTGACGTTCAGCCGGACGTAGCGTCCGCTCACGGTCACCGGGTGGCTGCTGGTGCCCTCGGCGTTGGCGGTGACCGTGGTGACGGTGCGCCAGGCGCGGCCGTCATCGGAGACGGCGATCGTGAAGGCACGGGTGTTGTAGTGGGCCGGCTCGCCGCCGGACTGGGCGTGCTTCACGACGAGCTTCTCGATCTCCTTGGTCGCGCCGAGGTCGACCTGCAGCCAGCCGGCGTTGCCCGACGAGCAGAACTTGTCGCTGTTGCCACCGGACACGCTGCCGTTGACCGCCTTGGCCGGGCGCTCGCTCGATGCGCACGCGGTGGAGCCGGTGGCCGCCTTGTTGAGGGCGAGGTTGCTGCTGGTCGGGGGCGGCGTTGTGCCGGCGCCGCCGAAGAACTCGGCGACGCCCTTGGCGACCTCGGGCGACTGAAGGGTCTCGATGTGGGTAAAGCAGCCGGCCGTGGTGTGGTTCTCGGCGCCAGCAAGCGGCGTCGAGGTCGGCGGGTTGATCACGTTGTCGCAGGTCGAGACCCAGGTGGCGTACGCCGTGCTGCCGGGCGTCTCGTCACCGGAGTTGAGCGCGTTGAGGAACGAGGAGCCGGGGGCCATCTGCGGGCAGGCGGGGTCGGAGGTGATGATGAAGCAGAAGCTGGCCTGCGATGTGCCGTGGTTGGGGCCGGCGATGCTGGCGAAGTGGCCGACCTTGGCGTCGCCGCCGAGGTTCTTGAGGTAGTAGCGCGAGCTGAGGCCGCCCATCGAGAAGCCGATCAGGTCGACCTTGGCGGCCCCGCTCGAGGCGCGGACCTGGTCGACCAGCGTGGACAGCTTGGCCGCGACATCCTCGTTGCGGATGTCGTTGGCGAAGTCGAGGGAGTAGATGTCGCCGTCGGCGTACCCCTCGGCGATCAGGTTCGGCTTGATCGCGGAGACGTCGGACGCCGCACCGCCGTAACCGTGGACGAAGATGACCGGGTTCCGGTCGGCTGCCTGTGCCTGGGCTGGTGCGGCTTGCAGGCAGGTGGCCAGGCAGATCATCACGATCGCCAGGCCCGAGAAGATGCGGGTCACGGGGGCTCCCTCGGTGGTGCGGGCTGCGACGGGGATGCGCAGGTCCGCACAGGAAACCTCATCGTTGCCGCCGAGACATCCGCCATCCGGCGTAGCGCTCAGCCCCGGCGGGCGTGCTCGGCGGCGATCTCGACCCGCGACGACAGGCGCAGTTTGCCGAGGATGCTCGACACGTGGCTCTGCACGGTGCGCGGCGAGATCCGCAGCTGGGCGGCGATCTCGGGGTTGGTGCGGCCTGCGGCGACCTGCTCGGCGACGCGTGCCTCGGTCTCGGTCAGGCTGTCCCAGCCGTGGCCGGGGCGGGTCCGTGCACCGCGCACGCCGAGGCGCAGGCCCTCGTCGCGGAGGCTGGCCCGCGCCCGGTCGAGCTCGCCGCGCGCGGTGAGCCCGCGGTAGGCCTCGACGGTCGGTTCGAAGGTTGCCCGCGCGTCCGGCAGCCGGCCCGCGCGGGCAAGGCCCTTGGCCGCCTCCTCACCGACCCAGGCGGCCTCCAGCTCCGCGCCCAGGTCCAGCAGGCGGCGCTGCACGGCCAGCAGCTGGTCCGGGTCGCCGGAGAGCAGCGCCCGGCTCATCTCGGCTCCGGCGCCATCGACGCCCTCCGCCGCCTCGATCGCAGCGGTGATCTCCTCGGCGACGGCGCGGTCGCCGGCCGCCAGCGCGATCCGCACCAGCCGTGGGCCGACCCCGGCCACCGTGCTGCCCTGGTGTACGCCGACCACCCCGTCGACAATGCCGCGGACCAGGACCAGTGCGTCGTCGTACCGACCCTCGAGCTCGGCGCTCATGGCTTCGGCGACCACCGAGAACCCGCCGTAGAACAGTCCGATCCCTCGGGTGCTGCCGGCCAGCTCGCGGGCGCGTTCCACGCTCGCGCGACTGCGGGTGCGGTCTCCACGGTGGACGGCGACCAACGCGGCGAGGGCGTGCAGCGGCTGGCCCAGTCCCATCCCCTCCGCGTGCGGCGCGGCCCGCTCCACCTCGGTGAGTACGTCGTCCCAGTGGCCGACGTTGTAGAGCATCAGCGCCAGCACCAACTGCCACCAGGCCAGGCCGGCGGCGCCGACCTGCTCGGCGAGGGGGCGGGCTGACTCCAGTACCGTCAGCGCCTCGGCCGGGTCCAGACAGCTCGCTTTCAGGACGATCCCGGCCAGCTCTGCGGCCGGGTCGGCGGCCTCGTCTACCAGCGCGGCGGCTGCGGCAAGCTGGGCCAGCGCCGCGTCCCAGTCGCGTACCAGGTAGCTCACGCTTGCCAGCACCTGGCAGCGATAGGTCACCGCCTGCGGGTCGTCGGTGTCCGCGAGTGCGGCCAGCGCCTCCTGGCCCGCTTCGAAGTCGCCGTCCAGGGCCGCGGCGATGGCGGTCACCCCGGTGAGCCGGGCCGCCCACGGCTCCGGCGGGTCCGCGGCCAGGGCGGCGCCGGCGGCCGCCCGAGCATCGTGAGACGCCCCGAGCGCGAGATGCGCCTGTGCGGCGACCAGCGCAAGTGGCGGCGGCAGCGGCTCGCTGGGCAGCCGGGCGTGCACCAGTGCCTCGGCCGCGCGTCCGGAGTGGACCAGCGCGGCCGCGTACTCGGCCCGGTTCCGAGCCGGGTCCAGCAGCCGGACCGCGGTGTACGGCGCCCGCGCCGCCAGCAGCCGGGGTGGCAGCCCACTGCGCTCGAGCAGCTCGACCAGCCTGGGCCGCTGGTCCGGTTCGAGGCGATGGGCCAGGGCGTCGGTCAGGCCCGGGTGCCGCAACGCCAGCCCGGAGCGACCGTGGTCGACCAGGCCGCGCCGCCGCAGAGCGGTGACTGCCGCAGCGACCGCCTCCGGTGTCCGCCCGGACGCGGCTGCCAGCCGCTGCGTCGTACCCACGCCGTCTAGTGCCGCCGCCCACCACAGCACGTCCGCCTCGTCAGCGGGCAGCATCGCGGCGACCTGGTCGCCGAGGTCCGGGTCGTCGAGCCGAGCGAGTAGCCACGGGTTGCCGCCTGCGCGCGGATCGGCGCCGGTCAGCGGCGCCAGCTCCACCTCGTCGGCCGCGGCGAAGGTCCGCTGGACTCGCTCGTCACCCGGGCCTCGGTGGTAGGCCAGAACCAGGAGTCCGTCGTACAACCGCCGCTCGGCGACCGCCCGGAACACAAGCAGGGTGTCGTCGTCGGCGAGGTGGACGTCATCGACGAGTACTGCGCGAGCGCCCGACCACGCCTCGGCGACCGCGGCCGCGGTCGTGGCGATCCCGTGCCCGCCTGCCGGTGCGCCCGGGTTGAGCCAGGGCGCCAAGGTGGCCAGCGGCCGGCCCCGGTCCAGCGGCGTGGCCCGGCCCCGCAGGATCGACGCCCGCTCGGCAGCCAGGTCGGCAGCCAGGTCGTCGAGCACGGTCGTGACCCCCAGGCCGGGCAGCCCGCCGAGCAGCACCAGTCCGGGCTCGGCGGCGACCAGCCGCGCCACCGCTCCGGCACGGCCCACTGGGGTCTCGGCGTTAACCATCGTCGGCATTCTCGCCGATGCTGCCCGGTGGCTCGCTCGAGTGTCTCGCGATCGCCGCTGACGAAGGGCTCGTCGACCCGCTACGGCCCGTTCAGTTAGAGCAGGCGGTTGGCGGTGCCCGGGGGCTGGTGATCGCATTCGGGTCGCTGTGTCGCTGTGTTCCCCAGGTACCACTTGACGGTCGCCGGGGTCGCATCCGGGTGGCTCTGGAGGTAGAGCGCGGAGGCTCCGGCGACGTGCGGCGTCGCCATCGACGTACCGGACCGGACGCCGACGTCACCGCCGGGCACGGTCGACTAGATCTGCTGACCGGGCGCGGAGATGTCGACGCACGGACCGCTGCTGGAGCCGAAGCCGCGGCCATCGGTGCTGGTGGAAGACGCCACGATCATGTGGAGGCCTTCACTGCGTTGATGCGTGCGCATCCGGCTGGGCGTCGGCGAGTGCCTGGTCGACGATGGCGTCCTCGCTTATCGCGACCACTGCTCGGTGCCGACGAAGGATCCTGAGCTGCGCCGCAGTGAGGTCGGTGGCGAACCCGACGACGGCGGCGTCCTACACGTGGGTAGCGCGGATGCCGAGCGCGCCGGTGACGTACTCGGCGATGGCGCGCGCAGCACTCGGCGGGCTGGTCGGGCCAAGGAACTCGGCGGTAGGGCGACCGCGCCCTGCCGCCGGTCACGGTGAGCGCGGAATCCCTGTGATGTCCCGGGAGGGAGGACCCAGGACATCACAGGTCGGCCTCGCGGCGTCGTCAGAGGACGTTGACCGCGCTCCAGGCGCTGGCGACTGCGTTGTGCTCGGTCGACCCGGCGCCGTATAGGTCACGGGCGGCGTTCAGCGTGGCCGTCCGCGCACCCGCGTAGTTGGTCGACGAGGTCATGTACACGGTCAACGCGCGGTACCAGATCGCGCCGGCCTTGGCGCGGCCGATGCCGGCGACCGTCGAGCCGTTGCAGGTCGTAGAGCCGTGCTGGCGGCCGCCGATGGTCTTGATGCCTGAGCCTTCGGCGAGCAGGTAGAAGAAGTGGTTGCCGATGCCCGAGGAGTAGTGCACGTCCACGTCCCCGACGCCGGCGCGCCAGCAGTCCACGGACTTGCCGTCCGCCGACGGCTGGTCCATACGCCGGAAGCCGTCGTGCTGGGCGACGTCGAACTCCTCGCCCACGAAGTAGTCGCCCGGGTCGTTGGGGTTGGCGGCGTAGAACTCCACCATTGAGCCGAAGATGTCCGAGGTGGCCTCGTTGAGGCCGCCGGACTCACCGGAGTAGGTGAGGTTCGCGGTGTTCTGGGTGACACCATGCGACATCTCGTGGCCGGCGACGTCGAGCGACACCAGTGGTCCGAACCCCTTGGTGGTGTCACCGTCGCCGTACGTCATCTTCTTGCCGTCCCAGAACGCATTGACGTAGTTCTGACCGTAGTGGACCCGGCTGAGCGCGCCGCGGCCGTCGTTCCAGATCCCATTGCGGCCGTGCGCGGACTTGTAGTAGTCCCAGGTCATGTTCGCGCCATACTGCGCGTCCACGCCGGCAGACTCGCGGTTGCCGTTGGTGCCGTCACCGAAATGGGCGTCCGTGCTGGTGATCTGGGAGCCGAGGCGGCAGCCCCAGCCGAACAGGGTGCAGAAGATCGAGTCAGAGGCGCCGTTCATGTCCGAGGTCCAGCTCTTGCCACGGCTGAGGCTCTCCAGCCAGTACTTGCCCTCGTCGAGGTTGGGGTCCAGCTGCACGGTCCCGGAGTAGAGCGACTGGCCGTCGCCCTCGGCGGTGTGGATCTGCTGCTCGGCCCGGATCAGCTGCCCGGTGCGGGCATCGACGTACGTCGCCAGCCGGCTCGGCGTGCCGTCTCGCTGTGTTCCAGCGCTGATCACCTCCCAGGCCAGCCGCGGCGCCTTCCCGCGGGTGGCGTCGATGACGAGCTCGGTCTCGACCTCGGCGTCCTCGTCGCGTCTGATCCCATGGTTGAGCTTGTTCTTGGCCAAGGCCTTGGCCTCGGCGCTGCGACCGTTCACCCTCGCGGTCGTGGGCAGGTCGACCGGCCTGGACAGGGTCTGGCTGACGCCCTCGAAGCCCAGACGTCGGTCCTGGTGCACGACCAGGTCACCACCGACGACGCGCAGGCCGTCAATGGTGCGGTCGAGGCGGACGTGGCTGCTGCCGTCCTTGTCGAGGATCGTCTCGCGGACCTGGAACGTCTGCCCGTCGGCGGCCCGGGCCGCGCCGGGGTGCGCCTTGAGAGCCTTCATCGCCGCGGCCTCGTAGCTCGGCCGCTTCGGCGCTGGTGCGCTCGACGCGTTGGTGGGTACGCCGGACACGACCAGGGTTGCGATCGCGACGGCGGCGAATCCTGCTGCTGAGCGCATCAGGGTTCTCCTTTCAAGATTCCACGGCACTTCCGCGGCCCGGCCATCAAACTGCACGCATGCTGCCGAGACATCCGCCAACTGGCGGACGGCGCTCGCAGGCCGGTCCACCAGCGGATTCGCGGGTGAGGCCGCAGACCAGGCGAGCAGGACCAAAGCCCATGGGTGAGGCGATGACCCGCTGGGGACTACGTTGTCCATCCCTCGAGCTCGCCGCCGCGTCCGGGCCGATGTGATCCAGACCGGGCTCCTCCGCCTCCAGCGCCTTGGCCCGGTGTTGCTAACTGACTACCACTACCGAGCGCTCCGGTTCGTCGGGACCCGACTCTCGGCGAACGAGAGTGAGCTCGCACACGATGGTTGCCGGACCTCGTTGCCGTCCCGGTCACCGAGACATCATCACAACAGTTGTCATGTGAGTTCCTACGTTGGGCCTTCTCGTTCGGACAGACCAAACAGGCACTCAACAACACCGCAAGGCGGACGACTCATGAGACGAACGGCACGACTGACGACGCTAATGACCACACTCGCCCTGCTCGCGGGTCTCGGCGCATGCGCCGAGACCCAGGACAACGAAGGCGAACGCGACCGTTCCCAGACCCAGGACTCCGTGTACGGCGCTGGCCTCGTCGGCGACACCGAGGACGAACGAGATCCTGTCGAGGGCGGCACGCTGACCTTCGCCGACTACTCCGAAGCCCGCAGCCTGGACCCCACGCAGACCATCGCCACCGGGGCCTCGGGCGGTACGGCCCTGGCCGCCGTGTACGACGTGCTGGTTCGCTACGACGACGCCGCCGGGAAGTACGAGCCCTGGCTCGCCAAGGCCATCACTCCCAACAAGGACTCCACCCAGTGGGTGCTGGACCTCCGCCCGGGGGTGAAGTTCTCCGACGGGACCGATCTGGACGCTCGCGCGGTCACTGCCAGCATCGAGCGCTATATCGACAACGGTGGATCGGACTCGGCACTACTGCAGAAGAACGTCACGTCGATGGAACCCAGTGACGACCACACCGTGGTCTTCACCTTGGCACGCCCGTGGAGCACCTTCCCGCGGATACTGGCCATGGGCGCGGGGATGATCGTGGCCCCGGCTGCCAGCCAGGGCACGGACTTCCGCCCCATCGGGGCCGGACCGTTCGAGCTCCAGGACTACGCTCCGTCCGAGGAGCTGGTTCTTCGTGCGCGCAGCGACTACTGGCGCGGTAAGCCGCACCTGGCCACGCTGCGGTTCGTGTGGCTCGCCGGAGGCCGTCCCAACCTTGAGAACCTCGTTGCCGGTGGAGCCGACCTGACCCTCCTCCGGGAGCCGGACGTCGTGCTCGACGCTCGCAAGGAGGATATCGCCGGCTTTATGACCCCCCTGAGCTTGGGCACCACGCTCTGGATCAACAACCGTGAGGGACGACCGGGCCTCGACGTCCGGGTACGCCAGGCCATCGCCTACGCGATGGATCCCGAGCTCTACGTCGAGCGAGCTTTCAAGGGAGCGGGGATGCCCACGAAGGACCTGTTCGGTCCCCAGTCGCGGTGGCACAGTGACGTGGCAGCACCGTCCGTGGACGCGGACCGGGCTAGCGAACTGGTCGAGGCGGCCAAGGCGGACGGCTTCGACGGTGAGCTCACCTTCGTCGGCGGAGCGTCACCGACCGGGCGCAGCGAGGCACTCGTGACCAAAGCCATGCTCGAGGACGTCGGCTTCAAGGTTGAGCTGGACCTGCTCACCAACATCGCCGATCGGATCCAGCGGCTGTACGTCGAGCGCGACTTCGACATTGCGATCGGTTCCGCGAGCGTGAGTGAGGCAGATCCGTTCCACCAGTTGCACGACACGTTGGCCAGCGACTCCATGCTGAACCTGACCGGCTACGCGTCGCCCGAGATGGATGCTGCTCTGACACGCGTGCAGGGAGCCTCCGGGCAGCCCAATCGGGCCGCGGCGATCCAGGATCTGGAGCGGCTGTGGCACGAAGACGTACCCGCGGTGAACCTTGCCACCGGTGCGACGTTCATCGCCTGGAATCAGGACGTCCACGGGGTGAAGCCCAACGCGGAATACATGATGCTGTTCGGCGAGGCATGGCGCGCGCCTTCCGGTTGAGCAGCGCGAGAAGGAGCAGCAGACATGCAGGAACACAGCGACAAGACATCGGTGAGTGACCTCCCCCCACGGGAGCAGATCGCGGTCGCGACCGCGATCCTGGTCGCTGAACGTGGACTGGAGGGCGCGACCCTGCGCCGCGTTGCTGAGCGGCTCTCCTGCACCACGGGCTTCATCTCCCACTACTACTCATCGAAGGACGACCTGCTTGAGGCGGCGCTCGGGGCCGCCGTGCAGGAGCTTGTCCGTGCGGCAAGCACCGGACCAGCACCCCGGACGGTCGGAGACTGGGTGGAGCGCGTCGTGGAGGCGCTTCCTAACAATGAGCATTCCCGTCGCTTCTGGCGCGTGCTGGTCGTCTTCCAGGCCGCCAGCCTCACCAGCGCGAGGTTGGCCGAGGTCCTCTGTACCTATTCGGAGGAGAAGAAGCCGCACTTGTTCGCGCTGCTTCGAGCTCAGGCCTCACCCAATGCTCCCGACTCCGCAGTCCGCGAACTCACCGACTCCGTGTGGGTTCTGTGCGACGGCTTCGGAACCACAGCGGCCATCAACCCTCAGACATTCCAGCCTGACTTCGTGCGCACTGCGCTCAACGGCGCGATCCGCGAACTGCTGGCAGAACTCCAGGAGACATACTCATGAAGAGCGTCGTGATCCTCAGCGCAGGTGCGGTGGCAGCCGACGTGGCTGCCCGCGTGCACGACTCCCCCTTGGCCACGGAGATCACCGTCGCTGACATCGACGTCGATCGGGCCCGGAGAGTGGTGCGCTCCCTCGGCCTTCCCGAGGAGAGCGCCCGCCAGGTCGACGCCGCGGACCCGGCTTCGGTGCGTGCCGTGGTCCAGGGCGCCGACCTGGTGTTCAACGGCATCGGCCCCTACTTCCGTTTCGGTCTCATCGCGGTGCGCGAAGCAGTCGCCGCCGGCGCCCACTACGTTGACATCTGCGACGAGTACGACGTTGCACACGCGCTGGTGACCGATGCCGACCTCGACACCGAGGCCCGAAGCAAGGGAATCGTCGTCCTCACCGGCATGGGGTCCTCGCCGGGCCTCAGCAACCTGTTGGCCCGCTGGGCCGTGGATTCCCTCGACGAAGCAGAGTCGGTCGAGGTGGTGATCGGGTTGCCCCTGTTCGTCGACCTTGGCACCACCATCAATGCCCACATGCTGCACTCGCTCACCGGCGGGGTCACCCAATGGCTGGACGGCGAGTACGTCGAGGTGCCGGCGTGGAGCGATCCGCAGCCGTTCGAGCTGCTTGGTCGCGGCGGGCGCCACGAGTTCTCCTACTGGGGACATCCGGAAGCGGTCACCCTGCCGCGCTACCTGAAGGTCAACCGAGCCACCTCACGCTTCTCGTGGTTCCAGCAGGAGGGCAACGAGCTGTACCGCTCCTTCGCCCGCTGGGGGCTGGGGGAGGACCAGCCGCTGACGGACGGCGGCGTTCCGCCGCGGCAGTTCCTGGCTGCCCACATGTCCAGCGATATTGCACGTGCGGGAATGTCGGTGGATCTCAGCGGCGAGGCGATGGTGAGCGTCTGGCACGTGGTGGCGACCGGCACGCGCAACGGCGTACCTACCACCGTGACAATCGAGGGTGAGCTGGATCTGCTCGCACGGCGCGAGGTGAGTGGACCGGGACTCACCGGTCTACCGGCCGCGATGGGCGTCCTCGAGGTACTCCGAGGCGCAGTCACAGCACGCGGCGTGGTGGCCCCAGAGGCGTGCTTCGACCCCGAGATCTTCGCCGTTCCCGCCTACGCGCAGATGGGCGTGCACCTGACCCGTCGCGTCAGCACCGTCGAGCGACTGGTCTGAAGGTGACAGAGATGATGAAGATCGCCGTGATCGGGGCCGGACCGCTCGGGTCTGCCACTGCACGTCACCTCGCCGAGAGCGGAGCCCACGTCACTGTGTTCGGACCCGACGAGCCTGCGACATTCGCCGGCCACCAGGGCACCTGGTCGGGGCACTACGACCAGGGACGGATGGCGGTGACCGACCCGCTGTTGGTCGCCAGCATCCTCGGACACCGCGCGATGGCCAGGTACGCAGACCTCGCGATGCGCTCCGGCGTGACGTTCTCACGCTCGCACCCGCAGTTGATGATGTTTCCCGACGGTGCGACCGGCGAAGGGACCCAGGAACCGTCCTCGAGTCATGCCTACCGGATGCTCGATGCGGTGCTGGAGCACTCCCGCACGTTCGGTGAGACGCCTGAGGTGCTCGACTCCGCGCAGCTGCACGCGCGGTTCCCGGACATGCGGTTCGCAGCGAACCAGATCGGTGCGTTGCAACACGATGCGCTGATCGTCAACCCCCGCCTGCTGGTGCGTGCGGAGCTTGTGCTCGCGGAGGCCGCCGGAGCGACCCGGGTGCGCGAGCTCGTCGTCGGCTTGGAGTCCACAGCTTCCCAGGTTCGGCTCACCCTGGCCGACGGCTTCACAGCGAGCTTCGACAAGGTCGTGGTCGCCACTGGGGCCGGCACCAACGCGAGCGGGCTGCTCCCCGCTCGGGTCGACACGACGGTCTACGGCGCCACCATCGTGCTCCTCGAGGTCGACGGTCCCGACGTGGTGCAGATGCCGGCATGGATGTACCTGGACAGCCACCACGGTGGCGGCCTGATCACGCCCCCAACCCAGTACCCGGACCGACGCTGGTATCTCAAATGTGCCAGCGGGCAACTGCTCAGCAACCCGCTGCACAGCGCAGGGGAGATCAGCGGCTGGGTCAGCACCGGCGGCGAGTCGAGCGAGCTCGACTACTTCCAGGAGTTCGTCGCACGCAGTCTTCCCGCCGTTCAGGTGCGTGGGGGGCACACGAGGCCGTGCCTGCCCAGCATCAACACCACCAGCGTTCCCTACATTGACATGGTGGACGAGCGCGTGGGGCTCGTGGTCGAAGGCGAGCGCGGCGTCATGATGGCCGACGAAATCGGCCGCCTGTCCGCACGTCTCACCCTGACCGGGGAGTGGCGGGACTCGCTGGACCACCACGAGGTGGCGGTGCGCTGGGCCGCCTGAGCTCAACCGGGCCATACCCCCGGCACCTGGACACGGTGGGCCGGAAACAGCCTCTGGAGGGCCGACACGGCCTCCTCCACCTTGGGCCAATATCGCCGACCGACTTACCGCTGAACGGGACTCGCCGTGCGGCAGAGAGGCGCGGGGCCGAATGCTGGCCGTGAACCGGCGCATCCCGAACAGGAGTCACACGTGAGCACGATCGCGATCATCGGCGGCACGGGTCCGCAGGGCAGGGGCCTCGGCTACCGGTTCGCGAAGGGCGGCCACGCGGTCGTCCTCGGCTCGCGCTCGGAGGAACGGGCGGCGAAGGCCGCCGCGGAGGTCCAGGCCCGAATCGCGGGTGCTGGCTCGGTTATCGGGGCGTCCAACGCCAAGGCTGCCGAGGCTGCGGACCTGGTGCTGCTGGCCGTTCCGTACGACGGGCACGATGCCCTGGTCGCCGAGCTGGCGGATTCGTTGAGCGGCAAGGTCGTGATCAGCTGCGTCAATCCCCTGGGCTTCGACAAGGCCGGCCCCTATGGACTCAACCTCGGCCCCACCTCCGCCGCGGAGCAGGCCCAGGCTCTGGTCCCCGGTGCGCGGGTCGTCGGCGCGTTCCACCACCTCTCGGCGGTCTCGCTCATCAGCGACGCGGAGATCCACGAGGACGTGCTCGTCTGCGGTGACGACGCGGACGCGAAGGCCGTCGTCCAGGAGCTGGCCACCACCGTCTCTGGCGGGCGGGGTATCGACGCCGGGAAGCTCCGGCTCGCCCGGCAGCTCGAGCCGCTCACCGCCGTCCTCATCTCCATCAACCGGCGCTACAAGGCCCGGTCCGGGATCTCCATCGCCGGTCTCGATCCCGGCCGATGACCATCGCCCGGTCCCTCGAGGCGGCGCGCCGCACCACGATGGAGCGCGCTGAGGAGGTCAGCAGCCCGAGGCGAGCAGTGCTGGCGACTCGGCCCGGCCGTCGAGGACCCTGTTGGTCCGCACCGTGACCTTCCATCCCGTCTCGCCACGCCGAAGCCGCCAGTGGTTGGCGGTCGCGCGGCGAACGACGAATCGCCCGGCCTGGTGGACGATCATGAGCGAATGGCAGACCGCCACCGCGTCGTCGCCAATGACCGTGACGACAGGCGGGCCGACGAAGTGCGCGCAGCCACCAGCGATCCAGCCCTGGTGGTTGGCCGACTCGACCATCGCCACGATCTCGCCGTGTCCGTGCATCACGAGCTCGTCGACGTCGTAGACACCGCCGGCCTCCCAGAGCGCGGCGACCGCCTCGGCGGAGCCGGCGTCGACGAGAGGGCCGTAGGACGCGATCAGCCGGGCAATGTCCGCCTCGTCCTCAAGTCGCTGGATCCGGGCCTCGAGCGCTGCCCAGTCGTTGATGCTGTCGCTCACGCGCCGACCTTGTCGCCGACCACGGCCAGGGCCGCGAGCTGCTCGCAGTAGTGGTCCACCGAGTCAGCCGCGAGGGCGGCGCCCGCAATGGTGGCACCGGCCTCACGGAGTCCGGTCAGCACGCGCTCGGCCCGATCCGGGTCCCCGATCGGGTCGAGCTGGCGGCCGGCGCTGAGCACGACGTTGAATCCCTCGGGCAGCTCGACCGTGTCGAGCAGGCCGCGCAGCTGGTCCGTGTTGAGGCCGAAGGGAACCCAGCCGTCGCCGTACGTCGCGGCGCGGCGCAGCGAGCGCAGCGTGCGGCCGCCGATCCACAGCGGCACGCGTTCCTGCCGCGCGTGGGGCTCGACGACGAAGCCGGCGTAGTCGTAGCTCTCGCCGTGGAACTCCGGGACCCGCCGAGAGAGCGAGGAGCGTAGGGCGCTGATCGCCTCGTCGGCGCGGGCGCCACGACCGGCGAACTCCGCGCCGAGCAGGTCGAACTCCTCCTCGAGACTGCCCACGCCGAGCCCCAGGACCAGGCGGCCGTTGCTCACCTGGTCGAGCGTTCCGTAGCGCTTGGCGATCTCGAGGGGGTGGTGGTATCCGAGCACGAGCACCTGAGTGGCCAGCTTGATCTGCGTCGTCCGGGCGGCCAGATAGCCGAGGGTCGCCAGCGGGTCCCAGTACGTCGCCCCGCGCTGCTCTGCGATCTCCTCGGGGACGGCGACGTGCTCGCTGCAGGTCAGGTGGTGGAAGCCGAGCCGGTCGGCCGCCGCGGCGATCCGGGCGAGCTCCTCGATCCCGGCCGTGGTCTCCCACGGGGAGTGGGCGCCGGGCACGGCGGTGACGACGGGACTGGCGATTCCGATGCGCATGGACGCGTGTCTACCGGCTAGCCGTCGGCGGGACTCGGCCGGTCCCGGTGGCCGGGAGACCATTTCTGAAATTCTTTCTAGTTTTGTCTTCCCTTGGACTGTGGCCATTGCTACAGTCAAAACAAGAATTCATTTCAGTTTTGGGTCGTGGAGGCCGTCATGTCCGTGGCAACAGTGGCACCAGAGGTCCGTCCCGAGCTCCCGCCGAGCATGGTGGAGCGGATGACACTCATCCTCGACGAGTTCTCGGCCCGCACCACGCGACTGACGCTGGAGGACGTGGCCCGGCGCACGCACCTGCCGCGCTCCACCGCACACCGGATCCTCGATCAGCTGGTCAAGCTGCGCTGGCTTGACCACACCTCGTTCGGCTACTGCCTCGGCCGCCGCTCGCTCAGCCTGGGGGGTGGCGGCGACGACCACGCCGAGGTGCGCGAGGCGGCCGCACCGCTGCTGCACCAGCTCAGCGTGCAGACCGGCCTCGTGGTCCACCTGGCAGTCCTGGACGAGGCCGAGGTTGTCTACCTCGACAAGGTCGGCGGCCGCTTCGCCGCCGCCGTCCCCTCGCGGGTCGGAGGCCGTGCCCCGGCACACAGCACCGCGCTGGGCAAGGCGATGCTCGCCTGGCTGCAGCCCGAGGACGTCGAGGAGCGGTTCTCCACGGAGCTGCACCGCCAGACGCACCTCACCATCGGCGAGGTCGGGCTGCTCCACCAGGAGCTGAACCGGATCCGTGCCCGTCGTGGCGTGGCCTTCGAGCGCGGCGAGTGCTTCTCGCAGATCTCCTGCGTGGCCGCTGCCATCCGCGGACCTGAGAGCCCGATCGCGGCCATCTCGCTCGTAGGTGACTCCCGTGCTCCGCTGGAGAAGGTGGCCCCCCTGGTCGCGGACGCCGCCCATCGCGTCTCGCTCGAGCTCTTCCCGCAGGTGAGTGAGTCGCGCAGCGCCCGCCGCAAGGCCTTGGCCGGACAGCAGAACTTCTCCGCCGCGACCCTCGAGCGCCTCGCCATCGCAGGCCAGAGCGGCAGCTGGTTCTGAGCGCTGCCGGGGCTCAGCCCCAGTGGTCGCCCCAGCCCCACAGGCCGGGCTCGTCCAGGACGGGAACGGACTCCGCGTCGACTCCGAACCCGCCGCGGTAGAAGATCATCGGCCGCTCGTCCTCGAGCGGCTCCACCTCGAGCACCCGGCCCAGCACCACGTCGTGGTCGCCCGCCACGTGTACGTCGTACACCTCGGCGTGGACCCGGAGGAGTACGCCGGACAGCGCGGGCGTGCCCCAGCGGGAGACGTCCCAGTCGAGGCCGTCGTACTTGAGCCCGCGGCTGGAGCCGAACCGTGCGCACAGGTCCTCCTGCTGCTCGGCCAGCACGTTGACGCTGAACCGGCCTGAGGTGCGGATCCGGGGCCAGGCCCGTCCCCGGTGGTCCGCGCAGAAGAGGATCAGCGGCGGGTCCAGCGACACAGAGGTGAAGGACTGGCAGGCGAAGCCCACCGGCTCGCCCTCATCGAGACCGGTCACCACGGTCACGCCCGAGGCGAACGCGCTCATCGCGCGACGCAGCTCGTCGGGGCTGGGTGCCAGCTCTTGGATGCTCATGCGTCGACGGTAGGACCGCGTCCCCGGCGTACGACGACAGGTCCCGGTCAACGGGAGACCCGGATCCACCTCCGGCCCCGGCTGTCTACGGTCCGAGGACCGACCAGGAAGAGGGCGAGAATGCTGAAGGAGCTGGCCACCGACCAAGGTGTGCTGAGGTACTACGACGCGGGTGACGGCCCGCCACTCCTGCTGCTGCACGGATCCGGGCCGGGGGTGACCGGCTGGCGCAACTACGAGGGCAACCTGCCGGCGCTGTCCCGGCACTTCCGCTGCCTGGTCCTGGAGTTCCCCGGGTTCGGGGTCAGCGACCCGACCGACCAGCACCCGATGCTGGCCGCGCCGGCCTCGGTGATCCGCTTCCTCGACGGGCTCGACCTCGACCAGGTCGACGTCATCGGCAACTCGATGGGCGGCATCGTCGCCACCCAGCTGGCCCTCAACCACCCGGAGCGGGTGCGCAGCCTGGTGACTATCGGCGGCGTGGGCAAGAACATCTTCAGCCCGTTCCCGGGCGAGGGCATCAACCTGCTCATGGAGTTCACCGAGGACCCGACGCGCGAACGGCTCGTCCAGTGGCTGCGGTCCATGGTCTTCGACCAGGGGCTCGTCACCGACCAGCTCGTCGAGGACCGCTTCGCTCAGGCCACGGAGCCGGAGACGCTCGACTTCTCCCGCCGCATGTACGGGCGCGCAGCGATGGAGGCACGCGCCGCGGCCGCCGCGGCGAGCGACGCTCCGCCGTACTGGGCGATGTTGCACAAGATCAAGGCCCGGACCCTCATCACGTGGGGCCGGGACGACCGGGTCAGCCCGGTTGACATGGCGCTGTTGCCGATGCGAACGATTCCTGAGGTGGAGGTTCACGTGTTCCCCAACTGCGGACACTGGGTGATGATCGAGCAGAAGGAAGCCTGGGAGGCCACTGTGCTTTCCTTCCTGACGCGGGGCGACCGATGAGCGGCGGCTGGGACGACGAGTTCGACCTTGTCGTCGTCGGCAGCGGTGGCGGCGGGATGACGGCGGCGCTCACGGCCCACGACGTCGGCCTGAGCTGCGTCGTACTCGAGAAGGCGAAGCTGTACGGCGGCACAACCGGCATCTCCGGCGGTGGCATCTGGATCCCCAACAACCCCGCGCTCCGCCGGGCGGGTCACGACGACAGTCGCGAGTCGATCCGGACCTACCTCGACGAGCTGATCGGTGAGCGTGCCGAGCCCGCCCGCCTCGACGCGTACGTCGACCACGGTCCCGACGCGATGGCGCTTCTCGAGAAGAGCAAGTGGCTCAAGTTCTTCTGGACCAAGGGTTACTCCGACTACCACCCCGAGCTCGAGGGCGGCCGTCCGCTCGGCCGCTCCATCGAGGCCGTGCCGTTCGACACCCGTAAGCTCCGCGAGGACGAGGAGTTCCAGCGGCCGAACAGCATGAAGGGGCCGCTCGGCCTCTGGATCACGGCGAAGGACTACCGCAACCTGGCCATGGTCAAGCGCACCTGGGGCGGACGCCGGACCAGCCTCGTCGCCGCCTGGCGGGTGTTCTCCAACTTCTTCCGGCGCCGGCACATGTCCACGGGTGGCCGCGCCCTGGTGGCGCGCCTGCGGATGGCGCTCAAGGACGCCGGCATCCCGCTCTGGCTGCAGACCCCGATGACCTCGCTGGTCGTCGAGGGCGGTCGCGTGGTCGGCGTCGAGGTGACCCGTGACGGCGAGACCCGGCGCATCCGGGCGGGCAAGGGCGTGCTCCTGGCCAGTGGCGGCTTCGACCACAACCAGGAGATGCGCAACACCTGGCTGCCCGAGGGCGGCCGCGAGGACCTGAGCCTCGGGGCGCGGGAGAACGTCGGCGACGGCATCGTCGCCGGGCTCGGCCTCGGTGCGGCGGTCGACCTGATGGACGACGCGTGGTGGATGCCGTCGGTGACCCACCCCAGCGGCGCCAGCATCCCGCTGGTCTCCGAGCGGTGCATCCCGGGCTCGGTCATCGTGTCCGTGGACGGCAAGAGGTTCACCAACGAGTCGTCGCCGTACACGAACTTCGTGCACGACCAGCTGGACGGCAAGCACGTTCCCGCCTGGTTCGTCATGGACACCAAGGCCCGTCGTCGCTACCCGTTCGCCCAGATCCTGCCCGGGCAGCCGTTCCCGAAGTCGTTCTACGACGCGGGCCTGGTGGTCCGCGCCGACTCGCTCGACGAGCTGGCCACGAAGGTCGGCTTGCCCACCGAGGCCCTCGCAACAACCGTGGCGACGTTCAACGACTACGCCCGCACCGGCGTCGACCTCGACTTCGGCCGGGGCGACAGTGCGTATGACCGCTACTACGGCGACCCGACCCGGAAGAACCCGAACCTCGACACCATCGACCAGGGGCCGTACTACGCGGTGAAGCTGGACGTCGGCGACCTCGGCACCAAGGGTGGCCTGGTCTGTGACGAGCACGCCAGGGTGCTGCGGGAGGACGGGTCGGTCATCGACGGGCTCTACGTCACGGGCAACGCGTCGTCCTCGGTGATGGGCAACGAGTACGCCGGCCCCGGTGCCACGATCGGCCCCTCGATGGTCTTCGGGTACGTCGCGGCGCGGCACGCAGCTGGAGTGCACTGACATGTCGCTCCAGGTCCGGGTGGTCGAGGTGATCCGCGAGACGGCGGACGCGCACTCCCTCGTACTCGAGCCGGTGGACAGCCCTGCGCTGTCCTACCGGCCCGGTCAGTTCCTCACCCTCCGGATCCCGAGCGATCGGACCGGGGGAGCCGCACGGTGCTACTCGCTGTGCAGCTCGCCTGCCCTCGACGAGAAGCCCAAGATCACCGTCAAGCGCACGGCAGGCGGCTACGGATCCAACTGGATCTGCGACCACGTCGTGGCCGGGACCGTGCTGGAGGTGCTGAAGCCGTCGGGGACCTTCACTCCGAAGAACCTCGACGACGACCTGCTGCTCTTTGCGGGCGGCTCCGGCATCACGCCGGTGCTGTCCATCCTCAAGTCCAGCCTGTACGCCGGTAGCGCGGCCGTCACCCTGGTCTACGCCAACCGTGACCCGGAGTCGGTGATCTTCCGCACCGAGCTGGCCGCGCTGGTCGCGGCGTTCCCGCACCGGCTCGAGGTGCTGCACTGGCTGGAATCGACCGAGGGCCTACCGACGGCCGCGCGCGTCTCCGCCGTCCTCGCGGAGCGTCCCGGCCGACAGTCGTTCGTCTGCGGGCCCGGCCCGTTCATGGACCTCGTCGCGGAGACCCTCCGTGCCGGGGGAGTGCCCGCCGACCACGTGCACATAGAGCGGTTCACCTCGCTGCACGACGACCCCTTCGACGCCACCCCCGTCGTGCTCGAGACCGGCACGCCGGAGAGCACGGTCCAGGTGACCCTCGATGGCGACACCCGCAGCGTTGCCTGGCCGCAGGGCAACCGCCTGCTCGACGTACTCCTCGCGGCCGGCCTCGAGGCGCCGTTCTCCTGCCGGGAAGGCGCCTGCAGTGCCTGCGCGTGCGTGCTGCTGGACGGTGAGGTCGATCTGGACCGCAACGAGGTGCTCGACGCCGCCGACCTGGCGGACGGCCTCATCCTCGCCTGCCAGGCGCGACCCCGCAGCGACCGCCTCAAAGTCACCTACGACGCCTGACCGGCGTCCCGCTCAACGGGAGGCAGCCCGCACCGAAGCGGCTGCGACTGCGACCGTCGGACCATGCTCGACACCCAGACCCGGAACACCGCCGCGGACGTCCTGTGGGCCGCCGAGGTCGGCCGGTCCCCGCTGCGCCCGCTGCGCGAGTCCTTCCCCGCCGCCGACGTGGTCGACGCCTACGAGATCCAGCTGATCAACATCCGCCGCCGCCTCGATGCGGGCGCCCGCGTCTACGGCCACAAGGTCGGCCTCTCCTCCCCGGTCATGCAGCAGATGATGGGCGTCGACGAACCCGACTACGGCCACCTGCTCGACTCGATGGTGCTGTCGGAGTCGACGCCGATCCGGTGCGCGGACTACTGCTTCCCGCGGATCGAGGTCGAGATCGCCTATGTGCTGGGGGAGACCCTGCCGGGCGAGGGCTGCACCGAGACCGACGTCATCGCCGCGACGGCGTACGTCGCCCCGGCGCTCGAGCTGATCGACAGCCGGATCACCGACTGGCAGATCGGTCTCGTCGACACGATCGCCGACAACGCTTCCTCGGCCGGCGTGCTTCTGGGCGCCGGCCGGGGGAACCCAAGCGACCTGGATCTCGCCGACATCGAGGCGGTGCTGTTCGAGAACGGCACCGAGACCGCCCGGGGCAACACCGCCGCCGTGCTCGGCAACCCGACCGCCGCGGTGGCCTGGCTGGCGCGCAAGGTCGCGACCTTCGGGGTGAAGCTCGAAGCCGGCCACGTGATCCTGCCCGGCTCGTGCACCCGTGCGGTCGACGTAAGCCCAGGAGTTCAGTTCCGGGCCGACTTCGCCGGTCTCGGCTCCGTGACCGCGACCTTCGAGTGAGGAAGACAGTGAAGGCAACCGCCGCCATCGTCGGCTCCGGCAACATCGGCACCGACCTGCTCTACAAGCTGCTCCGCTCGGAGCTGGTCGAGCCGCGCTGGATGATCGGGGTCGACCCGGCGTCCGAAGGGCTCAAGCGCGCCGCCAACCTCGGCGTCGAGCCGAGCGCCGAGGGCGTCGACTGGCTGCTCTCCTTGGACGAGCTGCCCGACCTGGTCTTCGAGGCCACCTCGGCCTACGTGCACCGCGCGAACGCCCCGAGGTACGCCGAGCTCGGCATCCAGGCGATCGACCTGACTCCGGCCGCGGTCGGGCCGGCGGTCGTCCCGGCGGTCAACCTCGGCGCCCACCTCGACGCCGACAACGTCAACCTGATCACCTGCGGCGGCCAGGCGACGATCCCGATCGTGCACGCCGTCTCGCGCATCACGCCGGTGGCGTACGCCGAGATCGTGGCCAGTGTCGCGTCCCCCTCGGCCGGCCCCGGCACCCGCCAGAACATCGATGAGTTCACGATCACGACCTCGCGCGGCATCGAGACCATCGGTGGCGCCGAGCGGGGCAAGGCGATCATCATCCTGAACCCGGCCGAGCCGCCGATGCTGATGCGGGACACGGTGTTCTGCGCGATCGGCGAGGACGTCGACCAGGACGCGATCGCGGCCTCGATCCACGAGATGGTCGCATCCGTCGCGACGTACGTGCCCGGTTACCGGCTCCGTGCCGAGCCGCAGTTCGACGTGCCCACGGCGACCAGCGGAGGGATGGCCCGGGTGGCGGTCTTCCTCGAGGTCGAGGGCGCGGGCGACTTCCTGCCGCCGTACTCCGGCAACCTCGACATCATGACCGCCGCGGCGACCCGAGTCGGCGAAGGCTTTGCCAGCAAGGCGGTGTCGGCATGATCCGGGTGACCGACTCCTCCCTCCGCGACGGCTCGCACGCCAAGCGGCACCAGTTCACCGAGGAGCACGTCCGCGACATCGTGGGCGCGCTCGACGGGGCCGGCGTGCCCGTCATCGAGGTGACCCACGGCGACGGCCTCGGCGGCTCGTCGTTCAACTACGGCTTCAGCCGCACGCCCGAGCAGACGCTGATCAAGGCGGCCGTGGACACCGCGGTGAACTCGAAGATCGCGTTCCTGATGCTCCCCGGCCTCGGCATCAAGGACGATATCCGCGAGGCCGCCGGCAACGGTGCGGCCATCTGCCGCGTCGCGACCCACTGCACCGAGGCGGACGTGTCCGAGCAGCACTTCGGGCTGGCCCGTGAGCTCGGTCTCGAGACCGTCGGCTTCCTGATGATGTCCCACTCCCAGCCGCCCGAGGTGCTGGCCCGGCAGGCCCGGATCATGGCGGATGCCGGCTGCCAGTGCGTGTACGTCGTCGACTCGGCGGGCGCGCTCATCCTCGAGCAGACCGGCGATCGGGTGGCAGCTCTGGTGGCGGAGCTCGGCACCGATGCCCAGGTGGGCTTCCACGGGCACGAGAACCTCGGCCTCGGAGTAGCCAACTCGGTCATCGCGGTCCGGGCCGGAGCGCAGCAGATCGACGGCTCGACGCGGCGCTTCGGAGCCGGTGCCGGCAACACCCCGGTCGAGGCGTTCGTCGCGGTCGCAGAGAAGCTCGGCATCGAGACCGGCATCGACACCCTGGCCATCATCGACGCCGCGGAGGACGTTGTACGCCCCGTGATGGACGGCGAGTGCCTGCTCGACCGGCTCTCGCTGACCATGGGCTACGCCGGCGTCTACTCCAGCTTCCTCAAGCACGCCGACCAGCTGGCCGGACGGTACGACGTCTCCGGCGCGCAGATCCTCGTCGAGGCGGGGAAGCGCAAGCTCATCGGCGGCCAGGAGGACCAGCTCATCGAGATCGCCGTCGCACTCTCCGCACAGGAAGAGGCTCGCTCATGAATGCTCTGGCCACGCCCAACCCCGTCCTTGCCGCCGTCGAGGCGCGAGCCGAGGAGCTCGCGGCCCTCGGCGAGTCCAACGAGAAGCTCGGCAAGCTCGACGACTCCGCCGCGAAGATCCTGCGCGAGTCGGGCGTCATCAAGATGCTCCAGCCGGCGACATACGGCGGTGCCGAGGCGCACCCTCGCGACTTCGCCGAGACCGTGATGCGCATCGCCTCCATCGACGGCTCCACCGGCTGGGTGGCCGGCATCGTTGGCGTCCACCCGTGGGAGATGGCGATGTGCGACCAGCGCGTGCAGGAAGAGATCTGGGGCGCCGACAACGACACCTGGATCGCCTCGCCGTACGCGCCGATGGGGGTGCTGAAGCCCGTCGACGGCGGCTACATCTTCAACGGGCGCTGGCAGTTCTCGTCGGGCACCGACCACTGCGACTGGATCTTCCTCGGCGCGTTCCTCGGTGACGAGGACGGCAAGACGCTGATGCCGCCGCAGAACTACCACGTGATCCTGCCGCGATCGGACTACACGATCGTCGAGGACTCGTGGGACGTCGTCGGCCTGCGCGGCACCGGCTCGAAGGACATCATCGTCAAGGACGCCTTCATCCCGTCCTACCGCGCCGTCCCGTTCAGCACGATGATGGACGGCTCGGCGCTGGCCGACTCGGGCGTCGAGAACCCGACGTACGCCGTTCCGTTCACCACGATCTTCCCGCTCGGCATCACCTCCGCCGTCATCGGCATCGCCGAGGGAGCGCTCGCCGCGCACCTGGCCTACCAGCGCACCCGCGTGCAGATCACCGGCACGAAGGTGAAGGACGACCCCTATGTCCTGTTCGCGATCAGCGCCGCGGCCGAGGAGATCAAGGCCTCGCGCGTCTCATT
This sequence comes from Nocardioides speluncae, assembly GCF_003121585.1. Lineage (GTDB taxonomy): Bacteria > Actinomycetota > Actinomycetes > Propionibacteriales > Nocardioidaceae > Nocardioides > Nocardioides speluncae. The sequence goes on from NZ_QEOO01000037.1 coordinate 197,426, forward strand.
GCTGGAGAACGTCACCCGCATCTACGACAAGGTCGCGGCCGGCGGCGAGATCTCGTTCAACGAGCGCGCTGCCTCCCGGCGTACCCAGGTCGCTGCCGGGTGGCGCGCGGTCCGCGCGATGGACGAGGTCGTGGCGCGCTCCGGCGGCAACGGCCTGCGCATGGACAACCCGATCCAGCGGTTCTGGCGTGATGGCCACATGGGCATGGCCCACGCCATCCACGTTCCGGGTGCGGTCTTCCACGTCGCGGCCCTCACGGACCTCGACGTGACTCCGCCGCCCGGCCCGATGCTCTCGATGATCTGAAGGGGAACAAGAAATGACGCAGATTCGTGGCCTCGGCTACCTCAAGGTGCAGTCCCAGGACGTCGCGCGCTGGCGCGAGCTGACCGTGGACGCCCTCGGCTTCCAAGAGACGACCGGTCCCGTCGAGGGCGGGCTCTACCTCCGGATGGACGAGCGCGAGTCCCGGCTGGTCGTGCTGCCCGGTCCCTCCGACCAGGTGCTTGCGGTGGGCTGGGAGGTGCGTGACCAGTTCGGGCTGGCCGAGATCGGCCGGGCCGTGGAGGCCGCCGGCTTCGCGGTCAAGGAGCTCGGCCAGGCTGAGTGCGACGAGCGCGGCGTCGAGGCGGCGATCGCCTTCGACGACCCCGCGGGCACGCCCGTCGAGGTCTTCTTCGGGCCCCGGCTCGACCACAGCCCGGTGCTCACCGGCCTGGCCCAGAGGTTCATGACCGGCGACCAGGGGATGGGCCACGTCGTCCTGCCGACCACGGCCATGGACGACACCGTTGCCTTCTACACCGAGGTGCTCGGCTTCCTGCCGCGCGGCGCCATCCGCCTCGGCCCGAAGCCTCCGGTCGAGGGGGAGACCCCGCGGCGGGTTCGCTTCATGGGGGTGAACCAGCGCCACCACAGCCTCGCCGTCGTTCCCGCCCCGCACGGCGACCCGCCGGGCCTCGTGCACCTGATGGTCGAGGTCGACTCGCTCGACGCCGTCGGCCGGGCGCTGGACAACGTCAACCGGCAGGGCTTCTCGGTCTCCTCGACGCTCGGCCGGCACACCAACGACCACATGGTCTCGTTCTACGTCCGCGCACCGGGCGGCTGGGACCTGGAGTACGGCGTCGAGGGCAAGCTTGTCGACGAGACCTACTACACCGCAGAGGAGATCACCGTCGACTCCTACTGGGGCCACGACTGGTCGGGTTCGGAGCCGCTGGCAGCCTTCTCGTGAGTACCGACGTCGACGTCCTGGTCGTCGGTTTCGGAGCCGCCGGAGCTGCCGCTGCGATCTCTGCCACCTCCGCCGGTGCGACGGTCCTGGTACTCGAGCGCGCCGGCGCCCCGGGTGGCTCGGCCGCGCTGTCCGGGGGCGAGATCTACCTCGGCGGTGGTACGTCGGTGCAGCAGGCGCGCGGATTCACCGACACCGCTGACGACATGTACGCGTTCCTGTCGGCTGCCCTCGGCCCGCACCCGGATCCCGAGAAGCTGCGGCTCTACTGCGACGGGTCCGTCGACCACTTCGACTGGCTGGTCTCGTGCGGCATCGACTTCCAGCCGACCTTCTTCGACGGCCCGACCTGGATGCCGCCGACCACCGACGGCCTGATGTGGCTGGGCGAGAACGCCTGGCCCTACAACGAGATCGCCAAGCCTGCTCCCCGCGGACACCGCGGCCGGGCGCCGTACCTCGCCGGCCAGGTAGTGATGAACGCGCTGATCGCGCACGCAGTCTCGCTCGGGGTCGCCGTGGAGGTCGACACCCGCGCCACCTCCCTGATCGTGGAGGACGGCCAGGTCGTGGGCCTGAAAGCGCGCCGCTACGGGGCCGACCTCTCCTTCCGGGCGCGCTCGGTCGTGCTCACCACCGGCGGCTTCGTCGACAACGAGCAGATGCTCGCCGACCACGCGCCGTCCCTGCTCGGCCATGCCAAGGTCAGCGACGGCCTCGACGACGGCAGCGGCATCACTATGGCCGCCTCGATCGGCGCGGCGACTCGCCGGATGTCGATGGTGGAGGCGGCCTACACGGCTCTTCCGGAGATGGTCTGCCGCGGCATGCTCGTCAACGGCCTCGGGCAGCGGTTCATCAACGAGGACGTCTACCCGGGCCTCTACAGCCATGCCGCGCTGCACCAGCCCGGCCCATGCTGGGTGATCATCGATCAGGCCGGCTTCGACGCGGTCGCAGACCCGTGGGGCGTCCGGCCGTCCTTCGCCGCCGAGACGGTTGAGGAGCTGGCCACCGATCTGGGGCTGCCGCGCGGTGCCCTCGAGGCCACCGTGGCGGCGTACAACGCAGGAGCGGCGAACGGCCAGGATCCCTTGTTCCACAAGGACTCCCGCTGGCTGCGACCGCTGACCGGCGGCCTGGCTGCCGTCGATCCGCGGCGCGGCTTCCACCCCACCGAGAGCACGGTGTCCGGTACGGGCTTCGCGGGCTTCACCCTCGGTGGGCTGCACACGACCGTGGACGGTGCCGTCCTCTCGCTGGCCGGTGAACCGATCCCGGGGCTCTTCGCCGCCGGACGGGCTTCCTCGGGCATGCACGGCGAGGGCTACATCAGCGGTACGTCGCTGGGCGACGGCACCTTCTTCGGCCGCCGGGCCGGACGGTCTGCCGCATCGTGAACCCCCGCGACGAGATCGTCGAGGCGCTGGCCCGGTTCGCCGCCGCTACCGACCAGCGCGACTGGTCGACGATCCGCGATCTGCTTACCCCTGACGCGGTGGCCTACGGCCGGACCGGACTCGACGCGATCGCGCCCGCTCCCTGACCTACGCGCGGGTGCACCATGTCGGCGCCGGGCCGATGGAGGGCTCGTTCTTCGAGTGTCTGGGCGAGTACGACGACGCGTGGGTGCGCACGGCGGCCGGGTGGCGCCTGTCGCGCCGGACCTTCGACATGCGGATCCAGCTCGGAGACTTTGCCTTGCTCCGGCCCGCCGAAGCGGACTGACTGCTCGCGATGTGGCTCTCCACGTCCGTAGGCCGGCACCGGCGCGGTACCGGCCTACGTCGCGGGCCTCGGAGGTCAGTCGATGACCGACTCCTGCGTCTGCGGGTTGAGATGCGGCAACTTGCGAGCGCCGGCCCGCGCCTTGTCGCTGAGCAGGTACACGTCGACGCCCCGGAGGATGTCGTTGGCGTAGATGAAGCCGTTGTACCAGTACGACGACCACGCGTTGCCGCCGTGCGGCTGGTAGTACCCCACCTCCGAGGCCGACTCGCTCGCCCCGCCGATCAGCTTGTCGACGTCCACCACCGTCGTACCACCGGCGTATGCCGCCGAGACCAGCACGTTGCGGTCGCGCAGCGGGATGAAGTTGAAGTTGTGCATGGTGCACGGCGCGTCGGTGACCGACCGTGGGATCTTGTAGTTCGTGAGGAACTCACCAGTCGCCGTGTCGAGGAACCAGATCCGGCCCTGCTGGTCGTCGGGGTTGCCGCAGCGCGCGGCCCCGCCGCCGCCGGACTCGTCACCGAAGGCAACGATCTCACCGTCCCAGCTGAAGGTGGCCGAGTGCCACAGGTCGATGTTGGCGGGGTTGACCACCGGGTTGTCGAAGGACCACTTCAACTGGGGCGCCAGCGGGTCGCTGATGTCCCACAGCTGTGACTCACTCAGGCAGGCAGCCGCAGCAAGCTTCAGCTCCTTGAACACGCTGATGTCGTGGCACGCCTTGAAGGTGAAGGCGCCCAGATAGGTCGATGAGGTCGTCGCCGGGTCCAGGAAGTAGGGCGTCACACTGGCCGAGGCCGGGTCGTCGAGGGGAACGTTGACGATGGACACCTGGTTGTGGCCGTCCCCGGACTGCGTCGGCCGGCAGTCCGGCCCGATGGCGGCCCCGCCGAGCGGGTAGGACGAGACGTAGATGATCGCCCTGTTGTTCTCCGGCTCGGGCAGGAGGGTGTGCGTGTGTGAGCCGCAGTCGGTCTGGATCGACGCGACCCGCACGGGAGCGGTGATGTCGCTGATGTCGAAGATCCGGATCCCCTCGAACATGCCGGGCGTCGAGGCGGTCACGTTGGTGCTGTTGCAGGCGCCGCTGCTCTGTGGACTGTCGACGGACTGGAACAACAGGTCACCCATCACGGACACGTCGCCCTGCGCCCCGTTGCAGAAGAAGTCGGTGACGACCTCCGGGTCGCCCGGCTCGGAGACGTCGAGGATGCGGAAGCCGGTGTAGTTGCCGGCCACCGCGTGATCGCCGAAGAACGCCAGGTCTGACTGGGTGGCGCCGCTCGACTTGGCAGTGTTCGAGAGCAGCTTCATGTTCTGGCTCTTGGCGGTGGGCCCCGACGAACCGGGGCCACCGTGGTCGCCGTCATGGGCGCTGGCGGTCACGGTGCCGATTACGAGCACCAAGGCCGCACCGACGAGAAGGAACAAGCGGAACAATCGACGCACGGGAACCCCTTCCGAATGGCCAGCGCACGCTGGCAGTGAGATCAAAGAGGTGACGCAGCCCGCAAAGACCCGCAGAGCCGGGTGCGCAGATCAGGCGCGCACCCGCCCGGTGCAAGCCTCCACAGAACAGCCCCGAGCACCGCCGCTTCGGATGATCGGCAGACGCGGTAGCGCCCGCCAGATCGCAATCTAGACCTGCCGAACCACGTCAACAAGGGGCAAACTGCGTGCGGAGCAAGGTCCGGCGAGGGGATCCAGGCGCTGTTGATCGACACTCGCGCCTTCGACGGCGCCGGGCGCTTGCAGCTGTCCCGGGGAGTGATCGCGCGATGAGCTGGTCGCCCCACCCTGATGGCCGATCCCGACGGCCACGAGTTCTGCGTGCTGACCTCGCTTTCGTCAGCGGGCAGGCAGCAGCCGGGTCATTGCCTCGTGTGCGCTGAGGACCAGGCGGGTCCGGTCCATTCCGTTGCGCTTCTCTGCGGTCTCGACGTTGCCGCCGGCGATCCAGACCGGACCGTCGGCCAGGTGGGCCAGGACGGCGCGGTGCTCTCGCTGGCCGGCGATCCGATCCCGGGGCTCTTCGCCGCCGGACGGGCTTCCTCGGGCATGCACGGCGAGGGCTACATCAGCGGTACGTCGCTGGGTGACGGCACCTTCTTCGGCCGCCGGGCAGGACGGTCTGCCGCATCGTGAACCCCCGCGACGAGATCGTCGAGGCGCTGGCCGGGTTCGCGGCCGCCACCGACCAGCGCGACTGGTCGGCGATCCGGGACCTGCTCACCCCCGACGCCGTGGCCTATCACCGGACCGGCCCCGACGCGATCGTGGCCGTGATGGCCGCGCACCTCGGTGGCTGCGGCCCGACCCAGCACCTGCTCGGCAACCACCGGATCTCGATCGACGACGACCGCGCCCGGTCCCTCAGCTACGCCCGCGTCCACCACGTCGGCGCCGGCCCGATGGCCGGCTCGTTCTTCGAGTGCTTGGGGGAGTACGACGACGCGTGGGTGCGCACGGCGGCCGGGTGGCGCCTGTCGCGCCGGACCTTCGACATGCGGATCCAACTCGGAGACTTCGCCGTGCTCCGGCCCGCCGAAGCGGATTGACTGCCCGGACTAGGTCCACAGGTCGGGCACGACCAGGATGTTGTCTGCCCGGTGAAGCGTGATGGACTAGCGGGAGCAGGTCGCCAGGTGCCGGGCGGGAAGGGTCGACGATGGACCATGTGAATGTGCCCCACGCGGTGCGGACGTACGCCGATCAGGTGGTGGCGGTGACCGACACGGTCTGCCGGGAGCACCTGGATGTGGAGTACGCAGACCTGTGTCGCGCAGTGGTCGGCAAGCTCGGCCGGAAGCGACCCTCGCCGCTGACTCGCGGCGACCTGAGGATCTGGGCCGCCGGGGTCGTCTATGCCGTCGGGCAGCTCAACTTCGTGTTCGACCCTTCCCAGTCGCCGCACGCGACCGCCGATCAGCTCAGCGAGTGGCTGGGCGTGAAGAAGACCACGATGGCGTACAAGGGCCGGTTGATCCGCGACACCCTGAAGTTGAGCCACTTCGACGGCCAGTTCATGCGCCGCGGCCTTGTTGAGGCCAGTCCCTTGACCTGGCTACTGGAGGTCGACGGGATGCCGGTCGACATCCGCAGGGGGCCCGTGCACCTGCAGGTCCAGGCGCTCCAACTCGGGCTGATCCCCTACCTCCCAGGGGTTGACGGTGACAGGCGATAGTCAGGTGGATCGCCTCGTCGCAGTGATCACCGTGGATTGCTACAACCTCGCCGAGCAGGTGACGGCGTTCTACGAGACGTTCGCCGAGGAGGTCCCGCTCCCCACCACAGCCACCGTGATCGGCACCACCATCGAAGTCGTCGGTATCGACATCGCTGAGCAAGGCGAGGAGCTCACCGCACGCTGCCGCCGCGGGGATGTCGTGCAGGACCTGCACCTTTCGGACCTAGTGTTTGCTCCCGATGCACCAGCTGGATGGATCCACGCGGCCTACCGCCGCTGCCTTGGCTTGGTGCCGAACCCGGCCGCCGTACCAGGAGGATGGAAGCCGTCCTGGTTGTGAGCGGCAGGGCGCCTATCCCGGCCGACGCGGCCGCGTCACAGCGCCGCGATGCGCCGCCGTAGGGCCGGCAGCTAGTTGCGAGTCAGACCGTGCCTGCGAAAGTCGAGGGCGTGCTTGAAGTGGCTCAGCGCCGGCCGCCCGACCACTGGGCCTGCGCTGCCTGGACCATCCCACGTCAGAACAATGGGGAGCCCGGTGCGGTGAGGGCCGCACGCAGGGTTCGGCGAGCGGCCTAGCGCGCGGGCAAGTTGACCGAACGGAGCCCGGAAAACGGGAGCGGGCTATGGCGTCCTCGCGTATTTCGGAGTAGGCAGGAACAACCGGCAGTGCCGGACGGGCACTGCCCCGTCCCAGAGAGGAGCGGGCCATGTACGCACGTTCCACTACGTTCCACGGGAGGCCCGACAACATCGACGCGGGCATTACCTTTATCAATAACGAAGCCGGGCCCACGCTCGGCAAAATCGAGGGCTGTCGAGGCCTCTCGTTGCTGGTCGACCGCGAGAGCGGGCAGTGCATCGCTACAAGCTCGTGGGAGAGCGAGGCGGCGATGGGCGCCAGCGATGAGCAGCTTCGCCCGATCCGCGATCGCGGGCGGGACATTCTCGGCGCCTCCATGCAGGTCGACGAGTGGGAGATCGTCGTCATGCACCGCACCCACCACGGCGAGTGCTGTCGAGTCAGCTGGCTGCAGGGTGACCTCGAGACCATGACGGAGACGTTCCGGGTCGGGATCCTTCCCGAGCTGGAGCAGACACCTGGATTCTGCAGTGCCAGCCTGCTGGTGAACCGGTCGACCGGCCTGGGTTGCGCCACCACGGCCTGGGAGACCCGGGCGGCGATGGAAGATAGCCGCGCGGCGGCGAACGATATGCGCAGCCGGGCGGCCCGTGAGGCGAGTGGCGAGATCATCGACGTGCACGAGTTCGACCTGGCCTACGCGCACCTACACGTCCCCGAGATGGCCTGACAGCCGCGTTGTACGGCCGAACCCGTCCCAGACGGGCTCGGCCGCTGCCTGGGGGTAGCGCGGGCCCAACGCGTCGTACGGGCTGCAGGGGGTGACAAGCGAAGGTGCCTGGGCGTGCTGCGCCGCTCTTGAGAGGTCCACATGTCGAGGATTCCATCGCCGCCGGTGAGGCGGTGGCCGAACTGGTCAACGGCGACCGCGGCTGTGTCAATCCGCCGCGAGTCCGACGCGAGCAGTCGGAGTCACTCCCCGGTTGTGTAGAAGTGCGTCAATCGGGCGATCGCTTCCGCCTTCGTCATGGCGCGCACCTCGACCTCCGGGATGTGCGCCTCTTGGGTCAACGTGCGGATCACTCCCATCGGGATGGCCTCGGCGACCGGCTGCGCCAGCCCGCGATCAGGTAAGACCTGGTTGCTGACGCAGTCCCAGAACTCGTCAGCGCTGACTTCAAGTTGGTCTCGCAGAATGTGCGACCAGATGCTTGGCCCGTAGTCGGTCCGGTCGACGGGGTGGCTGATCCGCGTGTAGAGGATCCGGCCGTCCGGCAGGGGCAACTCATAGTTGACGTGGTGGGTTCCGTGTTTACCCGTGGCACGCTTGCGTTCAGTCCAACCTTCAGTGGTGCAGAACGTCTCGTGGTCTTGCCGGGTGGCCGGAGGCCGCTTCTCGGGCACGGCCGTCAGGCGGCCAACAGCCAGTTGCGGAGTTGGTCGTCGGAGGCCAGCGTGACAATCTGGACTAGTCCCCAGTTGTCCTCGTGATTTGGGGCGAGCCGCAGCCGCTCGGTCCAAGCTTCGGCATAGTCGCGCAGGGCGTCGACCATCTCCTCAACGGCGTCCTCAATGGTGGCGCCGTCCGCCGCAACCGGCACACCGGGAACGAAGATGCTCCAGCCATCACCGTCTGCTACGGCTTGGACGCCGGCGCGATGAAGACGCGTCAGGAAGTACACGAGCCGGTCGGCGTCGACTGCGGCTACCCGCCGCTCGTCACGGGTGACCGTAGCAGGGCGCCCCTCGTCGGCGGCGTCGAGCAGGTCCTTGAAATGCTCGCGCGCCTCGCGGGCGCTGCCGTAGTTGACACTTGGGGTAGCCATTGGTTGTTCTCCTGTAACAAGCGTGTGTACGCAGCGTACACACACTTAGCATTCCCGTTCAACGCTGGACGAGGGAACACGCGGACGGACGGAACTCGGCGCCGGTCGGGGACCCGACAGTACTCGTCAGCTGCGAACCGAGTGACGGACAAAGCGCTCGGCCGCGAGGCTGGCGAGGCCACTCGTGCTAGCTCCTGAAGGTGCGCCCCAGAGATGTGCGTCATGCCGCCGCCAAGGACGGTGGTGGCGGCTCCGTGGTCAGCGGGCTGGCAGCAGCCGGGTCATTGCCTCGTGTGCGCTGAGGACCAGGCGGGTCCGGTCCATTCCGTTGCGCTTCTCCGCGGCCGCGGCGTTGCCGCCGGCGATCCAGACCGGACCGTCGGCCAGGTGGGCCAGGCCTTCGCGGGCGATGTCGTCGGGCTCGCCGACGTTCAGGCCGGGGAGGTCGAAGTTGAGGCCGGCCCGAGCCATGGCGGGCGTGCGGGTCACCCCGAGCACCAGCTCGAGCACGTCGACGCCGTGGTCGCGCAGCTCCAGCCACAGGCCCTCGGCGAAGACCCGGCTGAACGCCTTGACCGCGCCGTACACGCTCTGGCGGGCCGAGCCGAGATAGCCGGCCAGCGAGCCGACCAGCAGGATGCCGCCGCGTCCGCGCTCCTTCATCAGGCAGCCGAAATGGTGGGTGAGCGCGAGCTGCGAGGTGATGTTGAGGCCGATGACGCCGGCGTGGCCGGACAGCTCGCCGTCGACGAAGTCGTGGCCGTAGCTGTTGGCGCCGGCGTTGAAGATCAGCAGCCCGACCTCGACATCAGCGGTGGCCGTCACGATCGCGTCGACCGAGGACGGGTCGAGCAGGTCCAGGGCGAGCGTGCGCACCTCGACGCCGCGGCGGCGTACTTCCTCGGCGGTGGCCTCGAGCGCGCCCGGCTTGCGCGCGATCAGCACCAGGTTGAGGCCGGCGTCGGCGAGCTGGTGGGCGAACGAGGCGCCCACTCCTTCGGAACCGCCGGCGATGACTGCCCAGGGGCCGTATTTGTCGAGCATCAGGGAGCGTTTCCTTCGGGATTGACCGGCAGCGGCTCGCCCGACTGCACGGGAAGCTCGCCGCGGACGGCGGCCTCTCGGATCGCGAGGTGCAAGGCCGAGCAACCGACGAAGGCGGCACCGTTAGGGCCGGTGCCCTGCTGGCTCGCGCGTCGTTCCAGACACGCGCCGAGGGCGTCGGCGTGCCACTGGATGCTGGTCTGGTCCCAGCTGCTCTTGCGGACTTCCACCCTGGCGGCGCAGCTGCCGCACGTGACCGGCTCCATCCCGCCGTCGTCCAGTCGTACGTCGGGCCGCGGGGCGGGGCGAGCGCTCATGACGAGGCTGTCGCCGCTTCGCGGGCGGCGATGTTGGCCTTGACCTCGGCACGCCAGGCCTCGTTGGGCCGGGTGGTGTCGATTTCGAACTCGAAGCGCTCGGTCATCTCGTCGGTGACGTCCTCGACGTCGACGTAGAACTGCTCGTACCACCGCCGCAGCTGGTAGACCGGGCCGTCCTCCTCGCACAGAAGCGGATTGTCGATCCGGGCCTTGCTCTTCCAGATCGTGACGTCCTGCTCGAACCCGATCTTGATGTAGTCGCCCATCTTGCGGGCCATCGCCTCGGGGTCGGCGAGGTGTGCGGCCTTCTGCACGATGATCCCGTACTGCAGCACGAAGGAGTTCTCGGAGACCGGGTAGTGGCAGTTGATCAGCACGCTGTCGACGTCGCCGTCGTCGTAGTGGTAGGTCAGGTCGTCGATCATGAACGACGGGCCGTGGTAGGCCGCGACCGAGGTGTTCCCAAGCATTTTGGGGGCACCGCTCACGGTTGCCTGCGGACGGGTGTCCTCGCGGCCGACGCCGTTCTGGAACTGGTGGGCGGTGTGGCCCTCGAAGACGTTCTTGAAGTACGTCGGGAACGAGTAGTGCACGTAGAAGAAGTGCGCCATGTCCACGACGTTGTCGACGATCTCGCGGCACTGGGCGCCCTCGATGACGGTGGTGTACCAGACCCAGTCGGTCCAGTCGTCGCGCGTCGCGCCCTCGATGACGGGGATGGTCACGTCGGCCGGAGGCGGGTTGCCCTGCGGGTCGTTCCAGACGAAGAGCAGCTGGTCCTGCTCGAGCGTCGGCCACGACGCCGTGCGTGCCCGGAGCGGGACGCGGCGCGCGTAGGGGATGGCCTTGCACCTGCCGTCGCCACCCCAGCGCCAGTCGTGGAAGGGACAGGCGATCTCATTGCCCTTGATGGTGCCCTGCGAGAGGTTGCCACCCATGTGCCGGCAGAAGGCGTCGAGCACGTTGAGCTTGCCATCCTCGCCCGCGAAGACGACCAGCTCCTGGCCGAACGCCTTGACCTGGTGCGGCTTGCCGTCCCGGAAGTCCTTGGCCAGTCCCAGGCAGTGCCAGCCGCGCGCGAAGCGCGTCGGGGCGGCGTCGGTCTCGATGCGGCGGACCTCGTCGACTTCGGTCATGTTCTACTCCGATTCCTGGACAGCGAGATGGCCTCACGCGAGTCTGCGCGGCGCTCGGGCGGCCGAGCGGACGAAGTCCCACTCACCGGAAGCGGTACTCGCCGGACCTGCCGAGCGCCGCATCCTGAGCCTATGAGCAACGACGTCCTGGCGGCGATCCAGCCGCTGCTCCCCGGCATTGCCAAACGCGCCAGCAGCACCGACGACAACCGCGTCGTGCCGACGGAGACGATCGAGGAGCTGACGGCGGCCGGGGTGTTCCGGATGCTGCAGCCGAAGCGGTACGGCGGCGCCGAGACCGACCCGGTGGCGTTCTACGAGGTCGTCCGGGAGATCTCCGGTGTCTGCGGATCGACCGGCTGGGTGACGTCGGTCATCGGCGTCCACCCCTGGCAGCTCGGGCTCTTCCCGGACGAGGCACAGCGGGACGTGTGGGGCGAGGATCCCGACACGCTGGTGTGCTCGTCGTACGCCCCGGTCGGCAGGCTCACCGAGGTTGAGGGTGGCTTCGAGCTGTCCGGTCGCTGGAGCTTCTCGAGCGGCTGCGACCACGCGTCCTGGGCTCTGATCGGCGCCCTGGTGATGGGCGAGAAGGGCAAGGCGGTCGACTTCCTGACCGTGCTCGTGCCGCGCGCCGACTTCGAGGTCGACGACGTCTGGGACGTCATCGGCCTCCGCGGCACAGGGAGCAACGACCTCGTCATCGAGACGGCCTTCGTGCCGGTGCACCGGACCCTGCGCAACTACGAGCACTCGCGGCTGCGTGGGCCGGGCCAGAAGGTGAACACCGGCCCGCTCTACAAGGTGCCGTTCGGGGCGGTGTTCACCACCGCGATCACGGCCCCAATCGTCGGAATGGTCGACGGCTGCCTGGCGTCGTACGTCGCGACGATGGGTGACCGGCTCCGGCTCAGCCTCGGGGGCGGCCGCTTCGCCGAGGACCCCTTCGCCCAGGTCGCAGTAGCCCGTGCCTCGTCCGAGACGGACGCCGCGATCCTCCAGCTGGACCGCAATATCGATGCGCTCTACGCCTGCGCTATGGCCGGCGAGGAGATCCCGATGGAGCTTCGCCTGCGCACCCGTCGGGACCAGGTGCGCGCTACCGAGCGGGCGCTGCAGGCCATCGACATCCTCTTCAAGACCGCCGGCGGCAACTCGCTCAAGCGCGGCAACCCGATCGAGCGGGCCTGGCGCGATGCGCACGCCGGCAGCGTGCACGTGGCCAACGACGTCGAGCGGGCGCTGGCGATGTACGGCCGCGGCGCTTTCGGGATCCCGGTCGAGGACAACCTCGTCTAGGGCGCGTCCCACTCATCGGTAACCCGGGTCCCCGATCGAGGGGATCTTCGCCAGTATCTTCAGGAGAACCAGACCTCAGAGGGGGAGTGCATGCCCAGGATCGCCGAAGCGCGACCGTCCGCGGAGCCGAGCTCCCCGGGGCAGAAGGCGCGCCACCAGCGGATCCTGCGCGCGGCCGCCAAGCAGGGCGCCGAGTACGGCCTCGAGCGCGTCCAGATGCTCGACATCGCCAAGGAGGCGGGCGTCGCCATCGCGACGCTCTACCGCTACTTCCCGTCCAAGACGCACCTCTTCACTGCCGTGATGGCCGACCAGGTCGCGCGGCTGGAGGAGGTCTCGTTCGCCGCCGAGCCGGGCCAGGACCCGGTGGAGGCGGTCGCCGACCTGCTGGTCGAAGCGAGCCGACAGCTGTTGCGCCGCCCGCTGCTGGCCAACGCCATGATGCAGTCCAACAACGCCTCGCCCGCCACTCCCGCCTCCCCGGCCGGGCGCATCGACACCGCCTTCCGCGACCTGATCGTGCGCACGCTCGGCCTCGACGAGCCGACCGACCACGACCTCCGCCTGGTGCGACTGGTCGAGCAGGGCTGGTACGGCATCCTGACCCAGAGCCTCAACCGGGGAGTCGACCTGGCCGACGCCGAGGCCGACATCCGGCTGGCCTGCAGATTGCTGCTGGTCGAGCGCTCCAATGCCTGAGAGGCAACTCCCATGAACCGTTTCGACGGAACCCGTGTGCTCGTGACCGGTGGCGCCTCCGGCATCGGCCGGGCCACCGTGCTTCGACTGGTATCGGAGGGCGCCGCGGTCTTCGCGGTCGACCTCGACGCCGATGGCCTCGCCTCGCTGGGAGGCGTGCACACGCGGGTGGCTGACGTCGGCTCGGAGAAGGACGTCGTCGATGCGGTCGCAGCGGCCGTCGAGGTGCTCGGCGGGCTCGACGTCCTGGTCAACGTCGCCGGCATCCACCGCACCACCCCGATCGACAGCCTGTCCGTGGCGGACCTGACCCGCCTGTTCGAGGTCAACACGGTCGGCCCCGCGCTCTTCTGTCGCGAGGCCCTGCGACACCTGCCGGACGGCACCGGCGTGATCGTCAACGTCACCTCGTCGTCGGCGGCGCACGGCAACCCCTACATGACGGCATACTCCGCCTCGAAGGGCGCCCTTCTCGCCTTCTCCCTGGCCCTCGCCGCCGAGGTCGTGCATCGCGGTATCCGGGTCGTCCCGGTCTCGCCCGGCACCGTCGCGACGCCGCTGATCAGTGGCATCCCGGGCGACCTCGACATGAGCTACTACGCGCGGATCCGCTCGTTGATGGGTGCCGCGGACCCCGAGCAGATCGCCGGCGTCATCGCCTTCGCCGCGTCGTCCGACGCCGCCTATGTCACCGGCGCGGAGATCCGCGCCGACGGAGGATCACATGTCTGAACGCACCATTGCCGTCACCGGCTCCGCTTCGGGGATCGGCGCAGCATTGACGAATCTCCTGGAGGAGCGGGGGATTCGTGTCATCGGCGTGGACCTCCGCGACGCCGACGTGGTCGCCGACCTGGCCAGCGCGGAGGGCAGGCTGGCCGCCGCCGAGGCCGTGACCTCAGCCGTCGACGGTGTGCTCGACGGCGTCGTCACCTGTGCCGGGACGTCGGTTCCTGGCGAGCTGATGGTGAAGGTCAACTACTTCGGCACCACCCAGTTCGTGTCCGCCCTCCGACCTGCTCTTGCGAAGTCGTCGGCTCCCCGGGTCGCCGTGGTCGGCTCGATCTCCGGGACCCAGCAGGCCGACGACGACGTGGTGGCCGCGTGCCTCGCCGACGACGAGTCTGCGGCGCAGGCTGCGGCCGCGGCCGCGGTCGCCGACGGCCGGGCGCAACAGATCTACCCCTCGTCGAAGCTGGCGCTGGCCCGCTGGGCGCGGCGTACGTCGGTCGAGGAGGGCTGGGCCTCCGCCAGGATTCCGCTCAACGTGGTCGCCCCCGGTGTCGTCCTCACCCCGATGACCGAGCAGCTCCTCGCGGACCCGGTCATGAAGGGGGTGATGGACGCCGCGGTGCCGATGCCGCTCAACGGCTACCTGGCGGCCGTCGACGTCGCGCAGGTGCTGGCCTTCCTGGTGTCGCCGGAGAACAGCCACATCACGGGCCAGGTCGTCTACGTCGACGGCGGCGCCGAAGCAACCTTGCGCTAGTGGGCAGTGATGCCCTGGGTGATCGCGGCGGCCGTGAAGTCGACGAGCTCCGCGGTGGTGACCTCCGGGGCCCAGTGGTTGACGAGCGTGTCGGACATGCCCAGGATCCCGGACAGCACGAACGGGAGCACGGCGGCATCATCGCGAAGGCGGCGGCCCTCAAGGGCAGCCGCTTCGATGATCGCCGTGTGGAGTGCCTCGTTGTAGACGCGCGCCGTAGTGCGCACCTCATGGACCGACTCGCGGTCGAGGCGGGCGTCCCCTACCTCGGTGCGCCAGGTCGCGGTCAGCCGACCGACCCGGCCCCACTGCTTGGCGGCATGGGGAATGACCTGTGAGATCAGCGCGGCGACGCCCTGGTCCCGGGGGAGCGCCTCGACGAAGGCGGCGGACTCGATCTGGCTCTCATTCAGCAGGGCGATGAAGATCTCCTGCTTATCCGAGAAGTACTGGTAGATCAGCCCGGTGCTCGTGCCAGCACGCTGGGCCACCGACCGGATCGTGAGTGCGGCGTACCCGCCCTCGTCCAGCAGCGCGGCAGCGGCGTCCAGCGTCATCCGGCGCCGCGCCTCCGCATCGCCGTACACGGACTTGCCGTTCGTCCCGTTCACCGGGACACCGTACCCAGAGCGAGCCTGGAATGAACAATGTTCATTCGATGAGCGCCACGCAGCCCGTCCTGACTCATCTGGAGCGACTCGAGGCCGAGAGCATCCACATCATGCGGGAGGCGGTCGCCGAGAGCGAGAACCCCGTGATGCTCTACTCGGTCGGCAAGGACAGTGCGGTGATGCTGCACCTGGCGCGCAAGGCGTTCTTCCCGTCCCGGCTGCCGTTCCCGTTGCTGCACGTCGACACCACATGGAAGTTCCGCGAGATGTACGAGCTGCGCGACGAGACCGCCGCTGCTGGGGATCTCGACCTGTTGGTCCACAAGAATCCCGAGTGCGTGGAGAAGTCGATCAACCCGTTCACCCACGGGTCGGCCACCCACACCGACATGTGGAAGACCGAGGGTCTCAAGCAGGCTCTCCACCTCCACAAGTTCGACGCCGCGTTCGGTGGTGCGCGCCGGGACGAGGAGAAGTCGCGGGCCAAGGAGCGCATCTTCTCGATCCGCTCGGCCGAGCACCGGTGGGACCCCAAGCAGCAGCGCCCGGAGCTGTGGCGGATGTACAACGTGCGCAAGTCGCCCGGTGAGAGCCTGCGGGTCTTCCCGCTCTCCAACTGGACCGAGCTCGACGTCTGGGAGTACATCCGGCAGGAGCAGATCCCGATCGTGCCGCTCTACTTCGCCGCGAAGCGACCGGTCGTCGAGCGTGACGGGACGCTGATCATGGTCGACGACGAACGCATGCCGCTGCTGCCGGGTGAGGAACCTGAGCTGAAGAGCGTGCGATTCCGGACGCTCGGCTGCTACCCGCTGACCGGCGCCGTCGAAAGCGTCGCCGAGTCCTTGACGGACATCATCCAGGAAATGCTGCTGACCACCACCTCCGAACGACAGGGGCGCGTGATCGACCACGACAGCAGCGCGTCGATGGAGAAGAAGAAGAAGGAGGGCTACTTCTGATGACCCACTCAACCGATCTGATCGCCCATGACATCGAGCAGTACCTTGAGCGGCAGGCGAACAAGACCATGCTCCGCTTCATCACCTGCGGCAGCGTCGACGACGGCAAGTCCACGCTCATCGGCCGGCTGCTCTACGAATCGAAACTGGTCTTCGAGGACCAGCTCACGGCCCTCGAGGCGGACTCCCGGAAGGTGGGCACCCAGGGCGAGGGCCTCGACTTCGCGCTGCTGGTCGATGGCCTGGCCGCCGAGCGTGAGCAGGGCATCACGATCGACGTCGCCTACCGCTACTTCTCCACCGAGCAGCGCAAGTTCGTCGTCGCCGACACCCCCGGCCACGAGCAGTACACCCGGAACATGGTCACCGGCGCCTCCACCGCGGACCTTGCGGTGATCCTGGTCGACGCTCGCAAGGGAGTGCTCACTCAGACCCGCCGGCACTCCTACCTGGTGTCGTTGCTCGGCATTCGCCACGTGGTGCTCGCGGTCAACAAGCTCGACCTGGTCGGTTACTCCGAAGAGGTCTTCGAGCAGATCGTCAGCGACTACGCGGGCTTCGCGAAGGAGATCGGGCTCGACGACGTCGTGGCCATCCCGATGTCGGCGTACCACGGGGACAACCTCACCGAGCACAGCCTCAGCACCCCGTGGTACGACGGCCCGACGCTGATGGGGCACCTCGAGACCGTTGAGATCGACGACGACCTCCTCGCCAGTCCGTTCCGGATGCCAGTGCAGTGGGTGAACCGTCCCGACCTGGACTTCCGTGGCTTCTCCGGGCAGATCGTGAGCGGCGTGGTGCGGCCCGGTGACCGGGTGCGGGTACTACCGAGCGGCAAGGAGTCAGCGGTTGCCCGGATCGTCACGATGGACGGTGACCTGACGGAGGCGGTCGCGGGTCAGTCGGTCACGATCACCCTGGCCGACGAGATCGACATCAGCCGCGGTGACGTGCTCGCCACAGCCGACGCCCTGCCCGGTGTCGCCGACCAGTTCGAGGCACACGTGGTGTGGATGGGCGAGGACGAGATGCTGCCCGAGCGGTCCTATCTGTGTCAGATCGGGGCCATGACGGTGCAGGCGCGGATCACGAAGCCCAAGCACAAGATCAACGTCAACACCCTGGAGAAGACGGCGACGAACACGCTGGCGCTCAACGAGATCGGCGTCTGCAACCTCAGCTTCGACCGCCCGGTGCCGTACGACGCGTACACCGCCAACCGCGACACCGGGGGCTTCATCCTGATCGACCGACTGACCAACGGCACGGTGGGTGCCGGCATGCTCGCCCACTCGCTGCGACGGTCGGACAACATCCACTGGCAGGTGGTCGACGTCGACGAACGCGCTCGCGAGCAGCTGATGGGCCACCGCCCGCAGGTGTTGTGGCTGACCGGGCTTTCCGGCTCCGGGAAGTCGACCATCGCGAACGAACTCGAGCGGCGGCTCCATGCGTTCGGCGCGCACACCTACCTCCTGGACGGCGACAACGTCCGTCACGGCCTGAACCGGGACCTCGGTTTCACCGATGCCGACCGCGTGGAGAACATTCGGCGGGTCACCGAGGTCGCCCGGCTGATGGCCGATGCGGGACTGATTGTCATCGCGTCCTTCATCTCACCCTTCCGCGCCGAGCGTCAGGCGGCCCGGGAGCTGGTCGGACCCGAGCAGTTCTGTGAGGTGTACGTCGACACCCCCCTCGACATCGCCGAGGGACGGGACCCGAAGGGGCTCTACAAGAAGGCGCGGCGCGGCGAGCTCGCCAACTTCACCGGAATCGACTCGGCGTACGAGCCGCCCCGCTCGCCCGAGGTGCGGATCGACACCACGTCCGTCTCACCTGAACAGGCGGCCGGACAGGTCGTCGACTTCCTCCGCTCACGCGGCGTCATCGCCTAGCAAAGGACCAGCCATGCCCACACGAGAAGAAATCTGCAGCGCCCTTGCGTCGTACGTCGACCACCACACGAACCACGATGTCGACCGCCTGGTCGCAATGTTCGCCGACGATGCCGTGCTGCACGAACCCGTCGGAGTCAATGTCTACCGGGGTGTCGACGAGATCAGGAAGTTCGCCACCCAGAACGCCACCGTCGACTACTCCGTGAGCCTGCTCTCGCCGATCACGGTCACCGGACGCTTTGCAGGGGTGCAGCTTCGGGTGCGCCGCGAGGGCATGCCCGACTTCGCGACCACCGACCTGTTCGAGTTCGACGACGAGTGCAAGATCGTCTCGCTCAGCGTGGTCCTCGACCCACGGGCGCTGGCATGACGCAGACGCGGATCCCGTTGCTCGAGGGAAAGGTCGTGCTGGTGTCGGGGGTAGGCCCGGGGCTGGGCCGGTCACTCGCCGTACGCAGCGCCCTCGCGGGAGCCCGCGTGGTGCTCGCGGCCCGGACGCAGTCCAGGCTCGATGCGGTGGCCGGCGAGGTCTGCGACCTCGGTGGCGAGGCGGTCGTGGTGACCGCAGATCTCACCGATGATGCGTCGGTCGGGAATCTGGCGGCGAAGGCATACGACGCCTTCGGCCGGCTGGACTCGGTGATCCACAACGCGTTCGTCCAGCCCGCCCGGATCCGGCTCCTCGATGCCGAGCCGGACGACGTACGGCAGGGGCTCGAGATCAACTTGATGGCCGCGCTGAACCTCACCCGCGAGCTGGTGCCCGCGCTCGTCGAGTCGCAGGGCTCGGTCGTGATGATCAACTCGATGGTGCTCCGCAACCAGCTGCCGGGCTTCGGCGCCTACCGGGTCATGAAGGCCGGCCTGCTGGCGCTCGCCCGGAGCCTGTCTGTGGAGCTCGGGCCGCAAGGGGTGCGCGTGAACTCGGTCGCACCCGGCTACATCTGGGCGGACTCGGTCAAGTCCTGGTTCGACCGCCAGGCGGCCGAGCGCGGCGTCGACCCGAGTGTGGTCTACGACGAGATCGCGGCGGGCATCGACCTGCGCCGGCTGCCCGAGCCAGACGACATCGCGAACACCGCTGTCTTCCTCGCCTCCGAGTTCGCGCGAGCGATCACGGGTCAGTGCGTGGACGTCAACTGTGGGCACACCCACCACTGAACAGGAGCTGGACATGACTACGCAGGACCTGGAGTCCGTCGGCACCGTCGACGAGATTGTCACTCTCGCAACCGAGGCGACCGGACTCACCGACTTCGGCGACGACGACTTCCGCGAAGGCCTCGAGGTGTTGATCTCCTCGTTCGACCGCGAGGCGAGACTCACTCCGCAAGGTCGAAAGATCGCTCGCACCCTGATGCGGAAGGCGCTGGGTGCCAGGGCGATCAGCGAGGCGGCCTTCGCACGCCACCCCGAGCACGAGTCCGTCTCCATCGAACGCCCGATCTTCGTCTGCGGGCTCACCCGCACCGGCAGCACCGCACTGCATCGCCTGCTGTCCGCGGACCCGAGCCACCAGGGGATCGAGACGTGGCTCGCTGAGGCGCCGCAGCCACGTCCGGCGCGCGACGACTGGCCGGCGAATCCTGACTTCCAGCGTTCGCAGGCGTTCTTCGCGGCCCGTCAGGTCAACGAGCCCGACCTGATGAAGGTTCACTTCATGGATGCCGGAGAGGTCGAGGAGTGCTGGCAGCTGCTTCAGCAGTCCTTGATGTCGTTGTCCTTCGAGTGCATCTCGTACGTGCCGTCGTACTCGACGTGGCTGGCCGGCGCGGACTGGGGCGGCGCGTACGCCCGGCACAAGAAGAACCTTCAGCTGATCGGTTCGAACGACGCTGACAAGCGCTGGGTGCTCAAGAGCCCCAGCCACGTCTTCGCGATCGACGCACTGATGAACGTCTACCCGGACGCGCTGATCGTATGGACACATCGCGACCCACGGACGTCGATGGCGTCGACCTTCAGCCTGTGCGAGCAGGGAAAGCACGACATGTCGGAGGCCTTCGACCGGGAGGCCATCGGTCGTACCCAGCTCGACCTGTGGTCCCGGGGCGCGGCGGAGTTCCGTGAGGCACGCCGCCGCTACGACCCACGGCAGTTCGTCGACGTCGACTACCGAGACTTCGTCGCGGATCCACTGGCTGCGGTGGAGAGCATCTACACGGCGTTCGAGCTGCCGTTCACCGCCGAGGCGCGTCGAGCGGTCGACGAGTCGCACCGCCAGAGCCTGGACTCGCATCGCAAGCCGGACCACAAGTACGCGCTCGAGGATTTCGGCATCACCGCCGAGGAAGTAGACCGACGCTTCAGCGAAGGGATTCACGCATGAACGCCGTCTGGGAGAAGTTCTGCGCAGACCTGCTCGACGTCGGGAAGATTCTTGAGGACGACATCGTCCCTCAGGATCCGCTGACCCAGGCCGAGGGCGTCCGCTACCTGAGTCGGCTGCTCAGGTACGCCACGATCAACGCCGTTGAGTACACCGACCCACGGTGGCCGAGCTTCACGTCGGCGCCGAACCCCAACATGTCGACGAAGATCGGTGCCGACAACCCGGACAACGTCTACATCCGCGCCAACATCTCCGGCAAGTACACCTACCGGATCAGCGGGACTCGGGGCACGGTGCCGCTGATCACCTTCGGTTCACGCATCAACCGCTACCACATCGACGGCACGATGCTGCAGACCGGCGACCTGCACATCCACGACGTCGAGGTCGACGAGAACGGCCGCTACGAGTTCATCGCGAGCGTGGAGAGGCCCGCGGAAGGTGCCTGGCTGCCGCTGGCACCGGAGAGCAACCTCATCTCGGTCCGGCAGACCCACCGGGACCGGCGCAACGAGGTCGTCGGCGACCTGACCATCGAGTGCCTGGACCCGGACGGGGAGTTCGAGCCGCTGAGCCCGGAGGAGCTGGGCGAGCGCCTCACGAAGGCGGTCGAGATCGTGCGGGGCATGTCGACGACCTTCCTCGAGTGGTCCCGCAAGTTCATGCCGCATGCCAACGAGATCGTCGAGTGGGGGCAGGACTTCTTCCAGGACGCCGGCGGCGATCCGACGATCTTCTACCTGCACGGCTACTGGAAGCTCGCCGAGGACGAGGCGTGGGTGATCGAGACCGAAGTCCCGGACTGCGAGTACTTCAACTTCGTGCTGCAGAACTTCTGGGTGGAGTCGCTCGACTTCAAGCGGACGAACATCTACATCAACAACCACACCGCCAAACTGAACGACGACGGCACCCTCACGATCGTGGTGGCGACCAAGGATCCGGGCTACGGCAACTGGATCAACACGGATTCGCATGCGGAGGGGACGTGGGCGATGCGCTGGATCAAGGCGGACTCGCACCCGATCCCGACCGCGAAGGTCGTCAAGCTCTGAAAGGGTGCGTGGCCGAACGGCCACGCACCCTTACTGAGCATGCGCACTCTATGCCGC
The DNA here is from genome assembly GCF_003121585.1 of Nocardioides speluncae. GTDB lineage: Bacteria > Actinomycetota > Actinomycetes > Propionibacteriales > Nocardioidaceae > Nocardioides > Nocardioides speluncae. Next base: position 218,896 of record NZ_QEOO01000037.1, read on the forward strand.
GGACCGCGGCCCGGCTCGAGCCGCGAATCAGTGCCAGTCTCGTGCGGATGGATCGAATGTAGGAGGCTCCGCCGTGCCCTCGCGCCTGGCCAACTTCTTGCCCAGCGGCTCGTCAGGCCACTTGCGCCAGACCTTCCGACGTCGGCCTTCCACCGCGTCCTCGGCCGCGGTGTCAATCGCTTCGTCAGGGATACCGGTTGCTTCTGTCAGCGCGACGGTGTCTGCTCGGCGATTGGCTCGGTTCACGAACGCCTTCGCGCGCGGGATCCCCTTGCGTGACGCCTTGTCGTTCGCGCCGTAGGCGTTGCGCCGATCCTTCTCAAGGCTCAGAGCCTTCTTCTCCTGAGGGGACTTCGGCTTGCGCATGGAACGACGGTAGTCCGTGGGAGCCCGTTGGGCACTGGCGTGGGTACCGACTGTGTCCGGTTAATTGGCGATGTTCTGGATGCCGGTGGTGTCGAGCTCCGCGACGCTGTACGCCGCGTAGCTCTGCCACTGCGACCGTCCGGTGAAGTACGGCGACAGCTGGGCGTCGAGCTCCTCGACGGAGAAGGTGCCGTTCGCGGCGGAGAACTTCTGCTCCACCTTGGGGGAGTCCATCAGCCCGACCATGTCGCCGTACACAACGAAGACCTGGCCGTTGACGTCCGCCGAGGCGGGCGAGGCGAGGTAGGACACGAAGGTGCCGATCCGCTCGGGGGCAAGGATGTCGAGCTGGTCCTGGCGGGAGTCCTCGGCGAACACGTGGGCGGTCATGCTGGTGCGCGCGCGTGGGCAGATGACGTTGGCGGTGACGCCGTACCTGCTCAGGCCCTGGCTGGCGGACAGCGTCAGCGCGGTGATGCCGGCCTTGGCCGCCGAGTAGTTGGGCTGGCCAGCCGAGCCGAACAGGAACGCCTCGGAGGAGGTGTTGATCAGCCGGCCGTAGATCGGGCCTCCGGCGGCCTTGCTCGCCGCGCGCCAGTGCGCGGCGGCGGCTCGGGACAGGGAGGCGTGTCCCTTGAGGTGGACGCGGATGACGTCGTCCCAGTCCTTCTCGGTGAGGTTGAAGATCATCGTGTCGCGCAGGACGCCCGCGTTGTTCACCACGACGTCGAGGGAGCCGAAGGTGTCGACGGCGGCCGCGACCATCTGGTCCGACAGGGACCAGTCGCCCACGTCTCCCTTGACGGCCACGGCGCCGGGGCCGAGGGCCCGGATCTCGGCGACAACGGTGTCGGCGGCCGCACCGATGTCGTTGACGACCACGTTGGCGCCGGCCTCCGCGAGGGCGAGGGCTTCGGCGCGGCCGAGGCCGGAGCCGGCCCCGGTGACGATGGCGGTCTTTCCGGCAAGGTTCGTTGTGCTCATGGTGGTGAAGGTAGAAGCGAGGGCGCCTTGCGTGCGGGGGTCACCCCGCTGAGTGGGACTTGTTCCGCCGGACGCCCGTCCTGAATGTCAGCCTGCGGACGTGAACCCTGAAGCTGTCATCGTCGACGCCGCGCGCACCCCTGTCGGTCGCCGCAACGGCGTGCTGTCCCACCTGCACCCGGCCGAGCTCCTCGGCGTCGCCCAGAAGGGTCTGCTCGACCGTTCGGGCGTCGATCCCGCGGTCGTCCGCCAGGTCGTCGGCGGCTGCGTGACGCAGGCGGGCGAGCAGTCCAACAATGTCGCCCGCAACGCCTGGCTGCACGCGGGTCTGCCCTGGACCACGGCCTGTACCTCGATCGACTGCGCCTGCGGGTCCTCGCAGCAGGCGGTGCACGTGGTTGCCGGGCTGATCGCCAGTGGTGCGATCGATGCCGGCATCGCCTGCGGCGTCGAGGCGATGAGCCGGGTGCCGCTCGGCTTCGCGCTGGCTGCCGGCGGCATGCCGATCCCGGACTCGTGGTCGATCGACCTGCCCGACCAGTTCACCGCTGCCGAGCGGATCGCCCTGAAGCGGGGGATCACCCGCGAGATGGCCGACGACCTGGGCCTGCGCTCGCAGCAGAACGCCGCGCGCGCCTGGGCCGAGGGGCGCTTCGACTCCCAGATCATCCCCGTGGGTGACGTGACCCGGGACCAGGGTCTGCGCGACACCACGGCCGAGGCCCTCGCCGGGCTCAAGCCGGTCGTCCCCGACGGCATCCACACTGCCGGCAACTCCTCGCAGATCAGCGACGGTGCGGCCGCCGTACTCCTCATGGGCCGGGAGCGGGCCGCGGCCGAGGGGCTCACCCCCCGCGCCCGGATCGTGGCCAGTGGCCTGGTCGGCTCGGACCCCTATTTCCACCTCGACGGACCGGTCGACGCGACCGCACACGTGCTCGAGCAGTCGGGCATGAAGCTCGGAGACATCGACCTGGTCGAGATCAACGAGGCGTTCGCCTCGGTGGTCCTCAGCTGGGCGCAGGTGCATGACGCGGACATGGACAAGGTCAACGTCAATGGTGGCGCCATCGCGCTCGGCCATGCGGTCGGCTCGACCGGCGCGCGGCTGATCACCCAGGCTGTGAACGAGCTGGAGCGAACCGACTCCTCCACCGCGTTGGTCACCATGTGCGCGGGTGGTGCGCACGCGACCGCGACGATCATCGAACGGATCTGAGATGACCCTCGGCCTCGACCAGGAACACCTCGACCTGCGCGACGCGGTCCGGGCGTTCACCACGCGCCACGTGACCGCGACCGTCGTCCGCGATGCGGTCGACGCCAAGTCGGAGGAGCTGCCGCCGTTCTGGTCGGCGCTTGCCGACCAGGGCCTGCTCGGCCTGCACCTGCCCGAGGAGCACGGCGGCTCCGGTGCCGGCCTGCTCGAGCTCGCCGTCGTGGTCGAGGAGCTCGGCCGCGCGATTGCCCCGGGTCCGTTCCTGCCGACGGTGCTGGCGAGCGCGATCCTCGACGCGGCCGGCCGCCACGAGTTCCTGCCCTGCCTGGCTGACGGTACGACGACTGCGGCCGTCGGCTTCGGCGCAGGAAGCCCGGTGCTCGGCGGTCAGGCGGCCGACCTGTTCGTGTTGCCCGTCAACGGCGGCTGGGTGCTGGCCGACCGCGACGCCGTCACCGTCACCCCGCTCGACAGCTACGACCTGACCCGCCGCCTCGCGTCGATTGAGATCACCGGACGTTCGACACCGCTGAGCATCGACGCCCAGCTGCCCTACGACCTCGCCGCCGTCCTGTTCGCCGCCGAGGCGTCCGGCCTGGCGGAGTGGAGCACCCGGACCGCGGCCGACTACGCCAAGGTGCGTCAGCAGTTCGGCCGCCCGATCGGGCAGTTCCAGGGCGTCAAGCACCGCTGTGCCCGGATGCTGGCCCGCACCGAGCAGGCCCGCGCCTGCGCCTGGGACGCAGCCCGCGCGCATGGACCGGAGGCCACGCTTGCCGCCGCGGTCGCTGCGGCGGTCTCGGTCGACGCCGGCTTCAGCACCGCCAAGGACTGCATCAACACCCTCGGCGGCATCGGCTTCACCTGGGAGCACGACGCCAGCCTCTACCTCCGGCGCGCTCACACCCTGCGCCTCCTGCTCGGCTCGACCAGCCACTGGCAGCAGCGGGTTGCCCGGCTCAGCCTCGACGGCGCACGCCGTACGCTGGCGGTCGACCTGCCGACGGAGGCGGACGAGATCCGCGCGAACATCCGCGCCGAACTGGTCACGGCGGCAGCCGCTGACGAGCCGCAGGCCTGGCTCGCCGCGCGCGGCTACACCTCGCCGCACCTGCCGTCACCGTGGGGCAAGGACGCCGACGCGGTGACCCAGCTCGTCATCGCCGAGGAGCTGCGCGCCGCGGGCCTCCATCCCGTCGACATGGTGATCGGCAACTGGGTCGTGCCCACGTTGATCGAGCACGGCAGCGATGAGCAGCAGGAGGAGCTGCTGCCTGCGAGCCTCAGCGGCGAGCTCGTGTGGTGCCAGCTGTTCAGCGAACCCGGCGCCGGGTCCGACCTGGCCGCCCTCAGCACCCGGGCCGAGAAGGTCGACGGCGGCTGGCGGGTCAACGGCCAGAAGGTGTGGACCTCCGGTGCCCGCGAGGCCCACTTCGGCGTGCTCCTCGCCCGGACCGACGCCGACGTGCCCAAGCACCAGGGCATCTCCTACTTCGTGCTCGACATGGGCACACCCGGGATCGACATCCGCCCCCTGCGCTCGCTGAACGGCGACGCCCACTTCAACGAGGTCTTCCTCGATGAGGTGTTCATCCCCGACGCGATGCTGGTCGGCCAACCGGGCGACGGCTGGAAGCTGGCCCGGACGACGCTCGCCAACGAGCGCGTCGCCCTCTCGCACGACTCCGCGATCGGCTCGGGGGAGAAGCTGTTGCAGCTCGTCGACCCGACCGACGGTGAGCAGCTCGCCCGGTTGGGGCAGATCCTCTGCGACGCCCAGTCCGGTGGCCTGCTCGGCCTGCGTCAGACCATCCGGTCTCTGGCCGGTCAGCAGCCCGGCGCCGAGTCCAGCATCGCCAAGCTGGTCGGCGTGGAGAACATCCAGCAGGTCTGGGAGACCTGCATGGAGTGGCAGGGCCCGGACGCCCTCGTCACCGAGCCGGAGGAGAAGACCGCCACCTGGTGGTTCCTCAACAGCCGATGCCTGTCCATCGCCGGTGGCACGACCGACGTACAGCTCAACATCATCGGCGAGCGGATCCTGGGGCTGCCCCGTGATTGATCCGGACAAGCTGCTGGCCCTCGAGCCGACGCGGCGCGAGATCAGCTGGACGACTCGCGACGTACTCCTCTACCAGCTGTCGCTCGGGGCCGACGACCTCAGCTACGTCTACGAGCGTGGCCTGCAGGTGCTGCCGACGTTCGCCATGGTCGCCGGCCAGGGCCTGTCGGCCGGCGACGACGCCGAGCCGGCGCTGGACCTGGCGGCGCTCGGCATCGACCTCGCCACGATCCTGCACGCGGGCCAGTCGCTCACGGTGCACGGGCCGCTGCCGACCACCGGCAGCACGATCGTCGAGACCCGCATCGCCGAGGTCTGGGACAAGGGCAAGGCAGCCGTGATCGTGCTCGAGAGCCGGACCTCTCTCTGGACCTCCAGGATGCAGATCTGGGCACGTGGTGCCGGCGGCTTCGGCGGCCAGCCTGGGCCTGAGGAGGTCGCGGTGCTCCCGGGCCGCACCCCCGACCACGTGCTCGACTCACCGACGTACGCCGGGCAGGCGCTGCTCTACCGGCTCAACGGCGACCTCAACCCGCTGCACGCTGATCCCGCGTTCGCGAAGAAGGTCGGCTTCGACCGGCCCATCCTGCACGGACTGGCGTCGTACGGCATCGTGGCGAAGGCCTTGGTCGACGGTCTCCTGGACGGGGACGCCGCCCGCCTGACCACGCTGTCCGTCCGTTTCGCGGGGACGCTGTTCCCGGGAGAGACGATCCGTACGTCGGTCTGGCGTGACGGGAACCTGCTCACCCTGGCCGCCACCTGTCCCGAGCGCGACGGCGCGCCGGTGCTCAGCCACGCCTACGCGGAGGTCACCCCATGACCCTCGAGCTCACCGCCACCCCGAACAACAAGGGCGTCGACGCCGCCGTCGCCGCGGCGCGCCGGGTCATCGAGACGCTGCTGCACGCCGGTGACAACAGCGCTGCCGAGATGAGCGAGGTCGCCGACCGGCTCAACGCCGTCGCCGACCACCTCGAGGCCCACGCCCCGAGCGTGCACGAGCGGATGGTCGACATGTGGGCCGGTGAGGGCGTGTCCCGCCACGATCCAGTGACCGGGCCGGAGAACGCCATCGCCCCGCCGCTGCACCTGGCCGGGCAGGACGACGGCTCGATCGAGGGCCGAGTGACACTGGGCATGGCCTACCAGGGACCGCCCGGATGCGTGCATGGCGGCATCTCGGCGCTGGTCCTCGACCACACGCTCGGCGTCGCGAACCACTGGGCGGGGGAGTCCGGCATGACCGGCACGCTCACCCTGCGCTACCACCGGCCCACGCCGCTCTTCGAGGAGCTGACCGTGACCGCCCGTCAGGAGTCGGTCGACGGCCGGAAGATCCGCACGGTCGGCACGATCTCCGCCGGCGGCGAGGTCTGCGTGTCCGCCGACGGACTGTTCATCAACAAGCACCTGCCCCGGCCGAGGTAGTGGTCACGCCCGGAAGCTATTCGAGGGTCTGAGTGGTCAGGGTGCGTTCAGCGCAAGGCGGAGGACGAAGGTGGGCCGGTGGCCCGTCGACTGACAAGGCCGCCGCCGACTCCGGCCGGCTGGCGCCCGGGATCGGGATGATGCTCAGCGGCGCGCCGCATCCCGCCGACGGAGCCCACGGCAGAAACGCCAGGCCGAGCTCCTCGCACAGGTCCAGCTCCGGCTCACTGCTGCGGAAGCCGGGGCTGAACTCGTACTGCACGCTGACCAGGGCGCCGCCCACGATGCAGTGGCCTTCGCGAATCATCTCCGGTTCGCGCTGGAGTGGCCGACCTACTGCGGCTGAATACGTCGCCGTTGTTTCGGGCTGGGGCTTCGGTTAGCGAATTACGTGGTTACCGTCTGCTGTGGTCCGGTGACTTGGTTGCGGCCCGCTGCCGGCTCACGGTTGTTTGTGGTCAACTTTCAGTTGGTTGCGGTTATCCACAGGCGACGGATTTCCTTTGACTAGCTCTCGAACGTATGTACGATGGAGGGTATTCCAGCTCATCGATGCGCCACGGGGGAGGTGCCGGGAGAATGCTCGTCAATTCACCACATCCGGTGCTTGCCTGTGCCGCCACTATCGATGCTGCCTTGCAGGAGATCACCGGGGTCGAGCCCGCGTTCATGAGGACGCCGGAGAAGGCCGAGGCGCTGGTCAGGCTCGCTCGGGCAGAGACCAAGCTGACCGCGTTGCGGCTGCAGATCATGGCGACCGCAGACGACGTCGCGGAGGAGATCGGCGCGCGTGACGTGGCTGCGTGGCTCGCGCACCAGACCCACGCGAGCCCGAAGTCGTGTCGCGCCGAACTCCACCTCGCCGCTGCCCTCGACACCCGATGGACACGGCTCGCCGACAGCGTCTCCGCCGGTGCGGTGAACCTGGACCAGGCCCGAGTGATCGCCCGCGCACTGGACGAACTGCCCGACGATCTGGACGCGGAGTTGCTGGTCCAGGCCGAAGTGCACCTGGTGGAGGCGGCCGCCCACCACCGGCCGGCCCAGCTGAAGATCCTCGGTCGCCGGATCCTCGACGTGATCGCACCCGACGTCGGCGAGGCCGAGGAAGCCAAACAACTCGCGCGTGAGGAAGAACGGGCCTGGGAGACCGCGAGCCTCACCCTGGCCAGGCGCGGCGACGGCACCACGCGCCTCAGCGGGCTGTTGCCCGACGCGACCGCGGTCCGGCTGGCCACCTACCTCGACGCCTTCACCTCGCCGCGCCAGCAAGCCACCGACATCGTGGCCCCACAACACCGCGCACGGGGCCAGGCCTTCTGCACGCTGCTGGAACACCTCGACCCCACCAAGCTCCCCATGCACGGCGGCGACGCCACCACCGTCATCGTCGCCATCAACCACGACGCGCTCACCAAGGACCTGGCCACCGCGAGTGTGGTCGGCACCGACGCCAAGATCACCGCCGCCCAGGCCCGCAGACTGGCTTGTGCCGCCGGCATCCTGCCCGCCGTGCTCGGCGGGAAGTCCGAGATCTTGGACCTCGGCCGCACCAGGAGGCACTTCTCACCAGCCCAGCGCAAAGCCCTCCGACTCCGCGACCAGCGGTGCCGCGGCGACGGGTGCACGATCCCGGCACAGTGGTGTGAGGCCCATCATTGGCAGCCATGGTCGAAAAGTGGAAAGACCAATCTCGCCGACGGCGTACTGCTCTGCTCACATCATCACCACCGAGCCCACGACCCGCGCTATTCCACCGAAAGAATGCCTGACGGAGATATCCGATTCCACCGCAGAACATAACCCGCATGCACTGCAATCAACACGCGGGCCGTCACCACAGACCGTTGACCACAGCGGACCGCAAGACAAAAGCGCGCATTGAGTAGTCACGCAACTATAAGGCCACCGCAACCACGTAAGTCTGTACATAGGCCCTCAGCCCAAGGCGACCCGCTGAATTCACTCAGCCGAAGTCGTGGAACTCGCGAGCTGCGGCGACGACTGCGTCGAAGATGTCGCGGTCCAGCGCCGCGCCCTCACGGCGCGTGGCCGCTCGCAGCGGCCAATTTGGGACCCGGGCCGCCGCGACCCGACGACAACGCAGCGATGTGCGTGCCATGGCCGCTCAGGCCCCGACGACCACGAAGCCGGTCCCGCCCCGTGTGCCTCACGGCGGGACCGGCTCCAAGGCTTTCCTCAGTTCGTGAGCAGGCGCTGGCGGATCTTCGCGATCGTGTGCTGGTCGATCCTGAGGCCGTCACGCAGGTAGCTGCGGAAGTCGCCGTACTCCGCCTCGACGGCGGCGTGGAACGCCTGCAGGTACTCAGGAGACTGCTCGAGCATCGGCTGCAGCAGAGACCGGTCGATCCCGAACCGGTCGAGGGTGGCGTAGGTGCGCGCGTTGGCTGCGGCCCGGTAGGTGTTGGAGAGCAGGAAGTCCTCCATGATGGTGTCCTCGGGTACGCCGAGCAGGGCGAGGATGATGCTCGACATCACGCCGGTGCGGTCCTTGCCCCCCGAGCAGTTGAAGAGGACGGTTTCCCCGGCCGCGATGCGGTGCAGCACGTCGGAGAACGCCGCCTTCGCCTCGGGCAGCGTTGCCATCTGCTCGAAGAAGGAGACCATCAGCGCCTTGCCGCGGCCGTCTCCGAGCATCTCCTGGAGGGCGGTCTGGTCACCGGTGTAGATCGCTGTCCTGATCGCGTCGCCCATCCCGACCAAGTTCGGGTCCAAGATGGGTCGATGCACCGGCTCGACCCCGTCGGGCAGCCGGTTGGCGCCCTCCGAGGTGGTCTCGGGAACGGACCGGAAGTCCACATTGGCGTCGAGGTCGAGGGCCGCGAGTCTGCCGATGTCCGGATCCGACGCATGTCCCATCCCGTCCGAGCGGTAGACGACGCCCCACCTCACCAGTCGGTTCTGCTCGGTGCGGTACCCGCCGATGTCCCGCGTGTTCGTCGTACCGTCCAGCACCACCTCCCGTTCGGCGAGCAGCGCGCCGCGGGCGTGTGCGGAGCGCTGCCGGCTCACCTCGAAGTACCACCGCTCGGAGTTGGCGAGGCCGGACACCGTGGCCTCGGTGGCAGTCGTGGTCGCAACCAGGTGCCCACTGCTTGAAGGGTCGCGCGGGTCCGGCGAGGCATACACGTAGCTGACGCCGGGCCGGCTGCTCGTCCAGTCGATGGTGTAGCTGCCGTCCGGCGCAGAGGTTACGGAGCCGGTGATGCGCTCGAGGGGATCGGCGTCGGCCGGCATCGTCGCGCTGGTCGCCAGCAGTGCTCCGGCGGCGACGGCGGCCAGCCGGGTCGGGGTTCTACGGATGCCCATGGGTGTCCTTTCGGTACGACGCAGAGTTGCGCCGAGCGGTTTGTTGTGAGTCAGGTCACAACGAACCGCTTCGGGCGTGGTGGCGCCCGTTCCAGTCCCACTCAGTGGAGCAATCAGACAGCGACCTCACGCCGGATGACCTTGCCGGTGGCGTTGCGAGGGAGCGGGCGGTCGGTGAAGCGCCACTGCGTCGGCACCTTGAAGTGGCCGAGCCGCTCGCCGACGAAGCCGCCCAGCTGCTCGGCGTCCAGCGGCGCCTCGGTGACGACCACCGCGGCCACCTCCTGGCCCAGGTCCTCGTGGGGTACGCCGAGGACGACGCACTCGCGGACCATCGGGTGCTCCATCAGCACGCCCTCGACCTCGGCGGGGTAGACGTTCTCGCCGCCACGGATGATCAGGTCCGAGCGCCGGCTGCTGAGCCGGACGCGGCCCTCGCGGACGATGCCGAGGTCACCGGTGTGCAGCCAGCGGTCGTCGCCGATCGCGCCGGCGGTCGCCGCGGGGTCGTTCCAGTAGCCCAGCATTGTGTAGGCGCTGCGGACGCAGATCTCGCCCTCGACGCCGTCTGGGACCGGCCGGTCCATCGCGTCGCGGACCTCCAGCTGGACGCCCACGATCGGGTAGCCCAGCGTGCCCGGATCCTCCTTCAGGTCCGCTGTCGTGGCCACCGAGACGGCAGTGGACGACTCCGTGAGGCCGTAGCTGTCGACGAGGGCATTCGTCGCAAACGGCAGTCCGTTGCGGAGCCGCTCCTGGAAGGCGGTAGAGGATGGGGCCGAGGCGAGCGAGAACGCGGTCAGCGACGACAGGTCGTACGACGACAGGTCGCCGTGGGCGAGCAGCCGGTTGGCCATCGTCGGCACGGCGCCCCAGTTGGTGACCCGCTCGTCCTGGATCAGCCGAAGGACCCCGTCGACGTCGAACGCGCCGGTGTGCAGCGCGATCTTGCTGCCGTTGGCCAGCCGCGGGACGGCGAGGTTGTGCAGACTCGCGATGTGGAAGAGGGGGAGCACGAGCAGGTAGGTGCGGTCGCGGGGGTCGGTCGGGTCGCCGAACGCGGCGGCGAGCGCGTCGTTCATCCGGTGGTACTCGGCCACCGACAGCAGGTTCCTGTGCGAGTGCGTGGCGCCCTTGGGTCGGCCAGAGGTGCCGGAGGTGTAGAGGATGACGGCCGGGTCGTCCTCCGCGACGTCGCTGGTGGGCAGCGGCCCGTCCGGGTGGAGGCCGGCGAGGCGAGGGATGTCGCCCTCGATCGTGAGCACCCGTACGCCGCTGCCCTCGAGCTGGGCCGCGCGCTTGGCGTCGGCGACGACCAGCGTCGGGGTGGCGTGCTGGAGGCCGTAGGCCAGTTCACGGGCGGACCACCAGGCGTTGTAGCCGACGGAGATCGCGCCGATCGAGACGGTCGCCCAGAACGTGACGATCCACTCCGGGGAGTTCGCGGCCGCGATGGCGACCCGGTCGCCCGGCTGCACGCCGTACTCCTCACGAAGTGCGCGGGCCAGTGATGCCACCTGCGCGGCGTGCTCGCCGAAGGTGAGCCGCGAGTCGGCGGTCACGATGTAGTCGCGGTCGCCGTGCTGGACGGACTCGGCCAGAAGCTCGTGCATGGCCCGGCGCCGGTGGGTGAAGACCGGGAGCTTCGAACCCAGGACGTCGTCCTCGGCCAGCTCGAACGGGCCGCCGGGACCGGTGAGCTGCTCCTTCACGGCCCGCGCCATCGCGCGGGGATCCGTGCTATCCGTCATCTGGCCGGTTGTCATGATGCAGATCCTCCTGGGTCGATTCTCGACCAACTCTCGCCTCAAGTGTGCGTCGGATGGGGACGACTTCCGCTGACCGGGACCAAGCCGCGCTCTCCCGATCCGAACTCTGATCATGGCCAGATGAATTCTTTGCAGGGCATGGTCGCGCTGGTGACCGGTGCCGGACAGGGCGTGGGTGAGGGCATTGCGCTGGCGCTGGCTGCTGAGGGTGTCGACGTGGCCGTGGTCGGCCGGACGCTGGCGAAGCTGGAGTCGACTTGTGCGGCGTTGCGGTCGCGCGGCGTCCGCGCGACGGCGTACGCGTGCGATGTCACTGACACCGCGGCGCTGCCGGGCCTGGTCGAAGCGGTGGTCGCCGACTTCGGGCGCCTCGACATCCTGGTCAACAACGCGTACGCCGGTGCGTTGGGGCCGCTGCTCACCATGAGCGACGCCGACTTCCGGAAGGGGTTCGAGTCGGCGCCGTTCGCGGCGTTCGCCCTGATGAAGGCGTGCCACCCGCACCTGAAGGGCGGCGGGTCGATCGTCAACCTGGTCACCTCCGCGATGGTGCGCTGGGACCCGACGACGTACGGCGCCTACGCGGCTGCGAAGAGCGCGCTGCGGTCGCTGACCCGTACCGTCGCCGTCGAGTGGGCACCCGACGGGATCCGCGCCAACTCGATCGCCCCGCACGCGATGACGCCCGCGCTCGCCGGCTGGGCGAAGGCCCGGCCCGAAGAGGCGGCGGCGTTTGTCGCGAGCATTCCGATGCGCCGGGTCGGAGACGCGGAGGCGGACATCGGGCGCGCCGTGGTCGCGCTCGTCGGACCCGACCTCAGCTACCTCACCGGCGCCACGATCCCGCTCGACGGTGGTCAGGCGTTCTTCGGCTGATGGGCCCCGTTGGCCGGAGCGTGGGCTCAGATGTGCCAGCGACGCCTGCTGAGGTTCCGGTCAGTGGGATCGCCTCCGTTGTGGTGGCGGTCACTCGACCTAGCCTTCCTTATTCCGTCAGGACGAGAACGACTCAACCGAAGGGACGTCAGCTGATGCGAAGGATCGCGTGGCGCGCCGGAGAGCTGCTGGGCGTGCTGTTCATCGTGAGCTTCGGCGTCTTCATGCTCGTCACCCTGATGCCCGGCGACCCGGCGGTGGCCATCCTCGGCGAGGGCCACCCGCCCGCCGAGTACGAGGCTCTCCGACACGAGCTCGGACTCAACGACCCGCTGCTCATCAGGTACTGGGACTGGCTGTCCTCGGCGGCCACCGGTGACCTCGGGCGCTCGCTCGTACCGCCGCAGTCCGACGTATCCGACCGCATCCTCGGGGCGCTCCCGGTCAGCGTCCAGCTCGCCGTGATGGGCCTGCTGATCGCGCTGGTCCTGGCTGTCCCGCTGGCCATGTGGTCGGCCGCTCACGCCGGCGGTGCCGTCGACCGGATGATCAGCGCCGGGATGTTCGCGACCCTCTCGGTGCCCTCGTTCCTCGCCGGGCTGCTGCTCATCATGATCTTCGCCAACGGGCTCGGGTGGTTCCCGCGTGCCCAGTGGGTGCGGATCGGCGAGGACCCTGTCGGCAACTTGCACCACGCCCTGCTCCCCGCGATCGTGATCGCGCTGATGGAGCTGGCGCTGTTCACCCGGATCCTGCGCAACGACCTGATCGTGACGCTCAAGGAGGACTACATCCTCGCGGCCCGGGCCAAGGGCATGCCGCCCTGGCGGATCCTGGTCACCGACGCGCTGCGGCCCTCGTCGTTCTCGCTGGTGACCCTGATGGGCATCAGCCTGGGGCGGCTGGTCGGCAGCACCGTGATCGTGGAGTACCTCTTCGCCCTCCCCGGCATGGGCTCGATGATCGTCACCGCCTCCGGCCAGGGCGACTTCCCGCTGGTGCAGGGCGCGGTGCTCGTCATCGCCCTTGTCTACGTCGTCGTCAACGCCGGTATCGATCTCTCGTATGGATACCTCGACCCGAGGACCCGCCGTGTTCATGCCTAGTGAGAAGCGGGGGACCCGTACTCCGCACCGCACCCGGGACCTCGTGATCGGGGCGGTCCTGGCGACGGCCGGCCTCGGCCTCGCCGTCTTCGGCTGGAGCACGTCGCTGCTGGTGCTGGCTGGCAAGGCGGCGCTGGTCCTCGCCGGTCTCGTGCTGGTCCACCAGGGGGTCTCGCGGGTCCTGCAGGCGCTCCGTGGGCGGCGTACCGACCTCATCTTCATCGTGAGCGTGGTCTGGCTGGTCGGACTGATCCTGCTCGCGCTGCTGGCTCCGCTGCTCCCGCTCGGCGAGCACAGCGACGTGGCGACGACCCTGCTGGAGCCCGCCAACATGGCGCCCCGGCTGCTGACCGATCACCCGCTCGGCACCAGCAGCCAGGGCCTGGACCTGCTGTCGAGGTCGCTGCACGGGGCACGGACCTCGCTGATGATCTCGCTGATGGCTGTCACCATCGGCACGCTCGTCGGCGGCTCGATCGGCGTCGTCGCCGGCTACTTCCGGCACGGCGTGGACAGCGTCGTCGGCGTCTTCACCAACGCGCTGCTCGCCGTGCCGCCGCTGATCCTGCTGATCGCGCTGAGCACGGTCCTGGACCCGAGCCTGCGCAACATGGCACTGGCCCTGTCCCTGCTGACGATCCCCAGCATGGTCCGGCTGGCCCGCGCCAACACCATCGCCTTCGCTCAGCGGGAGTTCGTGATGGCGGCTCGCCTGATGGGCGCGAGCCGCTTCCGGGTGATGCTCCGCGAGCTGGTGCCGAACGTGATCCTGCCGGTCGTCTCGATGGCCATCGTGATGATCTCCGCGCTGATCGTGGCCGAGGCGTCGCTGAGCTTCCTCGGCCTGGGCATCCAGCAGCCCGACCCCACCTGGGGGAACATGATCGCGGAGGGTGAGGGCGGCGCCATGGAGGACTACCCGCACATCGTGCTGGTGCCCGGCGCCTTCCTGTTCCTGACCGTCTTCTCCTTCAACCTGCTGGGCGAGAAGGCCCAGAAGCGATGGGACACGAGGAGTGCCAAGCTGTGAACATCCTCGAAGTGAACGACCTCCACACCGTCTTCACCACGCCCCGCGGCGTAATGCGCGCGGTCGACGGCGTCGCGCTGTCGCTACGGGCCGGGGAGACCCTCGGCATCGTGGGTGAGTCAGGCTCCGGCAAGTCCGTGCTCGGCCGCACGATCACGGGCCTGATCGCCGACAACGCGACGACGTCGGTCTCCGGCTCGGTGCGCATCGGCGGCCACGACATCCACGCGCTGACGCAGAAGGCCCGCCGCCGGCTCTGGGGCCCGGAGGTCGCGATGGTCTTCCAGGATCCGATGACCTCGCTCAACCCGGTCAAGCGGGTCAGCACTCACCTCACCGAAGCGCTGCGCCTGCACCTCGGGCTCGGCCGCAAGGACGCCTACGAGCGGGCCATCGACCTGCTCCGCCAGGTCTTCATCCCGGACCCGACACGGCGTATGACGCAGTACCCGCACGAGCTCTCAGGGGGCATGCGCCAGCGCGTCGTGATCGCGATGGCGCTGGCCTGCGACCCTAAGCTGCTGATCGCCGACGAGCCGACCACGGCCCTCGACGTGACCGTGCAGCGGCAGATCCTCGACCTGCTCGCCGCCCTCGCCTCCGAGCGCAACATGGCGACGATCCTGATCAGCCACGACCTCGGCGCCGTCGAGGGCCGCACCGACCGCGTCGCCGTGATGTACGGCGGCCGCATCGTCGAGACGTCGGACACCGCCCGGGTCTTCGCGAATCCCGTCCACCCGTACGCCGAGGCGCTGCTCGCCTCGATCCCGCGGATCGGCGACGCCCCGCACACGGTGCTCCGGGCGATCGAGGGCGCGCCCCCGAACATGCTGACGCTGCCCACCGGGTGCAGCTTCGCGCCGCGGTGCCGCTTCGCCACCGACCGGTGCCACGAGGAGCAGCCCGAGCTGCGGGAGCTGGCGGACAAGGGCACCACCCACGTGGGCGCCTGCCACTTCCCACTGCTGCCTGTCCACCAGGAGGTGAGCTGACATGGCTGGAAGCGGAACCGCGCACATGCGCCCCGACGTCGGGCCGGTGCTCTCGGTCGACCAGATGGTGGTGGAGTTCCCGGTCGGCCGCAAGCAGGTTGTACACGCCGTGTCCGGGCTAAACATCGACCTGCTGCCCGGAGAGACCCTCGGCATCCTCGGTGAGTCCGGGTGCGGCAAGTCGAGCGCCGGCCGGGCGGTCATGCAAGAGCCGCCGCCAACGTCCGGCTCGGTGCGCCTGGGAACCACGGAGCTGACCGGGCTGAAGACCCGCGACCTGCGCCGGGCCCGGTCGCGGATGCAGATGATCATGCAGGACCCGGTCTCCTCGCTGAACCCGCGGCGCAAGGTGCGCGACCTGGTCGCCGAGGGGCTGGCGATCTGGGGCTTCGACGGGGCCGACAAGGACGCGGCGATCCGCGAGACGCTCGTCGCCGTCGGCCTGGACCCGGACGTGGTCTGGGACCGTCGCCCGCACGAGCTGTCCGGTGGCCAGTGCCAGCGGGTGTGCATCGCCCGAGCGCTGATGATGAACCCCGAGGTGCTGATCTGCGACGAGCCGGTCTCTGCGCTCGACGTCTCCGTCCAGGCGCAGATCCTCAACCTGCTCGAGAGGACCAAGGAGACCTACGACCTCTCCATGATCTTCATCGCCCACGACGTCTCGGTCGTGAAGAACATCAGCGACCGGGTGATGGTGCTCTATCTCGGCAAGACGTGCGAGGTGCTGCCGTCGGCGAACCTGCAGACCGCGGCCAGGCACCCCTACACCCGCACCTTGATCGCCTCGATCCCCGGCGGTGAGGAGATCGCGCCCGCGGACGTGTCTCTGTCGGCAGCGTCCACCGAGCTGCCCTCGCCGCTCAACCCGCCCTCGGGCTGCCGGTTCCGCACCCGCTGCCCGTTGGCCACGGACCAGTGCGCTGCCGAGGAGCCCGAGCTGCGGCCCGTCGGCGAAGGCCACTTCATCGCCTGCCACAACGTCGCCGTCTGATGGCGGAGCTGCCGGGCCTGCCGGACGCCACCGCGCTCGCCGAGCTGATCCGCAACGGCGAGATCAGTCCCCGCGAGGCCGTCGAGGACGCGATCGCCCGGATCGAGAAGCACAACCCAACCCTCAACGCCGTGATCGCGACGCGGTTCGAGGAAGCGCTGGCCGAGGTCGACGCGGGACTCCCGGACGGACCGCTGCGCGGCGTACCGGTGCTCGTCAAGGACCTGAGAATGGACGTCGCCGGGCTGCCCAGTACGCGTGGCAGTCGGCTCTTCGCCGACCACGTGCCCGACCGCGACTCCGAGCTGGTGGCGCGCTACAAGCGGGCCGGCATGGTCGTCCTCGGTACCACCAACAGTCCCGAGTTCGGCCTGAACGCCAGCACCGAGCCGCAGCTGCACGGGCCGACCCGGAACCCGCGGGACCACACCCGTTCGCCGGGTGGGTCGAGCGGCGGTTCCGCCGCGGCGGTCGCTGCCGGCCTGGTGCCGGTCGCGCACGCGAGTGACGGCGGCGGCTCGATCCGGATCCCAGCCTCGATGAACGGTCTCTTCGGGCTCAAGCCCAGTCGCGGCCGGGTCACCCCGGCGCCGGCGCCCTCCACCCTCAGCGGGCCGTCCTCGGTGCACCATGCGCTGACGACGACGGTCCGCGACAGCGCGCTGCTGCTGGACGTCGGCTCCGCACGCCTGGCCGGTACCGTCATCGGCGTACCGGCTCCGGCCGAGCCGTTCGCCGCCCTGGTCTCGCAGCCGCCGCGGCCGCTGCGGATCGGGCTCACGACCGGGTTCGCCGACGGCCCCGAGACGGACCCGGAGGTAGTGGCCGCCGTCGAGGACGCGGCACACCTGTGCGAATCGCTCGGCCACACCGTCGTCGCTGTCGAGGCGCCATGGGCACCGGGTGCGGTGGCGGCCGAGACCGCGCCGCTGATGGGTGTCGCCTTCACCACTGCGGTGCAGGACCGTCTGGCCGAGCTCGGCCGCGATCTTCGCGAGGACGACCTCGAGCCGTTCACCCGCGTGCTCTTCGACCACTACGGCTGCCTGCCCGCCACGGAGCTTTCCCGTGCGCTCAGCGCCGCCCAGCGCATCGGCTGGCAGGTGGGTGCCGTCTTCGACCAGTACGACGTCCTGCTGACGCCGACGTTGGCCCGCCGGGTGCCGCCCCTGGGGCTGCTCGACACCACCCGGCCCGAGTCGATCTACGAGCACGCCAGTGTGTTCTCGGCGTGGACCAGCGTCTTCAACACCACCGGCATGCCGGCTATGTCCGTGCCGCTCAGTGCCGACAGCGAAGGCCTTCCGATCGGCGTGCAGTTCGCCGCCGACCTCGGCCAGGAGGGGCTGCTGCTCGCCCTGGCCGGCCAGCTCGAGGCCGCGGCTCCCTGGACCCGCACGGTCTGAACTCGCGACGCGTCCGGATCTGCCGCAGTTCGGTCGGGTGGCATAGCGTCCGCTCGTGCCGCCGACAGGACGACGCCGTTGACGAACCGGCCTCGGGTGAGATCAGGTAGGCGACGGCTTCGGCAATCAGCACGGCCCGCCGCTGGATTCAGATACAGCGGACGGACGATGCTGGGTGAGTGGCGCTCGCGGTTTGCCTACTCTTCGACGCCCGGTCGGACCTCCTGATGCGGGAGTTGTGGTCGCGGCTCGAGGACGCGGGAGTCTCCACGCTGGCAACCCACACGCATGCCCGCCACTACCCGCACCTTTCCTATGCGGTGCTTCGTAGCTGGGACTTGGCGCGGGTGCAGGAGGCGCTCGCCGCGCTCCCACCTGCAGAGCCCTTCCTGATGTCGTTCCACGGGTCGCTCGCGTTCCCGCGCGGCCGCGTTGCGCTCGCGCCGGCAATTGGCGCCGATGTGGCATTGCGCCAGTGGCGCATCGTCACCGCCCTTGAGGCCACCGGCGCGGAGCTGCACCGCAACTACGAGGCGGGCAAGTGGGTGCCGCACGTCTCGGTGGCCACGCGAGCCCAGGGCGCCAAACTGGCCACCGTCGTGAAGGCGATCGCGGACGTCCTGCCTTTGACAGTCCGGGTCGACCGGGCCGCACTCATCGACAGTGCCACCGGCCAAACCTGGCGGCTGCCGCACATCCCCTGAGCCAAGCAATGTCGCGGTCGCTCTGTTGCTGCGCTCGCGGCGAGCGCCCTCGTCGAGCGCCGGTTCCGTCCGCTCGTGCCGCGATTCGGTCGGGCGGCAGTGACAGACGTGCGCGCCTTTGACGCACAAACAAGCCCGGCCCCTCGTGAGAGGGGCCGGGCTTCTCTGTTGGCTTGCTAGATCACTTGGCGATCCATGCGTCACCGAAGAGAACCATCGACTCCGCGCTCGGCTCGAGGCCGTGGACGTCGTCGTTCCAGGCGTTCGCCATGCCGCCCGACGAGATGCCGACCTCGGGGGCGTCCTCGGCCCACAGCGCCTCGACCTTGGTCAGGACCTCCCTGGCTTCGGCCGGGTCATCGACGGCCTGGAGCTGCAGGGCGAGCTGGTCCATCTCGGGGCTCGCGTAGCCCGATGTGTTCGTCGGGGAGGTGCTGCCCAGCGACGAGACCAGGCGGGTGAAGACGTCCTCATCGGGGATGCTCATCGCCACGGCCGCGATGTCGAACGTGTGGTCGATGTAGATCTTCTGGACCTGGTCAGCGACGTTCTGGACCAGGTCGAGCTTCACCTCGAAACCCACGGCCTCGAGCATCGCCTGCACCGCCAGCGCCCCGGACTGCGACGCCTGGTCGGTGCGCGCGAGGAAGCTGATCTTCCCGTCGTACCCGTCGGCCTTGGCCTCCTCGAGCAGTTTCTTCGCCGCCGCGGTGTCCGTCGGCATCGGCTCGGCGCCGGGAGCCCAGGGGGAGTCTTCGCTGATCAGCAGCTTGGTGGGGTCGCCGGCGCCGTTGGCCGTGCGCTGCAGGTAGATCGCGGGGTCGATCGCGAGCGCGATCGCCTGCCGGACCCGCTTGTCTTCGCCGGGGAAGCCTGCGCGGTTGTTGATCGAGAAGTTGATCGTCATTGACTGCCGGTTCACCATCGCGGGTGTGTCGGACTTGATCACGTCGTCGACGACCTCGGAGCCTCGCAAGAACGCCACGTCGACGCCGCCCGACTGCAGGGTCTCGTACGCGGTTGAGTCGGTGCCGAGCAGGACGAACTCGATCGCGTCGAGCGCCGGCCGGCCGTCCCAGTATTCGGGGTTCGCGGTGACGACGGTCTTCTCGGCGGGCGCGTAGCTGGTGAACGTGAACGGACCGGCGCCGATCGGCTTGAAGGTCGCGGGGTTCTTGTACGCCGCGGGCGCGAGCACCATCCCGGCGCCGCTGGCCAGCATGTTCGGGAACTTGGCCCAGGGGTGGGCCAGCTCGATCTTCACCGTCTGGGCGTCCACGGCGGTCAGGGAGGTGATCTCCTGCTTGAGGAGCGTGGCGTTCATGCCGTACGACGCGGTGTAGTACTGCAGGCTGCCGATCACGGCCTCGGCGTCGAGCGCCGTACCGTCATGGAACTTCACGCCCTCGCGCAGCTTCAGGGTCCACGTCGACAGGTCGTCGCTCTCGAGCGACTCGGCCAGCTGGCCCTCGAACTCGTCGGTCTCGTGGTTGTAGCGCACCAGCGTGTCGTAGACCGCGGCCATGATGTTGCCGCCGGTCGCACCGGTCGGGAAGGTCTGGGTCGGGTTGAGCGTGCGTGCCTCGGAATACTCCGCCACTCGGAGTGTGCCGCCCTGGGCGGGCTGGCCAGAAGCCTCCTTGACGTTGATCAGCCGGGTGGAGTAGTCCACCTTCGCAGCGTCGTCCTTCTTGTCGCCGTCGTCCGCCGAGGTGTCCGCACAGCCGGTGACGATGAGAGCGCCCGCCGAGATCAGCACCGCCCACCGTGCACGAGTCGGAATGCGTGTCTTCACTGTTCCTCCACTGGGGGTCACTGGTGGTCCGAGCTCACCTGATGTGTCTGTCATCACAGCGTCGTAGCCCTTCCACACCGGGCTCCGCCCACATCCCACTGAGTGGAAGGAACGGCCGGTTTCCGGTGAACGGGACCCCCACGTCACGAAAGGGCCTGGGCTTCCTAGCGTGCAGGCATGACATCTCGTGACGTGCTGGCCCCCGCGAAGCTGGGTCCCCTCACCCTGCGAAACCGCGTCATCAAGGCGGCGACCTACGAGGGACTGAGCCATCGGGCCCGTGTCACCCAGGACCTGATCGACTTCCATGTCGGGTACGCCGCCGGCGGGGTCGGCATGACCACCGTGGCCTACTGCGCTGTGGCGCGGGAGGGCCGGACCGACCGGCACCAGATCCTCTGGACCGACGAGGCGATGCCCGGACTGCGCAAGCTGACCGAGGCGGTGCACGCCGAGGGCGCTGCGGTGTCGGCTCAGATCGGCCACGCTGGTCCGGTCGCGAGCCCCAAGGGCAACGGGCTGCCCGCGCTGGCCCCGACGCGGCACTTCCACGCGACCTCGCTGAGCTGGGCACAGGAGGCGACGGTCGCCGACCTGAACCGGATCACGCGCGCGCATGCCGACGCGGCTAGGCGGGCGATCGACGCCGGATTCGACGCGGTCGAGGTGCACCTCGGCCACAACTACCTGGCCAGCTCGTTCCTGTCGCCGAAGATCAACCACCGCACCGATGCGTACGGCGGCAGCCTGGCGAACCGGGCCCGCTTCTCGCGCGAGATCATGCGCGCAGTCCGCGAGGCCGTGGGTGACCGGATCGCGATCATCGCGAAGCTGAACATGGACGACGGCGTGCCCGGCGGCTTCTGGCTGGACGAGGCGATCCCGGTCGCCCAGTGGCTCGAGGCGGACGGCTCACTGGATGCCCTGGAGATGACCGCAGGCTCGTCGCTGCTGAACCCGATGTACCTCTTCAAGGGCGATGCCCCGCTGAAGGAGTTCGCCGCTGTGATGCCGCAGCCGATCAAGCTGGGCGTCAAGCTGGTCGGCAAGAAGAAGCTGAAGACCTACCCCTACACCGACGCCTACCTGCTCCAGGACGCCCGGCAGATCCGCGCGGCAGTGAAGCTGCCGATGATCCTGCTCGGCGGCATCACCGACAAGCCGGTCATGGACCTGGCGATGGCCGAGGGCTTCGAGTTCGTCGCCATGGCCCGCGCCCTGCTGCGCGAGCCCGACCTCATCAACCGGATCCAGAAGGACGCGGCCACGCCGTCGCTGTGCATCCACTGCAACAAGTGCATGCCCACCAACTTCACCGGCACCCGGTGCGTGCTGGTCGACCGCAGCACGACCCGCTCGGCGACCTGGGGGAAACCCGAGGGCTACGCGTCGTGAGTGACACTATTGCCGGCCTCCTGCTCGAGCGGCTCGGCGACCAGCGCCTCGGCCTGGTGAGCCAGGACGGCTCCTGGAGCTGGGACGAGGTGGTGCGCGAAGGCGCTGCCCGTGCCGAGCTGGCCCGGGCACTCCGCGTCGAGGGCCCGTTCCACATCGGTGTCCTGCTGGAGAACGTGCCCGAGTTCATCCTCTGGCTCGGCGGGGCAGCTCTGGCCGGCGCCTCTATCATCGGCATCAACTCCACGCGCAGCGGCGCCTACCTCGAAGAAGAGGTGCGCAACACCGAGCTGCAGCTCCTCATCACCGACTCCGCCGGCCTGGCCCTGCTCGAAGGGCTCGACATCGGGCTGACCCGGGACCGGTTCCTGCTGGTCGACGATCCGGCGTACGCGGACCTGGTGGCCAAGCACGCCTGCGAACCGACCCGCGACCCCTCGATCGACGCGACCACCCAGCTGCTGTTGCTGTTCACCTCCGGCACCACCGGCGTCTCCAAGGCCGCCAGGTGCAGCCAGGGTCGCCTCACGGCTCTTGGCCGGATGAACTCCGCCAAGTACGACGTGCAACGGCACGACGTCGCCTACTGCTGCATGCCGCTGTTCCACGGCAACGCCCTGATGGGACTGTGGGCCCCGTCGTTGGTGGCTGGAGCGACCGTGGCCTTGACCCCGAGGTTCTCCGCGTCCCGCTTCATCAACGACGTACGACGCTTCGGGGCGACGTACTTCACCTATGTGGGCAAGGCCATCAGCTACCTCCTGCTCACGCCTCCACGGCCCGACGACGCCGACTGCACGCTGACCCATGGCTTCGGCACCGAGGCCTCGCCCGAGGACCAGGTGGAGTTCGCCCGCCGCTTCGGCGCGAAGCTCTACGAGGCCTACGGGTCGAGCGAGGGCGCCGGCATGATCACCCTGACCCCGGACGGTCCGGTGGCCGCGCTCGGTCGCGCCGCCCACGACGGCGTCCGCATCGTCGACCCTCTGACCCGGGACACCTGTCCGGACGCCGTACTCGACGAACATGGCCGCGTGCTCAACGCCGAGGAGGCGATCGGTGAGCTGGTTGACACCGAGGGCGCGGCGAAGTTCGAGGGCTACTGGAAGAACCCCGAAGCCGATGCCGAACGGGTGCGCCATGGCTGGTACTGGACCGGGGACTTCGGCTACCGCGACGCCGAGGGCTACCTCCACTTCGCCGGCCGCTCCGGCGACTGGATCCGCGTCGACGGCGAGAACACCTCGGCCCTGCTGATCGAGCGGATTCTGCGGCGTCACCCCGCGATCGTGGCGGCCAGCGCCTTCGCGGTGCCGGACCCGAGGTCCGGCGACCAGGTGATGGCCGCCGTCGAGACCCCGCCCGGCGTCGACTTCTCGTCGCTTGACCTGCCGGGGTTCCTGGCGGACCAGGCCGACCTCGGCACCAAGGGTGCTCCGCGGTTCGTGCGCGTATCCCACGCGCTGCCCACGACGGGTTCCAACAAGCTGCAGAAGAAGGCCATCCAGCTCGAGGGCTGGCGAACCTCCGACCCGGTCTACCGATGGGAAGGTCGCGGCGCCCCGTCGTACGTCCTGATGACCGCGGCCGACAAGGACGCGCTCCGTACGGAGTTCGAGGCCGCCGGACGTCTCCGCTTCCTTCCCTGACCCATCACACCCACCAAGAAGAGGTCCGCCGTGCGTCTCCTGTCCCGCCGCCGCAGTGCCACCGTCGCCCTGGCCTGCTCCGCACTGGTCTTCGCCGGTTGCGCGAGTGACACCGAGGGCAAGTCCGTCGAGCGAACCACGTCCGACTTCTACGAGGTCGGACTCGTTCGCACCGGCGACGAGGGTACGTCCGTCGAGGGCGGCACCCTCACCTTCGGTGCCTACGCCGAGCCCGGGTACCTCGACCCGGCCCAGACGATCGTGGCCGGGTCGACCGGTGGCGTCGAGATGGCCGCCGTCTACGACGTGCTCATGCAGTACGACACCGCCACCGCGAAGGTGGAGCCGCAGCTCGCCGAGTCCCTCGAGGGCAACGTCGACGCGACGGAGTTCACCCTCAAGCTGCGGCCCGGCGTGACATTCAGCGACGGCACCCCGCTCGATGCGGCCGCGGTGAAGTGGAGCCTCGAGCGCTACGTGGCCAAGGGTGCCGACGAGGCCCGGCTGTGGGCCGACAACGTCACCTCCGTCGAGACCCCCGACGACCGCACAGTCGTGTTCACCCTCAAGGCGCCGTGGCCCAGCTTCGCCTTCATGCTCACCACCGGCCCCGGCATGATCGTGGGCAAGGCCTCAGACTCGGGCGGTGAGTTCAAGCCCGTCGGCGCCGGCGCCTTCACCCTGACCCGGCACCGGCCCAAGGAAGAGATGGTGCTGACCGCGCGGCCCGACTACTGGGACGGCAAGCCCCACCTGAAGGCGATCCGGGTGGTCTACCTGCCCGATCCCAACGCGCTCTACGACACCCTTGAGTCCGGCGACGTCGACGCCGCGTTCTTCCGTGACGCCCAGGTCGTGCGCACCGCGGTGAAGGCAGGCCAGCCCGGGTTCATGAACCTCGTGGCGCTCGGCAACGTGGCCGTGATCAACGCCCGCGAGGGCCACCCCGGCGAGGACCCGCGGGTTCGCCGGGCGATGGCGCTCGCGATCAACCCGGAGGTCGTCTCCGACCGGGCGTACGCCGGCGCCGGCCTGCCGTCCAATGAGGTCTTCCCCTCCTTCTCGACCTGGCACGCCGACGTGGGTGGCCGCGAATACGACCCCGACGCCGCACGGAAGCTGCTCGAGGAGGCCAAGGCCGACGGGTACGACGGCAAGGTGACCTACCTCGACGCGTCCGACCCGGCATCGCGCATCACCGCCGTCGCGATCAAGGCGATGCTCGAGGGGGTCGGTTTCAAGGTCGACCTCGACCTGGTCAGCGACATCCAGGAGCAGATCCGGAAGGTGGCCGTCGACGGCACCTACGATGTCGCCGGATGGGGCATGAGCTGGCGTGAGGCCGGGCCCTACGGACGCATGTTCGCCACCCTCCACTCCCAGGGCAACCTGACGGTCGGCATGTCCACCAGCCCGGAGATGGACGCCTTGATCAGCGAGTTCCAGGGTGCCGCGGACCTGGCCGCCCAGCGCGAGGTGATGACCCGCATCCAGAAGCAGTGGAACACCGACGTACCGGCGCTTCCGATGGGGCCGACCCCGGAGTTCCTCGCCTGGAACAAGGACGTGCACGGCGTCGACGACTCCGTGAACAGCATGATCCTGCTCGACGACGCCTGGGTGGGCTGACGTGGACCTGCGGGAGACGCCTGCCCAGCTGCTGCTGCGCAAGGAGCTGCGAGCCTACTTCGCCGGTCTGCTGACCGCCGACGAGCGCCGACGCGTCGGTGAGGAGGGCGTCGGTGGCTCCCGGTTCCGCGAGGTGGTGAAGATGCTCGGCCGCGACGGCTGGCTCGGTATCGGCTGGCCGACGGAGTACGGCGGCCAGGGGCGCTCGGTCGAGGAGCAGTACGTCTTCTACGACGAGGTCCAGCGGGCCGGGCTCCCGTTCCCCTTCGTCACCGTCAACACGGTCGGCCCGACCCTGATGGAGTACGGCACCGAGGAGCAGAAGAAGGCCTATCTGCCGGGCATCCTGGCCGGTGACATCGTCTTCGCGATCGGCTACACCGAGCCGTCGGCCGGCACCGACCTCGCCTCCCTCGCAACCCGTGCGGTCCCCACCGATGACGGCTTCCTCGTCAACGGCCAGAAGATCTTCACCAGTGGGGCCAACACCGCCGACTACGTGTGGCTGGCGGCCCGGACCGACCCGGACGCACCCAAGCACAAGGGGATCTCGATCCTGATCGTGCCGACGAGCGACCCGGGCTTCACCTGGAGTCCGATCCAGACCGTCGGCGGGATGGTCGTGACGGCGACCTACTACACCGACATCGTCGTGCCCCGCGACAACGTGGTCGGTGAGGTCGACGCGGGGTGGTCGCTCATCACCGCGCAGCTCAACCACGAGCGGATCGGCCTGGCCGCTCTCGGTGGCCGGATGATCCAGCTCTGGGAGCACGTCCTGGACTGGGCCCGGGACACCGGCGTGATCGAGCGTCCGTGGGTCCGCGCCGAGCTCGCCCGGACCTACGCGCGCCTCGAGGCGATGCGGCTGCTGAACTGGAAGATGACCGCAGCCGTCGCCGCGGGAGATCTCACCGGCGCGACGGCGGGTGCGGCCAAGACCTATGGCACCGAGACCCACATCGAGGTGCAACGCGCGCTGAACGGGATCCTCGGCGCTGCCGGACGGATCCGTCCGGAGTCGCCTGGTGCCGTGCTCGCCGGCCAGCTCGAGCAGCTGTCCCGCCAGGGCATCGTGAACACCTTCGGCGGCGGGGTCAACGACATCCTGCGCGACATGGTGGCGACCTCGGGCCTGGGACTGCCGCGGGGAAAGCGATGACAACGTACGACGACCGGCTCGCCGCCTTCTCGGGACGGGTGCTCGTCGAGCGACGCCCGGCCCCGGACCCGGTCAACGTGCCGATGATCCGGCAGTGGGTGGAGGCGATGGGCGATGCCAACCCGCGCTACCTCGGGGAGCAACCCGTCGCCCCGGCGTCGATGATGCAGGCCTGGACCATGCGCGGCTATGCCCCGACCGATGCCTCCGCCGGCGCCTTCGAGGAGCTCGTGGCCCTGCTCGAGGAGGGTGGCTACACCTCCGTCGTGGCCACTGACTCGGAGCTCGACTTCCACCGCGAGGTGGTGCCGGGCGATCACCTGAGCGTCGAAGAAGTAGTCGAGTCGATCTCGGCCGAGAAGCGCACCGGCCTCGGAGCCGGCCGGTTCGTCAGCACGCTGAAGACCTATCGTGACTCCGCCGACGAGGTCGTCGCGACCCAGCGCTGGCGGACCTTGCGGTTCCGTCCGGCCGAGCCCGCGCCAGAGGCGGTACTCCGGCCACGGCCGGCGATCAACCTCGACAACGAGTTCTGGTTCACGGCCGCGCGCGAGGAGCGGCTCGTCGTACAACGCTGTGCGGACTGCAAGGCCCTGCGCCACCCGCCCGGCCCCTGCTGTCCCGACTGCACGTCCTTTGCCTGGGACACGGTCGAGGCGAGCGGCCGCGGCACCCTCTACTCGTACGTCGTCGCGCACCATCCGCGGCACCCCGCCTTCGACTACCCGCTGCTGATCGCCGTGGTCGAGCTGGACGAGGGCACCCGCCTGATCACCAACCTCACCGGTGCCACCGCCGACGAGCTCACCGTTGGGATGGCCCTCGAGGTCGAGTGGCTGCGGGCCGATGCCGACCTGACCCTGCCGGTGTTCCGGCCCGTCCGACCCCGGGAGCACTGATGGACTTCACCCACGACGAGGACCTGCTCGCCGTCCAGGAACTGGCGCGCGAGATCTTCACCGACAAGGCGGACGACGAGGCGCTCTGGGAGCACCTGGCCCGCGCGGGGCTGGTCGGGATCGGCCTGCCGGAGGCGCACGGCGGAGCCGGGCTCGGCCTCGACGGGCTCTGTGTCGTGCTCGAGGAACAGGGGCGCTGCGTCGCTCCGGTCCCGCTCTGGTCGGCCGGTGTCGCTGCGCTCGCGGTCGCCGAGTACGGCGAGCTGCCGCCGGGCGTCGCCGACGGGTCGGCGAGGCTCACGCTTGCGCTCGAGGAGTTCGATGGGAACGAGCCGGCGCTGCCCCGCTGCACGGCGACCGCTGACGGCCTGCTGACCGGTGCCAAGGCGGTCGTGCCGTCGCCCTTCGGCGCTTCGCACCTGCTCGTGTCCGCGACCGGTCCTGACGGTCCAGCGGTGTTCCTAGTGCCGACCGACGGTCCCGGCGTCACGTGGGAGCGGACTGAGATCACCAGCCAGGAGCCCGCCGGGAACCTGACCCTCGACGGTGCTCAGGCGGAGCGCCTCGGCGGCGCCGACGCCCTGGCCTCGGTGCTGCGGATGGCAGCCGTTGCGGTGGCCGCGCTCCAGGTCGGCGTGGCGGAGGGCGCGCTGCGCCTCGCGGCGTCGTACACCTCGACGCGCGAGCAGTTCGGTCGCCCGCTGGCGACCTTCCAGTCGCTGCAGCACCAGCTGGCCGACTGCCTGATCGACATCGACGCGATGCGGGTGACGCTCTGGCAGGCGCTCACGGCGCTGGCCGATCAGGGCCCAGTATCTGAGAAGGAGCGTGCTGTCCTGGTCGCGAAGTGGTGGTCGGCTCATGCGGGGCTCGACGTCGTCCACCGGGTGCAGCATGTCCACGGCGGCATCGGCGTCGACACCGACTATCCGGTGCACCGGTACTTCCTGTGGGGCAAGCAGCTCGCGACGACCCTCGGCGGTTCGGCCGCCGCACTCGCGGGCCTCGGCGAGGAGGTCGCCCGATGAAGGTCGGCGACGTGCTGCCCGAGCTGGCGATCCCGGTCACCCGCACCCTGATCGTCGCGACCGCCCTGGCCAGCCGCGACTTCCAGGACGTCCACCACGACCCGGCCCTCGCCGCCGAGCGCGGATCGCCGGACATCTTCATGAACATCCTGACCACCAACGGGCTCGTCGACCGCTTCGTCACCGCGTGGGCCGGTCCGGCCGCCGTGGTGAAGAAGATCAAGATCAAGCTGGGTGTGCCCAACTACCCCGGGGACACGATGACCCTGCGTGGCTCGGTGACCGCAGTCAACTCCGGGCAGGTCAGCGTGGAGGTGGTCGGCGCCAACGAGCGCGGCGCGCACGTGACCGGCCTCGTGATCGTGCAGGTGCCGTGATGGGGAGCCTCTCCGGGCAGACCGCGATCATCGGCATCGGGGCGACCGAGTTCTCCAAGGCCTCGGGCCGAAGCGAGCTCCAGCTCGCCTGCGAGGCAGTGGTGGCCGCGATTGCCGACGCCGGGCTCCGGCCGGGCGACGTCGACGGGATGGTCACCTTCACCGCCGAGTCCAGTGCCGAGATCCACGTCGCGCGCAACACCGGCATCGGCGATCTCTCCTTCTTCTCCAGGGTTCCCCACGGCGGGGGTGCGGCCTGCGGCACGGTCGCGCATGCCGCGGCCGCCATCCACGCCGGGCTGGCCGAGGTCGTGGTCTGCTGGCGTGCCTTCAACGAGCGGTCGGGGGAGCGCTACGGCCTCGGTCAGGCCAGTCGGCCGATGGACACCAACGCCGACCGGGCGGCGTACTCGTGGATGACGCCGTTCGGTCTCTCGACCCCGGCCCAATGGGTGGCCATGTTCGCCCGCCGCTACATGCACGAGTACGGCGCGACCTCCGAGGACTTCGGCCGGGTCGCCGTACTCGACCGCGCCCGCGCCGCTACGAACCCGAAAGCGTGGTTCCACGGCCGGCCGATCACCCTCGAGGAGCACCAGGCCTCGCGCTGGATCGCCGAGCCGCTGCACCTGCTCGACTGCTGCCAGGAGACCGACGGCGGACAGGCACTGGTGGTGGTCTCCGCGGCGCGAGCCAAGGACCTGCCGCACGTACCGGCGTACGTCGTCGGCGCGGCGCAGGCCTCCGGGCGTGACCAGCACATGATGACCTCCTACTACCGCCCCACCATCAGCGGCATCCCCGAGATGGGACTCGTCGGCGACCAGCTGTGGGCCCAGTCCGGCCTGCGTCCAGCCGACATGCAGGCGGCCGTGCTCTACGACCACTTCACACCGTTCGTCCTTCCCCAGCTGGAGGAGCTCGGCTTCTGCGGACGTGGCGAGGCCGCGTCGTTCGTCGCCGACGGCCACCTTGAGCTGGACGGCTCGCTGCCGCTCAACACGCACGGGGGACAGCTCGGCGAGGCCTACCTGCACGGCATGAACGGCATCGCGGAAGGCGTCCGGCTGGTCCGGGGCGCGTCCGTCAACCAGCCCGGCGACGTCGGCAACGTCGTGGTCACCGCCGGGACCGGTGTGCCCACCTCGGCGCTGGTCCTGGGGGCCCGGTGAACGCCGGCGACTGGGCGGCCCGCAGCCTCGGTACCCGAGTGGTGTCGTACGCCGACCGCGACCCCATCCTCTACGCGCTGGCCCTCGGCGCTTCGCCATTGCGACTGGACCTCGTCTTCGAGGAGAAGCTGCGGGTGCTGCCCACGTTCGGGCTCACCCTGGCTCAGTGGGCACCGGACGCGCTCGGCTCGGCGCGGGCCTTCGACACCGCGACAGCCGTGCACGGTGCGCAGCAGCTGCGGGTGCTCGCACCACTGCCGCGCGCGGGGGAAGTCAACATGTCCGCACGCGTCAGCGCGGTCTGGGACAAGGGCGCGGCCGCGGTCTTCGACGTCGAGGTCAGCAGCGACTTCTTCGTGGCGACCTGGTCCATCTTCGCTCCTGGGTGCGGAGGCTTCGGCGGTGAGCGCGGTCCCCGGGCTGTCGAGCGCCCCGAGGGCGATCCCGACCAGGACCTGGCTCTCACGACGACGGCGCAGCAGCCGGCGCTCTACCGGCTGCTCGGCGACCGCCATGCCATGCATGTCGACCCGGCCGCCGCGGCCGCCGCCGGCATGCCACGGCCGTTCATGCACGGCCTCTGCACGATCGGGATGGCCGTGATCGCCCTGGCTGACGCGCGGGGGGTGCACCCCGCATCCCTGACCGAGCTCTCGGGCAGGTTCGCCGCCCCCGTCTTTCCCGGCGACACCCTGCGGGTCCAGGGGTGGAGCGACGGCGACCGGGTGGCCTTCGACGCAGCGGCAGACGGACGGCCCGTGGTCTCGGCCGGCCGTGTCGGCTTCGGTGGCTGAGCTGCTGCTCGTGGCCGGCATCGCGGGACTGGTGTTCCTGCTGGCCGCGGTGACACAGGCCGTGAGCGGCTTCGGGTCCGCCCTGGTAGCTGTCCCGCTGCTGGCCCTCGCGGTCGGGCCCGCCACGGCCGTCGTGGCTGCCACCCTCGTGAGCCTGCCGCTCACGGCCGGTGCCTGGCGTCGCGAACGTGCGCACGTCGACGTGCGCCTGGCCCGGGTGCTCACGGTCGCCGGTGTGCTCGGGATGCCACTGGGGCTGATCGCCCTCGCCCGTCTTGACGACCGGTCGCTGACCGCCCTGGTCGCTGTCGGGCTGCTCGTCGTGGTCGCCCTGATGTGGCGCGACGTGACCCTGCCGACAGGGCGGGGCGCGCTGTGGGCCTCGGGCGTCACGAGTGGCCTGCTGCTGACCTCCACCGGGATGAACGGGCCGCCGCTGGTCCTGTCGCTGCAGGGTGCCGGGCTGGCGCCGCGCCGGTTCCGCGCGACGCTCCAGGCGGTGTTCTTCAGCCAGGACCTGGTGGCGGTGGCAGCCTTCGCAGTGACCGGTCATCTGCACGCCACCACCTGGGCGGTTGCCGCCGGGGGAGTCGCCGGACTGCCCGCGGGCTGGGCGATCGGCAACCGGATCTTCCACGCCCTCTCGGCGGAGCGGTTCCGGGCAGTCGTCCTCGCGGGGCTCGTCGTGACTGCGACCGTCGCACTCGGCAACGCCGCCTTCGTCAGCGCGTAGCACCGCACCGTGCGGGCCACTTGCCGCCACCCGAGCAGCGAGGTCGAGGCCCGAATGTGTGCCATTCACCGGGACCGGCAGGGACGGATCCCTCAGGACGGCGTTCCATGGAACTGGCCATGAGGGTCGGAGGTGAATGACATGACGAACGAGGTCAAGCTGCTGCTCCGCAGGGAGCTGCTCCTTCTGGCCGGTCGCGAGGATATAGCCGCGGCGCAGGAGGCGGCACTGGTGCCCTACTGGGCGCCGTGCCCCGCATCGGTCGTGGGCCACCGCGCTGCGGCCCGCGCGCTGCGCGAGGCTGCGGAGCAGTTCCTGGCACCCACCTGGTGAGCGCCCCTCTCCTGGATCAGAGCGCGAGCTGGGCCCGGCGTTCGTGCGGCCGGCCGAAGAGCTGGCCGAGGGCGTGCGCCCGCTTGAAGACCAGCTGCGCGTCGTGCTCCCAGGTGATCGCGATGCCGCCGTGCAGCTGCACGGTCTCGGCGGCGATCCGCTGCAGTGCCTCGGAGCAGTACGACGAAGCCGCGGCGGTGAGGTCGTCAGCGTCCGGCGCGCCGGTGGCTACGGCGTACGCCGCGGCCCAGGAGATCGACCGGGAGGTCTCGACGTCGACCAGCATCTGCGCCATCCGGTGCTTGAGTGCCTGGAACGACGCCAGCGGCCGGCCAAACTGCACGCGGTCCTTGGTGTAGCCGACGGTCATCTCCAGCGCCCGCTCGGCCAGCCCGACCTGCAGCGCGGTGACCCCGATCGTGCCGGCCGCATGCGCATGTGCGACCGCGGCGGCGTCGCCGATCCGGGTCATGGTTCTTCACGGGGCCGGGAACCCTTCTGAGTAACGCGGCACGACCCCAGCTACCGTTGACCTGGACGTACCCACGGTCGAAGAAGGCGTCGATCGCGCGAAGAGCGTTCTGTTCGCCTAGTCGTAGGCCGCCATAGCCGGCGATGCGGAACTTGGTGCCGAACAGCGGCAGGCGAACCAGCTGTTCGTCAGGTCCTTTCGGGCCGCACAGCTCATCCGCTGCCGAAGCCATGGCGTTGACCTGTCGGGTCTCGGGACGCAGGCGCGGGTCGACGTAGTGCGTCGCAGGCCCCTGTAGGACGGCCGTGCGGCCGATCTCCAGGCCGTCGAGGGGCCGATGCTCCGGCTGGTGCCACGTCTGTGAGCCCCGCCTGAGTGACGCTGATGTCGATGCAAGGCGCAGGTCAGCGGCACATTCCGTGCCGCCTGGGTTCAGCGAAGGTCGGCGTTGGACACGGATTCCGCGGCTTCGTGTATCACTCTCGTGTATCACTCGGGCCAGACGATCTTGGAGGGGTGCGTCGCATGGACTTGCGCGGGTCCGGGAATCCCAGACTGAGGTAGCCGGGTGCGCGCTTGGTGAGCGCGGCCGCGAGGACTGGCACCTCGACGTCGTGGTAATCGTGCACCTCGGCGGTTTGCTTGCCCGGATGGGCTCGGAGGACGCGGCCGGCGTACTGGACGAGGCGTCCCTTGAACGAGACCGGACCTGCTAGGAACAGCGTGTCGAGTGCGGGACAGTCGAAGCCTTCTCCGACGAAGTGGCCCGTTGCGACCACAAGCAGCGGCGAATCGGAACCGGATGGGTCGAGCCGCTCGATGGCTGCGGCGCGCTGCTTGGCGCCCATGCCGCCCTTGAGGACGACCGGGTCCAGCCCGCGCTCGGCGAGTGCCGCGGCGAGGTGGTCGACGTGGCCGGTTCGCTGGGCGAGGACAAGGCAGTGGCGGCCGCGACCGAGTGCCTCCACCACGTCGGTGAGGATCTGCCCATTCCGTGCCTTGTCTTCGGCCAATGCGCGGTGGACGCCTGCGATGGCGCCCGGGACGGACAGATCGACTGGGTCCTCTAGCCGGAACGAGGTCGAGTGGACAACGAGCTCGGGGCGGGGCCGGTCGGCACTGGCACCTTCGAGGGTGTCGGGGTCGGCGTGAGTGAAGGTGTGGCGGACCGGGCCGAGCTGGAAGCCGATCAGATCATCGAGGCCGTCGCGTCGGTAGGGGGTGGCCGTCAGCCCAACCCAGTAGCGGGCGGGGATGGCGCGGACGGCGGTCTCGAACGCGGCTGCCGGGACGTGGTGGCACTCATCGACGATGACCTGACCGTAGGTGCCCAGCTTGTCGGCGAGGTCGGTTCGGCGTGCGAGTGTTTGCAGGGTGGCGATATCGAGGATGCCGGTCAGCTTGGAACGGCCGCCGCCGAGTTGCCCCGGTTTGAGGCCGAGCAGGTCGTTGATCTCGCGGCGCCACTGGTCGGCGAGCGTCTTGCGGTCCACCAGCACGAGCGTGGAGACGGTTCGCTGGGCGATGACGGCACAGGCCATCACGGTCTTCCCAGAGCCGGGCGGAGCGACTAAGAGTCCCAAGTCGTGCGGCAGTGCCGCCTCCACTGCTTCCTGCTGCTGCGGCCTGAGATTGAAGGTCGGCGCGACGTCCAAGGGATCTCCGGTGGCTCGCTGATCGTCGACCTCGACCTTGCTGCCGGCTCCCTGGATGAGTCGCGTCGCCGTGTCGAGTAGTCCGCGCGGGAGGACTAGGTGGTCGTCGAGTGTCTCGTCGTAGGAGGTGATGATGCGGGGGACGTTCCACGTCGATTGGCGGCGACGCTGGCGGTCGTAGAACTCGGGGTTGTAGGTGGACGCCGCGTGCTTCAAGGTCGCATACAGCGAGGGGCTCAGCTCCGAGCCGGGAATCCGCACAGTGCCGTCTAGGCTGAGATGCACGATCGGTGCCGGGTTCGGCTGGGTCTTGGTCGACCGGGCGGGCTGGGCGCGGTTGACGCGTGCCCCGACCGTCGGCTCTCGGAGTGCCGACGCGAGCGTCGTGACTTGCTTTGGGTGAGGCGCTCCAGGGTAGAGAGGTAGTCCCACTGGTCCTCGAACGGCTCCAGTGT
Organism: Nocardioides speluncae; assembly: GCF_003121585.1. Taxonomy (GTDB): domain Bacteria; phylum Actinomycetota; class Actinomycetes; order Propionibacteriales; family Nocardioidaceae; genus Nocardioides; species Nocardioides speluncae. The sequence goes on from NZ_QEOO01000037.1 coordinate 252,716, forward strand.
GGCCAGCTCGAGAAACACCGTAGTGCCGAGCTTTCGTGACTTGCCGTGGAGCGGGGCCGCTATCAGGTTGCCGGGTCCTTGCCCGGGCAAGACGTCTTGGGAAGGGAAGAGCCGGTCGTAGCAGCGCAGGTCCATGCGGCCACGAATCGCGATCGCTTCGCGGACGAGCGCGGTCCCGAGCTGGCGTGCGGTGGCTGCTGGCACGGGGTCGGTGAAGAAGATCCACACGTGGGCACCGATCCCGGAGCGGGACACCTCCATGGCGGCGGGTGCGCCCACGGCCCGTGCTGCCTTGAGGTATGCGAGCGCGTCGAGCATGGCGGCCTGTCCGTCGAAGTCCGCGGCGAGCCAGCAGGTCTGGTCGCGGGGGAGCATCGGATAGAGGCCGATGTGGACGTCGCCGGTCAGATGCGCGGCGAACACCTCGGGCGTCAGCGGCAGGTGCCGTATGTCGGAGGCTGGTCGCCCCCTGCGCCAGCCACCCTCGACGGCGGGCATCCACCCCGACCTGCCGGTGCGGGCGTTGTCCCAGCGGACGGCGTAGACATCGCGTCTTGCGCCGAATAGCGCGGCGTAGAACTCGACCTTGGCCTGAGAGGACGACCGCGTGTCCACCGGGCCCGGTGCCTTGTCGAACCACGCCGTCTGGGTTCCGCGAGCGGGAGCAGCCTCTGCGTCGGTCAGCTTGAGGAGCTTGCGCAGGCGCGCATTCTCGCTCCGGAGACTGTCCAACTCGGCTTGCAGATCACGCACGGTGTCAATTCTGCCGGTCGGCTATTGGAGCAGCAGGGCAACGAGCGGGGCCGGGACCGCCCATACGTCTCCGCTCACGTCGAGGACGGATTTGGTGGCGAGAATGCCGCGGCTGTACTTCCCGGTCATAGTCCTGGCTTCGCCCTTCCAGCCGTGGCCGACCCACTTGCTCTCCAAGGGAACGGTGGTCACGGGGCCTGCTGGTGAAGGGACAGTGATCGGCGCGAGGTCGACTTCGCCTTCGCGAGCGGTGCGGGCGTAGCCGATGGTGTCGCCGCTGACCCAGCGGCTTTCCTCAAGATCATCGATCGCGCGCGCCATCACTACCCCAATGGCCATCTCGGTGAGCCGAGTCATGTCGGGCGCTGGCATTCCGGACCTTAGTCTCGACGGCAGGGACGCAAGAATCGGGTCGGTCAGGTATAGCTTCGATTGCGCGCCCACGACGATCTTGTCGCCATCGCGTCGCGGACACCACAGGGCGGCGTGACTGGAGACCAGCCGGTTGAGACGGCGTTCGGCAACCGACCGGGAACTGTAGCCGAGCTCTTCGGCAGTGTGGGCGATGTTGAGGGGGCTCGTGGCGCGCTCCGCAAGGGTGCTCAGCAAGCGGGGCACCGAGTCTTGTGGGCCTTCGGGATCGACATCGGTGCGCAACCACGACTTGAGGTCGCCCAAGTAGTTGTCGGAGACCACGCCGTTGCGGGTGTGCTCGGCGACCGCGCGTGGGAAGCCGCCGCAGGTCAGGTAGTCCTGCCAAGCCAGGTCGTAGGCATCGACATCGAATGCGATGGCGTCGAGTGCCCTCGCGACTTCTGGGCTCTGCAGGTCACTGACGTGCACAGCGTCGAGTGGGGGTGTTTGGCGGCGGGAAGCGGTCATGTAGTCGCGGAAGGTCATCGGCAGCAGGAGGCGGGTACGTCGTCCAGGCGTTGTCCCGGCCCGGCCGGCGAGCAGGTTTCCTTGGACGTCCTCGTCCGCGGCCCAGCGGCTGCCAGTGGCGATTACGGTGTCGCCGCCAAAGTCTGTGGTGTCCCGCGCCAGCTTGAGTGTTGCGGTCCAGCCCGAGACTCCGCTGATCTCGTCAAGAAGCCACACGCGGGGCTGGGGCTGGGGCTGGTCGAAGTCGATAGCCCGGGTCAGCTCGCGTGCGAGAACCAGGCAGCGTCGCACGTCTTGGGCGCTCATGCCGTCACAAGGGAGGTAGACAACCTGTCGAGGATCGAGGTCTGGCCGAGCGCACAACTCGGCAGCGGTGTCGAGCAGGGCAACTGACTTCCCGATGCGACGAGGGCCGGTGAGGACGATCAGAAGGTCGGTGATCGGGCCGGTGCGGACATCGTCGAGAATGCCGGGCCGATAGCCGAGGTCGTAGTCCTGGCGACTACGAAGGATGCGCTGGTGGGTGATCCATGCCGTCGGGTCCTCGCCCGCGCTTGCGGCTCGCCACCACGGATTCGAGTCCACCAGGTGCTGTCGCCGCTGATCGTCTCTCATGGCCTCACCGTAGCAGTCTGGAAACACAGAACGGTACGGGTACGGAGTCTGTTGACAGAACAGAGAGGTACGGGTTCAAGAGTTGCGATGCAACAGAACGGTACGGTTCAGGGCAGGCCAGCCTGACAGAACGGTACAGGTCTGACTCATGCCGACCGAGCGGCCAGGTTGATACACGTGCCACTGGCTACCAGTGGTGGGGCCTCATGTATCAGCTCGTGTATCACTCGACGTCGAGACACTGCTGCGCGGGACCGGGGTGCGGAATGATGGAACGTATGAACCGTCTGGGTGCCGCGACGAGCCCGTATCTCTTGCAGCACAAGGGAAATCCCGTCGACTGGTGGGAGTGGGGCGAGGAGCCGTTCGCGCAGGCGCGGGCCCGCAACGTGCCGGTGCTGCTGAGTGTCGGGTACGCCGCGTGCCACTGGTGCCACGTGATGGCGCACGAGTCGTTCGAGGACGCCGAGACGGCGGCGTACCTCAATGAGCACTTCGTCAGCATCAAGGTGGACCGGGAGGAGCGGCCCGACATCGACGCGGTCTACATGTCGGCGACCACGGCGATGACCGGGCACGGCGGCTGGCCGATGACCTGCGTGCTCGACCACGACGGCCGGCCGTTCTTTGCGGGCACCTACTTCCCGGACCAGCCGCGGCACGGGCAGCCGTCGTTCCGGCAGGTGCTGGAGGCGCTGCGCGACGCGTGGGACAGCCGCGGCGATGATGTACGGCGGGTGGCGGCCAACATCACCGAGCATCTGCGCCGCGAGTCCGCGCTGCCGGCCGGGTCGCTGGACGAGGAGGCCCTGGCCGGCGCCGTACAGACGCTCGCGGCGGAGTTCGACCCGACGGCCGGAGGCTTCGGCAACGCCCCCAAGTTCCCGCCGTCGATGGTGCTCGCCTTTCTGGAGCGGCATGCCCATCGGACCGGGAGCGCGGTGGCGCGGCAGCTGCTGGACGCGACATGTACGGCGATGGCGCGCGGCGGCATCTACGACCAGCTCGGCGGCGGGTTCGCGCGCTACTCGGTCGACCGGGACTGGGTGGTGCCGCACTTCGAGAAGATGCTCTACGACAACGCGCTGCTGCTCGGGGTCTACGCCCGCTGGGGCGGCGCGCTGGGGGAGCGGGTGGCGCGGGAGACCGCCGACTTCCTGCTCCGCGAGCTGCGCACGGCCGAGGGCGGCTTCGCCTCCGCGCTGGACGCCGACAGCGAGGGCGTGGAGGGCAAGTTCTACGCCTGGACGCCTGCCGAGCTGGTCGCGGTGCTGGGCGAGGACGACGGCGCCTGGGCGGCGGAGCTGTTCACCGTGACCCAGGCAGGCACCTTCGAGGAGGGCGCCTCGACGCTGCAGCTGCTCCACGATCCCGACGACCCGGAGCGGTACGCCGAGGTCCGGCGCCGGCTCCTTGCCGCCCGTGCCGAGCGGGTCCGGCCGGAACGCGACGACAAGATCGTGGCCGCCTGGAACGGGCTCGCGATCTCCGGCCTCTGCCAAGCCGGGCTGCTGCTCGACGAGCCGGCGTACGTCGAGGCTGCCGTCGCCGCGGGCGAGCTGCTGGTCGGGCTGCACCTGGTCAACGGCCGGCTGCGCCGGGTCTCCCGGGAGCGGCTGGTGGGCTCGCCGGACGGCGTACTCGAGGATCTCGGCTGCGTGGCTTCCGGCTTCGTCGCGCTGGCCCAGGCGACCGCCGACAGCGTCTGGCTGGACCGAGCCAAGCTGCTGCTGGACGACGCGCTCGCCAGGTTCCGCGCCGACGACGGCGGTTTCCACGACACCGCGTCCGACGCGGCCGCGCTGGTGGCCCGGCCCCGCGACCCGTCCGACAACGCCTCGCCATCGGGCCTGTCGTCGATGGTCCACGCTCTCGCCGAGTACGCCGCGCTCACTGGCGCCGGCGACTACCGCACCGCAGCCGAGGAGGCGCTGGCCACCGTTGCCACGCTCGGCGCCAAGGCACCCCGGTTCGCCGGCTGGTCGCTCGCGGCCGCCGAGGCGATGCTGGACGGACCGGTCGAGATCGCGGTCGTCGGCGAGCCCGGGGCTGCGCGCGACGCGCTGGCTGCCGTCGCTCGCCGTACACCTGGGGCGGTTGTCGTGGTCGCCGAGCCGGGGGCGTCGGCGATCCCGCTGCTCCGTGACCGGCCGACGGTCGACGGCCGGCCGGCGGCGTACGTCTGCCGCAACCTGGTCTGCGAACGCCCCGTCACCGACCCGTCACTGATTCTCCAGTGACGGGCCGGTGACCGAGGCGGGTCAGCGGCGGGTCAGCGGCTGGTCAGAGGCCGTTGCTGAACAGCAGGCGGTTGGCGGTGCCGCCGGTGCTGCCGCCGCTCACGATGTCCGGCGTCGCGTTGGCGACGAACCAGTCGTGGACGGTGGCCGAGGCCGCGTCGCCGTGGGTGTCCTTGTACAGAGCCGCCAGACCCGTGGCGTGCGGGGTCGCCATCGAGGTGCCGTTCCACGCCTCGCTGCCGCCGGTGATCACCGTCGAGACGATGGCCGCGCCGGGGGCGTAGAGGTCGACGCAGGCACCGGTGCTGGAGAAGCTGGCCCGTGCGTCGGCCGAGGTGGACGCCGCGACGACCAGCGCCGAGTCGACGTTGCGCGGGAGCCGGTCACAGGAGTCGGCGCCGGTGTTGCCGGCGGACGCCGCCAGGAACACGCCGCTCGCGATCATGTTCTGGATCGAGGTGGCCAGGGCGTCGGAGTAGGTGAAGTTCCACGACGCGTTGGCGACCGCGGGGCTCTGGTGGTTCGCCGTCACCCAGTCGATGGCCTTGATCGCGCCGGCCTTCTTCATGCTGCCCGCGCAGTTCATCACCTTGACGCCGTGCAGGCTGACCTTCTTGGCGATGCCGAAGGTCTTCGAGCCGACCGTGCCGGCGACGTGGGTGCCGTGGCCCTGGCAGTCGGTGTTGTTGCGGTCGGCGGTGTTGAGGTCGAACGTCGCCCGGCCCTCGAACTCCGGCAGGTCGACCTTGATGCCGGTGTCGATGATGTAGGCGTGCACGCCCTCGCCGGTGGCGTTGTAGGTGTAGCCGCTGTCGAGCGGCAGCGCGGCCTGGTCGACCCGGTCCTGGCCCCACGACGGCGGGTTCGGCTGGGTGGTGTCCAGGGCGTTGTCGATGACCGCGTCCTGCTCGATGGCCACCACGTCGGGGTGCCGCTGCACGGCGCGGAGCTGGCCGGCGGTCAGCGTCGCGGCGAAGCCGTCCAGCGCGGACTCGTAGATGTAGTCGGTGCGGACCGACAGCGACTTCGCGAGGCCGCGGGCGTTGCTGCCCTCGCGGAGCGTGACGATGTAGGTGTCCTTGACCGGGTGGACCTTGCTGGTGGCGACGGCCCGGTCGACCGGAACCAGGGAGGCGGCCTTGGTGTCCGGCGCGGCGGCTGAGACCAGGCCGGTGGTCGGCAGGGTGAGCAGCGCCGCGCTGGCGACGATGGTGGTGCGGAGAAGCATTCGCATGAAGAGTCCCTCTCTCGGCAGGCCCCGGATGGGCGTGGGCGGGCCCGAGTCGCCGAGAACCTGTGGTGAGGGACGCTAAGTACGAGAAATTCTTGGGTCAACGCTGTCGGTTGGCAGATTCCTGCCTTGCCGGATTGTGACGTTCTCGACCGCGTCGGTCAGCGCAGTGAGTACGTCGCGAGCGAGACGCCGACGTAGTGCGTGGTGAAGGCGAGGATCGTGAAGGTGTGGAAGATCTCGTGGAAGCCGAACCAGCGCGGTGACGGGTTGGGCCGCTTGAAGCCGTAGACCACGGCGCCGAGCGTGTAGAGCACGCCGCCGGCCGCGACCAGGACCAGGACGGCGATCGCGATGCCGGTGCTGAACCTGTCGGCGCCGGCCGCGAAGTCCGGGATGAAGAAGACCGCGGCCCAGCCGAGCGCGATGTAGATCGGGGTATAGAGCCAGCGCGGCGCCGAGGTCCAGAAGATTCGGAAGATCACGCCGAGGATCGCGCCGCCCCACACCACGCTGAGCAGCAGCACGCGGTCCTTGCCGTTCAAGAAGAGCAGCGTGAACGGGGTGTAGGACCCGGCGATCAGCAGGAAGATGTTGGAGTGGTCGAACCGGCGCAGAAAGGCCCAGACCTTCGGCGACCAGCTGCCCCGGTGGTAGATCGCGGAGACCGTGAACAGGATCATCGCCGTCGCCACGAAGATCGCGGACCCGACCCGGGTCGACGCGGTCGGGGACAGCACGATCAGCACGATGCCGGCGACCAGCGTGAGCGGCGCCGTACCGAGGTGCAGCCAGCCGCGCAGGTGGGGCTTCATCTCGGCGACCTTGTCGTGAAGGTTGTGGAGGTGCTCACCCGCCTCGGCTCGCAGTTCGGAGATACGCGCGTTCATAGCCGATAGGTTACGGGACCGTAGGTTACGAGCGGGCATCATCCAGATACACAGCGTGCCGCAACACCGTGCGATGCCTCACAGGCCGTCGGTAACATCAAGCGCGTGGCGGAGTGGAGGACTGCAAAGTTGAGGGAGGGGATCAAACGGATCTTCTACCCCGCGTATGAGTCGCGGGTCCTGAAGAACCTCGAACCCGACCAGCTGCCCAAGCACATCGGCGTGATGCTCGACGGCAACCGGCGCTGGGCCAAGGCCGTCGGCGCCGACACCGCCCACGGCCACCGGGCCGGCGCCGCCAACATCGAGCCGCTGCTCGGCTGGTGCGAGGAGATCGGCATCGAGGTGGTCACGCTGTGGCTGCTGTCCACCGACAACCTCAACCGCGCGGCGTCCGAGCTGAACCCGCTGCTCGGGATCATCGAGGAGGCCGTGGCCTCGCTGGCCGACCAGAAGCGCTGGCGGCTGCACCCGGTCGGCGCCCTCGACCTGCTGCCCGCCCGCACCGCCGAGCGGCTCAAGGAGGCCGAGGAGGCCACCCGGGGCGTGGATGGCATCCTGGTCAACGTCGCGGTCGGGTACGGCGGCCGCCGCGAGATCGCCGACGCGGTCCGCTCGCTGCTCCAGGAGCACGCCGGCAAGGGCACCTCGCTGGAGGAGCTCGCCCAGATCATCGACCCCGAGCACATCGCCGATCACCTCTACACCAAGGGCCAGCCGGATCCCGACCTGGTGATCCGGACCTCCGGTGAGCAGCGGCTCGGCGGCTTCCTGCTCTGGCAGAGCGCGAAGTCGGAGTTCTACTTCTGCGAGGCGCTCTGGCCCGACTTCCGGAGGGTCGACTTCCTCCGCGCGATCCGGGCGTACGCCGAGCGCGAGCGCCGCTTCGGCAACTGATCCGGGGCGGACGTCATACGAACCGCGGGTCATGACGACCACCTCGTATGACGCTAGCCGGGACGTCATACGAACCGTGGGCGATAGGCACCGCACCGTATGACGTCCGGCCACCCGAGCTTCCTGAACCGGGGGCAGCCAGGTTGCCCGAAAGGGCAAAAAGGACATAGTGCCTTCGGCATCGTCCGAGTGGCCTGAGTTTGCGCCATTTCCCCAGACCTTCGGCTCGCATCGTAAAGAGGTAGGTAAAGCCGGTCCGAGACAGGTGCGGCGCGGAGTACACCAGAGGGGCTCTCCGTCCCTCCCAGGCTCACGTGCGAGGTCACCGTGTCCAAGGTCAGCTCACCCACCGGCATCTCGGCCACCAGCTCACTGCGACGCGCATTCGGTGTCGTCGCCGCGCTCGTCCTCGCCCTCGTCGGGCTTTCGGTCCTCGGCCCGCCGGCGCAGTCGGACCCGGTGCCGATCTCGGTCACCGTCACCCCGTCGGCCGCGAACGTGCCCTCGGGCTCGTCGCTGACCTACAACATCCACGTGACCAACTCGGGCGGCGCGCAGCTCGACGACGTCGTACTCACCTCCCAGATCAACGGCATGACCGGGCTGATCCTGACCAGCACGGTGGGCTCCTGCGGGCACAGTGACAACCTGGTGACCTGCAACGCGGGGTCACTCGAGGGCTTCAGTTCCTGGGACATCACCATCCGGGGCACGGTGACGGCCGCCAACGGGACGACCCTGCACAACGGCGCGACCGTGGCCGCGACCCATTCCAGCAACACCTACGCGTCCAGTGACTTCACCAACGTGCTGGTGACCAACTCGGTGACCGATCCGCGGCCGGACCTCAAGGTGAGCGTCCAGGGCCCTACTTCGATCGGCGACAACCAGCAGGCGACGTTCAACCTCACGGTCAACAACATCGGTACGGCGAACGCGGTCGACGTGCGTGTGGTCAACACCCTGCCGCTCGGCTTCACGTTCAACAGCGCCACCGGCAACAGCCTGTTCACCTGTAGCAACTCACCAGCGGGCTCCCTGACAGTCCTGTGCACCGGCGGACGGGTGAACATGGGCGCCAACGCCACGATCCAGATCGTGGCGACCTCGGGCTTCGGCAGCGACGCCATCGAGGACACCGCCGTCGTCGACCCGTACGACGAGATCGACGAGCTCGACGAGCTGAACAACACCGGAAGCCTGATCTCCCAGAACACCCCGCCGCCCGCCCAGCAGGGCCTCACGATCACCAAGACCGACGCTCCGGACCCGGTGCGGCCGGGCCAGATCATGACCTACGACATCCACGTCGTGAACATCGCGGCCACCCGCGCCGACAGCGTGGCGGTCGTCGACAACACCCAGGGTCTCGACGCGGCGAGCATCCAGGCCACCACGACCAAGGGCGTCTGCACGGTCACCGCGCCGAAGGTCGTATGCACCCGGAAGAACCCGACGCTGCGGCTCGAGCCGGGCGAGAGCATGGACGTCCAGATCAAGGGCCGGGTGGTCAACACCGCCGGCAGCCTGATCACCAACACCGCCACGGTCTCGGGCAACATCAAGAACAAGGGCGTCACCAACACCTCGCTGACGACCACGACGGTGAACCCCGGTGTCGACCTGAGCGTGGTCCAGCACGCGGTGGTCAACCACAACGACAACGCGGGCGACGGCGTACCCGATGCCTTCCGTGCCTGGGACAGCTTCGACTACGAGATCTCGATCGGCAACAGCGGCCTGGACGACGCCACCGACGTGGTGGTGCGTGAGCAGCTCGCGGCCGGCGTCACCCTGAAGTCGTTCGTCGCCCCTGCGGGCGTGGTCTGCGGCCAGGGCGGCACCGTGGTGACCTGCTCCGGCCTCGACGTCGCGGGCTCGCTGAGCTCCGGCGACCCGGGCGGCACGTTCGAGAAGATCGTGCTCACCGTGATCGCGCCGCCGACCACCGGCGTCATCGACGCCACGGTGACGGTCGACCCGAACAACGCGATCTTCGAGTCCGACGAGACCAACAACTCGTGGACGACCTCGGCGGACATCGAGACCGGCATCGACCTCACCGTGACCAAGGCGAGCGAGCCGAAGGTCGCGCCGAGCGGCACCCTGATCTACACGGTCACCGTCTCCAACATCGGCACCCAGGACTCCACCGGCGTCGTCGTCCGCGACACCCTGCCGGCGGGCACCCGGTTCCGTGAGGTCGTGGGCGACCACAACTTCACCTGCACCCACAACGGCGCCGCGACCGGCGGCGTGGTCGAGTGCCGCGGCGGGCGACTGCGCGGCACCCACGACCACACGCTCGCGCCCGACGAGGCGACGATCACGATCACGCTGTTCGCGCCGGCGGCGCCGGGCTTCATCAAGAACCAGGTCCGGGTCGATCCCGACGGCGAGATCGACGAGATCCTCGAGAACAACAACATCAACACCCTGATCACCGAGATCACGATCGCGGGCGGGTGCTGCGTCTACCACGAGTTCACCATCGACAAGACGCAGGTCTCCCCGGCCGGCAGCGTGGCCCCGCACGGCATCGTGGAGTACGACCTCACGGTGACCAACGAGGGCAGCGACGTGGCATTCGACGTGACGGTCGTCGACCATATGCCCGATGGGATGACGTTCATCGAGGCCGAGGACACGCTGCCCGGCACCGGTGCTTTCACCTGTGAGGTCGCGGGCCAGGACGTCACCTGCGTGGGCGGCACCCTGGACGGCTCGACCGGCCAGACCGCACAGCCGGGCGACACCACGCGAACGATCCACCTCAAGGCGTTCGCGCCGGACCAGCCCGCGACGTACACCAACCAGGCCGAGATCGACCCCGACAACACCCACCCCGAGGCCAACGAGACCAACAACTCCGACGCCGTCGACACGGTGGTCGCCCTCGGTGGCGGTGGGTCATACATCGACCTGAAGGTGGACAGCAAGCAGACCGGGCCGATGGACGCCGGCAACCCGACCGACGTGGTCCCGTCCGGCACCCTGCAGTACACGCTGGACGTCAGCAACGTCGGTACGGCGGTCGCGTTCGACGTGGCGGTGCGTAACACGATCCCGCAGGGCGCGGTGTTCCGGTCCGCCAAGGACACCGCGACCGGTGAGGGCGCATTCACCTGCAGCCACGCAGGCGGCGTGATCACCTGCACCGGCGGCACCCTGGACGGCTCGAACAACGACACCCCGGCCGCCGGCGACAACGTCCGGCACATCGTGATCGACCTGTTCGCGCCGACCCAGCCCGGCACCTACACCAACCAGGCCGTGATCGACCCGGACGAGGAGATCGCCGAGAACGACGAGACCAACAACTCCGACCAGACCAGCACCAACGTCCGGCTCAGCGGTGGCGGCAACTACACCGACCTGGTGGTCGACAAGGTGGTGCCGGACGACACGACGGTCTTCCCGGGCCAGCAGTACAAGTACGACGTGACGGTGAAGAACACCGGCACCGACCCGGCGTACAACGTGGCGGTCCGCAACACCCTCGACCCGGGCCTGGTCTTCGTCAACGCGACCGCGCAGAACGACTTCGACTGCAGCTTCAGCGGTGGCGTGGTGCTCTGTGACGGCGGCGTGCTCGACGGCAGCAACGACCTCGACCCGAACCACGACGCCGACGCGGTCATCACGATCACGGTCAAGGCGCCGCAGAGGAAGGCCTACCTGTACCCGATGCAGAGCCGGATTGACCCGGCCAACACGGTGCCGGAGTCCAACGAGGCCAACAACACCAAGTCCGAGAACGTCACGGTCGACCCGCAGCTGAACCTGATCCTGAAGGACGTCCAGAGCGACGGCACTCAAGGCAACCCCGGCACTGTCACCTGGACTGCTCAGGCGACCGGCGACCCGGCGGTGGATGACGTCTACGTCGTGATGAACGTGGCCGTCGGGATGATCCCGCTCAACATGTCCTCGGTGCCGGCCGGCTGGTCGTGCCAGGTCGAGGAGAACCCGATCAACAAGGTGACCTGCCATGGCCCGCTGCACAACAACAGCGTCAGCTTCACGCTGGACACCTACGTGACCGGCGAGTCGCCTCACAGCAACGGCGAGATCGACCCGGACGAGGTCTTCCTGGAGACCGACGAGGTCGACAACGCGGCCAACGGCTGAGCCGGACCGGATCCGGAGACCGGCGATGTTCGCGAACCGACGGATGCGAGAGACCAGGCGGGCGGCTGCCGCCGCCGGCCTGGTCGCCGCGCTCATGCTCGCCGTCCCGGCGATGGGGATGGTCTCGGGCGCCGGGGGGCCGGCGCCCGGGATCCCCGCGGCCGACGACGACCTGCCCGAGCCCGACCCGGACTGCTCGACCGACATCGCCCGCCGGCTGATCGTGGGCGGCGACGGCGTGGCGTACGGCGCCAAGGACGAGTCCGAGGAGATCGGCACCCTCACCGACCGCTACTCCGACAAGCTGCTCAAGACGCTGCAGGACGAGCACCCGGGTCCATGGTGCCTCTACAACACCAGCGACACCGTCGAGGACTCCGACTACGTGATCCCGACCGAGGCGTACCGCACCGAGGGCAGTCCCACCCAGCAGTCGCAGGCCCACGCGCTCCGCCCGCACCTGATCGTGCTGACGGTCGGCCGGGACAACGACGGCATCCGGTCGCATGTGACCACCTGCCTGGAGAAGATCCGCGACCACGAGTTCCTGCAGGCCAACACGTGTGCGCTGACGGCGCTCAACCACCCGACGGCGTACACCAAGCTGAAAGAGGACCTCGCCGACATCCTCGGCAAGTACAAGACCCAGATGGACGGCAACCCGAACCTCGTGGTGGCCGTGACCGGCTACTTCAACCCCTATCCCGAGGCGACCAAGGTCGCCACCAAGATCCCGGGGTTCTGCGCGGACCTGCAGGACACGATCCCGACCTGCACGATCCGGTGGGTGCAGCTGCCGCCGGCGCTGGTGATCCTCGACCAGGTCGTCCAGAAGCTGAACACCACGATCGAGGGCGTGGTCGACCAGTTCGAGACCTCCTCGCAGGGGCGCTACTTCTTCGCCAACCCCTACGAGAAGTTCAAGGGCCACTGCATGCAGATGGACGTCGAGATCAAGACGGTCGTCTACCACCCGCCGAACACGGTCCACAACCACGACTCCGACGAGGACTTCGGCTGCGAGGACGACAGCTGGATCGAGGACGACGGCGACGTCGGCACGATGACGCCGTTCTTCTACCTGACTCCCGCGGTGACCGGCATCCTCACCGTCGCGACCCAGAAGACCGAGCACATGGGCTACTACCCGAATGCCAAGGGTCACGAGTGCATCGCGGAGCTGGTCTACGAGGCGAAGACCGATGACGGCCTGCTGCTGAAGAACAAGCTCGGGATACCGAAGCCGCCGAACGACCCGACGGAGCCATGCACTTGACGTCCTCCCCGGACCGAAGTCCCAGGGATTCCAACCCTGATCACGCGGAAAGGAGGCGATTGGGTTGAGGTTCACGTTTCACAGACCGACTGGTGTCGAGGTCTCCACGTGCTGTCACCGCCCGTCCGGCGGCGATGTTGCGGGCCGCGTTGACGTCGGCGTGCCCGGTGTAACCGCAGGACCGACAACGGAAGACGGCTTGGCTCTCGCGCGCTTCCGCATCGACGGTCTTGCACACCGAACACGTCTGGGACGTGTACGCGGCAGGTACCTTCTCCACCCGACCGGGTGCCTTGTGCTCAAGCCGCGCCACGAGATTGCCCCACCCGTTGGCGAGGATGCCCCGGTTCAACGCGGTCTTCTGGACCACGTTGCGGCCCGGATCCGCCACGGTTCCTCGCGCGGTGCGAGTCATGGCTCCAACGTTGAGGTCCTCGACCCGAATCACGTCGTAGCGTCGCGCCAAATCGGTAGAGGTCTTCTCCACCCAATCCTTACGTCGATCGGCCTCGCGGGCCCTCAGCCGCGCGATGGCCGCCTTCGTCTTGTGGCGGCGGTGCGATCCGCGCTGTGCTCGCGCAAGGCGGCGCTGCAGCCGCCGCAGCCGCTCGGTCTCCGTGGGTCGCAGTCCCGAGCAATGCAGCAGATCCCCGCTCGACAAGGCAGCGGAAGTCTGTACTCCCCGGTCCACCCCGACTACCTCACCGCTCCCGGGCGCGGGAATCGTGTCGGGTACGGCGGCGAACGCGATGTGCCAGCGGCCAGCCGCGTCTCGGGTGACCCGGTAAGACACGGCGGCTGGCACCGGGCGCGACACCCGGAACTGGACCCAGCCCACCTTCGGGACCCACACCGCACCTCGGTTGCGGTTCAGCTGGCGTACATGCCGAGGTTTGACCGACACGATTCTGAACCCGTCATGCCGGCCGAGCTTGCGCCACGTCGGTCGTCGATGCGCGCCGGCGAAGAAGTTCGTCATTGCCTGGGCGAAGTCCCTAAGCGCCTGCTGCTGCACCATCTGCGCGCCCGCCCGCAACCACTCGAACTCCCGTCGGGCCTCGGTCAGCTGCCGCGCCTGCTCGTGGTAGCCGGGCGCATGTCCGCGGCGGCTCCGACGCCAATGCGACTGCTGCTCAACGGGTTCCACACGAACCGGGCGTGCGAGCAGTGCTCCAACAGCAGCATCTCCTGCGTTGGAGTCGGCGTCAACCGGAACCTAGCCATAGCCCAGATCTTGACAGCCTGCACCGACACTCCGACGGAAGGAGGGAGCGGCGATTCCTCCTGGACTGACGTCCGGGGCTGCGCGCCGCGCCTTCGATGAACCTTGCCACCCGCTCCCGGCTGTCGGACCTCGCGCTTCGGTTCGCCTGCGCGCTGGGCCTGGTCCTGGTCGTGCTCGCGATCAATAACGGCGGCGCACGCGGTGACATCGGCGAGGCCGCGGTCGCGGCCGTCGCCGACAAGCAGCGGCTGGTCGCGCTCGGCACCCAGCACACCTGTGCGATCACCGACAACGGCGGCGTGGAGTGCTGGGGCAACAACGACCAGGGCCAGCTCGGCAACGCCACCTTCTCGACCAGCACGAAGCCGCAGCCGGTCGCCGGTCTCGCTGGTGTCCGCCAGGTGGTGGGCGGCGCGCAGCACACCTGCGCCCTCCTGCACGGCGGCTCGGTGAGCTGCTGGGGGCAGGGCGGCAGCGGCCAGCTCGGCAACAACGACCCGCTCGGCCAGAACAGCTTCGTCCCGGTCGCGGTCGCCGGCCTCACCGGCGCCACCGCAATCGCCGGCGGCGGCTTCCACAACTGCGCGCTGCTCGGCGACGGCACGGTGAGCTGCTGGGGCCAGGACGGCATGGGTCAGCTGGGTGACGGAGCTCCTGGCGACTTCGCGATCGCACCCGTCGCCGTACCGGGGATCACGGCGGCGAACCCGGCGACCGCGATCGCGGCCGGTGAGTTCCACACGTGCGCCCTGCTCGCGGACGACACCGTGCAGTGCTGGGGCGCCAACGGGTCCGGTCAGCTCGGTGACGGCACGACCGACGACCGCGCCGTGCCGACCGACGTCGCGGGCCTGCCGGACGCCGGCGACCATCCGGCGCTCGCTCTCACCGCCGGCAACGCCCACACCTGTGTCGTGGTCGACGACCCGAACCGCGCGTTCTGCTGGGGCCTGAACACCTACGGCCAGCTTGGGCACAAGACCGCGCTCGAGGGCGAGCCCGGCCACCAGACCATGAAGCCGAGCCCGACCCCGCTCGTCGTGCAGTACGACGCGAACCCGAGCCCGCTCGACGAGGACATCCAGACCCTCGAGGGCCTGCTGTCGGTCTCGGCCGGTGAGTTCCACACGTGTTCCCTGGTGAGCCCGGCGGCCGTTAGCTGCTGGGGCCAGAACGGCAACGGCCAGCTCGGCGCCGACCCCAAGCCGGACTCCGGCGAGGACGACGCGGAGGAGGAGCCCTACGAGGACAGCGTCTATGCGCCGCAGGTCCCGGGGCTGGCCGTCGACGCGGTCGTCGCCGGCGGCTACCACACCTGCGCGGTCGACGGCGCCGCCGTGAGGTGCTGGGGGTTCAACTTCCACGGCCAGCTCGGGTCGCACAAGAACTCCGTGCCGACCGCCACCACGGTCACCTCGATCACCGGTGCGCTCGCCGTCGCCGCCGGCACCGACTTCGCCTGCGCGATCACCGAGGCCGACATTCCGCGCCGTACCGTCTGCTGGGGCTCCAACGCCGACGGCCGGCTCGGGGCCGAGACCGGCGTACCGCTGACCACCGTGCGGATGCCGGTGGCCGACCTCGGCCTCACCGCCGACGTCGACCTCGGCAACGGCCAGGCCTGCGTCCGCCCGTCGGGCTCGACGACCCTGCGCTGCTGGGGCCGCAATGCCGACGGCGAGCTGGGTGACGGCACCACCGCGTCCCGCAACAAGCCGGTGGTCTCGGTCGCCGACGTGACGGCGTACGACGCGGGCGGGTCGTTCGAGGCGCCCGCCGAGCGCGGCACCACCTGCGCGGTGCGCGGCACCGGCAAGGTCAGCTGCTGGGGGGAGAACGGGCACGGCCAGCTCGGCGACAACACCGTCGTCGACAGCCCGAACCCGGTCACCGTGAAGTACGACAGCAACCCCGACCCGGACGAGGTCACGGTCAGCGACCTGACCGGCGTCGCGGACGTGGCGGTCGGCGGCTTCCACGGCTGCGCGCTGCTGACCAGCGGGCAGGTGCGCTGCTGGGGTCTCAACTCCGCCGGCCAGCTCGGCGACAACAGCAGTGGCAACGAGCGGCACCTCGCCGTACTCGTCCAGAACGACGACGACCCGGACACCGACACCCCGCTCACCGGTGTCGCGGACCTCGTCGCCGGCGCGGCCCACACCTGCGCGGAGATGACCAACGGCGACGTCCGCTGCTGGGGGACCAACGGCGCCGGCCAGCTCGGCGACCAGACCGGCACCTCGCGCTCCGACGCAACCAAGCTGGTGCGCACCAACAACCCGCCGCCGTTCGGTGTGATCGGCGACCTCGGCGACGCGACCACCCTCGCGGCCGGCGACCACCACACCTGCGCGATCCGGGCGGGCAGCAACGCCAGCGGCGGCGGTGTCGTCTGCTGGGGCAGCAACGCGTTCGGCCAGAGCGGTGGTGGCGGCAGCGCGGCGGTGTACGTCGTGTCCAAGCCGCAGGTCGACATCGGCAGCGCGCTCGTCACCTCGCTGGCCGCCAGCCGCAAGAACACCTGCGTGACGATGATCGACAAGAGCGTGCGCTGCCTCGGCGACAACCAGCTCGGCCAGATCGGCGACGGCATCGGCACCCGCAGCATCGCGCCGCTCCTGGTCGGCGAGCTGCCGTCGGTGGGCGGCAACCACATCCCGAGCCCGGTTAACGACACCGTCGAGACCACGCCGGGAGTCGCGGTCACGGTCGACGCGCTCGCCAACGACACCGACGAGGACGGCGACACCCTGACCCTGGACCACCTCGGCCCGACGGTGAACGGCTCCGCGGCCATCGTGGGCGGCCAGGTGGAGTACACGCCGGCGCCCGGCTGCCACGACGAGACGTTCCTCTACTACGTGACCGACGGCCAGGCCGTGGTGCCGGCGACGATCTCGGTGCTGATGAACTGCGCGCCGGTCGCCACCAACGACACCGCCACCACCGCGGAGGACACCCACGTCGACGTGGACGTCCGCGCCAACGACACCGATCCCGAGAACGACCCGCTGACCGTCACCGACGCCGGCGACCCGGCGCACGGCACGACCGCGATCCTCGGCACTGGCGACGTCCGCTACACGCCCGACCCGGACTTCTGCGGCGCCGTTCCCGACGTCTTCGCGTACACGATCTCCGACGGCCACGGGCACACGGCGTCGGCGTCCGTCGCGGTCACCGTCACCTGCGGCAACGACGGCCCGGCGCCCGGCGCGGACGCGCTGTCGACGCCGGAGGACACGCCGGCGGACTTCGACGTACTCGCCAACGACGGCGACGTCGACGGCGACCCGCTGACGCTGTTCTCGGTCGGCGCGGCCAGCCACGGCACCACGTCCGTGCTCGGCAACAAGGTCCACTACCAGCCGGCGGCCGACTACTGCGGCCCGGACACGTTCAGCTACCAGGTCAGCGACGGCCACACCCAGGCCACCGGCAACGCCTCGGTCACCGTGACCTGCGCAGCCGACTCGCCGCGCCCGGCCGCCGACGCGGCGACCACACCCGAGGACACCGACGTGCTGGTCGACGTACTCGCCAACGACACCGACCCGGACGGCGGCGCGCTGACCCTGGGCACGGTCGGCGACCCGGCCCACGGTACGGCGGCCGCCGAGGCCGGCAAGGTCCGGTACACACCCGACGCCGACTACTGCGGGGCGGACTCGTTCAGCTACCAGGTGACCAGCCCGGGTGGCGCCGCGACCGGCTCGGTCGAGGTCTCGGTGACCTGCGTGAACGACGCGCCCGTCGCCGCCGCCGACCAAGCCACGACCGACGAGGACGAGGCCGTCCACATCCACGTGCTCGACAACGACACCGACGTCGACGGCGACACCCTGCACGTCACCGAGGCGAGCGGCGCTTCCCACGGGACCCTGACCCTGGCGATCAACGACGCGGTCGCTTACACGCCCGACGCCGGCTGGTGCGGTGTGGACGCCTTCACCTACACGGTCACCGACTCCAGCGGTGCCACCTCGGTCGGCACGGTCACGGTCACCGTCACCTGTGTCAACGACCCGGTCACGGCCGACCCGGTTGCCGACCAGACCACCCAGTGGGGCGACCTGCTCTCGGTCCCGCTGACCGGCAGCGACGGCGACGACCCGCCGGACGCACTCAGCTGGTCGCTGGTCAGTGGCCCCGCGGGCGCCTCGGTTGCCAGCAGCGGCACCTTCCTCTGGACGCCGACCCAGAACCAGCTCGGCGCGCACCCGGTGACCGTCCAGGTCTCCGACGGCCAGTCCACCGCGCAGCGTTCGTTCACCGTCAGCGTCACCAAGCGCGCCACCGTCGTCGCGTACGACGGATCGGTGACCGCGCAGACCTCCGACCCGGCCGCTGTCTCCGCGCTGCTGACCGACGCCGGGACCGGCCAGCCGCTCGCCGCCCGCGACCTGACCTTCACCCTGGGCGCGGCCACCGCTCCGGCCACGACCGGCGCCGACGGCCGGGCGACGGCGAGCATCGCGGTCACCGGCGCACCCGGCGTCCGCCAGGTCGTTGCGGCGTACGCCGGGGACGCGGCGTACGCACCGTCCTCGGCGAGCCAGCCGTTCACGGTGACCAAGGAGTCGGTCGACACCACGTTCGGCGGTCAGCCGCAGTCCCTGACCGCGGGCGCGAACGCCTCGGTCACGCTGACCGCCGAGGTGGTCGAGCAGGCCGACGGCACCCTCGCCGGCGCGCTGAGCAACGTCGTGGTCTCGTTCAAGCGGCTCGACGGCACCCTGATCTGCAGCGCCAACGCGGCTCCGACCACGCCCGGCAAGGCCCGCGCGCAGTGCTCGGCCACGCAGGCGGTGGGCAGCCGTGCCGTCGTGGTCACGACCGCCAGCCCGACGTACGCCGGCCCGGCCGACGTTGGTGTGGCCACGGTGGCCAACCAGGGCGCCGGCTTCGCCTCCGCGGCGGCCGGTACCGGCGTCCGCGACTTCGGGTTCCAGGCCCGGCCGGTCAAGAAGGCGCCGCCCACCGGCAACGTCGTGGTCGTCGTACCCACCGTCGGCGGGCTCGCGGTGATCGAGTCCTCGACGCTGACCGCGCTTACCACCACCTGCGCCGGCAACCCGAAGATCTGCCCGGCCAGCCTGGCGGCGGGGTCAGCCACGGTGCGGGTCGTCGACCTGAGCACCGGCACGGTCGGGCCTGACCTCGGCACGGCAACAATCCAGCTGGACGTGCGCGACGTCGCCAACCCCGGAGCCGGCGCTGACACCTGGGCATCCAGCGTCAGCGGCCCGGTCGTCGACGTGTTCGGTACGCCGGCCAGCCAGGCCGTGATCGGCTTCGGCAACCTCACCGTCGCGCCTTAAGCCCGGCTCCACCGATGGCCGCCTGCTGCGCGCCGCCATGCGGGCGCGCTGGCTGCGTTGGCGAAGACTCGACGGGCCTCCGGCCCGCCTTCGCTCCGCCGCCTTGCCATCACACCCGCCTGACGACGCTCGCGACGGCGCCATCGGTGGAGCCGGGCTGATCGAGCCCCTCTGTAACCGGCCGTTCACCACGCATTCGGGAGTGTTGCTGGGAACCTGAGGCGAGTCCCGGTACCTCCTTGAGTAACGGCGAGCGGGGAAGCTCGCCGTACTGGGAGGCCCGTTCGTGAGACCTCACGACTGCACGACGCGACTGCTGGTCCGGGAGTTCCCCGGGCCTAGGGGTAGTGGAGTGGGGAGCCGGCACTCCGGCTTTCGGACGTCATCCCGGTCCAACCGTGTGAGTTAGGGCCGGGAACGTCGAGTTGCGGCGTGCTGGGTCCAGAAGGGGTAGACCGTGGCCTCTCCGAACTCATCTGCCAAGCGCTCCACGCGGGCATCCACCGCAAAGCGCAAGGCCCCGTCGAAGAAGGCGGGAACCCGAACCTTCGTCCTCGACACGAGCGTCCTGCTGGCCGACCCCGGCGCGCTCCGTCGTTTCGAGGAGCACGAGGTGGTCCTACCAGTCGTCGTGATCACCGAGCTCGAGGGCAAGCGTCACCACCCTGAGCTCGGCTTCTTCGCCCGCACCGCGCTGCGGACGCTCGACGAGCTGAGGATCGAACACGGTCGCCTCGACCAGCCGGTTCCGATCGGCTCCGCCGGCGGCACCCTCCGCGTCGAGCTCAACCACATCGACGCCGAGGTCCTCCCGACCGGCTTCCGGCTCGGGGACAACGACACCCGGATCCTCGCGGTCGCCTGCAACCTGGCCACCGAGGGCAACCCGGTCACCCTGGTCTCCAAGGACCTGCCGCTGCGGATCAAGGCCTCGGCGGTCGGCCTGGACGCCGAGGAGTACCGCGTCGAGCGGATGAGCGACTCCGAGGCCGGCTACACCGGGATGGTCGAGCTGGAGGTGGGCGGCGGCGACCTCGACGAGCTGTACGACGACGGCACCCTCGACCTGGAGCCGGCCCGCGAGCTGCCCTGCCACACCGGCCTGGTGCTGCTCTCGGAGCGGGGTACGGCGCTCGGCCGG
This sequence comes from Nocardioides speluncae, assembly GCF_003121585.1. Taxonomy (GTDB): domain Bacteria; phylum Actinomycetota; class Actinomycetes; order Propionibacteriales; family Nocardioidaceae; genus Nocardioides; species Nocardioides speluncae. The sequence continues at coordinate 273,318 of NZ_QEOO01000037.1, forward strand.
GTCGGTGCGGACAAGCAGGTGCACCTGGTCCGCGGCGACCGGGAGGCGTTCGGCATCCACGGCCGCTCGGCCGAGCAGCGGATCGCGCTCGACCTGCTCCTCGACCCGGACATCGGCATCGTCTCGCTCGGCGGCCGGGCCGGCACCGGCAAGTCGGCGCTGGCACTGTGCGCGGGCCTGGAGGCGGTGATGGAGCGCCGCCAGCACAAGAAGGTGGTGGTCTTCCGGCCGCTGTTCGCCGTCGGCGGCCAGGAGCTCGGCTACCTGCCGGGCACCGAGTCGGAGAAGATGTCGCCGTGGGGTCAGGCGGTCTTCGACACGCTCGGCGCGCTCACCACCCCGGACGTCATCGACGAGGTGCTCGACCGCGGGATGCTCGAGGTGCTGCCGCTGACCCACATCCGCGGCCGCTCGCTGCACGACGCGTTCGTGATCGTCGACGAGGCCCAGTCGCTGGAGCGCAACGTGCTGCTGACGGTGCTGTCCCGGATCGGCGCCAACTCCAAGGTCGTGCTGACCCACGACGTCGCCCAGCGCGACAACCTGCGGGTCGGCCGGCACGACGGAGTGGTCGCGGTCGTCGAGCGGCTGAAGGGACACCCGCTCTTCGCGCATGTGACCCTCACCCGGTCCGAGCGGTCGCCGATCGCGGCGCTGGTCACCGAGATGCTGGAGAACGTCACCCTCAGCTGACCGCGGAACGCGAGCGCAGCGAGCCTGTTCTGCGGAACAGATGATGAGCCCGCCGAAGGCGGACGACGCCTTCGGCGGGCTCACCGCTGTGTGTTCTGTGACACATGTGACTGGGGACCCCGGCTGGATCCCTACATTTTCCGGGCCGGGGTTTGAATCCACCAAGGATGTGCTGCAGGGTGGCCCGTGATTGATTCGTAACCTGGGAGGGAGATTCGGGTTGATATGGGGCATGCACACCATTTGTCCCAGTTTCAGCTCGTGAGCTGATCTGTGCCTAAACATGTGAAGTACGTGCCGAAGCACCGGCAACCGGTCAAGGCGACTGACACCCCCAAGAAGGTGCTGCGCACCACCCTGGTGCTGTCGTCGGTGGCGGTAGCCACCACCGGAGCCACCGTGACCGGCGGACTCTTTGCCGACGGGCTCAGCCCGCAGCAGCGTGATAGCACCGACAAGCTCTCCGCCTCCAGCGTCGACCAGGCTGAGCTCAACAAGCGCCTCTCCGAGCGCCTGGCCAAGCGCGACAAGAAGGTCCCCACCCGTTCCGACCGCCGCGAGGCCACCGACCCGGCGAAGGTTGCCGCACTGTCGGGCTCCGAGGGCGGTGGGTTCGCCAAGACCGAGGACCTTTCCGACGACGACCCACGCGACATCGCCCGCGCCCTGCTCGGCGAGTACGGCTTCAGCGTCGACGAGTTCGACTGCCTGGACGCGCTGTACATGAGCGAGAGCGGCTGGCGGGTCGATGCCGACAACCCCACCTCCTCGGCGTACGGCATCCCGCAGGCGCTGACCGCAATGCACGACCTGCCGGAGGGCTACATGACCTCCGCCGAGGTGCAGATCCGTTGGGGCCTGGACTACATCCAATCCCGCTACGGCACCCCCTGTGCCGCGTGGTCCTTCAAGCAGGGCCACAACTGGTATTAGGCCTCCACTGTATTAGAGACTCTGCGCTAGTATCGCCCTGAAACGTTCTCAGGGCGGGGTGGAACTCCCCACCGGCGGTGATGTGGTCCCGGCCATCCGGGACCACCAGCCCGCGAGCGCCTGCCACCTGGCAGGGACAGCAGATCCGGTGCGACTCCGGAGCCGACGGTCACAGTCCGGATGGAAGAGAACGCGGCTCGACCGACGGTGCTGGCCGGTGCTGGCTGCCTTCGTTCGCGTCGTCACGCCCTGGGTGACCACGCGAACAGGAGGACAACATGACGCAGTCACCCGTAGCCCCACCTTCACGCCGCATCGCCATCCTCGCCGCCCGCTGGCACGCCGACATCGTCGACTGTGCCGTCGAGGCGTGCGCCGCCCGGCTCACCGAGCTGGGCTACGACCTCGACGTGGTCGAGGTGCCCGGCGCCTTCGAGATCCCGCTCGCTGCCCGCCGGCTCGGCCGGTCGGGGGAGTACGACGCCGTCGCGGCCTGCGCACTGGTCGTCAACGGGGGCATCTACCGGCACGACTTCGTGGCCGGCGCCGTCGTCGACGCGCTGATGCGGGTCCAGCTCGAGACCGACGTACCGGTCTTCTCGGCCGTGCTCACCCCGCACCACTTCCACGAGCACGACGAGCATGACCGCTACTTCAAGCAGCACTTCGTGACCAAGGGCCGCGAGCTTGCGGCCGCCATCGCCGACGTCGTACCGCTGCCGGTAGCGGCGTAGGGCCGGACCTCGGCGCGGCGGCTCGCGATCTGCGGTCGCCACCCTCACGACCGCGGGTCGAAGGTCGCCACGAGCGACCGGAGCCGCCGCGCCTCCTCAGGCACCCTGCGCTGCTGATCCTTCAGCAGGGCGCCCCACGGCAGTATGCGCCTGACCGTTGGTCAGACCAATAGTATCGCTGGCGATGCTATCGCCGTTGGTACCAACTAGCCGGGTCTCGTCATCGACGTGACGTCGAGGGCGGCGTCGAGCTGCTCTTCGGTGAGTACGCCGTCGCGCAGGAAGCCCATCGCGATCACCGTCTCCCGAATCGTCGCGCCGTCTGCCAGGGCCTGCTTGGCGACCTTGGCGGCGGTCTCGTAGCCGAGGTACTTGTTCAGCGGGGTTACCACCGACGGCGACGACTCGGCGTACCGCCGCATCCGGTCCCGGTCGGCGGTGATGCCGTCGATGCAGCGGGTTGCGAGCAGCACGGTCGAGGTGGACAGCAGCCGGATCGACTCCAGCAGGTTCCGCGCGATCACCGGCATCATCACGTTCAGCTCGAAGCTGCCGCTCGCGCCGGCGGTGGCGATCGCGGCGTCGTTGCCGATCACCTGGGCGCAGACCATCAGCGTCGCCTCGGGGAGCACCGGGTTGACCTTGCCGGGCATGATGCTGGATCCCGGCTGCAGGTCGGGCAGGTGGATCTCGGCCAGGCCGGTGGTCGGGCCGGACGACATCCAGCGCAGATCGTTGCAGATCTTGGTGAGGCCGACCGCGATCGTGCGGAGCACACCGCTCAGCTCGACCAGCGAGTCGCGCGCGCCCTGGGCCTCGAAGTGGTTGCGCGCCTCGGTGAACTCCTGTCCGGTGAGTACGCCGATCTCGGCGATCGCCGCGGCCGCGAAGCCGGGCGGGGTGTTGATGCCGGTGCCGACGGCGGTGCCGCCGAGCGGTAGCTCCCGGACCCGGGGGAGGACCGCGTCGAGCCGCTCGGTCGCGTAGCGCACGGTCGCGGCGTACCCGCCGAGCTCCTGGCCGAGGGTCACCGGTGTCGCGTCCATCAGGTGGGTGCGGCCGGACTTCACGGCGTCCACGAACTCCGTGGCCTTGGCCTCGAGGCTGGTGGCCAGGGTGGCGAGCGCCGGCTGCAGGTCCTCGACGACGGCAAGGGTGGCGGCGACGTGGATCGAGGTCGGGAAGGTGTCGTTGCTGGACTGCGACGCGTTGACGTGGTCGTTGGGGTGGACGTCCACCCCGGTGCGTCCGGCGAGGCTGGCGATCACCTCGTTGGCGTTCATGTTCGAGCTGGTTCCGGAGCCGGTCTGGAACACGTCGAGCGGGAAGTGCCCGTCGTGCTCACCGGCCGAGATCTCGGCGGCGGCCGCCCGGATCGCGTCCGCCTGGCTCCGGTCGAGTACGCCGAGCTCGGCGTTGGCCTTCGCGGCGGCCGACTTGATCGTCGCCAGTGCCTGGATGTGACGCGGCTCCAGCGTGGTGCCGCTGATAGGGAAGTTCTCGATCGCCCGCTGGGTCTGGGCCCGCCACAGTGCGTCCGCAGGCACCGCGACCTCGCCCATCGAGTCGTGCTCGATCCTCGTGTCATTCACGCCTCCGACGCTACCGGCAGGCGCTACATGTGACGCCGCTCACGGTGTTATCGCAGTCACAGTTGCGATAGCGTGCCGCCCACTGACTGTGACGGCTTACACACGCCTTGGAAGGTGTCCGATGCCCAGACTCAGCCCGCGAGCAGCAGCCGCCCAGCTCGCCGCCAGCTTCCTTCTCGTCCTGGCCGCCCTGGTGCCGGGCACCGCCGGCGCCACCGCCGGTGCCGCTGCGAGTGCCGCTGCCGCCGATCCCTTCTACACCTACGACGGCGCCCAGCCGCTGTCGTCGTACGAGCCGGGCGAGGTGCTGAAGACCCGGACCCTCAGCTACCACGTGGTGGGCATCCCGACGCCAGTGCAGGCCGTGCAGATCCTCTACCGCAGCACCGACGCGCAGGGAAAGCCGGCCGCCAACGTGACGTCTGTTCTCAAGCCGCCCGGCAAGGTGAACGGCAACGCGGTGTCCTACCAGTCGTTCTACGACTCCATGAACCCGGAGGACGGCCCCTCGCGGGCGATCGCGGGCGACGTCTCGCTGGGCGGGCTGATCGCCAACGTGGAGTCGATCTTCATCGCGCCGCTGCTGGCGCAGGGCTACACGGTGCTCGTGCCCGACACCGAGGGCCAGGACGCCAACTTCGCCGCCGGACCGGAGTACGGCTACAACACCCTCGACGGGATCCGGGCCGCGAGTGCGGCCGAAGCCACCGGCCTCACCTCGGCGACCCGGGTCGGCATGCTCGGCTACTCGGGTGGCGCGATCGCGACCAGCTGGGCGGGCACCCTGGCCCCGGAGTACGCGCCCGACGTCAACCGGCGGCTGGTCGGCTTCACCGAGGGCGGCCTGCTGGTCGCCCCGGCCCACAACCTGAAGTACGTCTCGGGCAGCCTGGTCTGGTCCGGCATCGCGCCGATGGCGATCGCGGGCGTGGCCCGGTCCTACGACATCGACTTCGACAAGTACCTCAACGACAAGGGCAAGCAGGTCATCGCCAAGATGCAGCAGGCGTCGATCATCAACGTGCTCGGCCAGTACCCCGGCCTGACCTGGAAGCAGCTGGTCAAGCCCGAGTACGCCAACCCCAACTCCGTGCCCGAGTACGTCGACACCGTCAACAAGCTGAACCTCGGCTCCGCGCCGACGCCGACCGTCCCGATGTTCGTCGCGCAGGGCGGGGGCGGCTACTTCGAAGGCACGTCCGGCACCAAGCCCGGGATCGGCGCTGGCGACGGCGTGATGGTCGCCGGGGACGTACGGACCCTGATGCGGCAGTACTGCGCCACGGGTGCGCCCGCGGTGAAGTACCAGCAGTACAGCCTGCTCAGCCACGTCGGGGCCACGGTGCCGTGGGCTCCGCTGGCGCTGCTGTGGCTCAACGATCGGTTCGCCGGGAAGGCCGCGCCGTCGGACTGCGGCCGGATCGCTGCCGGGAACCCGCTTACGCCCGAAGCCCACGAGTGAGGGTCGTGGGTCTGAGCCTGCGCCCTGGCGCTGGCTCAGACCCACGACCTGGCTAGGTTTGGGGGATGGCGGGATTGGGGCGGCGGGGTGCAGCGGTTCATGAGGCGGTGCTGGCCGCGACGCTCCGGGAGATCGAGAGCGGCGGGCTGGACATGCTGACCGTCGCGGCGGTGGCCGCGCGCGCCGGCGTACACGAGACATCGGTGTACCGCAGGTTCCAGACCCGGGAGAACCTCGTGCTGGAGGCGCTGCTGGCCGAGAGCGAGCAGCGGGTTCCGGTGCCAGACACCGGCTCGCTGCGCGGCGACCTGACCGCGACGCTAACCCTGGCCAGCGCGGCGACGGCGGACCCACTGGGCCTTGCCGTGATGCGCAGCGGAACCCTCGCCCACGGCGACTATGCCGAGGAGCGGCGGCGGTTCTGGGCGAGCCGGATCGAGACCTTCACCCCGGTCGTCGAGCGGGCGGTCGCCCGCGGCGAGGTGGCGGCCGACGTCGACACCTCATTGCTGCTGGAGATGCTGGTCGCCATCGTCCACTCCCGCGCGCTGGTCACCGGGTTCCCGCTCGAGGACGACCTGCCGGAGCGGGTCGTCGACGCGCTGCTCGACGGCGTCCCGCGGCCCGGCTGAGTGGGATCAGGGCTGCCGGCTCACGTGCAGCCAGTACTGCTCGGCGCGGCCGTGCAGCGGTACGTCGTACGCCAGCGCCTCGGCGTTGCCGAACACCGTGGCCAGCTCGGCCTCCAGCTCGGGTGAGCGGTCGGCCGACCAGATGGCGAGCACGCCGCCCGGACGGAGGATCCGGCGGGCCTGGGTGAGCGATGGTGCTCGGTAGACCGCCGCGTTGGCGTCGTACACGAGGTACGCCGGGCCGTTGTCGACGTCGAGCAGGACCAGGTCGTACGACGCATCCTTGCCCTCGGCGAGGGCGCCGACGATGTCCGCGACGACGATGCTCAGCCGTTCGTCGGCGAGCAGGGCGGGGCCGTGCGGGGCGGTGCCGTCGCGCATCCAGCCGACCAGCGCCTCCTCGATCTCGACCACGGTCAGCCGCTCGACGCGGGAGTCGGCGAGCACGGCATGCGCGGTGAACCCGAGCCCGAGGCCGCCGACCAGCACCGCGGCCGGGCGGTCCACGAGCGCCAGCGCGTGCTCGGCGAGCGCCCGCTCGCTGCTGGTCTCCAGCGAGTCCATCACGAAGATCCCGTTGACCCTGAGCTCGAGCACCGGGTGCCCCTGGTCGCCGTCGCGGCGGGCGCGCAGGACGACCTCGCCACGCTCGGTCTCCGCGCGCGCGATCTCGGCGTACTCAGGCACTCGCCGACCCTAGACCTTAAGTCTCGAAATGGGTCGTTTCGGTTGCTGTGCAGTGTGACTGCGGTTACGTTCGCGGCAATCAGGCTCGACTGAGGGAGACCGTCATGACCACACCTGCCACCGTTTGCGAGGCCTTCCAGCAGACCGCGAAGATCGATCCGGGCGCGGTCGCGCTGCGGACAGCCGGAGACAACGTCTCCATCACCTGGCGGGAGTACGCCGAGCGGGTCCGCAAGACAGCGGCCGGCTTCGCCAGCATCGGCGTCCAGCGCGGCGATGCCGTGGCGATCATGCTCACCAACCGTCCGGAGTTCGCCTGGGTGGACGCCGGGGCGATGCACCTCGGCGCGATCGGGTTCTCCATCTACAACACCTCCTCGCCGGAGCAGGTTGAGTACCTGTTCGGTAACGCGGAGAACAAGGTCGTGGTCACCGAGACCGCGCTGCTGCCCGCGATCCTCGGCTCCGGCGTCGCGCTGGAACATGTCGTGTGCGTCGACGGCAAGCCCGACGGCGCGACGATGACGCTGGAGGAGCTGGAGGCGGCCGGCGCGGACAACTTCGACTTCGAGGCGGCCTGGAAGGCGGTGCAGCCGGACGACCTGCTCACCCTGATCTACACCTCGGGCACCACCGGACCGCCGAAGGGCGTCCAGCTCAGCCACCGCAACTGCATGGAGACCTTCACCGCGGCGATGAAGGTCGTCGACGTCGGGTTCGGCGACCGGATCACGTCGTTCCTGCCGGCGGCGCACATCGCGGACCGCGGCTCCGCGCAGTACTTCAGCGCCATCCGCGGGGTACAGATCACCTACGTCGCCAATCCGCGGGAGGTTGCCGCCGCCCTGCCCGACTGCAAGCCGACGATCTGGTTCGCGGTTCCGCGCGTGTGGGAGAAGATCAAGATGGGCGTCGAGGCCAAGCTCGCGGCCGAGACCAGCCCGGTCAAGAAGCGGCTCGCCGGATGGGCGTTCGGCCTGGCCGCGAAGAACGCCGAGGCGCGGCTGGCCGGCAAGTCGCTGAGTGGCCTGGACGGCGTCCAGTTCGGGCTCGCCGACAAGCTGGTGCTGAGCAAGGTCCGCGAGGCGCTCGGGATGAGCGAGCTGAAGTGGGCCTGGTCCGGCGCGGCCGCGATCGCGCCGGAGACGCTGAAGTTCTTCATGGGCCTCGGCCTCAACGTGTGTGAGCTGTGGGGTATGTCCGAGACCTCCGGGGCCTCCACGGTCAACCCGCCGGGCAAGGCCAAGGTCGGCACCGTCGGCCCGCCGCTCCCGGGCGTGGAGCTGAAGCTCGCCGACGACGGAGAGGTGCTGGTGAAGTGTGCCGGCAACATGGTCGGCTACCGCAAGGACCTGGAGAAGACCGCCGACACCATCGACGCAGACGGCTGGCTGCACACCGGTGACATCGGCACCATCGACTCGGATGGGTATCTCACGATCGTCGACCGCAAGAAGGAGATCATCATCAACGCGGCCGGCAAGAACATGTCGCCGTCCAACATCGAGAACACCCTCAAGGTGACAACCCCGCTGGCCGCCACCATCGCGGTGATCGGCGATGCCAAGCCCTACAACGTCGCGCTGGTGACCCTCGACCCGGACGCCGCCGCGGCGTACGCCGACAAGCACGGCCTGGCCAACGACCCCGCCGTACTCGCCAAGGACGCCGGCCTGCTCGCCGCCGTACAGAAGGGCATCGACGCCGGCAACGCCAAGCTGTCGCGGGTCGAGCAGGTCAAGAAGGTCGAGGTGCTGCCGACGTACTGGCTGCCCGGCAGCGAGGAGCTCACGCCCACCCTCAAGCTGCGCCGCAAGCCCATCGCCGCCAAGTACGCCGACCAGATCGACGCGCTGTACTCGTAGCGTTTTCGCGGCAGTTTCACTAGGCACCTAGTGAAACTGTCCCAGCCCGTCGGAAGCATCCGACGGGCTGGGACAGTATTTGTGGGGCTAGTTGGTGGTGATGTCGACGGTGGCGCCGTTGGCGCGGGCGCCGGCGCCGGAGTGGTCGAGCAGGCCGAAGTAGCGCTTGCCGGACTCCAGGCCGGACCAGGCCGCGGTCAGCGTGGCCGGCTGGCCGACGGTGGCCGACAGCGGGTTGGGCGTGACCGTGAGGTTGCCCGACCCGGCGCCCGCGAGCCACGAGTGCAGCGTGATCGGCTGGTCGCCAGCGCCGGCCCAGAGGTCGACGTACACGTCGTACGACGCACCCGGCCCGCGGATCACGATGGTCTCGTCGGCGCCGTCGGCGGCGCTGACGAACAGCCGGGTCTTCGAGTCCTTCGCGTAGACATGGACGTCCACATCGACCGCGCCGTGCTCGCCGGCGTACGTCGCGAGCTTCAGCGCCCGGGTGCCGGCCGGCACGTCGATCGTGAACTTCGCGACGTGGTCGTTGGCCGCCGGGTTGGTCGCCGGGAAGGTGCCGCCGACCGCGTTGCGCAGCGTTGCGTTGTGCTGGGTCGAGGCGACCAGGCCGGACACCGTCGTGGACAGGTCGCCGTTGATGCCGGGCGTGACCGAGAGCTCCGCGGAGCCCGAGGTGCCGGTGCCGGTCACCGATGCCGGGCCGGCCATCAGCACCGGCTTGACCGCTATCACGCTGGCCACCGAGTGCTTCCTCCCCTTCCAGACCAGCTTGCCGAACGCGTAAGCGTTCGGGGCCGCCGTCTGGTTGGTGAAGGTGACCGTGAACGTCTTGCTGCGCCCGGGCCGCAGCTCGAACGACTGCGGCGACACCTGAGCGTCGATGCCGGCGAGGCCCTCGACCGAGGCCCGGTAGGTCTCGGTCTTGCTGGACACGTTGGTGACCGTCCGGGTGATCGTCTGCTTGCCGGCCAGCTCGCCGACGGCGATGGTCGGGTAGTTCAGGTCACTCGGGTCGATCTTGCCGTTGGCGCACAGCTCGTGGGTGCTCGGCACGTGGCCCGCGCCGCAGATGTACCGGGTCCAGTCGGTGTACGTCGAGTCGTAGACCAGGCCGGGGTCGAGCGAGAGCCGTGGCCGGACCTGGCCAGCGCCGTACCCGAACGGGTCGGAGGCGCCGCCGGAGTCCTTCTCGATCGCCTTGCCGTCGTTGTCGGTGGTCGTCGCGGTGGTGAGGATCGCGGACTTGACCGCCATCGGCGACCACGCGGGGTGCCGGCCGATGAGGATCGCCGCGATGCCGGCGACGTGCGGGGACGACATCGAGGTGCCGCTGAAGAAGGCGTACTCCTCGCCGTCGCGATCCGACACGGTCGCCGCGAGTACGCCGGTGCCCGGCGCCATCACGTCGGGCTTGAGCAGGTCGGCGTCGGGGGCGGGGCCGCGGGACGAGGTCGACGCCACCTTCGGCGCCTGCGCCCGGCTGACCTCGGCCGCCGCGATGGCCGCGGTCGCATCCGCGGTGGCGGCGTACTCCCGGATCGCGGCACCGACGACGTGGTCGACGTGCACGGTCGGCACCGAGTGCCGCTCGGACTCGATGGTGCTGGCGGCGGCGTTCCACAGGATCATGCCGACGCCGCCGGCGTTCTTGATCTGCAGGCTCTTGTCGACGCGGGCGCCGAGCCGGCGCTCGCAGAGCACGATCTTGCCGACCGCCTTGGCCGGGTCGAGGGTGTTGGCGAGGCAGAGCGAGGCGTTCTCGTCGGTCGCCGCGGCGAGCTTGACGCTGGTCGCGAGCACGAGGGGCGCGTTCGGGGAGGCACCACCGATGCCACCACCGGTGTACGTCGCGCCGTTGCCGAGGGTGACCGACTGGCTGATCGCCCGGTCGTGGGTGCCGTTGGCGACCGTGGTCACCCAGGGCCAGTGCTTGCGCACGGTGCTGGCGCCGGGGCCGGTGTTGCCGGCCGAGGTGGCCACGAACACGCCTGCCTTGCCGGCCCTCAGGAACGCCTGCCCGATCGCGCCCGTGGTGGTCAGCTCGGCGCTGGAGATCGAGTAGTTGATGACGTCCACGCCGTCCGCGGTGGCGGCGTCGATCGCGGCGACCAGGTCGGCGCTGTTGCCGGAGCCGCCGCCGGAGTTGTCGATGTCCCAGAGACCCTTGTAGATCGCGAGCCGGGCCTGCGGAGCGATGCCGGAGCCGAGACCCCAGTCGCGACCCTGCACCTTCATGAGCACGCCGTTGTTGCCGGCGGCGGTGCTGGCGGTGTGGGTGCCGTGGCCGCCGCGGTCACGCGGGGAGACGTACTCCTCCGGGATCGGCTTGGCGCCGGCGCCCGCCAGGATGCCCTTGTCGAAGTACCGGGCGCCGATCACCTTGTTGTTGCAGGTCACCAGCGGCGCCTCGGTGCCGGGGTCGCACTTGCCCTTCCACTTCGCGGCGACGATTTGGTCGGACCGCCAGGTGGTCTCGATCGGCGCGAAGCTCGGTCGCTCCGGCACGAAGCCGGAGTCGATGACGCCGATGATCACGCCGTCGCCGGCCTTGTCGATGCCGCCGACCTTGTCCCAGACCCCGCCCTCGCCGGTCAGGCCGAGGAATCGCGGGGTGCTGATGGTGTCGCCCTGGACCGTCTCGCTGCGCTCGACGGAGAGTACGTCGCCGGAGCGCTCCAGGCGGGCGGCCTCGGTCGCAGTCAGCTCCGCGGCGAAGCCGGCGTAGGTGTAGTTGTAGTCGTAGAGGCTGGTGGCGCCGACCCGGGCGCGGACGTCGGCGCGCTTCTCGTTGAGGTACGTGACGTATTCGCGGACCGCGGGCGTCGCCTTGTCCAGGCGCTCACCGGGCGTGACCTCGGTCGCCTCCAGGCCGGCGATGCCGCCGCCGTACTCGGCGACGGGCGAAGCGGCCAGCTCGACGATGTAGACCTCGGTGTCGGCGTCGGCCGGTGCCGCGGATCCGGCGCTGGCGTTGGCGCCGGTGAGCGCCGGGATGCCGGCCAGTCCGGCAGCGGCCACCGCGAGGGCGGCGAGGCTGCGAGAGCGCATGGGTAGGCGGGAGTGCACGAGAACCTCCAGGTGGCAGGGGAGAACGGCCGGTGGCGGAACACGGCCTGGCGCGCAGTATGCAACACGCGGCCGCGCCGCGTCAGCGCATCCGGCTGGACGTTCCTGGGGGTGCTTGCCACCTCCCGGCGGCGTGCTTAGTGTGGCTGGATCGGGCCGTCCCCCGGGAGTCAGCATGTCCATGCAACGCCGTACCGTCCTGAAGTCTGCAGCAGCCACGACCATCGCGGGTCCGTTCGCGGGCCTGGTGGCCACGCCCGCCGAGGCGAGACGATCACCGAGCGCGGCCGGTCTGGTGCCGGTCGAGGACCATCGCGACGGCGTGGTGCGACTGCACCTGCCGCGCGGGTTCAACTACCGCTCGTTCCACGACACCGAGTTTCCGGTGACGTTGGAGGACGGGACCCGGCTGCCTGGTCGCCACGACGGCATGGGCGCCTTCCATGGGCCCGGCGGCTCGGTGATCCTGGTCCGCAACCACGAGGTCAACAACCCGAGGCCGGCGTTCGGCCCGGGGACGCCGTACGACCCGATGGCCGGGGGCGGGACCACGACCATCCAGGTCACCCGGCACGGCAAGGTCGTCCGGGGCTTCACCAGCCTGAACGGCACGATGATGAACTGCTCGGGCGGCCAGATGCCGTGGGGAGCGTGGGTGACCTGCGAGGAGACGGTCAACGGGCCGGACGTCGGCGCGGACTTCACCGGCACGCCCAACATCCCGCTCCAGCAGCGCCACGGATATGTCTTCGAGGTCCCGGTCAGCCATCAGCCCGGCGCGGGGCAGTCGCGCCGCGAGCCGCTTCGCAGTGCCGGGCGGTTCGCCCACGAGGCGGTCTCCTTCGATCCGCACCACGGTCATCTCTACCTGACTGAGGACAACTTCGCGTTCGCGTCCGGCTTCTACCGGTACCGCCCGCCCCGGCATCCGATGGAGGTCGGCCGGCTGGAGGACGGCGGCCGACTGCAGATGCTGAAGGTGGCCGGCGTCGACAACGCACACCTGGAGGGAGCCCAGGTCCAGGGCACGACGTCCGACGTCGAGTGGGTCGACATCGACGAACCTGACGTCGCCTACCCCTTCACCCCCGGCCAGCCGGCGGCGACGCCGAACGACACGGCACTGACGCACGTCAGCTCGCAGGGCTGGGCGCGGGGTGCGGCGCACTTCTCGCGGCTGGAGGGGCAGGTGTACGACGACGGGGTCGTCTACTTCACCTCCACGCAGGGCGGCGGCGCGGCGGAGGCCGGGACCCACAACCCGGCGGGCTATGGCCGCGGCTCCGGCCAGGTCTGGGCGTACGACGTCCGGAGGGAGCGCCTTCGCGTAGCGTTCCAGTCATCCGGGCCGCTCGAGCTGGACCTACCCGACAACATCACCACGTCCCCGCGCGGCACGCTCGTCGTCTGCGAGGACAACGTGGCCGACAACTTCATCCGTGGCCTGTCGCCGAGCGGGCGGCTCCGGGACATCGCCCTGAACCGGCTGCGCGGCTCGGCCGGGAACGACCGCTCGAACGACGAGTTCGCCGGCTCGACGTTCAGCCCCGACGGTCACACGCTCTTCGTCAACATCCAGGCCAGCGCCGGCATGACCTTCGCGATCTGGGGACCGTGGCGGTCGATCGGCGTCTGAGTTCGGGAGAGAGGGCGCGGACGTCATACGAGACGTGAGCGATAGCTCCCGCACCGTATGACGTCTTGACCTGCCCGCTTGAGGGCGAGACTGGCCCGGGAGCCGTCCACAGATTCGGCAGCCGTGTTCTTCTCCACAGGTCACCCTTGGCCGGGCTAGAAATGTCGGACTGGCCTCGGAGGCTGTCGTCCATGACAACGTCAGAGATTTCGCCGGCGGCTCGACGCCGGATTCGTCGCCGGAAGGTTGAGCAGTTGGCTGTTGCCCAGGCTGGAGTCGTCAGCCGATCACAGATCTATGGGCTCGGCATCACTCGCGGGGAGGTGCGAGCCAACGTCCGCGCTGGGCGGTGGCGCGCGATCGGGCGCCACTGCGTCAGCGTCCATTCGGGCCCATTGCCAGAGCAGGCCCGTTGGTGGGCAGCGGTGCTTGAGGGTGGACCGCGCGCATTCCTCGACGGGGCCTCGGCATTGATCGCTTCCGGACTTGAGCACTACACAGCCAACAAGATCAGGGTCTCGGTGCCGCGCGGCGCCAAGATCAGGCAGCGCGGCACTCACATCGACATTCGGCAAACCAGGCGATGGTCCGCGTCGGACGTGATCTCATCGGGCGTGCCTCGCTCCCGGCCGGCCATTGCTGCGATCCGGGCCGCGTTGTGGGCGGTGTCGGACCGGCAGGCGACCTTGCTGCTGACCATGGCAGTCCAGCAGGGGCTGACCACACCGAGGCAGCTTACGAAGGAGGCACTGACCGTGCGTCGTGACAAGCGGCGAGCTCTGGTGCATGCAGTGATCCTGGAACTGGCTGGTGGTATCCGCTCGCTGAACGAGCTCGACGTCGTACGGGGCTGCCGCGAGCGAGGCCTTCCCGAGCCCGACAAACATGTGCTGCGGCGTACGCCGAGCGGCACCTACTATCTGGACTTTCGATGGTCGAGGTGGGGGTTGGTCGTCGAGGTTGACGGCATCCAGCACGCGTGGGCGGAGAACCTAGTCGCCGATGCCCTTCGGCACAACTCGATCGCACTCGGCAGCGACACTGTCCTTCGGCTCCCGGTCCTTGGTCTCCGGCTCTGCCCCGACGACTTCTTTGCCCAGGTGAGGCGCGCTCTCATCGATGCTGGCTGGCGCGACCTCCCCGGGGTCGCATGACGTCCCACGCAACGTCATACGCCCCAGGACCTATCGCGACCGGGTCGTATGACGTCAGCCGGCCTGCCGCCCTAGCGCTCGCGCGAGCGGACCCGGATCCCTGAGATCGGCACGTTGACGGCGCCGGAGGGGTCGGTGAAGAAGTCGTTGCCCTTGTCGTCGACCACGATGAAGGCGGGGAAGTCCTCGACCTCGATCTTCCAGACCGCCTCCATGCCGAGCTCGGCGTACTCCAGGACGTCGACGGACTTGATGCAGTCCTGCGCGAGCCGGGCGGCGGGGCCGCCGATGGAGCCGAGGTAGAAGCCGCCGTAATCGCCGCACGCCTCGGTGACCTGCTTGGACCGGTTGCCCTTCGCCAGCATCACCATCGAGCCGCCGGCGGCCTGGAACGACTTCACGTAGGAGTCCATCCGGCCGGCGGTGGTCGGCCCGAAGGAGCCGGAGGCGAAGCCCTCGGGCGTCTTGGCCGGGCCGGCGTAGTAGACCGGGTGGTCCTTGAGGTACTGCGGCATCTCCTCGCCGGCGTCCAGCCGCTCCTGGATCTTGGCGTGCGCGATGTCGCGGGCGACCACCAGCGGGCCGGTCAGCGAGAGCCGGGTCTTCACCGGGTGCCGCGACAGCTCGGCGAGGATCTCCGGCATCGGCTGGGTGAGGTCTATCTTCACGACCTCGCCGCCCTGGATCAGGTGCTGCTCCTCAGTGTCGGGCAGGTACTGCGCCGGGTCGGTCTCCAGCTGCTCCAGGAACACGCCCTCGGCGGTGATCTTGCCGAGCGCCTGCCGGTCGGCCGAACAGGAGACGGCGATCGCGACCGGGCAGGAGGCGCCGTGCCGCGGCAGCCGGACCACGCGCACGTCGTGGCAGAAGTACTTGCCGCCGAACTGCGCGCCGATCCCGAAGCTCTGGGTCAGCTTGAAGACCTCCTCCTCCAGCTCCAGGTCGCGGAAGCCGTGGGCCGACATCGAGCCTTCGGTCGGGAGGTGGTCGAGGTAGTGGGCGCTGGCGTACTTCGCCGTCTTCAGCGCGAACTCCGCCGACGTACCGCCGATCACCACGGCCAGGTGGTACGGCGGGCAGGCGGCGGTGCCGAGCGAGCGGATCTTCTCGTCCAGGAAGGTGAGCATCCGCTTCGGGTTCAGGATCGCCTTGGTCTTCTGGAACAGGAACGACTTGTTGGCCGAGCCGCCGCCCTTGGCCATGAACAGGAACTTGTACTCCGGGCCCTTCTCGCCCTGTGCGGTCGAGTAGAGCTCGATCTGCGCCGGCAGGTTGCTGCCGGTGTTCTTCTCCTCGTACGTCGTCAGCGGGGCGAGCTGGGAGTAGCGCAGGTTCAGCCTCGTGTAGGCGTCGTACACGCCACGGCTGATCGCCTCGGCGTCGTCGGCACCGGTCAGCACGCCCTCGGACTTCTTGCCCATCACGATCGCGGTGCCGGTGTCCTGGCACATCGGGAGTACGCCGCCGGCCGAGATGTTGACGTTCTTGAGCAGGTCGAGCGCCACGAACCGGTCGTTCCCGGACGCCTCCGGGTCGTCGATGATCTTGCGGAGCTGGGCGAGGTGCGCCGGCCGCAGGTAGTGGCTGATGTCGTGCATCGCCTCGGCGGTCAGTCGCCGGATCGCCTCCGGGTTGACCTGCAGGAAGGTCCGGCCGTCCGGCCCCTCGACGGCCGAGACCCCCTCGGTGCTGATCAGCCGGTAGGGAGTCTCGTCCTTGCCGGTGGGGAGGAGGTCGGAGTATCGAAATTCAGCGTCTGCCACGAGACAGCAGGGTACGCCTTGGGTTCTACGCTGGCGCTATGTCATCTCCCACGTCCGCCGATCCCACCTCCGCCGGCCAGTGGCAGGTGGACCAGCTCGACCTGCCGGCGTACCTCGACCGGATCGGCGTCGCCGCGGCACCACCGAGCATCGACCTCCTCAACCGCCTGCACGAGGCGCACGTGCGCAGGTTCACCTTCGACAACATCGACGTGCTGCTCCGCCAGCACGCCGGGCTCGGCCTGGACGCGATCCAGGAGAAGTTCCTGGGCCGCGGCCGGGGCGGCTACTGCTTCGAGCACGGCACGCTCTTCGCGGCGGTGCTGGAACGGCTGGGCTTCGACGTTCGCCGCCGGCTGGGCCGCGTCGGTGACCCGGCCACCGGCAGCCAGCAGGGCCGCACCCATGTGGTGGTCGAGGTGGCCGTCGACGGGCGGCGCTGGCTGTGCGACCCGGGGTTCGGGATGAGCCTGCTGCGGCCGATCGAGCTGGCCGACGGCGCGGTGAACGACCACCTCGGCTGGCAGTACCGCCTGGACCGGCTGTCCGACCCGGACGGCTGGCGGATGTCGCGGCTGCGGGACGGCGGCTGGCAGGTCATGCACACCGCCGACGACCTGCCGGTGAAGCCGGTCGACCTCGCGATGGGCCACCACTTCACCAGCACCTTCCCGGACTCCCACTTCCTGAAGGGCCTGATGCTGACCCGCCACCTGCCGGGCCGGCACGTCTCGCTGACGCTGGAGACGCTGACCATCCGGTACGGCGACGCCCCGACCGAGCACCGGCCGCTGCGCGACGGCGAGCTGGCGGACTGGCTGAAGGTCCTCGAGGTGCCGCTGACCGACGACGAGGAGAAGCGCCTGCTCGCGCTCACCCCACCGGCCTGACGGGCTCAGGTCAGCGCATTGCCCAGCCACACCAGCGCGGCGAAGGAGCCCGCGAGCGCGCCGCCGTAGCAGAGCATGGCCACCAGCAGCTTGTGCTTGACCTGGAGGCCGTCGTACAGCGTGTAGCGGAAGCGGTGCGCGGCGTGGATGAGCATCACCGGGAACAGCCCGAGCAGCACCAGGAACGTGAGGGGATGGCCCAGCAGGTCGGCCATCCGGTCGTAGCTCGGCGGGTCGATCCAGCCGAGCGGGAACGCCAGCGCGAACAGCAGCGCCAGCACCGGCAGGAACGTCGCCGCCGCGACACCGCCGCCGCTGAACGTCAGCCAGACCAGGGGTTCGATGCGTCGTTTGGTCATCGCAGGACCAGCCAGGCGATGGCGGCGGAGACCACCAGGAGGCCGCCGTACTGGGCGCCGATGATCGCCGACGCCGGCAGCCGCCGGCCGCGCAGGCGCAGGTCCATCGCCTGTGGGGTGAGGTTGAACCAGGTGACGGTGTGCAGCACGAGGAAGGCGAAGGCCAGCAGGTTGATTGCGACGACCCAGGGAGTGTCCGCCCAGTCCCAGAAGCTCTCGTACGCCGCCTCGCCACGGCTGACCGCACGGACCAGCAGGATCAGGAAGAGGACGAGCCAGGCGACGAACAGGCTGCTGAGCTCCCGCATGACGAACAGGAAGTAGCTCCGCTTCGTGGTCCACCAGAAGAGGCGGACCGGAGGGTGGTAGCGGGTGTCGCTCATCGGCCCGCCGCCCGCGGCAGCAGGAACGCCATCACCGACTCCTTGGCAGCCTTGACCTTGTAGCGCTGGATCGCGCCGGCGGGGTCGACGTGCTTGGGGCAGACCCGGGTGCATTCGCCGACGAACGTGCACCCCCACACGCCTTCGTGCTCGATAAGTACGTCGAGCCGTTCGCGGGCGCCGTGGTCGCGGGAGTCGAGGTCGTAGCGCTCGGCCAGGGCGATCGCAGCGGGGCCCATGAAGTCGGGGTCGAGGCCGTAGACCGGGCAGGCGGCGTAGCAGAGCATGCAGTTGATGCACATGCTGAACTGCTTGTAGGCGTCGAGCTCCTCGGGCGTCTGGAGGTACTCGCCGTCGATCTCGGTGACGTCGTCGTCGCGGATGATCCACGGCTTGACGCGGGGCAGCTTCTCCATGAAGTCGTTGATGTCGACGACCAGGTCCTTGACGACGGGGAAGTTCGCCAGCGGCTCCACGCGCACCGGGCCCGGGGCGTAGTCGGAGAGGAAGGTCGCACACGTGAGCCGCGGCTCGCCATCGACGTTCATCCCGCAGCTGCCGCAGATACCCATCCGGCAGGACCAACGGAACGCCAGTGACTCGTCCTGCTCGGCCTTGATGTGGTTCAGTCCGTCGAGGACGGTCCACTCCTTGCGCAGCGGCACCCCGTAGTCCACCGGCACCGGGGGGTCGTTCTTGTCCGGCCGGTAGCGGGTCACCCGCATCGTGATGTTGTCGTCGGACTCATCAGTCATGGGGCTACCTCCCGTAGACCCGCTCGCCCGGCGGCCAGCGGGTAATCGTCACCGGTAGCTGCTCGATGCGGGGGCTCCCGTCGTCAGCGCGCCGGACGAGATGGTGGGCGAGGAAGTGCTCGTCGTCGCGGGCGGGGAAGTCGGTGCGCTGGTGGGCGCCGCGCGACTCCTCGCGCGCCAGCCCGGAGAGCAGGATGCACTCCCCGATGTCGACCAGGTTGGCCAGCTCCAGGGCGGCGACCAGCTCGGTGTTGAACGGGCGGCTGGTGTCCCGGATGCCCACCGCATCGGCCCGCTCCCGGAGCGCCTGCACGGCGTCGGCGCCCTTCTCCATCGAGGGGCCGGTGCGGTAGATGCCGGCCGCCTCCTCCATCGTCGACTGCAGCTCCTCGCGGATCCGGGCCACCCCGTCGTCGTCCCCGGCCGGACGGTCGAGGAGCGCCCGCAGCCGCCGTACCTCGTCGTCGACCTGAGCCTGTACGGCGGCGGTGGTCGGCGGCGCCGAGCCGGCGTACTCCGCTGCGGCGCGGCCCGACCGGGCTCCGAAGACCAGGCACTCGGGCAGCGAGTTGGAGCCCAGCCGATTGGCACCGTTGATGCTCACGCACGCGGTCTCGCCGGCGGCGTACAGCCCGTCGAGCCCGGCCGCGCCGTCGATGTCGGTGTGGACTCCGCCCATCATGTAGTGGATCACCGGCCGGACCGGGATCAGCTCGTGGACCGGGTCGATGCGCTCGTACTTCAGGCACAGCTCGCGCACGAACGGCAGCTTGCTGTCGATGAGCTTCTCGCCCAGGTGGCGGAGGTCGAGATGGACGACCTCGCCGTACGGCGAGGCGGTGGTGCGGCCCTTCTCCGCCTCGTGCACGAACGCCTGGGACAGCCGGTCGCGCGGGCCGAGCTCCATGCTGCGCAGAACCGGCGTCGGCGACGGCGTGCCGAGGTCGTAGTCCTGCAGGTATCGGTAGCCGTCCGCGTTGACCAGCCAGCCGCCCTCGGCGCGTGCGGCCTCGGTGATCAGTATCCCGGTGAACGGCAGCCCGGTCGGGTGGTACTGCACGAACTCCATGTCCTTCAGCGGCGCGCCCGCGCGGAGAGCCAGCGCCATCCCGTCGCCGGTGTTGATGTTGGCGTTGGTGGTGAACGGGAAGACCTTCCCGCAGCCACCGGTGGCCAGCACGACCGCCTTGGCGGTGACCGCCTGGATCCGGCCGGTCATCAGCTCGATCGCCACCACGCCCTGCACCCGGCCGTCATCGACGAGGAGTCTGGTCACGAACCACTCGTCGTACCTGGTGACCTCGCGGTACTTCAGCGTGGTCTGGAAGAGCGCGTGCAGCATGTGGAAGCCGGTCTTGTCGGCGGCGAACCAGGTGCGCATCTTCTTCATGCCGCCGAAGGCGCGGACCGCGATCCGGCCGTCCGGCTGGCGGCTCCACGGGCAGCCCCAGTGCTCGAGCTGCAGCAGCTCGCGCGGTGCCTCCGCGACGAACGCCTCGATCGCGTCCTGGTCCCCGAGCCA
Organism: Nocardioides speluncae; assembly: GCF_003121585.1. GTDB lineage: Bacteria > Actinomycetota > Actinomycetes > Propionibacteriales > Nocardioidaceae > Nocardioides > Nocardioides speluncae. The sequence goes on from NZ_QEOO01000037.1 coordinate 293,450, forward strand.
GTCGCTGCCGGAGACCGTGTCGTAGGCGTGCTCATCGAGGGTGTCGTCGTCGTCCGCGATCGCGCCAGCGGCGCCGCCCTCGGCGGACACACTGTGGCTGCGCATCGGGTACACCTTCGACATCACCGCGACGTCGAGGTGGGCGCTGGTCTCGGCGATCGCGACGGCGGCGCGCAGGCCAGCCAGGCCGCCGCCGATCATGAGTACGTCGTGGTCGGCGACCACCTCCCCGTCGGCCACGCTCACTCGCCCCGCAGCTCTTCGTCCACCACCACCTTGCCGTGGTGGTTCACCACGCTGGAGTGCACGCTGCCGTCGTGGAACTCCTCGCGGTGGGTCTGGCAGCCGCAGGCGTAGCGCACGTCCAGGGTGACCAGTCCCTGTCCGTCCTCGGTGGCGAACTGTTCTCCGCCGCACTGTCGTCCGCAGGGGGCAGGTCTTGCCTCGAAGCGGGTGATGGTTGACGTCACGTCCTCGCACCTCCTCGGCCGCGGGGCACGTGCCGGCGACCCACTCACCAGATTCCTCTCATCGACGTTGAATGTGAAGGCCTGTCACAGGGCAGAGCCAGCCGGTGTCTTCATGTCGAACCCGATCAAGAGCACCGATCAACAGGAGGACAGATGACCACCAGGATTCCCCCGAAGGAGATCACCGGTCTCTACGGCGCGGTGGTGAAGAAGTTCAGCAAGAAGATGTTCGGCCAGGTCCCGGAGTCGCTCGGCGTGATGTGGCACCACCTGCCGGTGCTGAAGTCCACCATGGGCTTCGGCCAGAAGGTCCAGAAGTGGGACCGGTGCGACGAGAGCCTGAAGTCGTTCGCACACATGGCGGTAGCGTCGTACATCGGCTGCACGTGGTGCCTGGACTTCAACTACTTCATGGCCAAGAACAACGGCCTGGACGTGGACAAGGCGCGGGAGATCCCGCAGTGGCGCGAGTCGGAGGTGTTCACGCCGCTGGAGCGCGAGGTGCTGGATTACGCCGAGGCGATGAGCCAGACCCCGCCCACGGTGACCGACGAGCAGGTCGCGAGCCTGCTGGAGCAGCTCGGCCCCGACGGGCTGATCGAGCTGACCTCGGTGATCGGGTTCGCGAACCTGACCACCCGCTCCAACGTTGCGCTGGGAGTCGAGTCGGAGGGCTTCGCGGCCGCGTGTGGGCTGAAGCCGCTGGCCGAGCGGCCCGTCGTACGCTCGCGGGCATGACCGCTTCACTGGACACCGACCCCTTCGTCACCCACCGCAGCCTGCTGTTCACCGTCGCCTACGAGATGCTCGGCTCGGCCGCCGACGCCGAGGACGTCGTACAGGAGACTTGGCTGCGGTGGGCGAAGGTGGACCAGGCCGAGGTGCGCGAGCCGCGCGCCTACCTGGTCCGGGTCGTCACCCGGCAGGCGCTCAACCGGCTGCGCAGCCTGGCTCGCCGCCGCGAGGACTACGTCGGCGAGTGGCTGCCCGAGCCGCTGCTCACCACGCCGGACGTGGCCGAGGACGTCGAGCTCACCGAGAGCGTGTCGATCGCGATGCTGACCGTGCTGGAGACGCTCGGGCCAACTGAGCGGGCGGTGTTCGTGCTGCGCGAGGTCTTCGACGTGCCGTACGCCGAGATCGCCGAGGCGGTCGGCAAGTCACAGGCCGCGGTCCGGCAGATCGCGCACCGAGCCAAGCAGCACGTGGTCGCCCGCCAGCCCCGGATGCAGGTCAGCCGGACCGAGCAGGAGGAGGTGATCGAGCGGTTCCTCGCCGCGGTCACGGGCGGCGACCTCCAGGGGCTGCTCGACGTACTCGCGCCCGACGTGGTGCTGGTGGCCGACGGTGGCGGCATCGCCTCGACGGTCCGCATCCCGCTGGTCGGTGCCGAGGTGATCGGCAAGGTGCTGGCCCGGTTCGCCACCCGCAAGGAGACCGCGGGCGCCGCCGCCTACCCGATGGTGCTCAACGGAGCGCCCGCGGCACGGATCGACATCGACGGCATGCTCGACACCGCGATCAGCGTGGTCGTCGCCGATGGCAAGATCACCCACATCTACGCGATCCGCAACCCCCACAAGCTGGCCCGGCTCGACGAGGAGACGCGGCTCAGCCGACTGTCCTGAGGTCTGTGTCGTCTGTGTCGTCTTGGGCTCAGGGCTGGCCCTGAGCCCAAGACGGGTGTCCGCTCCGACGCGGCTGGGCGGCCATCGGCGAAGAGTTGGGGCATGGACAAGCACTGGCAGACCAAGCTCCCGTCGATCAGCCCCACGGCCTGGTGGTGGCGCTGCTCTCCCTGGCCGCCGGGAGAGCAGAGTCACGGCATAGGAACCCGGCGTTGGGCGTTCCAGCAGGCGTGGAGACCTACGACTCGATGGTGATCGGGGCTGGCCAGGCGGGCCTGTCGGCGTCGTACCATCTCAAGCGGCTCGGCCTCAGCCACGTCGTGCTCGACGCCAACTCAGCGCCCGGAGGAGCGTGGCAGCACCGCTGGGACTCGCTCACGATGGAGGACGTCCACGGCATCGCCGACCTACCGGACGCCCCCGCGCCGGCCCGCGACGGCCGGCGCGCCAACGAGGCGGTGTCGGCGTACTTCGCGGACTACGAGCGGCAGCACGAGCTGCCGGTGCTGCGGCCGGTCGCGGTCGATCGGGTCGAGAGCGAGGGCGAGCTGCTCGTCGTTCACGCGGTCGAGCGGTCGTGGACGACCCGCACGCTGGTCAACGCGACCGGCACCTGGTCGCGGCCGTTCGTGCCGCACTACCCGGGCGTGGAGACCTTCCGCGGCGAGCAGCTGCATACCGTCGACTACCCGGGGCCGGAGCACTTCGCCGGCAAGCGAGTCGTCGTGGTCGGCGGCGGCGCGAGCGCGGTCCAGTTCCTGGGCGAGCTGGCGCCGGTGGCGGACACGATCTGGGTCACCCGGCGCGAGCCGGTCTGGCGCACCGACTGGGACGAGAACACCGGACGCGAGGTGATCGCCCGGGTGGAGGAGCGGGTACGCCGCGGCCTGCCGCCGCACTCGGTGGTGAGCGTGACCGGGCTGGCGCTCCGGCCGCAGGAGCGGCTCGCCGAGTCGCTCGGCGCCTACGAGCGGCGGCCGATGTTCGCCCGGGTCGAGCCGGACGGCGTGCGCTGGGCCGACGGCAGCTTCGAGCATGTCGACGCGATCCTGTGGGCGACGGGCTTCCGCCCCGCCGCGGCCCACCTGGCGCCGCTGCACCTCAAGAGCGAGTACGGCGGGATCCAGCTGTTGTCCTCCACCCGCGACGTACAGACCGCCACGATTGCCGCCGCCGACCCGCGCGTGCAGCTGGTCGGCTACGGACCGAGCGCCAGCACCATCGGCGGCAACCGCGCCGGGCGAGCAGCCGCCGTCGCGATCGCGCGGCGACTTCGTGAGCCCGTCGCCGCCTAGTTGCGCTGACCCGGCCCGTGTTCACGTGGGGGAGCGCTGACCCGGCTCGTATTGACAGGCGGGTGTGCCGACCTCGCTCCTGTCGAGGTGAACACGGGCCGGGTCGACGGTCTGTGGCGTGAACAAGGGCCGGATCAGCGTCAGCCTGAGCCTGCGAAGGCTGATGTCGATCCGGAGCTCCGCTGGCGCTGCTCAGACCTCCTGCTGCAGCCAGGCGAGGACGGCGAGCACCCTGCGGTGGTCGTCGTCCTCGGGCGGCAGGTCCAGCTTGGTGAGGATGTTGCCGATGTGGGTCTCGACGGTCTTGCCGGTCAGCACAAGCTGGCGGCCGATGGCGGCGTTGGAGCGGCCCTGCGCCATCAGCGCCAGCACCTCGCGCTCGCGCTCGGTGAGCACGGCCAGCCGGTCGGCGTGGGTACGCCGGCCCAGCAGGAAGCTCACGACGCCGGGGTCGAGCACGGTCTGCCCGGCCGCGACCCGCTCGACCGCGTCGACCAGCACCGCGACATCGACGACCCGGTCCTTGAGCAGGTAGCCGAAGCCGCTCGGGTGCTGCTGGGCCAGCTCCGCGGCGTACCGGCTCTCCAGGGACTGCGACAGCAGCAGCAACCCGATCTTGGCATCGCGCTCGCGGATCCGGCCGGCGGCGCGGGCGCCTTCATGGGTGTACGACGGCGGCATCCGGATGTCGATCAGCGCGACGTCCGGCGCATGCTCGGCGACGGCGGTCTCCAGCTCGTCCGCATCGCCGACCAGCGCCACCACCTCGATCCCGGCCTCTGCGAGCAGCCGGGCCAGCCCCTCCCGGAGCAGGACCGAGTCGTCGGCGATCACGGCGCGCACGGCAGCACTCCTATCACTGTGGTGCCGGCTCCCGGCGCAGACCGCACCGTCAGCGTGCCGCCGACCGCCTCGGCGCGGTCGGCCAGGCCGCGCAGCCCGTTGCCGCCCGGGTCGGCGCCGCCGCGGCCGTCGTCGGTCACCCGGACCGTCAGCTCGGTGTCGTCGGCGGTGACCGCGAGCGCGACCGACTGCGCCGCACCGTGCTTGATCGCGTTGGCCACCGCCTCGCAGGCGAGGAACCAGGCGGTCGCCTCGACCTCCGGCCGGAACCGCCGGTCGACGCCGGCCAGGGTGAGCTCGATCGGGAACCGGTGGGCGAGGTCCTCGGCGGCCGCAGTGATGCCGCCGTCCTGGAGTACGGTGGGATGCAAGCCGTTGGCCAGCTCGCGCAGGTCCACGACGGCCGCTTGCAGACCCTCGATGCTCGCCGCGACGGCCGCCTCCAGCCGCTCGGCGGAGCCGTTGACCTGGGCCGCACGGAGCTCGAACGCCAGCGCCAGCAGCCGCTGCTGGGCGCCGTCGTGCAGGTTGCGCTCCAGCCGGCGGCGCTCGGCGAGCTGGGCCGCTGCGATCCGGGCCCGCGACTGGTCGACCTCGACCAGCTGGAGCCGGATCCGGGCCCGGAGCATCACGTTCTCGAGCTCCGGGGTCGCGGCGTCGGCCACCGAGCGGGCCAGTTCCGGGTCGGCGTGATGCCGGATCCGGGCCACCGGCCGGCCGTCGCGCCGTACCTCAAGCACGCCGTCCTCCAGGTCGTCGTCGTCCGGGTCCGCCGGCCGGCCGTCCGCGGTCACCCAGCCGTCCCGGTCCTCCACCCAGTAGGCGGCCGATAGCGTCGGGTCCTCGAGGGCATCGCTGAGCACGTCCTCGATGGTCCGGTCGGGGTCGGGGTTGCGGAGGTACGCCTCGACCTGCCGGTGCGCCTCGTACCGCCGGCGGTGGAAGCGCCGGTCGATGGCCTCCTGGAAGGCGCGGTACGCCGGGATCGCGACGGCGACCGCGCCCAGGGTCCCGAGCACGACCGGGACGTCGGAGCTGCCGCCGCGGATCGCCAGGCCGGCCGCGGTGACGACCAGGGCGAAGGTGATCGCGAGCACCGCCGAAGCGAGCAGGTAGGCCACGGCGCGACCGAGGATCCGGTCCACGTCGTACAGGTGGTAGCGGGCGATCGCCAGCCCGGTCGCGACCGGCAGCAGCCCCATGAAACCGCCGACCGCGATCGCCAGCAGCAGCGGGTGGTCCGGCGAGGCATAGTAGGCGAGCACGACGAAGGCGGGCAGCGGCACCACGACGACCGCGAGCCACAGCAGCTGGCGTCGCTCTACGCCGCCGGAGCGGCGGAACCGGACCAGCAGCGACACCCCGGCGAGAACCAGTCCGACCCCGCTCACGATGCCGAGCGCGGTCCGGGTCAGCCGCAGCGCGGGCGTCGCCGCGGACCCGAGCGCCAGCGGACTGGTGACCGTCTCGTACGGCGCATCGAGTGGCTCCGGCCAGACCAGCGTGACCGCGAACCACGCCATCATCCCCACCGTCGAGCCAACAGCGACCAGCCGCCAGCGCGGCGACAGGGTGGTACCGGTCGGGGTGAGGTGCAGGATCCAGGCGACCAGCCCGAACCACACGACGAACATGCCGTCGGCCACGACGGCCACCAGGTCCGCGGCGGGCAGGCTTCCGGGCCGGGCGACCGCGCCGTACAGCGCATAGCCGTCCAGGGGGCCGCTGGCCGCGACCGAGGCGCCGAGGGCGAGGAACAGCCAGCCGACCGGGTGGTCCGGGCGGCGATGAGCGAGTACGGCGCCGACCGCGGTCGCGCTGGCGAGGGTGGCCAGGATCGGCAGCGCCTCGACGTCGATCGCCATCAGGTCGGAGCGCCCGACCCGGTCGAAGGCGCGCACGAATAGCAGCGCGGTCGCGAGCAGCGCCACGGTCGTCCCGACCAGCGCCACCGCGGCCACTGTCTGACCTGTGTGTCGTGTCGGCCGCCTCACTCGTCGATGGTGGCACCGCGGGCGGGGTTGTGCCTCGGGGTTAGCCCCGAGCCGGGGTCCGGGGGCGGCTCCGATGTTTCGGGCGCCGCGCGCGCCGACGCTGAAGGGACAGACCTCGAACCACCTCGATGCAAGGAGCACCATCATGGTCCAGACAGTTCACACCCCTGCCGAGACAGTTCGCGGCGCCGGCCTCTGGGAACCCGCCGTACTGATTGGGGCGCCGGCCGTGGCCGTCGTCGCCCGGCTGCTGACCACCCCGTGGTACCAGGACGACGCCGACCAGCCCGACAGCGCCCGTGTCCTCGCCGACATCGCGGATGCGCCGGTCCGCAACGACGTCGGCATGCTGCTCGGCCTGGTCGCGGCGCTGCTGTTCGCTGGCGCCGCGGTCGCGGTCGGGCTCCGGGTCCGGGAGCAGATGCCGCGCCTCGGGACCGCCGGGATGCTGATGGCCGTGATCGGCGGTTTCGGGTTGGCGATGTTCAGCGACCTGCTGCTGCTGGCCGCCCAGGCAGCGGACGTGGAGGGGGAGCGAGCGGCGATGGCCGAACTGTTCGACCAGGCCTACAGCGCGCCGCTCGGCAACTTCTTCTTCCTGCTGCTGATCGTCGGTGCCGTCGGCTGGGTGCTGCTCAGCGTCGGGCTGTACCGCAAGCGGATCGGCTCCCGGGCGGCCGCCGTGCTCGCGGGACTCGGCGGGGCAGCGGTGATGCTGACCGCACCCGGCCCGGCCATCAGCTTCATCGCCGGCGCGGCAGTCATCTCGCTGGTCGGCCTGACCTGGGTGGGAGCCGGCCTGCACCGGTCGCGATAGCTCGATAGTCCAGAACGGTTGACATCAAATTCGGCCCGGATTTGATGACAACCGTTCTGGACTATCCGTCTGCGCCGCCTGGTTCCTCGCGGCGCTTCTGCTCGCGGGCCTTGCGGCGCTGCTCCTCGGCGCGCTCGCGGACCTTGCGGAGGAACTCCGCATCCGCCTCGGGGTCGGCCGCGGCGGCGCGGCCGGGGCGGTCGTACTCCGGGAAGTCGGGGGCGGCGCGTTCGTACGGCGCGGACCGCCGGGGTGCGGATGCCGGCCGGCCGGCGGCCAGCCAGGCCACCGACCCGGCGAGCGGGAAGAACAGCACGATCAGCAGCCACCAGACCTTGGGCAGGTGGCGGACCTCGTCGTCACGGCTGGTGATCACGTTGACCACGCAGTAGAGCCACAGGATCGCGATCACCGGTCCGATGAAGATCGCCAGCTTGCCCATCGATGTTCCCCCTGGTGTGTGCGCTGCCGTCCAGAACTCGCAGCAGAGTAGGCGATGAGTGCCTGCTATGGTCGCGATATCCACCACGGGTGTCCGCGGCAGCGGGCTGAGATGGGGCTGACGCCGCTCCGACCGTTGAACCTGATCCGGGTCATGCCGGCGAAGGAAGCGAGGAGCGATTCTGTGTCTGCGCGTGTACCCAGGCTGCCCCGACTGCACTGCTTGGTTGACCACACCCACGACCTGTCCCTCCTGCCGGAGCTGGCAGATGCCGGCGTCGACGGGTTCCAGATCCGCACGAAGGCGCTCGACAATGGGGCGCTGCTGACCTTCGCTCGCGCAGTGGTCGACGCGCTCGCGACGTACGACGTGAGCGTGGTCGTCAACGACCGGGTCGACGTGGCGCTGGCCAGCGGTGCCGACGGCGTCCACCTCGGCCGTGCCGACAAACCGGTCGCCGCGGCCCGGGCGCTGGCTCCCCGGCTGCTGATCGGCGCCACCTGCCGGTCCCGCGAGCACGCCGCCCAGGCGCGTGCCGACGGCGCGGACTACGCCGGCTTCGGGCCGGTCTTCGCCTCGGCGAGCAAGGACGGGCTGCCGGCGCCGCTCGGTCCGGACGCGATCTGGGCGGCTACCGGCGAACTGCCGCTGATCGCGATCGGCGGCATCGACGCCGGCAACGTCGGCGAGGTCGTCGCGGCCGGTGCCCATGGGATCGCGGTGATCGGCGGCATCTGGCGAGAGCCCGATCCGGTGGCGGCCGCGAAGGCGCTGCGCGGCGCACTCGGCTGATGCGGGTCCGGGTACTCGGGGCCGGGATCATCGGCCTCTCGGTGGCCGACGAGCTGCTCCGGTGCGGCCACGCCGTGACCGTGGTCGACCCGGCGCCGGCCAGTGGCGCGTCGTACGCCGCCGCCGGGATGCTCGCGCCCGCCGGCGAGGTCTGGCACGGCGAGGAGGCGCTGCTCTCGCTCGGTCGGCGGAGCCTCGCACTGTGGCCGGAGTACGCCGCGCGGCTGGGCGTCGCGCTGCACACCACTGGCACCCTGCTCGTCGGCCGTGACCACGGCGACCTGCAGCAGGTGGAGCGGCAGGCCGCGCTGCTCGCGCTGCATGGCACGCCCGTCGAGCTGCTGACCCGCCGCGAGCTACTGTCCCGCGAGCCCACCCTGACCTCGCGCGTCGCCGGCGGCCTGCTGCTCCCCGACGACCACAGCGTCGACCCGCGACTGGTCCTGGACGCGTTGATCAATCGGGTGGTCGAGCAGCGAGCGCTAGCAACCGTCGTCGAGACCACTGACGTGGACGCCACCGTGATCGCCACCGGTGCCCAGCTGCCCGAGCCGTGGACGCACCTGGTCCGAGGGGTCCGCGGCGAGGTGGTCCGGGTGCGCACCGACGACCCGCCGGCGCACACGGTGCGGGGGTGGGTGCACGGCGAGCCGGTGTACGCCGTTCCCAGGGCAGGCGGTGAGGTAGTGATCGGTGCGACCTCCGAGGAGCACGACGAGCCGCCGATCGCGACCGTCGGCGGCGTCGCCCGGCTGCTGGACGCGGCCCGGGCGCTGCTCCCCGGCCTGGACCGGGCCGAGCTGACCGAGGCGATCGCCCGGGACCGCCCGGGGACTCCCGACAACCTGCCGCTGGTTGGCCCGAGCGGGGTCGCGGGGACCGTGCTCGCCGCCGGCCTGTTCCGGCACGGCGTACTGCTCGCCCCGCTGGTGGCCCAGCTCGTCGCAGACCACCTCGAGACCGGCGCCGTCGATCCGACCCTCGACCCGCGCCGCTTCACCTCAGAACGGAGCCACGCATGACGATCCTGCTCAACGGCGAACCTGTCGCCGTCGCCCCCGACACGACCGTCGCCGACCTGTTGGACGCCGACCCACGCGGTTGCGCGGTCGCGGTCAACGGCGAGGTGGTGCCGCGCGAACGGCACGCCGCCACACCCGTTGCCGACGGCGACACCGTCGAGATCGTCCGGGCGGTGCAGGGTGGCTGACACTGTGGCTGACTCCTGGAAGCTCGGCGATCGCGAGCTGGCCTCGCGGCTGTTCCTCGGCACCGGCGGCCTGCCCAACCTGGCCCTGCTCGAACCGGTGCTGGATGCGGCCCGGCCCGCGTTGGTGACGGTGTCGATGCGGCGTACGTCGGGGCTCGGCGACGGCGGGCTGCTCGACACGCTGGCCCGGGCCGGCGTACCCGTGCTGCCCAACACCGCCGGCTGCCTGAGTGCGCGGGAGGCGGTGCTGACCGCCGAGCTGGCCCGCGAGGCGCTGGGTACGTCGTGGGTGAAGCTCGAGGTGATCGGCGACGAGACCACCCTGCTGCCGGATGCGGTCGAGCTGGTCGAAGCCGCCGAGACACTGGTGCGGAAGGGCTTCATCGTCCTGCCCTACACCACGGATGACGCGGTGCTGGCCCGCCGACTGGAGGACGTCGGCTGCGCCGCGGTGATGCCGCTCGGTTCGCCGATCGGCTCCGGCCTCGGCATCCTCAACCCCTACGCGATCGAGGCGCTGGTCGGGTCGGTCTCGGTGCCGGTGGTGCTGGACGCCGGCGTGGGTACGGCGAGCGACGCGGCGCTGGCACTCGAGCTCGGTTGCTCGGCCGTGCTCACCGCCACCGCCGTGACCAGGGCCGACGACCCGGTCGCGATGGCGCGGGCCATGCGGCTCGGTGTCGAGGCCGGCCTGGCCGCGCGCTGCGCCGGCCGGATCCCGCGCCGCGCCACCGCCCGCGCGTCCAGCCCCATGACGGGACGGATCGCATGAGCGCCGCCGCCGGCCTGCCCCGGCTGATCCTGCTCACCGACCGGTCCCAGCTGCGGCTGGGCCGTGGCCTGGTGAGGACCGTCGCCGAGTGCGTTTCTGCTGGGTTGACCCACGTTGTGGTCCGCGAGCACGACCTCGACCCGCACGCCCGGCACGGCCTGATCACCGCCCTCGCCGAGATCGACGACCTGACCGTGATCTCGTCGCGGACCGACGACCCCGCCGCCCACGGCGTACACCTGGCGGCGGACGGCCCTTGTAACGCGGAGTTACTACCTCTTCCGGAGAGTAATGACGGTGCGGAAGAGGTCATAACTCCGCGTTACATAGTCGGCCGCTCCTGCCACAGCGCCGTCGAGGTCAAGCAGGCAGCGGGGGAGGGTGCTGACTACGCCACGCTCTCGCCGTACGCCGAGACGGCGAGCAAGCCGGGCTACGGACCGCCTATCGAGCCCGCCGAGCTGGCGGGTCATGAGATTCCGGCGTTCGCGCTCGGCGGCATCACCCGCGACAACGCCGCGGCGGCCCGCGAGGCGGGTGCGTACGGCGTGGCGGTGATGGGCGCGGTGATGCGGGCTGCCGACCCGGCGGCCGAGGTGGCCGCCCTTCTGACGGCGGTGGGCCGATGACGCCGCCCGTCGTGCTCACCGTCGCCGGCACCGACTCCGGTGGCGCGGCCGGCATCGCGGCCGACCTGGCCACGTTCGCGGCGCTCGACGTACACGGAGCCTGCGTGGTCACCGCCGTCACCGCCCAGGACACCACCGGCGTCCACGCCGTCCACCTCGTCCCGGGTGAGATCGTCGAGGCCCAGCTCGACGCGGTCTTCGGCGACCTCCCCGTCGCGGCCGTCAAGACCGGCATGCTCGGCTCCGCCGACGCGGTCGTGGGTCTCAGCGATCGCTATCGGGCACTGTCAGACCCACGACCCGCACTGGTCGTCGACCCGGTGCTGGTGGCGACGTCCGGGGCGGTACTGGGCGACGACCTGGTGGCCAAGGCATACGTCGAGTACCTGATGCCGCTCGCCACCGTCGTCACGCCGAACGCCGACGAGGCGGCCGCCCTCACCGGGACCGCAGCTCCACCCGACGAGCTGGCCCATACGCTCGCCGAGCTCGGCTGCGCGGTGGTCGTGACCGGCGGAGTCTCGACAAGCTCGACGACCGAAGGGCGCACCTGCACCGACTGGCTCGCGCTGCCGGGCGACACCCCGATCCCGCTCACCCACCCAGCCATCGAGACCGACAACGACCACGGCACCGGCTGCACCTTCAGCGCAGCACTCGCCGCCCACCTCGCCCACGGAACCCCGCTCCGACAGGCAGTCGCGCACGCCGCGGCGTACACGACCCAACAGCTCGACCTCAGCCGCACCTGGAACCTCGGCCGCGGCCGAGGCCCGATCGCCCACACCCACGACCCATTCACACAGGAGGCATCGCATGACCGTCCATGAAGCCCACAGCCGGATCCTGATCGCCGACCCCGACGACAGCAGGATCGAGGTCCCGGTCATCCGGGTCGCGCTCACCAACGGCGAGACCTTCGACCGCTACTGCACCGAAGGCCCCGGCAGCGACCCCGAGGTCGGCCTCGCTCCGCTGCGGGACCGCTGGATCACCGACCGCCGCGATACCGAAGAGTACGACGGCCGCGAGACCCAGCTGATCGACAACGGCAAGGCGGCGGTACGGCGCGGCGCGGCGGCCGGCGAGTGGCGCGGCGAGCGCCCGCAACCCCGGCGCGCCACGGCAGGCAAGCGGGTCACCCAGATGCACTACGCCCGCGCCGGGACCATCACCCCGGAGATGAGGTTCGTCGCGCGGCGCGAGGGCTGCGACGTGGAGCTGGTCCGGCGCGAGGTCGCCGAGGGCCGCGCGATCATCCCGAACAACGTCAACCACCCCGAGTCCGAGCCGATGATCATCGGCCGCCGGTTCCTGGTGAAGGTCAACGCCAACATCGGCAACTCCGCCGTCACCAGCAGCATCGCCGAGGAGGTCGACAAGCTGACCTGGGCGGTGACCTGGGGCGCGGACACCGTGATGGACCTGTCCACCGGCGACGACATCCACACCACCCGCGAGTGGATCATTCGCAACTCACCCGTTCCGATCGGCACCGTCCCGATCTACCAGGCGCTGGAGAAGGTCAACGGGGAGGCCGACAAGCTGACCTGGGAGATCTTCCGCGACACCGTGATCGAGCAGTGCGAGCAGGGCGTGGACTACATGACCATCCACGCCGGCGTACTCCTGCGCTATGTCCCGATGACCGCCCGGCGCGTCACCGGCATCGTCAGCCGCGGCGGCTCGATCATGGCCGGCTGGTGCCTGGCCCACCACCAGGAGAACTTCCTCTACACCCACTTCGACGAGCTCTGCGAGATCTTCGCCCAGTACGACGTGGCGTTCTCACTCGGTGACGGCCTGCGCCCCGGCTCCACCGCCGACGCCAACGACGAGGCACAGCTGTCGGAGCTGCGGACGCTCGCCGAGCTGACCACGCGGGCCTGGAAGTACGACGTCCAGGTGATGGTCGAGGGCCCCGGTCACGTGCCGCTCAACCTGGTCGAGGAGAACGTCGTACTCCAGCAGGAGTGGTGCCACGGCGCGCCGTTCTACACCCTCGGGCCGCTGGCCACCGACATCGCGCCCGGCTACGACCACATCACCTCCGCGATCGGCGCGGCCACGATCGCCATGCACGGCACCGCGATGCTCTGCTACGTCACTCCGAAGGAGCACCTCGGCCTGCCCAACCGCGACGACGTCAAGACTGGTGTGATCACCTACAAGCTGAGCGCCCATGCCGCGGACGTCGCCAAGGGCCACCCCGGCGCCCGGGACTGGGACGACGCGCTGTCCAAGGCGCGCTTCGAGTTCCGCTGGCGTGACCAGTTCGCGCTGTCGCTCGACCCGCACACCGCCGAGGCCTTCCACGACGAGACCCTGCCCGCCGAGAACGCCAAGACCGCGCACTTCTGCTCGATGTGCGGCCCCAAGTTCTGCTCGATGCGGATCAGCCAAGATGTCCGGGACCGCTTCGGCGCAGAGCTCGATCCTGGGCTGGACCCCGACGTCGGCATGAAGGAGAAGTCCGCCGAGTTCCTCGAGCTGGGCGGGACGGTGTACGTCGAGGGCGAAGCCGCCGCTGGTTGACGAGGTCGCGTCTGAGCCGCCGGTTAAGGAGGTTGTGTGTGAGCCGCCGGTTGAGGAGGTTGCGCTAGCAACCGTCTCGAAACCAAGGCCGCTTACGGTTCCGGTACGCGCGACTCGCAAGCGCCGGAAGGTCGTCGAGGCGAGCCTCGATGAGGGCCACGCGTTTGGCGCGCGGTTCCAGCCCTGGACTGTCTGCTCGAATGCGTAGGCCTCGTTGATGCGCTCGAACTCGGCTGACCAGACCAGCCGGACGGGACGTCGACGGCGCGTGTAGGTCGCGCCGAGGCCTTCGTTGTGCTGCCAGAAGCGACGCTCGATGTCGGTCGTGCTGCCGACGTAGAACGTGCCATCAGAGCACTCGAGGATGTATGCCCACGCCATGACAAGAGCGTTCCCGTTGTAGGAGCTGCAGCCAAGCAGCCGCCGACCAGTTGTGGATAAGCGGCCTACGGCAACTGTTCGCCTTGGTTTCGAGACGGTCGCTGCGCGACCTGCTCAACCGGCGGCTGAGCCTTCAGGCGTGCGGGCGCTCGTCGATGACCTGGACCAGCTTGCCTGTGCGGGGGCGGACGACGAGGTCGGCGGGGCGGACCCATTCGATGGCGAGCGGGTGGACGTGGCCGTCGGCGATGCCCTCCTGGTACGTCCCGCGGGCGGCGTACACGGCCTCGACCAGGCCCTGCGTCTCCGTCGGCGACGGGTCGCCGACGGTGGCGAGCCGCAGAATCAGGCCGTCCTTGCCGTCCCAGCGCCGGGCGACCATCTGCATGCCGACCATCGCGCCGCCGGTGTCGGCGGCGAGCAGCGCGTCGTGGACATCGACGTAGGACATCGCGACGTCGGCGACCCGGGCGCCCTCCTCGGTGCGGCCGACCAGCCGGAACGCCCGGCAGCCGGCGTCGACCCATTCGGCCAGGTCGCCGACCGGGTAGCGGATGATCGGTAGCAGCGTCCGGAACAGGTTGGTGACCACCACCCGGCCACGGACCTCATGCACCCTGATCGGCTCGTCGGTCTCCTCGTCGAGGATCTCCACGATGGTGCGGTCGGCGACCGCTTCGTGCACGCGCACGTCGTCGCCAGGGACCGGCGCACCGACCAGCCCGGCGTCGACGGTGGCGTAGCCCATCGACGCGATCGCGGCGTTCGGGAAGGCTTTGGCCAGGCGCGGCCGAAGGTCGTCGAAGAGCAGGTCGCCCGCGAACAGCAGCAGCTCGACCGACTCGGCGCGGGTTCCCAGCGAGAGCACCGCCTCGGCGACCCCTCCGAGCTTCATCGGGGTGCCGGCGAGCACCTCGACGCCGAAGCTCTCGATCAGCTCGGCCACGTCCTCGTCGGGGGTGTGACCGGCGACCGGAAGCCGGACGTTCTCGACCGGCGCGTTGTGCAGGGACGCCTCGATGTAGAGGAAGCCGCCGTACAGGTGGCCGACGAACATCAAGTTGGCCACGCGGTGTCCGGCTCGGAGCCCCGCGCGCACCATGCCCGCGCCGAAGGCGGAGGTGGAGTCGAGGTGCTCCGTGCGGGTCCACGGCGACACCTTCGGCGCGCCGGTCGTGCCGCCGGAGGTGTAGACGCCGGCGTCGGTGAGCGGCCCGGTCAGCAGCCGGTTGTCGGGCCACCGGTTGGCCGCCCAGAACGCGGGCTGGTCGATCACCGGGAGGTCGGTCAGGCCGACCCAGTCGTCGGGTACGTCGCGGTAGAGGTCGGCGTAGAACGGCGAGTTCCGGCGGGCGAAGGCGACCAGGTCGCGCAGGGGCTTGGCAGGCATGGCTTCTCCTTCAGGCGTAGTCCCTTGGTTTCGAGACGGTCGCTAGCGCGACCTCCTCAACCAGCGGGACGGAGGGGGCGCTGATCCACGAGCGGGCCGCGGTCTGGACGGCCGAGCCGTCGAGGTCGGCGTACTTGCGGCGCAGGTAGTCGGCGACCCAGTCGCTGGTCGGGATCCGGAACGGCGGGTCGGCCGCCCCGAGCGCCGAGACCACCACGTCCGCGACCTCCCAGCGGGACTGGCCGACGCCTTCCCAGCCGGGCCCGCTCAGCCAGGCGATGTGGTTGTCGAACGTCTCGGCGTACGGGCCGGAGGCGGCCCGGATCGTCGTGCGGTTGATATCGGGGAAGCGCCCGAAGTCGGTGTCGTGGACGAAGCCTGGCACCACGATCGACACGGCCACCCCGTGCGCGGCCGCGACCGGTGCCAGGCTCTCCATGAACCCCTCGACCGCGAACTTGGCCGCGGCGTAGGCCTCGTTGAACGGCTGCCCGACGGCGCCGTGGATGCTGCCGATGCTGATCAACCGGCCCCCACGCGCCCGCAGCAGCGGCATCGCGACCCGGCTGACCGCGATCACGCCGAAGAAGTTGACCTCGAGATTGGCCCGCAGCGCGGCCATCGTCGACATCTCCATGGTCGGGTCGAAGTTGGAGACACCCGCGTTGTTGACCAGCGCATCCAGCCCGCCGTACCCCGCCGCCACACTCGACAGGCAGGCCTCGACTGAGCCGGCGTCGGTCACGTCCAGCCGCCGTACGTCGACCTCGACGCCAGCCCCGCCAACGGCCTCCAGCAAGGCCCCGGCCCGGTCCGGCTCGCGCATCGTCGCCACCACTCGCCAGCCGGCGGCGGCCGCCCGGACGGCGGTGGCCAGCCCGATTCCGGAGGAGGTCCCGGTGACCAGCAACGTCTTCATGCCGGCACCTTCGCCCGTTCGTCCGGGCCGGCCGCGCGGTCCAGCAGCGGCTGCACCCGGACCGCCGAGAGGAAGGAGAGCGCGGCCAACAGGGTGCCGGCGACCATGGTCACCCGCGCCGCGTCGAGTACGCCGAGGCTCGGGGTGAGCACGCTGACCAGTGCGCCGCCGGCGAGTGCGGCGACCGGGATCACGCCCCAGGTCGCGGTGCGGAACGCGGCGTGCATGACGCCCTGGTTGTCCGCCGTCATCCGCGACTGCCGGATCGGCGCGCTGCACACGTTGATGCAGGACATGAAGAACCCGTAGCAGCCGATGGTCATCCCAATCACCAGCGCCGGCGGCAGGGTCGGTGCGAGCAGGATGCCGAGAGCGACCAGGTTGTGGGCGAGCAGCGCATAGGCGAATGTGCGGCCGAGCCCGAACCGGTCGCCGAGCCGGGGCGCCACCAGCGCGCCGATCACGGCACCGACCGCGGCGGCCGACATCGCGATGCCGAAGGTCGTGGCGGACACGTCGAGGCCGCGGTAAGCCAGGATCGGCAGCACGGTCACGAAGATCGGGCCACCGCTGTTGAGGACCACGGCGGCGACCACGACGCGGCGCAGCACCGGGTCGGCCCAGTTCAGCCGGAAGCCGAGCAGCAGCCGCGACCAGATCGCGCCGTCCTGGGTGGACCGGGTGCCCCAGGGGCGCATCCGCCGCAGGCACGCCGCCGAGACCAGGTAGCTGGCGGCGTCCACGACCAGCGCAGCCACGCCCAGCGCGTGATAGAGCCCGGCCGCGACCGACGGGCCGGCGACCTCGGACACCGTGTGGCTGCCCTCGAATCGGGAGTAGCCGCGGACCAACCGGTACTCCGGGACCGTGGTCGGCACCGCGACCAGGTAGCCGACGGTGAAGAAGATCGACGCGCCGCTGATCAGCGCCACGCAGACGAACAGCAGCGGCGTGGAGAGTACGTCGAGCCAGTAGGCGACCGGTATCGCCAGCACCGCGACCAGCCGGACCAGGTCGCAGCCGATCATCGTCAGCCGCTTGTCCCAGCGGTCCACCAGGACGCCGGCGACCGGGCCGAGCAGCGGGATGCCGAGGTACTGCGCCATCGCCACGATGCCGACCTCCAGGGCCGACGCGTCGAGCAGGAAGATCATCACGGTCGGGACCACGAAGATCGTGATCTTGTCGCCGACCAGGCTGACCGTCTGGCCGGCCCACAGCAGGTTGAACTCCCGGCCCAGGTTCTCCGGCCGCTTCCAGGTGAGGCTCACGACTGGCCGGCTTCCCGCTGGACCAGGCTGGCGGTCTTGCCGGTGCGCTCGTTGCAGATCAGCGCATCCACGGCCTCGACCTGGAACGAGTCCGGGTCGTGCAGGAACGCGGTGCTGAGAGTGAACGTCGAGGAGAAGATCTCCGCCCGCAGGGTCGCCGCCAGATCCGGGGCCGCCTCGGTCGAGGTCAGCAGGAGTACGTCGACGCTCGCCACCCGGCCGCGCTGCTCGGTGATCACCACCTGGGCCCGGGCGACGCCCGGCGCACGCTCGGCCTGGGCGACGATGTCGTCGACGTGCAGCCCGAGGCCACGCACCTGCACCACCGAGTCGCGCCGCCCCAGGAGCCGCAGCGCGGTGCCCTCCCGACCGCACGGGCACGACACCAGCTCGCCGGCGTCGCCGGTCTGGTAGCGCAGCACCGGGTTCAGCATCTCCGGGTTCAGCGTGGTGAAGTCGAGCAGCCCGTCCTCGGCGACCCGGACCAGCTGGTCGGGGTGCGGGTGGAAGGTGTCGGCCGGGCAGTCGGGGGTGTTGGTGCCGACCACCCAGGTCTCGGTGCTGCCGAACATGCCCCAGCGGCGGGCGTTCGGTGCCACCGCCGCGAGATCGTCGTCGAGCTGCGGGTGCCAGGCCTCGCCGAGCCACAGGACCTTGGTGAGCGCCGGGAGCGTGACGCCTGCCGACCGGGCCGCCGCGAACCACAGCCTCAGCACGCTCGGCGTACCGCCGATCGCGGTCACCTCCCGGGTGGCAAAGAACGCCAGCCAGTCGGCGTACTCGTCCTTGGTCACCGAGCCGACGCTGATCACCCCGCAGCCGGAGAGATCGGCGAAGGCAGCGGCCAGGAAGTGCGCGCCCCACATCCGGCCGGCGCCCCAGGCGTTGACGAACAGGTCGTCGCGGTCCAGCGGCTGCCACTGGCTGTGCACGGTCTCCATATAGAAGCCGGTCGGCGCGTGGCCGACCTTGGGCGCGCCGGTGCTGCCGCCGCTCTGGAACAGCCAGGTGGCGCCGCGCTCGGCCTTCGGCTGCAGCGCGGCCAGCGCCACGTTGAGGTCGTCCTTGACCAGCGGCGGTACGGCGGCGAGGTCGGCGAGCGTGAGCACCTTCTCGTGGCCTTCGTAGCGGTCGGCCAGCGCGGGCACGGTCGCCAGCCGCTCCAGGTTGCGCTGGGCGACGGTGAGCAGCGGCTCGGCCGCCTCGGGCGTCAGGGTGAATCCGTTCATCGGGTGGCCTCCAGCCATCTGGCGTGTGCGTTGCGGTAGGCGGTCCAGCGGGCGCGGGTGATGTCGCGCTGCAGGGTGCGGGCGGGGTCTCCCCAGTCGGGCGCGATCACGCCGTCCGGCTCCAGCTCGGAGAACCAGTAGTGGCCGCCGTCGTACAGGAAGTCGACGCAGTAGAAGGGCACGTCGGGGAGGTTCTCGGCGAAGTACGCCGTGGCCTCGGCGAGCTCGGGGGGCACCGGCGGGAACGCCATCGCGCCGCCCCGGCTCGCGTTGGACACCGGCGAGCCCGGCTCGGGCGTACGCCGCATACAGGCGTACGGCGCGCCGTCGACGACGTACACGCGGTAGTCGACGGTGCCCTCGCCGAGGTACGGCTGGGCGACCAGCGTGGTGTCGCCGCCCTGGGCCAGGCTGGCCAGGCCGCGGACGTCCTCGGCGCTGTGGGCGATGTTCACCCCACCGCCCCCGCACCAGCCGGCCGGCTTGACCACGGCCGGGTAGGTCAGCTCGCCGAGCCCGACCTCGTAGAGGTGCTTGCTGACGTCGCGGCCGGTGCCGATCCGGATCGTCGGGATCGGTGGGACCGGGGAGTCGGCGAAGCGCAGCGCCGTCGCGAGCTTGTCGTTGGCGATCGGCGACAGCGCCGGCGGGAACGGCAGGTAGAAGCCGAGCTGCTCGAGGACGGCGTACAGCGCGTACTGGTTGAAGATGTCGGCCGACTGGTACGGCAGCGAGTAGAGCGCGGTGATGAACAGTGTGTCCTCCGGCGTCACCGGCTCCTCGTCGAGGAATACCCGCGGCTTGCCGGCGTCCAGCCCGTCGACGGTGACCGCGTCCGGCGAGTGCCGGCACCACTCGAGGCCGAGCTCGGCCGCTACGTCGGCGTACAGGTCCCAGAAGAACGGCTGCCAGGCCGCGGTCGCGCGCGAGGACTCCCGGTCCGGAAAGACCCAGCACATCCTCTGCAAGCCGGTAGGCAGGCCAGTACTCATGGCTGGCAGCCTGCCGCCCACCGCTGCTAATCCGTTGCGGATCCGCTATGCGTTCCCGCGACCGGATCTGCAGCAGATCTGTATCCGACTCCGTGAGGCTCGAACCGTCTCCAACAAAGACGACCCGACCTCCGACTTCCGGGAGTTGGGAGGCTCGATCTCGAGAGGGAGGTGAAGAGGATGCGTGGAGGTGTTGTTGCAGCTCGCGGTGGTGTTGTCGCCTACGGCGGCGTGGTGGCCTACGGCGGCGTCGTAGCTTACGGCGGTGTCGTGGCTATGCGCGGCGGGGTGGTCGCCTGACCAGCCCCTAGATGAAGAGCGTCCCTGGGTGGTTGAGAAACCACCCAGGGACGCTTCTGTTTTCGCGACGACGCCGACCCGCCCCGTCTTCACGCGGTGGAGCGCTGACCCGGCCCGTCTTCACGCCGTGGAGCGCTGACCCGGCCCGTCTTCACAGTCGTGATGTCAACACGGGCCGGGTCAGCGTGTTCCTGCGTGAACACGGGCCGGGTCAGCGTGTTCCTACGTGAACACGGGCCGGGTCGGGGTGGACCATGGGGCGGGTGAGCTGCTGGATGGCCGAGCCGTCGGCGTCGTGGTGCTTGCGCTGGATGTACGCCGCGGCCCACGCGCTCGTGGGCACCCGGAAGGCCGGCGAGGCGTCGCTCAGGCAGCCCAGGACGGCCTCGGCGACCTCGTCGGCGGTCTGGCTGCCCGGCAGGCCCTCACGTGCGGCCCACTCGAAGTAGGCCCGGTAGAGCGGCGCATAGGGACCGGTCTCGCCGAGCAGGAACTCGCGGGTGAAGGCCGGGTCGAGGCCGGTGCCGTACCGGGTGCCGACGACCGGTCCGGGCTCGATGATGCTGACCGCGACGCCGACCTCGGCCGCGACCGGGGCGAAGCTCTCCAGGAAGCCCTCAACGGCAAACTTCGCGGCCGAGTACGTCTCGTTGAACGGCTGCCCGATGATGCCGCGGGTGCTGCCGATCGTGACCAGCCGGCCGCGGCTGGCCCGCAGATGCGGCAGCGCGGCCCTGGTCATCGCGAGCACGCCGAAGAAGTTGACCTCGAACAGCTCCCTGACCGTGTCTAGGTCGCAGAACTCCAGCGTGGCGCCGTTCTGGGCGATGCCGGCGTTGTTGACCAGGGCGTCGAGGCCGCCGTACTGCTCGACCGTGCCGGCGAGGCAGGCCTCGATCGAGTCCGCGTCGGTCACGTCGAGACGGCGTACGCCGACGCTCACGCCGGCGGCGTCGGCCGCCGTACGCAGGTCCTCACAGCAGGCAGGGTCTCGGACGCCAGCGACCGCCGTCCAGCCCTCACGGGCGGCGGCGATCGTGGTGGCGAGACCGATGCCGGACGAGGCGCCGGTGATCAGGACGGTCTTCATCGCGCCTCGAGCTGGGCTTCCTTGGTCGGTACGTCGTCGCGGAGCGCGCTCGGCGTCTGGCTGAGCCGCTGCACCTGCCACAGTGGGACGAAGGCGAAGGCGGCCATGACGGTGCCGCCAGACATCACCAGGTTCGCGGCGCTGAGCACCGACATCCCGGACGACGTCAGCAGCTCCACGAACAGGCCGCCGACGAAGGCGGCGAGCGGGATCACACCCCAGGTGACCGTGCGGAACGCGGAGTAGACGATCGCCTGGTCGGCGCGGTTGATCCGCGGCTGGCGCACCGTGGAGATGCTGATGTTGAAGTGGACCATGCAGAATCCGTACGCCGCGAGCGTGAGCGTCAACACCACCGCGACGGGGAACACCAGCGCCGCGAGGATCCCGAGCCCGACCACGCAGTGGCAGAACACCGACCACGCGGTGAGCCGGCCGACGCCGAGCCGCCGGCTGATCCGCGGTGCGACGATGGCACCGCCGACCGCGCCGAGCGCGGCCACCGACATCACGGTGCCGAAGGTGCCGGCCGACATGTCGTGGCCCTGGTACGCGAGCACCGGCAGCAGGGTGACGAAGATCGGACCGCCGGAGTTGAGGATCAGGGTGCCGACCATGGTCCGGCGCAGAACCGGGTCGGCCCAGTTGTGCCGCAGCCCGAGCGTCAGCCGCTCCATCACCGTTGACCGGCCGTCATGGGTCCGCGGCTTGTCCTCCAGCTGGCTCAGGCAGGACGCCGAGAACACGTACGACAACGCATCGAGGACCAGCGACCAGACTCCAGCCAGATGCCAGAGCAGACCGGCGATCGACGGCCCGCCGACCTCGGCGGTGGTCCGGCTGGCCTCCAGCCGGGAGTACGCACGGACCCGCTGGCTCTCGTCGACCGAGGTGATCACCGAGACGCTGTAGCCGACGTTGAAGAAGACCTGGGCGGAGCTGATCACGGCGACGCAGACGAAGACCAGCGCGACCGACAGCACGTCCAGCCAGTAGGCGAGCGGGATCACCAGCACGGCGACCAGCCGGACCAGGTCGCAGGCGATCAGCGTCCGGCGGACGTTCCAGCGGTCGATCAGGGCGCCGGCCAGCAGCCCGAGGATCGGGATCGCGAGGTACTGCGCCATGCCGACCAGGCCGATGTCGAACGCCGAGGCGCCCAGCAGGAACACCATCACCGTCGGCACGATGAACGCGGTGATCCGGTCGCCGGCCATGCTGACCGACTGGCCGGTCCAGAGCAGGTTGAACTGCCGGCCGAGCGGAGGTGGCGGTGGTGCTTCGGCGTTCGACATGGCCGGCCTCAGACCAGTTCGTGGGCGTTGGACGACAGCGCGATCGCGTCCTCGAGCCACTGGGCGTGGCCACGACGGTAGGCCGACCAGCGCTCCGTGACGACGGAGCGCGCCTGCGCCGCGGCAGCGGGAGTGTCGTCGGGCGCGATGATGCAGCCGTCGGGCTCGATCTCGGAGAACCAGAACCGGCTGCCGTCGTACAGGAAGTCGGCACGGAAGTACGGGATCGGCACCTGGGCGGCGAAGTAGGCAGCCGCCTCGGCCAGCTCGTCGGGCAGCGGCACGAAGCCGCTGGTCCCGCCGGTGCCGGCCCGCGGTGACACCGCGCCCTTCCCCGGCGTACGACGCACCACGGTGTGCGGCTTCCCCTCGATGATGAAGACGCCGTAGTCGTCGGTGCCCGCGCCGAGGTAGGGCTGGACGGCGATCGTGGTGTCGCCGCCTTCGGCGAGGCTGAGCAGTGCGCGCAGCTCGATCAGGTTGTTGGCCAGGCACACCCCTCGCCCCGAGGCCCAGCCGGTCGGCTTCACGACCACGGGGTACTCCAGGTCGGCGATGGCGTCGTCGTACAGGTTCATCCCGACGTCCCGGCTGGCCGCGACCCGGATCGTGGGGATCGGCGGCACCGGGCTGTCGGCGTACCGGAGGACGGCCGCGAGCTTGTCGTTGGCGATCGGCGAGAGCCACGGCGGCAGCGGCAGATAGAAGCCGGCCTGCTCCAGCACCGCGTAGATCGAGTACTGGTTCTGGATGTCCATGGTCTGGTACGGCAGTGAGTAGAGCGCGGTGAGGAACAGCGTGTCCTCCGGCGTCACCAGCTCACCGTCGAGGAAGACCCGCGGCCGGCCGGGCTCGCGGGCGTCCACAGAGATCGCGTCGGGCGGACGGACGGTCCACTCGAGGCCGAGGTCGGCGGCGGCCTCGGCGTAGTCGTTCCAGAAGGCGCCTTGCCAGATCGCCCGCATCCGGGTCGACTCCCGGTCGGGGAAGATCCAGCACAGTCGGCGCAGGGGGCTGGTGGTGGTCATGGGGGCGAGCCTGGACGCGGCCGCCACGAATCCGGTGCGGATCGACTACGGCGGCAGGTGAGCGGATCTGCAGTCGATCTGTAGCCGGCTCCGTGACGCTCTGCGCCATGCCTGCTGTCGTCGCTGCGCCTCGTGCCGTCGCTGACCTGTGCGCTCACGCCGAGCGCGCCGGCGACCAGGCCGCGGTGGTCCATGGCGACGAGTCGGTCTCGTACGCCGAGCTGTGGCGGCGGGTCGAGCTCGCGGCGCGGGAGTACGGCGCGCGGCCCGGCGTGGTGCGGGTCGCGACCCGGCATGCGCCGGACACCGTCGTGAGCCTGTTCGGCGCCTGGCTGGCCGGCGGCAGCTACTGCCCACTCGACCCGAGGCTGCCCGCCGACCATGCGGCCCGCCTGCTCGCCGGCACCGCCGCCGAGGCACTGCCGGCGGACACGGCGTATGTGCTCTTCACGTCGGGCTCCACCGGCCGGCCCAAGCCGGTGCCGGTGCCGCACGGCGCGGTCGACGCGGTGGTGCCGGCCCTGCGCGAGCTGTTCGCGATCACGCCGGAGGACCGGGTGCTGCAGTTCGCCTCGCTCAGCTGGGACACCTGCTTCGAGGAGATCCTGCCGACGCTGACCGGCGGCGCGACCCTGGTCTTCGACGCCGAGGCGCACACCGGCTCGCTGCCGCGCTTCCTGCGGATGGTCGCCCGGCAGGCGATCACCGTGCTGGACCTGCCGACCGCGTTCTGGCACGAGCTGGTGCACCACCTCGCCGAGACCCGCGAGCCGCTGCCCAACTGCCTGCGGCTGGTGGTGATCGGCGGCGAGGCCGCGAACCCGGCTCGGCTCGCCGAGTGGCATGCACTGGACACCGCACGGATCCAGCTGCTCAACACGTACGGCGCCACCGAGACCGCGCTGATCACTCACGCCGCGGAGCTGACCGGGCTGACCGGCGCAGACGTACCGATCGGGACCGCGCTGCCGCATGTCCGCGAGCACCTCACCGAGGACGGCGAGCTCTGGGTCGGCGGCCCGTCGCTCGCGTCCGGCTATCTCGGGCTGCCGGAGGAGACCGCGGAGCGGTTCGTCACCTGCGGCGGCCAGCGCTTCTACCGCACCGGCGACCGGGTCCGCCGCGCCGGACCGCATCTTCTGCATCTCGGCCGGCTTGACGCGCAGGTCAAGGTCCGCGGGATCCGAGTCGACCCGGGCGAGGTTGAGGCGCACCTGCTCGCCCATCCGGCGGTCACCGCCGCGGCCGTCACCGGCGTCACCGTGTCCGAGCGGACCGTGCTCGCGGCGTACGTCGTCGCTACGGCTGTGGCTGGTGACCTGCCCGCCGAGCTGCGCAGCCACCTCCAGGACACCGCGCCCGCCCACCTGTTGCCGGCCCGGATCGCCGTCGTCCCCGAGCTGGTCCGCACCGCCAGCGGCAAGGTCGACCGCCGGGCCACCCACGAGCGCTACGCCCCGCCACCCGCTACGACGACCCATCAGGAGGCCACCCCATGACCCGCGCCGTTAGCACCGTCACTATCGAGAGCGCCATTGCCGGAACCTTCCGCCGGGTCCTGGAGCTCGACGACCTCGACGAGCGCACCGACTTCTTCGCCGCCGGCGGGGACTCGCTGCTGGCGACCCGGGTGCTGTCCGCGATCGCCCGGGAGTACGACGTGGAGCTGACCTTCGACGAGTTCGTGGTCGACCCGACGCCGTCCGGACTGGCGGCCCTGATCGAGGTCGCACCGTGACCGTGGTCGTCGTCGGCGCGGGCCTCTCGGGCCTGGTCGCCGCCACCCGGCTGGCCGACGCCGGCTTCGACGTCATGGTCATGGAGGCACGGAACCGGGTCGGCGGCCGCACCCATGGCATCGAGGTCGCGCCCGAGCGCTGGGTCGACGCGGGCGCGGCGTACCTCGGCGAGCGGCACACCGGGCTGGTCGACCTGCTCGCCGAGCTCGGCCTGAAGACCACCCCGACCGACATGGACGGCGCGAGCCGGTTCCTGCTCGGCGGTGACGGCGACCAGACCCGTGACGGACGCTTCCCGCCGCTGAACGCGGTGGCGCTGGGGGAGATGTTCGACCTGCTCGACGAGCTGACCCGCCAGGTCGACCCGGCCGCGCCGTGGCTGACGCCCGACGCCGAGCGGCTGGACCGGCTGACAGCGGCCGAGTGGGCCGCCGAGCACCTCACCCATCCCGACGCACGGCTGTTCTTCCCGCTGTTCCTCGGCGAGATGATGGCGGCCGCGCCGGCCGACGTGTCGATGCTGCACGTCGCGTTCTACCTGCGCTCCGGCGGCGGGATCAGCTATCTCAACGCGTTCGCGGGCGGTGCCCAGGAGAGCCGGGTCGCCGGTGGCGCGCACCAGATCTGCGAGCAGCTCGCCGCCGACCTGGTAGCGCGCCAGCCGGGCTCAGTCCGGCTCGGCGAGCCTGTCGTGGCGATCGAGGACACCGGCGCCGGGGTGCTGGTGCGGACGTCATACGAGACGAGCTCGATAGCGACCGGGTCGTATGACGCAGCCGCCGTGATCATCGCCGTACCGCCGCCGCTGGCCGACCGCATCGAGATCACGCCGCGGCCGGCCCCACGCGCCACCGCGGCCACCGGGCGCGGGTCGGCGGTCAAGCTGCACCTGGTCTACCCGGAGCCACTGTGGCGCGACGCCGGGCTGTCCGGCTGGTCGGTCAACGCCGGCGGTCCGCTGCTCTCGACGGTCGACGACTCACCGGCCGAGGGCGGCGCGGGCGTGCTGACCGGCTTCGTCACCGGCCGCGAGGCGCGCGCGTACGGCGCCCTGTCGTACGACGAGCAGCGCGCTGCCGCGGTCGACCAGGCGTCCCGGGTCTTCCCCGAGCTCCCGGCACCGCTGGACTTCCACCTCACCGACTGGGTCAACCAGGACTACAGCCGCGGCTGCTACGCCGCGCTGTTCGGGCCCGGTGACTGGCTCGCCCTCGGCCCCACCCTGGCAACACCCGCCGGCCCGTCCGGTCGCATCCACTGGGCCGGCACCGAGACCAGCCTCGAGTTCTTCGGGCTGATGGAGGGCGCGATCCGCTCCGGCCAGCGGGCTGCCGACGAAGTCACCGAACAACACCACTAGAAGCAAGGAGATCGCGATGAGCGACACCGCCACAACAGGCACGACAGGCACCACCTTCGCTCCGCTCGCGGTCCGCGAGCGGTTCATGACCGAGCCCAACCTCGGCGCCGGCAACTTCCTCGACTACGCGGTCGCGCACAACCCGAACCGCTCGGTCCCGTTCGCGTTCAGCCACAGCCTCGACCACCGCGGTGAGGTGGTGCTCAAGGGCCACAGCCTGGAGGACCTGGTCCGGCTGCGGGACCGCTATGCCAAGTGGTACGCCGCCAACGGCGTCCAGGCCGGCGAGCCGGTGGCTGTGGTGATCGCCGAGGGCCTGGAGCCGGTGATCCACTTCCTCGCGCTCTCGGCGCTGGGGGCGATCCCGACCCTGGTCAACGACGCGATGCGGCCCGACATCATGGTCCAGTACCTCGACCACGTCGGCGTGGTCGGCGTGGTCGCCGACGACACAACCCGGCTGCTCACCGCCTACCGCGGCGGCGAGCTGCGCCGGCCGCGCTTCGTGGCCCTGACCTCCGAGGTGCGGGCGGGCGACGTCAGCGGGATCGAGCTGCCGACGCCGTACCCCTACCAGCACGCCGCCGACGACATGGTCGCGCTGATCCACTCCTCCGGCACCACCGGGATCCCGAAGTCGACGATCCTCGCGCACCGCCAGTTCTGGGACGGCAAGCAGCCGCGGATGACCCGGTTCCCGGCCCAGCCCGGCGACCGGCTGATGTGCCTGATGCCGCACACCCACGCCGGCGGCCTGTCCTACTTCCTGACCGCGACCCTGCTCGGACTGCCGATCGTCACCATGGCCGACTGGCGCCGTACCGTCGTCGAGCCGGTGATGGAGGCGTTCCAGCCGACGATGGTGTGCTCGTTCCCGCGCAGCTTCGTCGAGCTCGCGACTGGTGAGCTGCCGGTCGCGGGCGCCGCGAAGGTGCACTCCTGGTTCAACACCGGCGACTCCGCCCACTACGGCCACATCCGCCGGCTGGTCACCCTCGGCGAGCGGCCCGCCGGACTGATCAAGCCGTGGCTGCTGCCGCGCGAAGCAGCCGAGGAAGAGCCGCTCGCCGGCTCGCAGTTCATCGACGGCCTCGGCTCGTCGGAGATGGGGATGGCCAACTTCGGGCAGATCACCTCGCCGGAAACGCCGCGCGACGACCGCTGCGTCGGCAAGCCGCTGGAGGTGGTCACCGCGGCCGTCCTGGACCCCGACGGCAACGAGCTGCCGGACGGCACCGTCGGGCTGCTCGCGGTGAATACGCCCTCGCTGACGCCCGGCTACTGGAACAACCAGCGGCTCACCGAGTCCTTCCGGCTCGCCGGCTGGTGGCTGACCGGCGACGTCGCGCGTCGCGACGCGGAGGGCCGGTTCTACCACCTGGACCGGACCGTCGACGTCATCGACACCGCCGACGGACCGGTCTACAGCCTGCCTTTGGAAGAGGTGCTGCTCGCCGACTGCGCGGACCTGGTGCGCGACTGCTCGGTGGTCGGAGTGCCGTCGGCGGCCGGTGACGGGCTGCGCCCGGTCGCCGTCGTACAGCTGCAGGCCGACGCCGACGCCTCCGAACCGGAGATCCTGGAGCGCGCCAACAAGGAACTGGCCGCCGTCGGGCACGCGGAGCTCGCGGCGGTGGTGATCGCGCGCACCGCCGCGGACTTCCCGCTCGGCCCGACCGGCAAGGTCCTCAAGCGCGAGCTGCGCACCCGGCACGCTGGGTTGCTCACGAGTACGCAGTAGGCGGCGTGCACACCGTCTGTGTGGTGGGTCTGGGGCCGCGTGGGCTGTCGGTGCTGGAGCGCCTGTGCAGCAACGCGGCCGCCGGCCACCAGCGGATCGTCGTCCACGTGGTCGACCCGCATCTCGAGGTGGGCGGCCGGGTGTGGCGGACCAGCCAGCCGGGCGAGCTGCTGATGAACACCGTGGCCTCGCAGGTCACGATGTTCACCGACGACAGCGTCAGCTGCGACGGGCCGGTGCGGACCGGGCCGAGCCTGTTCGAGTGGGCGAAGCTGTTCGTGCCGACCGAGCCGTTCGGTCCGTACCCGGACTGGGTGTACGCCGAGGCCGAGGCGCTCGGCCCGGACAGCTACCCGACCCGGGCGTTCTACGGCCACTACCTGCGCTGGGTCCTCGGGCGGCTGGAGCGGTTCGTCCCGGACCTGGTCGTGGTACGCCGGCACGCCACCGCCGCGGTCGGCCTCGCCGACGAGTCGAGCGGTCGTCAGCGGGTCGCACTGGCGGACGGGACGGCGCTCGGCGGCCTGGACGCGGTCGTCCTCGCCCTCGGTCACCTCGACCAGCGCGCGTGCGCCGACGAGACGGCGTACACCGAGCACGCCCGCCGGCACGACCTGGTCTACGTGCCGACCGGCAACCCGGCCGAGGCCCGTCTGGACCGGATCCGCCCGGGTATGCCGGTCGGGCTGCGCGGGCTCGGGCTGAACTACTTCGACTACCAGGCGCTGCTGACCGTGGGGCGCGACGGCCGTTTCGTCCGTGACGAGGGCGGCGCCCTGCGGTACGAGCCGTCCGGGCTCGAGCCGCTGCTGGTCGCCGGGTCGCGCCGCGGCGTCCCGTACCACTCGCGCGGCGCCAACCAGAAGGGCGTGAACGGCCGGCACCAGCCGCTGTTCCTCACCGCCGAGGTGATCAAGGAGCTGCGGGCGCGGGCCGAGGCCGCCAAAGAAGATGGGGCTGGTGTGGTGCGGTTCGTCGCCGACGTCTGGCCGCTGGTCGACCGGGAGGTGCGCGCGGTCTACCACCACGCGCTGCTCGTGCGGCGGTCCGGCCTCACGACGGCCACCGACTTCCTCGGGGAGTACGTCGGGCTGCCGGACGTGGCGGACGAGGATGCGCTGCTGACCCGCTTCGGGATCGCCGCGGAGGACCGCTGGGACTGGGAGCGGATCGCGCGGCCGGCGGGCACGCGGCGGTTCAGCGGACCGGCCGACTATCAGGCGTGGCTGCTCGACCACCTGCGCCACGACCTCGACGAGGCCCGGCAGGGCAATGTCCGCGGCCCGCTCAAGGCCGCGCTGGACGTGATGCGCGACATCCGCAACGAGGTCCGCCTGGTCGTCGACCACGGCGGCCTCGCGGGGTCGTCGTACCGCGACGAGCTGGAGGGCTGGTACACCCCGCTGAACGCCTACCTATCGATCGGGCCGCCGCCGAGCCGGGTCGAGGAGATGGTGGCGCTGATGGAGGCGGGCGTGCTGCGGATCTGTGGTCCCGGTATGCGGGTCGCGGCGGCGCCGGGTGGCGCGGGCTGGCTGGTGTCGTCGGACGTGCCGGGGGACGAGGTGCTGGTGACCGCGCTGGTCGACGCGCGGCTGCACGACGTCGACATCCGGTGCACCACCGACCCGCTGGTCTCCGGCCTGCTCGCCCGCGGCGAGTGCACGACGTACCGGATCAGCGACCCGGACGACGACTACCGGACCGGCGGGCTGGCCGTGACCCCGAAGCCCTACCGGCTGCTCGACGCAGCCGGCCGCGCGCACCCGCGGCGCTTCGCCTTCGGCGTCCCGACCGAGCCGGTGCACTGGGGGACCGCGGCCGGCGTTCGCCCCGGCGTCGACTCGGTGATCCTCGGCGACGCCGACGCCATCGCCCGCGCCGCCCTCTCGCTGGTCCGGACCACTGAAGGAGCACAGGCATGAGCGAGGAAACCGGACTGCTGAGCGCGGTGTGGGCCGGGGTGCCGGTGGCCGCCGAGCTGTCGGACGAGGCGTGGGTCGCCGCGATGGTCGAGATCGAGGTGGCGCTGGCGCGCGCCCAGGCTCGGCTCGGGGTGGTCCCGGAGTCGGCGGCGTCAGCGATCGCGGATGCAATCAAACACAGTTTCGTCGACGTCGCCGGGCTGGCGGTTCGCTCGCGCGGCTCGGCCAACCCGGTCGTGGAGTTCGTCCGCGAGGTCACCGCGATCGTGGCCGCGGCCGACCCGGAGGCCGCCGAGTACGTCCACCGCGGCAGCACCAGCCAGGACGTCTTCGACTCCGCCGCCATGCTGCTCGCCTCCCGTGCGCTGGCGGCGGTCGACGCGGACCTCGGCCGGGTCTGTGACGCGCTGGCTCGCCTGGCCGATGAGCACCGCGGTACGCCGATGGCCGCGCGCACGCTGACCCAGCACGCCGTACCCACGACCTTCGGGCTCAAGGCCGCCGGCTGGCTGTCGCTGGTGATGGACGCCCAGGACCGGCTGCGGACCGTCCGGGAGTCGCTGCCGGTGTCGCTCGGGGGAGCGGCGGGCACGCTCGCGGCGTACGTCGAGTACGCCGGCCTCGCCGGTGTCGACACCGCTGGCCATGGGCCCGCGCTGATGGCGGAGGTAGCTCGTGAGCTCGGGCTGCGCGACCCCGGCGTCCCGTGGCACACCCATCGCACCCCGCTGGTCGACGTCGGCTGGACGGTCACCCTGGTCACCGGCGCCCTCGGCAAGATCGCGACCGACGTCCTCGGCGCCACCCGCACCGAGGTCGGCGAGCTGACCGAGCCGGCCGGCGAGCGCAGCGGCGTCTCGTCGGCGATGCCGCAGAAGCAGAACCCGGTGCTGGCCACCCTGGTGGTCGCCGCGGCCCGCCAGGCACCGGCGTACACGATGATGCTCGGCGCCGCCCTGCTGGCCGAGGATGAGCGCTCACCCGGCGGCTGGCAGTCGGAGTGGCAGCCGCTGCGCGAGGGCCTCCGGCTCGCCGCCGGCGCCGCCGCGACCGCGGCCGAGCTGGTCGAGGGCCTCGTCGTGCACCCCGACGCGCTCGCCGCCAACCTCGCCCTCAGCGGCGGCACCATCGTCTCCGAGCGCCTCAACGTCGCTCTCGCCCCGTCCCTCGGCAAGGCGCCGGCCAAGGCGCTGCTGGCCCGGATCTCACGGGATGCCGCAGCGCGAGAGGCGAGCTTCGGCGAGCTGCTGACGGCGGCCCCCGAGCTGGCCGGCGTACTAGCTCCGGAGCAGGTCACCGCCCTCCTCGACCCCGCCGACTACCTCGGCTCGGCCGACGAGCTGGTCGACGTGGTGCTGGATCGGCACCGCCACACGGTGGTCGAGTAGGTCGCGCAGCGACCGTATCGAGACCTGCTCGACCACCCAAGTCAGGGCGTACGGCGGCCGGGCAGGATCACGCTGTGGCCGCGGAACTCCGCGACCACGACGTCGTCGGAGGGGCGGCGGACGGTGGCGTCGTAGATGCCGTGCAGGCCGATCCGGGACCGCTCCTCGGCCTCGGCGACCAGGACGTCGCCCACCTCGGCAGGCCGGAGGAAGGCCACCTGGGCGCTCTGCGCGACGGCGACCGGTCCGTAGGTGTTGCACGCGTAGGCGAAGGCGGCGTCGGCGAGCAGGAAGAGGTAGCCGCCGTGCGTCTTGCCGTGCCCGTTCATCATCGACTTGGTCACCCGCATCTCGACGCTGGCCCAGCCGGGCGCGACGTCGGTCAGGGCGATGCCGAGGGTCTGGCAGGTCAGGTCGCGCGCATGCAGCGCGTGCGCCTGCGAGCGGCTGGCGCTGCTCGGATCGGGGTCGATGACCATGTCGTCGAGAGTGCCGGGACGCGCTACAAACCGAGTACAGATCCGCTGCGGACGCCATAGCACCGCCGGGGGACCAGATGCAATTGGCCAGTTGTGACCACTTTCTTCCCATTGCGGCAGGCCGTCCTAGAACGCACCATTGATCGACTCACCGTCTCGGGATGCTTTACACCTTCATACGAAATCCTCGGGAGGGAACATGGGCCTACAGGCTCAGTCACGAACGATGGCCCGCCGACCCGCAGCGGGCACCTCGAGCACGGCCGCGCTCCACGTGGCACTGCTCGGACCGGTCGAGGCACTGGTCGACGGCGCGGAGGTTGCGCTGTCGCCGCTCGAGCGCAACCTGCTGGTCCTGCTGGCGCTGACACCAGGGAGCCCGACGTCCACGGACCGGCTGATCGACCAGATGTGGGGCGATGCGCTGCCCGCGGCGCCCCGGTCCCGGATTCAGGGCCTGGTCTCGTCGCTACGCCGCAAGGTCGGCAGCATGCTGGTGACCCGCTATCCGGGCTACCTCCTGGACCGCACCCAGCTGGCTCGCGACGTCGACACCTGCGACGAGCTGGCGGCCGCGGCGGCGAGCGCACCCACCACTGCCGAGCGCGCCGAGCTGTACGGCGCCGCCCTCGACCAGTGGCGGGGTGAGCCGCTGGACGGTGCCACCGCGCCCGGGCTGGCGGCGGACCGGGCCCGCCTTGGGGAGCAGCGGGTCGGCCTGCTGGAGGCCCACTGCGAGGCCGAGCTCGAGCTCGGCAACCACGCCGGCGTGATCGCGCCTCTGGCCGCCTCCTCGGCCGAGCATCCGCTGCGCGAGCGACTCGCCGGCCTGCACATGACCGCCCTCTACCGCAGCAACCGCCAGGCCGACGCCCTGCTGGTCTACCAGGAGCTCCGTGAGCGACTGGTCGACGAGCTGGGCAGCGACCCGTGCGCGGACCTGCGCAACCTGCATGCCGCCATCCTGAGAGGAGAGGGCCTGCGGGACGAGCGCAGGCAACCGGGCACGCCGCCCGCGAGCGCCCTAGCCCAGGTCCCTGCCCAGGAGCCGCCGGCCGCCGTCCCATCGGCGGCTCCGGCGGCTCCGGTCGTTCCGGCGCCGCGGTCGGTCCCGACTCCCGAGCGCGTCCCCGCCCAGCTGCCCGCGGGTGTCGGCCAGTTCGTCGGCCGCGAGGACGAGCTGCACCGGCTGGCCGAGGCCGTCGACCGCGACGACGGCGAGCCGAAGCTGGTGGTGGTCTCCGGCACCGGCGGGCTCGGCAAGACCGCCCTGGTGCTGCAGTGGGCGCACGGCGTCGCCGACCGGCACCGCGACGGCCAGGTCTTCCTCGACCTGCACGGCGACGACCCGACCACGACGCCGTCCCCAGAGGACGCCGTCGCCGCAGCGCTCACCGCTCTGGGCGCACCAGAGCTGGCCACCGCAGCGCCCGCGGACCGGGTCGCGGCGTACCGCACCTCCGTCCGTAACCGCCGGCTGCTGATCGTGGCCGACAACGCCGGCTCGGTCGACCAGGTCCTGGCCCTGGTGCCTCCGGGCGACGGCAACTGCCTGGTGGTGACCAGCCGCCGCCGGCTGATCACGCTCGCGACCCACCACCGGGTGCACGAGCTGCTGCTCGGCCCGCTCGACGACGCCCGGTCGCGGCAGCTGCTCGAGCAGATCTTGGGCGCCGACCGCCTGCGCGACCCCGACGCCGACGCGCTGGTGCGCTGGTGCGGCGGCTGGCCGCTCACCATCCGGCACGCCGCCACCAAGCTGCTCGGCCGGCCCAGCCAGACCATCGACTCGTTCCTGCGCGAGGCGCACGACGACGGCGACAACGTGCTGCTGGACGGCGACCCCCGGTCGGTCGGGGAGGCGCTGCGGTCCGCTCACCGCCAGCTCAGCCCGAGCGCCGCCCGGCTGTTCGGCAGGCTCGGGCTGCACGACGGCCCGTCCATCTGCCTGCATCTGGCCGCCGCGGCCGCCGACACCTCGCTGCCGCGTGCCCGACGGCTGCTCGACGAGCTGGTCGCCGCACGCCTGATCGAGGAGACCACCTCCGGGCGGTTCCGGTTCCACAACGTGGTGGCACGGTTCGCCTCGCAGCGCGGTCATGCGGAGGAGCTGACGCCGCCGGTGATCCTCGCCCCGCACTCGGTGGCGAACCAGCATGGGACCGATCGGGACTGCCTCTGCCTTCGGCTGCCTGTGCCGGCCTGACCCACCTCGGGCGTGCAATTAGCGAAAGCAAAACCTTCGGGTTTGGGTGACCGGCCGGCGGGCATAAGGCTCGCGGCCCGACCATCCGAACGTCCACCCGAAAGGCTCCACCATGCGCAAGCTCGGCCTCATCGTCGCCTCCGTCGCCGTCGTCACCAGCGGCTTCGCTGTCACTGGCTGCTCCTCGTCGCGGCACTGCGAGCACGACGCGACCGACGCCACGGTGGACGACAGCTTCTGTGAGAAGGGCACTGCCGGCTACGAGTGGGAGAACGACTCGTCGTCGAAGTCAAAGAAGAAGAAGCGTCGCCGCTGACCCGCCTTCGGCCCACGCAATACGCTGTCCGCATGGACCAGCCCGACCCCCAGCAGCTGCGGATCTCCGACGCCGACCGGCACAAGGTGGCCGACGTGCTCCGCGACGCGGCGGGGGAGGGACGGCTCGACTTCGAGGAGCTCGACGAGCGGCTCGAGGCGACGTACTCGGCCAAGGTGTACGCCGACCTGGTGCCGATCCTGGCCGACCTCCCGCAGCAGCCGCAGACACTGATCCCGGCCCCGGCGGCCACGCCGGCGATGCCGGCGCCGAAGGTCACCGGCGGCGCCCAGAAGGACCGCGCGATCGCGATCATGAGCGGCGTCGACAAGCGCGGCCCGTGGACGGTGCCGGCCGACTACTACGTGCTGGCCCTGATGGGCGGCGCCAACCTCGACCTCCGGCAGGCGAGCTTCGCCGCCAAGGAGGTCACGATCACGGTCAACGCGATCATGGGCGGCGCCGAGATCATCGTCCCGCCGACGGTGCACCTGGTCATGGACGGGATCGGGATCATGGGCGGCTTCGACGGCCCGCGTAGCGGGGAAGAGGAGCTCGGCCCGGACTCACCCACCCTGCGGATCAAGGGCGTCGCCTTCTGGGGCGGGGTGAACGTCCGCCGCAAGCGCCCGCGGGGCGACCTCAAGGATCAGTTCCGCAAGCACCTCGGCCACTGATCCGCCCTAGCTGGCAGTGAGGGCGGCGGCGGCGTCGACGAAGAGGCCGGCCTCCGGGGGCGGCCCGTTCCCGAGGCTGCGCTGGCCGCCTGCCGTCCACTCGCCGAGCACGGTGTGCGGGCGCTGCTGTACGGCGTCCCATCCGACGTCGAGAGTGAGGTAGCGCCGCGACGCCGATCGCTCGAGCGGCAGGACGAGCGCGAAGTGCGCCTCCGCCGGACGCTGGGCGGGCGGGAGCGTGATCAGCAGGGCGTCAACGCCACCGACCGCTCGAGGCCCGACCGTGAGACCCGTCCGCTCCACCCGCTCGTCGCGCGGCTGTCCCGCCCCGACGGCGTTCCAGGTCGCGGTCAGGGCACGCTGGAGACGACCGATCTTGCGGATGTACCGCGTCAGGTCGACCGCCGGGTCCATCAGCACGGCCGGGACGGCGCGATGTGCGAACTCGTAGTGGTGTGCCCTCGGGGGTCCGTTCACGAAGCCGTTCACGGGCGCAAGCCTGCCAGGCCGGACCCGGGAGGCTAGGAGGACCAGGGCACGAGCTTGAAGTTGGTGTTCTCGCGGACCTCGCCGTCCGCGGTCTCCGCGGGCGTGTTCTCGCCGTCGTGGACCACCAGCAGGCCGGTCGGGAAGCGCGGCCCGAGTGGCGCGGTGGTGACTGCCGTGCCGTCGCTGTGCTCGACCGAGTCCACCGCGCCAGCCGCGACCGTGAAGGTCCGCAGATAGCGCCCGCGCAGGGTGTACTCCACGAACCTGTTGTCGCCCTGGCTGGACACGATCAGCGTCACCGAGCGGTTCCGGTGACGGACGCTGGTCAGCCCCTCCGCGTCGGCCGACAGGTGGGTGCCGCTGTCAGGGTGCGGGATCGCGGAGACCGTGCACTCCTCGGTCTCCGGGTCGTACGTCGCGTCCCGGCCGAACTCGCGCACCCGGTCGATCAGCACCGGCCGCCCGAACGCCTCGCGCTGCAGCGGGATCCGCCAGACGCCGACGTCCTCCTGCGCGGCGTACAGCACGTCGTGCTGCGGGTCGACCACCATGCCCTCCACCTGCGGGCCCTCGCCGGGCTCGCCGCACGGCGTCCACGACGTACCGTCGGAGAGCCGGAACGTCTCGTGCAGCACCAGGGCGTCGGTACGCCGGTAGCCGACCCCGCCCGCCTCCTTGCGCAGCCGGAACAGGCCGACGGTCGAGGTGCTGCGCCGGCTGACAACGGCGTACGGTGGTGCTCGCGCAGCGCGAGCCCGTAGCCGGTCCGCTGCTCCTCGACCTCCGGTTCGGTGGCGCTGAATAGTCGAGTCGCGCGCGGTGAGGTGAGCTCGGTGAGCACCCGGTCGCCGGCAGCGGCACCGCGCGGGTCGATCCGGTAGCTGCGCAGCCGGTCTCGGCCGCGGTCGGTGACCACGGCGAGGTCCCCGAAGCCGGTGCCGGTGAGGATGTCGACGTTGTTGAACCGCCCCTCCTCGAGGTCGTCCCCGGGAGCGGGCGGCACGTCCACGTGCTGGATCCGGCGGCCGGCGAGGTCGAAGGCGTCCAGGCCGCCGTTCTTGAGGGTGCCGAGCACCACCGAGCGGGCCGGGCGATCGGCGACGTAGATCGCCGGGTCGTCGGCGTTGGCGTAGCCGCCGGCCTCGTCGTCGAAGTTGGCCGGCGTCTCGACCGTCGCGGTGTAGACCCCGTCAGGAGCGGCGGCGGACGCCGTACCGATCGAGGTCAGCAACAAGGAAACTGCGCCGAACGCCAGCAGTCGGGTACGCATGGCCGTGAGCCTTGCGCACCCGACTGCTGCGGTCAGCGAGCAGGTCGTGAACTTCCCCTGAACGCCTACTTCGTCAGATCCGTCGCGTCCCCTGCGTCTGCCTCGCCCTCTGCCTCGGCCGGAGCCGCCGCGTCCATGTCGGGCGGGATGGTCCCGGCCGCGGAGCGATCCGCGGTGAGGTTCTCGCCGGACTCCGGGTCGAAGAGGTGGATCTTCGCCGAGTTCACCCAGATCTCGGCCTCGTCACCCTCCTTGATCCGGCTGGCGCCGTCGAGCGAGACCACCAGCTGGGTACGCAGCGACTCGCCCTCCAGCTCCTTCTCGAGCTGATTCAGCTGCGCCTCCACGTCGGTGTGCGCTTCGTATGGGACGTAGGCGTAAGCCTCGTTGCCGAGCCACTCGACCACGTCCACCGTGGCCCGGAACGTCGAGCCGCTGGTCTTGGCGGATGCGTCCAGGACCGAGGCGTCCTCGAAGTGCTCGGGCCGGATGCCTGCGATGAGCAGGTCCTTGCCTTGGGCGGCGCTGGCCTTGTCGGCGGGGATGGTGACGTTGCCGAACGGCAGCTCGACGGTGTTGCCGCTGACCTTGGCTGGTAGGAAGTTCATCGGCGGGGAGCCGATGAAGCCGGCGACGAACAGGTTGAGCGGGTTCTCGTAGAGCTCGCGTGGAGTCGCGAGCTGCTGGAGGATGCCGCGCTTGAGTACGGCGACCCGGTCGCCCAGGGTCATCGCCTCGGTCTGGTCGTGGGTGACGTAGACCGTCGTGATGCCGAGCCGCTTCTGCAGCCGCGCGATCTCGGTCCGCATCTGGCCACGCAGCTTCGCGTCGAGGTTGGACAGCGGCTCGTCGAACAGGAACGCGTCGGCGTCGCGCACGATCGCCCGACCCATCGCGACCCGCTGCCGCTGGCCGCCCGACAGGTTGCCGGGTTTGCGCTCGAGGTGCTCGTCGAGCTCCAGCGTCTTCGACGCCTCGCGCACCTTCTGGTCCACCTCCGCCTGCGACGCTCCGGCGAGCCGGAGCGGGAAGGCGATGTTCTCGTAGACCGTCAGGTGCGGGTAGAGCGCGTAGTTCTGGAACACCATCGCGAGGTTGCGGTCGCGCGGAGCCAGGTCGTTGACCTTGCGCTCGCCGATGACCATGTCGCCGGAGGTGATGTCCTCCAGACCCACGATCATCCGCAGCAGGGTCGACTTCCCGCATCCGGACGGCCCGACGAGGATCATGAACTCCCCGTCCGCGACGTCGATGCTGACGTCATTGACGGCCGGGAACCCGTCGCCGTACTTCTTGACGATGTTTTGCATGGTGATGGCAGCCATGTCGGATCAACCCTTCACTGCGCCGGAGGTCAGGCCGGCGACGATCTTTCGCTGGAACAGCAGGACGATGATGATGATCGGAATCGTGGAGATCACGGCAGCCGCCGCGAGCAACGATGCCGGCCGGTTGAACGGATCCGCACCCACGAAGAACGCTAGTGATGCCGGGATCGGTCTCGCGGACTCGGTCGAAGTCAGCGAGATCCCGAACACGAAGTCGTTCCACGCGAAGAAGAACGTCAGGATCGCCGCCGTGAACACCCCGGGCGCGGCCAGCGGCACGATCACCTTGCGGAACGCCTGCCACGACGTCGCGCCGTCGACCTGGGCCGCCTGCTCCATCTCCCACGGGATCTCCCGGAAGAACGCCGAGAGTGTCCAGATCGCCAGCGGAAGCGTGAACGACATGTACGGGATGATCAGGCCCAGCCAGGTGTCGTAGATCCCGAACGTGCGCCACATGTCGAACAGCGGTCCGATCAGCGACACCACCGGGAACATCGCGATGGCCAGCGACATCGTCAGCACCAGCTTCTTGCCCTTGAACTCCAGCCGCGCGATCGCGTACGCCGCCAGCGTCGCCACGATCACGCTCAGCGTGGTCGCGATCAGGCTGATGCCGATGGAGTTGATGATGGCGCGGGGGAAGAAGTCATACAGATCGTCGGTGAGGACCTTGTTGTAGTTGTCCCACCCGGCATTCGTCCCGTCGGACGGGAGGAACCCGGGGTTGCCTGCGGTGACCGACTCCTCGGACTTGAAGGACAGCGAGATGATCCAGACGACGGGCAGCAGGCACCAGACGAGGATGACCAGTACTCCGATGGGTACTCCGAGCTTCTTCATCTACCTCACCCTTCCTGCCGCGCGGCGGCCAGATCGACGCGGAACAGCCTGACGATCAGGAACGCGACCAGCAGCACCGACAGGAACAGCAGCACCGAGAGCGCCGAGCCCATGCCGAGCTGGAACTGTTCGATGGTCTGTCTGTAGGTGAGGAAGCTGATCGACTCCGTCTTCTGAGCGCCGTTGGTCATCACGAAGATGTTGTCGAAGATGCGGTAGGCGTCCAGGGCCCGGAACAGCACCGCGACCATGATCGCCGCCCGCATGTTGGGGATGATCACCTTCCACAGCCGCTGCCACCAGGTGGCGCCGTCGACCTGGGCCGCCTCGAGCATGTCCTCGGAGATCTGGGCCAGTCCGGCCAGCAGCAGCAGCGACATGAACGGCGTGGTCTTCCAGATCTCGGAGACCATGATCGCGATCACTGCCGAGTTGGTCTCGCCGAACCAGTTGAAGTCGGCACTGATGCCAGGAAGCCACCCGTTCACGAATCCGTTGGTGGAGGTGAACGCGAACTGCCAGGCGAAACCCGAGACGACGGTGACGATGCCGTAGGGGATCAGGATCGACGTCCGGATCACGCCACGGGCGAAGATCACCCGGTGCATCACCATCGCGAAGATGAAGCCGATCACCAGCTCCACCGCCACCGTGACCACCATGTAGAGGACGGTGATCCCAGTCGTCTGCCAGAACAGCGGGTCGGTCAGTGCCGTCAGGTAGTTGGACAGTCCGACGAACTCGCGATCGTCGGGTGCCGTCAGCGAGTAGTCGAACACGGACAGGTA
Source organism: Nocardioides speluncae (assembly GCF_003121585.1). GTDB lineage: Bacteria > Actinomycetota > Actinomycetes > Propionibacteriales > Nocardioidaceae > Nocardioides > Nocardioides speluncae. Next base: position 333,321 of record NZ_QEOO01000037.1, read on the forward strand.
GATCGCCCGCAGCATCGGGAACGCCGTGACGAGCAGCATCAGGACGATCGCCGGGGCGATCAGCTTCTGCCCGAGCCGGTTCTCGGCCCGGGACCGGTCGCTGATCACTGGCTTGTTGCCGGTCGGTGCCGGCGCCGTCAACGTCGTCACAGCAGCGCCTTTCCTTCGAGCACGTCTTGCAGATAGTCAGCCGAGTCCTTCGGCGTGGATCCCGGGTCCACCGAGGTGGGCGAGTGCCAGCGGGCCTGGATCGCGCTGGAGATCAGCGCGTAGAAGGCACTCTTCGGCCGCGGGCCGCCCTCGTCGACGCTGGTGCGGTAGAGCTCGATGAGGTCCTCAGGGAAGTCACCGCTGGCGGCGACCTCGTCGTACGCCGAGTTGGTCGACGGCATCAGCCCGTTGTTCAGCGCGAGGTCGACCTGCGCCTGCGTCGAGGTGATGCACTGCGCGGCCTCCATCGCGAACTCCGGGTTGGCCGAGTAGGCGCCGACCCCGATGTCGATGCCACCGATCGGCGGCTTGGATGCCTCGCCCTCGACCGTCGCCGGGTAGCGCGCGTAGCCGAGGTCGTCGAACAGCTCCTGGGTGATGCCGTCGGGCGCGTCGATCTGTCCCTGGTAGAACTTGTAGACGAACGTCCAGTTCAGCATGAACTCGCCGGCGCCCTGCGGGGCATTGGCATCCTTCAGGAACATCCGACCCAGGCTGGTGCCCTCGTTCGACACCGAGAGATCGGACTGGGCGGCCTGGGAGTCGGCGAGCATCTTGATGATCGCGGCAGCTTCCCTCCCGGCCTCGGAGTCGATGTCGACCTTTGTGTCGCGGCCGGCCTCGGTGTCGGAGACGATGTCGCCGCCCGCCCCCTGCACGAGAGCGTTGATCAGCACCATGTACGCCTCGTACTTGTTGGCCTGGACGCCGACGCTGCCGTTGTTGTCGGCCGCGGCCTGGATCACCTGTTCCCAGGTCACCGGTTGGGTCATGTCCAGCCCGGCAGCATCTGCCAGCGACTTGCGGTACCAGAGCACCTGGGTGTTGGCCCAGAGGGGGATCGCGAAGGCCTTGTCCTCCCAGATCACCGTGTCGGCGGCGCCGGCGAGGTAGTCGCCCTCACCATCGGCGCTGTTAGTGATCTCGGTCGCGAGGTCGCCGGGGATCTCGGCCAGCCACTCCGCGTTGGCGAACTCCGCGACGAACACGGGGTCCAGGTTCATGAGGTCGGTGGAGGAGTCTTCCGCGGCGAGCCGGCGGGCGAGCTGCACTCGCTGGTCGGTGGCACCCGACGGCAGCAGCTCGACCGAGATGTCGTAGTCGTCGGTGCTGCACTCCTTCGCGTACGTCTCGAAGGTGTCGACCCCGTCGGGGTTGACGTACCAGTGGAGGGTCGGCTTGCCGTCACCTCCGCAAGCGGAAAGTAGACCGGCGGCGGTGACCAGCGCGGTCCCCGCCACCAGTGCCCTGCGCCGGCCTGCGCCCCGTGGCGCACGTTGCGAGGGTTGGTTCATCCGTTCCTCCCCTTCGTAGTCGGAGGACGTGTCTCCCCAGCCAGGCCACCTGTGACGGCCGACACGTCGTACTCCGGTCTAGTCCTTCGGGCAGGAGTTTGTCTACCGTTCAAGCATCGAGCGCCCCGTGTCGGCCAGCGACTTTAAGAATCGCGGCCGGCACGGTCGGCCGTGCGCCGGATCGTCTCGGCGAAGAGCTCCCACAGGGCAGCGGGCAGGTCGTGGCCCATGCCCGGGACGAGCAGCAGCCCGGCTCCGGGTACGGCGCGCGCGGTGGCTCTGCCGCCTGAGACGTTGACCAGCGGGTCGTCCAGGCCGTGGATCACCGTGACCGGCATCCGCAGCCGCCCGAGCGCCGAGGTGCGGTCCGGCTGGGTCAGGACCGCGAGCATCTGCCGGACCACGCCGGCCCGGTCCCTGCCGCCCTGGCCGCGCTCCCAGGTCTCCAGCGCCCGGTCGCGCAGAACCTGGGGTGACTCGGGGTAGCCCGGCGAGCCGATCCGGCCCCAGACCACCTGCGCGTCGGCGACGTACCCCTCGGCGGTGTCCGAGCCGTGGGCGAGCAGGTTCGGGATCAGCTTGGGGTGCGCCCAGCCGACGGTACGGCGGCCGGTGGTGGACATGATCGAGGTCAGCGAGGCGACCCGGTCGGCGTGCTCGATCGCCACGGTCTGCGCGATCATGCCACCCATCGAGACGCCGACGACGTGGGCCCGCGCGATGCCGAGGTGGTCCAGCAGGCCGACGGCGTCGTCGGCCAGGTCCGTGAGCGAGTACGGCACGGCGACCGGCCGTCCGGCGTACGCCCGGACCAGCATCCGGCGGTTCACCCGGTCCCGCAGCCGGGAGGCGCGGCCGGTGTCGCGGTTGTCGTAGCGGATGACGAAGAACCCGCGGCTCGCCAGTAGCCGGCACAGGTCGGCGTCCCACCAGGTCATCGGTCCGCCCAGGCCCATCACCAGCAGCAGCGGGTCGTCGGTGGGCTCGCCGAAGGTCTGGTAGCAGAGCTCGATTCCGTTGGCGAGTGGGGCGCTGATCTCGGCCGACTGGGCGACCTCGGGACGGCTCGCGGCCTGGAAAGTCATGCGTTCCAGTCAAGCACCGAAGATCACGATTTGCCTTGCCTGGTTGACGGTTTGATGACTTCTGTCGGTGGAAAGGCCTACTTTTGTGAGTGTGAACACACCGACGCCGTCATACCTGTGCCCGCCCGGCTACGCGCCGCCACGGGCCAGCGCCCTGCGCCGAGAGCTGCGCGTGGGTCCCGAGTTCGGCCGCTACGTCGCCCACCAGGTCGGGCAGCGCGTTGGACACCGGGTTGTCGACGACACGGCGGTGCCGCAGCCCGAGGGCGGCGAGCCGGTGCTGATGGTTCCGGGGTTCATGGCCGGCGACTACACGCTCGGCCTGCTCGGCAAGCGGCTGCGGACGGCGGGCTACCGCACCTACCGTGCTCACATCCCGGCCAACATCTCATGCGTGATGGCCAACGCCGCCCGCCTGGAGCGGCGGCTGGAGACGATTGCCGACCGGCGCGGCAGCCGGGTCCGGATCGTCGGTCACAGCCTGGGCGGCCTGCTCGGCCGCGGCCTGGCGGTACGCCGCCCGGACCTGGTGTCCGGCGTGATCTCGCTCGGCAGCCCGATCTCCGCGCCGGGTGCCCACCACCCGCTGCTCGCGGCCAGCCTGCTGGTGCTGATGCAGCTCAGCAAGGCCGGCGTGCCCGGTGTGATGTCGCGCGAGTGCGTCACCGGAGCCTGCGCCCAGCAGAGCTTCGACGAGCTCCGCTCGCCGGTGCCGGACGACGTGGAGTTCACCGCGTTCTGGTCGCTGCGCGACGGCATCGTCGACCCGCACTCCTGCTACGAGGCGGACGGCGACGCGATCGAGGTCCGCGCCTCGCACTGCGGGATGGTGATCGACCCGGCCGTGCTGGAGAAGATCGTGGCCACTCTCGGCCGGCACCGTGCCGCCGCCGGGGCCGCATCGGCCCTGACGGCACTCCCCGCCGGCTGAGCTACTCCCGCCCGTCCGCGAACGCCCGGCCTGCCGCGTCGGTCGACGGATAGTCCAGAACGTTTGACATCAATTTTCGGCCGAACGTGATGTCAAACGTTCTGGACTATCCCCATTTACTCGTGCGCGCCGCGGTCGAAGTCGATCGCGGAGTAGGCGCGCAGCTTCTGCAGCTGGTGCTCGGAGATGATGTTGCGGATGGTGCCGCTGCGTGAGCGCATCACCAGCGAGTGGGTGGTGGCGCCGCTGCCGCGGTAGCGCACCCCCTTCATCAGCTCGCCGTCGGTGATGCCGGTGGCGACGAAGAAGCAGTCGTCGCCGGTGACCAGGTCGTCGGTCATCAGCACGTGGTCGGGGTCGAGGTTGTGGCCGGCGTCCAGCGCCCGCTGCCGCTCGTCGTCGTCGATCGGCCAGAGCCGACCCTGGATCACCCCGCCCATCGCCTTCATCGCGCAGGCGGTGATGATGCCTTCCGGCGTACCGCCGATGCCGAGCAGCAGGTCGATGCCGGTGTCCGGCCGGGCGGCCATGATCGCACCGGCGACGTCGCCGTCGGTGATGAACTTGATCCGGGCGCCGGTCGCCCGGATCTCGTCGACCAGCTTGGCGTGCCGCGGCCGGTCCAGGAGTACGACGGTGACGTCCTCGGGCTGGGAGCCCTTCGCCTTGGCGACCTGGTGGATGTTCTCCGCGACCGGGTTGCGGATGTCGACCACGGCGGCCGCCTCCGGGCCGGTGGCGAGCTTCTCCATGTAGAACACCGCGGACGGGTCGTACATTGAGCCCCGCGGCGACACCGCCAGCACGCTGATCGCGTTGGTCATCCCCTTCGCGGTGAGCGTGGTGCCGTCGATCGGGTCGACCGCGACGTCGCACTCCGGGCCGGTGCCGTCGCCGACCTGCTCGCCGTTGTAGAGCATCGGGGCGTTGTCCTTCTCGCCCTCGCCGATCACCACGGTGCCGTTCATGCCGATGCTGGAGATCATCACCCGCATCGCGTTCACGGCCACGCCATCGGCGCCGTTCTTGTCGCCGCGCCCGACCCAGCGGCCGGCGGCCATCGCCGCCGCTTCGGTGACCCTCACCAGCTCCAGCGCGAGGTTGCGGTCGGGGGACTCGGGGGCAACGGAGAGCTCCGGCGGCGTGAGGTCGGACATGGCGCGAATGTTATCGGTTTGGGTGGGTTTCCTTGACCGGAACCGGTGCCTCCGCAGTTGGATCGTTCCAGCGCCGGGCCGTGGCTGGTTCGACAACTTCGCCTCGCGCGCCCAGGACCAGGAGGCTGCGCGCCGCCATCGGGCTGCAGGACCGGGAGAGCAGGGGCGAGGACTGAATCGCCGGTCAATACGTATGTGGCTCCGTCAGGTGGGTACCGGAACTGCCAGCCACCAACCGAAGGAGAGTCACCCGCCATGACCACCCGAACGATTGCCATCGCCGCGCTCGTCCTCGTAGTGATCGTCATCGCCCTGCTCGTCCTGTGACGTTTCGGCCGGTGTGTCCCACACTTCCCGCCGAGCGCCGGCGACACGCCCCTACCTTGGAGCGCCGGGCCTTTTGGGGAAGCAGTTTGGAGTTCAGCCGGCCACGGGACATAGCAGAGCCCCCGGCCAGCGTGGCTGTCCGGGGGTCTTTGGGTTTGCCGCCGTAGGTGCCTAGTCGGCGAGTTCGGCGACCCGTCGTGACAGTTCTTCGAGTACCTTGCCGAGTTCCACGGGGTCGTCGTAGTGCTCGTATGACGGGTGCTCGCTGATGTAGCGGGTCACGCTGATCTTCACCGCGTCAGGGAGTGACCCGGCGTAGGTGGCAGCGGCGACGATCGCGACGATGCTGGAGGCCGTCAGGGCGTCCGACTTGGCGGTATCACTCACCGATCAGCGCCGGGTTGTACTGGGTCCAGAAGCATCGTGTTTCGCTATCGGACACGGTCTGGGTTTCCTGTACGTACTGGTAGCCGTAGGTGTTCACGCAGATTTGTTCGTTCTTCGATGGGGGCACGGTGTACGTCCATTCTTGCGACCGCCGAGTGCAGTTGTTGCCGTCAGTGTATGGCTTGCACGAGTCGCTGTCCCGGTCGATGACCTTGTCGTTCCGCTCGTACTTGTACTTGAGATAGAAGTTCTTCCCCTTGTACCAACCCGCAGGAACAACCCGCACCTGGAAGTCCCAACACTTGAGCGGCAGCATGTCCGACCCGCACTCGTAGCGGTGCTTCTGCAGCTCGACGTAGAGTCGACCGGGACGCCACTTGGCGGACGCCTGTTCTGGCTGGGATGGGCTCACTGCTGCTACCGGTCCGGGGTTTGTGCCGACTGCTGTGAGTAGCACGGTTAGCAGCAACGCAGTTCTGACGATGAATTGCTTCAAGGCTCTTTCCCATTCTCTCGATTTGGCTGCTCTGGAATTGAGCGCACACCTGCGCGCCCAAACTCGGCGGGGGTGGAAGGGGCTGGCCCGGGTGGAGGCGCCGTCTCGAAGGTTCTGGGAGCCGAGACGGCGACCGGGACGGCCCCGGGCTGGGAATTGCGGAGCGAGCGCGGGCTTCGGACTACGGCCCGCTCCGCCTGATCGGGGGATGGCGTGGTGCTGGCTATCTGCGGCGCGGTGGCCGCAGCGGTTGCGTGGGCAGGCAGGGGCGTGGGCCGTCGGCGGGGTCGAGGTAGACGACCTTGGTTGCGCCGCCGTGGCCATGGACCGCTTCCAGGACCGGGACGCCGCCCGGCCACAACGTGATCGACCGATGTTCGCCGGTCCAGCGCATCGATGCGGTGCCGTCCGACCACTCCACGCCCTCGGCGATCAGCCCGACCCCGCTGACCCCGGACACGTCAATGACCCGATCCAGCACGAACCGCCGCACGCACGACAGCGGAACGCTGCCGCTCACCACTCACACCCGAGAGATGTCGGCCCAACCTTCCCCGCAGCGGCCGGTGCAGCGGGCGCCGTGTTGCGCTCGCGGTGGCGTGCGGGGTCGGCGTTGAGGACACGGGCGCCGGTCGTTTTGGCCATGTGCGCGGCCAGTTCCCGCGCAGACCCGATCAACTGCAGATGCTCGAACCCGGGCACGACGATGGCCCGTGCCTCGTCACGGATCACGGACGCGATCAGCGCCTCGAACGCGGCCGGGGTCCGCTCGACCCGCTCGATGTACACGGTCCCGAGCGCGTAACCTTCACGGTCGGCGAACTCGCTCAGCAAGCACGTAGCGCGGGCAAGTTCTTCCTCGCTCATCCATCGGTCCTCACGGATGTAGCCCAGCGCCAACGGCCGACCAGGCGGGCCCTCTACACCGCCGCGGAACTCGCTCACGGAGTCAGCTCCCACAACCGCTCACTGGGCAACGGCTTCGCCACAACCGTTGACGACGCTGCACGCTCGCAGGTCACACGCAGACCCGCGAACCGCTGCCGCATCGCCCTTGCATACCGCTCGGCAGCCTTTGGGTCCGCCACGTAGTCGGCCACAACATGCGCGCCGAACCACACCCGCACCCGCTCGACGCAGCAAGAGGCCACGTCTGGTCGGGAGCTGACCCGCTCACCGTCGATCTGCTGCCTTGGTTCGGACTGCACAGCCGTCATGATCACAACGTTAGGAAGGAATCTGGCCAGGAACTTTCAATGGACTTTCAACGTTCGGTGATAGTCTCCCGGCATGACGGGAGCGGCCAATCTCGGGCGGCGGATCGCTCGATACCGCAAGATGCAGGGCCTGACACAGGTCCAATTGGCGATGCGCGCCCACGTGAGCATCAGCATGCTTACGAAAGTGGAATCCGGGTACGCGACGCCTTCTGAAGGATGGGTAGCCGCCGTCGCAGGTCATTTGGGGGTCGATCCCGAAGATCTATACTCACCGGGTGATGCGCCAACTCAACCGGTGGGAATTACGGTTGACAGGCTTCGCCTCACGTTGGCAGCAGGTGATCTGGTGGACGACAGTCTGGTCCTCCGGCCGCTTTCCGCACTTGAACATCAGGTTGCTCAGGTTGGGGAATGGCGAAGAGCTGCCACGTACTCTCGAATCTCCCCGATTCTGCCGGAACTGATTCGGCAGTTAGTGGCCGGCGCGCCACAGTACGGAGAGCGCACCTATGTGCTACTCGCATACGTATACCGCGCGGCAAATAGCCTGGCACACAAGTTTGGCCACATCGACCTCTCGCTTACGGCAATCGAACGAATGGCCTGGGCGGCCGAACGATCTGGGAGCGAACTTCTCGGCGCAACCACGCAATACCTGCGCGCCGAGGCGCTCGGGCGAATCGGCGCTGACGTAGAAGCGCGCCAACTTCTGCTGACCGCAACGTCGCCCCTTGAAGCTAAGATCGGAACGAATGCGGATGCCGCGGCTGTATACAGCAGGCTTCACACGTACCTAGGAATGACCGCTGCACGACAGGCGGATGCTGCAACGGCAATAGGGCACTTGAATGAGGCTGCGAGCGCGGTGGCCGGGACCGGCGACCGAGTGGTCCACGAATCTGCCGTGGGTCCGACCAGCATCGAAGTGTTTCGGCTCGGAGCTGCTGTCATCCTGAAGAATCCTGGTTCCGCGCTCGCGATCGGTAAGCACATTCGGTTCAACTCCGATGTTGCGCGCGAGCGCCAAGCGTACTATTGGATCGACATGGCGCGTGCGCATTTACTGAACAGTGATTCGGAATCGGCAACAGCCGCATTGTCGCAGGCCCGGCGCATTTCCCCCGAACACTTCGCAGCATCGACGACTGTCCGCTCTACCGTCCAGATGCTGATCGACAAGCAGCGGCGCCCCGATGACCGCGTCAGGTCCTTGCTATCCTCGGCGCGTGTCCCGCGAGAGTGAACCGAAGGCCAATCAGGCACCGGTAGACCAGAGCGCTCCGTACAATCCGGGAGAGTTGTTCGACACGACGGCGGAGTATTACTCCAGGTACCGAGTTGCCTATCCGGACCAGATGTTTGAACATCTTCGCGCACGACTTAGCCTCGACGGCAGCCAAGTGGTGCTCGACCTCGGGTGTGGAACTGGCCTGTTCACGATCCCACTCTCGCGACATGTTCAAAGTGTCATCGCGGTTGATCCCGAACCGTCAATGCTTGCCGAAGGTGCTCGTTGGGCGCGGGATGCAGGCCGACGAAACATCGATTGGCGACGTGGCGACTCATACGGGCTCGCCGAGATGGCTCTACCAAAACTCGACCTGACCGTGATTGCCGCCGCATTTCACTGGATGGATCGGGCGGAGGTTCTTCGCGTCCTGGATGAGCTAACACGCGAGGACGGTGCGGTCGTAGTAGCGACCGGAGGCGTCGCCGGAGCCGAAAAGGGGCCGTGGGATCATGTGATTGCTGATGTTCGAAAGAAGTACCTCGGGCCGCATCGGCGGGCTGGTAAGGGACTACACCTGCCCGATCCCGTACCAGTTGAGAGCATTCTAGATGACTCGCCGTTCTCCGGCGTCGAAGAAGCCACCTGGGAATGGGAGTACGAGCGCGATCTAGATTCACTTATCGGCCTACAGTTTTCGCTTTCATGGTCGACGCCCGCCCAGTTCCGAGACGACGATCACCGACGCGCATTCGAGCAGGAGGTGCGCCGGGTCCTGAGTGATGAGTTTCCATCGGGCAGGTTTGTTCAGAAGATCACGTCGCGCGCTCTAATAGCCCACCGACCCTAGCTTTGCGTTCGCGCGGGATGTCAGTTCGGAAGGCGCTCCTAACCGCGTAGGTATTCTTGCTGGTCTTCGGCTATCCACACCAACCCCTACTCGTACACCGTTCCGGGGCGGAGAACGCGCCGGGCCCGTCCGGCTCCGGCGATACACACAGGACGCCAGGCGCCATCGCGCCCGTCCCGCGTGCGAACGGGGCGGGGCGCGGGCGGCGCCGCTGACAGAGGGAGCGGTGCGACGCACCCAATGGTGGCGGACGACAACGAGCGCCCGGCCGAATCCGGCCGGGCGCTCGCTGTGGGGTCGACCCTCCTCAGGTCAGGACAGGGTGAGGGTCCAGGTGTCGAGTCGGCCGGTGTCGAACCAGGCGTTGTCGTTCACCCGCAGCCGCCAGTTGCCGTTGCGGACCTCGCTGGACAGGTTGACGGTGTAGGTGGTGTTGATGTTGTCGGCACTGCCGCCGGAGCGGTTGTGCAGCACGTACACCGAGCCGTCAGGTGCGATCAGGTCGACCTTCAGGTCACCGATGTAGGTGTGGATGATGCTGACCGCGACCTTCGAGGTGGCCGAGGCGTTGCCGGTGCAGCCCGAGATGGCGATCGGCGACTCGATGGTGGAGAAGTCGTTGATCGCGAAGTCGGTGCCGTTGGTCTTCGCCGCGCAGCCGCCGCCCACCGGGTTGACCGTCCACGTGAACGACGCCGAGCCGGTCTTCTGCGGGTTGGAGCTGTCGCGCGCGGTGACCGTCACGTTGGACGTGCCGGCCGTGGTCGGCGTACCGGTTATCGTGCCGTTGCTGGAGTTGATGGACAGGCCCGCGGGCAGGCCGGTCGCGCTCCAGGTGTACGGCGCGGTGCCACCCGAGGCGGAGTTGGTGCGGTTCACCGCGGTACCGACCGTGGAGGTCTGGTTACCGGGGTTGGCCACGGTCACCTCGCCCGGCGTACCACCGTTGAGGAAGCCCATGTAGAGCATCCGGTTCGGCGAGCCGGTCCCGACGCCGGTCAGGGTGTCGGGGGTGGAGTTGTTGACCAGCGCGGTCTGGACCTGCGCCTGGGTGGCGCTGGGGTTCTGACCGAGGTAGAGCGCGGCCACACCGGCGACGTGCGGCGAGGCCATCGACGTACCACTGATCGTGTTGGTGGCGGTGTTGCTCGTGTACCACGCCGAGATGATGTTCGAGCCGGGCGCGAACAGGTCCAGGCACGTGCCCCAGTTGGAGAAGCTGGACCGGGCGTCGGAGATGGTCATCGAGCCGACGGTGATCGCGGCCAGGTTGTTCTTCTCGCCGTAGAAGCAGGCGTCGTCGTTGGCGTTGCCGGCCGCCTGCACGAACGCCACACCGCTGTTCATCAGGCGGTTGACCGCATCATTGATCGCGCCCGCCGGGCAGCGGGACTGGCAGCCGACGCTGTAGTTGACCACGGCCGGCTTGATCGCGTTGGCGACCACCCAGTCGAAGCCGGCGACCAGGCCGGTGGTGGAGCCGCTGCCCTGGCAGTTCAGCGAGCGGACCGGGTGCACGGTGGCCTTCTTGGCGACGCCGTACGTCGTGCCGACGGCGGTGCCGGCGACGTGGGTGCCGTGGCCGTGGCAGTCGGTTGCGGTGTTGTCGTTGTCGACGGTGTCCCGGCCGTTCCCGGTGCGGCCGGTGAACTCGTTGTGGCTGGTGTTGATGCCGGTGTCGATGACGTAGACGTGCACGCCCTGGCCGGCGTTGGCCGGGTAGGTGTAGCTCTGGTTGAGCGGCAGGTCGCGCTGGTCGATCCGGTCGTCGCCCCAGTTTGGCGGGTTCGGCTGGGTGTCGAGGGCGACGTACTTGGCGGCCTGCTCGACGTACTCGACCTGGGAGTCGGCCGCGACCGAGAGGGCCTGCTTCTCGGTCATCTTGGCGGCGTAGCCGTCGATCGCGCTGCCGTAGCGGTAGGTGATCTGACCGCCGTGCTCGGCGGCCATCTCGTTGGCGGTACGCCGGGAGGCGGCGACGCCGAGACCTTGGTTCTTGAAGACCACGAGGTACTCGCCGGCGATGGCGCCCTCAGCACCAGCACCTCGGATCGTGGGCTCGGCGGCGGAGACCGCTTGGGTGGGGACGGCGGCAAGCAGTGACAGCCCTGCTGCCATGGTCGCTCCGGCTGCGATGGCGGCCAGGGTGCGATAGCTTCTGCGCTTCATTGTGCTCCCTTTCGTCTGGGCTGCCGGTGGTGGCGGCGGCGCCCGAGGCACCGTCTTGTGAGCGGCACCAGTGGACTCGGCGGCATTGGCGGCCCCCGTTACGCCGCCTAGTGAGTCCAGAAAGGGAACATAAGTGTGCGAGTGACCCACGCCACAGGGAGAGACCGGACAATGTCCGGAAGTCGACGGCAAAATGTGTTATATGACCGGTTCCGACCGGTTGGGGTGACCGGAAATCCAGCCTCGCTGGGCGGCCCGGACACCAGCGCGGAAGCGGGTGTCCGCGTCCAGCCGTGACATCAGCTCGGTGACCCGCCGGCCGACGGTCCGCTCGGTGACGCCGAGCGCCCGGGCGATGGTGCGGTCCTTCATGCCGGCGGCCAGGAGGGTCAGCAGCTCGCGGTCGCGGGCGGAGACCTCCTCGGTCTCGGCCGGCGCGTCGATCGGTACGGCGCTGTCCCAGACCCGCTCGAAGTGGTCGACGAGGAGGTCGAGCAGCGACGACTGGCGGACCAGCAGCCGGACCGCCGCGTCGGGTGCCTGCCCGGACGCGATGACCAGCGCCACGCTGCCGTCGGCGATCATCAGCTTGGGCACGGCTTCTGCCGAGATCCGCGCCTCCTCGCCGGCCTCGACGCACCGTCTCATCTGGTCGACCGCGTCGGGCGCCACCAGAGAGTCGGGGTGATAGACGCAGCGGTACTGCACCCCGCGCTCGAGCGCGGGGAACTGGCTGTCGTTGGGCACCACGCCGCCGGCGAGGTACGGCGGGCAGTCCAGGACCAGCAGCTCCTTCTCCGCCTCGCCCTGCACCCGGATGCACATATCGAGCACGGCCGCCTCGCCGATCACCCGTTCCACCGGGCTCTCGGCCGACCGGCCGACATGGCCGGAGAGCGCCAGCTCGTCGACCTTGCCCTGTAGCGCGGTGAGGTCGCGCCGGCGCCGGTCGATCAGCATCGGGATTGCGACGTCGGGCGAGATCGCCCGGAAGACCGGCTCGACGAACGACTCCTGCTGGGCGAGCCCGTGGTCCAGCAGCACGCGCATGCTGGCCTTCACCGTGGCGGCGGGCAGCTCGACCTTGTCGCAGATCTCGTCGAGGTGCATGCTCTGGCCACCCATCAGCACCAGATACACGTCACTGTCTGTGGCGGAAAGACCGACGGCATCAAGCAAGTTGGACATGACACGCTCCCGGGATAGGCCAGCGCGTCCGGTCGCTGACCGATCGCCTGATCCTACGCGCGCTGGGGGCGTTCGGCACCCGATCCAACGGGATGACTCGGGTCGCTGTCCGGAAGCGGTCGGCGGGCCCAGCCCACGCGCACCAGCCACACCCCGAGCCAGACCTCGGCGACCACCGCCGACACCGCCACGACAACCATGAACGCGTCGGCGTACCGCTCGTAGTCGCTGAGCAGGATGTGCGCCAGCCCGTCCACCGCGTACGCCGCGCCGGCGACCATGAGCAGCCGGCCCAGGAGGGTTGGCGCGCTGCCGGCGAGGACCACGAGCCGGCCGATCAGGATCAGGTGGACGCCGAAGCAGGCCAGGCCGAACACGAAGGCGAACTCGAAGGTGTCGAGGGAGAGCTGGGCGGCGGCGTCGAGCTGGTCCTGGGTGAACGCCGAGAGGGCCTGGTCGTCGCCGGTCGCCTGGAGTGCGGCGTACAGGAAGACCACGGCCAGGCCGAGGATTGCGGTGTAGACCAGCCGGAACCAGGCGGCCAGCAGCGCCAGGTCGCGCCGTACCTCCCGGAGCAGCACCAGCAGCCCCCACGCGATCACGATGTCGAGGATCAGCACGACGAGGAACGCCGCGATCCCGGCCCGGAACTGCGTCTGCGAGGCGGCCAGGTCGGTGAAGGTGGCGCGCGGGTCGTCGTGGACGACCGAGCCGACGGCGAGGAAGTTGGCGAGGAAGCCGAGGAAGAACAGCGCGATGTAGCTGGCGCCGGCCGCGCGGGCGGCGGCCTGGGGTGAGGTGTCAGCCATGGCTGGCCGCCAGCTCAGTCGTGGGTACGCCGGTTGCCGCGGCCGGCTCGGGGAAGCCCCGGACCAGCAGCAGGATGCCGAACACGACCTCGAACAGTCCGCCCGGCGCCGAGAAGAGCAGGCCGCCGCCACCGAGCACATCGATGGCGAGCAGCTCGAGCAGACCGCCGGCCGCCAGGCAGGCGTAGCCGGCCATGCCCCAGACCGCCAGCGGCGCCGGCACCAGTCGGGCCCGGCGCAGGGCCTGACAGAACGGCAGGCTGCCCAGGCCGAGCGCGACCATCGCGATCCAGTAGAGGTGCTCGGCTGCCGCCGGTGCGTGGGCCAGCGCCAGCACCGTGCCGACGGCGAGCAGCGTCGCCTCGACGATCCGGGTGGCGAGGTAGCCGGTCGCCGCAAGTGGGTCGGTACGCCGCAGCACCGGCCAGGCGAGGACGCCGATCGCGGCCACGCCCAGTGAGTTCAGCAGCATCAACACCGCGCCGGCGGCTTGTCGGTCTCCGGCCGCGTCGACCAGGGCGCTGCCGCCGCCGTACAGGACGAACGCGGCCAGCACCAGGCCGCCGATGATCCGTCCGCTCGTTCTCGATGACATCTCGATCGCTCCCTTACAGTGTAAGTTTCCCGTCGCACAGCCTCGGCTTACGCCGTAAGAACAGCAAGCCTCGGGAGGAGATCGATGCCGAAGTCACCGAAGACGCCGCTGAGCCGGGACCGCGTCCTGGAGGTCGCCGTGGCGATCGCCGACGCGGACGGCCTGGCTGCGCTCTCAATGCGCACGGTCGCGCGCCGGCTCGGGGTGGAGGCGATGTCGCTCTACCACCACGTGAAGAACAAGGACGACCTGCTCGACAGCATGGTCGACGTGGTCTTCGGCGAGATGCATCTGCCCGAGGTCGGCGGCGACTGGGCGGACCAGATGCGCGAGCGGTCACGATCCGGGCGCGCCGTACTCAAGCGGCACCGATGGGCGGTCGGGCTGATGGACTCCCGCCGCAACCCCGGGCCGGCGAACCTCCGGCACCACGACGCGGTCCTGGGCTGCCTGCGGGAGGCCGGCTTCTCGGTGTCGCTGACCGGGAACGCCTTCGCGCTGCTCGACGCCCACCTCTACGGCTTCCTGGTCCAAGAGCTGGCGCTGCCGTTCGAGGGCGAGGCGGACCTCGCGGATCTCGGCGAGGATCTGTTCGGCGACCTGCCCGAAGGCGAGCTGCGCTACCTCCAGGAGTTCGCCGTCGAACGCGCCCTACAGCCCGGCTACGACTTCGGCGAGGAGTTCGACATCGGGCTCGACCTGATCCTCGACGGCCTGGCCCATCGCCTGGCGGGCGATGCGGCGCCTCGATGACCGGCTACGCTCACTCCGATTCGACGACCTGGGGGAGCCCATGACCGACCGTTCCGGCCCGATCTCGCCGCCGACCTGGCTGGCGATCGGCACCGTGGTCACCGCGGCGTCGCTGACCCTGGTCCAGGTCTTCGTGTGGCTGACGTCGTACGAGGCGTCGCGGGAGCTGGTCTCGATGGCCCGGTCGGGGACACCGGTCGAGGACGCGCCGGTGCTGGCCTACGACGCAGCCAACCTGCTACTCCTGCCGACGCTGCTCGTCGCCTACGTCTTCGCCTGCCTGTGGCTCCAGGCGTCGCGTGCCAACGCCGAACGCATCTCGCCCGACTATGGCCACGACCGCGGCAAGGTGTGGGTCTGGCTGGGTTGGTGGGTGCCGATCGTCAGCTTCTGGTTCCCGTTCCAGGTCGTGCGCGACGTACGGCGGGCGCTGCTGCGCGAGCCGAGCAAGGAAGGCACCCGTCTCGGGCTGTGGTGGACGGGCTGGATCGTCGCGCTTCTCGCCACGAACGTGGCCGCGCGGCTCGCGCCGTTCTCCGGCGTCCCCGACGAAGGCGTCGTACGGGCGATTCCTTGGGTCGAGATGGCAGCCGCCCTCGGCCTGTTGGTGGCGCTGGTTCCGTGGTTCCGGATCGTGCGGACGACCACGGCAGCGCAGCGCGCCTAGTCCTGCGCGGCCTGCGGCCAGTGCATCCCGGCGTACGGCTCCGAGTCCTGCTCGGCCCACAGGTCGAGGACGGTGGCGAGGCGGGCGGCCATGCCCTTGACGGGCAGACGCGCCTTGAGCACGCAGGCAACCACGACCTCGCGCTCACGCGCGAAGTCCCGGACGTTCTCGGTCACCAAGACGCGGCTCTCGGCCCGGGCCAGGGCGGCAACCTCAGGGTCGGTGGCGCCGTCGAGGCCTCGGTGTCGGACGTGTGCGGCGTCGTGCCCGAGCTCGGTCAGGAACGTGCACGTCGACGGCGGGTACATCTCGTCGAGAAGGAAGCGCACCGGCGGCTCGTCAGGAGGCCATGAGGTCGTCTCGGCGCTTCGCCTGCGCCTGCGCCTCCTCGATCGCGGCATCGTTTGCGGCGATGTCGGCATCGATCTGCTCACGGTGGGCGGCGGCGAACTCGATAGCCGTCCGGATGTGCCGGGGGTGGAGCTCGAACTGCTCGGCGAGATCCGCGATCCGCTGCTCGGGCCGTCCCTTGGTATGGCGAAGCGCCGAGGCCACCTCCCAGATGTCCGGTCCTGCGGCGAGCCCGGCTCGCCGGCCAGACGGTCCGTCGCGGTACACGACTCCGGGGTGATGGAGGGTGTCCAGGCCTTCGCGGACCAGGCGCTCGAGGAGCGCCCGCTCGCTGATCCCTTCGGCGACCGCCTGTCGCTCGAGCTGGGCTTTGACGTCAGGGTCCAGCCGGTACGACGTGGCGCGGGCAACCATCGCTTCTCCTACATGCGGTGACGATGTACCGCAACCGTAGCACGCTGCGGTTCAGTAGCGCCGAACGGCGGTCTCCTTGACCGTCAGCCATACGGCGCGGCCGGGGGCCAGGCTGAGCTCGGTGGCGGCGGCGGGGGTGACGTCGGCGATCAGCTCCGGGCCGGACTCGGTGCTGGCACGTAGGCGCAGGGCCTCGCCGTGCGGAGCGGCGTTGGTGACGGTGCCGCGCCAGTGCAGCCGGGCGGAGCCGGCGGGCTCGTCGAGGCTGACGTTGACCGCGCTCGGCGGGAAGGCGGTGAAGTGGTCCCCGTCGCGCAGCACGTTGAGCCCGACCAGCTGCGCGACGTGCTCGGTGGCGGGCTGGGCGGCGACCTCGGCGGGTGTGCCGAACTGAGCGACCCGGCCCTCGTCGAGCACCAGCACCCGGTCGGCGATGGTGAGCGCATCGAGCGCGTCGTGGGTGACCAGCAGCGTGGTGCCGCCGTACGCCGCGAGGTGGTGGGCCAGCTCGATCCGGAGCGCAGTCGCCACCCGGACGTCGAGCCCGGCCATCGGCTCGTCGAGCAGCAGCAGCTGCGGGTCGGTGGCCAGCGCCCGCGCGATCGCGACCCGCTGCGCCTGGCCGCCGGAGAGCTGGCCCGGCTTGCGGCCGGCCAGGTCGCCGATGCCGAGCCGCTCCAGCCAGTCGCGGGCCGTCTGCTCGGCGGCGCGGCGCGGCGTACCGCGGGAGCGTGGGCCGAAGGCGACGTTGGCGAGCGCGCTGAGGTGCGGGAACAGCAGCTTGTCCTGGAAGACGAAGCCGATCCGCCGGTCGCGTACGGTCCGCTCGGTCAGCTCCTCCTTGCCGAGCCGGACGTGGCCGCCGGCGCGGACCAGGCCGGCGACGGCGCCGACCAGGGTGCTCTTGCCGGCGCCGTTCGGGCCGATCACCGCGACCGTCTCGCCGAGCGGGGAGGTGAAGGCCGCCTCCACCCGGCCGGGGACGACGACTCGGACGTCGAGGCTCATGGCGTCCCCAGCCAGCGGTCGCGGAACAGCGTGAGGACGCCGATCGAGATCGCCAGCATCACCAGCGAGATCACGCGGGCCGCCTCCTGGTCGTGCTGGAGCTCGACGAACACCAGCGACGGCATCGTCTGGGTGGTGCCCGGGAAGTTGCCGGCGAAGGTGATCGTGGCGCCGAACTCGCCGAGCGAGCGGGCCCAGCCGAGCACCAGCCCGGCCACGATCCCCGGCATCGCCAGCGGCACCGTGACCCGCCGGAACGTCGTCCAGCGGGTCGCGCCGAGCGTGGCCGCGGCCGCGTCGTACGCCGGGTCCGCGGTGCGCAGCGCCCCCTCGACGCTGATCACGAAGAACGGCATCGAGACGAACACGTGCGCCAGCACCACCGCCACCGTCGTGTACGGAAGCGTGATGCCGGTCAGGTCGCGCAGCGGGCCGCCGACCGACCCGGTGCGGCCGAACGCCGCGAGCAGCGCGACACCTGCGACCACCGGCGGCAGCACCAGCGGGACCGTCACCAGGGCCCGCAGCAGCGACCGGCCCGGGAAGTCGGTGCGCGCCAGGAACCACGCGAGCGGCAGCCCGAGCACCAGGCAGACCGCGAGCGCCACGGTCGAGGTCAGCAGCGACAGCCGGAGCGCCAGCCCGACCTCCTCGGTGAACAACAGCTCGGGCAGCCGGCGCCACGGCGTCCGCGCGACCAGGCTGACCAGCGGTACGACGAGCAGCAGCGTCGCGAGCGCGGCAGGGACGATCAACAGGGCCGGGGGCCGGCCCAGCCGGTCGCTACTCATGAGGGCATCACGGGACGATGAACCCGGCGTCCTTCAGCTCGGCGTCGCTCTCGCTCACCAGCTGCACCCAGTCGGCGGCGAGCCCGGAGTCCTTGGCCTGCCCCAGCGGCGCGACGAAGTACGACGTGATCGCCGCGTCCGAGCCGGCGATGTCGTGGCTGGCGATCTCACCCTCGGCGGCCACCGCGTCGGTCGCGTAGACCAGGCCGGCGTCGGCCTCGCCGCCGGTGACCTTGGCCAGGACGGCCTTCACGTCCGGCTCGAAGCTGGCCGGCTCCGCGGTGATCCCGGCGTCCTCGAGCAGCGCGGTCGCGACCTTGCCGCAAGGCGCGGTGTCCACGCACATCACCCACGTCGTACCGTCCAGCTCGTCCAGGCTGGCCGGGCCCTCGGCGTCCGGCGGGGTCGCGATCACCAGCACGTTCTGGGCGAACTCGGTCGGCTCCTCGGTCGTGACCTCCGCATCGACGGCGGTCTGCATCGTGGTCTGGTCGGCGGTCGCGAGGACGTCGGCGGGCGCGCCCTCGGCGGCCTGCTCGGCCAGCGTCGCGCTGGAATCGAAGGAGAACCGCACCTCGGTCCCGGGGTGCTCCTCCTCGAACTTGTCGCCGAGGTCCTCGAAGACCTCGGTCAGCGAGGCGGCCGCCAGCACGGTCAGGACCTGCGGGTCGTCGGCGCCGCCGTCGCCGTCGTCGGTGCACGCGGTGAGGGGGAGGGCGAGCAGCAGCGCGGCGGCCGCGGTGATCCGGCGGGTGAACATGCCTAGGGCCTTTCGACGACGACGTTGGTGGACTTGACGCTGGCGATGGCGCGGATGCCGGGGGCGAGGCCGAGCTCCTCGGCGGCCTCGCTGCTCATCAGGGACACCATCCGGTACGGGCCGCAGACCAGCTCGACCTGCGCCATCACGGTGTCCTTGGTGACCTTGGTGACGATGCCGGCCAGCCGGTTGCGGGCACTGACGGCCGAGGCGCGGGTGCGGTCGCGGTCCGGGTGGTCGGCCAGCGACTCGGCGAGTACGGCGAGGTCGGCGCCGTCCACCACCGTCCGTCCGTCGGCGGTGTGGGCCGGCAGCCGGTCGGCCTCGATCCAGCGGCGTACGGTGTCGTCGCTGACGCCGAGCAGCTCGGCTGCTTCCGCAACTCGATAGGCGTTCACACGAGAAGTGTGCCGCATCTGCGGCTGAAATAGATCACAGGGCCCGAATCAGCGATTCGGCCCGCCGGTTGAGGAGGTCGCTCTGCGACCGTCTCGAGACCAGCGGGCCGGGTCGCCTTGATTTCGAGACGGAAGCTACGCGCAACCTCCTCAACCAGCGGCGGGCGAAACCAGCGGAGCCACCCCGGATACCGTTGCGCCGTGAGTGAGTCGGGCGGCAGTGGTCGCTATCAGCGGTCGACGGCGGGGCTGGTCGGGGCGATGGTGGTGACGCTGGTGGCGATCGGCGCCTACCTCGTCTTCCGCGCCGTCACTCGCGCCGAGCTCGAGGTGGAGCGGGAGCCGGTCGACTATCTCGCCTCGGTGCCGTACGCGCAGGAGCAGGGCTTCGCCGTCGCCTACCCGCCCTCGCTGCCCAAGGGCTGGCGGGCGACCACCGCCGACCTCGACACCGGGCCCGCGCCCGAGTGGGCGCTCGGCATTCTCACCGACCGCGACCGGTTCGTCGGCCTCCGCCAGAACGAGCGTGCGGCCGCCGACCTGGTCGAGGAGTACGTCGACGAGGACGCCGCCGAGGGTGACCCGGTGAGCCTGGACAGCCAGGTCGCGCCGCGCTGGCGCAGCTTCACCGACGACGGTGGTGACTATGCGCTGGTGGCCGAGCTGACCGGCAAGTCCGAGGGCCAGACGCTGATCGTTTTCGGCTCGGCCGGCGAGGAGCAGGTCCGCGATCTGGCCGCCTCGCTGACCACGGCTCCCCGCTGACCGGTCATCTAGGCGGGCTGGATGTTCTTGTTGTTGTGGAACACGTTCTCGGGGTCGTACTTCGCCTTGATCTCGGCCAGCCTCAGGTAGGTGTCGTCGCCGTACGCCTCGCGGACGCGGCTGATGTCGTCGTCGGAGTCGAGGAAGTTGACGTAGACGCCGGCGCTGTGGGGCCGGAGAGCCTGGAAGAATCCCCTGGCCCAACCGATCTCGGACGTGCGGACGGTGTCATCCTGTTCGGGGAGCCAGACGGCGTCGATGCTCATGTAGTGACCCACGTCGCGGCTGGTAGAGGCGGTGGCGTCGCGGGGGACCCTGGCGACAGCGCCGCCGAGGTGGAAGATCGCGGCGTACGACCGCGGCGACCCGGTGCGGTAGGCATGCTGTGCGACGAGGTCGATGACCTCGTCGGACAGCTGCGAGAGGCTGGCGCCCTTCCAGTAGTAGTGCCAGCCGTGGGGGACGGTGTCGTCGAGGCCGCTCTGGTGGTCGACGTAGCGCGTCGGTGTGACCAGATCGGCGAGCGGGTTCCCGAACCGGCGAAGCGCGCGAAGGGCCTGTTCACCTTCCTCGACGGGCCCTGCGTAGCAGCAGGCCGCGGCGACCGAGGGCCGGAAGTGCAACTCGCGGCCGATGACGGGCAGCGGCGGGATCGTGCCCAGCCGGACGACGGTGCCCAGCTCGTCGGGCGCGGCGGCGACGAACTCGCGGTAGAAGCGCAATACGTCGATGGTGTCCTCGGCGGCCCAGAACACCGGCCCGGCCATCACCGTGGGGCCGACGGGGTGCAGCGCGAATCGGAACCGGCTGATGACACCGAAGTTCCCGCCTCCGCCTCGCAGTGCCCAGAACAGGTCGGGGTGGTCATGGGCCGACGCCCGGATGATCTCACCCTCGGCGGTGACCACCTCGGCATCGACGAGGTTGTCGATGGTGAGGCCGTGCTTGCGCATCAGCCAGCCGATGCCGCCGCCGAGGGTGACGCCGGCAACGCCGGTGTGGCTCACGATTCCGCCCGTGGTGGCTAGACCGTGCGCCTGTGTCTCGTGGTCGACGTCTCCCCACAGGGCGCCGCCGTGGACGAGAGCCGTGCGCTCGACGGGATCGACCGAAACGGCGCGCATCGCCGAGAGGTCGATCACGATCCCGTCGTCGCACACGGCCGTGCCGGCGACGTTGTGCCCGCCGCCTCGTACGGCGATCTCGAGATCGTGGTCGCGGGCGAAGTGCACGGCTGCGGCCACGTCGGCGGTACCACGGCAGCGGGCGATCACCCGAGGCCGCCGGTCTACGCTGCCGTTCCAGACGGCTCGTGCGCCGTCGTATCCAGGATGCTGCGGGCCGATCACATCGCCCCGGAAACCGGGGATGTGGATCGTGGTTCGACCGGTCATCACTCCTCCTCGGTGGATGAGCTCATCGCAACATCAGTGGGTGCCGAGGAGTAGGCAGCTTTCTGGACCACGAGGTAAGGAATCTGGACTTCACGCCGGCCGGTAGGCGCGGGACACTGCGCTCATGAGGTCGTACGGGCAGTACTGCCCGATCGCCCGAGGTGCGGAGATCTTCGCCGAGCGTTGGACGCCGTTGATCATCCGCAACCTGCACCTGGGTTGCGAGACCTTCGGCGAGATTCTCGAGGGCGCGCCCGGGCTCTCCCACACGCTGCTCGCGCAGCGGCTCAAGCAGCTCGAGCGACTGGGCATCGTCGAGGTGACGCCGAAGGCGCAGGGGCGGGGTCACCGCTACTGGCTTACGACCTCGGGCAATGACCTGTTCGCGGTCTGCCAGACGCTCGGTGAGTGGGGCGCACGCTGGCTCGAGCTCGCCCCGGAGCATCTCGATCCGTTCGTGGTGCTGTGGTCGATGTGCAATGCGATCGTCCCGGACCGGCTTCCCGACCACCGTGTCGTCGTTCGGCTGGACTTCACCGGCTTCCGGCCCCATGAGCGGTACTGGCTGCTGCTCGAACACGGCGAGGCCGAGGTCTGCAAGACCTACCGCGGCCTGGACGAAGACCTCTTCATCACCGCCGACGCCGAGGCGTTCGCCAAGTGGCACGCGGGGCGGCTCGCATGGGCGGAGGCCACCCGCGACTGTCGGATCCAGCTACACGGCCCGTCGTGGCTGGTCAGAGCCTTTCCGACCTGGAACGGCCTCAGCGCGTTCGCGCACCCGGGCCCGGCCAGCTGACGGCTACTCCTCGCGGTCGGCCGACTCACCGGCGGCGTCGAGCCGCTGGCGGGCACCGTCGAGCCACTCCTGGCAGCGCTTTGCCAGCGCCTCGCCGCGCTCCCAGAGCGCCAGCGACTCCTCCAGGGTGGTGCCGCCCGTCTCCAGCCGGCGCACGGTCTCCACGAGCTCCTCGCGCGCGGCTTCATAGGACAGCGACTCGATCGGAGTGTCAGTCATGGGGCTCCTCGGGCTCGATCTTGGTCGTCGTGGCATGGATCCGGCCGTCGGCGAGCCGCACGCTCACCTTGTCGCCCTTGGCGACACCGGCCACCGAGGCGAGGACGTGGCCGTCGGCGTCCTGGAGTACGGCGTACCCGCGCTGCAGCGTGGCCAGCGGGGACAGCGCCCGGGCCCGGGCGAGCTGGTGGCCGATCTCGTCCCCGGCCCGGTCCAGCCGGTGCCGGACCGAGCGGCGAGCCCGGTCCACCAGGTGGCCGACCTCGTCGCCGCGGGCGGCGAGCAGGTTACGCGGGTCGGCCATCGCGGGCCGAGACCGGATCGCGTCGAGGGCGGACTGCTCGCGCGCCAGCCAGGCGGCGAGTACGCCGCGGAGCCGGTCGCGTGCCGCCTCCACCTGGCGCAGCTCGTCGGCCATGTCCGGCACGATCCGCTTCGCCGCGTCGGTCGGGGTGGACGCCCGCCAGTCGGCGACTAGGTCCAGCAGCGGCTGGTCGGGCTCGTGGCCGATCGCGGAGACGACCGGGGTGCGGGCCTTGTGCACGGCGCGGACCAGCGCCTCGTCGCTGAACGGCAGCAGGTCCTCCACCGAGCCGCCGCCGCGCGCGATCACGATCACGTCGACGTCCGGGTTGCGGTCGAGCCGGTCGACGGCCTCGATGTTGTCGGCGGCCGCGCGCTGGCCCTGCATCGCGGCGTACACGATCTCGAAGCGGACCGCCGGCCAGCGCCGCCGCGCGTTGTCGACGACGTCGCGCTCGGCGGCGGAGTTGGGCGCGGTGACCAGCCCGACCTTGCGGGGCAGGAACGGCAGCGGTCGCTTGAGCTCGGCGGCGAACAGGCCCTCGGCGGCCAGCAGCTGTCGCCGGCGCTCCAGCCGGGCCAGCAGCTCGCCGAGGCCGACCATCCGGATGTCGCGGGCGGCCAGCGAGAGGGTGCCACGGTTGGCGTAGAAGGACGGCTTGGCGAGCACCACGACGCCGGCGCCCTCGACCACGGGTGGGTTGAGGGAGTCGAAGAGCTGGCGCGAGCAGGTGACGGTGATCGAGATGTCGGCGACCGGGTCGCGCAGGGTCAGGAAGACGGTGGTCATCCCGGCCCGGCGGTTGAGCTGAGCGATCTGGCCCTCAACCCAGACGGTGCCGAGCTTGTCGACGTACTGGGCGATGGCGTTGGCGACCGCCCGCACCGGGGCGGGTGACTCCAGCGTCGTGTCGCGCAGCGAGGGCATGGCGGACAGGCTAGTGCGGGGCGCCGACGAATCGGCTCCGGCAACACCCGCTCGTTAGACTCGGCGGCATGACCACCGACCTCGGCACCCCGCCCGTGCTCAGCCCGGATGAGGCGAAGGCCGTCCTCTTGGCAGCGCCCCGCGGCTACTGCGCCGGCGTCGACCGCGCGGTGATCACCGTGGAGAAGGCGCTGGACCTGTACGGTGCGCCCGTCTACGTCCGCAAGCAGATCGTCCACAACAAGCACGTCGTGGCCAACCTGGAGTCGCGCGGCGCGATCTTCGTCGAGGAGCTCGACGAGGTGCCCGAGGGTCAGACCGTCGTCTTCTCAGCCCACGGCGTCTCGCCGGAGGTGCACCGGCAGGCCGGCGAGCGCGGCCTGAAGACCATCGACGCGACCTGCCCGCTGGTGACCAAGGTGCACCACGAGGCGAAGCGGTTCGCCGCCGAGGACTACGACATCCTGCTGATCGGCCACGAGGGCCACGAAGAGGTCGAGGGCACCGCCGGTGAGGCGCCCGACCACATCCAGCTGGTGCAGAGCCCGGCCGATGTCGACAAGATCGTGGTCCGCGACCCGTCGAAGGTCGCCTGGCTGTCGCAGACCACGCTGTCGGTCGACGAGACCCTGGAGACCGTGGCCGCTATTCGGGAGCGCTTCCCCGAGCTGCTCGACCCGCCGAGCGACGACATCTGCTACGCCACCCAGAACCGCCAGCTCGCGGTCAAGGAGATCGGCCACAACGCCGACCTGGTGATCGTGGTCGGCTCCGGCAACTCCTCTAACTCGGTGCGGCTGGTCGAGGTGGCGCTGGAGGCGGGCGCGAAGGCGTCGTACCGGGTCGACGACGCCTCCGAGATCGACGAGGCCTGGCTCGACGGCGTACGCACGGTGTCGGTGACCTCGGGCGCGTCGGTGCCCGAGGATCTGGTCGAAGGGGTGCTGGCCTTCCTCTCCGAGCGCGGCTACCCCGACGCCAAGGCGGTGCACTCCGCCGAGGAGTCGCTGATCTTCGCGCTGCCGCCCGAGCTGCGCCGCGACATGCGCGCGGCGGCGCAATCAGGGCAAAGCTGACGTGCCCTAGTCTGACCGCGTGGCCCGCTACCTCGACCTGCACCCGGACAACCCGCAGCCTCGGGTCGTCTCCCAGATCGTCGATCTGCTCCGCGAGGACGCGCTGATCGCCTACCCGACCGACTCCGGCTACGCCCTCGGCTGCCAGCTCGGCAACCGCGACGGCCGCGACCGGATCCTGAAGATCCGCGACCTCGACGACAAGCACCACTTCACGCTGGTCTGCAAGGACTTCGCCCAGCTCGGCCAGTTCGTGCACATCGACAACGCGGCGTTCCGGGCGATCAAGTCGGCCACACCCGGCCCGTACACGTTCATCCTGCCGGCCACCGGCGAGGTGCCGCGGCGGCTGATGCACCCCAAGAAGCGCACCGTCGGCGTCCGGATCCCCGAGCACGTCGTGGTCCACGCCCTGCTCGACGCGCTCGACGCCCCACTGCTGACCTCGACCCTGATCCTGCCGGGGGAGACCGAGCCGCGGACGATGGGCTGGGACATCAAGGAGGAGCTCGACCACCTGGTCGACGTGGTCATCGAGGCCGGCGAGACCCCGGCGCAGCCGACCACGGTGGTGGACTGGTCCGAGGGCGCACCCGAGATCCTGCGGTACGGCGCCGGCGACGCGGCGCGCTTCGAGGCCTGAGCTCCAGTCCCGTCGAGGCGACCGGAGGTAGTCCGGGACAAGTGTGGAGACGGAGCCAACCGGACCCAAGGGCTCGCGAGTGCTTGGGTCCAATCGGACCATTACCCCTACGGCACGACACGCCGCCCGACGAAACGCTCGGCCCCGACGGTTAGTCCGCGCGACGGCTGTGGATAACGCACGCGCCGGGCCTCGCTCCGCGCCTACCGTTACGCCCATGTTCGTCAGCGGCCGGGAAGCGGCACTCATCCTCGCCGAGGCCGGCCTGTCGCGCGGTCAGGCACGCAAGGTCCTCGCGGCGGGGCTGGCCGGCCCGAGCCTCAGCACCGCGGGATCGTTGCTGTACGACGAGGCTCGGGTCCGCGCTCTGCTCGCGCGCGCCGTGGTCGAGCGTGGCGACTTGCCGGACCTGTGCCGCGCCACCATGTTCGTCGCCCGACTCCGCGCCCGCCGCGACATCGCAGCGCCGGACCAGCGATGGCAGGGCGCCGACCTCTCGGCCCCGGAGGCCGAGCAGGTCGACGCGGCGCGGATGTACTGGGACCTCTCGCCGTGGGTCGAGATGATGATCCGCGTCGCCATCCAGGAACACGGCTTCGTGCCCTTCGTCGCGACGGTCGCCGGCTTCGTGGCCCTCGGCGGGAACGCCACCCGGGTGAGCTATGTCGAGGGCCGCGGCGACGCGTTCACGTTGGAGCCGCCCACGTCCTGGTTCCACCCGCTTCGGCAGGCACGCGTCCCGACCGGCCCGGGCGGCCCGTGGCTCTTCTGGCGCGAAAGCAGTGCGAACAGGGTCAGTCCCGGCCCAGGCCGGCCTCCCGGGCCCTGATGATGGCCTCGGCCCGGTTGGCCACCTGGAGCTTGGCGAAGACATTGGTGATGTGGTTGCTGACGGTCTTCGCGCTGAGCCCCAGCTGCTGCGCGATGGCCGGGTTCGCGAGCCCGGCAGCCAGCTGATCGAGAATCTCCCGCTCCCGGCCGGTGAGCTCGGGGAACTCCGGTGCCTGTGGGCGAGGCGTGGCCAGGTAGTCGATGGTCCGCCGCGCCACGCCCGGTCCGAAGATCGCCTCGCCGGCCGCGACCGCCGCGATGGCGCGGATGATGGTGGTAGACGGCGACCCCTTGAGCACGTAGCCGAGCGCTCCCGCCCGGATGGCCGCGAAGACGGAGGCGTCGTCGTCGTACATCGTCAGCATGAGTACGGCGACCTCGGGCGCGACTCGCCTGATCTCCGTGGTGGCCTCGATTCCGGTCCGTCCGGGCATCTGGATGTCCATGACCAGCACGTCGGGCCGCAGCAGGACAGCCGCCTTGATCGCTTCGTCACCGGTGGCCGCGGTGCCGACCAGCTCGTAGCCGTCGATCGCCGACAGGACGGCGCTCAGGCCGTCTCGCACCACGCCGTGGTCGTCGGCCACCACGATCCGGAGCGTCATGGCGTCGACCCGAGCAGCGGCAGCACCACCCGCACCAGGCCGCCATCCGCCCCGAGGCGGATCTCGCTGGTGCCGCGTAGCTCGGCCGCACGTTCCTGGATCGACGCCAGACCAACTCCCGGCCGCCAGTCCGGATCGGCGACGCCGTCGTCGCGGACCTCGACGTGCACCTGCCCGTCGACCGACTCGAGCAGAACCGTGGCACTGGACGCGCTCGAGTGCCGGGCTACGTTGGTGAGCGCCTCGGTCACGATCCGGTACGCCGCCACCTCGACGGCGGCGGGCAGCTCGGCATCCAGCCGCCGCGTGTCGACGTCGACCGTCAACGGGCCGCCGTCCTTCCGGCGAAGGATCCCGCGGGCGTACTCGTCGAGCGCGACCGCCAGTCCCAGCTCGTCCAGCGCCGGTGGCCGCAGACCGTCTACCAGCCTGCGGATCTCGTCGACCGCGGCCGTGCTCTGCTCACTGAGCCGACCGAGCAGATCGGCGGCGCGTCGGGGGTCGGTGTCGACCAGGTGTCGGGCCGCGTCCGCCTGCAGCACCACCCCGGTGAGCACCGGCCCGAGCCCGTCGTGCAGATCGCGCCGCAGCCGCCGCCGCTCCTCCTCGCGAGTGGAGATCACTCGCTCCCGGGACTCCCGCACCTCGTGGGCGAGCTGGTCCGCCCGCACCGCGACAGCCACCGGCGCCGCAAGCAGTATCAGCACCTTCTCGTCGGCCACGCTGACCCGGGTCTCGCCGGCCCGCAGGCCGATCAGCAGCTCGCCGACGTCCTCCGAGCCCTGGCGCATCGGCACGATGTGCGGCGCCGGCGGCAGGTCGCCGTACGCCGCGAGCGTGCGCGTCCCGGAGACCACGGCGGCGGCGGGGAAACGCAGCACACGGCACAGCGCCTCGACGACCCCGTCCAGGCCGGTCGTGCCGGGATCCTCCAGCTGCCGGCCGACCTCGGTGAGCGCCCGGACCGGGTCCCGGCGGGCACCGTAGAGCAGCCGGTCGGTCCACCCCTGGAGCACCATCCGCACCGGGTTGAACGCGAAGGCGATCGCCAGCGCCGCGACCACCGGCGAGCCCGGCACGCTGCGCCGGAAGAGCCAGTCGAGCATCACCACCAGCGCCGAGTACGACGCCACCACGCTCGCGGTGAGTACGCCGTAGAGCAGCGACCGCGACACCACCAACCGGATGTCGAGCAGGTGATGGCGCAATACGGCGACCGTCATCGCGAGCGGAATCAAGACCAGCGGCAGCACCCCGGCGAGGTCGTCGCCCGGGATGAGTTCGCTGACCGCCACCCCCACCAGGAAGACCCCAACGGCGAGGAGCACCCAGAGGATCTGCTGGCGGACCTGCTCGCTGCCGCGCCGGTAGCGCCAGCCGAGCATCACTAGGCCGGAGAGGTAGGCCGTGGTGATGGCCGGCCCGGCGAACCACACGACGGGTCGCGCCCACTCGCCGGGCACCAGGTCGGTGAAGCCGGCGGCGTTCGACAGGCCCCAACGGGTGTAGAACCAGGCCCCAACCACCCAGGACAGCAGCCCGACCACGGGTGGCACCGCCAGCAGCCGCGCCCACCTCGACGGGAACGCCCCGTCCGGAAAGAGCAGCACCGCCAGAGGCAGACACAGGCAGACCGGAAGCGCAAAGCCGACGTTGACGAAGGTCGCGAGCAGCCGCCAGGGCCACCCGTCCCAGCCGCGCTCCGCGGCGAACGCCAGCGCCGCCAGGCCGCCGCCCGAGGTGACGTAGCCGCAGCCGCCGACCAGCAGCAGCCACCCGACCGGGTTGCGCGGGCGGTGGTGTGCGATCGGCCAACCGGCCACGGCCAGCGCGGCCCCGATCAGGGTGTTGGTGACCACGAAGTTGTAGCTGAGCCACGTCCACCCGCGTCCCGAGAGCGGGCCGAGCACGACCGCGGACAGCACGCACAGCAGCGCCCACGCTGACAGCGCGGCCGCGAGCAACGCCGTACGCCGAGGCCTCATGCTCCATGGTCGCCCCAACGAGTCCCGACCGACAGGGAAATGTTCCCGGTCGCCCCGGGATCCCGGCCCCTGTGCGCCCTGCCGGCACCGCGCACACCCTGAGTTGGTGAGAGTTCCGTATCCACCCAAAGGAGTCGCGATGACTGCCACCAACACCCACTCGCCCGCGACGCAGCGGGTACCCCACGACGCTCGCGGCTACTGGCGGGTCCTGCTCGCCGTCCTGGCTCCGGTCGCCTGGCTGATGGTCGGTATCGGGGGCTTCATCGCTCCGTCCGAGCTCGGCGGTTCGGGGCAGGAGACGGTCGCCGGCATCGACGCGCACCGCGACTTGATGCGCTTCCTGGCCGGTGGCCAGCTGTTCTTCCTGCTGACCTTCGTGCCCGGCGCGATCGCCACGATCATGGCGCTGCGCCGGACCAAGCCGGTCTTCACCGCGGTGCTCGGCACCTGGTTCCTGTACGCCGGACTGTCCGGCGCCGCCAACCCACCCATCGACCTGATCGTTCTCACCGGACTGGAGGAGGGACTGGCGCCCGACGATCTCGCCACCCTTGCCAACGCCCTCGACGGCTCGATCTACACCGCGGTGGCCCTGCTGCCCGTGCTGCTGTTCATCACCTTCGGGCGGATCGCGCTCGGCGTCCTCTTCTGGAAGGCGAACCTGGCGCCTCGCTGGCTGGCGGTCGTGATGATGGTCAGCCCGTTCATCGAGTTCGTTCCGCTCGGCCACCAGAACGTGCAGTCCGGGGTGTCTTGGTGCCTCAGCGCGGTGGCGATGACGTACGTGAGCCTCGTGCTGCTCCGGATGACCAACGACGAGTTCGACCTCCCGCCACTGCCCGCCTCCACCACCCCTTGAAGGAATCCTTATGTCCACCTCACTCCGCCGTCTCTCCGCCGTCCTCGTGGTGCCCGCGGCCCTCCTGATGTCGGTGCCGACGCCGGCGTCGGCCGACCCGACTCGCCACGTGATCGCCGCCGCCGCCACCTGCTCGGACGGCAACACCTACGACGTCGTCGTCCCGGGCAATGGCTACTACCTGCCGGCGCTGGTCACCGGCTCGACGCAGGTCCACAAGCCCGTGGCATTCGGGAAGTTCACGTTCACCGTCCGTGACCCGGAGGGCGCCGTGGTCTTCGTCGGCACCGATCCGGCCACGGAGCAGGGCGGCGGGAACGTGCTGGCCCGGAACCCGAAGACCTACATCGAGTGCACGGTGTCGTTCACCGCGCCTCTGGAGGACGGGTTCACCGTCACCGTCGACGGCTCCGTCACCGGCTTCCTCACCCCTGCTGCCCCTCGCTGAGAGGAAATGATCATGCACACATCGACCCGCACCGCGGCGGCCGCGCTGGCCGCCGTACCGGCCCTGGCGCTCCTCGCGCCACCCTCCTCCGCGGCCCCGCTCGTGCGCGACCGGCTCCACTTCGCCGACTCGTTCGTCGTCGGGGAGTTCTGCGGCACCGACACCGCGCTCATCGAGTACGACGTGACCGTCCAGGTGGTGGTCAACCCGCACGGCCCGAACGGGCTGGCCTACCACCTGGAGACCGTGCACGGATATGAGGTCTCGACGAACCTGGAGACGGGTGAGGGCGTGCGGCAGGAGCGCGACTTCGCCAGCAAGGACCAGCGCGTCGTGGACAACGGTGACGGCACGCTCACCATCGACGCGACGGTCTCCGGCTCGAGTCGGGACACTTGGTCGGCCGGCCCGACGTTCATCGACGCCGGGTTGCGCAGGGTTCGGGTCCTCATCGACCACGGCGGGACCCCCGCCGACCCGTTCGACGACACGTTCGTCGACGAGCTCAGCCGCACGGAGGTCGGCCGCCACGACACCACGGGCCGTGACTTCTGCACCGACTGGGCCGAGTTCACCTCATGAGTCCCCGCGACACAGGACGTTGACGGGTGCGGCGCCATGACCAGCATGCCTGTGCTCGCGGGGACCACCTCGACGGTGATCTTCGCGGCCAGCATGCTGCCGATGCTGGTCAAGGCGCTGCGCACCCAGGACGTGTCGTCGTACAGCCTCGGAAACCTCGTGCTCGTCAACCTGGGCAACGCGATCCACACCGTCTACGTCCTGGATCTGCCACCCGGGCCGATCTGGGCACTGCACTGCTTCTATGTCCTGTCCTCCGCGGTCATGCTGGCTTGCTACGCCCGAAGCGGCCGGTCCAATGCCGGGGCGGAATGGCACAGGTTGCCGGGAGGTTGTCGCAGGCATGAAGGCGATTGCGTTTACCGAGTACGGCGGTCCGGAGCGGCTTCAGCTCGTCGACCGACCCGATCCGAAGGTCGCACCGAGCGAGGTGCTGATCCAGGTGAAGGCGGCGGGTGTGAACCCGGTCGACTGGAAGGTCGGCGCCGGCCGACTGGACCCGCTGATGGAGACGACCTTCCCGGTCATCCCGGGCTGGGACGTCGCGGGCGTGGTCGCCGCGGTCGGCCTGGACGCGGGTGAGTACGCCGTCGGCGACGAGGTGATCGGCTACATCCGCAAGGACGCCGTACAGCACGGCTCGTACGCCGAGCTGGTCGCCGCGAACGTCCGGCTGCTCGCCCCCAAGCCCGCCGCACTCAGCTGGGAGCAGGCCGCCGGGCTGCCGCTGGCCGGGCTGACGGCGTACCAGGCACTGAACCGCGTGCAGGTGACCTCCGGCGACGTGGTGCTGGTCCATGCCGCGGCCGGCGGCGTCGGCGCGCTGGCGACCCAGCTTGCGGTCGCGCGTGGCGCCCGGGTGATCGGCACCGCCAGCGAGCGCAACCACGACTTCCTCCGCGAGCTCGGTGCCGAGCCGGTGACGTACGGCGACGGGCTGGGCGAACGGGTCCGCGACCTCGCGCCCGGCGGTGTCGACGCGGTGCTCGACCTGGTCGGCGGCGGCACGGTCGAGGTGTCGCTGCCGCTGGTTCGGGAGGCGAGCCGGGTGGTCTCGATCGCCGACCGGGCGGCCGGTGAGGCGGGCGGCCAGTACCTCTGGGTGCGTCCGAGTGCCGCCGACCTGACCGCGCTCGGCGACCTGGCCGACGCCGGGAAGCTGACGGTGCCGGTGGCGCGGACGCTGCCGCTCGCCGAGGCCGGCGAAGCCTGGCGGCTCAGCCAGGAGGGCCGCACCCGGGGCAAGCTGGTGCTGACCGTCAGCTGATGAGCTGACGGGTGCGCAGCGCGAGCAGCACCAGGCAGAGCGCGTAGCCGACGACCAGGGCGGCGGCGTGGGTGGCCAGGCCGGATACCAGCGCCTGGATCACGCCGTCGTCGCGGTGCGCGATGGCGTCGGGGGAGACCAGGCCGAGCAGCAGGAACACCGCGGTCATCAGCAGCGGCGGGAGCACGCCGACGGTGAAGAAGTCGCCGGGCCGGACCAGCAGCGCCAGCGCACAGCAGAGTGCGACGAAGCAGAGGTCGAAGAAGAGTGAGACCTCGCCGCCGAGCGACATGTCGACGACGACCGCCGTGAGCGCGCACGCGAACCCCAGCGCGACGATCTGCCGCCCAGGTTCGCGGCCTTCCTCCCACACCGTGCGCGCGTGGCTCACGCCTGTGAGCGTACGGCGCACGTCAGGCCCCTTGTGCGCGGCGCGCCGGGTCGCCGTCGGCCGGCGCGGCGCCGGAAATCCCGCCGAGAAGGTCGTCGAGCTCGTCGACCGGTGGGTCGGCGGCGTGCAGCTCGTCGGCCACCACCGATCGTGCGGTGGCCTCGACCTGGCGGGGGCTGGGCAGCGGCTCGTCGGTCACGCTCAGGTCGCGGAACCGTCGCGCGCTGACCAGCACCCGGCTCTCCAACGAGCCCATCGCCTGGTTGTAGTGGCCGACGGCGGCGTTGAGCGACCGCCCGACCTGGTCGAGGTGGGTGCTCATCCGCGCCAGCCGCTCGTGCAGCTCGACGCCGAGCCGGTGGATCTCCTGCGCCTGGTCGGCGAGTGCCTCGTGGCTCCAGCCATGGGCGACGGTGCGGAGCAGCGCGATCAGCGTGGTCGGCGTCGCCAGCACCACCCGGCGTTCGGCGGCGTACTCGATCAGGCCGCGGTCGGACTCCAGCGCGGCCGACAGGAACGCCTCGGCCGGCACGAACATCACCACGAACTCGGGTGACTCGGGCAGCGCCCGCCAGTACCGCTTCGCGGCGAGCTGGTCGACGTGCTGGCGGAGCCGGGCGGCATGCCGGGCGAGGTGGGTCTCACGATCGCGCTCGTCGTCGGTGGAGGTGGCGTCGAGGAACGCGTCGAGCGGCACCTTGGCGTCGACAACGATCTGCCTGTTGCCGGCCAGCCGGACCACCAGGTCCGGTCGCAGCGCGCCGTCGGCAAGCTGGACCTGCTCGGCGAAGTCGCAGCGGTCGGCCAGCCCGGCCAGCTCGACCGCCCGCCGCAGGTGCAGCTCGCCCCACCGCCCGCGCACCTGGGGCTTGCGCAGCGCCGTCGCCAGCGACTGGGTCTCGCGGCGCAGCAGGTCGGTGGTGTGGCGGATGTCGGCGACCTGCTCGTTGAACTGGCCCTGCCACGTCGCCCGGCCCCGGTCGAGGTCGTGCATCTGGTCGGACAGCCGGTCCAGGCTCTGCAGCACCTCGGCCTGCTCGACCAGCTCGGTCACCTGCCGGCCGCGCGCCCAGAGCACGCCGAGCAGCGCGCCCAGGGCCAGCCCGAGCACCAGCCCGGCCAACAGCGTCAACGTCGTCATGTGGCCGAGCATGGACGACGCCGCCGACAGTTTGCGCACGACGTGCCTCAAGTACGAATCCTTGAGCAGTCGCTCGTGTCACGATCAGCCCGTGGAGGTCATGCCTGAACCAGACCTCAGTCCAGGTCGGCGATCATGTGGACCCTCCGGGTAGGCAAACAGGCGAGATCTTTCCCAGTCCACGGCTACCCGGCCGCGTTTGCCTACTGGGCGGGCCGCTGCGTTCGGTTAGTGGTCGAGAGTGGACG
Organism: Nocardioides speluncae; assembly: GCF_003121585.1. Classification (GTDB taxonomy): domain Bacteria; phylum Actinomycetota; class Actinomycetes; order Propionibacteriales; family Nocardioidaceae; genus Nocardioides; species Nocardioides speluncae. Next base: position 366,897 of record NZ_QEOO01000037.1, read on the forward strand.
CCGCCGCCGACAGTTTGCTGTCTACTTCGCCGAGGCGACGTCCTGACGAGTTGCATCGAGCGTGATCCAGTACCGGAGCACGGCGGACTCCGCGGTCGTCTCGAGCATCCCGCCATTGCGTTCGATCGTCTTCGCAGAGGCCGGGTTGTCGGCTAGGCAGACGAGCAGCACCCGATCCATGCCGAGAGGTCGTGCCTCCACCAGGATCTGCCCAAGCGCCCATGTGGCCAGCCCGCGACCACGTGACGACGGGCGGATCCCGTAACCGATATGGCCGGTCTGTTCGTTGAGAACGTGCCGCAACGCGATGGCGCCCAGCACCTCGTCGTCCTCGACGATCCAGCGGCAGGTCGCTCGTTCCGCGTTCCCGCTCAGTCGCGCAACCCAGGTCGCGAAGCCCTCGGGCGAGCTGACGTCATCGGTGGCGTCGAGCCCGAATCCGTCCTCGTGTAGCCCGGCACCCCACTCGGCATGGGCTTTGAGCCATGCGTGGTGGAGACGAACGGTGGGCACGACCAAGGTCGGAGGCATTCGTCAACCTAGCAATGCGAGAACGACGAAGCACCTACCCGCTGAGATCTCCTCGGCGAGCAGGGGCTTCTAGTCCTTTACACGGCCTCGCCGTCGAGCGCATTCGCGAGGAGCACGTCCTCGACGTTCTGCGCCTTGCCTCGACGATGAGGTCGATCACTTCGGCGAAGACGTAGTCCGGGATCTCGCCGGGGAACGCGGCTTCTAGGGCTTCGGCGGTCTGCCGGGTCAGGTAGTCCACGCGGGCGACAGTAGGCGCTCTCTCGGCGCTCCGGAACCCATAAGTAGGGACGCTTTGCGCGGCGATACGGGCTAACGTGCGGCGATGCCGCGGGAACTCGTTTCGGGCACTCATACCGGGCCGGAAGCGGAGGATGCGTCGTCGTGCTCGATGCCGTAGATGTCCAGGTCAAGGTGTACGGGGAGCGAACCCAAGCGCGACAGTAAACCGGCATCGAGTTCGACCCCGCCGATTCCGTCAACGTCCACGAAGCAGAACCAGTCCATCGTGAAGCCCTCGTTCGACATGACCTGCAGTATCTCGCGGCACGGCTCGACCTGATCAAGTAGTGCAGACAAGTGGTCGCCCAAGCCCCCGCGCCCAAGATGCTCCGTAGACAGGCCCCACAGCGCGCCCTTGCGCGCGTGACCGCTGCGACCGATATCGCCCGCCTCGTGCGAGAACGTCGGTGTGATACCTAGTCGTTCGGTCACCTCGGCGGACGTGACGCCGGACTTCCACGCCCTCAGGATCACGTAACACCGTGCGGTTGCCATGCGTGCCTACTCCGCGTCTCCGCGCGTGTCCTCGTTGGGCAACTCGACGGTTGCCGACGCGCCGAACCGCGAGGCGCGGAACCGCAACACCCCCGCCTTGATGAGGTCGTACGTGGCCGAGCACGCGAGGCTGACGACGACCGCCTCGACGATCCCGCCGCCGCGCTCCTCGATAGGCGGCGCGTAGTTGACCTCGACGCCCTCCTCCCTGAGCATCTGCGCGAGCGCGCTCGCGAAGGGTGCCGGGCCTCGGTAGACGACTGTCGTCTGATCACTCATACCGGAGACGCTAGACGCTGCACCCGACCACAGACCTCGGAACTCGCCGTCATCCCGTGTGCCGGGGCGGCTCAGTCGGCGAGGTCCACGACGATTGCCGCGTCTTACGTGACTCGCCGTGATCCGATCGTTACGATGCGGGCCGGCCGGCGCCGCCCTCGATCTCGTCCATGAGCATCCGCAGGGTGAGGGAGTGCTTCTCGGGTGGCAATGCGTCGAGCGCGGCGCGGGCCTGCGATGCGCCTCCGGCGCGGTCGCCCGCGCGGGCGAGCATCAGGCCGCGGTGCATGTCGAGGTGCGTCGCGAACCTCGGGAGCGAGTCGGGCAGCTCCCGCCGTGCGGCATCCTGCGCCTCGACCGCCGTCCGCTCGTCGCCGAGGCGCGCGGCGAGGAGCGAGACGAAGACGTTCATCCGCCACCACGGGACGGCGTAGTCGGACGTCTGCTCGTCGGAACCGACCTTGTCGAACGCGCGCCGGCCCTCGGTCAGCAGACTTCGGGCTCTGGCTGTGTCGCCTCGGATCGCGGCGGCGTGAGCGCGCCCCATGATCGCGTTAAGGCGCCCGAGCGACGGCTTCTCACTGATCGCGAGAGCCTCCTCCGCCACGGCGTCGGCGACGCCGAGCGCGGCACCTTCGTATCCGAGCGCAATCGCGGCACGGCCGCGCACCCACACCCGGGCGTCTGCGTCGCCGGACTCGTCGGCAGCCTTCGCGGCCATGCGATACCAGCCGACTGCGCGCTCGCCATCGGAGCCCGGGAACGTCTTCGCGTACAGAGTCATCAGGCGCGAGGCGACCGACCACAGGCGAGGGTTGTCTAGCTGCTGTTGCACGACGACCAACTCGTGAGCAACGCGGCGCTGTATGTCGGCCGCGCCGAGGCTCATGTAGTCAGTGCCGTATGCGGCGAGTTTCGCCTCCCATGCTTCCGCCGACGGCCCACCTGCGAGACGCGAGGCGAAGCCCGACTCGATCAGGTCCGAGGCAACGACGGGGGCGATTGCGGTAGCGGCGATCGAACTCAGGAACGCTCGTCGGTGCACTTCCTCACCTTCCAGAACCGCCAGCGGCACATCGAGAACGGCCGACAGGCAACGCAGATAGAACGCACCCGGACGGACCTTGCAGCGCTCCCAGCGACTCACGTATTCCCGGTCAAGGTTCGTGCCGAACTGGTCATTGATCGCGTCGGCAAGCCGACCTTGTGACCAGCCGCGCGCTCGCCGCAGGTCCGCGATCAGCGCGCCGATGCCCATACGCCCATCTTGCACGACCGTCCGAATTCGGACACCGCTCTCTACGTGGTTGCCCCTAGATCTGCCACTACCTAGCCACCACAAAGCGGACAAGCATCGGGCTTGGCCAGACGGGTGATGCGGCGAATGGGACCCGTTGCCCGTCTGGCCTGCCAACGTCGGGAAGGGTGCAGATGGAGCGACTGGGAGCGCTGGCGCTGTGGGGGGCCTGCGGGTTCGTGCTGGCGGCCGTCGTCCCGTGGCAGGCGCTCGTCTGTGCTGCCGTGGTTCTAACAGCGCTCGTTGGGTGGGTCTACCTCTGGGAGGCAGACGGGGAGTGGATCGCTGACGAGTGAGTCGACGCTCGCCCTCTCGCAGGGGAGGAGGGCGAGCGTCGGTTCCGAGGTTGCCTACTGGTACTTCAGAGCCAACTCTTTCAGCGTGTCCGCAGGCGTGATTTCGACTTCCCTCTCGCGCTTGATCAGCAGGTGACCGCACAGGCTGACGAGGCCCATCACGGAGGCCCCCTCTGCGTCTTCTCCGTCATCCGCGCCGGCGAGTATCTGCTCGATCATGAGGTCGCCGTCGTCGTCCTCGCTTTCAAGCCATGCCGTCATGATGCTTATGGCGCGACGCACCGCCTCAGTCTTCGAGTCCGCGTTGTCCATGCGTCCATCCCTCCGCGATCTGGCGCCGTTCCCGTCCGGCTCGCGACGCCTGTTCCCTGCCCAGACGCCGACCGTAGCGCTCCGCGCACTCGGAGAGCGGGAGGGCGTGGCCGAATCAGCCGGCGAGATCGACGACCACAGGGGCGTGATCCGACGCGCCGGGCTCGTTCATCCGTTCGTCGCGGTCGATGAACGCGCCCTTCACCCGCTCGGCAAGCGATGGTGAGCCGAGGATGAAGTCGATTCTCATGCCACGGTTTCGAATTGCTCTTTGTCGGTAGTAGTCCCAGTAGGTGAAGACGTCGGGGCCGGGCGTGTGCGGCCGGACGACGTCGACGTACCCCTCGTCCAGGAACGCCGCGAAGGCCTCGCGCTCCGGCGGGGTGACGTGGGTGTCGTTCGCGTACGCCGCCATGTCGAACACGTCCTCGTCCTGGGGCGCGATGTTCCAGTCGCCGACCAGGGCGGTGTCCTCGCCGAGCCAGGGCCGGGCGGCGTCGCGCAGGCGGCTCAGCCAGTCCAGCTTGTAGTGGTAGTGCGGGTCGTCGATCTTGCGGCCGTTGGGGACGTAGAGCGACCAGATCCGGACCCCGCCGCAGGTCGCGCCGATCGCCCGCGCCTCCGCTGCCAGCGGCTCGCCCCAGCCGGGCATCCCGTCGAAGCCGACCTGGATGTCCTCGATCCCGACCCGGCTGATCAGTGCCACGCCGTTCCACTGGTTGATGCCTGCCGCCGCGACGTCGTACCCCAGCGACTGCAGTCCCATCAGCGGCAGCTGGTCCTCGCGCGCCTTGGTCTCCTGCAGGGCGAGTACGTCGATGTCGTGGCGTTGCAGGAACGCCTCGACGCGGTCGATCCGGGAGCGGATGGAGTTGACGTTCCAGGTCGCGATGCGCACGCCCGCCACCCTAGCCACACCACCACTGAGTGCCGGGAATTCGGTGGCGGCCCAAGGCGTTAGGGCGACACGATGATCCGCATGTTCGCTGCTCCCCTCGCGACGCTGGCCGGCTACTGCCCGTCAGTCGCTTTCGCGCGGGTCGAAGCGCGACGCTGACTCACCTCCTGCAGCAGGCAGGACCCCGGGGGTGAGTCGTCCCTCCAGCGGAGGTCCTGCGCCCACATCACTGCATCAATTCAAAGGGGCTGCGCGTCCATCAGACAGCCGCGCCCAGAAAGAAGCACAGTCATGGCCAAGAGCCAGTTCGTGCGGACCAAGCCGCACCTCAACATCGGGACGATGGGACACGTCGACCACGGCAAGACCACGCTGACCGCCGCGATCACCAAGGTGCTCGCCGACGCCGACCCGGCCACCAACCGGTTCGTCGCGTTCGACGGCATCGACCGCGCGCCGGAGGAGGTCCTGCGCGGGATCACCATCAACATCTCGCACGTGGAGTACGAGACCGCGACCCGTCACTACGCCCACGTCGACATGCCCGGGCACGCCGACTACGTGAAGAACATGATCACCGGCGCTGCCCAGGTGGACGCCGCGATCCTGGTCGTCTCCGCCCAGGACGGCGCGATGCCGCAGACGCGTGAGCACGTGCTGCTCGCACGCCGGGTGGGCGTGCCGTACCTGGTGGTGGCCCTCAACAAGGCCGACACGGTCGAGGACGACGAGCTCCTCGACCTGGTCGAGCTGGAGGTCCGCGAGCTGCTGTCCGAGTACGGGTTCCCGGGCGACGAGGTGCCCGTCGTCCGCGTCTCCGGGCTGGGAGCCCTGGACGGCGACCCGCGCTGGGTGGCCTCGGTCGAGGAGCTGCTGGCGGCGGTCGACGACTACGTACCGGTGCCCGAGCGCGAGCTCGGCGAGCCGTTCCTGATGCCGATCGAGAACGTGCTCACGATCAGCGGTCGCGGGACGGTGGTCACGGGTGCGGTCGAGCGCGGCTCGCTGAAGGCCGGCGACACGGTCGAGGCGGTCGGCCTCGGCCCGACGGTGGCGAGCGTCGCGACCGGGCTGGAGACGTTCGGCAAGACGCTGGACACCGTCCAGGCCGGCGACAACGCGGCGGTGCTGCTGCGCGGCGTACGCCGAGACGAGGTACGCCGCGGGCAGGTCCTGGTCGTGCCCGGCTCGGTCACCCCGCACCGCAGGTTCACCGCGAACCTGCACGCGCTGACCGCCGCCGAGGGTGGCCGGCACACGCCGTTCGCCGCGGACTACCAGCCGCAGTTCTACTTCCGGACCACCGACGTGTCCGGGAGCCTGGAGCTCGGTGAGGTCCAGCTGGTGTTCCCGGGCGACACGGTCGAGGTGACCGTCGAGCTCGGCAAGCCGGTGGCGATGGAGGTCGGGCTCGGCTTCGCGGTCCGCGAGGGCGGGCGCACCGTCGCCGCGGGCACCGTGACCGGCATCCTCGACTGACTGGACGGGCAAAGCATGCACTGGGAGGGCGGAATTTCGCCCTCCCAGTGCAGGTTTCCCCGGTCGACCGGGGAAACCACCCACTCGCTAACGTCGACTCCATGACCAAGAGCGCACCCCCGTGGATGGACCCCGACCTCGCCGCGTACGTCGACAACCGGACGACCCAGCCCGACGAGGCCCAGCAGAAGCTGATCGACCGTACGCACGCCGAGACCGGCGGCGCCGCCAACATGCAGGTGTCCTCGGCGCAGGGCGCGCTGCTGACGATCCTGACCCGGGCGGCCGGCACCAAGAAGGCGCTCGAGATCGGCACCTTCACCGGCTACTCCTCGATCTGCATCGCCCGCGGCCTCGCGGACGGCGGGTCGCTGACCTGCCTCGACGTGAGCGAGGAGTGGACCGCGATCGCGCGAGAGGCATGGGCCCAGGCCGGGGTCGACGACCGGATCGAGCTGAAGATCGCGCCGGCGCTGGAGACCCTGGCGAGCCTGCCCCAGGACGCGTCGTACGACCTGGTCTTCATCGACGCCGACAAGGAGAACTACCCCAACTACGTCGACGCGGTGCTCCCGCTGCTGCGCCAGGGCGGGCTGCTGCTGGTCGACAACACGCTGTGGTCCGGCGACGTGGTGCGCCCGGCCGAGGAGGGCTCGACCACCGCGGTGATCCAGGCGTTCAACGACCGGCTCGCCGCCGACGAGCGGTTCGAGAGCTACATCCTGCCGATCAGCGACGGGATGACGGTCGCGGTCAAGCGATAAAGGGCGTCAGTACGTCGGGCGTCGCGGCGTCCGCGAGCGCCACCGCCCGGCCGTAGTCGAGGTCGCGGATCACCACCCGCTCGGCTCCGGCCGCGGTGGTGGCGACCAGCGTGGCCAGCCCGGCCCGGCGCTGGAACAGCGACTGCCGGATCACCCAGCCGATGATCCCGTCGCGCTCCAGCGCGGTCCGGGTGAGCAGCAGGATGCCGCTGGCGGTGACCAGGTGCCCGGGCAGCAGGGCGTGGCCGAGCTGGCGGTACGCCGCCTCGCCGGCCGCCACGGCCACCGCGCAGACCACGGCCGCGACCGAGAGCGGCACCCACCACGGCAGGTCGAGGCCGATCGTGGCAGCGGTCGCGAACACCGCGGCCACCGCCGTACTCCACTGGGCGCGGGCGTGGCAGCGGCGCCGGGCGGCGGCGCCGTGCTGGGTGAGAGCGGCCTCGAGCGGCCCGCTCGCCTCAAGTACGTCGTGGCCCACCCGTCTGTTGACCTCAAGCGGGCTCGGCGGCAGCAGCTTGGTGACGCCGCCGCTCCCGACGCCGGTCGCAAGCGCGCGCAGCTCAGCGCCCCCGACCAGCCGCAGCAGCGCCGGCTCGACCAGCTGGACGCCGCGGACCCGCTTCTCCTCGACCGAGGTGGACCGGGTGGTGAACAGGCCGGCGGTCAGCCGGAGGTTGCCCGCCTCGCGGGTGAGCCGGAGGTTCCACCACTGGATGACGTACCCGCCGACCGAGATCAGCACCCAGCCGACCAGTGCGGCAACAGCGACCACACCGAGCACCAGCGCGATCGCCTGGTCGAGCACCCACTCCCAGGCGTCGCCGACGCTCTCGGAGTTCAGGAACGGCAGGTTCTCGCCGAACTGGGCCAGCACACCGGCCGCACCCGCGACGATCACCAGCCGGGACAGGCTGAACGGCGCGAACCTCAGCCACGCCCAGTCGATCGTCGCCAGCTCGCTCGGTCCGTCCGCCGGTTGAGGAGGTCGCGCAGCGACCGTCTCGACTTGTACTGAGGAGGTCGCGCTGTGACCGTCTCGAAGTGAACCAGGGCCTGCGTCGCGCCGGGCCAGCAGGTAGCGGCGCAGCTCGTCGCCCTGCTCGACCGAGAGCGCGTCCAGGGAGATCCGGCTGTCGTCGACGCCGGTGCCGATCTCGACCTTGGTCAGCGAGAGCACCCGGCGCAGCAGCGACGCCTCCAGGTCGACGCTGCGGATCCGGTCCAGCGGCGCGGTCAGCGTGGTCTTCTGCACCAGGCCGCGGCGTACCTGCAGCTGGGTGTCGGTGATCCGGTAGCGGGTGGTCAGCCAGGGGAGTACGCCGATCCCGACGGCGCCGGCCACCATCGCCGGCAGTGCTATCAGGCTCCACGACGTGTCCTGGCTGCCGAGCCCGACCAGCGTGATCAGGAACGGCAGCGCGAACTGCGACAGCGTCTTGATCGGGTCGACCAGCAGCATCTTCGGGTCCAGTCGGCGCCACTCGCTGCTCTCGTCGGTCGAGGAGGTCGCTCTGCGACCGTCTCGAGACCAATCGAGACCGCTCACGTGGCGTCGCCCGTCGTACTGCTGGTGATCGCCGTGAGCTCGGCGACCAGGCCGTGCGCGACGTCGGCGTCCAGGCAGGCGATCGTGATCGGGCCGGCGGCCGAGGCGGTGGTGACCGTCAGCGAGGCCAGCCGGAACAGCCGCATCAGCGCGCCTTGTTGGGAGTCGACGGTCTGCACCCGCGACAGCGGCGCGATCCGCTGCTCGATGGTGAGCCAGCCGGCCCGGGTGTGGACCGCGGTCGGGGTCACCTCCCAGCGGTGCACGCGATAACGCAGCGTCGGCATCACCGCGAGGTGTACGACGGACGGCAGCACCAGCGCGACCAGCAGAGCGGTCACCCACCACGGCCGCCCCGGCAGGAAGGCGTAGCCGACGCCGAGGACCGCCCACTCGACCAGGGCACCGAGGAACGCGGTCAGCCGCCAGTAGCTCACCGCCCGCGGGGAGACCCGGTTCGCCGGCTCCCTCAGCTGGCCACCGGGCTGGGCAGGTTCGGTCGGGGTTTCGGTCACGGGACGACTCTAGATGGCCGACTGGAGTGTCTGGACACTGTCGGTGGTGTCCGCAAAGGTGGGCGGCATGCGAACCCTCCTCGGTGTCCTGGTAGCCGCCCTCGCCCTCTCGCTGCTTCCGGCGACCGCCTCCGCCGGCGGTCACGGCCTGGCTCGCGAGTGGGACCGCGTCGACGTCGGCAGTGACGAGAGCCTGCGTGGGCTGGCCGCGGTCGACCGGCGTACGGCGTGGGTCTCGGGTAGCAACGGCGGCGTCTGGAAGACCACCAACAGCGGCCGGACCTGGACCGACGTACGACCGCCGGACACCGCCGGGCTGCTGTTCCGGGACGTCGAGGCGTGGGACGCGAAGCGGGCGCAAGTGCTGGCGATCGGCGAGGGCGAGGCGTCCCGGATCTACCGCACCGTCGACGGCGGCAGGACCTGGACCGAGACCTTCCGGAGCGCGGAGCCGACCGCGTTCTACGACTGCATGGCGTTCTTCCCCGGCGGCAAGCACGGGCTGGCGATGAGCGACCCGGTCGACGGCAAGTTCCGGATCATCGAGACCCACGACTTCGGGCGCAGCTGGCAGATCGTGCCGAACGACGGGATGCCGGCGGCGGTCGCGGGCGAGTTCGCGTTCGCCGCGAGCGGCACCTGCCTGGTCACGGCCGGCTCGCGCGACGCCTGGCTGGCCTCCGGCGGCGGTGCGTCCCGCATCTTCCACTCCCGCGACCGCGGCCACACCTGGACCGTCGTCAACGCGCCGATCCCGGCGACCCCTGCCGGCGGCGTCTTCTCGCTGGCCTTCCGCAACCCGCGCAAGGGCGTCGCCGTGGGCGGCGACTTCGAGGCGCCCGACAACGGTGTGGACGCCTCCGGCTGGACCCGCGACGGCATGGGCTGGCACGGCGGTGGCGACCTGTCCGGCTACCGGTCGGGCGTGTCCTGGGTCTACGAAGCGCGCTCGACGCTGGTCGCCGTCGGCCCGACCGGCACCGACGTCACCCGCGACGGCGGCCGCACCTGGACCGCCCTCAACGACACCGGATTCCACGCTGTCCAGTGCGTGCCCCGCGCCTGCTGGGCCTCTGGTGCGGCGGGAGCAGTCGGCCTCCTCGACTAACTAGGTGGTCGATACTTGGGGGCATGCCTTCGACCGTGATGTCCGCGCGTGACCTCGAGTTCCTGCTCTACGAATGGCTCGACGCGGAGGGGCTGGCGAAGCGGCCGCGGTTCGCCGAGCACTCTCGCGACACGTTCGACGGCCTGCTCGAGCTGTGCGAGCGGCTCGCGACAGAGCACTTCGCGACGCACCTGCGCAAGGGCGACGACGAGGAGCCGACGTACGACGGCAGCACCGTGCATCTGATCCCGGAGATCAAGGAGGCGGTCGACCGGTTCGCGCAGGCCGACCTGCTGGGGCTGTCGATGGACGAGGAGGTCGGCGGGCTGCAGGTCCCACACCTGGTCAGCTCGGCCTGCATGGCCTGGTTCTTCGCCGCCAACCCGAGCACGGCCGGCTACCCGATGCTCACCGTCGGCAACGCCAGCCTGCTGGTCGCCCACGGCTCACAGGAGCAGGTCGACACCTGGGTACGGCCGATGCTGGCGGGCCGCTTCCACGGCACCATGGCGCTGTCCGAGCCGGACGCCGGCTCCAACCTCGCCGACATCTCCACCCGCGCGGAGCCGGCCGACGACGGCAGCTACCGGCTGTTCGGCCGCAAGATGTGGATCTCCGGCGGCGACCACGAGCTCGGCGAGAACATCGTGCACCTGGTCCTGGCCAAGCTCCCCGACGCGCCTCCTGGGACCAAGGGCATCTCGCTGTTCATCGTGCCGAAGTACCTCATGAACGACGACGGTTCGCGCGGCGAGCGCAACGACGTGGTGCTGGCCGGCCTGAACCACAAGCTCGGCTACCGCGGCACCGTCAACACCGCGCCGGTGTTCGGCGACGGAGCCTTCCGTCCCCGCGGCGCGGCCGGTGCGGTCGGCTACCTCGTCGGCGAGCCGCACCGAGGCCTGCCCTACATGTTCCACATGATGAACTCCGCCCGGCTGAGCATCGGTCTCGGTGCCGCGGCGACCGGCTACACGGCGTACCTCAAGTCGCTGGAGTACGCGCGCCAGCGGCCGCAGGGCCGCCCGCTCGGCGCCGGCGACCCGGCCACCCCGCAGGTGCCGATCGTCGAGCACGCCGACGTCCGCCGGATGCTGCTCGCGCAGAAGGCGTACGCCGAGGGCGCGCTGGCGCTGGTCCTCTACTGCACCCGGCTGCTCGACGAGCAGGAGACCGCCGAGACCGACGAGGAACGGGCAGCCGCCGGCGCGCTGCTCGACGTACTCACCCCGATCGCGAAGTCCTGGCCGTCGCAGTGGTGCCAGGAGGGCAACAGCCTGGCGATCCAGGTGCTGGGCGGGGCCGGCTACACCCGCGACTACGACGTCGAGCTGCACTGGCGCGACCAGCGGCTGAACCCGATCCACGAAGGCACCCACGGCATCCAGGCACTCGACCTGCTCGGCCGGAAGGTGCTCGGCTCCGGCGGTGCCGGGCTGCTGACGCTCGGCGGCCGGATCGAGGAGACGGTACGCCGCGCCGCCGAGGCCGGCGGCGAGGCGGCCGACCTCGGCGTCCAGCTCAAGGCCAGGCTGGACCGCGTCGGCGAGGTCACCGCCGCGCTCGGCGGCCTCGGCGACGTGGAGCGGATGCTTGCCAACGCGTCGGTCTACCTGGAGGCGACCGGCCACCTGGTCGTGGCCTGGCTCTGGCTGGAGCAGCTCCTCGCGACCGACGAGCGGCCCGGCGCCTTCTACGACGGCAAGCGCCAGGCCGCCCGCTACTTCTTCCGCTGGGAGCTGCCCAAGGTCGGCCCCCAGCTCGATCTGCTCGCGTCCGGTGACACCACCACCCTCGAGATGCGGGACTCCTGGTTCTAGGCCAATAGCCCGCTAGGCCGGCAGCCGGTTCAGCACCCGGCTCGCTCGCTCGGTCTGCCACGGCGAGCTGCCGGTGGCCAACCGGAGCCCGTAGCGGAGGTGCCGCCGGGCCTGGTCGGTGAGGCCGAGGGCGGCCTCGATCTGCCCGAGGTGCAGCCAGAGCACACCGTCCGCCGTCCCGAGCCGGGTGGCCTGGCGAGCGAACGTCAGGGCCTCGCGGTGACGCCCGTTCCGGTGCAACGCCCAGGCCAGCGTGTCGGCCACGTGGACGCCGCGGGCGTGCTGCCAGGCGTCGCGCGCGGCGGCGAGCGCCACCCGCTGTTGCCCGTGGTCGGCGAGGAACAGAACCGCATCCAGCTCCACGCTGAGGGTCTGCCGGTCCATCCCGAGGAAGGCGGACCGGAGGGCCTCGATCTCCCGGGCGGCTCGCTGCTGGTCGCCGAGGACGGCGTACAGGTCGGCGACCTCGACGAGGTTCTCGGAGTGGGGCGCTTGCTCGCTGATCCGCTCCCAGCGGCGTACCGCCGCGGTCAGCCGTCCTTCGGCCACGTCCAGCCTGGCCCGGGAGAGCTCCGCGGGCAGGTAGTCGGGCTGGATGACGTGCACCTGGTCGAGCAGGTCGGCCGTCACCGCCAGCCGCCCTCGGCGCCGCTCCACGTCGGCCAGCATCGTCAGCAGGTGAGCCTGCTCGGCACCCGTCACCGTGCTGGCGCTGCGCCGCAGCAGCGACGCCGCGGCCGGGAGGTCGCCGCGCAGCTCATGGGCGTAGACGTACCGGGCCGTGATCGGTACGCCGGGCTGACGGGCGTCGGCGGTCCGCAGGGCCGTGAGCTGCTCGGGGTACCGGCCGAGCTCGGCCAGTGCGTCGGCCCGGATGGCCAGTGCGGTGGGGTCGTAGGGGTCGATCGCGAGCGCCTGGTCGGACTTGTCCAGGGCGGTCTCGAAGGCGTGGGCGGCCGCGGCCAAGGAGGCGTCGGCGGCGAGGGCGGCGGCGTTCTGATCGGGCTTGATCCGCAGTGATCGGCGTACAGCCTGGTCGGCGCGGTCATAAAGGGCTGCGTCGCCGGTGACCCGCGCCTGTTCGACGTAGGCGCGGGCGAGCAGTGCCCAGCTGCGGTGGTCCTCAGGTAGGCGGCGGACGGTGTCGCGGAGGGCGTCCACGACCACCGAGACGTCCTGTCCTTCGCCCGGGTTGACGGCCAGGTTCTGCGGCGCGACCTGCGGCGGCGCGGCCGGGTCGCTGGCAGCGAGCCCGAGTCCACCCGACACCGCGAGGACGAGTGCGAGGCCGAGGGTGATGGCGTACTTGCGCATGTGCGGTTCCTTTCTGGGAGGTCCGGGCCGCGCGCCATGCGCGGCCCGGACGCGGGTGGTTGGGTTCAGCCGGCCAGCTGCGGCGCGTGGCGACGACGGCTCGCGCGGACCAACAGGATGGTTCCGGCGAGGAGGCCGGCGCCGCCGGCGCCGGTCATGACGGTCGAAACGATCGAGCCTTCCATCCGGTCGAGCAGGCCCTGCGACTCGCTTGCCCCAGGGGCGGCCGTCGGGTGCGGGTCCTCGTTGCTGCCGCTGGCGGGCAGCGCCAGGTACGGGAACTTCGTGCCGAACGACCGGTCGTTGCGCGCGACCCCGTCCGAGAGGTCGTTCGGCGCCCCGACGAGCTCACCCTCGACCACCTGGAGTGAGACGTCGATGACGTCGTCGGCGAGCCGTCGGCCGTTCGGGAAGCCCTGGTTGTCGCCGCCGATCACGCCCAGCCGGTTCGGCCGCTCCGTGACCGGGGTGGTCAGGTTGAGCCGCAGCTGCTCGCTCGGCGTGACATTCTTGGGCTTGTTGATCCCGTCGACGCCGGTGAGGAACACCGAGACCAGGTCGTTGCGCGGCTCGGCCGGCGCGGGCACGCCGTACACGCCCTCGATCAGCTTGGGCAGCTCGGGCTTGGTGACATAGCTCAGGAACTGGCCGTCGCCGCTCGGCCGAGAGGCGTTGAACCGGTTCTTGTCCTTCAGCGGGATCACCACCTCGTTGACCAGCGGCATCCCGAGCCGGGACACCTGGCGGTACTTGCCACTCACGCCGCGACGATCGGTGGTCGACCAGATCCCGACGACCGGGTTGTCGGCAACCTTGTAGTTCTTCGCCAGCGCCATCCGGGGCACCTGCAGTGCGACGGAGTTGACGTTGAAGCCGGCCAGCGTGTCGTCGCCGGCCTCGGAGAAGTCACCGCCGTACAGCAGGTCGAATACCCGCAGGTCGAGGAAGAACGGGTCGTCGGCCTGGCCCGCGAACGAGCGGTACCGGCCACCCGGGCCGGCCTTGGTCACGCCCTCCGTGCGCAGCTTGGCGTAGTCGGGCATGGACGCCTTGCCGATGTTGGACGGTACGACGCGGCGGTCCTTGACCAGCACCGTCGCCTTGCCGTGGGCGATCCGCGTCAGCCGGTAGGTCTGGTAGAAGTTCAGGTTCTTGTCACCGAGCGAGGTGACGGGGCCGTTGGCGTAGAGGAACGTCTTCTTGTTGACGAAGTGGTTCCGGAAGGTCCACCGGAACGTGATGTCGGCCTTGGCGTCGCCGTTGTTGTCGACCTTGATGTTGTAGCGGGCGTCGGTCGCGAACGAGTAGAAGTTCGGCCCACCGGCGGGCTCCTCGAACGGGATCCAGTTGGCGATCAGCGTGACCGAGTCGGGCCGCTCCGGGCTGCGGAACGCGTAGACGTCGGTCGTGTCGTACTTCGGAAGCCCTGCGATCAGCGGTGCCTCGCGGTGGCTCGAAGCGGTAGCGGTGTTGGGCCCGAGCCCGGCAAGGCCGGTGGCCAGAAGGAGGCCGCCGGCTCCGAGGACGGCGAGGGCGGTCCTGGCCGGCTTCGGGTTGGAGCGGAGTTTCATGAGCTTTCCCTTCCCCTGTGCTGGCCCTGGTGGCCAGCACCACAGGAAGGACTTCGGCGCGAGTCCCGGACCGGATCGCCCGAGGAAGGTAAACATTGCTGGCCTGCGCGGACGGCGAAGCGATTCGGACTGGGACGCTCGGCGGCAATAGACTCCCCGCCCGTGGCACTCACCATCGGCATCGTCGGACTCCCGAACGCAGGAAAGTCGACGCTCTTCAACGCTCTGACCAAGAACGACGTCCTCGCGGCGAACTACCCGTTCGCGACGATCGAGCCGAACGTCGGCGTGGTCGGGGTCCCCGACGACCGGCTGCCGCGCCTCGCCGAGGTCTTCACGTCGGCCCGGACTTTGCCGGCGACCGTGGAGTTCGTGGACATCGCCGGCATCGTGCGCGGCGCTTCCGAGGGGGAAGGGCTCGGCAACAAGTTCCTCGCGCACATCCGTGAGTCCGCCGCGATCTGCCAGGTCACCCGGGTCTTCCGCGACGAGGACGTCACCCACGTCGACGGCGAGGTGAATCCCGCCAACGACATCTCCACGATCCAGACCGAGCTGATCCTCGCCGACCTGCAGACCCTGGAGAAGGCGATCCCGCGGCTGGAGAAGGAGGCTCGCGGTAAGAAGGAGCTGGCCGCCAACCTGGCCGCCGCGCGCGAGGCGGTCGAGGCGCTGGAGTCCGGTACGCCGATCATCGCCACCAAGATCGAGCGCGACCTGATCCGCGACCTGTCGCTGATGACGGCCAAGCCGTTCATCTACGTCTTCAACTGCGACGCCGACGAGCTCGCCGACGACAAGCTCAAGACCAAGATGCAGGAGCTGGTCGCGCCGTCCGAGGCGATCTTCCTGGACGCCAAGTTCGAGGCCGAGCTGGTCGAGCTCGACAACGACGAGGAAGCCCGCGAGATGCTGGCCGAGATGGGGGTCGACGAGCCCGGTCTCGACGTACTCGCCCGGGTCGGCTTCGACACCCTCGGCCTGCAGACCTACCTGACCGCCGGCCCCAAGGAGACCCGGGCCTGGACCATCCCCAAGGGCGCCACCGCCCCCGAGGCCGCCGGAGTCATCCACACCGACTTCCAGCGCGGCTTCATCAAGGCCGAGGTCGTCGCTTTCGACGACCTCGTCTCCCTCGGCTCGATGGTCAAGGCCAAGGAAGCCGGCAAGGTCCGCATGGAAGGCAAGGACTACGTCATGCAGGACGGCGACGTCGTGGAGTTCCGCTTCAACGTCTGATTCCGTCTAACGCCGGCTGTCTGCGTACTCGTCCTGAATGACGCCTGCGTTTACCCATCGATCCGGTCGCGCGCCGACGCGGGCTGACGCCGAGTGGAGTTCGGCCACGTCGGAGACCAGGCCCAACTCCAGCCCGTCCTCCGAACACTCGTCGACAGGCGTGAACTCGTAGACGTCGAGGTAGTCGTCTGTGCCATCGTCGTTGACGCGGAACAATCTGAGGGAGATCCCCGCGTCCTGAGGTCTGGCGTCGAGCCACGCAAACACGCCGGGCTCTGAGGGGATCCGTTGCTCGGCGGCCGCACCGCGTCTGAAGGCGCCGGTGAGCTGGACTTCGGACAGATATCGCACGACCGCACGCTAGTGGGGAACTCGCCGCGTGCCCAGGCGACTATTCGCGGCGCAATGCGGTGGAGTTCCGCTTCAACGTCTGACGTCTGGTTTGGTGACACGGGTGTGTCGCTAAAGCGGCGGTTAGTGACACAGCTGGATCACCAACGCCGCGACCCCTCTCGCCCACGCGGTGCTTGACCCCACCTGGCGTTTGTTGACTTTCTCAATGAGATTGGTTGAGATTCAGGTATGCCTGCCGCTGGATGGAACGACGAGGCCGCGTACGACGCCGAGCGAGCGGTGTCCCGGCGCCGGGTGTTGCAGCTGTTGGCGGCGGCGCCACCGCTGCTGGCCACGTCGGGCTGGCTCCCGCCGCCCGCCGGCGCACAAGCGGTGCAGGCAGCGCCGACG
Source organism: Nocardioides speluncae (assembly GCF_003121585.1). Taxonomy (GTDB): domain Bacteria; phylum Actinomycetota; class Actinomycetes; order Propionibacteriales; family Nocardioidaceae; genus Nocardioides; species Nocardioides speluncae. Next base: position 383,390 of record NZ_QEOO01000037.1, read on the forward strand.
ATCGTGAAGCCGCTCCCGCCCGAGTGGTTCAACGTGCTGGGCACCAACGCCGAGATGCGGTGGGACGCATTCCGCGGCCAGGGCTTCACGGTGCCGAACGAGCGCTTCTTCGTCCGCAATCACACCTCGACGCCCGCGATCGACGCGGAGAGCTGGCGGCTGCAGGTCTTCGGCTCCGGGCTGCGGCGGCCCGAGGGCATCTCGCTGAGCTACCGCGACCTGCGCCGGATGCGGTCGCGCACCGTCATCGAGGCGGTCGAGTGTGCCGGCAACGGGCGCCGGTTCTTCCGCGACCAGCAGGGCACGCCGGCGGCAGGCACGTCGTGGAGCCTCGGCGCCATCGGCGTCGCCCGGTGGAAGGGCGTGCCGCTGGCCGACATCCTCGATCGGGCGGGGCTGCGGCCTACGGCGGTCGACGTGATGCCGGAGGGGCTCGACGCGACCGTTGTCAGCGGCGGCGTCGACCAAGGCCATGTGCGGCGGCCACTGCCGGTGGGCAAGGCGCTCGACGACGTGCTGGTGGCCTACGAGATGAACGGCGAGCCGCTGCCGCCCGACCACGGCTTCCCGGCCCGGCTGGTGGTCCCCGGGTGGGTCGGCATCGCCTCGATCAAGTGGCTCGGCCGGATCGAGGTGGCCGACCAGCCGCTGTTCTCGCCCTGGAACACCACCTCCTACCGGATGACCGGCCCGACCTACCCACCCGACTCGCCGCCGCTCACCACCCAGCTGGTCAAGAGCGCCTTCGAGCTGCCGTGGGACGCGACGCTGCCGGCCGGCGAGCGCACCGTCCTGCACGGGCGCTCGTGGTCCGGCGTGGCGCCGATCAGGCGGGTCGATGTCAGCCTCGACGACGGCGCCACCTGGCGCCCTGCCCACCTCCACCACTCTGACCGGGGCCGGTCCTGGACCCGCTGGAGCGTTCCGTGGACTCCTCGCTCCGGCGACGCCGGCCCTCGCCGCCTCATCGCCCGCGCCACCGACCGCACGGGCGCCACCCAGCCCGCCACCGTCCCCTTCAACGATGCCGGCTACCAGTTCTGGGCCACCGTCCGCCACCCGATCACCGTCGGCGGCACGCGGGCCGACCGCTAGCGCGGTGGATCGAAGTCACCAGATGACTCCGATCCACCGCACTATGCCGTCGGTGACCGGTCGGCGTACTCCACCAGGCAAAACTCGTGACCCTCGGGGTCGGTCATCACCACGACGGTCCCTGCGGCGTACTCGTGCCGCTCGTCGGTGGGCCGGCCGCCGAGGGACTCGACCTGGGTGATCGCGGCGGCGAGGTCGTCGACCTCGACATCGAGGTGGATGCGCACCTTGCCCGGGTTGGGCTCGGGGACCGGCTGGAACACGAGCCGCGGCAGCGGGTCGGCGCGCTCACCGAGGTAGACCCAGCCCTCCTCGCTCGGGCCGGGCTCACGCCCGAGGAGCTCGCTCCAGAACCGTGCGACCAGCGCGGTGTCGACGCAGTCGATCGTGACCCCGGACCACCTGTTCGCCATGTCCCGGAGTCTAGGGTCGACGGCGCGTCGGTCTGACGAAGCGGCCGCGGAGGCGTACGAATGGACTGTGCCCATGCCCCCGATCCGGATCGTGCTGCTGACCACGTCAGACCAGGACGACCTTCTCGCCTTCGAGCAGACCAACCGTGAGTTCTTCGCGAAGGCGGTCGGCGACCGCGGTGACGCGTTCTTCGCCGAGTTCCCGCGCCGCCTCCGCTCACTGGTCGACGAGAACGACCAGGGCCGGTCGCTGTTCTTCGTAATCCGGGACGCGCTGGACGACGTCGTCGGGCGGGTCAACCTCGCCGACATCGACACCGGCGAGCCGGAGCTGGGCTACCGGATCGCGGAGGCGGCGGGCGGCCGCGGCTACGCGACCGAGGCGGTCCGGCTCGCCATCCGGGCGGCGGCCGCGGCCGGCGTACGCAGGGTCAAGGCGAAGGCGACCGCCGACAACCACGCCTCCCACCAGGTGCTGCTGGCCAACGGCTTCCGGCGCCTGGACGGCGGGGAGCCCGCCCACCTCGACGTCGACGGCCGGCTGCTCGACGCCGTGCATTTCGAGGCGCAGGTGGGAGCCCCCGTCTAGGCTCGACCCATGCCTGTGGTCCCGCCGCCCCTGTACGCGCTAGGCGCTGGCGTGGTCCAGCACTTCCTCGCCCCCGACCGCGGCGCGGGCAGACGCTCTGGAGCGCTCCGCAAGGTTGCCGCCGCCGGGGTCGGTGCGGCCAGCGTCGGCCTGCTCGCGGCCACCTCCGCGAGGTTCCGCAGCAACCACACGACCTTCGAGCCGTTCGACCCCTCGAAGGCGTCCACCCTGGTGACCGACGGGCCCAACGCGTTCACCCGCAACCCGATGTACGTCGGCATGGCCGGCCTGCTGACCGCCCACGCCATCGCGCGCGGCGGGCTGTTGACGCTGGTGCCGGTGGCCGGCTTCGTGGCGGTGATCGACCGGGTGCAGATCGCCGCCGAGGAGCAGGCGCTGACCACGCTGTTCGGCGACGAGTACGCGGCGTACCGCGCCCGGGTGCCGCGTTGGCTCGGCCCGCCCGGCTGAGCGCCGCGACGACCGACTTCTGCCAGATTTCGTCGACTCTCGGCCAATCCTTGCCGAGGCGCAATATCCGGGCGCATTCGTAGGTTGCGTCCCCGTGGACACTCGAGCAAAGGTCGGGCTGGTAGCGGCAGCGCTGCTGGTCGTGTACGTCGTCTGGGGGTCGACCTATCTGGCGATCCGGGTGGTCGTCGAGGAGATGCCGCCGCTGGTCGGGATGGGCGGCCGCTTCGTGGCCGCCGGACTGCTGCTCGGCGCCCTGCTGAAGCTGCGCGGTGTCGACCTCCGGGTCACCCGTGCACAGTTGGCCGGTGCGGCGCTGCTGGGGCTGCTGCTGCCGCTGCTCGGCAACGGTTTCGTCGCCATCGGCGAGGACCTCGGGGTGACCAGCGGGGTGGCGGCGCTGCTTGTCGCCGCCGTGCCGCTCTTCGTCACCTTCTATCGCTTCCTTGCCGGAGACTGGCCTTCGCCGTGGTCGGTGCTCGGCGTCGTGCTCGGGTTCGCAGGTCTCGCGTGGCTGGTACTCGGTGGCCGTGACCAGGGAGATGTGCCGCTGGCCGGCGCCGCGATCGTGATCGCGGCGAGCTCGTTCTGGGCGTTCGGCTCCTGGGTGCAGCCACGGCTCACGCTCCCTGAGAACGCCTTCGTGCTGGCCGTCCACGAGATGTGGACGGGCGGCGTGATGATGATCGCGCTCGGACTCCTGCGCGGCGAGCGCCTCGACCCGACGACGTACGGCGGGGAGACCTGGCTCGCCTGGTCGTATCTGGTCGTCTTCGGCTCCGCGCTGGCGTTCAGCGCGTACGTGTGGCTGCTCGCCAATGCGCCGATCGGCCTGGTCGCGACCTACGCCTACGTCAACCCGGTGGTCGCGGTGCTCCTCGGCTGGCTGATCCTCTCCGAGCAGATCACCAGCGCCGTGGTCGTCGGCGGCCTGGTCATCGTCATGGCTGTCGCCATCGTGATCACGGTGGAACGCGCGCCGAAGCGCAGGAAGGACGTAGGGCCGCCCGCCGTACCCGAAGCGGCAGGCGCTACGGCAGGAGGTCCGCCAGCTCGATCTCGATAGCGAACGGCGCGCTCAGGCGGAGTGTGTCCCGGACGATGCCGGCCGGAGCATAGGCCCGGGTCGGGCCGTCGAGTTCGTAGACATGCACAGCCGGCTGGCCGTCCTCGTCCTCGATCAGCCAGTAGTGCGCGATCCCGGCCGCGGCGTACTTGCGCAGCTTCACCTCGCGGTCACGGTGCGCTGACTCGGGGGAGACGACCTCGACGGCGAGGATTACATCACCGGGCGGATACCAGGTCCGGCTCGGTTCGTACGTCGCCGTTGTCACCAGCAGGTCAGCCTCGGGTCGGTTCCGCGCGTCGATACGAATCGTCATCTCGCGGTCGATCTCAAGCCCGTCTGGAGCTTGCTTCCGCAGCCTGACCTCGAGCTGCGTCAACAGGCGGCCATGCCAGGAGCGTTGCGGCGACATCATGAATACGAGGGCCCCGTCGATGAGTTCGGTGTGGCGCGGCGCATCGGGAAGGTGGTCGAGGTCCTCCGCGAACCAGCCTTCGGGGCGCGGTGGGCGCATCCAGTCAGGCAGAGCCGTCATGGTGATCAGGGTATCCGCTGAGTACGACGAACGGCGGGTGCGGTGGCCCCGAGGCCACCGACCCGCCGCACGTCAGGCGAAGCATCCCGGTTACGGAATGCCCGTCGTCACCTCACAGGACAGCGCGCTGTCGGTGCCGGCGCCGCCGGTGCAACGGTCGAAGCCGGTGCCGCCGTTGTGCCGGTCGTTGCCCGCCTCACCGAAGAGCCGGTCGTTGCCGGCCTCGCCGAGCATGTTGTCGTTGCCGGTGCCGCCGGCGATCGCGTCGTTCCCGGCGCCACCACGGAGTGCGTCGTTGCCGCCCACGCCCCGCACGGTGTCGTTGCCGCCGTTCCCGCGCAGGTCGTTCACCGACGCGCCACCGACGATGTTGTCGTTGTGCGCCGACCCTCGGGCGTTCTCGATCGACAGCACCGTGTCGTTGCCCTCGCCGCCGGTCACGTGGCTGGTGCCGAGGTTGACCACGACCGCCGACGGAGCGAACTCGTAACCAACCGTGTCCGTGCCATCGAGGCCGTTGATGATGTCGTTCCCGGCGCGACCCCGGAGGAAGTCGTTGCCGAGGTTGCCCTCCAGCTTGTCGTTGCCGGAGCCACCATCGACGGTGTCGTTGCCCGCTCCCGCGATCACGGTGTTGGGCCCGGTGTTGCCCCTCACATTGTCGTTGTGCGGGCTGGCGATGACGTTCTCGACGAGCACGATGGTGTCGCTGCCGGCACCACCGGTCGCGGTGTTGGACACCAGGTTCACCGTGACCCCGGACGGCGCGTCCGAGTAGGTGATGCTGTCGGTGCCCGCCTCACCACGGAGCTGGTCGTTGCCCGGACCGCCGCGGAGGTTGTCGTTGCCGACCCAGCCGTCGAGGTGGTCGTTGCCCGCCCCGCCGCTGATGGAGTCACCAACATCGTCGTTGCTGCCGCCGCCCGGGTTGCCGAGCAGAATGTCGTTGCCATCACTGCCGAAGATGCTGTCCGACCCGGATCCGCCGAAGACGATGTCGTCGCCGGTGGAGCCGTTGATCAGGTCGTTGCCCGCGTCACCGCAGATCCGGTCGTTGCCGCCGAGACCGTTGATGGTGTCGTTGCCGGCTCCGGCCACGATCACGTCGACACCAGCGGTGCCGGTGATGTTGTCGTTGCCGGTGGTGCCGACCCGGGTCGCCGCGACGCCCTGACACGTTGGCGGGGGCCCGTTCTCGATGTGCAGGTTGAGCAGGCCGTTGCTGGCCGCGAACCCGTCCACCTTGATGGCGTACGTCGTACCGCCGTTGACCGGGAACGTCACCGAGCTGCGGAAGCCCGTCCCGCTGTCGTCGTCGGCGGCGATGTTGACCAGTGACCCGATCGTGTTGCCGGTGTAGACCGCGAGTGTCGTGTCGAAGGTCGTCACGAACGTGCCGCTGTCCTCGGTCGAGATGGTCGCGGTACCGGTGGTAGCCGGTGTCCACCGCCACCAGACGCCGTTGTCGAGGCTGAACGGCCCCGGCTCACCGGGCTCGGTGTCCGAGCAGACGGTGAAGTCGAAGTCGTTGATCGGGCCGTTGCCGCCAAAGACCTCCGCGTTGGCGAAGTCGTTGTTGTTGACGGTTCCGGTCGCCGCGTCCAGCACGTTGATCCGCTTCCGGGTCACCCCGTTGCGGGTCACGTTGACGCCGGTCGCGTCCAGCCGTCCGGCAGCCGCGGCGTTGGTGATCGGCACGCCGTTGCCGTCGACGCACTCGCGCAGCAGCGCGAACGAGCCGGTGACGTGCGGCGTCGCCATCGACGTACCGTCCTTCGGACCGTGGTTGTTGGTCGTCGGGACGGCGGCGTCGATGTTGACACCCGGCGCCCACCAGCGCAGACCAGCGCTGGAGTTGGTGAAGCCCGCCGGTACGTCGGCATCGCTGGTCGCCCCGATGGCCATTGCGTTGGTCGCACAGCCCGGGAAGCTCATCGAGTTGTTCGAGCCGTTGTTGCCGGCCGCGACCACGACCGCCACGCCGGCCGCCTGGAGCTGGCCGAACAGGTTCACCGTGGTCGGGTCGACCGCGTTGCAGGCCGCCTGGTTGGCGACGGTGAACGTCGCGTTGGTGCCGATGCTGAGGTTGACCGCCGCGAGCCGCGGGAACGGCCCGTTGCGCAGGTTCAGCGTGTGCTGGAGCGCGGTGTCGATCGCGGAGAACTGCGCCGTCCAGCGCGGGCTGGTCGGGTTGTCCTGAGCGACCTTCAGCGCGATGATCCCGGCCCCCCGGGCGACGCCCTCGTGACCGCCGGCGAAGAAGCTGCCGGCCGCGATGCCGCCCACGTGGGTGCCGTGGTCACAGTCGGTGGAGTGCGTGCACTCCTCACCGCTGCCGGCGACCGTGGTGAAGTCGGTGCCGCCGGGGCAGGAGTTGTCGGTCACCGAGCAGGCCTGCGACACGATCCGGCCGGTGAAGGCGTTGTGGCCGCCGTCCACGCCGGAGTCCATGATCGCGACCTGGAAGCCGCCGGGGCCGCCGCTGAAGCCGTTGCCGAGGACGCCGGTGGCGTTGAGCAGGTCGGAGTCGATCACCGCGGTGCTCGAGGCGAGGGTGCTCTCGGCCTGACGGTCGAGGACCACCGAGACCACGTTGCTGTCGGCGAGCAGCTTGTTGAGGCCGGCCGAGCTCACGTCGTACACGGCGGAGGGGACCGAGGCGAGCTCGCTGTGCTTGACCGAGCCGGTGCCGGCGAGGGTGGCCTGCAGGCCGTCGAGCGAGTCGGCGATGGCCGAGCGCTGCGCGCGGACCTGCGCCTTGCTGAGCTTGGCCTCCAGCCGTTGCGTGGCGTCGGTCATCACGATGACGCGGGCGCTGCCGTCGGCGGCGAGCGCCTTGCGGACGGCCGCGACCTGGGTGGCGTCCGGCGCGGTCGGCAGTGCGAGCGCGGCCGGGTCCTGGATCGTCGGCACCAGCTTGTCGCCGACGTCGGGCTTGGGCAGGCCGTCCGGCTTCCCGAGCGTGGGGTCAAGGGGTTTGGTCTTGTTTGACTCCTTGGCCACATCGCCGGAGGCGGAGTAGCCGTTGTAGCCGTCGAACTCGGCGCGGGCGGGCCCGCCCTGAGGGTCGGAGGCCGCCGCTGCGGTCGTGGCGGAGCTGCTGGCAGGGCTGCCGGCGGTCGCGACCGGAGCGGAGATGACGGCCGCCGCACCGAGAAGCAGAGCGGTCATCACCCCCGCTCCACATCGCGGCCGACGAACGGCCCGCAAAGGCGTGGACATCATGGTGCTCCCGTCAGTCGGAATGGGCCGAGGTCATGCCGGCCCGATCCGGACGTGCACCTCGAACTCCAGAGGAGCGCCGTTGCAATGCAATGAATACAGCGGACCTGGGGTTGTCTAGACCTGTGACCGCTCAGCCGAATCGCGCCGGGATCGGGCCACGAGTCGGACGAGGAGGTACAAACGGGTCCCCAGCGTGCCCGGGGTCCTGCGCGATCGTCAGGAGAAGCGGGAGCGGGGCATCGAGAACACTGCGCGCCGGCCGGGGTACTCGGTCAGCGACCAGAGCAGGTCGGTCGACGGCCAGTAGGCGATGTCCTCGGGCCCGAACGGCGTGGACCAGCGGAACTGCTTGAGCTGGCCGGGCTTGCCGGCGTACACCGAGCCGAGGCCGAAGGGGCCGCGCGAGGAGGTGACGTACCAGGTGTCGTTGACGACCACGGCGCCCTGCATCCCGGCCACGCCGCCGGGGTCGAGCTGGAGCGGCCGCGCGTGGCCGTCCTCGCCGCTGCTGATGTGGAAGGTCTCGGGGTCGAGCGGGAAGCGGGTCAGCCGAGTGCTCTGCTTGCCGCGGCCGTACTCGCCGGCGATCAGCTCGGGAGCGCTGGCGGAGCGGTCGAGGGAGAGGAAGGAGTAGCGCATCCGCTCGTGCCCCTCGTCGGCCTCGGCCTGGTAGGAGAAGCGCACCGGCAGCACGTAGCGATAGCCGTACGTCGCCACCTCGCCGCGCAGCAGACCGTGGACGCCGAACTCGTCGATGTCGGCGACGTACAGGTCGTCGGGCACCCGCATCAGGTCGTCGAGCCGCGCGGTGTGGATCCCTTTGGAGGTCGCCGCGATGTGGAGGTACGGCCCGCACCAGACCACGCCACCCGCGTGCACCTTCAGCGGCTTCAGCTTCACCCGGCCCAGTGAGTCCCGGTCGGGCACCACGAGCAGCACGTGCCGGTAGCGCAGCGACTCGAGGTCGGTGAAGGTGACCCGGCAGCCCTTGTTGAGGTTGTTGAGGCTCTTGGAGTACCACGACGAGACCAGCACCTTGCGGCCGGCGATGTCCTCGGTGTCGGAGGCGTCGGCCGAGGTCGAGATGCCCTGCGGCCACCACCGCTCGCTGCGCTGGTCGACCTCGTCCCAGGCGAACGCGCTGCTGACAGCTCGGCCGAGGACCCGCTTCGGGTGGGCCTGCCGGTTGAGGTCGTCGAGTACGCCGTCGACGCCGACGCGACCGCCGAGCTTGTCGGCCAGCGCGTCGATCACTCCGGCGTTCTCGTCTGTACGACGCAGGAAGACCATGCCGGAAACCCTAGTCAGTCAGCGTGGATCCCTGTCGGCTGAGCGTGCCGGCGCGGACGGCCGTGATCACGCCGGGGGAGGCGCCGACCAGGTGCGCGATCAGGTCGAGGTAGTGGTCGGCGACCTCGTCGGGGGTCATGTCGCCGCGCTCGGGCCGGTACCAGACCGGGATCGCCTGCACCATCCCGAGCACGGCGCGCGACGCCTCTCGCGGATGGGTCACGTCGAAGATGTGCGCCGCGGCAGCCTGCTCGATCGACTCGGTCAGCTGGAGCTCGAACTCCCGCCGCCGGGCGGCGTACACCGAGCGCTCGGGCTCGGTGAGTGCCCGGAGCTCGTAGTGCATCATCGCCAGCGGTCCGCCGTGGACGACGACGCGCAGCAGGCCCTCGATCATCGCGAAGAACCGCTGGTGCGGTGCGGGACCGGTGGCCGCCAGCGCGGCCGAGCAGACCCGGCCGACATGGTCGAGCGACTGGTTCAGGAGGTCGACGAGGATCGCCTCCTTGTTGGCGTGGTGGTAGTAGAGCGAGGGCACCGTCACCCCGACCCGGCGGGCGATGTCGCGCACCGACGTGCCGTGGAAGCCCTGCTCGCTGAACGCGTCGAGCGCCGCGCTCAGGATCGGCGGCAGGTCGACCTCCACCGACTGGCGCCAGTCGGCATCGGGCGCGGTCAGCGACTGGGTTGCGGTGGGCGGGGCCATGTCCTCCATCTTTACCGTCTCTCCGAAAATCTTATTTAGCGCTCGCTAGGCAGACACCTCGAATATCGTACCTATGATGTGATGACCATCACCGTCAAGGTCGTTTCAACGCTCGGACGAACCTCTTGCCGACTGAACGAGCGCTAGATAGGCTCCGCACCGCGTGATGGGGGTCACAGACCGTTTTCCGGAGGGTGCCCGTGTTAGCTGTTCAGAACCTGGAAGTGGTGTACGACGACGTCGTCCTCGCGCTGCGGGGCGTCAGTCTCGAGCTGCCTGACGGCAAGATCGTTGCCCTGCTTGGCGCCAACGGAGCCGGCAAGTCGACCCTGCTGCGCGCCCTGTCCGGGCTGCTCGACATCCACGACGGCGAAATCCGCAAGGGGTCGGTGACCCTCGACGGCACCGACATCGGCGAGCGCAAGCCCGCCGACTTCGCACGGCGCGGGATCAAGCACGTGCTCGAGGGCCGCCGGGTCTTCAAGGAGCTGACCGTCGAGGAGAACCTCCGCGTCGGCGCCTACACCGCCCGCAGCAAGCTGGCCGAGAACACCGAACGCGTCTATGGCCTGTTCCCGAAGCTCGCCGACATGCGCCGCAGCACGGCCGGATATCTGTCCGGCGGCGAGCAGCAGATGCTCGCGATCGGCCGGGCGCTGATGTCCGACCCCCGCTACCTGCTGCTCGACGAGCCGAGCCTCGGGCTGGCCCCGATGATCGTCGCCCAGATCCGCGACATCGTCGTCGAGATCAACAGCCAGGGCACCGGCGTACTCCTGGTCGAGCAGAACGCGGCGATGGCGCTAGAGATCGCCAGCCACGGCTACGTCATGGAGAACGGCCGGATCGTGATGGACCGGCCCGCGGCCGAGCTGCTCAAGGACCAGGACGTGCGCGAGTTCTACCTCGGCCTTGGAGCCGAGGGCGAGGTGAAGTCGTCGTTCCGCGACGTCAAGCACTACCGGCGCCGGAAGAGGTGGGCCTCATGACCGACATCGACACAGCCGAGCCGCTGCTGGTCTTCGACGACGTCAACCTGAGCTTCGGCTCGGTCAAGGCCGTCAACGGGGTGAGCTTCGCGGTGCAGCCGAAGGAGCTGTTCGCGATCATCGGCCCCAACGGCGCCGGCAAGACCAGCGTCTTCAACGTGCTCTCCGGCGTCTACCGGCCGCAGCGCGGCAGCGTCACCCTGGACGGCCGGCAGCTGGTCGGGATGCGGCCGCCGAAGATCGCGAAGCTGGGCATGGCCCGGACCTTCCAGAACATCGAGCTGTTCAGCAACCTGACCGTGCTCGACAACCTGATGCTCGGCCGCCACCAGCACATCTCGTACGGCGCGCTGGCGGCGTTCGCGTGGGTTGGGCCGGCCCGACGGCAGGAGCACCGGCACCGGGCGGTCGTCGAGGACATCGTCGACTTCCTGCAGCTGGAGCAGTGGCGCAAGATGCCGGTCGGGCTGCTGCCGTACGGCGTACAGAAGCGGGTCGAGCTGGGCCGGGCGCTGGCGATGGAGCCCAAGCTGCTGCTGCTCGACGAGCCGGTCGCCGGCATGAACCTCGAGGAGACCGAGGACATGGCCCGGTTCATCCTCGACATCCGCGACGAACTGCACATCCCGATGATCATGGTCGAGCACGACATGGGCCTGGTGATGGACCTGGCCGACCGGATCCTGGTGGTCGACTTCGGTACGCCGATTGCCACCGGCACCCCGCAGGAGATCCAGAGCAACCCGGACGTGATCCGCGCCTACCTCGGCGGCGACCACCAGACCGAGGCTGCGACCGACGGCCCGGCTCTCACCAAGGAGGCGGCCGGATGACCACGCTGACCACCACCGCGACCACGACCCTGGTGACCCGGGTCCGGGACCGGGCGACGGCCACGCCGAACGCGGTCGCGATGCGGCACAAGAGGCTGGGCGTCTGGCAGGAGATCACCTGGGCGACGTACTGGGACCGGATCCAGACCGTGGGCCATGCCCTGCTCGCGCTCGGCATCGAGCCCGGCGACCGGGTCGGCGTCCAGAGTGAGAACCGTCCGGAGTGGCTGATCCTCGACCTGGCGACGGTGGCCGCGCGCGGGGTCACGGTCGGTCTCTACCCGACCAACCCGGAGGCCGAGGTCCGCTACCTGCTGACCCACAGCGGCGCCCGGATCCACCTGGCCGAGGACCAGGAGCAGCTCGACAAGGCGCTGGCCGCGGCCGACGACTGTCCCGAGCTGGAGCGAATCGTCTACCTGGAGTCGCGGGGGATCAAGGGCAGGTACGACGACCCGCGGCTGCTGTTCTGGGAGGACCTGGTCCGGATCGGCGCCGAGCACCGCGCCGCGCATCCCGACCTCCTCGACACGCGGGTCGCGGCGGCCGAGCCGGACGACATCGTGACGCTGGTCTACACCTCCGGAACCACCGGTCCGCCGAAGGGCGCGATGCTCAGCGTCGGCAACGTCGAGTTCGCTGCCGAGACGCTGATGAGTGGCGAGGGCGCGGTCTCGCCGCCCGCCAGCGAGAGCGACCTGGTGCTCTCCTACCTACCGCTGTGCCACGTCGCCGAGCGCTTCTTCACCACCTGGTTCAGCGCGTTCGGCGGGGTGCAGGTGAACTTCGCGGAGTCGATCGACACGGTCCCGCAGAACCTGCACGAGGTGCAGCCGACGCTGTTCTTCGCCGTACCCCGGATCTGGGAGAAGCTGCTCGCCGCAGTCCGGATCAAGGCCGACTCGGCGTCTTGGCTGAAGCGGCGCTGGGCGCGCTTCTGGCTGGCTCGTGCGGATCGCCTCGGCGCCACCCTGGTCGCTACCGGCGGCCGGCACACCGCGTCCAGCCGGCTGGTGTACGCCGTCGGCTGGCTGCTGTTCTACCGGGCGCTCAAGGACCGGCTCGGGCTCCGGGAGGTCCGGCACGCCACCTGCGGCGCGGCACCGATCGCGCCCGAGGTGCTGACCTTCTTCATGGGCATCGGGGTTCCGATGCACGAGCTCTACGGGATGACCGAGAACACCGCGATCGCCACCCGCAACGTCGACGGCCGGATCAAGGTCGGCACGGTCGGCGAGCCGTACGACGGGATCGAGCTGCGCATCGACGAGGAGTCCGGCGAGATCCTGACCCGGCACGGCGCGGTGTTCGCGGGCTACTGGCGCGACCCGGAGGCGACCGCGCGGACCGTCGACCCGGACGGCTGGCTGCACACCGGCGACGTCGGCGAGTGGGTCGACGGCACGCACGTGCGGATCACCGACCGGCTCAAGGACATCATCATCACCGCGGGCGGCAAGAACGTCGCGCCGTCGGAGATCGAGAACGCGCTCAAGGCATCGCCGTACATCAAGGAGGCGGTGGTGGTCGGCGACGGCCGGAAGTACCTCACTGGCCTGATCGGGATCGAGCTGGACACCGTGGGGGAGTGGGCCCAGCAGCGGCACATCTCCTACACCACCTACCGCGACCTGTCCGAGCGGCCGGAGGTGCTTGAGCTGGTCGACGGCATCGTGCGCGAGGTCAACGAGCGGTTCAGCTCGGTGGAGCAGCTCAAGCAGTTCCGGATGCTGCCCAAGGAGCTCGACCACGAGGACGGCGAGCTCACCGCGACCCAGAAGGTCAAGCGGTCGGCGATCAGCAAGACCTTCGGAGACCTGATCTCCTCGATGTACGGCGGTGCGGCGTGACGGCGTTCCTGGAGGCAGTCGGCGAGGGGCTCGGGACCGGTTCGGTCTACGCCCTGCTCGCACTCGGCTTCGTGATCATCTACAAGGCGATGCAGGTGATCAGCTTCGCCCAGCCGGCGTTCATGCTGGCCGGCATCGTCCTGGTCAGCTATCTCGCTGAGTCCGTCAACTTCTGGGCTGCGGTGCCGATCGCGGTGGCCGCGGTCGCGCTGCTGGCGCTGGCGGTCGAGCGGGTCGCGATCCGGCCGATGGTCGGCAAGGCGGTATTCGTGATCGCGATCATCACCCTCGGCGTCGACGTCGTGGTCCGCGTCGTCGCGGGGGCGTTCATCGGTGTCGACCCGCGGTCGGTGGGCGACCCGTGGGGTCAGGAGGTGGTCAACGTCGCAGGCATCGATATGGCGCAGCGCAACGTCGCTGCGCTGATCGCGATGGTGGTGGTCGGCGGCTTGCTGTTCGCGTTCTTCCGGTTCACCCCGATCGGGCTCGCGATGCGTGCCTCGGCGCTCGACCAGGAGGCTGCGATGGCGCAGGGCGTCAACGTCGGCACCGTGTTCGCGACGTCCTGGGCGCTGGCCGGCGGCCTCGCGGCCGTGGCAGGCGTCTTCGCGGCGACCGGAGGCCCGATCGACCAGAACATCTGGATCGTGGCCCTTGCCGCGCTGCCGGTGATCATCCTCGGCGGGCTCGACTCGCTCGGCGGCGCCGTGCTCGCCGGACTGCTGATCGGGGTGGTCCAGGCGGTGGTCGCGACCTACCAGCGCGACTGGGTGCCGTCCTTGGAGACCAACGCCGGTCCGATCGTGCCCTATCTGGTGATGATGCTGGTGCTCCTCGTCCGCCCGTACGGGCTGTTCGGGACCAAGGAGGTGGAGCGGGTATGACCACTCCAACGGATGAGAAGACGACGTCGTTCTCCGGTCATCAGCTCGAGGAAACCACGCGTCGGCCGCGTCGGATCTGGGGCCGGCCCGGCCTGGTCACGGCGTACGCCCAGGACATGGCGTTCTTCGACACCCGCGCCAAGCTGGTCGCCGTCTGTGCCCTGGTTGCCATCGCCGCACTGATGCCGCTGCAGCTCGAGGACGACATCCTCAAGCTGCTGGCCACTGGTTTCGTCCTCGCGATCGGCGCGATCGGCCTGAACCTGGTCACCGGGTACGCCGGCCAGGTCTCGCTGGGTCATGCCTTCTTCGTCGGCGTCGGCGCGGTCACCGCGGCGGTGCTGAACGGAGACCCGGACGGCCGACGGCTCGGCTACGGCATTACCTTCCTTCCGGCCTGGATGCTCGGCGCCGGACTGGTCGCCGCCGTGTGCGGCGCCATCGTCGCCCCGCTGGCGACCCGGCTGCGCGGGCTGTATCTCGCCATCGTCACGCTCGGCCTGGTCTTCATCGGCCAGTACATCTTCGCGGAGTGGCGCGAGGGCACCGGCGGCAGAGGAGTCGGCCGCGACGCCGCCGTACCGACCCTCGGCGACGTGGACCTCACCGTCAACGGTGCCTACACCGAGGAGCAGAAGCTCTACTGGCTGATGCTGGTGATCCTCGTGATCTTCGCGGTCCTGGCTCGCAACCTGGTCCGGTCCAAGGTCGGCCGGGCATTCGCTGCTGTCCGCGACCGCGACATCGCAGCCGGCGTGATGGGTGTCCAGCTCGGTCGCTACAAGCTGCTCGCGTTCACGATCTCGTCGTTCTACGCCGGCGTGTGCGGATCGCTGCTGTACGCGGCGGACGGGCACTTCTCGCCCGACGAGTTCAACCTCGGGATGTCGGTGCTGTTCATCGCGATGATCCTGATCGGCGGGGCCGGCACCATCTCCGGCTCGATCATGGGCGCGATGCTGCTCGCCCTGCTGCCGCGGATCGCGAGCGAGCTGCCCGGGTTCTTCCCGTTCATCTCCGACCGGTCGACCGAGCACCCGAACATCTTCGAGGTCGAGACGGCGCTGTACGGCGTACTCATCATCGCGTTCCTGCTCTTCGAGCCGCGCGGCCTCTACGGCATCTGGCACCGGATCAGGACCTATTGGAAGAGCTTCCCCTTCTCGTACTGAAGGGGCAGGACGGCACCCACGGGGGCCAAAACTAGGAGGAACAGTGAAGAGAACCGCAACTCGGCTGGGGGTGGCCCTGGCCGTCGCCTCGCTGTTGATGACCGGCTGCGGCCGTGACGATGACAACGGCAGCGGTGCCGCCCCGGGCGTGACCGACGAGCCGTGCCCCGAGGCCGTCGACAAGGAGAAGGGCTGCATCTACCTCGGTGTGCTCAGTGACTTCACAGGCGTATTCAAGGGTGTAGGCGTGCCCTTCTCCGAGGGTCAGAAGGCCTTCTGGAAGAAGGTCAACGAGGACGGCGGCATCGGCGACTACGAGGTGGACGTGACCAAGTACGCCAAGGACTCGGCGTACGACCCGGACAAGCACGCACAGCTTTTCGGCGAGATCCAGGACGACATCCTGGCTGTCGCCCAGTCGCTCGGCACCGCCCACACCAACGCGATCTTGGGTGATGCCGAGAAGGAGGACATAGTGATCGCGCCCGCGTCGCTGGCGTCCAGCTGGCAGTTGGTCGACAACGTCCTCGAGGTGGGTTCGAACTACTGCGGTGACGCGATGAACTCGGTCGACTACGCGGTGGACGAGCTCGGCGCCAAGGGTGTGGCCGTGGCCCACTTCCCCGGCGACTACGGCGACGATGCCGCGGTCGGTGCGAAGGTGGCCGCCGAGGCCCGCGGGATCGACTTCACCGACGTCCCGTCCGAGCCCGGTGCCGCGGACAAGCAGGCGTCCGTCGTCGCCGGAATCCTCAAGGCGGACCCGGATGTGGTGCTCGTGGCGACCGGCCCGATCGAGATGGCCTCGATCGTCGGCGGCCTGGCACAGAAGGGCTTCACCGGCAAGATCATCGGCTCCATCCCGACCTGGAACATCGCGCTGCTGGGGGAGAAGAAGCTGGTGCCTGCACTACAGGCGCTCTACCTGCAGGCGACGAGCTTCCAGACCTGGGAGGCCGACACGCCCGGCTATGAGGCGATGCGGGCTGCCGCCGGTGAGACGCCGCCGAGTGACTGGTACGCCCTCGGCTACGGCAGTGGCTACGTGATGCAGGCCGTGATCGAGAAGGCGATCGAGGACGACGACCTGACTCGCGAGGGGATGCTGAACGCAGCCAAGTCGCTGGATGGTGTGGAGTCCGAGGGCATGCTGCCCGAGGGAGCCGCCAACTACGCCGGCGACCCGAACGACGCGGTGATCCGGGAGACTGCGTTCAACGCGGTCGACCCCACCACCGCGTCCGGCGTGAAGCAGGAGGTTGCTCCGTTCGTCGGACCGACCGCCAAGGATCACGACTTCAGTGAGAGCGCCTGCTACGAGCAGTACTGACACCTAGCCTGGGGGTCGAGCCTGTGCTCGGCCCCTAGGCTGGCTCCATGGCGGCACCAGACCCGGGGCAGTTGCTGACCGCCCTCACGACCGAGCACTTCACGCTGCAGACCGCGCGGGCACAGACCACGAGCGAGACGTCGGCCCGCGCCTCGATCTACATGTACTCGGTGTCGAGTGCGCTGGTGGCGCTCGGCTTCGTCAGCCAGGTCGACGGGACCGGCGAGGTGTTCGCGGTCTTCGCGTTCACCGTGCTGCCCACGATCTACCTGCTCGGCTGTGCGACCTATGTCCGGCTGGTCGAGCTGGGCGCCGAGGACTTCCGGTACGGCGTGGCGATCAACCGGATCCGCGGCTACTACCACGAGCTCGCGGGCGACCGGTCCGAGCTGTTCCTCCTCTCCGGCCGCGACGACGCCGCGAGCGTCTTCCTGAACATGGGGCTGACGCCGAAACGCAGCTCGGCCTACGCGTTCTCGAGCGCGATCGCCGTGGTCAACGGGGTGGTGGGTGGTGCGATCGTTGCACTCGCGATCGGCCTGGCCGGCGCCCCGATCTGGGTCGCCGCCGCGGTCGGCGTACTTGTCGCGGCCTCCTCGGTCTTCGGTTGGCTGAGGTTCGCCGCCCGGCTGCTCGACCGCACGGCCGCCGGCGTGGCCACGTCGTGAGGCTCGTGGTCGGTGCCGCGATCATCCGCGACGGCAGCGTGCTCGCCGCGCGCCGTACGGCGCCGGCCGAGGCCGCCGGGCGGTGGGAGTTCCCGGGCGGCAAGGTCGAGGCGGGGGAGTCGCCGGAGGCCGCGCTGGTGCGCGAGATCGGCGAGGAGCTCGGCTGCAGGATCGAGGTGACCGGCTGGCTCGGCGGCAGCGTGCCGATCCGCGACACTCACGAGCTGCGGGTGGCCACCGCACGCCTCCTCGACGGCGAGCCCGTCCCGCACGAGCACGACGCGGTCCGCTGGCTCGGACCCGAGGAGCTCGACGACGTCGACTGGCTCGGGCCCGACCGGCCGTTCCTGCCGGAGCTGGGTGGGCTGCTGCTCAGCAGCGGGTCGGACGCCTGACGACGAACCGCAGGCTCGACGGCACGCCCTCCGCCCGGTCCCGGTTGCGGACCAGCGCGGACAGCGTCAGCCTGCCGGTTCGGCACAGGGCGCGCAGCCGGGCCGGGGTGAGCTTGAAGGACAGCGTCTGGGTGCGGCCCGGCGCCACGTCGTACCCGATCGACGGCGCGGCGTCGGGCGGGCCGGCGGTGAGCAGGCGGGCGGTGCCGCGGCAGCGCTGCGGTCCGGGCCAGGCCGGCCACCGCGACGCGCAGCGCATGCCGACCCTGACCACACCATGCTCGGTCGCGCGCAGCGATGGGCTGCGGAGGTAGGCAGCACGTGCCCGGGCCGGCCCGGCCGGTGGCAGCGGCGAGCCGAGCCAGACCAGGATCGGGTCGAGCGACTGCTGCGGGTTGAAGAGGACCCGTGCGATCTGGTCGGGATCGGTGAACTTCACGCCCTTGGGCCGGCTGACCGTGGGCGCCGGCACCGGTGGCTTCACGGCCTGGTCGGTCACCGAGTCCAGCACGCCCTTCCAGAGCGTGGCGGCCTCGCCGGGCAGCGGGACGGCGTCGCCGGCGCCGACCTCGACGATCACGATGCCCTGGCTGGGCAGCACTGCCACCTGCTGACCGAGCAGCCCGGAGAACGTGTACAGGTCCGCGGGCAGGCCGGGTGCGTACCGGTCCGGGCTGGCGCTGGTCGCCGCGAGGCAGGGCTTGGCCCGGTTCAGCCAGATCAGCCAGCCGTGGCAGCCGTTGGTGGAGTTGGGCGTGAGCGCCTGGCGCATGAAGTCGCGGGAGAGCAGCCGACGGCCCTTCCACACTCCGCCCCGGCGCATCAGCTCGCCGAGCCGCGCGTAGTCGTCGGGCCGCATGTTCATCCCGAAGAAGCCCTGCGTGTGGCCGGCCAGGTCGCGCCGCCAGTACCACGACCCCGGCTGGATGCCGATCGGTCCGAACAGCTCGCGCTGGGCGAAGGCCTGGAAGTCCTCGCCGACCGCGCGCCGTACCGCCTCGGCCAGCAGTGCCGGACCCATCTGGGAGTAGCCGAAGGTGGTGCCCGGCCGGAAGTCGACCTCGGTCTTCAGCGCCGACTTCAGCCGGTCCGGAGTGAGGATGTTGTAGTCGCGAACCGGGTTCAGGTTGAGCCCCGAGGTCTGGGTCAGCAGGTGTCGCATGGTCAGCTCGCCGTGGCTGTGGTCGGCCTGCTTGACCAGCGAGCCGAGCGGGTCGGACGGGCTGATCTGGCCGCGGGTCCAGGCCCGCCCGAACACCATCGCGGTGATCGACTTGGCCATCGACCAGCTCTCGAACTTGAGGTGCTGGTTGACGGCGGCGCCGCGGTCGCTCGCGACCAGGCAGCCGTGCCGGTACACGCGGACCGCCGCGTCGCCGCCCTGGACAGCCGCGTCGATCGCGGCCTGGAGCTTGGCGGCGTCCATGCCGGCCGCGGCGGGCGTCGCCTGCTGCCACTGCGCGCCCGGCTCGGCGCAGCGCTTGGTCGGTGCCTCTGTCTGGGCGGGCGCGGACGCCGCCGGCTGCTGGCTCGGCACAGCCGCGAGTCCGGTGAGGGCGACGCAGGCGGCGCTGGCGAGGGCGAGGCGGTTCATGGCGGCTCCCAGAAGTTGGTCGTACGAACAACAACCGGGCTTTGCCGAGCGGGTTACGTCGGCGCCGGTCCCCAGTGAGGCGAGAATGGCCGGGTGAGAGGAATCTTCTTCGACGAGGACGATGCTCGTGCGGTCGCGGCCCGGCTGGTCGGCGACGGCTTCGACGCGACAGTGAGCCGGGAGCGGCTGGCCGGCGAGGACGACGACGAGGACCACCCGTGGGCGGTGCTGACCGACGCACCGGAGCTGCTCCTGGAGCCGCTGATCGACGAGTACGACGGCTGGCTGGACGCCGAGGACCCCTCGCAGCCCACCCTCCCGCCCCTCGACCTCCCCGCCGCCCCGAAGCGCGTGAAGCGTCGCGAGACACGCGGCTGACCAACGTGCGGGTGGTTCGGTGTCGGGGTTTTGCGGGCGGCGTCAAGCGGCTTGGCCGCGGCGCGCGCCAATGGCGCGCAACCAGCTGCGGCGACCGTGCGCGCGACGCGCCGCCGCAGCGCCCGCAAAACCCCGAGGCCGGACCACCCACCCGCCAGGCCCAACCCGACCGCTGACCCACCCGTGGCTACGCTGGCGAGCATGACCGATAAGCGACTTCTGCTCGTCCATGCCCACCCCGACGACGAGAGCATCGGCCAGGGCGTCACGATGGCGAAGTACGTCGCGGAGGGCGCCGGCGTGACGCTGGTGACCTGCACGGCCGGCGAGATGGGCGAGATCCTGGTGCCCGAGCTGGTGCACCTCGCGGCCGACCAGCAGGACGGGCTCGGCGAGCACCGGCGGGGCGAGCTCGAGGACGCGATGAAGATCCTCGGCGTGACCGACCACCGGTTCCTCGGTGGGTTCGGCACCTACCGCGACTCCGGCATGAAATGGCACGAGGACGGCCACGCGGTCGCCGCCGATGACGTCCACGAGAACGCCTTCTGGCACGCCGACCTGACCGAGGCCGCCGACCACCTGGTGTCGGTCATCCGCGAGGTCCGGCCGCAGGTGCTGGTCACCTACGACCAGTTCGGCGGCTACGGCCACCCGGACCACATCCAGGCCCACCGGGTCGCGATGTACGCCGCCCAGCTGGCGGCCGTGCCGTCGTACCGTCACGACCTCGGGGAGCCGTGGGACATCGCCAAGATCTACTGGGGCGCGATGTCGGCGGGCCGGATGCGGGCCGGGCTGAAGGCGCTGCGCGACGCCGGTGACACCACGACCTTCGAGGGGATGGACCCGGAGGGCCCGCTGCCGCCGTTCGTGACTCCGGACGAGCTGCTGAGTGCGGTCATCGACGGGCCGGAGTACGCCGAGCAGAAGGCGGACGCGATGAAGGCGCATGCCACCCAGATCACCGTCGACGGGCCGTTCTTCGCCCTGTCCAACAACGTCGGCAACACCATCTGGGGCAGCGAGTTCTTCCGGCTCGCCAAGGGCACGGCCGGCAAGGTCGGTGCGGACGGGCTGGAGACCGACCTGTTCGCCGGCCTCAGCGACTTCGGCGACCTCGCCGACTAGCGGTGAGGTGGTGGTGGCTGCCGACGGCAGCGCTGCTGCTGTTCGTCGGTGCCGCCACCGCACTGGCCACGGTCGCGTTGCACGCACGCTGGTGGTGGCTGGTCTACGCGATGCTCACAACGGGCGTCGTGCTCGCCGTACTGCCGGCGCGCTGGTGGGCGCGGGTCGCGTTCGCGGTCGGCTGGCTGCTGATGGTCGGGTACGCCGTACTCGGCCGGCCGGAGGGTGACTGGGCGATCGCATCCGACCTGTCCGGCTATGTGGTGCTGGTCGCCGCTTTGGTCTTCACCCTGGCCGCTGCGCTGACCTCGGCCGGGTCCGGCCCGTCTCGAAACCCGAGAGGATCGATTCGGGAACCGCAGTTACACTCACGCGAGTGACTGATCAGCAAGGCGGGGAGGGAGCGGGCAGGGAGCCCGCACGGAAGCCCACGCCCACTTCCGGGCCAGAGGCCGAGCAGCCGGCCGAGCACACCCAGATTCGTCGGCCGGCGCGTCCGGCCAACCAGAGCTCCGCGCCGCCGCCGGTCCCACCGCCGGTCCGGCAGCCGGGGCAGCCACATTCCCAGCAGCCGGCCCAAAAGCCGGCCCAGCCGGCAGCCCAGCAGCCGACGCAGCAGCCGGCCAAGCCGCCGGCGCCGCCAGCCCGGCCGGCCCGGTCCGTACCGGGCCCGCTGAAGAACCCGTTCGAACCGCTGCCGCCGGCTGCGTCGATGCCGTCCGCGCCGTCCGCAGCGCAGATTCCCTCCGCGGCACTAAACCCGCCCCCACCGCCGCCCGTCCGGTCGGCACCGCGAGCGGAGCCGCCGTCCCAGTCAGCACCGCCGGCACCACCTGTGCCGTCGGCGCCACCGGCACAGCCGTCGTCGCCGCGCCCGCCGCAGACGTTCGGCCAGCCGCGCCCGAGCGGACCTGCGGGCTCAGGCCCCGGCGGACCTGCTGGCCCGGGCGGGCCAGGAGGTCCCGGTGGACCCGGCGGACCGGGAGGGCCGAGCGAGTCCATCGAGCCGACCAGCCAGCGGGAAGGCAGCGGCGGCAAGGTCGTCGCGCTGATGCTGGCCGGCCTGGTCGTGCTGTTCTGCGCGGTGTACGTCGTGGCGTACCTGGTCGCGGGCGACAAGGTGCCGCGGGGCGCGACGGTCGCCGGCATCGACATCGGCGGCAAGAGCCCCAGCGAGGCCACGAAGGCGCTCGAGGACGGCCTCGCCGACCGTCAGCAGAAGGCGATCAAGGTCACAGCCGGCGAGCAGAAGTTCGAGATCAAGCCGGAGGCGGCCGGGCTCGGCGTCGACTACGACAAGTCCGTCGCCGCCGCGGGCGGCGAGAAGAGCCTGTCACCCGGCCGGCTGTTCAGCTACTTCACCGGCGGTGACGACCTCGACGCGGTGATCACGGTCGACGACGACCACCTCACCAAGACCCTCGACGGGGTGAACGAGGACGCCGGTACGCCGGCCGTCGACGGCGACATCAACCTCAACGGCGGCGGCGAGATCGACGTCAAGGAACCGGTCGTCGGCGAGCAGCTGGACCGCGAGGACGCCCGTCAGCAGCTTGAGGAGGCGTACCTCGACGAGAAGCCGACGGCGAAGTTCACGCTGGTCGACGACAAGCCCGACGTCGACGAGGAAGACGTCCAGGAGGCGCTCGACGAGTTCGCCAACCCGGCGGTGTCCGGGCCGGTGACGCTGGTGTTCGACAAGGAGCCGGTGAAGCTGACCCCGGAGGAGTTCTCCGAGCCGCTCGGCATGAAGCCGGAGAAGGGCGAGCTGGTTCCCGACCTCGACGAGGACCTGCTGGCGAAGATCGTCGAGGGCAAGGTCAGCAAGGCCAACAAGCCGGTCGACGCCACCGTGAAGATGGTCGATGGCAAGCCGAAGGTGATCCCGGCGCGGCCGGGCGTCGGCTTCGACCAGAAGGACATCAGCGACGCCTTCCTCACGACCGTGGTCAAGGAGGACGCCGAGCGCAAGATCAAGGTCAAGGCCCGGGTCGCGAAGGCGAAGTTCACGACCAAGGAGGCCCAGAAGCTCAAGATCAAGGAGCAGGTCTCGACCTTCACGACGTACTACCCGCACGCCGACTACCGCAACACCAACATCGGGCGCGCGGCCGAGCTGGTCAACGGCACCCTGCTGAAGCCGGGTGAGACCTTCTCGCTCAACGACACTGTCGGCGAGCGCACCAAGGAGAACGGCTTCACCGAGGGCTTCATCATCAGTGACGGCATCTTCAAGGAGGACCTCGGCGGCGGCGTCTCGCAGATGGCGACGACCACGTTCAACGCCGCGTTCTTCGCCGGCCTCAAGGACGTCGAGCACAAGCCGCACTCGTTCTACATCGACCGCTACCCGGTCGGCCGGGAGGCCACGGTCGCGTGGGGCGCGGTCGACCTGCGGTTCACCAACAACACGCCGTACGGCATCCTCATCGACGCCCACGTGCAGCGGTCCACGCCCGTCTCGAGCGGTGTGGTGACGGTGTCGATGTGGTCCACGAAGCACTGGGACATCACGACCGAGACCTCCTCGCGCTACAACCAGACCAGCCCCGGCACCCGCACGCTCACCACGGCCGACTGCTACCCCAACACCGGGTACGGCGGCTTCGACGTCGACGTGACGCGCTACTTCCGCAAGGCCGGCTCGGACACGCTGGTCCGCAAGGAGGTCATGCACACGACGTACATCCCGTCCGACACCGTGATCTGCAAGAAGCCCGGCGAGGGCGGCCGGCGGTCAGGCAACGGGAACTGAGGACGAGCTGGTCACCGTGACCGGGTGCTGGACGACGGCCCAGAAGAGGTAGCCGTCGTCGTTGGTCGGCACCCGGTCCGGCTGGGTGCGGCCGCTGCTGTCGGTGGCGCGGGTGCGGATCACCTGGTCGCCGGCGGCGGCCGGCGTCCACGGGTGCTCCCACTCGACCCAGCAGGACCGCTCGTTGGGGCCGGTGAGGGTCGCCTCCTCCCAGGTCTGCCCGTCGTCGGTGCTGACCTCGACGGCGGCGATGGTGGCGTCGCCCGCCCAGGCCCGGCCGCGGAGCACGGTCAGCCGGCCGGCCACGACCTCGGAGCCCGGCGGCAGGTCCATCAGGCTCTTCACCGGCATCCGGTCCAGCACCGCGGCCTGCGGGTCGCCCGTGCCGTCAGGATCGTCGTACCCCGGGCCGTGCATCCGGTACCACTTGGTGCTCCACGGCGACTCGCTGCGGGTCGTGGCCACCTCCAGCGAGCCGAGCCACTTGATCGAGGCGATGCCGACCCAGCCCGGCACGACCAGCCGGACGGGGAAGCCGTGGTCCGGCTCCAGCGGCGCGCCGTTCATCTCCCAGGCGACGAGCACGTCGTCGAGCGCCTTCTCGATCGGCAGCGGCCGGCGTACGTGGCCGTAGTCGGTGCCCTCGCAGACGTACGACGGGTCCAGCCCGACCGGCATCACCTGTACGGCGTCGTCGCGCAGCCCGGCGTCCTCCAGCACAGTTCGCAGCGGTACGCCGGTCCACGAGGCCAGCCCGATCGCGCCGAGCCCCCACTGCGTGCCAGGCCGGAACTCGCCCTGCTGCTCGTCGTACAGCCGGCGGCCGTTGCCGGTGCACTCCAGCGCCCGGTCGTACGTCGTCTCGCCGAGAGCCTTGAGCTCGTCCAGCGAGTACGCCATCGGGCCGCCGTCGACCCCGTCTCCCCACACCTCCAGCCGCCAGCTCGCCACATCGATCTCGGGCGCGGTGGTGTGGTTGCGCACGAAGAAGCGCTCGGTGGGGGTGCGGTAGGACAGCAGGTCTGTCGCCGCCCAGTTCGTCTCGACGTCGGTGCCGTGGTGGGTGAACCACTTGCCGCCGTCGACGGGGTTGCCGTCGGGGTCACGCAGCATGCGGAAAGGGTACTAAACGACCGAGGTTTCTCTAGTTCCTTGCGCCATCCAGTCGTAGCCGGCGCTAGACCTCGATCTGCGAGCCCATGATCACGGTGCGGTCCCGGGGCAGGCCGAAGTACTCCGCGGCGTCGGCGGTGATGCCCGACGTGGCCACGAAGAGTCGCTTGCGCCACTTGCTCATGCCCGGGCGGTCACCGACCTTGAGCTCGATGGTGGACAGGAAGTACGACACGTCGTCGACGTCCAGCTCGAACTCCAGCGGCTCGCGTGCGGCCAGCCGCAGCGCGGCGGGGATCTTGGGCTCCTGCATGTAGCCGAAGAAGAGGGTGACGTGGGCGATGTTGTCGTCGCCCCACTCCAGGTCGTCGACCACGACCCGCTCGGAGTCCGGGACGTGCGGCACGTTCTTGGTCTCGATCGAGGCGATCAGCACCTTCTCGTGCAGGATCCGGTTGTGGTCGACGTTGGCGCGCATCGCCAGCGGCGCGGTGTCCTTGCCGCGGTTGAGGAAGACCGCCGTCCCCGGCACCCGCGGAAGCGGCGGGTCGGTCTCGTGCAGCTCGTCGACGAACTCCTGCAGGTCGCCCTCGACGGCCTCGCGCTGCTGAGTGACCAGCGCGCGGCCGCGCTGCCAGGTGGTCAGGATCGTGAACACCACGACGCCGATCAGCAGCGGCAGCCAGGCGCCGTGGGCGAGCTTTGTGAGGTTCGCGCCGAGGAACAGCAGCTCGAGGCTGAGGAAGAACGCGCCGCCGAGCAGCACCAGCCACAGCGGCTTCTTCCAGTGCGTGTAGACGTAGTAGAAGAAGATGATCGTGGTGATCGTGACGGTGCCTGTGACCGCCATCCCGAACGCGAACGCGAGCGCGATCGAGGTCTTGAAGGAGAAGACCAGGATGAGTACGCCGATCATCAGCGCCCAGTTGACGAACGGCACGCAGATCTGGCCGATCGTCTCTGCCGAGGTGTGCAGGATCCGCAGCCGCGGCAGGTAGCCGATCTGAGCCGCCTGGCGAGCGACCGAGAACGCGCCCGTGATCACCGACTGCGAGGCGATCACGGTGGCAGCCGTCGCGAGCAGGACCAGTGGCAGCTCGCCCCACTCCGGAGCGAGCCGGAAGAAGGTTAGGCTGCCGGCGGTCGACGGGTCCTGCAGGAGCAGCGCGCCCTGGCCGAGGTAGCTGCAGATGCAGGCCGGGAAGACCAGGATCAGCCAGGCCTTGGTGATCGCCGGCCGGCCGAAGTGGCCGAGGTCGGCGTACAGCGCCTCCGCGCCGGTGACTGCGAGCACCACGGCGGCGAGCGCAAAGAAGGCGATCCCGAAGTGGTTGACCAGGAAGCCCAGCGCGTACGTCGGCAGCAGCGCCTTGAGCACCTCCGGCTCATCGGCGATGCCGGTGATCCCGAGGGGTGCCGATCGTCAGGAACCAGACGACCATCACCGGTCCGAACAGGCTGCCGACCTTCCCGGAGCCGAGGCGCTGGCTCAGGAACAGCAGCACGATGATTACCGCGGTGATCGGCAGCACGAACCGCTCCAGGTCGGGGTTGACCAGCTCCAGCCCCTCGACTGCCGAGAGCACCGAGATCGCCGGCGTGATCATGCTGTCGCCGAAGAACAGCGCCGCGCCGAAGATGCCGAGCGCCGCCAGCACGGCCTTGGTCCGCCTGCCACCGCGAGCGCCGCGGCGGGCGATCAGCGTGATCAGCGCCAGGATGCCGCCCTCGCCGTCATTGTCGGCGCGCAGCACGAGCGTGACGTACTTGAGCGTGACGATGATCGTCACCGACCAGAAGATCAGCGAGACCACGCCGAAGATGTTGTCGATCGCGTCCGCCGGGACCGGGTGCGGGTCCTCGGGGTTGAAGACCGTCGAGATCGTGTAGATCGGGCTGGTTCCGATGTCGCCGAAGACCACTCCCAGCGCCCCGAGGGCAAGCGCCGACTGCTTGGGGCTGGGAGTGGTCTTGGGCGCGTCTGTACGCGTCGTCACGGCGGTCATGCTGCCAGTGGGATGGCCTGGAGGGCATGACCAGCGACACGTTCGGCGTTAGGAACCCGTTAGAGCCCTTCTACGGGGCTAGCCGGTTCAGGTCGCGCGGGAAGAGCGTGACCTCGCGGATGTTGGCCGCCTCCACCAGTCGCGCCGTCCACCGCTCCAGGCCGATGGCGAAGCCGCCGTGTGGCGGCATCCCGTGCGCGAACGACTGCAGGTACGACGCGTACGTCGCCGGGTCCTCGCCGTTGGCCGTGATCGCCGCGACGTAGTCCGAGTGCCGGTGCAGCCGCTGTCCGCCCGTCACCAGCTCCAGCCCCCGGAACAGCAGGTCGAAGCTGTTGGACCACCTCTCGTCACCCGGCTGGGGATGGGTGTAGAACGGCCGCTTCACCATCGGGTAGCCCTCGACGGCCAGGAAGTCGCTGCCGTGCTCGCGCCTGGCCCACTCACCGAGGGCGCGCTCGTGCTCCGGCGCCAGGTCCGGCTCGTCCTCCGGAGCGCCGACCAGCGCGAGGGCGTCGGCGAAGTGGATGACCGGGATCTCGGCGGGCACCACCGGCAGCTCGGCGCCGGTCCGCTCGACAGCGGGCGCGGCGTACTCCCGGACTCCGGCGACCATCCCGGCGACCACGTCACGGAGCACGGCCAGCACGTCGCGGTGGTCCTGGACGAAGCCGAGCTCCACGTCGAGCGAGACGTACTCCGCCAGGTGCCGCACGGTGTCGTGCGGCTCGGCGCGGAACGCCGGCCCGACCTCGTAGACGCGCTCGAAGACGCCGACCAGCTGCTGCTTGTAGAACTGCGGGCTCTGGGCGAGGTACGCCGGCCGGCCGAAGTAGTCGACCACGAAGACGTTCGCCCCCGACTCTGTCGCCGAGGCCACGAACTTCGGCGTCTGCACCTCGGTGAACCCGGCGGCGTCCAGGGTCGCGCGGAAGCCGCGGACGGTGGCCGCTGCCAGCTCCCAGCGGGCGCGCTGGGCGGGGTGCCGCCAGGTCACCGGGGCGTTGTCCAGGAGCGTCGGCAGCGACGCGGACAGGCTCGGCCGCCACAGCTCCACCGGCGGCGTGGCGGCCGGCTCGGTCAACAGGGTGATCGCCGGGTCGGTGATCTCGACCCCGCCCGGTGCCGCCTCGTTGGCCGTCACCGTCCCGATCACCTCGACGGTGGTCTCCTCGGGCGCCTCGCTGACGCTCTTGAGGGCGTCGCCGTCCTTGACCACCACCTGTGCCAGGCCGGTCCGGTCGCGGAGCACCAGGAACGTCACCGCCGCCAGCTCGCGGCGCCGGTGTACCCAGCCTTGGAGCCGTACGGCGTCGCCGGGTGTGGCGTGGGGGAGTTGCGCGCACAGGGTGCGCTTGGTCGTGCTCATTGAGAATCACCTCCAGGTCGCTGTTCAGTCCTGGAGGTGTGGGCGGGGACTAGGTCGCGGTGCCACCACACCTTTGCTTGCTGGTCGCAAGCCTCTCGTCGGTACGCCGCACGCGCGGGCCGCCGCACTCCGCCATCGAGGGTGGGAGGTTCGTCAGGCCTCATAGCCGCCGGGAAAAGGGTAGGACGGATGCCGGCGGATCTTCAAAGGGGTTCCGCGCTAGCGTCGGGATCATGGCATCGACCCGGTTCGACTATGCGGTGATCGGCGCCGGCGTTGTCGGCGCCAGCGTCGCCCGCGACCTGGCGCGCGGGGGCGCGCGCGTCGTCGTACTCGATCAGGCGCCTGGGATCGGCGGCGGCTGCTCGTACGCCAACGCCGCGATCCTGGCGCCGGACCACGTGACTCCGCTGGCGACGCCGGCCCTGCTGAGCGAGGCACCGGTGCAGATGATGCGCCGTCCGCCGGCGGTGCGGGTCCGCCCGGCGCGAGGCCTCGCGGCGTGGCTCGGCGGGCTGACCGCCTCGGCGGCGCCGGGCCGGGCGCGCGTTGCCCAGGAACGGCTCCGCGAGCTCGCCCACGAGAGCACCCGCCTGCACCGCGACCTGGCCGCTCAGGGTCTCAGTCCGACGCTGCGCAAGACCGGTGCGATCGACGTCTACCTCCGCTTGCCTCGCCGGGCGGCCGGCCTGATCGACCCAGAGCGGCTGCGCGAGCTCGAGCCCGGTCTCGCCGAGGTGGCCGGTGGCACCCACCACGACGAGGAGTGGACCCTCGAGAGCCGGAGCTACGTGACCGCCACCCTCGACGACGCCATCAGCCACGGCGCCGAGCTGCGGTTCGGCACCAGCGTCAGCAGCCTGCGGCCGGCGGGACGAGGCGTCGAGCTGGTCACCCCGGCCGAGACCGTCAGCGCGGACCACGTCGTCCTCGCGGCAGGTCTCGGGTCGGCGGCGCTGGCGGCCCAGGTCGGCCTGCACCTGCCGCTGCGCGGCGGTCGCGGGTACGTCGTCGACGTGGCCGTCGGCGACAGCGCTGCGGTGCCGCGGCTCCCGGTCCGGATCAAGGAGCACCGGATCGTGGTGACGCCCCTCGCCGACCGGGTCCGGGTGTGCGGCTCCATCGAGTTCGGCGACGAGACCCGGCCCGCGCAGCTGTCCCGCGCCGACGCGCTGCTCGAGGTCGCCGCCAAGGTGCTGCCGGGACTGGCGGGCCAGCCGGTCATCGACCGGTGGGCGGGGGACCGGCCGTGCACCTCGGACGGCGTACCGATCGTCGGCACGTCGAAACGCGTCCCCGCTGTCTCCGTCGCGACCGGACACGGCATGTGGGGGCTGATCCTCGCGCCGGCCAGCGCTCGGCTGATCACCCAGGCACAGACTCAGCCGTGGCTGTCTCCGGACCGGTTCACCGTTGGTGCCAGCGGCCCGGGGTCTGGCTCCCGCGGCCCCACCAGGCGTCGTACTGGCTCGTCCCGTCGGTGACGTTCACGGTCACCGAGTCGACGCCGGCGCGGGCCGCGAGCCGGCGTGCCGCCGGACCGACCTTCTTCGTCAGCACGCGGGTCGCGGCTCGGGCGTCGTCGGCCTGGTAGGTCACGGTGAAGTACTGGCCGTTGCCCTCGCGGGCGGTCACCTTCACCTCCGGCAGGTCGGTCAGGCCGGCCATGAACTCGTCCCAGCGCACCGCGGTCGACTTCGCGATCGCCGCGTCGAGGTTGAACGAGAAGTCCTCTCCCGAGACCGTCCATGAGACGCTGGAGGGCTGCTCGACCGCCGCCAGCCGGCTGAGTACGGCGGGCCAGTCGGCGGCGGCGCCGGCGTCGAGCATGGTGATCGCGAGGTTGCTGCCGATCGGGTGCCCCTGCACCGACGAGCCGGTCGCCCGGCCGGCGTCGACGATCGTCTTCAGCAGCCGCGCAGTGTCCGTCTCGGGGTCGGGCTGCTCCCCGGTGACCAGCGAGGACGCTCGCTGCCGGTCGACCTTGCTGCCGGGGAAGGCGATGTACGCCGACGCGTCCGGCTTGTCCGCAGCCACGAATGCGACCCGGGTGCACCAGTCGACGCCGTCGGTGACGTCGTACACCTCGCTGACCAGGTCGGCCAGGCCGGCCGGGTCGGGGTCGGCGCCGATGGCGACGGCCACCACGCCCTCGTCGTGCACCTTCCAGCTCGGGCCCTTCTCCCAGTCGGCGTCCGCGGCCACGACGCCGGGGATGTCGGCGACCCGGTCCGCGGTCTCGTCGACGTCGCCGGGCTCGCGGGCGCAAGAGGTGAGCGCCAGGCTCAGCAGGAGTACGGCGATCCCCGCTGCTGGCAGGCACTTCCCGCGCCCGTCGCGCGGGCCGTCGGTCATACCCGTGCCTGTGGCCCCGGCGTGAGGTACCGGTAGGCGTGGTGGACGGTGAAGCCGAGCCGCTCGTAGAGGCCCCTGGCGGCCACGTTGTCCTCCAGCACCTGCAGGTACGCCGTGGTCGCGCCGCGTTCGGCGCCCCACTCGAGCATCGCGTCGACCAGCGCGAGCGCGAGCCCCTGGCGGCGCCGGGACGGCTCTACGTTCAGTGCGTGCAGCCCCAGCCAGTCGCGGTCGTACGCCGCGCGGGCCCGCGCCACGTCACCGACGTGCGCCTCCAGCCGCGGCCCGTCCTCGGTCAGCACCAGGTCATCGCGCTCGACGTTCTGCAGCGCCCGGATCGCCTGCCAGACCGAGGACACCAGGAACAGCGTGTCCGGCTCGTGCGGCCGGTCGACCACCCAGCCGGAGCCCTGGAACGACGCGCAGACGTCGGAGTCGGCCTCGACCATCACGATCGGCTTGGTGTCCTTGGCGCTGTAGAACTCCACGATCCGCTCCACCGCACCGCTGAAGGACGTGCCGGGCTGGCCCATCGCCAGCGCGGAGTTGGCGCGCCGTACCGGATCGGACGCGGAGCGCAGCACCCAGTCGCCGAGCTGCTCGGTCACCACGTCCGGCCACATCGCGATCGAGCGCAGCTGGGCCTCCAGCGGCGTGATCCGGAGCCGTACCGACGGCCGTGGCGGCACCGGCTTCCCGGACACGATGTCGGCCAGCGGGATCGCCACCGCGGTGCCGTCGTCGCGGCGCACCATCACGTGGTTGTCGACCCACGCCTCGCAGTGGCCGATGACGTCGGTCAGCAGCGGGCCTCCGGATGGCCCGGTCTCACCGGGTACGACGCGTCGGACAACGACCCGCCGCCCGACGACATGCGGGCCTAGCAGGTGCTCGCTCACATCGTGGGGCTCATCCCTGGACATCACTACCGGGATACTAGGCTGTAGGTGACCGGGACCCGCAAGACCGGTCCAAGCATCCAGCACGAACCTCTGGAGGATTCAGATGACCTACGTCATCGCTCAGCCGTGTGTCGACTTGAAGGACCGCGCCTGTGTTGACGAGTGTCCGGTCGACTGCATCTACGAAGGCAAGCGGATGTTGTACATCCACCCGGACGAGTGCGTCGACTGCGGCGCATGCGAGCCGGTCTGCCCGGTGGAGGCGATCTTCTACGAAGACGACACGCCTGAGCAGTGGAAGGACTACTACAAGGCCAACGTGGAGTTCTTCGACGACCTCGGCTCGCCCGGCGGTGCCGCGAAGATGGGCGAGATCGACAAGGACCACGCGGTCGTCGCTGCGCTCCCGCCGCAGGAGCACAACGAGTAGTCACGCGTGCCCGACCTCGTCTCCGCTCGGCTTCCCGACTTTCCGTGGGACTCGCTGTCGGCGTACGCCGAGCGCGCCCGGCAGCACCCAGACGGCTTGGTAGACCTCTCGATCGGTACGCCGGTCGACCCCACTCCTGAGGTCGTCCAGAAGGCGCTCGCTGCTGCCACCGACGCGCCCGGCTACCCGACCACGATCGGTCGGCCGGAGACCCGGCAGGCCGCGGTCGACTGGCTGGCCCGCAGGTTCGGGGTCACCGGGCTCGGGCTGGACGGCGTGCTGCCGACGATCGGCTCCAAGGAGCTGATCGCCACGCTGCCGTCGTACCTGGGGTTGGGGGAGGGCGACCTGGTCGTCTACCCCGAGCTGGCCTACCCGACGTACGAGGTGGGCGCCCGGCTCGCGGGCGCCCGTGCGGTTGCCACCGACTCGCTTACCAGCCTCGGCCCGGAGACCCCGGCCCTGGTCTGGGTGAACTCGCCGTCCAACCCGACCGGGCGGGTGCTGCCCGCCGAGCATCTCAAGAAGATGGTCGACTGGTGCCGTGAGCGCGGCGCGATCCTGGTCTCCGACGAGTGCTACCTCGAGGAGGCGTGGGAGGGGACGCCGCCGGTCTCGGTGCTGCACCCGGACGTCTGCGGCGGCTCGTACGACGGTGTGCTGAGCGTCCACTCGCTCTCCAAGCGCTCCAACCTCGCGGGCTACCGGTGCGCCTTCGTTGCCGGCGATCCGGCGCTGGTCGCCGAGCTGCTCGCCGTACGCAAGAACCTCGGCCTGATCCTGCCCGCCCCGCAGCAGGCCGCCATGGTCGCCGCCCTCGACGACGACGCGCACGTCGCCGAGCAGCACGCCCGGTACGCCGCCCGCCGGGCCAAGCTCAAGGCCGCCCTGACCGCCGCCGGCTTCACCATCGACCACTCCGAGGCCGCGCTCTACCTCTGGACGACCCGCGGCGAGCCGGCTCTCGACACCGTCTCCTGGTTCGCCGACCGCGGCATCCTGGTCGCCCCCGGCACCTTCTACGGCACCGCCGGCGCCCAGCACGTCCGGATCGCCTTCACCGCCACCGACGAGAGCGTCGACGCCGCCGTCGCCCGCCTTTCCTGAGTGAGCGCACAGGTAGTCGAGCAAGCGAGCGCCAACGAGCGTCGTCGAGACCACACCCGCCGGGTCTCGTCTCGACGACGCTCGTTGCTCGCTGGTCGACCACCCGGATTAGCGCAGCTCGCCGCTGAGTATCCGGACGCAGACCGGCACCCACGCTCGGCATTCCCGGCCCGGGAAGTCGTCCCCGAGCGCTTGCTCGAGTCGATCCATCGCCTGGGTCCACGCTCGGTACGCCGGTCGGTGCGAGGTTCGCTGCCACTCCTCCCACTCGCTCTCTGGGGCCGACGCGGGCGGCTCACCGTCCTCGATGGTCTCCAGGACGACGATCGCGTTCAGCGCGCGTCGTGCCGCCTCTTCCAGGTCCGGCGTCACCGGCACGTACGGGTGACCGACACGGGCAGTCTTCGTTTCCGGTGCCGCCCATCTCCGTCGCGGGTCAGGTGCCGGTATTCGCTGACGAGCCAGAGAACGGCGCTGACGCACACCGCTGAGAACAGCAGCCACATCATGGTGACTCCTTCGGTTACCGGGCTAATGGTTAGTGGGGTTACCTATCGAAGGTAGCAGGTGGGTAACCCCCCTAACAATCCCTGCGATCGGTGGCGGCACCTTGCGCCTTGGCCGTGGGTTAGCCCCGTTTCGGAAGGTCTGGGAGGATGCACGGCATGGATGTTCGGACCCTGCACGAAGCCGCATCGATCCCGGACCCACTGGAGCGAGCCCGAGCTTTGACGGTGCTCATGACCGAGGATCAAGGCCTGACCGACGCGGCCGCGCGCTACCGCCGACAGGCCGTCGCAGACGCACGTGCAGAGGGCATATCGCGGGAGCAGATCGCATCGGCTCTCGGTGTGACACCGCCGCGCATTTCGCAGATCGCGAAGGGGTCGACGGCGAAGGCGCCGTCGCCGCCGGAGAGCCCGGCTCCCCGAGTACTCGTCCAGCGAGCACTACCTACGCCCCCCGCTGTCCGCGGCAGTGTCAGCCTCTTCCTGGTCGAAGCCGAGCGGCAGGGCATCAAAGCGGACCGGAAGATGCTGTACATCGGGCTTGAGTCAGCATCCGAGCATGTGGCCCACGCTCTGAATGTAGAGCCGGGCGAGGACGTCGTCGCGCGAAGGAAGATGATGTTCGCCAACGACGTCCCGGTGCGGATCGCCACGTCGTACTTCAGAGCGGATCTTTTCGCGGACACCAGGCTCGCTGAACCGGAGTTCGTCCGTCCGACCCTCCAGTCGGCGCTGTTGGACCTGGGTTACGCCTTCGGGCGAGCCGAGGAGACACTGGTCGCGCGGTCGGCGTCGCTCTTCGAGCGGGAGACCCTTGAGCTCGACTCCGGCGAGTGGGTCGTCCAGGTATTGCGCACGAGCTATAGCACCGAGGACACGCCGGTCCACGCGTTGGAGACGATCTGCGCAGCGTCCCGCCACATCTTCCCGATCGGCCAGGTCGCCGGCGCCGACGAGTTCTGACACGTAGTCCGTCACGAAACGGTTGGCTGCGGCCGCCGGCAACAACCATTTCGTGACGGCTATCCGACCTGGTGGACGCGGACGTGGCCCCTGGGTGTCAGCCCAGGCGTGCGAGGAAGTCCAGCGATCGCTGGGTGAGCAGCTTGGCGGCGGCTTCGTCGTACGACGCCAGGCTGCGGTCGGCGAACAGGTGCTGCTCGCCGGGGTAGACGAACAGCTCGGCCAGGTCGGAGCCCAAGGTCTTGACCAGTTCCTCGGCGGCCGGGAGGTCCTCCTGGAAGAACTCGTCGCCCTTGGCGCCGTGGACCTGCACCGGCACCCCCTCGGGCCAGGGGCCGAAGGCGTCCTCGCCGACGATCGGGATGCAGGACTCGTACAGCAGCGCGCCGCGGGCGCCGGGCCGGGTCTGGGTGAGCAGCTGAGCCCGCGGGACGCCCCAGGAGAAGCCG
The DNA here is from genome assembly GCF_003121585.1 of Nocardioides speluncae. GTDB lineage: Bacteria > Actinomycetota > Actinomycetes > Propionibacteriales > Nocardioidaceae > Nocardioides > Nocardioides speluncae. The sequence continues at coordinate 417,962 of NZ_QEOO01000037.1, forward strand.
GCGTAGACCAGATCGGCCGGGAGCCCGGAGGTAACGGCCTCGACCCGGCGTCCCATTTTCTCGCCGTCCAGAGACTTCAGATAGGCGAAGCCGTCCTCGATGGACTCGAAGGTGTGCCCGTCGAAGAGGTCCGGCGTGTGCACGGTGTGCCCACCCGACTGCAGGTCCGCTGCGAACGCGCGTACGCCGTCCGTCAGTCCCTGCACGTGGTGGAAGAGCAGCACCTCTGGCATGTCAAACTCCTGTATCTTTGAAATAACTCGATTGATCCAAGACTCTAGAATGATCCAGGAATGTCAGTCAATACCGAGCAGATTCCGGACTATGAGCTCGACGAGATGCTCGTGGTCTCCACGTCGGCCCAGCTGCGCGCGCTGGCCCATGAGCTGCGGGGCGCCCTGCTCGAGCTGGTCCTGGAGCGCGCGGCCACGGTCACTGAGATGGCGGTCGCCATCGACCGGCCGAAGAGCACGGTGTCCTACCACGTGAACCAGCTCGTCGACGCTGGTCTCCTCAAGGTGGTCCGCACCCGACGGGTGCGCGCGATCGAGGAGCGCTACTACGGCCGGGTCGCTCGCACCATCTACATCGGCGCGCTCAGCTCCGACGAGGACGTCGCCCTGGCTGCCGTTGTGGACGGGGTGGCCACGGCGTACGGCGAGTCGCGCCAGGCCAAGGAGGCCGACACTCTGCGCTGCACCCTCGTGCACGCACGGATTCCGGTCGAGGACGTCCGCGCCTTCTGGGCCGAGGTGCAGGAGGTGGCCCGCAGGTTCACCCAGATCCCGCGCGCAGGCGACCAGGTCTACGGCTTCGTCGCCGGCCTCTATCCCACCGATGCGCCGACCTTGCCCGAGGTCGAGGCGCCCGACCACGATCGGCCGGACGCGGGCTAGGGGATCGAGGTACGCCGCTCACAGGTGGCCTGGCGGTCGCGGCCGGCGCCGCCGTTGCAGTTGTCGGTGCCGACGCCACCCGTGAGGAAGTCGCTGCCGGCGTGGCCGAAGAGGGTGTCGTTCCCGCCGGCGCCCTTCACCGTGTCGTTGCCGCCGCGGCCCTCGATCCGGTTGTTGGTGGAGCTGCCGACGATCTGGTCGGCGAACCGTGACCCGAACGCCCATTCCACCGACCCAAGCCGGTCGGAGCCGTCACCGGTCGCCGTACCTCTGCCGAGGTCGATCCGCAGCCCAGCCGTGGAGGCCGCGAAGTCGACGCTGTCGGTGCCGGTGCTGCCGTCGAGCCGGTCGTTGCCGCGAAGACCGGTCAGCCGGTCGTTGCCGGCGCGGCCGCTGAGGACGTTGGCGGCATTGTTGCCCGTGAGGGTGTCTGCGTACTTCGAGCCGCCGAGGTTCTCCACCGAGCTGAAGGTGTCGGTGCCCTGGCCGCTCGCGTTACCAGTGGTCAGACTGGCATTGACTGCCTTGCCTGCGCCGGCGTAGTCGACGGTGTCACTGCCGGTGCCGCCGACGAACCGGTCAGCGCCGGTGCCGCCGAAGAGGCGGTCGTTGCCGGCGAGGCCGTTGAGTACGGCGCCGGCCGCGCCCGCCCGCAGCGTGTCGGCGTACGGCGACCCGGTCAGCCGCTCGATGTCGGTCCAACGGTCGCTGCCGGCGCTGGTGCCGGTGGCCGACTGCGTCTTCAGGCTGGCGGACACCGGAGATGTGGCGTCGGCGAAGCTGACCGTGTCAGTGCCCAGCCCGCCGTTCACCTGGTCGTTGCCTGGGCCGCCCGCGACGACGTCATCGCCTCCACGCAGGTCGAGCAGGTCGTTGCCTCCGCCGCCGCGGAGGATGTTCGCGTTGTCATTGCCGACAAGGACGTCGCCGAAACTGCTGCCGATGACGTTCCAGATTCCTTGAAGCTCGTCGATGCCCGCGCCCCCGTACGCAAGCTTGCTGGTCAGATCGACGTTGACCGCGTCTTCGGCATCGGAGTAGTCGACCCAGTCGCCACTGCCGGGACCGGCGAAGTCGCCGACGATCAAGTCGTCGTCGGGCCCGCCGATCAGGTGGTCGGGGCCGTCGCCGCCGGCCACCGTGTCCGGCCCGACCCCACCGTCGACGTAGTCGGAACCGGCCTCGCCGTCAAGGTAGTCCCGGGATCCTTCGCCCCCGATCAGCTCGTCGTTGCCGCCGCGTCCGTAGAGGATGTCGCCCCCCGATGAGCCGACGATCCGGTCGGCGTACGGCGAGCCGATGACCGAGTTGATGTCGTTGAGGTCGTCGTGGCCCATGCCGTCGGCTTCGGTGGCGGCCAGGTCGACCTGGACCGGGTTCGGGGCGTGCTCGAACACCGCAACGTCGTCGCCGTCGCCGCCCCACATCGTGTCGTTGCCGGGGTCGGCCTCGAAGCTGTCCTCTCCGGCCCCACCCCACATCGTGTCGTTGCCGCCGCCGAGACAGAAGTAGTCAATGCCACCTAGGCCGTAGACCGTCTCGTCGTTGCTGTTGCCGAGGACTACGTCGCTGGCTTCGGTGCCGGTCCAGGTCGTCTCGTTCAAGCCGAGGACCTTCGTGGCCGGCCTCCCCATGCAGGTGAAGTCCGCCGTTGCCGGCGACCCGGTGACGACGACGGCGACTAACGAGGCGGCCAGGAGGCCGAGCAGGACGGCGAAGCGAGCAAGCATGTGGGCGACCCTTCGGTGTGCGGACTCTCCGGGCGAGAACGTAGGGCCACCGCGCCCCCGCCGTACCCGGTTTGGCTCAACTCAAGGCCGGATCTGCTCAGAAATCTTCTGGCGAAGTTGTGGAATGAAGCATTCCGTTCTGCTATAGTGGAACAAGAAATTCCGTTCCGTTCCAAACAGCTGAAGGGCCAGAGAGATGACTGTCGAAGCTCCTCCCGCCGCGTACCACCCGGTCGTTCTAGAAGCCGTCGAGACCGTCGAGGCGGTGGCCAGCCAGGTCGCCGGTGCTCCCGAGGACGTGTTCCCGCGCCGCTGGGTCGGCCTCGCGGCGATCCTGGCGGCGACGCTGCTGAACCTGCTCGACGGGACGGTGAGCATCATCGCGGCGCCGTCGATCCAGTCCGACCTGGGCGGCTCGGCGACCACGCTGCAGTGGATCGCGGCGGGCTACCTGCTGGCGCTGGCGGTCGGCCTGCTGGTCGGCGGCCGGCTCGGCGACATCTACGGACGCAAGCAGATGTTCATGGTCGGCGTCGCCGGCTTCCTGGCCGCCTCGCTCGGCTGTGCGGCCGCCTGGTCGCCGGAGTCGCTGATCGGGGCGCGGGCGGTGCAGGGCGCGTTCGCGGCGCTGATGGTGCCCCAGTGCTTCGGCCTGATCCGGGACATGTTCGGCAAGGACATGGGCAAGGCGTACGCCGCGTTCGGCCCGGCCATCGGCTTGGCCACGATCGCCGGTCCCGTGGTCGGTGGACTGCTGATCGAGGCCGACCTGGCCGGCCTCGGCTGGCGCGCGATCTTCGCGATCAACCTGCCGCTGGGTGCGGTCGCCGCCGTCGTCGGCGCCAAGGTGCTGCCGAAGTTCGCTCCGACCGCTCGCGGTGAGCGCCTCGACGGTGTGGGTGCCGCGATCGCCGGTGCCGGGATGTTCCTGCTGGTCTACCCGCTGGTTGCCGGTCGTGAGCTCGGCTGGCCGACCTGGACCCTGGTCGCCCTGGCCGCCTCGGTTCCCGTCTTCGCCGCCTTCGTCATCCACCAGCGTCGCCGTACCGCCTCGGGCCGCACCGGCCTGGTCGAGCTGAGCGTCTTCGCCAAGCGGTCCTACGTGTCCGGTGTGGTCTTCGTGGTCGCGTTCTTCGGCTCCTGCGTCGGCTTCGGTCTCGCGGTCGGGATGTACCTGCAGCTCGGCCTGCACATGTCGGCCATCGACGCCAGCCTGGCCCAGGTGACGATGCCGATCGGCGCCTTCATCGGTACGGCGGTCGGCGCGACGCTGATGACCAAGCTCGGCCGCGCGATCCTGCACATCGGCCTGGCGGTCATGATCGTCGGTCTGGTCGGACTGCTCGCGGTGTTCGCCTCCGCCGAGGGCGCGATCGGCTTCGCCGAGCTGTCCATCCCGCTCTTCGGGTACGGCGCCGGCATGGGCATGATCTTCATCCCGCTCTACGACATCATCGTCGCCGACCTGGCCGACCACGAGGTGGGCTCGGCGTCCGGCATCCTCGAGTCCTTCCAGCAGCTCGGAGCCTCGCTCGGCATCGCAGTGCTCGGCACGGTGTTCTTCAGCATCGTCGGCACCAACCTGACGTCGTTCGTCGACGCGGCCCAGGTCGTCACCGTGCTCACGATCGCGCTGACCGCCACCGCCTTCGGCATCGCCTTCTGGCTGCCGAAGAAGGCCAAGGCCCAGGAGTGGTGACCAATCCCAACAACCCGTCGGCCCGGTGCAGCACGCGCCGGGCCTTCGGCCTACCCGCAACAGGAGGAGAACGATGAATAAGGTGAGAGACATGTCCGAAGCTGCCCGCAAGCCCGCTCCGATGTCGGGCCGGAAGGCCCAGGCCGCACGCAACGATGAGGCGATCCTCGAGGCCGCGCGAGCGGTGTTCATCGCCAACCCGGAGGCGCCGATCGCGAACGTCGCCGAACGCGCCGGCGTGGGCATCAGCGCGCTCTACCGCCGCTACCCGAGCAAGGAGGAGCTGCTCGCCAAGCTCTGCCTGGACGGGCTGCGCACCTACGTCGCGGTCGCGGAGGAGGCGGTGGCCGACGAGGGCGACGCGTGGGAGTCGTTCGCGCGGTTCATGCGCAACGCCGTGGACGCCGGCACCAGCGCGCTCACGGTCAAGCTGGCCGGTACGTTCACGCCGACTCAGGAGCACTGGGAGGACTCGGTGAAGGCCTTCGAGCTCAACCGACGGCTGATGGAGCGCACTCGCGCCGCCGGGGTGATCCGCGAGGACTTCGAGCTCAGCGACATGGCCGCGATCTTCGAACTGCTGTCGTCCTACCGGCTCGGCGACGAGCAGCGCTCAGCCGAGCTGCGGCAGCGCTACCTCGAGGTGATCCTCGACGGGATCCGCATCCCGCCGTCCCACAGTCCATTGCCAGCGGAGGCGCCCACCGAGGCCGAGCTATCGGCCCGGTGGGCGCCGAAGTAGCGTCCGGCGCTGCCTGGGAACGGGCGGCGCGGTCGCCGCGTCGGATCCCGTATGAGGAGACGCCACCTGGTGCTGATCCTGGTCACGCTCGTCGCGGTGGTCGTGACGGTAGTGCTCGGCTGGTACACCGTCGGCCCGGGCGGCAGCAACAAGGCGCGAGTCGGGCGGCTGGCCGAGCGCGAGAATCCGGACGACGCCCTTGTGCTTGCGGACGTGCGGCTCAACGCCGAGTTCGGGGGCTGTGAGGTCTACGAACTGCTCTGGGAGGCGGCCGACTACGGCTCGGATTCCTATGCTGTACTGCCGGGCGGCGAGCTCGTGTCCAGCTATCGCGAATCGGCCGAGAAGGCCACCACGGTGCTCCGAGCGTGTGCCGAGGGCCAGCCGGCGCAGCGGTGGGCGGAGATAGTGGTGAACTTCGGCGGCGGGCCCATCGACGGAGTAGGCCGCGCAGGTGACCTCGCGGGCGAGCGCTACCACCCGCCGACCCTGCGAACCGTCATCGGAGCTAAGCGGCTCACCTTCGATGCGTGGCAAACCATGGGCCCTGCCTACTACGTGACTGTCGACGTTCCCGACGACGGGACGATCACGATCGGGTGGCGACTGCGGCGGTGACCAGCAGGCGAGCTATGGGATCGATGCCTTTCGCTCGCAGGTAGCGGCGCGGTCGCGTCCGGTGCCGCCGGAGCAACTGTCGAACGCCGTGCCGCCGGTGAGCGAGTCGTTGCCGGAGTCGCCGTACAGCAGGTCGCGGCCGCCGAGTCCCTTGAGTACGTCGTTGCCCGCGGCGCCGCGGAACGTGTTGGCGCCACCGCTGCCGGTGAACAGGTCAGCGAACCTGGAGCCCAGCAGCATCTCGATCAGCAGCAGGCGGTCGGAGCCTTCGCCGGAGGCGGCGTGGGTGGTGAGGTTGGCTCGGACCGCCTTGGTGGCGGTGCTGAAGTCGACGGTGTCGGTACCCGTTCCGCCGTCGTAGGTGTCGTTTCCTGCCCGGCCCTTCAGCTTGTCGTTGCCGCCGAGGCCACGAAGCCTGTTGGCGCCCGAGCTGCCGCTGAGGAGGTCGCCGAACCGGGATCCGTCGAGGGACTCGATGCTGAACAGGGTGTCGGTGCCGTCGCCGCTGGCCCGCTCGGTCACCAGGTCGGCCCGGACCGCGCGGGGTGAGTCGGCGAAGCTCGCGACGTCGATGCCGTCGCCGCCGTCGAGCTTGTCCGAGCCGGCCCGGCCCGCGATGACGTCGTTGCCGCCCAGCCCGAGGAGGGTGTTCGCGGCGGTGTCGCCGGTCAGCACGTCGGCCTGGTGCGAGCCGGTGAGCCGCTCGATCCGCGACCAAGTGTCGGTGCCCGCACCTGTGGCCGAGCGCGTGGTCAGGCTGGCCTTCACGCCCGTGGTGGAGGTGAGGTAGCTGAGCGTGTCCGTGCCGTCGCCGCCATCGAACGAGTCGTCGCCGTCGCCGGGATAGATGGTGTCGTCGTCCGCGCCGCCGTTGATCGTGTCGTGGCCGCCCCAGCCGGCGATGCTGTCGTTGCCCCCGCCGCCGTCGAAGTGGTCCGCGTCGTTGCCGCCCTGCATGTTGTCGGCGAAGGACGACCCGAGCACGCGCTCGTGGCCGCTCAGGAGGTCGTTCCCGTGGCCGAGCGACTGGTCCACAAGGACGGTCACGCCGTTGGGAGCGTCGGCGAAGCTGACCGTGTCGGTGCCGGCCCCGCCCTGCACCTGGTCGTCGTGGTTGCCCGCCAGCAGCAGGTCGTCCCCGCCCAGTCCGTCGATGACGTCGTTCCCGCCGAAGGCCTGGATGATGTTGGCCTGGTCGTTGCCGGTGATGGTGTCGGCGGCGCCCGTCCCCGCGACATTGCTGAAGCCGTGGAGAGTATCGCTGCCCTCGCCGCCGGTCGCGGTGCCGGCCGCCAGGTTCACGGTCACCCCGACCCCGCCGAGGTAGCGGACCGTGTCCGAGGTGCCGGCCTGCCCGTTGGCGTCCGCCGCGACGAGATTGTCGTTGCCGGGGTCGCCGGTGATCAGGTCGGCGCCCGAGCCGCCCGCGAGGTGGTCGTTGTCGCTGCCACCGCTGATGTTGTCGGCTCCTGCCTGGCCGAAGGCGTAGTCGCCGCCTCCCGACAGGCTGATGATGTCGTCGCCGGCCCCGCCGTACGCGGTGTTGCTGCTCGCGTCCCCGAGGAGGGTGTCGCTGAAGGCCGAGCCGACCACGCGGCCGATGTTCTCCAGGTCGTCGTCGCCCGCGGCGCCGAACGCCGACTCCGGGAGGTTGACGGTCACGCCCCCGGGCGCGTCGTCGTACCGCACCTCGTCCTGTCCGGTGCCGGTGTTGCCGGTCACGAAGTCGTTGCCCGCGCCGGGCAGGAAGGTGTTGAAGCCCTCGCCGCCGAAGATCGTGTCGTTGCCGGTGCCGCCGCAGATGACGTCGTTGCCGCCGGCGCCGAAGATCGTGTCGTTGCCGTGCAGGCCGTGGATGACGTCGTTGCCTGCGGTGCCGGTGATGCTGCTGTCGTCGAAGTCACTGCCGACGATCGTCGCCTGCTGACCGAGGCAGAAGACCGGGGCGGCCGGGTCAGCAGCGGCGGGGGCCGCGACGGCGAGGCTGCCGATGAGGAGCGCGACAAGCGACCAGCTGAGGCTGCGAGGTGTCATGGCCAGTTCCTTGGTGTGGTGGGAATCGAGGTGAAGCTAAGGAATCGAGGTACGTCGCTCGCAGGTGGTGGCACGGTCGCGTCATGTGCCGCCGGAGCACTGTCGAACGCCGTACCGCCGCTGAGGGCTTCGTTGCCGGAGGCGCTGTACAGCAGGTTGCGGCCGCCGAGTCCCCTGAGTATGTCGTTGCCGGCGGCGCCGCGGAGCGTATTGGCGACACCGTTGCGGGTGAGCAGGTCGGCGAACCGGGACCCGTCAGCGGACTCGATGTCGACCAGCGTGGGCACCTGGCCGAAGCAGGACTCCGCCGCCGTCCCACAGCAAGCTGCCGGCGGCGGCGCCCACCGAGGCCGAGCTGTCGGCCCGGTGGGCGCCTCGCACCTCGCAGCGTTGACGAGGTCAGGGCACCGAGGTCAGCAGTGCGGGGCGGTGTCGGTCTTGGACTCGATCGAGACGCAGGTCAGTCGCACCTGCCGCATCGCGACACGCTCGGGGAGCAGGACGAGCGCGTCCGCGCCGGGACCGCCGTACACCCCCTCGCCGCGGGCGGACACGGTGGTCCGCACCTGGTCGTCGCCGGCCCCGCCGTTGACCAGGTCATGGCCGAACCTGCCGGTGTCGGAGAGCCAGTCCTTGCCGAGGCCGCCCGATAGGCGGTCGCTGCCGCCCCCTGAGATCAATGTGTCGTTGTCGTCGCCGCCGTGGAGCTCGTCGTCGCCAGAGCCCCGGGCGGTCGAGAAGGCGCTCTGGCTATCGCCCCCGAGCGAATCCTCGCCACCGCGCCCGAACAGCCGGTCGTTGCCCGGACCTGCCCAGAGCTGGTCGTCCTTGTTGGTGCCGATCAGGACGTCGTCGTGACTGGAGCCCTCGACGAACCACCGGCTGCTGACGAGCGTGTCGCGGCCCTGACCGGTGGCAATGCCGCGCGACAGGTCGACCCGCACGCCGCTGCCGGCGGAACTGTAGTCGAGCCGGTCGCGGTGCCGCACTTGCGGCAGTCGCCGGTCGAGACCGCCGTCGAGGCGGTCGTCGCCAGGTCCGCCGCGGAGGATGTCGCCCCGCAGGTCCGCGCCGAGGGCGACCAACTTGTCCCAGCCGCCGTGCAGCTTGTCGTCGCCGTTACCGCCGACCAGCAGGTCGGCGCCGAGGCCGGCACAGACCAGGTCGTTGCCGGCGAGGGCGAAGATCTTGTCGTCGCCATCCTTGGCGACGATGATGTCGCGGCGGTCGGTGCCGACCAGCCTGTCGTTGCCCTCGGTGCCGACGATCGTCGCGACGACGCCGTTGCACTTCTCGACGACGACGGCTGGCGTGGTGGAGGTGGCCAGGGCGGGAGCTGCCGACGCGATCAACGCGGCGCCGACGGCCAGGGGCAGGGTGATCCCGATCAAGGGATGCGGCATGGTTCGTCCTTCTGGGTTGATGAAGCGGACAACACTTAGACGAGATTCGCGGCCCGTACGTTGGCCTAAGTGGCCACGCCCGGGAGTTCATCGGGGCCTGAGCGGCCAGGGCACGCACATCGCTGCGTTGTCGTCGGTCGACGGGCCACCGGCCCGCCTCCCTCCGACGCCTTGCGCTGCACGCACCCTGACCACTCATTCCCTCGAAGAACTCCCGGGCGTGACCACTAGTGGGTATCTCCGGAAGTTCGTCGGGGTCTGAGCGGCCAGGGCACGCACATCGCTGCGTTGTCGTCGGTCGACGGGCCACCGGCCCGCCTCTCTCCGACGCCTTGCGCTGCACGCACCCTGACCACTCAGACCCACGAAGAACTTCCGGAGATGCCCACTAGCCGACGTCGACGTGCACGTGGTCGCGGTGCTCGAGGATGGTCATATCGCCGGAGCTGGACGGCGGGTCGTAGTCGCGCCAGCCCTTGCCGGAGCGCAGGCCCGCCGACCAGATCCGGTCGTCGAAGATGATGTGCTCGATCTTCAGCCGGTCCGCCTGCGCCATCAGGTAGTGCGCCATTGCCCAGCCGAGCCGGCGGTTCTGCTTGCTGACCGGCCGCACGAAGACGTCGACCGCCCGTCCCTCATAGTGGGCCGAGCCCGGCATGTGTCCGGTCTGTACGCCGCCGGGCGCGAAGCCGCCCATCGGCGGCTTGCCGAAGACCGCCCGTAGCTCGCGGCGTACCTGGTCGGCGCGCTCGGTCAGACCGGACTTGGTCAGCTCGGTCGGCCCGTCGCCGCCGCGCTGTACGTCGCAGGCGAAGGCCTCGGGCGTGCGCCCGGTGAGCGCGGACGAGAGCGTCTGCGCGTCGACGGAGTGGTCGGCGTACGCGTCGGGGTGACCGGACCGCTGCACTTCCTGGGCCGCGTCGTTGATCGACATCTCCAGGTAGTCGTCGACCTCGACCAGGGCGTCGTAGAACTTGTGAGTCGACAGCAGCGGGTTGAGGATCTCCTCCTCGGTGCCCCAGCCCTGGGACGGCCGCTGCTGGAACAGGCCGAGCGAGTCGCGGTCGCCGTAGTCGATGTTGACCAGCTTGCTCTCCTGGATCGCGGTGGCCAGGGCGATCGTCACCGCGCGGGCCGGCAGTCCGCGCTCGACGCCGATGGCCGCGATCAGCGCGGCGTTTTCAGCCTGCTCGGTCTCCAGCCCGACCTCCTGGTCACCGACCTCGGCGGTGCAGTCGTCACCGAAGAAGGTGCTTCCGACCTCCCGGTACACCGCGAAGCCGATCGCCACGAACACGACCGCGACGGCCACGATGGCAGCCACAGCCACACGTCCCATGGCGCCCATGCTCCGGGATCGCTCCAAGCGTCCGCGCGTCCGGCGGGCTCAGTTGGCGTGCAGCGCGGCGTTGAGGGCGATGCCCTTGGTCTTCCACGGCACCGCCTCGACGGCGCCGGAGACCGAGTTGCGGCGGAAGAGCACGTTGTCGCGGCCGGAGAGCTCGGCGGCCTTGATCACCTGCGGCTTGCCGTCCATGTCCTTGACGGTGACCTTGGTGCCGGCCGTGACGTAGCAGCCGGCCTCGACCACGCAGTCGTTGCCGAGCGAGATGCCGATGCCGGAGTTCGCCCCGAGCAGGCAGCGCTCGCCGATCGAGATGACCGCCTTCCCGCCGCCGGACAGGGTGCCCATGATCGAGGCGCCGCCGCCGACGTCCGAGCCGTCGCCGACCAGCACGCCCGCGGAGATCCGGCCCTCGACCATCGAGGCACCGAGGGTGCCGGCGTTGAAGTTCACGAAGCCCTCGTGCATGACGGTCGTGCCCTCGGCCAGGTGGGCGCCGAGCCGGACCCGGTCGGCGTCGGCGATCCGGACGCCGCTGGGCAGCACGTAGTCGACCATCCGCGGGAACTTGTCGACGCCGTACACCGCGACGTTCTGGCCGCTCGCGCGCAGCCGGGCCCGGGTCAGCTCGAAGCCCTCGACCGCGCACGGGCCGGCCGAGGTCCACACCACATTGGTGAGCAGCCCGAACACGCCCTCCATCGAGATCGAGTGGGGTACGGCGAGGCGCGCGGACAGCAGGTGCAGCCGGAGCCAGGCGTCCTCGGTGCTCGCCGGCGCGGCGGCGAGGTCGGCGATGGTGACCAGCCGGACCTCGCGGCGGACGTCGCGGAGGTCGTCCTTGCCCTCCAGGGCCGAGAGCTCGGTGGGGACCGAGTCCGCGCTCGGTGCCTCGCCCAGCGCCGGCGCGGGGAACCAGACGTCCAGGATCGTGTCGTCGGCGGTCAGCGTGGTCAGGCCGAAGCCCCAGGCAGTTGCAGTCACGCCGACCCACTTTACGTGCGTGCCGTGACCCGGCTCACGACGGTCCGCAACCTGCCACCCTGACGACGCCACCCGGCTCAATGGCCGGTGCGGCCGTCGAGCACCTCGACCAGCAGCGGCAGCGCGATGTTGCGGCCCGACACCACCGCGACGACGGTGCCGTGTGCCTGCACCTTTCCGGCGAGAACGGCGGCCACCGACGCTGCTCCCGCACCCTCTGCCACCAGGCCGCGCTCGGTAACGAGGTACCTCATCGCGGACCGCAGCTCCGACTCGGTGACGGTCACCAGCTCGGCCACCGTCTCCGCGATCACAGGCACCGTGACGCTGCCGGGCTCCACGGAGCCGGACATGCCGTCGGCAATGGTCGGTAGCAGCTCCACATCGACAACCTCGCCCGCCGCCACGGCCGCCCGGATGACCGGGTTGTTCTCGGCCTCCACGCCGACCACGCGAACGTCGTCGCGCGTCGAGGCCCATAACCCCAGTCCAGCCGCCAGCCCGCCGCCACCGACCGGGCAGACCACCGTCAGTGGACCGCTCACCTGGGTCTCCAGCTCCTTCCCGATGGTGCCCTGGCCGGCGATCACATGCGGGTCGTTGTACGCCGAGAGGTAGTGCGCGCCCTGCCGCGCCAGATCCAGGGCGTGCGCCTCGGCTTCGTCGTACGACGTCCCGACCTGCACCAGCTCCACGTCGTACTCGCCGATCTTGGCGACCTTCGCCGCCGAGGCGTTGACGGCGGTCACGACCGTCGTTCGGTGGCCGAGCGCCCTGGCCGCGAAGGCGATGCCGAGCGCGTGGCTGCCGGCCGACGCCGTCACCACGGGCACGCTTGTCTCCAGTGCGGCCAGGGCCGCGAGCGCCCCGCGCACCTTGAACGCACCCGTCGGCTGCGCGGACTCCAGCTTCAGCGCCGGGCTCGCTCCCTCAGCTGGCCACAGCGGGCTCGGGCTCAAGTGCCGGCGTATGACCTCCCATGCGGCGTCGAGGTCGGCGACCGTCGGCCGCCGGACGCTACGGGTCATTGCCCGGTGCGCCCGTCGATGCACTCGCGCAGTAGGTCGGCGTGGCCGCAGTGCCGCGCGTACTCCTCGATCATGTGTACGACGACCTCGCGCAGCTCGATCTCGCCGTCGGCGTGCCGGCCCTTGACGTCCAGCGACTCGGCCGCGGCGACATACTCCTCCGCATAGGCGACCTCGCGCCGCCAGGACGCCCACGCGTCCTCGACCACGGCCGGATCGGCGACCGCCTCGTTGAAGTCGAGATCTCGGTCCTCCTCGCTCCAGTACAGCCGCGGCAGGTCGAGGTCGTGGCCCATCACCCGGCGGAACCAGGAGTGCTCCACCTTCGCCATGTGCCGGACCAGGCCGAGCAGCGACAGCGTCGAGGGCGGTACCGAGCGGCGCGCCAGCTGCTCGGCGTCCAGGCCGTCGCACTTCATCTCCAGGGTCTTCCGGTAGTGCCCGAGATACTCGACCAGCGTGTTCCGCTCACCGGACGTCGGTGCGTCGGTCTCGCGCGGGTCGTCCTCGGGGTCCACCCACATGTCGGGGTACTTGCGGGTGGGCTGGGTCTGCTCGGTCATGGGCCCCAACCTGACAGCACGGGTCAACGCAGGCAACCGAGTTCCGGCCGCCGACCGGCTGCGGGCCGTCGGTGCGGCTGGTGCGGGCGTCACCGGGTGAGGAAGCCAGAGAAGCGGCAACCGCCCGGGGGCATGATTGAGGGTGGTGGATAACCGCGGGATGGAGGATCGAGATGATCGGGACAAGCACGGCCACTCTGCGGCTCAGAGGCTCTGGTGGGCACCTGCGGCTGCGCGTTGCCAAGGCTCCGGACCCGCTCGCCAACGTGCGCGAGTGCTGCCGGGCATCGGTAGCTGTCGAGAAGGCCTTGGGCGAGGTGATTCGCGACGCACTCGCCGCCGGACACAGCTGGGCAGAGGTCGGGCAGGCACTCGGCGTCGAGGCCAAGACGTCGGTCGGCGTTAGGGAGCACTACGACACTTCACGAAGTTACATGCGGATGAGGTTCTGGGGCACGGACGCGGAGGAGACGGGATGAGGCGCGCACTGGTGTCACTGGCCGGGGTCTACCTGCTCTTCGCTGTTATAGGTCGGTTCGTGGAGGGCATGGGAGCAGTCGAGTGCGGTTGCGCCGACGACTGCTGGTGCAAGCGTCCAGTCCTCAGCACCTTCCGCTGGGTGTTCCCCTGGGGCCACCGCTGCCCACCACAATCTGACTGAGGAGTTGTCCGTCTCGGCGGCGGCCAGGTCACCCGCGGCAAGATGCGCTACTACGGCCCCGGCCCGTGCCGCCTCGGCACCGAGTTCCGAGCGCGCCGAATCGGCCGCTGATCCAGGTCAAACCGACGTCTTCTGCCACCGACGCCCATGTTACTTACAGCACCCGTTACTAACACGTGCTGTTAGTAACGGGTAGTGTGAGTATATGGAGTTCGTCAATCGCGTCGATGAGCTGAAGCGTCTCGCGCACTGGTGGTCCGACCCCGATGCGCGGCTGGCCCTGGTCTTGGGCCGGCGACGGGTCGGGAAGACGGCCTTGATCCGCGAGTTTGTTCGTCGCGGAGAGAGTGCCGGATTCGGTCAAGTAGTCCACCACACTGGCGCCGGGCGGGGCCGCGCGGCAGAGCTGGCGTTGCTCTCAGAGGCTGTCCGGGCGGCTGGTCTGTTCCGGGGTTCACGGGACCTCCAGCAGCGACCGTTCGACAATTGGGACGATGCGTTGGATGCGCTCGCCGATGCTGCGCGCGACCATCCTGTCCTCGTCGTGCTCGACGAGTTTCCAGAGCTGGTCGTCACGTCACCGGAACTGCCGAATGTGCTCCGTGCCTTCCTCGACGGCATCAACAGCGAGTGTCGGCTGCGCCTGCTCCTAGCCGGTTCGGCGGTTCGGCACATGGCCGGGTTGGCAGAGGAGCGTGCCCCTCTCTACGGGCGGATCGATCTCTCCTTGCACTTGCATCCGTTCCGCCCGCATGAAGCGGCCATGATGCTTCCGGCGCTCGCTCCGGCCGACCGCGCCGTGGTCTACGGGCTGGTTGGTGGTGTACCCCTGTACCTGTCCTGGTGGGATCAGGAACGATCCGTGGTGGACAACCTCACTGAGCTGGCTTGCGAGCCGACCGGACGGCTCGTGTCGGAGGGCGACTTGGTCACGGCAACCGAGGTCGAACGCGGTGAGTACCCCAAAGCCGTGCTCTATGCGATTGCCAATGGGAAGACAAAGCACAACGAGATCAAGCAAGCCATCGGCGCTGAGCCGAGCAGGACTCTCGATCGCCTTGTTGAGATGCGCATGGTCGAACGCCTAGCCCCGGTTACTGCCGGGCGCACAACCCAACGCCGCTACCAGATCGCCGACAATTTCCTCGCGTTCCACGTCGGACTGCTAAGTCGATTCCGCAGCGGGATCGAACGGGGTGCGGGAAAATCGGTCTGCAAGGCACTGATCGCTGGCCTCGACGACCACCTTGGCAAGCCTTGGGAGGCCGCCGTCCGCGATCACTTGTGGCGGATCGCGTCCCAGGAGGCTCTCGGCGACGGCGTGGTCGACATCGGGCCCTGGTGGCGTGACCGCCCATCGGTGGAGATCGACGCGGTCGCGTTGGCCGGGCGGGACCGGAGGCCGGTCGCAGCGGCCGAGGTTAAGTGGGCTCGGACCGTCGACGGGCGGCGTCTGGCCTGGCAGTTGGCTGGCAAGGCGGAGCAGGTGCCCGGCATGGTCGACGCCCCGAAGCTGGTCTTGGCGGCGCGTGAGTCGGTGACTGACGCTCCGGACGACGCCCTCGTCGTGACTGCCGCCGACGTGTTCGACAACTGATTGGCGAGGAAGCGGCGGGCGCCGTACGCTGGCGGCACAGGCGTTCGAGCCGTCATCAGCGGCGAGCCTCCGGAAGAACGGTCTGACCGCGGTGTGGTCTCGACGACGGTTGCAGGGCAACCTGCTCGACCACCCGCTGTCGCTTAGTAGAACCGGACGGGTAGGCCCGTCACAGCCTTGATGAAGCGGTCCGCCGTCCCGGCGGGCAAGCGAGGTGGTACCGCGGCAGCCATGTCGTCCTCGTGGCAGAGCACCAAGCCCGAGTCGTACGACGTACCGCAGGAGCACACCGATGGCCTATCCGAAGGCATCATCCGACGACAGCAACGCCGTTCCGTCGACCCCGAAGTTCCCCGAGATCGAGGAGCGGGTTCTGGCGTACTGGAAGGACGACGAGACCTTCCTCGCGAGCGTCGACCAGCGCGAGCCCGGCGAGAAAGGCAGCAACGAGTTCGTCTTCTACGACGGGCCGCCGTTCGCCAACGGGCTGCCGCACTACGGCCACCTGCTGACCGGGTACGTCAAGGACCTGGTGCCGCGCTACCAGACGATGCGCGGCCACCGGGTCGAGCGCCGGTTCGGCTGGGACACCCACGGCCTGCCGGCCGAGCTGGAGGCGATGCGCCAGCTCGGGATGAAGACCACCGAGGAGATCCACGACCTCGGCATCGAGAAGTTCAACGCCGAGTGTCGCAAGTCGGTGCTGGCCTACACCCAGGAGTGGCGCGAGTACGTCACCCGGCAGGCCCGCTGGGTCGACTTCGACAACGACTACAAGACCCTTGACCTGGACTACATGGAGTCGGTCATGTGGGCCTTCCAGCAGCTCCACGAGAAGGGGCTGGTCTACGAGGGCTTCCGGGTGCTGCCCTACTGCTGGAACGACGAGACCCCGCTGTCCGCGCACGAGCTGCGGATGGACGACGACGTCTACCAGACCCGGAAGGACCCTTCCGTCACCGTCGGCCTCCGCCTGGAGACCGGCGAGCTGGCGCTGGTCTGGACGACGACCCCGTGGACGCTGCCGGCCAACCTCGGGATCATGGTCGGGCCCGACATCGACTACGTCGTGGTGGAGGCTCAGCTACCAGGTCACACCGGCACCGTGGAGCGGTACCTCATCGGCGAGGCCCGGCTGGCGGCGTACTCCCGCGAGCTGGGCGAGGACCCGGTCGTCGTGGAGCGGCTCAAGGGCCGCGACCTGCTCGGCCGCGCGTACACGCCGCCGTTCAGCTACTACGCCGGTCACGAGAACGCGCACCGGGTGTTCGAGGCCGAGTTCGTCACCACCGAGGACGGCACCGGGCTAGTCCACACCGCAGGCGCCTTCGGTGAGGAGGACAAGATCGTCACCGACCGCGAGGGCATCGCGCCGGTGATCCCCGTCGGCAAGGACGGCCGGTTCACGGTCCCGGTCAACGACTACGCCGGCCTGCACGTCTTCGAGGCCAACCTCGAGATCATCGACCACCTCAAGGCGGCCACCCGCGGAGAGGGCGACCTGGGCTCGGTCACCGAGGGCACCGTGCTGCTGCGGCGCGAGTCCTACGACCACTCCTACCCGCACTGCTGGCGGTGCCGGGAGCCGCTGATCTACATGGCGGTGTCGTCGTGGTTCGTGTCCACGACCAAGATCCGCGACCGGATGCTGGAGCTCAACCAGGAGATCCGGTGGGTGCCCGACCACGTCAAGGACGGGCAGTTCGGCAAGTGGCTGGAGAACACCCGCGACTGGTCGATCTCGCGCAACCGGTTCTGGGGCTCGCCGATCCCGGTGTGGCGCTCGGACGACCCGGCGTACCCGCGCACCGACGTGTACGGCTCGCTCGACGACCTGGAGCGCGACTTCGGGGTCCGGCCCGACGACCTGCACCGGCCGTTCGTCGACGACCTGACCCGGCCCAACCCGGACGACCCGACCGGCAAGTCGACCATGCGCCGGGTGACCGACGTCCTGGACTGCTGGTTCGAGTCCGGAGCGATGCCTTTCGCCCAGGTTCACTACCCTTTTCAGAACGTCGACTGGTTCGACGGTGCTGAATCGTCCGGCTCCGCCGGGGGGCACTTCCCGGGCGACTTCATCGTGGAGTACCTCGGGCAGACCCGCGGCTGGTTCTACACCATGCACGTGCTGGCGACCGCGCTGTTCGACCGGCCGGCCTTCTCGACCTGCGTCAGCCACGGGATCGTGCTCGGCTCCGACGGCAACAAGATGTCGAAGTCGCTGCGCAACTACCCCAACGTCTACGAGGTCTTCGACCGCGACGGCGCCGACGCGATGCGCTGGTTCCTGATGTCCAGCCCGATCCTGCGCGGCGGCAACCTGATCGTCACCGAGCAGGGCATCCGCGACTCGGTGCGGCAGGTGCTGATCCCGCTCTGGAACTCCTGGTACTTCCTCTCGCTCTACGCGAACGCCGCTAACGACGGGCAGGGGTACGACGCCCAGTGGTCCACCGACTCCAAGGACCCGCTGGACCGCTATCTGCTCGCCAAGCTGCGCCAGTACGTCGAGGCGATGACCCTCCAGCTCGACAACTACGAGGTCGCCAACGCGTGCGACTCCACGCGCGGCTTCATCGACGTGCTGACCAACTGGTACATCCGGCGCTCCCGCGAGCGGTTCTGGTCGACCGACGGCGAGCTGGACACCGCGGCGTACGACACGCTCTACACGGTGCTGGAGGTCGTCTGCCGGGTGACCGCGCCGCTGCTGCCGCTGACCACCGAGGAGGTCTGGCGCGGGCTGACCGGCGGCCGGTCGGTGCACCTGGCCGACTGGCCGGACGCGGCCGAGCTGCCGGAGGACGACGGGCTGGTCGCGGCCATGGACGCGGTCCGCGATGTCTGCTCGGCGACGTCGGCGCTGCGCAAGGGCGCCAACCTGCGCAACCGGCTGCCGCTGGGCGGGCTCACTGTCGTGGTCCAGGACGCGGAGGCGCTGCAGCCGTTCGCGCCGATCGTGGCCGACGAGGTGAACGTGCGCGAGGTGAGCTTCGTCGACGCCGACCACCCCGACGCCGAGCAGTTCGGGGTCTCCCAGAAGCTGACCGTGAACGCGCGCGCGGCCGGGCCGCGGCTGGGCCGGGACGTGCAGAAGGCGATCGCCGGGTCGAAGAACGACGACTGGTCCGTGGCTGAGGACGGCGTGGTCACCTCCGGCGGGCTGGAGCTGGTCGACGGTGAGTACACCCTCGAGACGGTGGCGGCCGCGGCCGACGGCGGCTCGGCCACCGGGATGCTGCCGCGCGGCGGCTTCGTGGTCCTCGACACCGAGGTGACCGAGGAGCTGGCCGTCGAGGGCCTGGCCCGCGACCTGGTGCGCGCCGTACAGCAGGCCCGGCGGGAGGCCAAGCTCGAGGTCAGCGACCGCATCTCCCTGGTGATCGGGGGTACGGCGGCCGTCCAGGCCGCGGCCCGCACCCACGAGGCGCTGATCGCCGGCGAGACCCTCGCGACGTCGTACGCGGTCACCGACGCCGACCCGCTGGAGGCCCTCAACGGCTCCTCCGGGACCGTCGGCTCGGTCTCTCAGGCCAGCCTCGGCGAGGGCGAGTCCGCGACGATCGTCGTGCGGCGGGCATGAGCACCTTCGCGGAGGCCACCCGGGTCGTTTCCCGGGCGGCGGCGGGGGAGTTCGACGTCGATCTCCACGAGCGGTGGAGCGCGGCCGGCACCCCGCACGGTGGCTACCTGCTGGCCGTGCTGGCTGAGGCCGCGCGTGCGACGGCCGGCGAGGCTCACCCGCACCTGACCGCGGTCAGCGCGACCTTCGTCCGGGCGCCCAAGCCCGGGCCGGCCGTCGCCGCGGTCGAGGTCCTCGGGACCGGCCGGGCGGCGACCCAGGTGCGGGCGACCCTCTCCCAGGACGGTGCCCACAAGGTGGTCGCGCTGATCACCCAAGGGTTGCTCACCGACGACGACCCGTGGTGGTCGCGCCGGCCGCCGGTCGAGATGCCCGATCCGGCCGACTGCGTGCGGCAGAGCGTCAGTCCGCCCGGTGCCGGCTTCGAGGTGGCGCTGATGGAGTTCGTCGACTCGCGCGTGGACCGCGCGTCGCTGGAGTTCGCGTTCGGCCGGCCGACCGGCCGCGGCGTGGTCAAGGCTTACCAGCGCCTCGCTGACGGCACCGACTGGGACCCGTCCAGCCTGCTGGTCCCGCTCGACTTCGGGCCGCCTGGGTCGTTCGACCTCGGCATCAACGGCGCCGTGAAGACCATGCAGCTGACGGCATTCGTGCGCGGGCTGCCCGCGCCGGGCGCCGTCCTCTGCGAGCTGCAGGCCAACCAGGTCGACCGGGACCGGATGGACGAGACGATCACGCTGTGGGACAGCAAGGGCCGGATGGTCGCCCAGTCGCACCAGATCGCGCTGGTGCGGGTGCCGGAGCGGCCGGCCGACTTCACGGCGGCCGCAAGCCCACCGGAAGGGACCTGATTGGATGGGCGGCGTGCCCAGCCTGGACCTCACCACCGACGCCGTGACGTTGACCGAGCACCTGGTCAACATCGAGTCGGTGAGCCGCAACGAGGCTCAGATCGCGGACGCGGTGGAGGCCGCGCTGACGGCGTACCCGCACCTCGCGGTCACCCGGCGCGGCCACACGATCGTGGCCCGCACCGACCTCGGCCGGGGCGAGCGGGTGGTGATCGCCGGACACTTGGACACGGTGCCGGTGAACCGCAACCTGCCCGCTCGCCGGGACGGCGACCTGCTGCACGGGCTCGGCAGCTGCGACATGAAGGGCGGGGTCGCGGTGGCGCTCCGGCTCGCGGCGACGCTCGCCGAGCCCGATCGCGACGTGACCTACGTGTTCTACGAGGCCGAGGAGATCGAGGCCGACTTCAACGGGCTCAAGCTGCTCAGCGAATCCGATCCGAACCTGCTCAAGGCCGACTTCGCGATCCTGATGGAACCGTCGAACGCGGTCGTCGAGGCCGGCTGCCAGGGCACGCTGCGGGTCGAGGTGCGCACCACCGGCGAGCGCGCCCACAGCGCCCGAAGCTGGATGGGCGAGAACGCGATCCACAAGGCCGCCGACGTGCTGACGCGCCTCAACGCCTACGAGGCCCGGCGGCCGGTGATCGACGGGCTGACCTACCACGAGGGGCTCAACGCGGTCTTCGTGAGCGGCGGAGTCGCCGGCAACGTGGTTCCCGACGAGGCCGTGGTGACGGTGAACTTCCGGTTCGCCCCCGACCGCACCGAGGCCGAGGCGACGGCGTACGTCCGCGAGTTCTTCGAGGGGTACGACGTGACCGTGGTCGACTCCGCGCCCGGCGCACTGCCCGGGCTGGACCGGCCGGCGGCGAAGGCGTTCGTGGCCGCGGTCGGCGGCATCGTGAACCCGAAGTTCGGCTGGACCGACGTCGCCAGGTTCACCACCCTCGGCGTACCCGCGGTCAACTTCGGCCCGGGAGACCCGACGCTTGCGCACAAACAGGACGAGCACGTTCCCGTGGAGCACATCGAGCGGTGCGAGCGGCAACTTCGGGCGTGGCTGACCGGATTG
This sequence comes from Nocardioides speluncae, assembly GCF_003121585.1. Lineage (GTDB taxonomy): Bacteria > Actinomycetota > Actinomycetes > Propionibacteriales > Nocardioidaceae > Nocardioides > Nocardioides speluncae. Next base: position 438,774 of record NZ_QEOO01000037.1, read on the forward strand.
ACTGGAGGAGCCGAGTGACTGAGCGACCGAGCAAGCATCGTGGCCCTGAGGTGATGCGCGGCAGCCAGGTGGACCACAGCACCACCGACCAGCGACTGCTCGACTCGCGCGGCCCGGCCGACTGGGTGCATACCGACCCGTGGCGAGTGATGCGGATCCAGGCGGAGTTCGTCGAGGGCTTCGGTGCGCTGGCCGAGCTCGGCCCGGCGATCGGGGTGTTCGGCTCGGCCCGCACCGGCGTCGACGAGCCGGCGTACGCCCAAGCCGAGCAGCTCGGGCGCGCGCTGGTCGAGGCCGGGTTCGCGGTGCTCACCGGCGGCGGGCCGGGCGCGATGGAGGCGGCTAACAAGGGCGCCAGCGAGGCCGGCGGGGTGAGCGTCGGTCTCGGGATCGAGCTGCCCTTCGAGTCCGGGCTCAACCGGTGGGTCGACAAGGGGATCAACTTCCGCTACTTCTTCACCCGCAAGACGATGTTCGTCAAGTACGCCCAGGGCTTCGTCGTACTCCCGGGTGGGCTCGGCACCTTCGACGAGCTCTTCGAGGCGCTCACGCTGGTGCAGACCCAGAAGGTGACGTCGTTCCCGGTCGTGCTCCTCGGCACCGACTACTGGAGCGGCCTGCTCGACTGGCTTCGCAACACCGTGCTGGCGCAGGGCAAGATCTCCGAGTCCGACCTGAAGATGATGACGCTGACCGACGACGTGGCCGAGGCGGTGCAGATCATGGTCGACGCCCGTGAGGGCCACGGCCCGGCCGCCCAGCCCGCCAGACAGCCGGAGTGATGCCCTGATGATGTGGTTCTTCGCGATCCTGATCGTGCTCGCCATGGGCGGCGTGGCGATGGTGGCCGCAGGCCGCGGCACCCCGATGTCGGACGTGTACGACGACCGTCCGGACGCCCTGATCACCGCCGACAGGATCACCGGCAAGGACCTGCGCCGGATCCGTTTCTCGCTCGGCGTCCGCGGCTACCGGATGTCCGAGGTGGACACCCTGCTGGCCCGGCTGGCCACTCAGCTGGACCGAGAACACGCCCAGGACGGTGACGTACATGGCGATCCGCCGAAGGAGTAAGGCAAACTTCGAGCCGTGTCGACCGCAGTAGTTGTTTACGTTCTGACAGCCCTGGCGTTGCTTGTCGTTGTCATGACGCGGCTTCGTCTCGGCGGAGCCCAGGACAGCGCGGGTCGGTTTCAGGTCGGCCGTGCGCTGTTGAACCTGCACACCCTTTGCGGCCTTCTCGCCTGGGGCATCTGGGTCTGGTTCCTGATCTTCGACAAGGACGTGATGCTCGGCGGCGCGCTCGGCGGGATCATCGCGCTGGCGCTCTGGTGGATCGTGGCGATCATCGGACTGCTGATCCTGAGCCGCTGGCTGCCGTCCCACGGCCGGCACGCCCAGCCGGTCGTCCTCGACACCTGGAGCGAGGGGCCCGGCCTCTCAGTGCTGGCCCACGTCGGCATGCTGGTCGGCGTGATCGTGTTCACCTACGCCTACTGGACCTCGGCGGTGTAGGCGTGACCCGGCCGGCGGTGTCGTTGGCCGGAGCGGTCACGCTCTCACTCGTTGCCACTGGCCTCGGTTTCGAGACGGTTGCTGCACAACCTCCTCAACCCGCGGCCGAACTGGGGAACCACGTCATCGAGAAGAAGGTGATCGGGCGCTCGGTCCGGGGCCGCCCGATCGTGGCCTACCGCCTCGGCCAGCCCGGCCAGCGCAAGGCGGTCGCGCTGGCGGCGATGCACGGCAACGAGGCCGCGCCCCGGCAGATCCTGACCGCGCTGGTCAACGGCCTGCGGATCCGCGACCTCGACCTGTGGGTGGTCCCGACGTACAACCCGGACGGCGTGGCTCGCGGCACCCGCAAGAACGCACGCGGCGTCGACCTCAACCGCAACTTCCCGCAGCGGTGGGTCGACCTCGACGGCGCGTACGAGTCCGGTCCGCGACCGGCCTCCGAGCCCGAGACCCGCGCGGTGATGCGCTTCCTGCGCACGGTCGGCCCGCGCTGGGTGGTGAGCTTCCACCAGCCCCTGCACGGCATCGACACCGACACCAAGAACCGGCAGTTCGCGCGGCGGCTGGTCCGCCACCTCCGGCTGCCGGCCAAGCACTTCAACTGCGGCGGCGTCTGCCACGGCACCCTGACCATGTGGTTCAACGCCCGCTTCCCCGGCGCGGCCGTCACCGTCGAGTACGGCGCCCGGCCGACCCGGCACCGGATGCGCGTCGAGGCACCGCGCCAGCTGATCCGCGCCCTCTACGGCCGCCGCGGGTGACCCGGCTAAGGTCGCGAGCGTGATCACAGATGTCGAACTGGCCATCACCGCCGCGAGAGCCGGAGCCGAGGTGGTGCTCGGCAAGTACGGCACCTGGGAGACCAGGATCGACAAGGAGCCCGGCGACTTCGCGACCGAGGCGGACGTCGAGGCCGAGCAGGCGATCCTCGACACCATCCGCGCCGGCCGCCCTGACGACGCGTTCCTCGGCGAGGAGGGCGGGTACGTCGGCCGCGAGGACGCCGGCCGGGTCTGGCTGGTCGACCCGCTCTGCGGGACCTTGAACTTCGCCGCCAAGACGCCGCTGTTCTGCGTGAACGTCGCGCTCCGCGACGCCGATCACCAGGACCTGGCCGCTGCCGTCGCCGACCCGTGCTCGGGTGAGGTGTTCTGGACCGACGGCGAGAAGGCGATGCTCCGCGGCGCCGACGGCGTCGACCTGCCGCTCGTCCCCGACGTCGGCGCCCGCCTCGTGGACATCAACGTGGACCGCGGCGCGATGCGCTCCGGACCGCTGCCGACCGCGATCCGCCTGCTCACGACCGCGGAGTTCGAGGCGAGCTTCGGACCGCGGGTGGTGTCCAGCAGCCTCGCGCTGGCCTGGGTGGCGGCGGGCCGGCGGGCGGCGTACCTGACCGACGGCGCGCGCCCCGACAGCGTCCACTTCGCCGCCGGGCTCGCGTTGTGCCGGGCAGCCGGCTGCGTGGTCACCGACCTGGCGGGTGAGCCGCTGTACAGCGGCGCCGGCGGGCTGCTGGCCGCCGCCGACGCCGAGACCCACGCCGAGCTGCTCGGCCTCCTCTCGCGGGCCTAGCCGCGCCTAGCGGCCCTCGAAGACCGGCTTCTCCTTGGCGAGGAAGGCGGCGACGGCGGCCTCGTGGTCTCGGGTCTTGCCGGTCGCGGTCATCATCTCGCCCTCGAAGGCGAGCGCGTCCTCGAAACCGGAGCCGGCGGCGTAGGTGACCGACCGGCGGATGGCGCCGTACGCCGCGGTCGGGCCGGCCGCCAGCCGGCCGGTGAGCTCGGCGATCGCGCTGCCCAGCTCATCGGCGGGAACCACCCGCGTGGCCAGGCCGAGCTCGAGCGAGGTCGCGGCGTCCAAGGTGCTCGGGAAGTAGAGCAGCTCCAGCGCCTTGGCCCGCCCGACCAGCCGCGGCAGCGACCAGGACGAGCCGGTGTCGCAGGACAGCGCGATCCCACTGAACGCGAGGTTGAAGCCCGCGGTGTCGGCCAGCACCCGGAAGTCGCAGGCGAAGGCGAGGCTGGCGCCCGCGCCGGCCGCCACCCCGTTGACGGCCGCGACCACGGGCTTCGGCATCGTCGCGATCGCGGTGGCGATCGGGTTGTAGTGCTGCTCGACGGTGTTGAACAGCGAGCTCTTGTCCTCGCTGTTGAGGATCTGGACGTGCTCCTTGAGGTCCTGGCCGACGCAGAACGCGCGGCCGGTCCCGGTGAGTACGACGCAGCGCACGGCCTGGTCGTTGGCGGCCTCGAGCACCGCCGCGAGCAGCGCCTCCTTGGTGGCCACGTCGAGGCTGTTCATCGCGCCGGGCCGGTTCAGCGTGATCGTGGCGACGCCGTCGGCGGTCTCGACCAGGACGGGTGCTTCGGGCGTGTCGGACATCGGTGGACCTTTCGGGGCGTGGGCAGGGCCGTCAGGACTGAGTCAAGCAGCGGTCGACGTAGCGGTCCGCACCGGGCTTGAGTCGACCTGCCTCGGTGGTGAAGTACGCCGCGGCACGCCGGCCGGCCCAGTCGTCGGGCAGCAGCTCGGCGGGCAGGCCCGGGTCGCGGAACAGGAACTTGCGCCACTCGTGGACCAGCTGGAAGCGGACCGCGAACGCCGCCTCGTCCGGGTCGTCGCCGTTCTCCCGCTGGGCCTCGACCAGCGCCTCCGCCTCGGTCAGCCAGGCGTCGTACTCCTTGCCGAGCTCGGCCAGGTCCCAGGCTTCGAGGGGGCGCTCGGGCGGCTCGAAGTCGCGGACCACCGCGGTGGTGGCGTCGAGCCGGTCGCGGCGCAGCAGGTCGTCGAGCTCCTCGCGCGGGTAGGGGCTGATCCAGGTGCTGTCGGTGAGCTCGGCGTACCCCAGGAAGCCGAGGGCGTCGCGCACCCGCTGGCGCTGCGTGCGCGGGTCGATCCGGCCGAGCAGCACCAGCTGCCAGGAGCCGTCCCAGCGGGTCTTCTCGGTGCGGGTGCCGTAGATCCGGGCGCCGGCGGCGTCCAGCCGGCGGATCGCCTGGGCGGTGGCCCGGTAGCCGCGCCCGGCATCGAGCTGGACCGGCTCCAGCCAGCCCTGGAGCACCATCCGGGAGATCGCGGTGCGGACGGCCGGGGCCTGGATGCCGATCGGGTCGAGAAGCCGCACCAGCGCGGCGACCGGCGCCTCGTTGGCGCGGTGGCGCAGGTGGTCGCCGTACACGTCGAAGAGGGCGGACCGCGCATGCATGGAGAGAGTCTGCCAGCCTCCCCGAGGGTGCGCCCCCAGAGCCTGTGGTCGAAGGGACGGGCGGGATAGGGGATAATGGTGGACGCGTACAGCGATCGGCCGGCCAGGCCCCGGTCGCGATGACTCGAGTTCAACAAGGGAAGAGGTGCGCGGATGGCGGCGATGAAGCCGCGGACGGGCGACGGTCCGCTGGAGGTCACCAAGGAAGGGCGCGGCATTGTCATGCGCGTCCCACTCGAGGGCGGTGGCCGTTTGGTGGTCGAGTTGAACGCCGACGAAGCTGGAGCGCTCGGCGATGCCCTCAAGGATGTCGTCGGCTGACGCCCGTGGCCGCGACTGACACACTTCCCAGCCAGGTCTCACCCCCAGAGTTCGCACTCAGCGACCTACCGCCGCACGCCATCCGTGGTGTCGAGGCGGTGGCGCTGCCGGTGCTGCCTGCCCCGAAGCCCGCGGCCGACTCGGCCGATGCGGCCGAGGAGCGGGACGGCGCGGCGCTGCTGCTCGGGCCCGGTGCGGCGGACCTGGTCGAGGAGCTGGGGTTGGACGCGTTCGCCGTGCTCGACGCCTACCGAGCCAGCGGCAAGGCCGGTGAGATCACCGTTCATCCGGTGACCGACACCTCCGCCGCCAACGACGCGCTGCGGATGGTCATCTTCGTCGGCGTCGGCGAGCAGCGGCCGGCGGACCTGCGCCGTGCCGGTGCGGCGCTGGCTCGCGCCACCCGGGGCTACGACAGCGTGGCGACCTCGGTCGGAGCGGTCGGCGACGACGCGGCGCTGCGTGCCTTCGTGATCGGCCTGATGCTCGGCTCGTTCGGCTTCCACTGGCGCTCGACCGGACCCAAGGAACGGCCGCTGGGCCGCGTCGTACTCTCCTCGATCGCCGACGAGGCCGCGGCGCGACAGACGCTGGACAAGGCGATCGCGATCGGCGGCGCCGGCTGGCGGGCGCGGACACTGGCGACCGTCCCGTCGAACCTCAAGAACCCACCGTGGCTGGCCGAGCAGGCCGAGCAGGTGGCGGCCGAGTCCGGCCTCGACTACGACGTGTGGGACGAGAAGCGGCTGGTCGACGAGGGCTTCGAGGGCATCCTCTCGGTCGGCCGAGCCTCGGACTCCGAACCGCGGCTGATCCGGCTCGACTACAAGCCGGCCAAGTCCGGTCGCAAGACGCCGCACCTGGCGCTGATCGGCAAGGGCATCACGTTCGACAGCGGTGGCCTGTCGATCAAGCCCGGCGAGTCGATGCTGAACATGAAGCGGGACATGACCGGTGGGGCCGTCGTGCTCGCGGTGATGGCCGCGCTCGGCGACATCGGCTGCGCGATCCGGGTCACCGGCCTGATCGCGGCCGCCGAGAACTCCATCAGCGGGTCCGCCACCCGGCCCGGCGACGTACTCCGCCACTACGGCGGGCGGACCACCGAGGTCACCAACACCGACGCCGAGGGCCGGCTGGTGATGGCCGACGCGCTGGCGTACTCCGTCGCCGAGCTCAAGCCGGACGCGCTGGTCGACGTGGCGACGCTGACCGGCGCGATGAAGCTGACGCTCGGTATGCGCACCGGCGGGATCTTCGCCAACCACGACGGCCTGGCCGATGCGGTACGCCGCGCCGGCGAGGAGGCCGGTGAGCCGTTCTGGCGGATGCCGCTGGCCGACGAGTACGAAGAGCAGCTGGCCTCGAAGGTCGCCGACGCCGACAACGGGCCGAAAGGCCCCGGCGCGATCATGGCCGCGCTATTCCTGCAGCACTTCGTCGGCGACCTGCCCTGGGCGCACCTCGACATCGCCTCCGCAGGCGACTCGCCGTCGGAGAACTACGAGTGGAGCAGCGGCCCGACCGGCTTCGGCGCCCGCGCCCTGCTGCACTGGCTGGAGCAGGAACAACCCCTCGAAGGAGTGCTCTAGGGTGCATCTCCTTATCCCTGACCTGCGGCGCGACGCCCGGCACGCACGCTGGCTGCGTTGCCGTCGGTCGACGGGCCACCGGCCCGCCTCCCTCCGCCGCCTTGCCATCGCACGCACCGGACGCCGCTCCGCGACGGCCACGGATAAGGAGATGCACCCTAGTGAGGCGCACGTGAAGTTCGCTAGATAAGTCGTAGGATGTGGACATGCCACGATCAGGACGTCCGAAGGCCGAGTTGACCCTGACTCCGCA